>NZ_OANT01000035.1 GCF_900096995.1 Acinetobacter puyangensis
ATGATCTGCATTCCATTCTAGACCAGATGCAGCAATGGCGTAACGACTTCGCCATAGCATTAACCAGCATAGAATTTAAGGTGGAAGCTTTACAGACTACATCTGCTTTGGCTGAGCAGATTACTTTGCTGAAAAGACAGATTGCAGAGCAGATTCAGCTTTGGGAAATTAAATGGACTGAGCTAAGTGCGACTCAGTCCCTAGCCGATGCCTTTGGTGATAAAGTCATGTTATTGGTATTTGGCAAATTTAATGCAGGCAAAAGTTCGCTATGCAATCTTCTGGCGGAGTGTTTCCGTACACAGGGCCAAGTGGTACGCTATTTTTATGTACAAAATGAGCAAATTCATTATAAAGATATGCTATTGCGTGAAGGTGCAACTGAAACCACAGCGCAATTGCAGGGCGTATGCTTAGGAGAGCGACTAGTACTGTTGGATACACCGGGTTTGCATTCTGCTACAGCCGAAAATACGGCATTGACGCAGCGCTTTATTGACAGTGCCGATGGCGTATTATGGCTCAGTAGTTCTACCTCACCGGGTCAGGTCCAGGAACTGCATACACTGGCAAGGGAATTAAAACGGCATAAGCCTTTGTTTCCGATCATTACACGTAGTGACCAGATTGAAGAAGATGAAGTCGATGGAGAAATCTGCACAGTATTGTGTAATAAGCATCCATCACAACGCGCGCTTCAAGAAGCCGATGTGTATGCCCGTGCCCAAGATAAGCTGCGAGAAATGGCGCTTGATGTGCAGCTGTTAAAGCAACCTGTATCGGTGTCGACACAGATGGCACGTCAAACCGGAATGGATGAGCAGGCCATGATTGAGGCAGGTTTTGAGTGTTTATTCACTGCACTGTTGCAGATGATTGAGCCTGCTTTGCATTATAAGCAGCGTAAACCGGCAGAGATATTTTTACATCATTTACAGGAACAGGTGCTTGAAACATTTATACAGGAGATAGTACCTCTATCTGATCAATTACAAGCAACCCTTAATCATGCACAAACAGCATTGCAGCAACAGCACCG
>NZ_OANT01000034.1 GCF_900096995.1 Acinetobacter puyangensis
ATGATCTGCATTCCATTCTAGACCAGATGCAGCAATGGCGTAACGACTTCGCCATAGCATTAACCAGCATAGAATTTAAGGTGGAAGCTTTACAGGCTACATCTGCTTTGGCAAAGCAGATTACTTTGCTGAAAAGGCAGATTGCAGAGGAGATTCAGCTTTGGGAAATTAAGTGGACTGAGCTAGGCGCGGCCCAGTCCCTAGCCGATGCCTTTGGTGATAAAGTCATGTTATTGGTATTTGGCAAATTTAATGCAGGTAAAAGTTCGCTATGCAATCTTCTGGCGGAGTGTTTCCGTACACAGGGCCAAGTGGTACGCTATTTTTATGTACAAAATGAGAAAATTCATTATACAGATATGCTATTGCGTGAAGGTGCAACTGAAACCACAGCGCAATTGCAGGGCGTATGCTTAGGAGAGCGACTAGTACTGTTGGATACACCGGGTCTGCATTCAGCCACAGCCGAGAATGCAGCATTGACACAGCGTTTTATTGATAGTGCTGATGGTGTGTTATGGTTAAGTAGCTCGACTTCACCGGGACAAGTACAGGAATTGGATACTTTGGCACGGGAACTAAAACGCCATAAACTTTTGTTTCCGATTATCACCAGAAGCGATCAGATTGAAGAAGATGAGGTCGATGGTGAAATCTGCACAGTATTGTGTAATAAAAATTCGTCACAACGTGCCTTACAGGAAACCGATGTGTATGCTCGTGCAGGAGAAAAACTACGGGAAATGGCAGTGGATCCTGATGTATTAAAGCCACCCGTATCAGTGTCGACACAGATGGCACGTCAAACCGGAATGGATGAGCAGACCATGATTGAGGCAGGTTTTGAGTGTTTGTTTGCGGCACTGTTGCAGATGATTGAGCCTGCTTTGCATTATAAGCAGCGTAAACCGGCAGAGATATTTTTACATCATCTACAAGAACAAGTGCTTGAAACATTTATACAGGAGATAGTACCTCTATCTGATCAATTACAAGCAATCCTTAATCATGCACGAACAGCGTTGCAGCAACAGCAACG
>NZ_OANT01000033.1 GCF_900096995.1 Acinetobacter puyangensis
TGATTATGCAGTTACTTTCGCAACAACACCAGCACCTACAGTACGACCACCTTCACGAATCGCAAAACGCAGACCTGGGTCCATTGCGATTGGGTGGATTAATTCAACTGACATTTCTACGTTGTCACCTGGCATAACCATTTCAACGCCGTCTTGTAATTGAATCGCACCAGTTACATCCGTAGTACGGAAGTAGAACTGTGGACGGTAACCATTTAAGAATGGGGTATGACGACCACCTTCTTCTTTTGACAACACATATACTTCTGCGTCAAATTTGGTATGCGGTTTGATTGTACCTGGTTTCGCCAATACTTGACCACGTTGTACATCTTCACGTTTTGTACCACGTAAAAGTACACCACAGTTCTCGCCTGCACGACCTTCGTCAAGCAATTTACGGAACATTTCAACGCCGGTTACAGTGGTTTTAACTGTATCTTTAATACCAACGATTTCAACTTCTTCACCAACTTTTACGATACCAGACTCAACACGGCCTGTTACTACAGTACCACGACCAGAGATTGAGAATACATCTTCGATTGGCATCAAGAATGCTTTGTCGATTGCGCGTTCTGGTTCTGGGATATAAGAGTCAAGTGCAGCAACTAATGAAAGTACTGATTCTTCACCGTAAGGACCTGCATCACCATTTAATGCAGCCAAAGCTGAACCACGGATTACAGGGGTATCATCACCAGGGAAGTCATAAGCAGAAAGAAGTTCACGTACTTCCATTTCTACCAGTTCAAGTAACTCTTCGTCATCTACAAGGTCGCATTTGTTTAAGAATACGATGATGTAAGGTACACCAACCTGACGAGACAACAGGATGTGTTCACGTGTTTGTGGCATTGGACCATCGGTTGCCGCGCATACAAGGATTGCACCGTCCATTTGCGCAGCACCAGTGATCATGTTTTTCACATAGTCGGCGTGTCCTGGGCAGTCTACGTGTGCGTAGTGACGTGCTGGAGAATCATATTCTACGTGTGATGTATTAATTGTAATACCACGCGCTTTTTCTTCAGGCGCAGAGTCGATTGCTGCATAGTCTTTCGCTTCACCGCCATAAGTTTTTGCACAGATGGTTGCAATCGCAGCTGTTAAAGTTGTTTTACCATGGTCAACGTGACCAATAGTTCCCACGTTTACGTGTGGTTTATTACGTTCAAACTTGGCTTTAGCCATGATGAT
>NZ_OANT01000032.1 GCF_900096995.1 Acinetobacter puyangensis
ACTATGGAACATATACAAGCAGGAATCACAGAAATATTGCATTGTTATCATGAGCACGGTAAGACAACCCAATAATGATAGGTATCCAGCCGTAAAATGATAATGCTGAATTGTGAAGTGGCATGTGATTATGGCTAACAATGAATGTCAGTCATCTATTTATTTTGGCGATTTCAAGGAGAAAGCCATGGATATTAAAATATTCGATACTCAGGAAGTGCAAGATTTTCTACGTCTAGCCAGTGGTTTGGAACAAGAAGGCGGTAATCCACGTGTTAAGCAGATTATTCATCGTATTCTTTCAGATTTATATAAAGCCATTGAAGATCTAAATATTACTTCTGACGAATATTGGGCAGGGGTTGCCTATCTTAATCAACTCGGTACAAATCAGGAAGCAGGGTTGCTTTCACCGGGACTGGGCTTTGACCATTACCTTGATCTACGTATGGATGCCGAAGATGCAGCACTCGGCATCGAAAATAGTACGCCACGTACCATCGAAGGCCCGCTGTATGTGGCAGGCGCTCCGGAATCAGTAGGTTATGCCCGTATGGATGATGGTAGCGATCCAAATGGTCATACTTTAATTCTACACGGTACAATTTACGATGCAGACGGCAAACCATTGCCTCATGCGAAAGTGGAAATCTGGCACGCCAATACCAAAGGGTTTTATTCGCACTTTGATCCGACAGGTGAGCAAAAAGCATTTAATATGCGTCGTAGCATTATTACTGATGAAAATGGTCAGTACCGTGTGCGTACGATTTTGCCGGCAGGCTATGGTTGTCCACCTGAAGGCCCGACGCAGCAGTTGCTTAACCAATTGGGCCGTCATGGTAACCGTCCTGCACATATCCATTATTTCGTTTCAGCGGATGGCCATCGTAAATTGACGACGCAAATTAATGTTGCGGGTGATCCATATACCTATGATGACTTTGCTTACGCAACACGTGAAGGTTTGGTGATTGAAGCGGTAGAGCATACTGATCCTGAAGCAATTAAAGCCAATGATGTTGAAGGTCCATTTGCTGAAATGGTATTTGATTTGAAACTGACTCGTTTGGTAGAAGGTGTGGATAATCAGGTTGTAGATCGTCCACGTCTTGCTGTTTAAAACCAGAACATTCATTTAAAAGTCAAAATTCAGGCTGGTAGGATCGCTGGCCTGATTTTATGTGCAGGGAAGAGAGAAGCAAGATGGATATTCAAACATTTGATG
>NZ_OANT01000030.1 GCF_900096995.1 Acinetobacter puyangensis
GACGATCAGCATTTACGGGCAAAGATAAAAGGCATGCGTTGCTTCGGATAGCGATTGATCCCAAAAAATCACAGATACACATCATCTAAATGAACCTGAATCTGTATTGATGACAGATTTTAATTTTTACAGGGCTTATCTACAGGGTAAGCCCTTATCATTTGAATGAGGTGTATTCCCATGAATATTAACTGTCCCTATTGTTATTCCGAACAAGTAAGCCGTGTCATGCCACAGCCAGCGAATACCAACAGTAGTCTATCCTCCATGACTTGTGCAGGTATTGGCGCAACCCTATCCAAATCATTGCCATTACCTCCAGCAATATCACCATTGTTGGGTGGACTTGCGGGTGCGGTAGTTGGCGGTTTGATTGATAGCCTGATTCAACCAAGCAAAGCGCCACAGCAGCCTATCCCGTATTTTCATTGTCACAACTGCCAATGCGATTTTCAATAACAGGATTTAATCAGAATAAGGAGAAACAAAATGGCACATCAACTTGAACAAATGGCCTATGTCGGTGAAACCCCTTGGCATGGTCTGGGAAATCAACTCACGCAAAACCAGCCAATTGAAGTCTGGGCACAACAAGCAGGCATGGATTGGCGGATTGAATCTTCTTATGTCAGTTATATGGCACAGAATGCAAGGGGGCAAAACATCATCATGCCTTTTGAAGAACAACGGGTATTGTATCGTTCCGATACCCATGCTCCGTTATCCGTGGTTAGTCAGCGTTATCAGGAAGTTCAGCCTCGTGAGATATTGGAATTTTATCGTGATCTAACTGAGCAATCAGGCTTTGAACTGGAAACCGCAGGGGTACTCAAAGGTGGTAAGAAGTTCTGGGCACTGGCCCGTACAGGACAAAGTACTGCACTTAAGGGCAAGGATGTTAGTAATGGTTATATTCTGCTGGCAACTGCCTGTGATGGTACGCTTGCTACTACGGCACAATTTACTTCGATCCGTGTGGTATGTAATAACACACTGGCGATTGCCTTACAGGGACAGGCAAACCATACAGGTGTAGTCAAAGTGCCTCACAGTACCCGATTTGATGCCGATGCGGTTAAGCAACAACTCGGGGTTTCGGTACAGGCATGGGATGAGCACATGTACCAGATGAAACAGTTATCACAGCGTAAAGTGTCACAGGGTGAAGCCGCAGTCTATTTTGATGCCGTATTTAACAATAGCAGTCTAAGCATCCTCGATCAGGAAGAAAACATTATTCAGTTCTATCGGGAGGTGGCGGATAAAGCCAAACTGGATGCTAGCAACAACCCTGCCACTAAATCCGAACCCAATGGCAAAGCCATGTCTAAAGTGATGCAGATGTTTAATGGTCAGGGACGGGGTGCAGAACTTAGCTCAGCTAAAAATACTGCTTATGGTTTACTGTGTTCCATGACTGAATACATTGACCATGAACGCAGAGCCATGAGTCGTGACCATCGACTGGATTCAGCATGGTTTGGGGCAGGTGCCAATCTAAAACAGCGCAGTTTACAACAGGCTTTACAGTTTATTTCTTAAGCTGCATCTATTACACCCTCAACCCTCCTTTTGCCACATCTCCCCCAGATGTGGTTTTTTTATGCCGAAATTTTAATTTTTTACCGATATGGAGTATTTCATGAATAGCACACATCCATCTTTAGCAGGCAACAGTCATTTATCATCGATGATTCCTGCAAGTTCTGTTTCTACTTTAAATCCACCATCTATTAATCAACCTTCTCTATCAAACAGAGCCAAACGACTGATTAGCACGAAAAGCATGAACCGTCAGGACTGGTTAAAAGTACGTCAGCAAGGGATTGGCAGTAGTGATGCTGCCGCAGCCTGTGGACTCAATCCACATCAATCCATGTTGGAGCTGTGGATGCTCAAAACTGGGCGCATGCCAAGTCCAGCGCAGCAACCCACAGAGAATAGCTATTCCCCTTTGTACTGGGGACAACAACTGGAACCCTTAATTGCCAGATACTATCAGCATAAGACCGGTCATAAAGTCAGAAAAGTCAATGCGGTGTTACAGCATGCTGATACCGACAAAGCCTTTATGCTGGCCAATCTGGATTATGCCGTAGTGGGGTGTGATGATGTACAGCTACTGGAATGTAAATCCATCGGTGAATGGGGCGTGAAACACTGGAAAGAAGGTGTACCACTGTATGTGTTGATACAGGTA
>NZ_OANT01000029.1 GCF_900096995.1 Acinetobacter puyangensis
AAAAACAACTTCAGGAAGTGATTTTTTCTTTTCTGCAAAAATACCTTTTCGCTCAGTAGCGTATTCAAACTGTGGTTCACCAGATGCAAAGAAATCTTGCATTTCTTTTTCATCTTCCTCCATTAATTTAAAATTAATACTACGAAGTAAAGCGGATACACGAGCCTTAACTTCATCTGATTCAGCATGAGAATGAATCAACTCCTCAATAGGAGTTGCAGGAGCTGAACTAATATAACCAATCAAAAATTCAGACAGAGCATTTTGAAAGTTAGAACGAATTAAATGGGCTAAGAAATCCTGACGATTCAAGCCCATTGTTTTACCAATAGCATCATATAACTGCACTTCACTTTCCGATAATCGTAAAGTGACTGGCTTGTAATCTTCACTACTAGCAGATGAATGAGTAGCAGCAGCCACTCCCATAGATTTAAATAACATATTAAACTCACATTAAAGATTTTATAAAAGTCTGATAACTATAAATTAGATTCTTTTTGAATGCAAATACCGCAAAGAGCAAAAGCGGTAATCAGAGTGAGGAATGTGCTTATTGTGTTTTGTCGTGGGGTAGACACCCCACTTAAGCGGCACACTCCGTGCCGTTTCAGTTTAGAGTTTAGGGACGTTCCCAGTAGTAAAACGACAAGTCCGCTTTGTTAGCGGACTTGTGAAAATCAAAGATTTTCTAATGAACTTTGCTATCGCAGGATAGGCTTACGCCGTCAGAATGATATAAATTCTCCTAAAATAGAAAGATCATCAACATCGGATAAAAAATAAAAATCTTCAAAATTGATGCAAATCTGATGCTTTCCATCAAATTCTGAAATAACAGAATGAACAACACCATAACGGTAAAAACCGTCAGCTTTAAAAGAAATATACTTGCCTAAAAGAGTTAGAGCAGTAGTATGTGCAACAGCCATGATGATCTCCTTTTCAGATCGTTGTGGTTAGCTGGGTGATTGAGTTGCAACCTCAATTATCCAGCGGTTAAAAAATTCGTTAGTCGATTTTCGACATAAGGTAATAAATCTATGTTGTATAAGAATCCGTCCCATTGACGGATTCTAGTCCGTGTCCTAACACGGACGTAAGGCGATATTTGCCAGTGCTTGCGGACATGCTGCGGTGCAGTGCGGTTCACCCTGCGAGCCCTCGGTGCAATCCTCCCGCTCCTCGCATCGTCCGTTTTCGCCCCTAGCTCTATCTCACTTTCTCGTTCGGTCTGTCCTCGAAGCTCGTCATCCTCACTCATTCGTTCTATTTTCGCTTGTGGCTCAATTTGTTTAAGTGCGACTAGGTCGTAGTACGACTGCTTTCCAAAGACAAATTTATAGAGCATTTCCAAATACGGTAAATCTTCCTGCAAGTCATCATCTGTGGTCGCTTCGTCGTCCATTTTGACACCACGTAATAACCCAAAAGAACCGCTAAGTCGTAATCCGACTTTACGATCACCTTTAAGAACCATATACGCTTCCCAAGTCTTTTCTACGGACAAATCACCAAATTTAAGAGCATATTTACAGACTTCAGCTATCGCTTTGCCATAGCCTAATTCTTTATGTTTTCTAACTCGACGAATGTCCACGATCATTGAATCGCCTGTAATTTCATGCCAAGTTTTAGACAGTGATTCCTGGTCTATCCATTCCTCCAGGACACCAAAAATATGCAAATGTGGATGCCATTCGCCTGTTTTTTCGTTGTATGTATTTTCATAGGAATAGAAACCGCCTAATAACTTGCAAAATTCGTTATAACCACGACCTTTTTTTAACCAATCTTGACGACGCTTTATAAGCGTTCTAAATGCGTCCATAAGGTGCTTTTGACGTTCAGCAAGGTCTGAACCATTGGAAACGGTTAAAGTGAGCAATACGGGCTTTAATTTGCGATTCTGACGCAATATTTCGACGACTTTAGGATTATTACGTTGTATAGAGCGTGATGCTCGAATAGATGCACAGAAAGGGCATAAAAGATGCTGATTACAGACACGCATCTTAGTCAGTTTGATTTCTTCAACAGTATAATAATTTTTGAATAGCAGATAGTTGCCGCACTCATTTAATTTATGAGCAGCTTTACTGGCGAGATAGAATCGCTTGTCTTTGGTGTCTTTATCGGTATCAAATGCAGCAATCGACCATAAATGATTTTCTTGATGCTTTGCCCTATTTTTTAACGCCGCAAGACGTGTTATCCTATCGTTATGGTTATCAACGAAAGTTGATACACAAGCCTGTATTTCATCACCCGCCAAAGTGTCCGAAATATGGGCTTTTTTATTGGTCATTTTCACCAATTTTTGTCCCCGAATTAGTGAATAGTATCAAGTAAAAGAAAAAACAGCTAATTTACTTCGTAAATTGCTGTTTTTTAATAATAATTATAAAGGGTCTGCTAAGACAGGTTTTGCACCTTTACGAACATAAAAAATCACGTTGCGACCGACTGACATCGCTCCGCAACTGATGCTAATTAATTGGTTTTTAAATGCGTCATAAATGCGTGAATCTTCAACCGTAAGATCAATTAATTCGTTTTTGACTTGTCCGTTTGGAAGTTCCAACGAACCAAGCAATTGCACCTTGTCACGTGCTTCGTATTCTTCGCCTTTTTTGTTCGTTCCACCATCAACACGAAACGTGTTGATCACAGTACCTTCTAGCTTAATCATCTTGTTTCACTCCTTCAGATTGAAAAACAACTTCAGGAAGTGATTTTTTCTTTTCTGCAAAAATACCTTTTCGCTCAGTAGCGTATTCAAACTGTGGTTCACCAGATGCAAAGAAAT
>NZ_OANT01000028.1:0-1115 GCF_900096995.1 Acinetobacter puyangensis
GGTCTACTTTATAAATTATATGGTGATAATCGATGACAACACTACAGGCTAAAAAATCAGAAGAAAAAAGGCTGCATATACTCGATAGCAGTTTTGAATTGGTATTACACAAAGGTTTTGCCGGCGTGGGATTACAGGAAATTTTAAAAAATTGTGGCGTTCCGAAAGGCTCTTTTTATCATTATTTTGAATCCAAAGAGGCTTTCGGCTGTGCATTGTTACAACATTATATTGCCAATTATCAACAGCGTTTAAATTTGCTTTGGGACAATACTGATTCAGCCCAACACAAAATTTTACGCTATTTCAATATGTGGATTGAAGATGAGGCGATTAAAGGCGGTTGGGCAGAACATTGCCTGATTGTCAAATTGGCCGCAGAAGTCGCTGATCTGTCTGAAGATATGCGCCTCATTATGGATGCGGGTGTAAAGCGTTTAATTGAACAGATTGCGCTACTGATTCAGCATGGTGAACAAGATGGTTCGATTCATGTTGAGGCAGATGCCGCCGCTATGGCACAAGTCTTATATCAAATGTGGCTCGGTGCTGCCCTGCTATATAAATTACAAAAAGATAAAACGCCTTTGTACCAAGCGCTTCAAGCAACCGAATTTATGTTAAATCGCAAAACTGAAAACCGATTTTAAAACGCTAGGATATGGATGATGAAAATATTAATTGTACTGACCTCTCACGCTCAACTTGGTAATACAGGTTTGAAAACTGGATTTTGGCTCGAAGAATTTGCTGCGCCTTATTATGTGTTCAAAGATGCAGGCGCAGAAATTACGCTGGCTTCACCCAAAGGCGGTCAACCACCTTTAGATCCTAAAAGCAATGAACCCGACTCCCAGACTGACTCAACACGTCGTTTTAGTCAAGATGCCGAAGCACAATACCTTTTGGCCAATACCAAACTTTTAACCCAAGTTCAAGCAGATGATTTTGATGCAGTATTTTATCCCGGTGGTCACGGTCCATTATGGGATTTGGTGAATAATGAACAATCCATTGAACTGATTCAACAATTTGACCGTGAACATAAACCGATTGCCTTGGTTTGCCATGCGCCCGCTGTACTCAAAAATGTCAAATCAGTTACTGGCGAAGCG
>NZ_OANT01000028.1:1773-3214 GCF_900096995.1 Acinetobacter puyangensis
AGGTGTAGTCGGTATTATTAGTCCATGGAATTTCCCATTAAATCTTGCATTTAGCCCTTTGGCAGGTGTTTTTGCCGCAGGTAATCGTGCCTTGCTTAAACCCTCTGAACTTACGCCTAAAACCAGTGCGTTATTGGCGCAACTGGTCCCACAATATTTTGATGAAACTGAATTACACGTCATTACCGGTGATGCCGAAGTCGGGGCTGCATTTAGTGCATTGCCATTTGATCATTTAATTTTTACTGGTAGCACCAATGTCGGACGTTCGGTAATGCGTGCAGCTGCGGAAAACCTTGTACCGGTAACGCTTGAATTAGGTGGAAAATCACCCGTGGTTATTCATGAGGATTTTGATTTGAATACCGCCATTGAACGGATTCTGACCATCAAAACCTTTAATGCCGGACAAATCTGTATCTCGCCAGATTATGTATTATTGCCAAAACAGCAACAAGCCGATTTTATTGAACATGCAAAAATTTTCACGCAAAGCATTTTTCCAACTTACTTTGACAATGATGACTATACCTCAATTATCAGTGAACGTCATTTTCAGCGTTTATTAAAACTCATTGAAGATGCCAAATCCAAAGGTGCAACCATCATCACCTTAAATACTGATGAAACCATTGCCGATACTGCAAGTCGAAAAATTGCGCCAACGTTAATACTAGATGTTCATGATGATATGCTGGTTATGCAGGAAGAAATTTTTGGGCCGCTACTACCCATCAAAACCTATACCTCAATGGAAGAAGCGATTAACTATATCAACGCTCATCCTCGTCCACTAGCAGCCTATTATTTTGGACAGGATAAATTGGCACAACAGCACTTTGCGACACAAACGACATCTGGAGCATTGGTTGTCAATGACGTGATGACGCATGTTTTAGTGGAAAATTTGCCATTTGGTGGTGTAGGTGCTTCTGGTATTGGTGCATATCATGGCATTCACGGCTTTCGTCGTTTTAGCCATGCTAAAGCCGTTGTGATTCAAAGCGAATCGGGCGAGTCAAACTTAAGACTACGAGCGCCCTACCAGCAAAAATTTACTGCGCTTCAAGACATATTTAATTAATCCTATCCACGATCAAGGAAAACCAACATGAAAATTTTTTATAAAACACGTGCAACAGCAACTGGCGGCCGTTCAGGTCATACCCAACTGGACGATGGTAGCCTAGGCTTTGATCTCGCCATACCCGGTACTGATAAAGTTGGGACCAATCCCGAACAGCTTTTTGCTTTGGGCTATGCAGCATGTTTTGACAATGCGCTCCCCGTTGTTGCGAAACAACTTAAATTAGCATTTGAAACCAGTAAAACTTCTGTAGAAGTCGGTATCGGTATGCTGCCAAGTGGTGGTTATACGCTGGACGTGGATTTATTTGTCGAAATTACCGGCCTTTCTCAGGAAAATGCGGAAAAATTAGTT
>NZ_OANT01000027.1 GCF_900096995.1 Acinetobacter puyangensis
TTTATTGCCTTATCAGGTGTGGCAGTATTAAACGGTTTGGTGATGTTGACCTTTATTAAAGAATTACGTGAACGTTATGATTTGCATTATGCAACTTGGCAAGGTGCAATTTTACGTCTACGTCCAGTGTTAATGACTGCGTGTGTAGCCTCGTTTGGTTTTGTACCGATGGCATTGGCAACAGGGACAGGTTCAGAAGTTCAACGTCCACTTGCAACGGTGGTGATTGGGGGGATTATATCGTCAACATTGTTGACATTGATTCTATTGCCTGTGATCTATCGCTGGATGAATCAATCTGAAGCAAAAAAAGCGGCGTAAACAACAGGAGTTAATCTGTTTTAGTCACGAGTATGGATTGAAACAGATTGAGTCATTATGGTTGGCAGGGATTTCTGCTACTTGCTTTATATTTATTTAATGAACAAATATAGATGAGTCCATTGTTCTGCATATGACAGTAGGATGGATTCAAGGATAAGGTATAGAAATGCACCAGCATCACGAACACGAGAAGAAGCAGAACTGTTGTTGTGAACCCGAAGTCGAATTCAAAAAACCATCACCACACAACGAAGAGGGTGATGCACATGGACATCATCATGAATTACAACAAGACGGTGGCGTATTTAAATTATTTTTACCTGTGTTAGTTTCATTTATTTTACTGGCCACCTCATTAATTCTAGATCATTTTGTGCAGCCTACTTGGTTTAGTGGCTGGATCCGCAGCATGTTTTATATTGTGGCGTATTTGCCAGTTGGATTGCCAGTGCTTAAGGAAGCTGTAGAGAGTATCCAAAACGGTGATGTGTTTTCAGAATTTTTATTGATGGGTATTGCTACTGTTGGCGCCTTTGCAATTGGCGAATATCCTGAAGCTGTTGCTGTGATGTTGTTTTATGCGGTAGGCGAAATCTTTCAAACCATCGCAGTTTCTCGTGCGCAAAATAATATCAAGGCTTTACTTGATCAACGTCCTGATCAGGTTAATCGAATTCAAGATGGCAAGGTGCAGACAATTCCCGCAGCACAGGCACAAATTGGTGATCTTTTACAGCTTAAAGTGGGTGAAAAAGTTGGTCTGGATGGGATTTTACGTTCGAAAAATGGCGCTTTTAACACGGCTGCTTTAACCGGTGAAAGTAAACCTGATACCAAATATCAAGGTGATGCGGTATTGGCGGGTATGATAAACCTAAATACTGTGACAGAAATTGAAGTCACGACGGCTTATAGCGATAGTAAACTCAGTAAAATTCTAGAAATGGTGCAAAATGCCACTACGCAAAAAGCACCGACGGAATTATTTATTCGTAAATTTGCCCGAATTTATACGCCGATCGTGGTGCTCTTGGCAATCGCAATTAGTTTGCTACCATATTTCTTTGTCCAGAATTATCAATTTAGTGAATGGTTATATCGTGCGCTGGTTTTCCTCGTAATTTCATGTCCATGTGCATTGGTGATTTCGATTCCGCTAGGGTATTTTGGTGGGATTGGTGCAGCAAGTCGTAACGGTATTTTGGTCAAGGGCAGTAGCTTTTTAGACACTTTGGCCAATATTCAGAATGTAGTGATGGATAAAACAGGCACCATGACAGAAGGTGTATTTAAAGTACAGGAAGTAGTATTTAATAGAAATATTGATCAAACACATATGTTGCAAATGGTCAGTGCTTTAGAAAAACTCAGTACTCATCCTGTGGCGACAGCGATTCATCAGCATGTTGGTGAACTGACTTTAAATTTTGTATTGAAAGAAGCCGAAGAAATTGCAGGGCATGGTTTAAAAGCGACGGTCGAAGATAAAATATTATTGGTCGGCAATTTCAAACTCATGAAGAAGTTTGATGTTGATTATGATATTGACCCTGCCTCCATCATCTATACTACGATTGCAGTTGCCTATGACAATCAGTTTGTCGGATATATTACGATTGCCGATGAAATCAAATCCGATGCCCAAAGTACAATTGACCAACTAAAAGCATTACATGTCCAAACCACCATGTTAAGTGGGGATAAAAATACCGTTGTGCAGCATGTGGCTAGACAATTGGGTATTAATCATGCTTTTGGTGACTTGTTACCAGAAGATAAAGTGGCAAAGGTTAAGGAAATTAAAGCCAGAAACGAAACTGTGGCATTTGTGGGAGATGGTGTCAATGATGCACCAGTCGTGGCGTTGAGCGATGTTGGCATCGCAATGGGTGGATTGGGCAGTGATGCAACGATTGAAACTGCGGATATCGTCATTCAAGATGATAAACCATCAAAAATTCCAGTTGCAATTCATATTGGAAAACAGACCAAAAAAATTGTCTGGCAAAATATTACTTTGGCATTCGCAGTCAAGGCCATTGTCTTGATTTTGGGCGCAGGTGGTGTTGCAACGATGTGGGAAGCTGTATTTGCAGATGTGGGTGTATCTTTATTGGCAATTATGAATGCAATTCGGATTCAACGTATGAGATTTTAGGGTGCATTTACTATGTGAAACCTGATACCGACTGGTAGATTCACTTTAAATCAGCCGTAACCGCCTTATAATCTTTCCAACTAACATACTTCAAGCTATTGCGTACCATATGAATAATACACAATTGGATAAGGGTATCAGGGTAGACCGTATTAATCGCATCAGGAAAGCCTTTTAAGCCATCTACATAGGCAATTAAAATATCCTGTAGCCATTACTGTATTTTTGTCTCTGCGAGGACGGTTCTTCTCATAGCCCTTGTGAAGCAGTGCTTCTCATCAGTCAGTTCAGCATTGAGTGCAGTTTCAACGGTGAGTTTCTTTAAGGCTTTACTGAAATTATTCAGGTCAGCTTCTGTTTTTTAGTTCTTGGTAAATTCTTTTGCTAATGCCAGCATTGCTTCATCTTTCATGGTAAACACCTGTGTTGCCTTCAACAGCGTTGAGGGATAGTTTAAGCATTTACACAGTTTTATTTACAGTCTCATTTTAAACCCTCAAAAATTAAATTGAAGCCTACTCTAAACAAGCTCTTCTACAAGCGACCATGCTTCTTCAACTTGATCTGTTTAACTTCATCATGATGCCAAATGCCCATGCCAAATGCCCATGCGATATGCCCAACAAAATGCTATCGTAAATACCGATAACAATCGCTTCAATTTCATCAGATCAGTTAAATGTGTATCCTCTAAATTAAATCCTCTACTTTTCAAACAGCTAAATAAAGCTTTTATTTCCCAATGCATTTTATATGTTGTGATCGCATCTACTATTAGATCATTGCTGGCAACAATCATTAAGCATTTGACACAGAATTTTGAGCGCTCTGATTTTAGATTCTAAATCTATCCTTGTTTTCTAAGTTTTTTATCCATAAATTTATCTATTTTATCTCATAAATATTCCTTTTATGATAACAATGGCTATGTTCGTGCTGTTAAGTAGATAAGAAATAGATTTTAACTTGATATTTTTTATTGTTAAATTTTTAATGCTCAAGAATTTGAAAATTATATAAATTTTAGTTTAATTTGGCTTGAGTTAAATAGAATTTTGGTTCAATTCTATTTTTACAGGCACCCTATTATAATAATAATTTAACATACCTAAAAAGTATGAAAACATACTCTTTTTAGAATTGGATAAGTGAACTATTTCGGATAAAGTTTAGGACTATGGAACATATACAAGCAGGAATCACAGAAATATTGCATTGTTATCATGAGCACGGTAAGACAACCCAATAATGATAGGTATCCAGCCGTAA
>NZ_OANT01000025.1 GCF_900096995.1 Acinetobacter puyangensis
GTTGCATAATGCAAATCATAACGTTCACGTAATTCTTTAATAAAGGTCAACATCACCAAACCGTTTAATACTGCCACACCTGATAAGGCAATAAAGCCAACACCTGCCGACATCGAAAGTGGAATATCACGTAGCCATAACGCCAGCAAACCACCTGACAGCGCAAATGGCACACTACTAAATACCAAGATACTGTCTTTAAAGCGATGAAATACCGCCATCAATAAGCTGAAAATCATGATCAACGCCAAAGGAATCACAATTTGCATACGTGCTTTGGCCGATGCCAGATTTTCAAATTGACCGCCATATCCGAGCCAATAACCGCTTGGCAAACTTTGCTGTGCCAAAGTGTCCTGCATCTCGGCAACAAAAGAACCTAAATCACGATCACGTACATTTGCCGAAACAACGACGCGACGTTTACCATCCTCACGACTGACCTGATTTAGACCCAAGATAGTCTCAACCGTGGCAATATCTTGTAGTTGAATTAAACCACCATTCGGCAATTGAACCGGTAACATCGCCAATTTTTGCGGATTACGCATGTCGTCACTTAAACGAATGACAAAATCAAAACGGCGATCCCCTTGTAGGATTTGCCCAACACTTTGTCCACCGATACTTGCTGCAACCAGATCCTGAACGTCGCGTACCGATATGCCATATTGTGCTGCCAAGGCATGATTGACATCGACATTCAGCAACGGTAAACCATCAGTTTGTTCGATTTTAACTTCGCTGGCACCGGGAATCGAACGTAGTGTTTGCGCAATTTTTTCCGCTTCCTGATTGAGGACCTGTAGATCATCACCAAAAATCTTGACGCCGACATCACTACGAATACCCGAAATTAATTCGTTGAAGCGCAGTTCAATCGGTTGAGAAAACTCGCTGTTATTGCCGGGAATGGTATTGACGAATGCCAACATGCGACTGCGCAACTGGTCGATGGTTTGTTTGGGATTCGGCCACTCTGCCCGAGGTTTAAGCAAAACCACACCATCCGAAATATTCGGTGGCATTACATCGGTTGCCACTTCGGCCGTGCCTGTCCGGGCAAATACGGCTTTAATTTCCGGAAAAGCTTGAAGTAGCTGTTTTTCTACACTTTCCTGAATACGTAATGATTCCTCAATCCCTGTACTAGGTGCACGCATCAATTGTATGGCAAAATCACCTTCACTTAAGGTCGGTGAAAATTCGCTGCCTATGCGGGTGCTGAGCAATCCGGTTAGAATCAGAATACCCAGAGCAATCGACACCACCAGATATTTAGAGGCATAGGCCCAGTCCAGCACATGTGCATAGCCAGTTTTGAGCTTTTGCATCCAGCGACTTTCTTTTTCCTTCACTTCTCCTGTGACAAATAATGCCACAGCCGCAGGTACAAACGTGACGGATAAAATGATTGCACCAAGTAATGCCAAAACCACTGCAATGGCCATCGGATGAAATAATTTTGCCTCGACACCAGATAACGCAAAAATCGGTAAATACACCACCATAATGATGATCTGACCAAAAATCAGTGGACGACGTGCCTGTTTTGCCGCCAAAAACACTTCACTAAAGCGTTCGGAGCGTGTCAGGATACGTCCTTTGTGTTGTTGAGCCTCAGCCAAGCGTCGGATACAGTTTTCAACAATCACCACTGCACCATCGATGATAATCCCGAAATCAAGTGCCCCTAGACTCATCAAATTTGCACTGACTTTTTGTTCTGCCATACCCGCCAGCGTAAACAGCATAGACAACGGAATAATGCATGCAGTAATCAAGGCAGCACGAAAGTTACCCAAAAACATAAACAGAATAACAATAACCAGAATCGCCCCTTCGATCAGATTTTTTGCCACGGTTTTGATGGCTTTATCGACCAGATCACTACGGTTATAAACCGTTTCAATCGCTACACCTTTGGGTAAAGTTTTCTGAATTTCTTTAACTTTCACATCAATGGCGTGTGCAACAGTTTTACTGTTTTCACCCATCATCATCATGGCGATCCCGAGGACCGTTTCTTCACCATTATAGGTTGCACCACCGGTACGCAAATCATGTCCTATCGATACCTGTGCCACATCTGCCACCCGAATTGGCAGACCATTTTTGGTCGTGACATTAACATTTTCAATGTCTTGTATTGAATTCAACGTACCCGGTACACGCACGGTAAGCTGCTGACCATTTTCCTCGATAAAGCCTGCGCCACGGTTTTCATTATTATTGCTCAGAACCTCCTGCAAGCTTGACAATGGAATTTGTAATTGCTGCAAACGATTTAAATCAGGCGCAACCACAAAGGTTTTGTTATAGCCACCAATACTATTGACCTCGGCCACACCTTTGACCCGCTGTAACTGCGGACGCACTATCCAATCCTGAATTTCACGTAAATCCATTGCGGTATAGACTGTGCCATCTGCTTTTTTGGCATTCGGCTGTGCTTTAATCACCCATTGGTAGATCTCACCCAAGCCTGTGGAAATGGGCGACATTTGTGGTTCAATCGCATCAGGCAATTCGCTTTTAGCTTCCTGCAAACGCTGACTAATCAGTTGCCTTGCCCAATATATATCGGTGCCATCTTTAAAAATAATGGTCACTTGCGACAAACCATAACGGGAAATTGAACGCGTTTGTTCTAAATTGGGCATACCCGACATGGCATTTTCAATCGGATAGGTAATGCGCTGTTCAACTTCCAAGGCAGTAAAGCCATTGGCCTGACTGTTAATTTGCACTTGAACATTGGTAATATCCGGCACTGCATCAATCGCCAGATTTTTATAAGCATAAATCCCGACGCCAATCCAAGCCACCACAAACAACATCACCCAAATGGCATTCTGAATCGAGAACTGAATCAGTCGATCAAATAATCCTTCGGCTGGGGGCAGATTGAGCTGTTCTTTAGTGTCCATGTTCAGCTTCCCCTTTTTCCATTTCAGATTTCATCAGGAAACTGCCTTGGCTGATATAGCGTTGGTTTTCAGTCAAGCCAGATTTAATTTCTACCCATTGCCCATCACTGGAATAATCACCTAAAACCACAGCAGTTGGTGTCACATGGATCTTGTCCTGTTCTTGCTGTGCCACAAAAACCACTGGTTTACCATCAATGTCCTGAATTGCCTGCTTATTGACACGCAATACCGATGCAGACGTGCCACGATTTAGCGCAACATTTACCATAAGGTTTGGACGTAATTCCTGTGCAGGCGTAATCACCTTGGCACGTACCACCAAACGGCCTGTTTGTGCATCTGCTTCGCTACTTAATGCCTGTACAACAGCTTTAAACTGATTGTTGCTTTGTAAGGATTTAAACTGAATTTCTTGATTTGGCATGACATTCATTTGAGTATCATGAGGTAAAGTAAATTCCAACCAAAGTTGATCCAGCTGATCAATCACAAATAATTGTTTATCTGAACTGACTTGCTCACCGACCACGATGTCTTTACTGCTGATCACACCACCAAGTGGTGCAGTCAATACATATCGTCCATTGCTGCCACTTGATGCACCCAGTGCATTTAAACGACTTCTTGCTGCCTGTACCTGAATTTGTGCTTGACGATAAGCATTATAAGCACGTTGATAATCTTGACGTGCCGAAATTCCCTGCTCATACAATTGTTTTTCACGTTGATAATCTTGTTGTGCCAAAGTCAAACTTTCTTGGGCAATACTTAAATTGGCTTGCTGATCAACCAGATCGGGAATAAACAAAGTTGCTAAAGCCTGTCCTTGTTTTACCGTCTGTCCCAATGATACAGATACGCGATCAACACGACCTGCAAACGTAGAGGTGACATGCGCTTGTTGATCGCTATTTGCAACCAGTCTGGCCGGAAATGAAGCTGTTTGTACAACTGTACCCCTCTCCGTTGTCGCAAGTTTCACCCCAAATTCAAGCAATTGTTTGGCAGAAAATTCAAGTTCACTCTCTTCGCCATGTCCTTCCTCCGCATGCCCTTCTTCAGCGTGACTGTCCTCGCTTTCCGTGTGTCCAGCTTCGCCATGTTCATGTTCCGCAGATACGCCTTTGTCTTTGCTTGATACAATCCATGTGCCCAAAACTGTGACCACAACAATAACCAATGCCACCCAGAACCATTGCAATTTTTTTTGATGATCTGACATTATTCTGCTCCTAGCACGGTATTAAGTTGTTGCGTGGTTTGCCATAAATTTTGGTTGATTTGCATGATGGCATCAGGTGAGGTAATTACACTTGAGTCAATACCGAAAGCTAAGCTTTTAGCGTCGAATGATGTTTGCCATGCTCGTTTGAGTATCTGTATCTTATTTAAGCGTTGTTGCTGCAATTGCTGACTCGCTTGTTGCACATCAGTAATTGAATATTTCCCGACCTTAAAACCCAGTAAGGTTTTTTGATAAACCTCTTCTGATAAGGGAATTTGCTGATCATTGATCAAATCGTATTGCTGCTTTAGACCTGTCAATTCGGTGAGCAAGGTATCAAGTTGTGCCTGATTCTGTG
>NZ_OANT01000024.1 GCF_900096995.1 Acinetobacter puyangensis
CCAAAAGTTTCATAATTCAATGCAACATTTTTTAATTGTGCAATTGGCATAGTCTTGTATCCTTTAAATCTTAAACTGAAGCAACATGATCGACATCCATACGCTCAATGATCAATGCAATACCTTGACCAACACCAATACACATCGAACACAAACCATATTTTCCACCCGTCTGTTCCAGTTGGTTTAAGGCAGTAATGACCAGTCTGGCACCCGAAGCACCCAATGGATGACCCAATGCAATCGCACCACCATTGGGATTGATACGTGTATCTTCATCTGCCAATCCTAAATCACGGGTCACTGCCAAGGACTGTGCTGCAAAGGCTTCATTCAGCTCAATCACATCCATCTGATCCAAGGTCAGATTAGCCTGTTTTAATAACTTTTTGATTGCAGGCGCTGGCGCAAATCCCATAATCCGTGGTTCTACACCCACTGTTGTTGCTGCAACAATGCGTGCTCTTGGTGTTAAACCATAATGTTGTACTGCATGATCAGAAGCAATTAATACCGCTGCTGCACCATCATTAATCCCGGATGCATTACCCGCAGTCACTGTACCGTCGGCTTTAACCACACCTTTGAGTTTGCTTAAACCTTCCAGTGTGGTTGAAGCACGTGGATGCTCATCGCTATCAATCACGATGGCATCACCTTTACGCTGTGGAATCGTGACCGGGATAATTTCTTGCTTAAAATAGCCTTTGGCTTGTGCTGCTGCTGTGCGTTGTTGACTGTTTAAGGCAAACAGGTCCTGATCGGCACGATTAATCTGAAATTGTTCTGCTACATTCTCGGCAGTTTGCGGCATGCTATCCACACCATATAATTCTTTGAGTTTCGGATTGATAAAACGCCAGCCCATAGTGGTGTCTTCAATCTTTTGGCTACGTCCATAAGCACTGTCCGATTTGCCCATCACATAAGGTGCACGGCTCATACTTTCTACACCACCAGCAATCATTAAATCTGCTTCACCAGCCTTGATGGCACGAGCAGCAATGGCAATGGCATCCAGTGATGACCCACATAAACGATTAATGGTGGTTGCTGGCACCTGATACGGTAAACCTGCCAGTAAAGCTGACATGCGTCCAACATTACGATTGTCTTCACCAGCCTGATTGGCACAGCCATAAATGACATCATCCACCTGTTGCCAATCGACTTGTGGATTACGCGCAATCAATGCCTGAATTGGAATGGCACCCAGATCATCAGCACGTACTGGGGCAAGTCCACCGGCATAACGGCCAAATGGGGTACGGATGGCATCAATAATGTAGGCATTTTTTAATATAGACATGCTGTTTTCCTTAACCTTGTGTCGTATTAAGCTGTGTAGCATCAATTAGTGTTGCACCAGTCAATGACTGTAATTCGTCAAAGCTCAAACCTTCAACTTTTTCAATCACTTTTAAGCCATCACTTGTCACATCAATCACACACAAATCAGTATAGATACGATCCACACATTTTAGACCTGTTGCAGGATAGCTGAGTTCCTTAACAATTTTGGCTTCACCTTTTTTGGTGACATGATCGGTGGTGATAAACACTTTCTTGGCACCCACGGCCAGATCCATGGCACCACCGACCGCAGGAATGGCGTCTTTAGCACCAGTATGCCAGTTGGCCAAATCACCATTTTCAGCAATCTGGAATGCACCTAATACTGCGATATCCAAGTGTCCACCGCGCATCATGGCAAAGGAATCGCCATGATGAAAAAAACAACCACCTTGTAGCATGGTGACAAACTCTTTGCCGGCATTGATCAATTCCGGATCTTCCTCACCTTTGGCAGGCGGTGGACCAAAAGCCAGCAACCCGTTTTCGGAATGTAAAAATACATCTTTATCGGACGGTAAATAACTGGCAATTTTGGTGGGTAAACCAATACCGAGATTGACATAAGCGCCATCGGGAATATCTTGTGCTACACGCTGCGCAATCTGGTCACGGCTTAATTTTTGATAGCTCATTTTTATTCTCCTTGACCTTGTGATGTACCAACCGCCAGCACATGCTGGACAAAAATACCCGGGGTAATAATATGTTCCGGATCAAGTGCTCCCAGTTCTACCACTTCTGAGACTTGAGCAATGGTGACATCGGCAGCCATGGCCATAATCGGACCAAAATTACGTGCTGATTTACGATACACCAGATTGCCCCAACGATCACCTTGCTGTGCTTTGATCAGGGCAAAATCAGCTTTAATCGGATATTCCAGTACATAGTCCTTACCATCAATATGACGGGTTTCCTTGCCTTCTGCCAATAATGTACCAAAACCGGTTGGGGTAAATACTGCACCCAATCCCATACCGGCAGCCTGAATACGGCAGGCCAGATTGCCTTGCGGCACCAGTTCCAGTTCGATTTTGCCAGCATGATAGAGTTCATCAAATACCCAAGAATCGGATTGACGTGGAAAAGAACAAATGATTTTACGGACTGCACCGGTTTTTAACAGGTTGGCTAGACCATAGTCGCCATTACCGGCATTATTATTAACGATCACCAGATCCTTGATACCAAGCTCAATTAAGCCATCAATCAGCTCGGCAGGTTGTCCTGCTGTGCCAAAGCCACCTATCATGATGGTTGCACCATCTTTTATCTGAGATAATACTTCCGAAAGAGAAGCTTGGCTTTTATCAATCATGGCATCAACCTTTGGATAACAATAAATAAATGTAAATAATTGATATAATTCTGTTTTATATCAATTTAAGGCCATGATAAATCAACTATCATCTTCACGGATAGACGATGGATGACGATTTAATGCCATGATTTCGATGGTCATATAAGGATAAAGTGGAAGACCTTGTAAAATGTTATGCAATTCTTCATTACTTTCCACATCAAAGATGCTGATATTGGAATATTGCCCTGTTATCCGCCAAATATGACGCCATTTGCCCTGACGTTGTAGATCCTGTGAATAGGCTTTTTCTACTGCCTTGATCTGATTGACTTGCTCAATCGGCATATCCAGTGGAATATGCACATTCATACGAACTTGAAATAACATCGCTGATTTCCTTTTGCTTAATGACGGCGTAATTGCTCAATTTTATCTTCATCGATCTCAATCCCCAGACCAGGGCCCTGCGGTACCACCAGTTCAAAGTTCTCATATTGCAAAGGAGTTTTGAGGATATCTTGGGTCAACAGTAACGGGCCAAACAATTCTGTACCAAATTCCAGCGTTTCAAAGGTACTAAAAGCATGTGCCGAGGCAATACTACCGACTGGTCCTTCCAGCATTGTGCCGCCATATAGGCTAATCCCCGCCAGACGGGCAATTTTCGCCACGTCACAGGCCTCAATTAATCCGCCTGACTGCTCAACTTTCACAGCAAATACATCTGCGCCATGTTGCTTGGCGATACGATAGGCACTATCAGGACCAGTCAATACTTCATCGGCCATGATAGCTACTGCAAAACGTGCTGTTAGGCGTGCCAGTGCGTCGGTATTTTCAATGGCACATGGCTGCTCGACCAGATCAATGCCACCATCTTGTAACTGTTGAATACCTTGGATACATTCCAGTTCCGACCATGCACGATTGACATCAACCCGTATACTGATATCCACTCCCAAGGCTTTTTTAATCGCAATCACATGATCGACATCATGCTGTAGCGTGTTAGAACCGATCTTGAGTTTAAAGATATTATGACGTTTTAATTCGATCATCTTTTTTGCTTCGGCGATATCTTTTTCGGTATCGCCTGATGCCAGTGTCCACAATACGGGCAGGCGATCACGTAGACGCCCACCCAGCACTTCACTTAATGGTATGCCCAGCCGTTTGGTCTGAATATCTAGTAATGCCGTTTGGATGGCACATTTGGCAAAACGATTACCATTGATACTTTTACGAATCAGTTTTAAAGTCTGTGCAACATTGAGTGGGGTTTTAATTGACAATAATAATGGAGCAAAATAAGTGTCGATATTGGTTTTGACACTTTCTGGGCTTTCCTCGCCATAATTCAAACCACCGATGGTGGTTGCCTCACCCCAGCCGACCACACCATCTTCTGTCGTGACTTTAACCAACACCAGTGTTTGGGTTTGCATAGTGGTCACAGAAAGCTTGTGGGGGCGGATGGTTGGTATATCCACTAAAATAGTTTCCACCGTTTTATACATCGTTCCATCTTCTTTCAGTAAATGCTATTTACATACCTTAAATTAATGAGATAATGAAAACGATAAACTATTCGGTATTTTTACATACTAAAAAGGTATATAAGTGGAATTAAGACATTTACGCTATTTCGTTACTGTAGTCGAAGAACAAAGTATTTCCAAAGCTGCTGAAAAATTATGTATCGCACAACCACCATTAAGCCGTCAAATACAAAAATTAGAAGAAGAACTGGGGATCCTGCTGTTTGAGCGCGGTTCTCGTCCTGCCAAAGTCACTGAAGCGGGATTATTTTTTTATGAACATGCCGTACAAATTTTAACCCATGCCGCACAAGCGTCATCTATGGCAAAACGCATTGCGACTGTGAGCCATACTGTACGCATTGGTTATGTCGGTTCATTATTATATGGGCTGTTACCTGAAATTATTTATTTATTTCGACAAAAAAATCCAGAAATTCATATTGAGTTGATTGAATGTGGTACCAAAGATCAAATCGATGCATTAAAACAAGGTAAAATAGATCTAGGCTTTGGCCGTTTAAAAATCAGCGATCCCGCCATTCGTCGAATCGTGTTGCGTAAAGAGCGCTTAAAGCTAGCCATACACAAAAATCATCATCTTAATCAATTTATAGATTCTGGAATTTATCTGTCCCAAATCGTTGATGAGCCGATATTGCTTTATCCCCTTTCCCAAAAACCAAATTTCTCGACCTTTATTCAATCTATTTTTACCGATTTGGGTTTAATGCCCAGCAAGTTCTCCGAAACCCGTGAGATTCAATTGGCGATGGGATTGGTTGCTGCGGGTGAAGGGATTTGTATTGTACCGGAATCAGCCCTTGATATTGGGATGAAAAATCTGATGTATCTTCCCATTCTCGATGCAGATGCGTATAGCCCAATCTCGCTGGCCATACGCAATATGGATCATAGCAATTATATTCCCAAGATATTGGCCTGTATTCAGGAGGTTTTTGCCGCCCAGAATATAATCCCGTTAATGGATTAGAATATTCACTAAAAGTTTGTTTAGATATTTTATATATGATAATTCACTGTTTTTGCCTTAAACTGGAAGCAATTTCATTTAAGGCTTTGCTATAGCGCAAGATCACATGCTTAAGCTGCTCAATATCCTTTTCAATGCTTTTCAAATGATGTTCACATTGATCAACTAATTCGGTTGTATAGTCTTTTATCGTTTCATTAATCTGACAAGAGAGTTCGGCATAAAGTCGATCATGTACGACCATGCCTGAAATAGTTTCATAGCCAATCTGTGCATGCGGTTTAAGCTGGATTTTATGACGCATCTCTACACGATAATCTGCCAAATGCTGCTGTACTTGTTGGGCACACACCTCTTCCAGCCATTGAGTAATCGTTGCATATACCGTATCCACTGCCTGTGTTATAGCATGCTGCTCAAGCAGCTGCGGAAGTTCAGGCACGACCTTGCGCCAAATGCCTTCTGCAATATGACGGTGCTGTTGCTGCAATGCTGTTTGTGCATGATTAAGGGTTGCTTGTAATTGATCAGATAGAGGTACTATCTCCTGTATAAATGTTTCAAGCAC
>NZ_OANT01000023.1 GCF_900096995.1 Acinetobacter puyangensis
GGGGTTGCGTTGGTATGTGAATGCTGTAGAATGCACATCCATCGGCGGTGATGCAGATTAAAACTTGTTGAAAAACAGGGTGTTAGTTGGGACTTAAGGGTTTTAATTGATATTTGGTTTGAAGGAATAAGTTTAGAAATAATCGAAATTGCTAGTTGACTTTGAAGAGATTTAGAGTAGAATGGCCGACCTAGCTTGCTGGTGACGAATCAGTAGGAAGATCATTAAGAACATAGAAGAACAACTTGTGTGGATTTTTACCGGTTGGTTGATGAAAAATATTTCATTGATTGATTGGTTTAAATTACTCGAAGTTTATTTGAGAATATTTAAGTCAGTACGATTGATGAGCAAGAATTGGTACCTATTCTAAAATAAGGTACAAAATGATTTTAACTGAAGAGTTTGATCATGGCTCAGATTGAACGCTGGCGGCAGGCTTAACACATGCAAGTCGAGCGGTTTTATGTAGCTTGCTACATAAGATAGCGGCGGACGGGTGAGTAATACTTAGGAATCTGCCTATTAGTGGGGGACAACGTTTCGAAAGGGACGCTAATACCGCATACGTCCTACGGGAGAAAGCAGGGGATCACTTGTGACCTTGCGCTAATAGATGAGCCTAAGTCGGATTAGCTAGTTGGTGGGGTAAAGGCCTACCAAGGCGACGATCTGTAGCGGGTCTGAGAGGATGATCCGCCACACTGGGACTGAGACACGGCCCAGACTCCTACGGGAGGCAGCAGTGGGGAATATTGGACAATGGGGGGAACCCTGATCCAGCCATGCCGCGTGTGTGAAGAAGGCATTTTTGTTGTAAAGCACTTTAAGCGAGGAGGAGGCTCTCTTAGATAATACCTAAGGTGAGTGGACGTTACTCGCAGAATAAGCACCGGCTAACTCTGTGCCAGCAGCCGCGGTAATACAGAGGGTGCGAGCGTTAATCGGATTTACTGGGCGTAAAGCGTGCGTAGGCGGCTAATTAAGTCAAATGTGAAATCCCCGAGCTTAACTTGGGAATTGCATTCGATACTGGTTAGCTAGAGTATGGGAGAGGATGGTAGAATTCCAGGTGTAGCGGTGAAATGCGTAGAGATCTGGAGGAATACCGATGGCGAAGGCAGCCATCTGGCCTAATACTGACGCTGAGGTACGAAAGCATGGGGAGCAAACAGGATTAGATACCCTGGTAGTCCATGCCGTAAACGATGTCTACTAGCCGTTGGGGCCTTTGAGGCTTTAGTGGCGCAGCTAACGCGATAAGTAGACCGCCTGGGGAGTACGGTCGCAAGACTAAAACTCAAATGAATTGACGGGGGCCCGCACAAGCGGTGGAGCATGTGGTTTAATTCGATGCAACGCGAAGAACCTTACCTGGCCTTGACATAGTAGAAACTTTCCAGAGATGGATTGGTGCCTTCGGGAATCTACATACAGGTGCTGCATGGCTGTCGTCAGCTCGTGTCGTGAGATGTTGGGTTAAGTCCCGCAACGAGCGCAACCCTTTTCCTTACTTGCCATCGGGTAATGCCGGGAACTTTAAGGATACTGCCAGTGACAAACTGGAGGAAGGCGGGGACGACGTCAAGTCATCATGGCCCTTACGGCCAGGGCTACACACGTGCTACAATGGTCGGTACAAAGGGTTGCTACATAGCGATATGATGCTAATCTCAAAAAGCCGATCGTAGTCCGGATTGGAGTCTGCAACTCGACTCCATGAAGTCGGAATCGCTAGTAATCGCGGATCAGAATGCCGCGGTGAATACGTTCCCGGGCCTTGTACACACCGCCCGTCACACCATGGGAGTTTGTTGCACCAGAAGTAGCTAGCCTAACTGCAAAGAGGGCGGTTACCACGGTGTGGCCGATGACTGGGGTGAAGTCGTAACAAGGTAGCCGTAGGGGAACCTGCGGCTGGATCACCTCCTTAACGAAAAGTTGACTGATCGGTAAGAATCCACAACAAGTTGTTCTTCTAGAAGATGTATCTAATGAAAGATTAGAAAAGAGTTTCTCTTTTTAAGTTGAGTAAGACACGAAGCGAAAATCGCTGCGCTGCCTTGCGAAATATAAAAAGAGATAAATAATCTCTTTTTATATTTCTCAGGGTCTGTAGCTCAGTTGGTTAGAGCACACGCTTGATAAGCGTGGGGTCACAAGTTCAAGTCTTGTCAGACCCACCAAACTCAGGTGATACATAATGATTTAAGCTGGGGACTTAGCTTAGTTGGTAGAGCGCCTGCTTTGCACGCAGGAGGTCAACGGTTCGACTCCGTTAGTCTCCACCACGCACCTTATGTGCGAGGCTAAGTAAAAGCATATTTAGCTTATAGAATTTAATTAGTTTGATGTAAATCAAGATAATTAAGTTCTGTAATTTAAGTATTACAGCATTAGCTTGATATCGACGAGATATTAAGTTATTCATTAACAGATTGGCAAATATTGAGTCTGAAATAAATTGTTCACTCGATTGTTTATTTAAACAAGTAATTGTTTAAATTAAATGAATTGAGAACTAGCAAATTAACTGAATCAAGCGTTTTGGTATATGAATTTAGATTGAAGCTGTATGGTGATTAAATTCACAGTACTTCAAACTGTAAAGTTGAAAATGCTACTTGTAGGCATTGACGACTGTTTGGGGTTGTATAGTCAAGTAATTAAGTGCATGTGGTGGATGCCTTGGCAGTCAGAGGCGAAGAAAGACGTGATAGCCTGCGAAAAGCTTCGGGGAGGCGGCAAATATCCTGTGATCCGGAGATGTCTGAATGGGGGAACCCACCTACTGTAAGGTAGGTATCATAAACTGAATACATAGGTTTATGAGGCGAACGAGGGGAAGTGAAACATCTCAGTACCCTTAGGAAAAGAAATCAATTGAGATTCCCACAGTAGCGGCGAGCGACCTGGGAAGAGCCCATTAAGTTGAGTGTGTATTAGCGGAAAGCTCTGGGAAGAGCTACCGTAGAGGGTGATAGTCCCGTACACGAAAGTGCACACTTGATGATGACGAGTAGGGCGAGGCACGTGAAACCTTGTCTGAATATGGGGGGACCATCCTCCAAGGCTAAATACTCCTGACTGACCGATAGTGAACCAGTACCGTGAGGGAAAGGCGAAAAGAACCCCTGTGAGGGGAGTGAAATAGATCCTGAAACCGCATGCATACAAGCAGTGGGAGCATATTTATTATGTGACTGCGTACCTTTTGTATAATGGGTCAGCGACTTATATTCAGTAGCGAGGTTAACCGTATAGGGGAGCCGTAGGGAAACCGAGTCTTAATAGGGCGTATAGTTGCTGGGTATAGACCCGAAACCAGGCGATCTATCCATGAGCAGGTTGAAGGTTGGGTAACACTAACTGGAGGACCGAACCCACTGTCGTTGAAAAGCCAGGGGATGACTTGTGGATAGGGGTGAAAGGCTAATCAAGCCTGGTGATAGCTGGTTCTCCCCGAAAGCTATTTAGGTAGCGCCTCGGACGAATACCATAGGGGGTAGAGCACTGTTTCGGCTAGGGGGTCATCCCGACTTACCAAACCGATGCAAACTCCGAATACCTATGAGTACTATCCGGGAGACAGACTGCGGGTGCTAACGTCCGTAGTCAAGAGGAAAACAATCCAGACCGCCAGCTAAGGTCCCCAAATCTATATTAAGTGGGAAACGATGTGGGAAGGCATAGACAGCTAGGAGGTTGGCTTAGAAGCAGCCACCCTTTAAAGAAAGCGTAATAGCTCACTAGTCGAGTCGGCCTGCGCGGAAGATGTAACGGGGCTAAAATATAGTACCGAAGCTGCGGATTTAACTTTTAAAGTTAAGTGGTAGGGGAGCGTTCTGTAAGCCGATGAAGGTGTATTGAGAAGTATGCTGGAGGTATCAGAAGTGCGAATGCTGACGTGAGTAACGACAAAACGGGTGAAAAACCCGTTCGCCGAAAGACCAAGGGTTCCAGTCCAACGTTAATCGGGGCTGGGTGAGTCGACCCCTAAGGTGAGGCCGAAAGGCGTAATCGATGGGAAATTGGTTAATATTCCAATACTTCTGTGTAATGCGATGAGAGGACGGAGAAGGTTAAGTCAGCCTGGCGTTGGTTGTCCAGGTGGAAGACAGTAGGCATGCATCTTAGGCAAATCCGGGGTGCTCTATGCTGAGAGTCGATAGCAAGCTGTACTTGTACAGTGAAGTGGCTGATACCAAGCTTCCAGGAAAAGTCTCTAAGCTACAGTTACACAGGAATCGTACCCTAAACCGACACAGGTGGTCAGGTCGAGTAGACCAAGGCGCTTGAGAGAACTCTGCTGAAGGAACTAGGCAAAATGGTACCGTAACTTCGGGAGAAGGTACGCTGCTGATGGTGACGGGACTTGCTCCCTGAGCTGTTGGCAGTCGCAGAAACCAGGCCGCTGCAACTGTTTATTAAAAACATAGCACTCTGCAAACACGAAAGTGGACGTATAGGGTGTGATGCCTGCCCGGTGCTGGAAGGTTAATTGATGGGGTTAGCGTAAGCGAAGCTCTTGATCGAAGCCCCAGTAAACGGCGGCCGTAACTATAACGGTCCTAAGGTAGCGAAATTCCTTGTCGGGTAAGTTCCGACCTGCACGAATGGCATAATGATGGCGGCGCTGTCTCCAGCAGAGGCTCAGTGAAATCGAAATCGCCGTGAAGATGCGGTGTACCCGCGGCTAGACGGAAAGACCCCGTGAACCTTTACTGCAGCTTGACATTGAACTTTGATCTTACTTGTGTAGGATAGGTGGGAGGCTTTGAAGTGCGAACGCTAGTTTGCATGGAGCCAATCTTGAAATACCACCCTGGTAATATTGAGGTTCTAACTCTGTCCCCTGATCGGGGACGAGGACCATGTCTGGTGGGTAGTTTGACTGGGGCGGTCTCCTCCTAAAGAGTAACGGAGGAGTACGAAGGTGCGCTCAGCGTGGTCGGAAATCACGCGTAGAGTATAAAGGCAAAAGCGCGCTTAACTGCGAGACCCACAAGTCGAGCAGGTACGAAAGTAGGTCTTAGTGATCCGGTGGTTCTGTATGGAAGGGCCATCGCTCAACGGATAAAAGGTACTCTGGGGATAACAGGCTGATACCGCCCAAGAGTTCATATCGACGGCGGTGTTTGGCACCTCGATGTCGGCTCATCTCATCCTGGGGCTGAAGCAGGTCCCAAGGGTATGGCTGTTCGCCATTTAAAGAGGTACGCGAGCTGGGTTTAGAACGTCGTGAGACAGTTCGGTCCCTATCTACCGTGGGCGTTGGAAATTTGAGAGGATCTGCTCCTAGTACGAGAGGACCAGAGTGGACGAACCTCTGGTGTACCGGTTGTCACGCCAGTGGCATCGCCGGGTAGCTATGTTCGGAAGGGATAACCGCTGAAAGCATCTAAGCGGGAAGCCTACCTCAAGATAAGATTTCCCTTGTGCTTAGCACACTAAAGAGCCGTTCAAGACTAGGACGTTGATAGGTTGGATGTGGAAGTGTAGTGATACATGAAGCTGACCAATACTAATTGCTCGTGAGGCTTGACTATACAACACCCAAACAGTTGTATATTCAATCTGATTCATAAAATCATCATTAATACTTGATTTAGTTGAAATACTAGTTACAATTCAGACCCTGAGCGAGGATAAGCAAAGATTAATAATCTTTGCCCGAGTGCAAGACTTAAAACTATGTTTTAAGTTAAGTCAGACTCAATAACAGCCCTTCTGTCAAAGATTCGGCAAAATAAAAGGCAAAGCAATGTAAGCCCTTTTAAAGTAACCGTAAACAGTTGTGCTGGCGACAATAGCAAGAGTGAACCACCTGATCCCTTCCCGAACTCAGAAGTGAAACCTCTTCGCGCTGATGGTAGTGTGGGGTTACCCATGTGAGAGTAAGTCATCGCCAGCTCATTAATTCAAAACCCCCAAGCTGATGCTTGGGGGTTTTTTTATG
>NZ_OANT01000010.1 GCF_900096995.1 Acinetobacter puyangensis
GCTGTTAAAGTTGTTTTACCATGGTCAACGTGACCAATAGTTCCCACGTTTACGTGTGGTTTATTACGTTCAAACTTGGCTTTAGCCATGATGATTATCCTCGTTTACGCCGAGACTACTCTATCCAGACTCGTCGATTCAAACTCAGTTATCGACTCAAATGTTTAGCAAAAAACTAAACGCCCAATACTTTAAAAGCAGACTAAAAAGCCTGCTTTATTTAAAATCTTTTACTGTATCACTCTAAGCACAATCTGGAGCTCTTATCGAGATTTGAACTCGAGACCTCTCCCTTACCAAGGGAGTGCTCTACCACTGAGCTATAAGAGCGATAGACTACGCTTCGAGATGGAGCGGGAGACGAGGATCGAACTCGCGACATGCAGCTTGGAAGGCTGCCACTCTACCAACTGAGTTACTCCCGCACATGTTGGTACATTTTTATCGAAGACTTTAGATGGTGGTGAGGGAAGGATTCGAACCTTCGAAACTTTCGTGGCAGAGTTACAGTCTGCTCCCTTTGACCGCTCGGGAACCTCACCAAATCACACGCTCTTCAGTGTGCTCTTCTACTACATAAATGGTGCCGACACTCGGATTCGAACTGAGGACCTACTGATTACAAGTCAGTTGCTCTACCAACTGAGCTATGTCGGCGTTTCTTTATGCTTAACACTTATTTGTGTTTCGTATCAGAACGGGGTGCAGTTTAGCAAAACTCTCACATGATGCAAGTACTTTTTGTAAAAAAACTGCGAAAAACCTATAAAATCAATCCGTTTGACGATAATTCAACCGCCTTGATCACTGCGCGAGCTTTTATTTGGGTTTCATTCCACTCTGATGCCGGATTTGAGTCTGCCACCAAGCCTGCGCCTGCCTGCACATAGACCTTATCATCACGGATAATGCCGGTACGAATGGCAATCGACATGTCCATTTCACCATGCCAGCCCAGATAACCGACTGCGCCACCGAATACACCACGTTTAACCGGTTCAACTTCATCAATGATTTCCATGGCGCGGATTTTCGGGGCACCAGACAATGTGCCAGCCGGAAATGTTGCCTTAAGTACATCCAGCGCATCCACACCCTCTTTCACTTCACCCTGTACATTGGAAACAATATGCATTACATGTGAATAGCGCTCTATCACCATTTGATCGGTCACCCACACTTTACCAATCTTGGATACCCGACCAATATCATTACGTCCCAGATCAATCAACATCAAATGCTCGGCAATTTCTTTCTCATCCGATAAAAGATCTTTTTCCAGAGCCAGATCTTCTTCCTGAGTTTTACCACGGGGCCTTGTCCCCGCCAATGGACGCACAGTGGCGATTCCATCTTCCAGACGACACAGAATTTCCGGTGAAGAACCGACAATATAAAATGGTTTTTTATCCTCTAAAGTATAGCCCTGCACCAAAAACAAATAAGGCGATGGGTTTAAATGGCGCAAGGCACGATAAACAGAAATTGGATCACCATCAAAATCGGATACCATGCGATGTCCAGGTACAACCTGCATGACATCACCTGCCCGAATATATTCCTTGACCACCTCTATTGTTTCTAGAAATTTTTGTTCGCCAGTTAAGGAATGAAATACGGGTGCAGTATGCGGTTTTGCCACCAGACTGACTGGCTGTGCCAATAAGGCTTCAAGTTCATCTAGTCGTTGTTGCGCTTGTTGATAAGCATCTTCTTGTTCAATATCGGCATGGGTAATCAAAAACATGGTGTCTTTAAGATTATCAAACACGATGACTGTCTTGGATAACATCATCCATAAATCAGGCAAACCGATCGGATCGGCTTCGGGCACATTTTTCAGGCGTGGTTCGATATAACGTACCGAGTCGTAACCAAAATAGCCCACCAATCCACCAGTAAATTGTGGCAATGCAGGGACTAACGCATGCGGCGGCACTTTAAACTGTGCCTGATAATCACGAATATATTGAAACGGATCCAGACATTGCTGCGTGGAAACATTGCCCTGCTCATCCTGAATGGTTAATATGCCAGCATTACAAGAAAATACCGTACTTTCGCCCAGACCAATAATGGAATAACGTGCCCAAGTTTCGCCGCCCTCAACCGATTCAAATAAATAAGCCAGTTGTTGCTGGCGCAAACGGGCAAAAACAGTTAAGGGAGTTTCAGTATCAGCCAGACGCTGACGAAATACAGGAATGGTTAAATAGCCAGCTTGTTTTAATTGCTCAAATTGCGCAATAGAAGTCATGATCCGCTCTCAATGTGTCGATAGAAAATAGTGTTTTATTCGTTAATTTTTTAACGCCATCGAAACATCGTTGACTGGTTCATAATATCCTCAAATTTATGCTGGAATAAGTTGTTGCAAAGAGTCGATCACCCACTGCGGCTGACACAATTGTATGTCTTCTCCATGATTATAGCCATAGCTTAAAACAATACAATCTATTCCCGCGGCACGCGCCGCTTCGACATCATTACGGGAATCGCCAATCATTAAGGTCTGTGCCGCAGATTGACCAAAATATTGCATGGCATGTAACAGCGGTTCTGGATGCGGTTTACGATGGGTTAAGGAATCACCACCCAATACCAGTGCAAAGCATTCCAGTAAATTAAGCTGCCTGAGTAACTCCACTGCTGCCTGATAAGGTTTATTGGTGACACAGACCAGCGTTTTATTCTGAATTTTGCAATACTCCAGAAAATTCAGCACCCCTTCATAAATTGTGGTTTCTACACACAAATTATGCTGATACACCGGCAAAAAGTGCTGCAAAAGGATTTGCTGTTGCGCTGGATCAAGCTTTTGATCCTGATATTGAATCACGCAACCACATAATTGTGCCGCACCCTTGCCAACCCAGACCCGTACCTGCTGTTCGGTTACTGTTGGCCGCCCCAAATCCGCAAGGGTTAAATTCATGGCACGATACAAATCCCGTGCTGAATCCACCAGCGTACCATCCAGATCGAATAAAATTAAATTTCTTTGCGAAAGATCCATCAGTGAACTCATGTTAACCCCAAAACATACAACCTATTGCCCTACAAAAAACAGGCTCGCCACTATAATTAAAATGATCAGGATCACCAGACTCATCACGCCGACTTTGGCATTTTTCTGTTGTTGTTCAACCTGCTCGACCCTGCTCTCAAGTTCCTGAGTCGCCACGGGTTCTGGTTCAGGTTCAACTTTCACTTCAACATGTTCTGGAATTGGTGCGGGTTTTGGTACACCAATATTGGTCGGCATTCCATCACGGTTCAATTCTACATCAGCACCACGCTGTTCAAGTGTTGGCATACCTTGATCGCCCGGCACGACTTTTTCAATACTTGGCGCATCTGTCGTTTCAACCTGATCAGCATGCTCTTCAAGAATTTGAAAACGAATGGTTTCAAAATTAATTTCATCTTGATGGTGAAGCTGTTGTTCAGTTACTTGTTGATCGTTCACAAAGGTGCCATTGGAAGAACCCAAATCCTGAATCCAGAGCGAACCATCTTCTTTTAAAAGCAATGCAGCGTGGCGACGCGACACATGCGCCGCTTGCAATACGATATCGGCCTGTTGATGACGCCCAATCACCATATCCCGATCAATCACAAGTGTTTCACCTACAATAGGTTCACTTAATCCTACCAGCTTCCAACGCATGTGCTTATCCTATTCATTTCTCATGACAACTTACATCAGTTTAGCAAAGCCGTCTTTGGGTTTAAACCTTTATTCAGACAAACGATATTGGATTTGTGTTTCAGTATTTGCGGTGCGCTCAATATTTACTTGAGGCTGTACTGGTGTAGCCACAGCTGTTTGAGATACAGAATTCCCTTTAGGTCGTAAATCCACTGTCGTCGTGCTATTCGTTGCTGTTGGTGTCACTGGAATGGTTTGATATTTTTTACCATTCTGAACATTTGAGGGTACTGTTATTTTGGGTTGATAAATGTCATCTACATTTTCTGGCAATACTGCAAAACTACCGTCTTTATCAAATGTCAGTTGCAAACTATGCAGTTGACCATAACGCTGACGAGTGATATTACGACCATCTACATCATCTTTGATAATTGTGGGATGGATAAAAACCAGTAAATTGCGTTTTTCGGTTGAAGCACTATCGGAACGGAATAAACGACCAATGCCGGGAATACGCCCCAAGCCCGGTACCGCTTGCCGTTCATCTATGCGATCATCTTGCATAAGTCCACCCAATACGATGGTCTGCCCATCCTCGGCTAAAATTGCAGTTTTAATCGCACGTTTACTGGTAATAATATCTCTTGCAGCAGTACTGTTTGTGACCGCTGAAACCTCTTGTTCAACCTCTAAACGAATGGTGCCAGCTTCACCAACTTGAGGAACAACTTTAAGCGTAATACCAACGTCTTTACGTTCAATCGTAGTATATGGATTTGCAGTCCCACCACTTGTACTGACAGAACCAGTAACAAAAGGTACATTTTGACCAACGACTATATAGGCCTCCTCATTATCCATCGTCACCACAGAAGGTGCGGATAATAAGTTTGACTTCTGATTTTTTTCCAGTGCTTGTACCAAGATACCAAAAAAACTCTGTGTACCGTCACTGTTTCTCTTAAAATCGCCAATTCCAACTGTAGCACCACTGCTGATGTCACTTAACGCAGAGGCTTGCGTTGTACTTCCCCCCAAATACCCCGCAGCCAGACCCGCCAAACTCGCCCCGGCATTGGCAAAATTGATCAAGCCAACGCCGCTGGATAAATCACCCAATGCCCATTGCACACCGAGTTGATCTGCATTTGTTCCAGCAATCTCAACAATTGCTGCTTCAATCAGAACCTGTTGGCGACGAATATCCAGTTGTTGAACTGCACTTTCAATTTCCCGCATCAATTGTGGATCTGCTTTGACCACCAAGGCATTTTGTGTTGCATCGGCAATAATGCTCACGCCATTACCACTAAAGCTAGTTAAAGCATTCTGGTTGGTATTATTTGATCCAGTTAAATTAATACTAGATCCTGAAGTTCCCGATGTAGAAGACGTGTTTGAATTATTATTGAGCAGAGAGTTAATACTATTACTACTACTCGACGATGAATTATTGGCACTGCTATTGACTGCTTGCCCTGTCACCAAACCTTGCAAGATTTCTGCAAGATTTTTGGCATTGGCATGTTTCAAACGAAAGACCTGTAAACCACCCAAACGATTTGCCGAGGGTACATCCAACATTTCGATTAATTGCCGAATACGTTTACGGCTACTGGTATCGCCCTTAATCAAAATACGATTGGTCCGGGTATCTGCCACCACACGCACACGGGAACCTTTTAAATCCTTTGCCGCGCCTGTTGCACTCATAGAGTCAATTAGACCCAGAATTTCTTCAGCCTGACTCGACTGCAAAGCAATTGCTTCAATATCATTTTCACCAGTCCCATCCAGATTACGAATAATGGTTTCCAGTTGATAGATATTGGCAGCTCGATCAGAAACAATTAAGGCATTAGTCCCCGGTACAGCAGCAAGATTGGCAAATTGTGGCATTAAAGGTCGTAATGCAGGAATTAAATCACTGGGATTAGTATTATCCAGCCAGATAATACGGGTAACAATTTGATCCCCTCTGGCATTATTACGCGCATCATAGGGAATACCCGAGTTTTTTACATTATTATCCGGAACCAGTTTTATGGTATTCCCTGATGGTATGGCCACCACACCATTCACATTCAATACGCCTAGAAACAATTCATACACTTGATCTTTGGTCAGTGCTTTGTTTGAAATAACCGTGACATTACCACGCACACGCGGATCAACCGCAAAATTCTTGCCGGTAATATCAGCAACTTCATTAATAAATGCAGCAAGATCGGCATCACGCAAATTAATTTTCCAGGTTTGCGCATAAGCAACTGTACTTATCGCAGCCATCATTGGTGCTGCTGCCACCAAAGCCCATAGTTGACGATTTTCGATATGTAAACTCATGTGAACTCGTCTTGCCTCATCTCATTGTGCACTTCATGTGCCTTAAAAACTTTGTTGTATGGTCATCGTTTGATCACCACGCTGAATTTCAATTTTTGCCTGACCTGTTTTTCTAATTTGCTCAAGCAATTGTGCTTCATTTGTTCCATTGGAGAGGGTTTGCCCATTGACAGAAAGGATTCGATCACCGGGCTTTAATCCCAATCTAGTTCTTAACGCTGGCGGTGTTTTATCTGTGATTTCAAAACCATTTTGTCCGGCGCTTACACCCATCTGACCCAGATATTGTTCCCGATCTTTTTGCAATTGTTCAATCGCACCGCCAATTGCACCATCTGCTGTACTGTTATTCTGTGTAGGTAGTGATGTAGGATTAGACGGCGCCGTGCTACTCGCAGGTGGTGCTATATTGGCTGTGGTGCTTGCTTCGCCAAATTTCAATTCTCGGGTTTTTCCGCTACTTTCACGAATCATCACCCGATCCCAATAGACATCTGCTAGTTCTAGTCCGGTTTCAGCAATCTTATCACCAATTCGATAACTATCCGCTTTATCATTGACACGTAAAACAGCCGAAGATAAATAGCGAGGACTTGCCACAACAACACCTTCAAGTTTAAGTGGCAAACTTGACTGCGCCTGCACTTGTGGATCTTGTCCCGGCTCTTCAAACAATGAAAATCTTACAATATTGGGCATAACAGGTTGTTGTGAACCCAAAATCACCGGCTGAATAACAGGAATTTGTGGTGGTGCAACAAACCACCAAAATAAACTTGCTAATCGCCAGCATAGCCAAATCATGATGATCAAAAAGAATATCGGGGCAAGCTTATCAAGCTTTTGCAGATCAAATCTGGATAACCATTGTGGCATCATCACTGACCTCTTAGACTTGTCAGTGGTTGACGTGTACTGATTACAGCAGTATCCAGTCCCGCTTTGCCCTGATAACTTGGTGAATGTAGTAAGAAACGCTGGGTGATTTGCACATCCAACATGCCATCTGCACCCACCAACATATCTGCCATACGTTGTTTCTGGCTGTCTTTTAGCAATAATTTTAATTTTTCTTTTTCACCACTCACCTCTCCAACCAAAGGTGGAATATCTATCCGTTCAAAGCGTTGCCCTATAGGATAATTCAGCATGCCCCCCGACCATGACAATTGCCCTTCGGCCGATTGGAATCCGGTTTTTCCTTTATAATTAACACTTAAATCTTTGACATTGATTGAGGTACTGGGCCATTGCCATGCAACCAATGCAGACAAGGTTTCTGGACTGATTTTACCATTAAAGTGTTGTAGATAAATATTTTTGGCTACACCGTAGGCAATCACACCCTGTAATTGAGTTTGCCCGCTATGTATGGTGACCTGACTTGCAACGCGCAAACGTAATAATTCCCAAGGCCGTGTGGACCAGTGTACTGTGCCTTGCAGTGTATTAATATTCCAGTCCGCCTGCCCTTGCCAGATATTTCCACTGACGTTTTGCAACATACGCTGATCCGGAGCAAACTTTTTCAATAACCAGACCGCAGGTACCTGAAGCACGATAAATAGGGCAAATAAGACAAGAAAAAGTATCGCCCAAAATCGAATTCGTTTTTTATTTGTCATCAACATGCATACCTTAACTTACGTCCTGTATTTGATTGTGCTTGTTGTCGTACTCACTATGATGACATTATGCATATTTTACCAACTTAACAATACCTTTTAAGACACAAAAAACCAAGCATTTACGCTTGGTTTGAACTTTATAACTGATAAACATGACAGTGTCATGAACAATTAAAGTTTAGATCAGTAGATCATCGATGCTCTTGCCTTCAGCCAATGCATTCACAACCCAGCGTGGTTGTTTACCACGACCTGTCCATGTTTCATTGCTATTTTTGGGATTACGATATCTTGGCGCAACTGTACGTTTTACTGTAGATTTTTTGGTTTTACGACCATGCTCAATCAGTTCTTCCAGACTCAAACCCACGCTGTTCGCGACATCCAGTAATTCTTGATATGCGTCATCTACTTTTGCACGTTGTTTCTTTTCAATCAGTGCATCAGCTTGTTCTTTTAAAGCTTGCAATTGATTAATATCTAAATTTTCGATATTTGTTGACATATGGAACTCCAGTTAAATCTATAAACTATTTTTAATCTTACTTAGGCCGTATTATATACCACAAAATTATTATTTTTAGAATAAAAAATACACATTATATTATTATTTTGTGATTTATTCTTTATATTATGAAGTTAAGCTTTCATTTACCAGTTAAAAACCTACACAATTTCGACAAAATAAAAATAGAATGTTTTTCGCATGCAAAGATTATAAATCTAATGCATGCTGAACCGTTGCTTCGAATGCAATAATTTGCTGTTTTAATGCCAGCGGCATATTCGATTTTTTATGACTATGTTTATCAAGACAAACGATTACCGCCTCAGCTTCGGCAACTATTTTTTGCTGTTGTTCACTATATAGCATATAAGACATTCGCATCGCAGATTGACGTAACTCTTCAACACGGGTGCCGATATGTAATACATCTGGATAAATCACCGAACTTAAATAACGGCAATTGCTACTAGCGATCACAGTATAAACATCTAAATTAAAAATATTAAGCTGACTTAAATAGGCAATACGGGCACTTTCAACATAGCGATAATATTGCACATTATTGACGTGTCCAAATGCATCCATGTCACCCCAGGCAACAACTTGTTTAAAAACAAGTGGATAGTTAATTAAGGCTGGAACATTCATATGCTTGATCACTATAGGTCGAATTTAAAATCCTGCTTTGAATATTGTAGCAACAGTTTTAAATCTTCTTGCAAAGCATCTGAAGATTTAATTGCTTCCTGAATTCGCAGATATGCCATATAGGCATCATCGGGAAACTGTTTTAAAAGCTGCTCAGCTTGTTCAAAATTCTGCTGCCGTTGATAAATATGCCACTGGGCAAAGGTTAAACTTGGCTGGGCAGGATATATATCCTGCCATTGTTGTAATTGCTGTTCGAGTTGTTGTATTGGCTGCTGTTGGTTTAAAGCTTTATCTAACCAAATATATAACACTTCTGGCACAAATCTTTGCTGTAATATTTTTTGGGCAAACTCAGCACTTTCGGCATTAAATAGCTCAAATTGACTCAATAGTTTTAAAATCAGAATTTGTTCCTGAATGTCCATATCAGGCAGATCCAAAGCAATCGTTTGATACCATTCCAAAAACAACTGCTGATCCTCATCACTGGCCTCAAAACTTTGATCCAGTAAAGCCTGTAACCAGATTAAACTCTGTTCAGGATTAAACTGCGGTTGATGAGAAGCTTTAAATATCCACCAAGGGCAAGTTTTGGACAATAATAACCATTTTTCCCGTAATTCAGCCTGATAGGCTTTTTCCACCGGATGCAACCATATCGATAATGGCTGAACCGTTAAAAACTCCAGACGATCCAGTGCTTCGGCATAATTTTTGTCTGCCAGAGCGATATCGATTTTAAGCAGTTCAGCCAGCTCAAATAGCGGATTCTGGTTTTCTTTAAGCCATTGCTTGGCCTCATCGCCATGGCCTTGATCAATCAACAATCTAGCCGAAATCAGTGGATAAAGCCATTCTGAATTTTGATAGGTAGAGACGACCCGATCCTGCTCCACTTGCTCGGCATGTAATAACCAAACAATACCGATACGCTCATACGGATGCAGTTCCTGAAATGATTTTGGCATCAAATGTTTTTGTAATCGGCGACGAAACACTTTACGCAATAAATGCCATAAAGTAGAAAATGCCGCGATAAAACACACTACACAAACCAGTAATACCAAAAGATTACTTTGTATTTGCCAGCCTAACCATTGAATATAAACATAACCAAAACCAGTATTAAAACTCAGCACAAACATGACGGCTATCAGCAATAAGGTCAGGCAGATATAGCTTACAATCCGATCACGCATTTAATTCTCCTGACATTTTCACTCACCTGTACCTTTAAACTGCCTGTACCAAAGCCAGAGCACTCAGTTGCGGTGGCGCCGATAATGCCAGACGGTCAAGTTTTTGCAAACCCGCTAAAACCTGACGGGCATTATGATCCGGATATGCAGATAATCCTGTTATCATTTCCTGAATTTGTGTACGGTAGAATATGCTTTGACCCGCATATAATGCTTGTTGTGCCAGTAAAAGCTGCAATTGAAGTTGCTTAAAATACAGTTTACGCTGCTGTAAATCAGGAATTTCATCAGCTCTCCCCACACTCAACCAATTTGACCAACGCCATTTATTTTCTACATGATCAAGCGAATCCGCCTGTAAATTTTGTCCAATTTTAAGTAATTGCTGCTGTAAAATCTGCTGATGTTCTGCCCGTTGCTGCATATATAAAGTGATTGCGCTTTGATCTTTGCTTAATGCCTCAATTAATGCCAGGTTTAAACTTTCAGATAATAATTGTTGATCCATCAAACGCTGTCTTAACTGTTGAATCTGCTCCAAAGCCACGGTAAAACGTTGTTGCTGCAACGCTGCCTGAATCAACTGTAACCGATCTTGTACGTAATCCTGTGCTGAATAACTTTCTTCCTCTGTTGCAGTTATACTCGGTGAAGTAGATGTTTTCGATGCAGGTAAGGGTTGATGATTCTGTTGCTTTTGTAAAGCAATCAACTGATCATAAAGACTGGCAATGCGCTGATTTTGTTGTTCTATATTTTTATTTAAGACATCAACTTTACGATTTTCCAGCGAATATACATCCGTACTAAGCTTAAATAGCCATACGCTCAATATAATAAGAATAATCCATAAGACTTTATTCATAACCCATATGCTGCTGTAATCGTTGATGAATGGTATGCGCATCCAAATGATGCACGGTAAGGATAGTGGCAACGACATTATGATCACAAAAATAATGCTGTAATACCTGAGTTACCCTATCTCCAAGAACAATATAAATATTCTGTCCAAGTGCTTTTTGCGCTTGGATAAAATCCTGACATAAGAGAAGCCAGTTTTTCCAGCTTTCTTCACTGCTGATTAAGATAATTGCAGGTAAATGTGAAAATTTTATTGCCAGTTCTACAGGATTATACTGCGGGCATTGCCGACTATATAACAATATATTCTGGATATGACAACCCTGCTTTTGCAAATGTTGCATCATCAGGGTTCGACCGCCTATCCCACGCCAGAATGCAATGGTTTTATCCTGTAAGTGATGCAATACTTCCAGTTGTAACATGCCTTCACTGGTTTCAACCTTGGGACATTCACTATGCAATGCATATTCCTGTAAAGCCAGTTGTGTTGAACGCCCGACTGCAATCCATTTCTTTTGTTGCAGTAAGGCCATGTCCAGCCCAAGCTCACGATAATATTGCACACCCAATTGTGCAGCGATGGGGCTAACAACCACCACAATATCTGCCGAGCAAAACGCCTGAAACTGCAACCTTAGCGCAGCATCAAGTGGCAATGGCTTTAATGCCAGTAAAGGCAGTTCAAACACCTCGTAGCCTAAAGCCTGTAGCGCCTGACTAAGTGGTTGCGCACGTGCTTGCGGGCGTGTATTAAAAATCTGCATAGGCATGTTAAGGAACAAGAACTCTAGTGCTGATAAAGGGCTTGTAGCAGTTCACCTGCCCCCTGATGCAATAGATCCTGAGCCAGCGCAACACCGAGCTGCTCGGCCTGTTCTACATCGCCCTGCTGTGTTGCCACCAGCAACGTCTCACCATCAGCAGAGCCGACCCGGCCTTCAATACTCAAAATTCCGTTATCCTGCAACTGGGCAAACGCAGCAATCGGCACCTGACAACCACCCTCAAGATAGGCATTAAAAGCACGTTCTGCACGTACGCATGCCGAAGTTTCGTTATGTATTAAAAAATCGATATAATCCAGAATCTGGTGATCATTGCTACGACACTCCAGCCCCAAAGCACCTTGTCCTACTGCCGGTAAACTGATCTCCGGGGCAATACGATGGGCAATACGATCCCCTAAACCAAGACGTTTTAAACCTGCACTTGCCAAAATAATGGCATCATATTGACCAGCATCGAGTTTGGACAAACGTGTACCCACGTTGCCACGCAGATCTCGAATATCCAGATCAGGTCGTTTTGCCAATAATTGACTGCGGCGGCGCAAACTGGACGTGCCAACCACGGCGCCATGCGGTAATTGATCGAAACTGACATAGCTGTTGGAAACAAACGCATCAAACGGATCTTCACGCTCACAAATCACCGGCAGCGATAAACCTTCGGGCAGTTGCATCGGAACATCTTTCATGGAATGGACTGCAATATCTGCCCGTCCATCAAGTAATGCGGCTTCCAGTTCTTTGACAAATAAGCCTTTGCCACCAATTTTGGCCAAAGGCGTATCGAGAATTTTATCACCCTGCGTCACAAATTTGACCAACTCCACCTTTAGTGTTGGATAGTGTTGTTGTAATCGTTGCTGAATATATTCCGCTTGCCACAAGGCCAGCGGACTTTGCCGGGTCGCAATTTTTAATACAGACATGGTTTTTCAATTTCACAGACATTTGACCTAAGCCAACACTAACGCCATGCCTTAAAAATGCAAGTATAAATTGATTTTTTAGCTAAAAATTATAGCTTTTGCATTCTTTCTTTAATATGTGGTAAATGCCGCCGGCTGATTAACAACTTCTCATCAATTTCCCTGCATCTCACCTGATATTGACCATTTGCCAGCATTTCCAGACCTTCCAGATGTTTAAGTGAAATTAACGCATTACGATGAATACGAATAAAATCCGCAGTAAATTCATTTTCCAGTTCTTTTAAGGTTTCATCAATCAACACCTGTCCGTGTTTATGACGTACTGTGACATATTTCTGATCAGCAAAGAAATAATAAATATCTTCTATCGGAATTAATTCAACACCCCGATGTGTTCGGGCTACAATATTTTGGCGCGCTGTATTCTGAGAAACTGTGGAATTCAAATCTCTGCTTTGAAGCGGCAGCGCCTGTAATTGTGCTTGATTTAACCGAGTAGCTTTATGCAATGCATGCTGTAAATCATCTAAGGGGATGGGTTTTAATAAATAGGCCATCGCATGGGTTTTAAAAGCATCAATCGCATATTGATCAAATGCAGTACAAAATACAATCGCAGGAGGTGTATCCAGCTGACTCAGTTGTACTGCACAATCCAGACCATTCATTTCAGGCATACGAATATCCAGTAAAATCGCATCTGGTCTAAATTTTTCTACCGCTGCAATGGCCTGTTTGCCATTATTTGCCTGTGCAACCACACAATGCCCCAGCTGTGTTACCATACGCACCAGTCGTTCACGGGCTAAAGCCTCATCGTCACAAATGACAATATCCATGGTATTCCCCATTTTTTCTGACAGATGTCATCATTCACCATCTGCTTTTTATTGGTATTTATAACTCAACAAGGTCGTGAATATGCCATCCCGTGCAAAAATCTTAAAATTCACTGTTGCTCCGTAATAGGCCATCAACCGTTGTTTCACATTATCAATTGCAATGCCATTTCCCTGAGTTGATTGCAATCCGGATTGATAGGGATTGGTGAGCACAATACTCACCTGTCGATCAATCACTTCAATCAATATACTCACTGTACTTTGATCTGACATTGACTCAATGCCATGATAAATGCAGTTTTCAAGCAAAGGCTGCAAGGTAAGCAAAGGAATTTTGGCAAATTTAAGTTGATCTTCACCTTCAATTCGCCATTTTACATGCAGTCGATCGCCCAGCCGTACCGACTCAATTTTTAAATAACGCTGGCATAGCTCAATCTCTTCTTGCAAGGCAACTTCCCGCAATTCCGTCAGACTGGCACGGAATAAACCGGATAAATCAATTAGCATTTGCTCTGCCCGAAAAGGATCAATCGCAATTAAACTCACCACGGTATTTAAACTATTAAATAAAAAATGTGGATGAATACGTGCCTGTAATGCCTGTACCCGTGCCATTAATTCGGATTGTTGCTGTTCAATCCATTGTTCGCGCACATATAAATAACGCAGGCAAATCAACCCGACACCGCCACCTAACACCACATGATGTAAACCACCTGCAAAAATAGTGGATACATCTAATTGCTGTTGAGATCTGTCACCCATAAATTTTAGAATATTGACCGCACAGGTACTCGATAACACCAGCACAATTAAAATAAAAAAACAGATCATCAACGCAATATGACGATCAAAGCGGTTTAGAATTTTTTGTAATTTATCCACACAGACCGCAAAGCAAATCGCCACCCAACTGACAAATAAAAGATAATGCAGTAATGTGATGAATGATAGTTCTGATAAATCCTTAACACTGGCCACCGCCAGAATAATTGCAAGAAGATTGCTGGCCAATAAGAGTTCCAGTACATGCCGCCAACGTCTGAAATCACTGAAATAATAGCGTGATTTGGAAAAAGTCGAAGATAAGCGTTGTGGCGATGGCATTGGCGTACTCTACTTTAGACTGACTTTTTTAGACCAATTGTTTTGCCTAAGGTCTATTGATACTTCTTTTAGCAAGCATGCGATAATCTGCTATACTCTCATCGATTTAATGCTTCTGAAAACTAATTATTGTCATGACTACGCAATCATCAAACTCTCCAGCGACAACATCTGCAACTTCCGGCATGTGGGGTGGTCGTTTTAGTGAAGCAACCGATGCTTTTGTTGCCGAATTCACTGCCTCTGTACAATTTGACCAACGCTTTTATCGACAAGATATCGCAGGTTCCATTGCTCATGCAACCATGCTGGCCAAAGTCGGCGTCCTCACGACACAGGAACGTGATGACATTATCAATGGCTTGACCGCCATTCAAGCAGAAATTGAAGCAGGTCAGTTCGACTGGCGTATCGATCTTGAAGATGTGCATATGAATATTGAAGCACGTTTAACGGATCGGATTGGCATTACCGGCAAAAAATTACACACCGGCCGTAGCCGCAACGATCAGGTTGCAACCGATATTCGCCTGTATTTACGTGACGAAATTGATCAGATTCTGGCATTACTCAAACGTTTGCAAAGCGGCATACTTGTTCTTGCTGCTAAAAATACCGATACCATCATGCCAGGTTTTACCCATCTGCAAACTGCACAGCCAGTCACCTTTGGTCATCATCTGCTGGCATGGTTTGAAATGTTGTTACGTGACAGTGAACGTCTGATTGACTGTCGCAAACGTGTCAATCGTATGCCTTTAGGTTCTGCGGCACTGGCCGGAACAACTTATCCAATTGACCGGGCATATACAGCCGAATTGTTGGGTTTTGAAGCAGTCTGTGAAAATTCACTCGACGGCGTGTCGGATCGTGATTTTGCCATTGAGTTTAATGCTGCTGCGGCGTTGATCATGATGCATTTATCACGTATGTCGGAAGAATTGGTGCTGTGGACCTCTGCACAGTTTAAATTTGTACAGATTCCGGATCGTTTCTGTACCGGTTCATCGATCATGCCACAAAAGAAAAATCCGGATGTTCCAGAATTGGTTCGCGGTAAAACTGGTCGCGTCTATGGTGATTTAATTAGCCTATTGACCTTGATGAAAGGTCAGCCTTTGGCTTACAACAAAGACAATCAGGAAGATAAAGAACCTTTATTCGATGCGATTGATACTGTACGTGGCAGTCTGATGTCGTTTGCCGATATGATTCCGGCACTGGTTCCAAATATCGACAATATGCGTGAAGCTGCGCTACGTGGTTTCTCGACTGCAACCGATCTCGCCGACTATCTGGTTAAAAATGGTGTAGCATTTCGTGATGCGCATGAAATCGTGGGTAAAGCTGTGGCCTTAGGTGTACAGGAAGATAAAGACTTATCCCAACTGACATTGGCGCAATTACAGCAATTTTCGCCTTTAATTCAGGCAGATGTATTTGATAAGGCATTAACACTAGAGGCTTCTGTCGCTGCCCGCAACCATATCGGTGGTACTGCACCCGCTCAGGTTGCAGCCGCAATCGCGCGTGCCCGCACTCGTATCGAACAGCTTTAAATCTCCCTAAATCCCGCTTGGCTAAAAAAGTAAAGCGGGGCTTTTCAGGATCACAATATGACTAGACAAGTATTTTGCCGTAAGTATCAAAAAGACATGGAAGGTTTGGACTTTGCCCCATTCCCGGGTGCAAAAGGTCAGGAATTTTTCGAGACTGTGTCTAAACAGGCATGGCAGGAATGGCTACAACATCAAACCACGCTGATCAATGAAAAGAGATTAAATGTATTTGAAGCAGATGCCAAAAAATTCCTCGAACAACAACGGGAAAAATTCTTAAGCAACGATGATTCTGTCGAAAAAGCCGAAGGCTGGACCGAACAGAAATAAAAATACGCATGTAAAAAAACCTCGTCAATCGAGGTTTTTTTATGACTAGTCAAACCGAGCCAAAGGCTTATATCTTTAAATATTATTCTGGTGTTTTCTTCTGTTCAATGGCTGTGGTTTTCGCCTGTACCTGTTTTTCCACTTTATCCACATCCGTATGACGCACGTCCATACCTTTGACCATATAAATCACCTGCTCAGAGATATTGCGGGCATGATCCCCAATCCGTTCCAGAGAACGTAATACCCACATCACGTTAATCACCCGGCTAATATGACGAGGATCTTCAATCATATACGTCATCAGGGCACGCATGGCGGAAGAATATTCACGGTCAATATCGCCATCAGCACGCATCACCTGTACCGCAGCTTCTGCATCCAGACGTGCAAATGCATCGAGTGCCTCACGGATCATAATCCGCACCTGATTACCAATATGACGTGTTTCCATATAGCCGCGTGGCGATTCACCTTCTTCACAGAGATTCTGTGCAATACGAGCAATTTTTGCCGCTTCATCACCGATACGTTCCAGATCGGTATTGGCTTTACTCATGGCAATGACCATACGCAAATCACTTGCCGCAGGATGACGACGTGCCAGAATCAACGTCAATGCTTCATCAATTTCCTGCTCAAAACGATTCACTGCATTATCTTCAAATTGAACTTTGATCGCCAAATCTAAATCTGTATCCAATAAGGCATGAATGGCATTTGCCACTTGCTGCTCAACCAATCCACCCATGGCCATGAATTTGGTATTCACATCCTGAATGTCTTCGTTAAATTGTGATGATATATGATGACTAAACACAGTATTGTTTGGCTCCAAGGGGTGTACTCCTAAAAATTGTAATATTTTTAAGATTTATTAAATAGAGTTTATATGAAATTATCATGACAACATGAAAGAAAAGCATTTGAACTATTGCAACCAGACATTTAATTGCGCCAAATCATCTTCGGTCAATTGCCCGCTTAATGCACGTAGTTGCAGTACATTCAAAATATAATCATATTGTGCATTAACATAATCCTGCTTGGCAGAAAAAGCATTGCGCTGTGCCAGCAACACATCCACCATACTTTTCAAACCTTCCTGATAACTGGCCTGAGATGCCTCTGATACCAACTGTGCAGACTGCATGGCAACCTTATAGGCATTGAGCTGGCTGGCACCGGTTGATACTTGCAAAAAAGCACGTTTCACATCTGTTTGTACCTGCTTGAGCTCTGTATCAATATCGGTTTGTACTGCACTGGCTTCAAGCTGGGATTTTTTAATGATCTGCGAACGTGTGCCATCATAAGGTACCCAGCTCAACTGCAATCCGACCTGATCTGACCGACCATTACTACTGATAATATTTTCCGGGGTTTGTTTATTCCAAGCAGATGTCGCAAAGGCCTCTAATTGTGGATAATAATCAGCCTGATCCACTTTTATCTGCTGTTGACTGACCTGATACGTCGCTCGTACCTGATTCAAGGAAAGATTATGGCGCTCGGCAAGTGCAATCCATGCGTCAATATTGGAGGGAATTGGTGGCTGAAACTGAAAATCCGCACTTAACTGGGACAAATAAGAAGAATTTGCACCAATATATTGCCACAATTGTTCCAATGCCAATTGATATTGCACCTCCCCTGCCACACGACTGGCGAATGTGCTTTGATATTGTGCATCGGCTTCGCTGACATCCATGCGCGCCACCAAACCTTCTTTAAATTTGGCTTCCATCATTTTATATTGCTGGAGCAATACATGTTCCTGCTGTCGATTGACACTTAATAAACTTTGCTGGCGTAACACATCAAAATAACTTTTTGCAACATTTAGAATCAACTCCTGTTGTTGCGATTGTAATCGTAACTCTGCAAGTTGCTGTGAAATTTTAACTTTTTGATATTGTTGCCAGACATCCATACGAAATAATGGCTGGCGTAAACTCACCGAAGCCTGCCGGGTTGTGGTATTAGCATTATAAAAATGAATGTCTTGCCCACCAATGTTTAAACTACTGTTTGCAGATTGGTCATCATCTTGAAATTGCTTTTGCAAAGATGCATTCACACTCACTGTTGGCAATACTGCGCCTTTGGCAATGCCCAGATTTTGTTGTTCGATCTGAAAACGCTGTTGGTTGGCTTGCCATGCAGGATCATTTGCTAAAGCAAGGCGATAAGCTTCTATCAAGTCCAGTGCCCAGACAGAACTCATCTGCATCAACAATAGAGCACTTAAGCCAAGTTTCTTTTTCATCTTGTTATACAACTTTATTTATTCGCTGCAAGCCTAGCAAGTTTAATCTGAAATTCAAGTCTACATCGCAAATTTCTACATCTCTACCCTGCTAGAGATACAGATATAAAAAAACTGCTATCCAGAGAGTTGAATAAAAAACGGAACATGCTGTCCCGTTTCTTTATTCATCATCAGGTCATCACATTAATGTGCAGAAGATTTAAGTGTATTATCAGTATCAGAGACATTTTCTGTACTTTCTGCTTTTACACCAATATGGTTAAACCATATATTTAACACTACCGCCATTAAGCATGTTGCACTGATCCCAGAATGGAATAATGTTTTAAACCAAGTTGGAAATTGTGCATAAAAATCTCCATTTGCCAAAGGAATCATACCAACAGCCAAAGACGTTGCCACAATAATCAAATTCTTTTGCAAACTATAGTCAATTTTGCCTAAAGTACGAATGCCACTGGCAGCAACGGAACCAAACAGAACCAAACCTGCCCCGCCCAGTACCGGTGTAGGAATAGCAGCTACCACACGTCCCATAATCGGTAATAAACCAAGAATGACCAGAATTGCACCACCTGCGGCCACCACATAACGGCTTTTCACCCCGGTCATGGCAACTAAACCCACATTCTGTGCAAAGGCACTTTGCATAAAGGTACCGAATAATGGTGCAACAGCACTCGATAACATGTCTGCACGTAACCCATCGGCAATTCGTTTGTCATCGACTTTGGTGCCGACGATTTCACCAACCGCAATAATATCTGCTGTGGTTTCAGTCAAAATCACAATGGTCACAATGACCATCGCCAAAATGGCTGAGATGTTAAATACAGGTGCACCAAATGCCAGAAAATCAGGCATGGCAATCCATACACCCGAGGTCACACTGGAGAAATTGCCAAACCCCATGAGTGCCGCCAATACAGCGCCAATCACAATCGATAATAAAATCGATAAACGACGGATGGTTTCATTACCGACTTTACTCAGAATCAATAAAATCAATAAGGTCATGGCTGCCAGACCAATATTTTCCACCGAACCAAAATCTGGCGCTTTATTATTGCCACCCATCGCCCAACGAACTGCAACCGGCATTAATGAAATCCCGATAATGGTGATCACACAACCGGTCACAATCGGCGGGAAGAAACGAATAATTTTGGCAAAGAATGGCGCAATAATTAAACCAATCAAGGCAGCACCAATCACTGCACCAAGTACCACATTAAATCCACCGCCTGTGGTTGCAATCCCCACCATAGTTGCCACGCTGGCAAAAGACACCCCTTGTACCAAAGGTAATCTGGCACCGAAATACTTTACCCCCAGCGTTTGTAACATCGTGGCCAAACCGCCAATAAACAAGGAAGCGGTGATCAACATTGCAATTTGTTCGGCAGTAAATCCGGCTGCTGTACCGACAATCAAGGGTGGTGCGACAATTCCACCATACATGGTTAACACATGCTGCAAACCATAAGCAAAACTTTTTCCAAAGCCTAAAAACTCATGTTCTGGTGCAATCGTTGTTTTCTCATCCGACATATTTTAGGCCCCCATTGCGTTCCAAAAGAAATTTCACAAAAGAAAAAGCATGAAATATGCCAAACAGGCAAAATTTGTAGACATTCATTAAATAAATTGTTAACAACTTTAATTTAAAGTGTAAATCATCTTAATAAGCTGATAACCATTGATGAAAAAAAATTGCACTATTGCCCTTTATTTGCATGCTAAGCTGCGGATCAATTTACAAAAATTGAAAATAAACAAATAGAAATAAATGAGAATAATAAGCAGTAAATTAAATTTTCTTGATAATAACAAGTATTCAAATAAACAAATGACTATTCTTGATAAAATCTGGCTTAACACAATGAGTTTACTCATATTATTAAAAACATTAAACTAACACTTTACTCGAATCATTAAAGCTAATATAACCAACATATAATAATCGGGGGAACACACATGCATTTTTACCGCACTTGTTTATTTGCATTGGGATGTCTTTCTGCGACCCACACTTTTGCAGAACAACCATCACAGGCAGTAGATACAGAAAATGCAGCGACAGGAACATGGCTGGACACTATTCCAAAAACAATTGACAATTTACCCACCTTTTTGCCAGAACAATCTGACCAAGCAAATGTTCCTAGCACAGAAGAAACCAAAGACAACTCTTGGTGGGATAAAAAACAATATCGCTTTAAAGAGAAGTTACAGGATTATGCCCATCATATTGATGACTGGTTTGGAGAACCTGATCCAAATGATGCTGCTTCCGCCAATCTAAGGATTATTCTGGATACCGAATGGAATAAATATGATGAATTCAGTGTAAAACCTCGTATTCGAGGGAAAATCAAATTACCAACACTGGAAAATCGCTTTAGTGTGGTGTTTGGTGATGACTCGCTGGATAACGAAATCCGAGGTAACGTCGCCATTACCAATGAAAATCCGCAAGGTAATTCCAGCCGAACCATTGATCGTAAACAATCTAGAGATGACAACTCCTCCCTTGCACTGCGCTGGGATCAGTGGAAAAACCCTTGGGATATCGATACTGATGTCGATCTGGGTATTCGTTCTGGTGATGACGTGTATCTGCGCTTGAAAGGACAAAGAGATTGGCAATTAAATAATAATTTTAGCACCCATGCCGAGCAAATCTATCGCTATGGTCTAGACAGTAAGCATTATCTGCGGACCAATCTGGAAATTCGCCATGCTCGTCCCAATGAAGCATTTTTATCGGATCAATTCAGCCTAACCTATACCGACGATGGCAAGCAGGATTTCTTCTGGGATAATCGATTATTCCGTGAACACCAGTTTTTCAAAAATAATCGCTTTAACTATGGCGTGTATATGGGTGGTCGCATTGATGACAGTACACCTGATCTCAATAGTTATGGTCCGTTTGTTTCATGGCGACAACCGTTTATTCGTGAATGGCTATTCTTCCAGACCGAAGTCAATTATTACAACGATAAGGAAGAAGATCGTAGTCATAATTTGGGGGCATTGTTACGTCTGGAAACATGGTTCTAATTTAAATAGAAAGCCGATGCTGGTTGTTTATCGCCCCAATAAACGCCAGTATTTTTCATCATTCCCCTAAAAATTAAATACAATCATTCATCTTGGTAGTTGCTAATAATTCTCACTATTACTACAATAAATTATTATCCATGTGCTCCTCACGTCCATGAACAGTGTTTCAAAAACAGATTTATCCCTTGCGCTCGCCAATTTATATCAAGAACACCATCATTGGCTGTACCAATGGCTACGCCGCAAATTAGGCTCATCTGATCGTGCAGAAGATATTTTGCATGATACTTTTATCAAAATCATGAAATCCAAAGATATTCTAAATCTAAAAGAACCCAAAGCTTTTTTACATACCACTGCAAAACATTTGATTATCGATCAGGCTCGACGACAAAAAATAGAACAAAGTTATTTACACTATATTTCCCAATTTGATCATGATCAAGCCTATGCCTCACCAGAAGAAGCAATCATCGCGATCGAAACATTAGACCAGATTGCTCAAGCCTTAAGTCATCTGGAAGATCGACCACGACAAATTTTATTGATGCATTATCTCGATGGAATTTCACAAGTCGATATCGCAACACAGATGCAGCTTTCGATTAAAACCATTCAGCGGGACTTGATGAAAGCACTCATCTACTGTCATCATATTGGTCAAGCTTAATCACACCATTTTTATATGCCAGCGCAATCACCCTCTCCTGCCTCAGCACCGCCTAATTCCGAGGAATTGGTAGAGCAGGCTGCCGAGTGGTTGGTCAAACTTAGTAGTGATGATTGCACTGCACAGGATCATCAGGCATTTGAACAATGGCAGCAACAAAGTCCTGCGCATCAACACGCTGTGGCAGGTATGCAGGGCATGATTGAGCAGTTAAAGCAATTGCATCAAAACAATCAAGCGCAGACCCATATTGTTGAAGATGCGATTCAGGAACAGAGCCAACTGACACAAAAACTTAATTCCCGTTCTTCTCTATTTATTTTTATGATGGGCTGCATGTTTGCTGCCCTGCTGTCTTGGCAAATGCTGCCTGTAGAATATTGGCTGGCAGACCAATCCAGTCGCTATGATCAATGGACAGATCAGACTTTGCTGGATCAAAGCCAAATCAAAATCAGTGGACATAGTGCCTATAATATTCAATTTAATGCGCAGCAACGTCATATCGAGTTACTGGATGGCAATATTCTGGTTGATATTGCCAAAGATGCAACACGTCCATTTGTGGTAAAAACCGAGTTTGCTCAAATCAAGGCATTGGGTACACGCTTTATGGTACAACACAGTGACAATCAGACGATTCTGACCATGTTGGAATCTAAAGTTGAAGTGCGCTCAATACAGGGAAATCAAAGACAGATTATTGAAGCTGGACAGCAAGTGGTGATCAACAAACAAGGGATTCAAACTATACATGCCATTTCCCCTGCGATGCTGGAACAAGCTTGGCAAAAACACAGTCTTATGGTCGATCAAATGCCATTACCTCAAGTGCTGGATATTCTAAAATCGTATAATCAAGGTAAAATTTATTACCATGCGCATGAAATCAAACAGCTTCGTGTGACTGCAATTTTACCCCTCAATGATATAGACCAAGCTTTTACCCTGTTACAGGACAGTTTACCTATACAGGTGAGCCGGCCTGTACCTTATGTGACACGGGTCACGTTAAAAGACTAGATTATAAGCCGCAAAACTGACATTGAATTGTGCCATAAAGCTTTGTATGATGATGTTTAATTCATCAATCTGATTGAGTCAGTACATGCCAAATCTTGCTTATGAATTGCCTGTTTCTGAACAGGATTATCTAATGGGCGAATTAAATAGCCCAATTAAACATGAATATATTGATGGCGTGGTCTATGCCATGTCGGGTGCAAGTGCTGCACATAACCGCCTTGCTGGAAATATTTACCTTGCGTTCGCCAACCATTTAAAAGGCAATCCCTGCCAACCTTATACTTCTGATATGAAAGTCAAAGTAGGCAGCAAATATTTTTATCCCGATGTTTTGGTGGATTGTACTGACCTTGACGATAACAGTTATTTTAGTGAGCAACCCAGTATTATTGTCGAGGTTTTATCCAAATCAACACGGCAATTGGATAAAACCACCAAATTAGACAGCTATATTCAAATTCCCACGTTACAGGAATATGTATTGATTGAACAGGAACACGCTGAAATTGCGGTATTACGTCGTGCAACAGGTTGGCGAGCTGAATATTATTTTCTCGGAGATACCATCACGTTAAACTCGATTGATTTAACCATCAGTGTTGAAGATATTTATCAACGGGTAAAAAATAGCGATATGCTGCAATGGTTAGAACGAAAAGCTCAGGAAGAGGAACAATTACAAGCTGATTCCGCTTCTCACTGATTAATCATGTGATGAAAAGCTTTTTATCAATCTCATATTCATTCAGACACACATTTGCAACCAAAATAATATTGATATGAAATTCAATTAATTAAAAAAATTATAAATTATTTTTACTTTTCTATGTCCTGATTGGGAAACTCACCCGTCAAAGTCTATGTAAGAACAGAAATTTTAATCTTTGTTGACGGGGACGATCATGTCTAATCATTTACGCAGTAATTCCGTTTCAAAAAATATCTTATTAAAACCATTGGTATTGTCAATTCATTTTGCTTTATTTACGGGAACTGGGTTATATAGCACACAGCTTTTGGCTGCCGAACAAATTGCTCATTATTATCAAATTCCGGCGACAACATTAGCCCAGGCTTTGAGTCAATTTGCCTTACAATCAAATGTTACGATTTCCATGAATTCTGATCAATTACAAAATATCAAAAATCAAGGTTTATCAGGATCATATACACTTGAACAAGGTTTTGCCGAAATTTTAAAAAATACCAATTTTCAGATACAAAAATCTGGTTCTGGGTATGTCCTCGTGGAAAAGCAAAAACAGCATCAACCCCAAGCCCGTGATATGGGCCAGTTAAAAGATATTGATGTCATTGCAAGTGGTAACCGTGGGGACATAGCAAGTGATGGTGATACCGTACAGTTGCCAATGATAACTGTGGTGGCTGAAAATATAACTAAAACAGAAGGGACTAATTCCTATACAACACGCGCAACAACAACCGGAAAGTTTGAACAACCTATACGAGAAATTCCACAATCTATTTCTGTGATGACCCGCAAACAATTAGATGATCAAAATATTACCAATTTAAAAGAAGCAATGTTACAAGCAACAGGTGTGACTGTCACCTCAAATGGCGCCTTTGCTCAAACAGGCTATCAAATGCGTGGTTATACGGCATTACAGCAACAAGATGGCATGTCAGTCGGTGCAGGTGACTCCTATACGATTTCGCCCACACGAGATATGGAAATTTATGATCGTATTGAGGTTTTACGTGGCCCGACAGGATTACTTGAAGGTAGCGGCGACCCCAGTGGTGTGATTAATATGGTACGCCGCCGTCCAAGCACACAGCCAGAAGGATTTGTTAATTTATCCTATGGTTCATGGAACAATAAACGTGTGAGTGTGGGGGTGGGTAATGCCTTGAATTCGTCTGGAACTCTGCGTGGACGAATGATCCTAACCCATCAGGATAAAGATTTTTTTTATGATCATGCTGAGGAAAATCGTGATACAGCTTATGCCATTGTAGAAGCGGATTTAACGGATAAAACACTTTTAACCGTTGCAGCAAACTATAGCCAAATGGATAGTATACCTTTTTACGGCTGGCCACCGCATGGTGGTGGATTTTCCCGTAAAAACTATTTAGGCGCGTCATGGAATAAAACCAAAGTACCGCAACAATTAGAGAGTCTAATTGACTTAAGCCATGAATTCAGTAATGGATGGAAAATTAAATCGTCTACGGTATATCAAAAAAATGAGCTAGATACTCAAATGGGACTGGCAACTACACCAAATGCCTCGACTGGCTTAACGAGTTATTATGGCTATAAAGAAAAATCAAAAAATGACTTTATTGGCACCGAACTGAATTTAATAGGAGATTTCGACCTGTTTAATCGGACACATCAATTCGTACTCGGTGCAAACTGGAATCAAGCGGTTGAGAATACAGGCGGTAGTTCAAATTATGACAATGATGATCGTTCTTCCTGGTGGGATTCTGACAGTTTTATCAATCCACATATCAGTGCCGATGATATCCCTAGCCCTGACTTAAACCGCACCAAAACAGAAACAACAAAATCAGGTATTTATGCTGTCGTAAAATACAAATTGCTTGATCCTTTAACTTTAATTGCAGGTGGTCGATGGAGTAATTATGATGCAAAAAGTCGTGGAATTGGTTTATTAAATGCCAGTGATTGGGAGAAATCAACAGCTCAAGCAGATATGGAATTTACCCCATATGGTGGTTTGGTCTGGAATTTGACTGAACACTTCACTTGGTATGCAAGCTATACTGATATTTTTAGTCCACAAACAGCCAAAGATTGGCAAGGCATAATTCTGAATCCTCGTGTAGGCTGGCAAGTTGAAACGGGTATTAAAGGAGAGTTTTTTGATGGTCAACTCAATAGTGCCTTATCGATATTTAGAATCCGCGATAAAAACCGTGCAACAAATGATATGAATCCTGCACATTATCCCAATAATTATTGTTCTGGAGATGGTATTTCTTCTTATGGCTGCTCTATTGCCAGTGGTTTACAACAGACACAAGGTATTGAATTAGAGCTAGTGGGTAAATTAACTGATCAATGGCATGTGATTAGCAGCTATGTCTATACTGATGCTGAAGTCCTAGAAACAAACTCTACCAGTCAATGGGACTATAAAGTTGGAGAAAATTTTGCACCACGCACCCCGAAACATGCCTTTAAACTATGGACAACCTACGATTTCTCTAATGAGAAATTAACTGTAGGTGGGGGCTTAAATGCACAATCATCACTAGATGATAGTCAAGGAAACTTACATAATCCAGGTTTTGCTGTGTTTTCATTACAGGCAGGCTATAAAATTAATCCAGACCTAAATATTTCATTAAATGTGAATAATATTTTTGATACCAACTATTTTGTAGGTATGGGCTATGCAGCCAATCGTTGGATGTATGGCGAACCACGCAACTTTATGTTGACACTTCGAGCGAAATATTAATTTTTCCTATTAAGGCGGAGCACTGTATTATGCCCCGCCCCTCATAGTACTAACATTAATGCATTCATTATAGCTTACATAAAGTTACACAATAAAATGAGCTTTTTCCCATTCTCAAACGTCTTAGTATATAGGAACAAAAAAAATCAGAACAAGCCCATTACCGACCAATAATTCAAAAAGTAATACTTTAAGCTGCTAATTAATCTTTCCCTTTTTAAATCAAAACTAAAATTGCCCTACATTTAAACGCTGCTGCATGGTACGTTTTAACATCACTTGTGGATAAATAAACCATAATCCGATCAAGCAAAAACATGCCCATGCAAAAGCTGGGATATGAAAATGCATATATAATACCCGTACCAATTCGATGATAATAAAAAAGCTAAACATTAACAACATGGATACTGCCGCAGCCACCGTACCTTTACTGACATTAGATGACATCAAGGCAAAACGATACATCACCGAAAAACTAATGCCTTCACCAAAACTAATCAACGCCATGCCAATCAGCAAACACGGTACCAAATAATTATTCCAGATCGCACCAAAAATTAGGAATAACGTACCGAACAACATGATCGGCACACCGATTAAAGCAGTTTTTCCCAAAGGAAAACGGTCAATTATTTTGATTAAAACAATATTGCCTGCGATAAGGGCAAAAAAGATTGGAAACTGAGCCAAACCATATTGCATACTGCTAAAGCCTAACGCCTCAACCAGCATGACCGGTGATAAAGCAATCCACAGCATTAAGGGCATGGTAATGATAGGTAAGGCAAGCGTTAATCCCAAAAAGTTTCGATCAGAATAGATCGTCTTAAAATCCTTAAATAAATAGACAAAAGGTTGTTTGATTGGCTTTTGCACGGGTTCGGGCATTTTACTTTTTAGACCAAACCAGCTTAAAAAAGATAAGCTGGCAATTGCCACAAAGCCCCAATGCCAAGATACATAATCAATTAAAAATGCACCTAATATAGGACCCAGCAAAGGCGCTAGAAGAGAAATATTAGCCATCAATGCCATGACTTTAATCGCATCACGCTCAGCAAAAATTTCCTGAATTGCAGCATAACCCACCGCACTAATCACAGATAAGCCCATGCCCTGTAAAAAGCGTAAAGTCAGAAACTGCTGTATATTCTGTGTGAGTAAGATCAGTAGGCAACACAGCGTAAAAAATATGACGCCTGCCAGTAATACACGTTTGCGTCCCAAGCGATCAGATAAAGGACCCAGTAACCATGCGATACATGCGCCACCCAATAAATAAAAAGACATAGACGAAGGCGCCCAAGTCGCACTCACACCAAAATCTTGTGTAATCGCTAACATGGCCGGCTGAATTAAATCATTGCCAATATAGACTGCAAATTCAAATACCACTAATGCCAGTGGAAATAGTAAAGTTAAACGCGTTAATCGTTGTGCATGAATCGATTGCATGGAAGCTCAAACTATAAAAATAAATAGATGCAGTACTGGCAGAATAACCCCATGCGTTTAAACAAACATGATGATTCCCAGCATAACACTGTCCAAAATAACATTGATGTAAAGCGATAATTTTAAAATTTGCCTAAGATAATCGGCAGATGAAACGAGACACCGTATTCACAAGGTGTTTAAATAGAATCACAGCAAAATGATCAAAAGAGAAAAATTATGCATGCTTAAAGCGCTACAAAAATGTTATCAGTTCCCATTATAAAAGCAAGTTTTTTAAAGCTGATGACTCCACGAAAAATGGCTTATTATGACTGTTTGATACTGCTTGCAATTATAAGATAATGATAAATAAATTTTAAATTATCAATATCTTACAATAAAAACCATAAAAAAGCACACCATATTTCATGATGTGCTTTTTAAACTCAATATAGGTTTATTTTAATAACAAACTATTGATACGTTTAACATATGCTGCCGGATCTTCGGGTAAGCCACCTTCTGCAATCACCGCCTGATCAAAAATTACGTTGGCCAAATCGTCAAATTGCGCTGAATTTTCCAGTTTTTTCACCAATGGATGTTCAGGGTTAATTTCTAGCGTTGGCTTGGTTTCCGGAATGGCCTGCCCAGCTTGTTTTAACATACGGACCAGTTGTGGCGATAGTTCACCTTCACTGGTGACCAGACAAGCGGGTGAATCAACCAGACGGGTTGTAACACGAACTTCTTTGGTTTTATCTTTGAGTGCATCGGTTAATTTATCCACCACTGGTTTAAATTGTTCAGCGGCCTCCTCCAATGCTTTTTTCTCTTCGGCATCCTGTAAATCACCGAGATCAACCGCGCCTTTTGACACGTTTTGCAATGGCGTACCATCAAATTCATGCACAAAATTCATGGCCCATTCATCAACACGATCCGCCATCAATAGCACTTCAATGCCTTTTTTCTTAAATAATTCAAGCTGAGGCGAGTTTTTGGCAGCCGCCAGACTGTCCGCAGTCACATAATAGATGGCTTTTTGACCCTCTTTCATACGAGCTTTGTAATCTGCAAATGAAGTACTGATTTCATCATTGCTTGAGGTTGCATAGCGTAATAATTTTAAAATACGCTCACGATTACCAAAATCCTCACCCAAACCTTCTTTGATCAAAGAACCAAATTCGCTATAGAACTGTTTGAATTTTTCCTGATCTTTTTCATCTTCCGATTTTGCTAGACCATCAATCAGTGTCAGAATACGACGTGCATTTCCTTCACGAATGGTTTTAACATCACGACTTTCCTGTAATAACTCACGACTCACGTTTAAGGGTAAATCGGCACTGTCAATCACACCCTGTACAAAGCGTAAATAATTTGGAATCAGATTATCCGCATCATCCATGATAAATACACGTTTTACATAAAGTTTAATTCCTGCCTTGGCTTCACGGGTAAAAATATCCTGTGATGCTTTGCTAGGAATATAAAGCAATTGCGTATATTCAGTCGTCCCTTCAACACGGTTATGTGTCCATGCCAATGGTGCTTCGAAATCATGGGACAGATTTTTATAAAACTCGATGTATTGTTCATCGCTAATTTCATTTTTATTACGTGTCCATAGTGCACTGGCAGAATTCACAGCTTCCCATTCATCAGTTTTTACATACTGACCACCTTTAGGCTCTTCTCCCTCGGCAACGTCCTCTTCCTGCCAAACTTCTTTTTGCATTTCAATCGGCAAGCTGATGTGATCGGAATATTTATTGATGATTTGTTTTACTTTATAGGATTCCAGATATTCCAGTGCATCATCACGCAAATGCAAAATAATATCGGTACCACGAGAAGCTTTGTTGATTTGCTCAACCTCAAAGTCACCTGTCCCACCACTAATCCAGCGTACACCTTCATTGGCTGGCAAACCCGCACGGCGGGATTCTACTGTGATTTTATCTGCCACAATAAAACCTGAATAAAATCCAACCCCAAATTGACCAATAAGTTGTGCATCAGATTTTTGATCACCGGTTAACTTGGACATAAAATCCTTAGTCCCCGATTTTGCAATGGTCCCCAGATTGTCAATGGCTTCCTGCTCACTTAAACCGATACCATTATCAGAAATCGTAATGGTTTTATTGTCTTTGTCTAGACTTACACGGACGTGTAGATCTGGATCATTTTCATAATAATCAGGATGGTTGATCCCTTCAAAACGCAATTTATCACAAGCATCGGAAGCGTTAGAAATTAATTCACGTAAGAAAATTTCTGGATTGGAATACAAAGAATGCGTGACTAAATGCAATAATTGTGCAACTTCGGCCTGAAAACTATGTTTTTGTGCGGCCTGTTCTTGTGTAGCATTTTGTTCGCTCATTGATAACTCCTTGAATTGTAACTCTGTATTTGTCTGAGTAATCAATGGCGTTTTTAAAGCAAATTTCAATATACAAATTCAAAAAATTTTATTTAATTTTAAAATGGTCCCTGACTCAGCACCCGTTGATTGATGATTTCATCGAGATGCGTTTGTCGTGTCTGATAGGCCTTAGCAATACATCCAGTATTCGCAGCACATTGGTTTCTTTGTTTGAGCCACTGATATTGTAGCCCTTTCTCGGCATCACGGCTGCCCATCGGGACAGCTCTTAAAACAATGTTGTACACCGTTGCCATTTTTACATCCGCATCGTTCAGCTGTCTGACCTGACAAATCTGTTTTTCGGTTGCCAATCTGGCTTTACTACAGTCGAAACTTGCTGCGAAACTGCTTGATGAAAAACATAGAAATATACAACTAACCCAACCAATGGTACGCATTTTTAAACCTTCTTAACTTTATTCTATTTTGTCGTTTTACCAGTCTAATCATAGAAATTTTGAACTTATACTGTTAATCGTTGTACTTATTATGCTTTATGTAAAAAAGATATCTGCATAAAAATGCCCCGCATTCAGCGAGGCAAATTGACCTAATTTTTTAAGACATGATTAGAAGTTATAGCTATAACCTAATGTATAGATCCAAGGATTAACGTCTAAAGTGCCAATCTTGTCACCATTTAATTTTAGATCAGATTCAACTTGTGCATAACGTACATCCGCATATACACCCCAGTTCTTCGCATCAGCAGGTTGGAATTTAAAACCAACTTGTCCAGCAACACCATAACTTTCATCTGCTTCTAATTTTGCACCAGCTAAAGCACCTGACACTTTCTCATCCCAAGGCACTACAATAGTCGCACCTACACCAATATAAGGTGTAAAACGAGATGAATTTTTAAAATTATATTTAGCAGTAATAGTTGGCGGTAAATGTTTAAATGTGGCTGTAGAGTTTACTTCTGGTAATTTCACATCATGCTTAAAAGGTGCAGCAAGCAACAATTCAACAGACCATGGTGTTTCGCCAAAAGCATATTCAATAGAAGGTGTAAAGTTCGCTTCAGTAGATACATCTGGATGCACGGCACCACCCACCAGTGTTCCATTATCAGAATCAGGGACTAATACACTCGCACCGACTTTAACAGTCCATGGACCCGCCATGGCAACAGAAGACATACCCACTAACAAACCAGTGATGAGAGCTTTTTTTAACATTTTAAAGCACCTTAAAGTAAATAAAAAACTTATCTTGGGTTAATCATAAACCCACATATTTATACCTTGCAAGCATATTTATATACATTTTTTAACATTATTTATAATATGATGATTTTAAACATTTTATATTAATTTTACTAATTTGGTTGGATATTAAAACCAACCAAATCAATCTACTTTAAATTCCTACTATTTTAATATGTTTTATATTGATGCAACGATATTATTACAACTGATTTTTTAGACTATAAAATCATGGCTGCAATCCAGCCAAATATTAATAACGGAATATTAAAATGAATAAATGTCGGCACTACCGTATCCCAGATATGATCATGTTGTCCGTCCACACCTAGACCAGCTGTTGGTCCGAGTGTCGAATCCGATGCGGGAGAACCGGCATCACCCAGCGCTGCCGCAGTACCAATCAATGCCACAGTCGCCAAAGGAGAAAAGCCGAACTGTACACATAAAGGCACATAAATCACCGCAAGTACCGGTACACTGGAAAAAGAGGAACCAATCCCAATCGTCACAAATAAACCAATGAACAACATCAGAAATGCCGCCAGTGCATGATTATCGCCAATCAAATGAACCACACCATTGACCAGTTGATTAATATCACCGGTATGTGTCATGACCGAAGCAAAACCTGCTGCCGAGATCATGATAAAACCCACCAATGCCATCATGCGCATGCCTTGTACAAAGACATCATCGGCCTGTTGCCACTTAAAAATACCCGCAGTAGAAAGTATCGCAAAACCAACCAAGCCACCCAGAATCATCGAGCCAGAATACAATTGGGCTGCCAGTGTCAGTACAATTGCCAGAATCGCCATCAACATGACTTTTTTGGAAATCTTGGGTACATCCTGCGCTTCCTGTTTTAATTCCTCGGCATCCTGTTGCAGTGTGTCGTTTTGTAGATGAGCCTGTTGATGTTGCTCATCTTGGGCCGTGGCACGAAGCGGTTTATCCAAGTCAATTGTCGTAACCGGTTTAATTTCCCGATCCTGATAAATACGTGGTTTACGATAAGTGACAAAAACTGCAAATAAGGTTCCGATCACCATACCCAAAACCGAAATTGCCATACCGGCCGGCATCATCCAGCGATCGACATGCAAACCATAGGCTGCGCCAATCTTATTAATATTTCCCATCAGGATTTGTTCGAGAAAAATCGCACCAAAACCGACAGGTAAAAAGATATATGTCCCGACCAGTCCCAGTGTTAAAACACAGGCAGCTGCACGACGATCAAGCTTTAAATGATTCATCACTTTAAGTAAAGGCGGCACCAAAACCGGAATAAAGGCAATATGAACCGGAATCAGGTTTTGTGAGAAAATGGCAGAAATTAATAAAATACCCAGCAATAAATATTTTACCTTGGTGGCCTGATTCTGACTGGCTTCCATCCCGAGAATCCCAATCAACTTATGCGCCAGTAAATCCGGCAAACCGGATTTGGACAATGCCAGCGCAAAAGCCCCCAATACTGCATAAGCCAGCGCAACTTCTGCACCATCACCCAGACCGGCATTAAAGGCCTGAACAGTGTCCGACAGGCTTAATCCTGCAACCAGTCCACCGATAATTGCAGACACAACCAACGTTAAAACAACCGAAACTCTTGCCAATGAGAGTGCAAACATCACTGCAATGGCGACAACTACTGCATTCATATGAATCGTAAGATGAAATAAAAGTCGGTATTCTAACAGCCCAAAACCAGCCGATGATAGCGGCTATACAAAGAAACCCTGATATTTGCTTGAAAATATCAGGGTTAAAATGTGAATCAGGCATGAGCACCTTATTGCTGCTCGGGAAAAACCAATATTTTTTAATGATAGTTTTGTGCAAATGTCGCAATGTAGTTGGCAATTTTTTCCGGTTGACTCAAAATCGCCCAATGATTGGCATCGACTTCGACCTGACTAAAATCCTCGACCCAGTTTGGCATTTCCGCAATATAGTCTGGGCTGACAAAACGATCATATTTTAATACGATGGCTTGTACAGGACACTGTGCATAACGCTTCCGCGGTTTTGTCAAAGCCGGTAAAAAATTGGCACGATAGAGTTGTACCCCAAATTGACCATCTCTAGAGATATTGGAATTGGTCGGTAAACCTTGCTGTCTTTCTAAACTGGCAAGAAATTTTTGCCAAAATTTTTCTGAGGAAAAACGCCAAAATGTCGGTGCCAGCAAAGGTAAATGAAATATCCCGATATACCAGGATTTACTTAATAATTTTAACCACTTGGCCGGATCTTTTTTACGCAATTTGGCCAATGCAAATTGCGCATGGTCCAAACAAGGGCCGGAAATCGTAGAATACGACAAAATCTTGCCGCGAAAACGTGGTTCGGTCACAGACTCCCAACTTTGGATGGAACCCCAGTCATGTGCAGCAAGATGATAGGACCGATCCGGAATCACCTGATTCACCAATGCTTCCAGATCATCAGCCAACTGCGGTAGACGATAACTTTTGACGCTGGCAGGTACACTGGAATGACCAGCTCCACGAACATCATAAGTAATCACATAGAATTGATCACTTAAAAAAGGAATGATCGGTTCCCATGTTTCCTGATTATCTGGATAACCGTGTACCAAAACCAAGGGTGGCAATGTCTCATCACCCCATGTTTTGACATAAAGTTTTTGCTGATCCGTGGTATTTACCCAAAATTCTTGTTTTAACGTCATGGCCACAACCTTTTCTAAAATAGATACTATTGACTCAATCCACCCTACTCAGCGTAGATTGCACCAATGCTTTTACAACATCATGCTCTAGTATGATTAAAAACATCATGAGATAAATTGACCCTATGGACATTCTACGAACTGTAAAAAGCCTACCGGGTATTGCCAAACTTCTGATCAATCGCTATGCACCGTTTCGTGGGGCAGGCATCAGTGTCGATACACTGGATTTAAATCAGGGATATGTGCGGGTAAAAATGCCCTTAACTCGCCAAAACCGTAATATTGTCGGTGTACAATTTGGTGGCAGCCTGTATGCCATGGTCGATCCTTTTTATATGTTGTTACTCCTGCATTTATTAGGCAACAAATATATTGTCTGGGATAAATCGGCCACGATTAATTTTCTGTCACCGAGTCGAGGCACGGTATATGCCGAGATTCGCATTGATGCAGCAGAGATTCGTCATATCAAGTATCTTTGCGCCAATAACGCCCCCATTCTACGGATTTATAAACTGGATATTATCGATGAAACCGGACAGCGTATCGCCGAAGTCGAAAAGACCATCTATATACGCCGCAAAAAAGCCACAGCCTCGCGTTCATTATTTAAATCACGATAACGCTAAAAATAAACATAAGATGATAAAAATCGTCTCTGTACACGACAAAAATTTTTTGATTTATAAAAAATCCCTCCTTGCGTGGCATTGCCACTCACCCATTTGAAAAGGAGGATGAGGCGTGTACGCCGCAAGGAAATCAATATGTTATATGATTCGTGGAAAGTCCCCCTTTTCCAAAGGGGGATTTAGGGGGATTGGAATAAAAATATATAAATCATATAGTTATTTAATTTTGTCGTGTACAAAGAAAATCGTATAGAACTGATCTGATACGCTTTGATGATCACCTTTAATTCTCTGACTTGCGATCAGGATAAGTCAATTGTGCCTTTTGCATTAAGCCAATCATTTCCTGCTTTTGTCCAAACTGATCTGCGCTTGCACCCGCTTTTGCCATGCGGATAATCTCTTGCCACGACATGACAGGAATATCTTTACGTTGTTGCAGCTTAAAGGCAAATTGTGAGGCTGCGACCGCAAAATAAAGATCCTGATCCGCCTTCTCCCATGGCACCAGACTATTTTGTTTAATCGCTTGTTCAATCAGTTTTGATTGTGTCTGCTGCGGCAGTTTATAACGCAATCTCAGGTAGGCGATTTCACCATTTTTACTGCCCTGTACAGTTTTAGCATCAGCCTGATAACGTAGCGGATCAAGGGTTGCTTTTGCACTAACCGGGACAATTTCATACAATGCTGTAACCGTATGTCCAGCACCAATATCCCCTGCATCAACCTGATCATTATTAAAGTCTTCACGCGCCAATTGACGATTATCATAACCCAACAAACGATATTCCTGTACATAGGCCGGATTAAATTCAACCTGAACTTTTACATCATTGGCGACATTGGCAAGCGTCGAACTCATTTCATGAATCAATACTTTACGGGCTTCGCCGAGTGAATCCAGATAGGAATATTTTCCGTTACCAGCATCCGCCAATTGCTCCATCAGCCCATCATTAAACCGATAATTACCCACGCCCATAGTGGATAAGCCAATGCCTTTTTGTTGATGTGTAGCGATCATCTGTTTTAAGGTTTTGGTATCACTGACACCGACATTAAAATCACCATCGGTCAATAATAAAATACGGTTAATACCATGTTTAAGATAATGATTTTCTGCCTGTTGATAGGCCATTTGAATTGCCGATTCGCCATTGGTAGAGCCGGCGGCAGTGAGTCGACTAATCGCAGTTTTGATGGTGTGTTTATCACTCCCCGAAACACCGGATAAAACCACTTCCTCTTTGCCACTATAGGTCACAATCGAAATTTTATCTTGTGGGCGTAATTGATCAACCATTTCCAGTAAGGCAGTTTTCACCAAATTCAATTTATCTTCACTGGCCATTGATCCGGATACATCAATCAGATACACCAGATTGGTGTCTGGCAAATGCTGTGCCTTGATATCCTGCGCTTTTAAAGCAATTCGCAATAATTGATGATTTTTATTCCACGGTGCAGTGGTGAATAAAGTGTTGGTGCTAAAAGGCAGATTTTGATTGCTTTGCGGATAATCGTAACTAAAATAATTGATAAATTCTTCGGCGCGAATCCCTTCCGGCATAATCTTCTGTCCACGCCAGATCATTTGTCGTGCATTGGTATATGAGCCAGTATCCACATCAATTGAAAAGGTCGATACCGGATGCTCCGCCACACGTTTAATCGGATTATCTATTTTATCTTCATATTGCTGAGTATTGGCATTGGAAGACGGCACAGGTCGAGGTGGCAAAATTCCAATACGCTTAGTTTCCGTTGCCATCAGCCGAGTGGTATATAATCCGGTCGGTTGTATAGAAGGCGGCGCAATTTCAGCATTTACACCCGTTGGATGCTGTGCTGTAGAACAGCCGAATAATGTCGTTATACCCACTAAACCCAGTATGCTTAGATTGATCTGTTTCATTTTTATACTCTACTTATGCTTGTAAATTTTATTTTAAACGCGCTTGAAATGACTGCTACATTCCAGTACATCTGCAAGCGTAACAAAATACTGAAAAATCCTTCTTGTTCCTGATCTCAATATCTTTTATCGCACATTATACAAGACATGATGCAGATATGAAAAAAGCCTATCATAACCTCGATAAGCTTTTTCCGATTGAGCTTGCCTTAGCGACGATTTTCCTCAATAGCAGCACCTGCGCCACCGCCAATTGCACCACCAATGGCTGCGCCTTTATCACCACCAAAGATATGTTCACCGACGATTGCACCAATACCTGCCCCCACTGCACTTTTGGTTGTGCCGGATTTAGAACTGCCCTGTGTATTGGTTCCAACACCAGCACCGACCGCGGCACCTGCGGCTGCACCGACTTTACCGCCAGCATGATTTCCTACACCACCACCTAATGCACCACCGACTGCGGCTGCACCAATACGGTTTTGTGATGGAGTTGCACTGGCACAGCCAACCAATAATGCGCTACTGGTAATAATGCTGGCCAAAACAGGAAGGATCACTTTATTCATTCCCTTTTCTCCTTGATGAGATATTTTCTACTGTCATATTAAAAGAACAATGCGTTTAAAGATTAAAATTAAGTCGTATATTTGTGCATAAATGAATGCGGTTTTGTAACGTTTCAGGCCAGCAAATTAGGAGGAATTCAGGTATCGTGGACATAAGTAAAAAGATTTGATTGGATCATGACCACACAACCACAACGATGTTTTTGGGTCTCGCAGGAAGCCCTGTATCAATGCTATCACGATCAAGAATGGGGACAGGTTTGTCTTGATGATCAAGCGTTGTTTGAACAATTTTGTCTGGAAGGACAACAGGCCGGATTATCGTGGTGGATGGTATTAAAAAAACGTGAAAATTATCGACATTATTTTTTTCAATATCCAATTGAGCAAATTGCCAATTTTTCTGATGAACAAATCAAAGAGATATTACTTGATGCCGGTATTATCCGCCACCATGGCAAACTATTGGCAATCCGCGAGAATGCCCGCCTCTGGCTAAAATATACAACCGAATTTGAAAGCTTAAACTCCCATACCGAATTGTCTGCCATGACCTTTTGGCTATGGCAACATGCTTTTTATAGCAAGGCAGAAATTCTTAATCAAATCGCCGTGCGCCGTCATGCAAAATTAATCGATTATGATCTGGATCAGCTACGTAGTTGGTATTTGTCGGAGCGACTCAAGAAACTGGGATTTAAATTTGTCGGTCAATCTATTATTCATGCCTATATGCAGGCAGTCGGTATGTTTAACCATCATGATAAAAGCTGTTTTTGTTATCAACAGGTTGAACCGCAACGCTTTGCAGTTCAACAACGCTTTTTTCCACGACCTGATTAAAAAAGTGACTTAAGCCATTATGACTCAAGTCACTTTAATATGAAATCATCAATTTAATTGCGTCTGATTCCATTGTTCCAATAACTTTACTGCACTGGAAAAATCACTGGGTTGCGGCAAACTGTTACTGGCAGAACGCAACAATTGCTGGGTTAATTGTAAAACCGGCATCACTGTATTGCTATCACTGGCCAGATCCGTGGCAATTTTTGCATCTTTTGCCAGCAGATTCAGGGCAAATGTCAGTGGAAATTCCTGACTCAAAACCCGCTGGGCAAAAATATTATGGGAAATACCACTTTGTCCACTTGAGGCATTGATACATTTTAAGGCAGCATTTAAATCTACAGCTTGTGCTTTCAGGTTACACATCCCTTCGGCCAATGACCATAAATTCACGGCCATTAAAATATTATTCACCGCTTTTACAGCAAAGCCCGCACCACTTTGTCCGACATATTCGATCATGCCAGCAAAAGGCTGAATCGCAACACTGGCTATCGCTAAGGCTTCGGCATCACCGCCGACCATGACTGTCAGCGTACCATTTTCTGCTCCAATAGTTTGACCAGATACAGGTGCGTCCAGATAAGCAACCTGCCGTGCTTTTAAACTCTGTGCCAGTTTTTGAGCAGACTGTGGTTCACCGCTGGTGCAATCCACCCAGATACTTCCTGCCTTTGGCGGCGCCTGCGCAATAATGTCCTCGACCTGCTGGCTGGTTGGCAAACAGGAAAAAATCACATCGGCCTGTACCGCTTGTTGCAGTGAAACTGCTGTCGTAGAAAAAAGTTGCGCATGTTGCTCTGCTTTGCTAAATGTACGATTCCAGACCCGAACATCGGAAAATGCTTTGGGTAAATGGGCTGCCATATGCCAACCCATTGCGCCCAAACCAATAAATGCCACCGATTCAATTGCCATAATAAATCCTATTAAACATAAATAAAAAGAAGAGATTAGATATTAATAACTGTTGTTTATCTCTCCTGGGGAAAGATAAACAGGACAGCTAAATCAGTGTTTTTATTCTTTTAGAGGTGAAGCAGGCGAAGATAAAGGCGCAGTCACCCCAGTACTCGGTTTGCTCGACAAACTGTCACGATTAAATACCAGATTCATTAAAATCGCAGCGAAAGTTGCCGTACCAATCCCACCGAGATCAAAGCTGCCAATATGTAAAGCATAGTTGCCTGTGCCCATGATAATCGCCACCGCAGCCACCAGCATATTGCCATTTTGACTAAAATCGACCTGGTTGCTAATCCAGATTCGTGCGCCTGCAATCGTGATCAAACCAAAGACAACAATCGATGCACCACCCAAAATTGCCACAGGAATAGTGCTAATTAAAGCACCGAATTTTGGCGATAAACCCAGTAAAATTGCAAATGCACCGGCAATCACAAAAACAATGGTCGAATAAATTTTGGTGGCAGCCATGACCCCAATATTTTCGGCATAGGTAGTCATGCCTGTGCCACCGACAGAAGCAGACAGACTGGTACATAAACCATCGGCAAAAAATGCTCGTCCCATATACGGTGAAATGTCTTGTCCTGTCATGGCACTGACGGCTTTAAAATGGCCCAGATTTTCAGCAACCAGAATAATGAAGACTGGTGCAATCAATAAAATCGCTTTGCTATCGAATACAGGGGCTTGAAAATTGGGTAAACCAAACCATGCTGCATTAGAAATCGCATTAAAATCGATAGGCGTGCCCAGTCCCATGACATTTGCCATTATGAAATACAAAATATAGGCAATCACCAACCCGACCAAAAGCAATAAACGACGAACCATGCCTCGGGTAAACACAGCAATCGAAGCAATACTTAAGACGGTCACTAATGCCATCCACGTATCGAAAGTATTGCCAGATACACCCTTAATTGTTACGGGCGCAAGATTCAAACCAATGATCATGACAATTGCCCCGGTGACCACAGGTGGCATGAGTTTTTCAATCCACTGCGTGCCGGTACGCATCACAATGATCCCGACCAACGCATATAAAATTCCGCAAACAATGGTACCGCCTAAGGCCAAGGCAATATTGGGATTACTGCCTGCCCCGGCATAGCCTGTTGCCGCAGCAACAGCACCAATAAAGGCAAAACTTGAACCTAAATAACTGGGTACATGACCACCTGTAATCAGGAAAAATAAGATGGTGCCAATCCCGGTAATAAACATAGTTAAACTAGGGTCAAATCCCATTAACAAGGGTGCCAGTACAGTTGCACCAAACATGGCAAACGCATGTTGCAACCCTAAAGCCACACTTTGCCCTGCGGGTAAATATTCATTCATTGCCACTGGTGTTTTTTCGATATCACCAGTATAAGGTCGCCATTTTACAAACCAGCTTTCTTTCATTATGTACCGCCCCGAGATTACTCATTCATTGCCAAGATCAGGATTGCTTAGAGCAGATAGAATAATATTGAAGCTAAATATTTATAATTTCATAAAAATTTAGGATATAAATGACAACTTCATTAGATAGAACAATATAGTTTATACATTCTTCCATATGTCTATTATATCAATACCAACTACAAGCAATTTTATAAATAAGTAAGCATAAAATATGCCAAAATTATAAATATATTTATCATATAGTTATATAAATTAATCAATAAAAATATTTGACCAATTGTTCTAATTTGAGCCGAAAAAATCATATTGCACAATAATAGATCATTAATATAATTTCGTTTTCAATAAATAATAGATTTATTGCTATTTTTAACCCAAAATAGCAAGCATAGAAATAAAGCATGGAATAATGAGATATTTCATGCCTAAAATTAATTCAATATTTTACTTAATCACTTCATAACAAAAGAATATTAAATCTTCTATCTTTTTTGGATTAAACAATGTTAGAAATGATATTTCACTAAGGCACTGACATTTCTTTCATCTTTATCCGGTACACCATATTTATTGGTCCAGTGTGAATACTCAATCCCCAAATATAACTTGGTATCTGGAGAGATATGTTTCCCAGCATTCCACTTTAACTGGCTAGTCCAGTTCATTTCACTTTCATGATCATCTTCTTCAGTCGACCAATCCAGAAAACCATCAAACAAGAAATCCTCTGAAGCTAACTTGAATGGTACACCGTATGTCAAAGTTAATTGCCAATCATCAGTAGTTAAATCATTTTTTGCACGATATACATTTACACTGGCATATTGAAAATAGGGAATATCAAGGTCAAAACCCAATCCATAAAGATAATTATTCATATTATCTCCACCTTCCCATGTTGTTGATAATAATACATCTTTTAAAATACCAACTTGCATATTATATCCGCTTACAGCCCCCAAACTTAAGCGTGGAGAAACCTCAAAATATGTGTCTTTTTGTCCACCACTTTCAGTACGATCAGCAAAACCAAAAAAATCACCATATTTTAATTTGGCTGCATATTCAAAGGTTACTGTTGTCTGCTTTTCATCTGGTGTGAGTTCATAATTTGTCCCATACAAACCTGTAATACTAAAATCTTGCCAGATTGGTTGAGAATGTGCTGCTATTGGTAGATAACAAATAGCAGTAGAAAATAATATATGACTCAGTTTTTTCATTAACATACCCTCTTAATTTAAAGTTTGCTTTTTGCCATTTTACAAAAGCAAAAAATAAGCCAAATTTGACCAAATGGTCAAATTTTAAAAATAAAAAATTGGTATTATTATTGCTTTATCTATTACTGCGTTAATTATCCATTTTAAAATCATTAAGGTGTGACATGAAAAAAATGTTTCCATTAGGATGTGCTGGTCTTGGAATACAATCTTCCTCAATAGAAAATCCTGTTTCTCTGATTGAACCAACTATTGAAGAAAAATTTAACTTATTAAAAGATTCTGAAGTCTGGGATTTTCTAGATCATATTCCAATTAATGAACAACAAATTGATGCTTACATTAAAGCAAGTCAAAATGTTAACCTTCCCATTTATTCTGGTTATGGATTATATACATTAGGCGATAATGAAAAAAATGAGTTTAAGAAAAATATCGAACTGACTCATGCCGTGGGAGCAAAATATCATAACGTTATGCTTTCTGCCAAAGATATCAACAAGACCTATATCTCTAACGATCAAGTTGCAGAATTATATCTGCACTTTTATGAATATGCCGATAAAAAAGGAATCACCATTACTTTCGAAAATCATGTCGATAACTGGTCAGAAGATTATCGACGCGTGCTTCAAGTCGCAGATATTGTAGAAAGTAAAGGTGTGCGTTTTAATATGGCAATGGACTATAGCCATTGTATTTTTAAGATTGAAAATGAAATCGAAATATTTACCTCCGGCTTCAGAGGTAATAATGAAGCGATTATGAAATTAGACCCATATAATTCAAATAGTTATGCCGATGATTGGCTAAATCGACAATTAATCACTTGGGCACAAATACGCCCTGCTGTGCCAAATGGTCCAAGAAACTGGTGGGCTGGAGAAAGTTGCCCCTGGGATGGTCTAGGAAATGACAGGCCTGGGCGCAGTATACAATATCCTTTTAGTCAACCCAAAGCAGGAGAATGGCATACAGAATTTTGGCATGCACATAAATTAGCCTGTACCAAAGAAATTATTCGAAAAGTAATTGATCACTATCTGTATGACCCATTATCGAATATTAAGCTGATGACTGTCGATAATATTAACTTATGGTCATATGGTTTGGGATGGAAGTATAATATGTTTAATGATAGTTGTTTAGTTGCACAATATATTAGAGAAATTTATGCAGAACGAGCAGCCATTTATGAAGCGAAAAAAGATAAAAGTTCAAATCAATTTGTAGAACAGTATAGACTGTAAAACTTTGAGAGTTATTTTAATCTTGGATTAAAATAACTCTTCTTTTATTTTTAATAATAAGCAGCTTTCTTGGCCATTGATTCTTCTGCTTTCTTATAAGAGCGATTATACATTTGCTCTAAATGTTCTCCAACAGTACACGGCTCAAATTTTGGAATCTCATTTTCTTTAAGTGTTCCGGGTACAGGCGAAATCACAGCATGGTAATCTGGTTCATAAAAAAATGGGATAGAATATCTATATTCACCATTTGAATAGACATTTCTGACCCGATGCGGATTTGAATGATATAGACCATTGGTCCATTTTGGAATCATATCCCCTAAATTAACCACGAAAGTATCTTCAATTGGAGAAGCTTTTACCCATGTTCCATCAGGCATACAAACTTCCAGCCCTCCGATCTGATCCTGAGCTAAAATAGTGACCGAGCCCCAATCTGTATGTGCTCCAGCTCCAAATGTTAATTCATCTGCATCTTTTGGATGTGACGGGTAACGTATCATACGCAGAGTCCCCATAGGATCCTGACTTGAGGCATCAAAATAATTACTTGGCAAAGAAAGTGATAATGCCAATAATTTCATAATGAAATCTGATAATTTATACATTTCATCGATATATTCCAGACAAATGGACTCACATTCTGGTAATTCAGTAGGCCATTGATTTGGGCCATAATTTTGATATTTGGCAATCGCATATGGATGATCTTGTGGATAATTTTTACCACAATAATATCCTTCTTTTAAATCAGGTTTGGCATTTGGATCTAATTGCTGACCATTAATTTTGTCAAATCCCCTAAAACCAAAGAAATTTCTTACATTATACTTTTGCTTTATTTCATCAGATAAACTTAATAGCTTTTTCGCCAAAGTAAATTGTCTGGTAACCGTATCACGACCAACCCCATGATTTTTCACATAAAAAAATCCTGAGTTTGTTGCAGCTTTAAATAGCTCTCTCACAGCTTTTTGAGTTACCTCACTTTCAGGATCATTAATATCTACATCTTTTAAATCTATGACTGGAATACCCATTTCGTTGCTCCTATACCTCTTCAATCAATCATATTAAATAAATTAAAGATCTCACCTTTAAGCTATAATATATATAAGCAAATAACGAACCAATTTATAAAAAATAGACAATTAATATAATAAAAATATTTCCTTTAATTCTATAAACTTAAACCATATTAAATAAAACTTAATTTAAAGTAGTGTTACAATTTTAATATATAAATTAATTTTGCACAATAAAAATACAAGTTGCACATTATTGAAGCAAAATCACAACCAAAAAATATTATTACTTTAGAAATTAAAATATAAAAAAAGCACTTATTTAAAAGTGCCTTTTTAGATTATTGACTTTATACTTTTTTAAGATCAAAATCTTCCGGAACAGATTCTTTTATATTTTTCTCTCGATTTAAAAATAAATTAAGTAATATCGCTGCAAATGTTGCTGTTCCAATACCACCTAAATCAAAACTTCCAATATGAATTGAATAATTACCAGTTCCCATAATAACTGTCACAGCAGCAACAATCATATTACCATTTTTGGTAAAGTCTACTTGATTATTAATCCAGATACGTGCCCCGGCAATGGTAATCAAACCAAAAACGACGATTGATGCTCCGCCCAAAACCGCAGCAGGTAAAGTACTAATCACCGCACCAAATTTTGGTGATAAACCCAATAAAATTGCAAAACAACCAGCAATAACAAAAATAATAGTAGAATAAATTTTAGTTGCGGCCATCACGCCGATATTTTCTGCATAGGTGGTTAACCCTGTACCACCCACGGATCCGGACAATGATGTACAAAAACCATCAGCAAAAAATGCACGTCCCATATAAGGTGAAATATTTTGCCCAGTCATGGCACCAACGACTTTAAAATGAGCCAAATTTTCTGCCATTAAAATAATGGCAATTGGTGCAATCAATAAAATTGCATCCATTCTAAATTCAGGTTGATGTAAAGTTGGTAAACCAAACCATGCTGCATTTGCAATAGGCGTAAAATCAATAGGTTTGCCAAAACCCAATACATTGGCCGTAATAAAATAAATAAAATAGGCCAATAGTAAGCCAACTAATAGTAACAGTCTTCTTAGCATTCCCTTGGTAAATACAGCTACGCTACCAATACATAACACAGTGACCAATGCCATCCATGTATCAAAACTATTATCTGAAATCCCCTTAATCGTAATCGGGGCCAGATTTAAACCCACGATCATGACGATGGCACCCGCCACAACTGGAGGTAATAATTTTTCCAGCCAATCTGACCCCGTCTTCATGATGAGTAAACCCATCAATGCGTAGAAAATTCCACAAACAACTGTACCACCCAATGCCACACCAATATTGGGATTTCCACCACTACCACTATAGCCTGTCACAGCAACAACAGCACCGATAAATGCAAAACTTGCACCTAAATAGCTGGGCACGCGTCCACCCGTAATGATAAAAAACAGGATCGTACCTATACCTGAAAGCAGCATCGTCAAACTAGGATCAAATCCCATCAATAATGGTCCTAACACTGTTGCCCCAAACATGGCAAAAGTGTGTTGCAGTCCCAATACAATAGATTGTCCTGCGGGTAAATATTCATTCATTGCCACCGGTGTTTTTTCGATATCACCAGTATAAGGTCGCCATTTTACAAACCAGCTTTCTTTCATTATGTACCACCCCGAGATTACTCATTCATTGCCAAGATCAGGATTAAAAAATCAGTGATGTTTAGTGAGTTGGTGATATGCCCGGTCAAAATAAATCAGACTACGAGCGCCTTGTTTTTGCTGGATCTCAAGGACTTCGCAAAAGAAAATATCATGTGTTCCCATACTGGTGATCTGGTTGACCTTGCAATCAAATGCCAGCATGGCATCCTGTAATACAGGTGAACCGGTTACCAGTGTTTGCCATTGTCCCTGTGCAAAGCGTTCATCCATGGGGGTTTTGCCACCAAATAAATTACTTAAATCCTGATGTTCCAAAGCCAGCGTATTGACACACAGCACCTGATTTTTTTTAAAGATTTCATAGACCGATGCATTGCGGTTTAAACACACCAAGAGCGTTGGTGGTGTATCCGTGACACTACATACTGCGGAAGCGGTAAAGCCCGCACGCCCAGCATCGCCATCAGTGCTGATAATATTGACAGCAGCAGCCAGATTGCTCATGGCATTTCTAAACAATTGCTGGGTGTCAGATAACACGGGTTTTGCACCTGCGTTGAGGTCTTTTTCCACTTTAGCCACCATGTGATTTGATTGCGCTGTATGTGCTGTCAAATTTCTGGCCTGAACAATCGAATTCATTGATCTATCTCCTTTGCATCCGCAAGACTTGTATAGCCATGACTTGATGACTCACCCAGTCAATCCTGCTCAAAGCACCATACAATTGTCTTGCGTCTGGCGATTTATTGTTTCCAACATAGTGAATGGGCAGATTTATCCAATATGTGCAATTGATGCAATTTCGATTAATGCATCTGGTTTAACCAAACCGCACTGTATGCAATAGCGAGCAGGTTTATCATTGGGGAAAAATTCGGCATAGACCTGATTGATGGCAGCATAATCCGCCCAGTCTTTGACAAAGATCGAATTAAAAGTCACGTCATCCATGCTACCGCCCGCGGTTTCAATCACTTTTTTTATGGTTTCGAGTACATATCGAGCTTGTGCTGCGGCATCTCCAACAAAGACCACATCGTTATTTTCATCCAACGGCAGCGTACCTGAGACATAAACAATATTGTCAGCCAAGGTTGCAGGGACATAAGGGGCTAAAGGTGTTCCAGTACCTTCCGGGATAATGACTGTTTTCGCCATGATCGTTCTCCAAAATTTAAGCAATAATTGAATATGAAAAAATATGTTAGGCCGCAGAACTTTGTGTGGTTTTCACAAAACATTGCTGCATACTGGACACATCAGATACCCAGCCGAAAAAGGTTTTGACGTTATATAAGGTGGCCTCATGTGCTTCACGCGGACCGGCCTGATAACATGCGTCATCGAGTAAAACCCCAAAATATTCAAGGAAGAAACCATCACGCAAGGTGGATTCAACACAGACATTGGTGGCAATCCCAGTAAACAGCAAGTTACGAATGCCACGGGCGCGCAGCACACTATCGAGCGAAGTATTAAAAAAACCGCTATAGCGTGGTTTATCAATTACAATGTCACCTTCGGCTGGCTGTAATTCATCGACCAGTTCATAATCCCAACCGCCTTTGGCCAGTAATTTGCCTTGTAATTCAGGTTTTTTACGCATGGTTTTAATGGCATTGGATTTATGAAAATTGGGGGAACCCGCACCACCAGCTTCGACATATTGGTCGTCCCAGCCATTACGAAAAAAGATCACCTGAATACCAGCTTGATGCGCAATATCAATCGCCTTTTTAATCTGTTCAATCACTGGTTTGGTGGTCGATACATCAAAACCAGCCAGATCCAGATAACCACCAAGACTGGCATAGGCATTTTGCATATCCACCACGATTAATGCGGTTTGTTTCGGATCGAGCTGTAAAGACTCTGGTACAGCACTAAGGACAGGTGCAGATTCAGGGGTGAAATCGGCACGTAAAGTTTCTATATGGCTCATGCGCTTTTCTCCAGATTGGCAACCTGACTTGGAATCGGACTATCTACATCTATACGACTTTTCATGAGTGGTTGAATTTTGCTGCCAAAATCTTCTACGCCCTGCACAAAATCATCAAAGGTTAATAAAATGCCATCGGTCCCTTTGACTTCTGCAATTTCATCAAGCATGGCAGCAACTTTTTGATAAGAACCCACTAAAGTTCCCATATTGATATTGACCGGAGAAACACTCGATGCCATATGACGAATATTGGTATCACTGCCGGATTTGGTATCTTTGGCCCCCTGATCTTGTAACCAGTGAATGGCATCCATATCTGCACCATCGTTATAGTTCTGCCATTTTGCCAATGCTTTTTCATCACTATCGTCAGCAATCACCATAAACAGAACATACGTTGACACATCACGTCCGGTTTTGTCGGTTTGAGCTTTTAAACGATCATTAATACCGGCATAGGCAGTGGGTGTATTTAAGCCTTTACCAAAGACAAAGTTGTAATCTGCATATTTTGCCGAGAATGCCAGACCTTCATCAGATTGACCGGCACAAATAATTTTCATGTCTGCCTGAGGAATCGGTTTGACCTGACAATCATCCATCTTAAAAAATTCACCTTTAAAATCGGAATGTCCGGATGCCCACAAATCACGTAACACTTGCACATATTCAGATAAATATTGGTAGCGTTTGCCAAAATATTCATCACCCGGCCACATGCCCATCTGGCTATATTCCGGTTTTTGCCAGCCTGTGACCACATTTAAACCAAAACGGCCATTTGAGATTGAATCAATGGTAGACGCCATACGCGCCACAATCGCAGGTGGCATCACCAGTGTTGCCGCTGTTGCATAAATTTGAATTTTGGACGTTACGGCTGCCAGACCAGCCATTAAAGTGAAGGTTTCAAGGTTATAATCCCAGAATTCTGTTTCACCACCAAAACCACGCAGTTTGATCATCGACAAGGCAAAGTCAAAACCATAATGTTCAGCCAGTTGTACGATCTCTTTATTTAATTCGAAGCTCGGTTTGTATTGCGGTGCTGTTTTCGAAAGCAACCAGCCATTATTTCCAATTGGACAAAATACACCAACTTTCATGTTGCACCTCTCTTTAAAAATACATTTCAGTAAATGGATTAAAACCATTCTTCATATTTCGCTATATTTTTATTAAAGCAATACTCATGCCAATTAATTTTAATGATATCTATCATATATTTATATAATTTTATATGCTTTATTTTTTTGACCACATGGTCAAACCAAGTGCGCCAAAAAAGCACCTTTCGCACAATTCATGTGCAATTTATGCAAAAAATAAAGTCCTTTTTTTAGTATGGATTTATGACAGCGCAAGCCGTTTTTGCTATGATACGTACACCTTTATTGGCTATGAACCCATCATGACCGTGACCATAAAAAAGCAAACTATTGCCAAATCATCCATTTCAAAAAAACAACAACTGATTATTCAAGCTGCATTAAAAGTTTTTTCGCTCTATGGTTTAACCGGGGCAAGTATGGAGCAAATTTCCCAAGAGGCAGACATGTCCAAATCCAATCTGTTTTATTATTTTGACAGTAAAGATGAGTTATATACCGCTGTACTTTCTCATGTACTAACGGAATGGCTAGCACCGTTAAATGATATCCAGTTGGAACAAGAACCTGCACAGGCACTTAGTCACTATATCGATGTAAAATATCAGCTGTCGAAAAAAATGCCGGAAGCATCTAAATTGTATGCGCTGGAAATTATTCAGGGCGCTCCGCATTTAACCAAGATTTTAAAGGGCCCATTAAAAGCGTTGGTCAAAGAAAAAGTTGCAGTAATCGATGCATGGATTGCTGCGGGAAAACTAAAACCGATTTCTGCCATGCATTTAATTTTTCATATTTGGGCAGTGACACAACATTATTCTGATTTCGCGACACAAGTGGAAGCAGTGAGCGGCAAGAGCTTGTCCAATAAAGTCTTTGCACAAGATGCCAAAGCCACAACACTGCAATTGCTGGTCGAAAGTTTAGTCATTAAAGATGGAACAGCAGTTTAATCTTACTGTTCCAAAAATAAGGGATTGTTGAGATTTAATCTTTTTGATAAAAAATAAAATCCAAATAAGCAATTGTTTTTTTATATTAAAATATTTCTTATCTAATCTTTATTTGCATTATATTTCCGTTGGGCACTTTGAATATAATCAATATTTTGTCCAATCCATTGTGTAAATATCAAAAAATGTGGAACTAATTCCAAGCCAGTTTCGGTTAAATAATAACTCACCTTTGGAGGATTTGCATCTTCAAAAAGTTGCCAAAACCAATCAATCTTATCCTCAGGCTTAATTTGGAATTTTCTTATGAATTATGACGAAATTGCAACATTAATGAAAGAATCGGGCCCTATTGGCAGCTATGTTAAAAAATTAAATCATGCCTTTGAACATCTGATCCGTGATACGCAGTATGGTAAATTTGACCGAGCCGATTGGCAACTGATTAATTATCTTCACACCCATAAAGAACAAACAATTCAGCGTCAATCCGTGATTGAGTTTCTGATTTATTTCGCTGGAAGTGCAGAAGTTGCTAATCTTCGAATTGAAAAATTTATAGAGAAAAATATCATTCAGACCAATGTAGATCAACTGACATGGACAGGCTTAGGGCAAGTCAGTTTTGATGTGGTCTATGCAAAACATAAAATCATTAATGAACAGGTGTTTGAACATATTACATCTGAGCAATATGTGATGACGATTCAAACCTTAGAAAAATTTCTATCGAACATTCATCTATTTTTATATAGTGAACCCATAAAATGAATTCACTATGCAAAAGAGGTTTAATTAAACAACAGCAAAATAATGCTTAATAAAATATTCAGATTTTATTTGCCATATCGTAGAGGTACCCTTCTCTACAACCCAAAAATCGCCAGGTTTATAAGTTGTACAATGACCTGTGACTTCATCAGTAATTGTGATTTCACCAGCAAGAAGAATTGCCTGCTCACTAAATGAATATACTAACTGATACTTCCCTTTTTTAGTGGCAAAATATCCAGCACTGATTGGATCATTGGGCGCACCAAAAGTCATTTTTCCAAATATTTCAATATCTTCTGTTTGATCAACCAACTTACCAGAAATATTTGTAATATATCCCCATGCATCTAAACTCGTTAGTTCCGTTATTTTTTCTATTGCTGTTAGCGCCATGCTATTACCTTTACTATATCCAAAATGAAGTAATAGTAATAACAACTGAAATATTAATATTCTTGTAAAATAGCGACATAAAAAGGCATATCGCACATATAACAATAATTTCCAATCAAATCGATCTGTCTGGTTATTTTAATTCAATTGGCCTCACCTGATCATGATACCCAACTTTTAAATTATATTTTTTACTTAAATTACAACTATTTATATTAATTAAACCAGATTACCATAGTTCTAATCTACTATAGCCTGTAATAAAATTTCCGTTTTCCATTTACTCTACAGATATACTGACACTTTAATACCTACTAATGTCAGACTTGTAAAGCATAGTCATCTGTCCCTTTAATTAAGATACTCATCGAGTCAATTAAAAAACCAAAGAATATTTGTATAACAACGATAAAATAGTTAAAATTGATAATCATTATTGATTAAATTCGTCAGTCATGCACAATATTGTTGAGCATCTCTATCAAAATCACCATGCGTGGCTGTATCGCTGGTTAAAAAGCCGCCTAAAACAAGACTGCATCGCAGCCGATCTTGCACAGGACACGTTTGTGAAGCTCATTGAGCATCAGGAGCGTTATACACATTATGATCATCCACGTGCGTTACTGACCACTATTGCCAAAAATCTTGCCAATCAATGGTGGCGGCGTAAAAAAATCGAGCAGGCCTATCAAGACAACTTAATGCAGCTCGAAGAGCAATATCATCCTTCTCCAGAGCAAGAATTGATGATACTTGAAGCCTTAGATGAGTTGTCTAGCATATTGAATAATTTACAAGGCCGAGAAAAGCAGGTCTTTATACTATGGCAGCTAGATGGTTTGAATTATGCACAAATTGCCGAACAACTTGATGTCGCCTTAATTACCATCAAACGTGATATGAAAAAGATCATGCTGTGTTGTTTAACTGTATTAGATATAGAAGATTAAAAGGTTAACCCGTTGCAAGATTTTGAGCATTCTGATGATAAAACAATCATTTTAGAGCAGGCCGCAGACTGGTTATTGCTGATGGAAGAGCAGCCTTTAACACCGGAACAACAGCAACAATTTGAGCAATGGAAAAATACCAGTCCGCAACATCAAAAAATTTGGCGGCGTGCAGAAAAAATCAGACAAAAACTTTATGGACATGCTCAGCATGTACCAGCCGCTTTAGCAAAAACTATATTAAACCAGCAAGACGATGATAAGCCATTGATTGGCAAACTGGTGCTACTACTGGCAGGCAGTACAGTATTGGGCTTTAGCGGATATATCGCACAGCAACAGGCATGGTTTGCAGACCATCGCACGGCTTATGCCGAACAACAGCACATTACACTAGAGGACGGCACCTCCATTGCCCTCAACAGCAAAACAGCAATTGACGTCAATTACACCACGACCGAGCGACAAATCATTTTACGCTTTGGTGAAATCTATGTGGAAACGGGTAAAGATACTGCCAAGCGTCCATTTAAAGTGCTAAACCAACATGGTGAAATGTTGGCACTCGGTACAGCTTTCAATGTCAATCAACAAAAAGATCAAACCGTGTTGATGGTCACGGAACATGCCGTGCAAGTCACAACGGGGCTATCCAAACAAAAACAAACCATTGCAGCAGGACAACAGATTGGCTTTAATTCACAACACATTTACCCAACACAAGCCGTACAACTTGAACAATTAACATGGCGTAAGGGTTTAGTTACTGTCAATCGACTCAGTTTAGAAGATTTTGCCAAGATTATCGAAAAAAATTACGGGACAACGGTTGAGATAGACTCTCAGTTATTACAGGCAACATCTGAACAGATTGAAATTTCGGGTTCTTATCCGATTAACAACCTTGATCGATTAAGTGTATTACTGCAAAGCACCTACCCTATTCAGATTGAAAAATCATTTTTTGGGCATAAATTAGTGTTAAAAAGCGCCTTTAAGGCTTCTCACTAACTGTGCAAGCATATAAACACGTTACTCAATGAACAATAAATTATTTTTCAAGAAAAAATGATACTTTGTCCAATCTCAAGCATTAACCCTATAAGCACAACATATTTTCATGTTGATTTTCCGTACAACATTTTATGGGGTTAAAACAACGATGTCCAAATTTTTAGCACGTCCGTTAGCAATAGCAATCCAGCGGGCAGTTTTTGTAGGTTTTTTGGGAAGTAGTGCCATGACGACGCAAAGCGTAATGGCTCAAAATGCTGAAAGTTATCAATATAATATTCCTGCAAGCAGTCTAGATCGTGCCTTATCGTTATTTAGTGCACAATCCGGTATTGAATTTGCCTTTGATCCAAAACAGGTCAAACATTTATACAGTCAGGGTTTAAAAGGTGTATATACAGTTGATACCGGCTTTAGTGCATTGCTTGCACCGCATGGTCTGGATATTCAGTACACCACGAATGGCTATAAATTAATAAAAAAAGGACCCAATCAAGTTCGAAATATGGGACAGTTAAAGACCATTGATATTAATGCAAATGGTCAGTTAAATGACACTACCGATGCAGTGCGATTGCCGGTAATCATGATAACTGCGGAACAAAACAATAAAGTCAATCTAGGAAAAGCGGAACAATCCATAAAAGAAATTCCACAATCCATTACTGTAGTTAATCGTGAACAATTAGAGAAGCAGAATTTAACAGATTTATCCACTGCACTGGATAAGGTTGCAGGAATAAGTGTTTGGCAAGGTCAAGTCTTTGAGAATACTTTTATCGCTCGCGGTATGGAAGTGTCAAATATTCGTGTCGATGGCGTATCCAGCGCATTAAAATTACAGGATTTATCCCAATTTGAACAAATTGAAGTATTACGGGGGGCTGATGGTTTATTTAATGGTAACGGTGAAGCCAGTGCCAGTATTAATCTGGTAAGAAAAAAACCATTAAGAGAAAATCAGATTGCAGTTGAACTTTCAGCAGGAAGCTGGGAAAACTATCGTGCATCGATTGATGTCACTGGGCCTATTGCACTTGATGGTGCATTACGCGGTCGTCTGGTCGGCACATGGAATGATCAGGACTTTTTCTATGCAGTTGCAGAAAAAAACCGCCATTCTGTTTATGGCATACTAGAATACGACATTCTACTGACAACAACTGCCTCCATCGGATTTAGTTATGACAAATTACAAGGGAAACAAGACTGGATTGGTCTGCCACGTTATATAGATGGATCTGATATTGGCTTTGATCGTAAAACGTCCTTTGTCACCAACTGGGCAAATATTAAAGCAGAAAGTACGCAATATTTTGCAGGTATTCAGCATGATTTTAATCAGGATTGGAAATTAAAGTTTAATATCACTAAAGAACATATGCTAAAACTGAATGAATATCCACGACTAGGAGGTTCAGTCGATCCCAAAACCAATATCACCCAACTTGCTTTTATTAAAAACGGCGGAGAACCTGACTCTTGGGTTGGAGATATTAATATTCAGGGTAAATTTAACCTCTTTGGAAAACAACATAGTACAGTTTTTGGAATAGATTATCAGGATAAAAAAGATCCCTTTCATTATATGTCTGATCCACTGCAATATTACGATCTTAATATATTTAAATTTGATCCAAATATGAAATATAAAGCAGTCCATGGTTACAAGCCCACACGTACATTATATACCAAGCAACTGGGGTATTATGCGACTGCAAAATGGCAGATTAGTGATCCGTTAAAATTCATTACGGGTGCACGTTTGAATAATTACGATTTTTATCAAAGAAATGATACAACGGGTGCAACAACTTATGATTATGAAGATAACAATGTATTTATCCCTTTTGTCGGTTTGACCTATGATATTACGCCTGATTGGCTGGTCTTTGCTAGTGTTGCAGAAACCTTTAAATCTCAGGCAAATTTACTCGATGTCAATAAAAAACCACTCGACCCGATTACCGGACGTAATTATGAAGTCGGTATAAAAGGCGAACTTTGGGACGGTCAAGGTAATCTATCCTTATCGACTTATCGCACTGAACGAAAAAATCAAGGCAATTTACTTTATAGTGAAACCATGGATGATGGTAATGGCAGTAGCTGTTGTTATGTCGGTGGTAACGCAGTCACCATGAGTGGGGTTGATTTTGAGCTGACTGGAGAAATTCTACCAAATTTAACAGGTTCGATTGGCTATACCTATTTTGATAATAAAGATCATTTTAATGCCATCTCATGGCGTAAAATTACCACCCCACGACATACTTTAAAAGCTTGGCTTGATTACAAGTTGGAAGATTGGACCGTCGGCATCAATGTATCCGCACAATCAGAACAGCAAGCTACAGGCTCAACCCCTACCACTTATGATGAAAGTACCGGACAATGGGGCGAACCATATGTAGATTATCAGTTCAAATCCCCTAGTCGTGCAGTCTGGGGCACACAGGTCGGTTATCAAATTAATCCAAATTTACATGCTGCTTTTAGAATCAATAACCTGTTTGATAAAGTTTATTGGCAAACGATTGGTGATACCGAAGGTTATAACTGGTATGGCGAACCACGCAACTTTATGTTGACTCTAAGAGCCAAATATTAATTTTTCAATAACTTTAAATTTTTGGGGCGTAATTCGGTGCGCCCTTTACAACACCCTTTTTTCCCAGATCATTTTACCCAAGCATTAAAAATAATTTAACAAAACTTTACATACAAAAGTGAGCTTTTTTTCAATCTCGTTCGTCTTAGTATATAGAAACAGGAAATTTTTACAGCCGTCTTACAAGACAAGATTTCCAAGATCGTTTTAATTTTATCCATGTATATGACTCAAGATTCAATTTTGTTGCATAATTGCAATGATATACATTATCCATACATGATTAATCTATAAGCTTATTTAAATCTCTATTGTTCTTAAACTCGGCATAGTTCATAATTCAGCAATGTCTTTTAAGTGACTTTTTGGTTTCTTTTGACATAAAATATTATCAAGATTAATCCCATCCTGTATTTTTATTTCGTCTAAGTACTTGCTGGATGGCAAAATAGGATTGTTTTTAAAAATGACTCAGCATGCAACGACCATTCATGGTTCAATCGTCGCAATTGTCACCCCCATGTTTGAAGATGGCAGCGTAGATTGGGATGGCTTAAAGCAGCTTGTAGAATGGCATATTGAACAAGGTACCAACAGTATTGTTGCTGTGGGCACTACAGGTGAAGCTTCCACTTTAAGTATGGAAGAACATACCAAGGTTATCGCCGAAATCATTCGAGTCGCCAATAAACGTATTCCTATTATTGCTGGTACAGGTGCAAACTCAACTGTAGAAGCCATTGAGCTGACCAAAGAAGCAAAATATCTGGGTGCAGATGCCGCTTTGCTGGTAACGCCGTATTACAATAAACCGACTCAGGAAGGTTTGTATCAGCATTATAAAAAAATCGCAGAATCTGTAGATATTCCACAGATTTTATATAATGTTCCGGGTCGTACCGGTGTCGATATGCTAAACGAAACAGTGATTCGTCTATCCGCAGTCGATAATATTGTTGGAATCAAGGATGCAACTGGCGATGTGCCACGTGGTATTCAGTTGTTGCATGGCTTGGACAGCAAAAATATGGTGGTGTATTCAGGTGATGATCCGACTGCATGGGAGCTTATTCTTGCTGGTGCGCGTGGAAATATTTCAGTTACAGCAAATGTTGCGCCGCATGTCATGAGTCAGGTGTGTATTGCTGCATTGGCAGACAACAAAGCGGAAGCAAATCGTTTAAATACACAAGTATCACAATTACATGATATTTTATTCTGTGAATCCAATCCAATCCCTGTAAAATGGGCATTGCATGAAATGGGTAAAATTGGTACTGGTATCCGCTTACCACTTACTCCACTTGCCGAACAATTCCGTGCACCATTACGTGAAGCGCTAAAAGCAACGGGTGTTATTTAAACTTTTTCAAGAGCAATGTAAAGTATGCAATTACGTCTTAGTCTAACCCTTGGTCTGATCGCGATAAGCTTAGTTGGTTGTGCACGTTTTGGTGTTGGCAATGGTTCATTAGACTATAAACATACGCAAACTTTAGAACCCTTACAAATTCCTGCGGATTTGCAAATGCGTCCGCAGCAATCGCTTTATCCTGCACCAAAAATTGATCCTAAAGCATTGGAACAAGCGCCGAACTTTAGCAATAAACATGGCAATCGTTTTGAAATGCCACGTCCAACAGCAGATGTCAGTAATGTCAATATTACAGGTGCTGCACCATCACGTCCGCAACTGGTCACAGATGGTAATGGCGTACCCTTGATTAAAGTGGATGGCGCAACTGCCGAAGTATGGAAATATGTAGTGGCCGCCACCAGTACCGCGAATATCAAGGCAGAGCAAAATTCAAAAGTCCCTTATCAATTAGATGTAGAATATGAGGAACAGCCGTACCGCCTACGTCTTACGCCAACCGGTAGCAGCAATACTTTAGGTATTTATGATGCCAACGGCAATTTCATTGATGCTAAAATAGCAACTGATCTCTTATCTCTTATTTACCAGAATTGGCCAGCCTAACTGATTTAGGCATATTTCTTCTTCGAAGGTTATCTCATGTTAAAACAAGCCTTGCTCTATACTGGAAAAGCAAAATCTGTCTATGAAACAGATGATTCCGATCATCTTATCCTCGTTTTCCGTGATGATGCGTCGGCATTCAACGGCGAGAAGATTGCTCAGCTTGACCGTAAAGGCAAAGTCAACAACCGTTTCAATGCTTTCATTATGCAAAAACTTGCAGATGCAGGTATCGAAACGCACTTTGAAAAACTTCTGACTCCGACAGAGGTTTTAGTCAAAAAACTTAAAATGATTCCTGTGGAATGTGTTGTGCGTAATTATGCCGCAGGTTCGTTATGCCGTCGTCTTGGGGTAGAAGAAGGCAAAGAATTGACACCACCTACTTTCGAATTGTTCTTTAAAGACGATGCGCTGGGCGATCCGATGGTCAATGAATCACAAGCCATTGCTTTAGGTTGGGCGACTGCCGAACAACTGGAACAAATGAAAGTCATTACCTATAAAGTCAACGATGTATTAAGCCAGCTTTTTGCAGAAGGCAACATGCTTTTGGTGGACTTTAAACTTGAATTTGGTTTATTCCATGACCGTATTGTTCTGGGTGATGAATTCTCTCCAGATGGTTGCCGTTTATGGGATAAAGACACCAAGAAAAAACTGGATAAAGACCGTTTCCGCCAAGGTTTGGGTGGTGTGGTTGAAGCTTATGAAGAAGTTGCGGCGCGTATTGGTATCGATTTATCTGATATCTAAATACCCTATACGTCTTCTAAAAACCGGACTTGTTGTCCGGTTTTTTATGGTCAATTTTTAATATTGATCATTTATTATCAGCAAACCCCTCGTCTTTATTCAATTTCCATACATCTTTAATCATTTTTTCTGCTAGATATATTCATTTTAGTTATTTTTTATAAAATAGAAACTTACTTACCATAACAATAACAACATATTTTATTCATAATTTTGAGAGAAAAAAATGCGTCCTTTAAATTTTCCATTACAACTTGGCACAGCCATTGTTCTATCCGCACTTTATCAGCATAGTTTTGCAGCAGCCGATACGGTAAATACGTACAGCACTTCCTCTGATCATCAGGTTAAAACACTCGATACCATTGTTGTTACCGGGACGCGCAGCAAAAAGCGTTCTGCGACCGAATCCTTACAACCGATTGATGTGATTAGTGCAGAAAACTTGATACAGCGTACGGGTACGAATGAACTTGGCAGTGCATTAGCAAAACTGGTGCCTTCCATTAACTTCCCTCGCCCCACTGTGGTCGATGGTACAGAGCTGGTTCGCCCAGCACAGTTAAAAGGTTTATCACCGGATCAAGTTCTGGTTTTGGTAAATGGCAAACGCCGCCATACCGGTGCCTTTATCAATCTGGGTGGAACCATTGGTCGAGGGTCTGCACCTACCGATCTGAATGCCATTCCAATTTCGGCTGTAAGCCGTATTGAGGTTTTAAGAGATGGCGCATCGGCACGCTATGGCTCTGATGCCATCGCTGGTGTGATCAATATCATTTTAAAATCCGACCCAGCTCATGGTGAAGTCGGCATCAAATACGGTCAATATAAAGAAGGTGATGGCGAGCAAAAACAATCTTTTGGTTCAGGTGGCTTTGATCTAAATGATGGACAAGGCTTTTTAACCTTTGCCGGAGAATGGCAGGACAGTGAAGCAACCAATCGTGCCGGATTGGATCGTCGTGATGCAGGTGCCACAACCTATGGACAACGAACTTTCCGTTTTGGTGATCCGGAATCCCGAGAAGTCAAAATTGCGTTAAATGCTGGTTTTGATTTTAGCGATGCAGCGCAGCTTTATGGATTTGCCACCTATAGCCATCGTGATGCCGAAACTGCCGCATTTTACCGTTTAAGTAATGCCTCGAATAATGTACCTGCCTTGTTCCCCAATGGCTTTTTACCGCTGATCGAAGGCACACTGGATGATGTCGCTGCGGTTGCAGGACTAAAAGGCGATATTGGCAGTTGGCAATATGATGCATCACTGAACTATGGTCAAAACACCTATAAAGTAGATACGCAAACCATTAATCAGAGTCTCTATAATGATACGGGCACTACGCCGTTTTATTTTCATAATGGCAAACTGGAAAATGCGCAAACAGTTGCCAATCTGGATTTATCCAGAGAGATAGATATTGCCGGTTTATACTCGCCTTTAAATCTGGCCTTTGGCACACAATATTTACATCAGCAATATCAGATTAAAGCCGGTGATCCAGCATCTTATTATAAGGGTGGTTCATCAGGTTTGGCTGGCTTTCGTGATGCCGATGCAGGTAAGTGGTCGAGAGACAGTTATGCCGGCTATATTGATCTGGAAGCCGATATTACTGATAAGCTGAGCTCATCTATTGCATATCGTTATGAACATTATGATGATTTTGGCGATAGTAATAATGCTGCTTTCTCGGCACGTTATGCTTTTAACCCAGCAATTGCTATCAGATCCAATATATCAACCGGATTTCGGGCGCCCAGCCTTGCCCAGCAATATTATACCAAGACCTCATCACAACTAATCAATGGACAGTTTGTCGAGGCGGGCACATTTCCTGCTTCCTCGCAAATTGCGCATTTATTGGGTGCAGAGGAATTAAAACCTGAAAAATCGACCAACTATAGTGTCGGTATTGTCCTCACACCGACTGATAATACCTACATCACGCTAGATGCTTATCAGATTGATATTAAAGATCGTATCAGTTTATCCTCTAGTATTGATGCCAGTAGTGCCAATGTCCGTGCCTATTTAATTTCTCAAGGGATTACCGATACCAGTTTTAATACTGTTAATTATTTTAACAATGCTACGGATACTCGTACACGTGGTATAGACTTGGTGGCAAGTTATGACTGGAATCATCTGCCTTATGGCACATTAAATACTGCGTTAGCCTATAACTACAATAAAAACAAAGTCACCAAAGTGGATGGTAATCCAGAGGTACTGAATGCGCTGGGTGTCAATCTGACTCGTCTGGATCGACGTGAACAATATGGGTTACTCGCCGGTAGTACCCCTGAGCATAAACTCAGCCTGACCAATGATTATAAAATTGGTAATTTTGGGATTTATAGTAATCTGGCACGTTATGGAGATTTCAAGACTTTTAGTAACAGTGGTGCAGAAAAAGATCAGAAATTCTCGGCCAAATGGGTACTGGATCTAGCTTTATCCTATCAATATCAGAACTGGAATTTTATCGTCGGTGGAGACAACATTACCGATGAATATCCGGATAAAGATGTCTATGACATTAATCAACCAACGGGTGGCAGTTTACAATATAGTCAGTTCTCACCTTTTGGCTTTAATGGCGCATTTTATTATGCCAAAGCAAGCTATCGCTGGTAAATCGAATAATGATTTAATTTAAGTTTTATTTAGCAATGCACCTTATTCTCTGTAAAGGATAAGGTGCATATTTTGGTTTTAAAATTAATACTTAAAGTTTAAAGTCAGACGGAAAGTCCGTGGTTCCCCCCAACTCACAAGTTGCGCATTTGGTGTCGTACCGACCAGATATTCCTTATCAAACATATTTTTTATACTGAAATTTGCCCCCCAGTGCTTTGCTTCATATCCTGCTTTCACATCATATAAAGTATAATTGGAAAGCGGAACATAGTATGTACCGCGTTGTGCACTACGAGCCCCCTGATAGCTTACACCAGCACCAATATTCCAGCCCAATTGATCTGGACTAAAATAATATTGCGTAGACAAAGATGCTGCATTTTTAGGTACATGGTTAATGCGCTTACCAATATCACTAGCTGTTGTACTGTCCGTTGTTTCCGCTGTAGGAATATAACTATAGGTTGCATTTACATTCCATTGCGATGTTAATGCTGCTGCTAATTCTGCTTCAAATCCTTTGGTTTTTTGCTCGCCAATCTGAACTGAATATCCCAGTGTTGAATCAGACTCTGTTACATTTTTACGGGTTAAATCATAATAGGCAACATAACCCTGTAGCTTCTGATTGAAAGCCTGAAATTTCACCCCTGCTTCAATTTGCTCGCCTTCTTCAGGATCTAATAAAATCCCGCCTTCACCAGTATCACTTACAGGAAAGAATGAGGTTGAATAACTAACATAAGGCGCAAGCATATCATTAATCTGATACATCAATGATGCACTGCCAGTAAAAGCGCTATCTGAATTTTTGAATTCTGTATCATTGAACAAATCGTCAACTTTTACCTGAGTCCAGTCTTGACGACCCGATAAACCAATTATCCAGTGATCGTCAATTTTGAAATTATTGCGCAAATATAATCCCATATATTGCGTATCGATAATTTGATGAGCAATCGTCGTTGTTGCAGGTTCAATAACCGTATATACAGGATTGTCCGCATTGAATGCAGATAGTGTACGTCTACGACGTTCATAGTCGCTACGTTCATGCATCATATCCAAACCAATCATGAAGTCATATTGTGTTTTACCCCAATCAAAATGACGTGAAAGATTATTATCTAATGTAAAATTTAAATCATCTTTAATTTGTCTTTCCACAGTACGTTTTATTAGTGGTAAAATATTACTACTACCTGCTAGTATAGGATTATTATCTGCATCTGTCTGATTTACTGCAAAATTTGATTTAAGAGTCCAGTCATGATCAAAATAATGTGTGTAATTTGCGCCAAAACGATAATTGTCTACAGTGTTACTTAAATTGGGTGCGCCAAAAAATAAACCATGTGGATAATTTTTATAGTCACCATCGCTATAGGGCAATCCTTGTTGACGAATAAACTCACGATGCTGATAACTGGCAATCACTGATAACTCATCTTTATCGCCTAAATCAAAATTATAAGATGGTGCAATATAATAGTTTTTAAAGTAAATATAATCAGTTGCATCGTCCTGATCAGACACATGTCCAACAATCCGGAATGCGCCTTTAGCACTCTGATTTGGTGCATAATTGATATCAAATGTTCCATCTTTCAGGGCATAACTACCATAACTTAAACTACCACGATAAAAGGTTTCTGCCTGAGGACGTTTAGTAGTTAAATTCACCAATCCACCGGGCAATGCAAAACCAAAACCTGTAGAAGTTGGCCCTTTTACGACCTCTATAGATTGTACACCACTAATATCTTCAGAACGACCAACATTATCCGATGCCTGAACTCTCAACCCATCTACATATGTTTGTGAACTTGACACCTGTCCACGAATAATAAAATCATCCCAGCCACGGCGACCATATTGTCCAGACGTTACACCGGCAATGCCTTCGATTGCTTCTGCAACAGTTTTAGCTTGTTTTTGTTGTAATTGCTTTTCGGTAATTACCGAAATAGACTGTGCCGTCTCAAACAGTGGAGCATCTGATTTTAACACCGATGTTGCTTTTATTGCCGCATATGGATCAGTTTCAGCCTCTGCTTTTACAACAATGGTCGGTAAAACTTGGGCTTCTTCAGTATTTATTTCTTCAGCATGTACCTGAACAACAAATAACATTGCCAGTGTGATAGATGAAGCAAGTATGGATTTTTGAGCTAGGTACATGGGAGACAACTACAACTGGAAATGATTTTTATTATTATATTTAGCTAAAATTCAAAGTACAATATACTTGTTAATAAAAACTTAAATAAAATTCAATGCTGCTTTGGTATGATTTGTTTTTTAATGTGCATTTCAAATCTAGATAATCTGATCTTGATAACTTTGAAGCAAAATCTGTGTAATATGAGCACTTGATTTATTCATCATCTGATCAATAAGGTATAAAATCTGCTCTTTGATACTGAATGACCGAATATCGTCTTAGGGGTATAAATATGTTTTATCCTTTATTTGCCATTGCGCTTGGTTCAGTCCTCGGTGGCTGGCTAAGATGGTATGTGGGCTTAAAACTCAATCATATTTATCCCAATATTCCGATGGGAACGGTATGCGTGAATTGGGTTGGTGGCTTTCTGATCGGATTTGCCATTGCTTACTTTGCACAAAGCCAGCTCAGTGCAAATTATAAATTATTTATCATCACTGGTTTTTGTGGCGGCTTAACCACATTTTCAACCTTCTCTGCCGAAATTCTTGCGCTACTGCAACATGGCAAACTTATATTAGCCATGCTGGCCATCGCGATTCATGTGATCGGTGCATTGCTGTTTACTTTTTTGGGAATGGCGTGTCAGCATTGGATTGCTATGCACTAATGCTTACCTTCCTCCCCATAAACAAATAAAACTACTGTTGCTGTTGATCCTGCTGCCAGCGACGTTGTTGTAAACGCTCCGCTTCTACTTCACGCTTGTTTAAGGCACGCTGGTATAATTGTGTACCTTTTAATTCGGGCGGCAAATATTCCTGCAAGACAAAATGCTCTGGGAAATCATGCGGATAAAGGTAATCTGCGCCATAGCCCTGTTGTTTCATTAATTTGGTTGGTGCATTGCGCAAATGTAACGGTACGGGTAAATGGGCTGTCTTTTCTGCCAGTTGCAAGGCCTGATTAATCGCCAGATAAGTACTATTGCTTTTAGGGCTGGTCGCCAGATAAACCGCACATTGTCCAAGAATAATACGCGCCTCGGGCATACCGACGGCTTGCACCGAACGGAAACATTCACCCGCTAGTAATAGAGCATTTGGATTGGAATTACCAATATCTTCCGATGCCGCAATCAACATACGACGGGCAATAAATACCGGATCTTCCCCGCCCTTGAGCATCCGTGCCATCCAGTACAAAGTGGCATCAGGATCACTGCCTCGGATTGATTTAATAAATGCCGAGACCAAATCGTAATGTTGTTCACCTGATTTATCATAGCGGGCAATATTTTGCTGGGCAGTTTTTACCACCAAAGCATTGTTGATAATATTTTCCTGTCCTGCCTCAAAGGTGCTGGCAACCAGATCAAGTAAATTCAGTGCTTTACGCGCATCACCGGCAGAGAACTGAAATAAGGCATCATATTCTTCTATTTTAATTTGACGTTCTTTTAAAAATTTATCGCTACCCAGCGCACGTTGAATTAATTGCTGAATTGCTGTTTCATCCAGTGAGTGCAGCGTATAAACCTGACAACGGGACAACAAGGCACTGTTCACCTCAAAGGAAGGATTTTCTGTGGTTGCACCAATTAGGGTAATCTTGCCTTTTTCCACCGCACCTAATAAAGCATCTTGTTGTGACTTATTAAAACGATGAATTTCATCAATAAAAACCACAGGCGGCAACAAATCACCACTTTCGGCAATCACTTCACGCAATTCTTTTACACCGGTATTGAGTGCCGATAAACTAATAAACGGACGATCCACTGCCTGTGCCAACAATAAGGCAATAGTGGTTTTCCCAACCCCAGGCGGCCCCCAGAAGATGATGGACGGCAAATGCCCCTGATCAATCATCTGTCGTAAAGGTGCCTGTTCTCCTAATAGATGATCTTGTCCGATGATTTCAGACAAACTACGTGGACGAATACGCTCTGGTAAAGGAATGTTCGTATCAGACATGGCACTCAAGCAAGGGAAGAATTTAATAACAGTGTACTATGAACCTTGCTGAGTAAAAATAGTATTGCTGTATCAGTCATTAAAATGTTCAGGTTAAATGATATGCTGGCGTGGTCCAGCAGATGGTCCAAGTCGGCATGACAACGATGTTTTAAAGAATGGCATCTGGGAAGTACATATTATCTTTGTGTAATCAAATATTTTGACTGCAATCTCCCTCGGGATTTGCAGTCCTTTTATTTATGCTGCCTGTACCCGTTGTTGCAAAACCTTAACAGCCTGTTGTGCTTCTCTTGCCAATTCCTTTAAATCCACATTGGGAATCAGGTCATCTTCTACCACAATTTTACCTGCAATCAGCAAAGCCTTGAGATGCGCCCGTCCAGCACATGCCACTGGGCCAATGGCAATATCATGCAAGCCAAAATAACGCGGATCCTCCAGTGCATAGATGGCAATATCGGCTGCCTTACCGACCTCAATTGCACCCAAATCATCAAGACCAAGCACTTGCGCACCACCTAAAGTTCCCCAGCGAATGACATCGTCAATACTGGCTGCATCGGCACCGCCTTCAAATGTTCCGCCGGCATAATGCGGCTGAGCCAACATACCTTTACGTGCCCGTTGCATCAACCAAGCCGCATGGGTTTCCGATTGCATATCGGCAGCTTCATTGGAAGCGGCACCATCAACTCCGATAGAGATTTTCACGCCCGCCTGTTCCAGTGCCACAATATCGGCAATACCACTCCCCAAACGGCCATTACTTTGTGGACAATGCGCAATTCCTGTATGGGTTTGTCCCAAAATCTGGATTTCTTCTGGAAGCAGTTTTACCAAATGTGCCATCCAGACATCTGCACCAACCCAGTCATATTCGGCACAAAACTGTACGGGACTCATGGCAAAATTGGCCTTGGCACAGTCCAGATAGTCGACGGTTTCGGATAAATGCGTATGTAAACGAATGCCTAGTTCCCGGGCGATTTTTGCACTTTCTTTCAACTCGGCAGGCGTAGTGGAATGTAATGCGGTGGTCGGTGCCATCACCACCCGTCGAAAAGCATTAGCAGCAGGATCATGATATTTTTTTACCAGACGCTCGACATCCTGCATATAAGCATCAAATTTTTCCGCTTTCAAGGCTTGCGGAATTTCAGCTTCCAGTCCACGGGTATGGGTTGCCCCACCACGACACAATACAAAGCGCATGCCCAATTTATCAGCTTCATCAAACAAAATTTCCGCACCATCAAACTGCATTTCCGGCCAGTACAGATAATGATGATCGGCAACGGTGGCACAACCGGAACGTAATAATTCAATCAAACCAATACGGGCAGCCAGACGAAAGTTCTCGGCATCAAACGCACCTCGAAAACGATAAGGCGTTGCCGCCAGCCAAGGGGTCAAGGTCTGATTTAGCCCCCACGGTTCACCTTTTAATAAGGACTGGAATAAGTGATGATGGGTATTGATCCATGCCGGATAAACCACACAATCTCTGGCATCAATGATTTTTTCATCTGCCTGAGCAAGCAGATCCTGACCAATTTCGCTAATCACGCCTTGTCTGATACGAATATCGCTTGCATCGGCACGGGCCAGATCACCGCTTAGTCCGGTTAAAATACGCTCGGCATTTTTGATTAACACATTATCGCTCATTAACTCATCTCACTTTCATGCCATTTTCTTAAAAATGCAGTGCTGATCATCGACATGGCAATAAACAGCACCAAACCTGTACAGGTAATTAAAAACAATGCTGCAAACATCAAAGGTAAATTTAACTGGAAACCTGCCTGTAAGATTTGATACGCCAATCCTGCACTGGTGCCACCAGTTCCTGCAACAAATTCCGCCACCACAGCACCAATCAAGGCCAGTCCACAGGAAATACGCAAACCACTAAAAAAATATGGCAAGGCATTGGGGACACGCAATTTCATTAAAATTTGCCAGCGGTTGGCTTTATTGATTTGAAATAGATTGAGTAATCCGGGATTAACACTGCGTAAACCCATCGTGGTATTGGTCAGGACTGGGAAAATTGCGACTAGCATGGCACACACCACCAATGCCAACGTGGTATTTTGAATCCAGATAATGATCAAAGGTGCAATCGCAACAATCGGTGTAACCTGAAATAAAATTGCATAAGGCATAAAGCAGGCTTCAATTACACGACTTTGTACAAACAGAAATGACACCAGGGTACCGATCAAAATGGCAAGGGCAAATGCCAATAAAGTAATTTTCAGTGTTACCCATAAACTGCCGAATAACATGCCGCCATACTGCATAAATGCCTGTGCAATATCACTAGGTTTGGGAACCAAATAAATCGGCACATTCAATTCACGAAAAGCCAGTTCCCATGCCAACAGTAAAATAATACCCACGACAAGTGGTGCAGCAATACGTTGGACTTTCGGGTGACTCAATAAGGGTTTAGTCATGATGTGCGCCTCCACTGGCTTGTTCCAATAATGATGATAACTGCGCACATTGCTTGATAAAGCTTTCCGATGTTCTGAAATTTTCATCCCGAAACTCCGGCGCATCAATTTTAACATCTGCCACTACTCGACTCGGACGTGCTTCCATCACAATCACACGGGAAGATAAATACACCGCTTCATAAATACTGTGGGTTACGAACACCACGGTTAAATCACGTTCAGACCACAGCTTACGAATATCACTGTCCAGTTTGTGGCGAGTAAATTCATCCAACGCACCAAACGGCTCATCCATCAACAATAAATTCGGCTCAGTCACCAGCGCGCGAGCCAGTGATACGCGCATTTGCATCCCGCCGGATAATTCACGCGGATAGGATTTGGCAAATTTCCCTAATCCAACGGCTTCTAGGGCTGCCAATACCTTTTCGATACTTTGCTTTTTCGCCACACCACGCAAATCCAGTGGTAACCGTACATTGTCCTCGACATTTGCCCAGGGCATCAGAGTTGCTTCCTGAAATACCATTGCCATACGGCATTGCGATTGCATATCACGCTTACCATTCCAGCGAATCTGTCCTGCTGTAGGCTGTTCAATATCGGCAAACATTTTCAGTAAAGTACTTTTACCGCACCCCGATGGACCTAATAACGATACAATCTCGCCACGTGCAATATTTAGATTTAATCGCTGCAAGGCATGCGTGCCATTGGGATAAATTTTCTCTACACCTGCTGCCATCAGCATCGGCTTGTCCAGCGAGCCATTTAGCTCGACCATGTCTTCTATGGAAATTGCTGTATTCATTGCGGTTCCCCCTTGCATTTTGTCAACCTGCTCGTTTATTTCACCGATTTAATTGCGGGCGGAACGAACTGTAAGGTAAAGGCTTTTTTCCAGTCGGTTTTATCTTCAAGTAATCCGGAAGTAACCATCATATCCCGGGTGGCTTTCCAGCGCGCCTCAGTCATGACAGCGATGCCACTGGTTTCTGCATCACCACCAGTCACCAGTTTTAACGCTTTGATTTGATCTAATGCAAATGCCAGTACTTCATCCGTCATCTGTGGATTTTCTTTCTTAATAATAGCGTTGGCAGGTGCAGGGTTCTCCAGATAGCTTTTCCAACCCTCTGCAGATGCTTCAACAAAGCGTTTGATCACATCAGGTTTGCTAGCAATCACATCATCACGAGTCACCAATGTGCCACCATAAGCTGGATAACCATCATGCGCGAATAAAAAGAATTTACTGTCTGGGTCAGCTTTCTTGGCAGGTAAAACTTCAGAAGTGGCATAGCCTTGTTGCGCAATATTTTTATCTGCCAAAAATGGTTGTAAATTAAAGGTGTAAGGACGTACCTGACCATCATTCAGATTATATTTTGCTTTTAACCACGGCCACCAGCTGGTTTGTCCGCTGGTTGAGACCAGAATGGTTTTACCCTTTAAATCTGCCAAACTATTGACATCACCATGGGTGATAATGCCTTGCGGATCATACTGAAAAGAAGTGGCAATCGCTTTGATCGGAAAACCCTGTTCTATGCCTTTTAATACTTGTAAATCGTAATTAATAATGATATCGGTGTTTTTAGCCAGCAATAACGTCATACCGTTGACCTGTGGTCCACCTTGCTTGATGGTCACTTCCAGACCATATTGTTTATAAATACCCGTAGCTGCCGCCTGATAAAAACCGCCATGTTCTGCTTGTGGATACCATGAGGTGGTCAGTGTGATTTGATCTAATGGTTTTTGTGCTTCACTTTCTGATGGTGTTGCGGCTTGTTGTTCGGTCGGCTTGCTACACCCCACCAAAGCGGAGGCAGATAATACGACAGCAGAAGAAAATAGAAATGTTCGAGAAAGATTTGAGCGGATATTCATTGAGTGCCCCCTAGAGCTGACTTAACCAAGACCTTGTCTCAATATCGGGGGAGATGCATTCACATTCACACATTCTCTGCAAAGCAATAGACTTGCTTTATCCCCGTATTGAGGACAGCTTAACGCTGCAGAGCAATGTCCCGCATATGTGCTTTTTGTAGCACCATATACTAACCGCTTATGCTCACTAGGGATTATGCAAGGCTTGTGCCAATCTTTGTTTTTATCTCTTAATCCTATCTATTTACTTTGTTTTTTGACCATGTATGTGGTTCTTGGTTATTTTATTGAATAGATAACCAGCATATCTTCCTCTAAAACCGCCTTTTCGCTTTAAAATGGTGCAAAAACATAGCTGACTTAAAGAAATAATATGGCATAAACTTTGCTTAAAATATGAGAACGAGTATAAGCGTTCAACATTCAGATGATGTCTTGGATCATTTGAATGTGGGTCATTGCTCCATTGGGAAAGTCTATTTGCCATCATGAGATGGACAAACTTTCCTTAATGAGACGTGACCCGAAATACCGCTTGGTGCTTTTGCATTTTGGGTCACAACCTTGATTGTACCAATGCAGGAAAATACCATGAACAGCTCAAACACCCTCTCTCCAGATTTTCAACAAAATCAATCAGAAAGCTACAGCTTGGACGAGCTCAACAAGGAATCCCGTATGGGATCCATGGGTAAAGAAACCGAGCGTGAAGTCCGCATCATCGACCTATCAGATTTTGAACAACGCAAATATGAAATTGCCGATCAACTCTGGAATGCAGCCATAGAAATTGGCTTTTTTCAGGTGGTAAATCATGGCATTCCACAGGCAGACATCGATCATGCCTTTGCCATGACAGAGAAATTCTTTGCACTGCCACAGGACATAAAGGCACAGTATCCACTCAGCCGTAACTCAGGTTGGGAAAGCCGTGCCCAGATCCGTCCTTCAACCAAAACTGCCGATCAAAAAGAATCTTATCAAATCACCCGACCACGTATGAGCGATCTCTGGCCTTCAGAACAGGAATTGCCTAAATTCAAACAGGATATGCTGGATTTTGAAGGTAAATGCTGGACTGTAGGGATGCAAATTTTATCCTGTTTTGCCTATAAAATGGGCTTTGCCGAGGATTTCTTTAGCCATGCTCATGATCCAGAACAAGAGAGTTATCAAAGTACCTTGCGTATGTTGCATTACTATGCCATTGATCCGGCATTAAAAGATCAGTTAGGTTTATGGCGTGCAGGTGCACATACCGACTTTGACTGCCTGACTTTATTGTTCCAGCGTGAAGGTCAAGGCGGTTTGCAGGTTTGCCCTGGTAAAGATATGGAAGATCAGGCTTGGACCAGTATTACCCCACGTAATGACGTGATCACCTGTAATATTGGCGATATGCTGACACGCTGGAGTGATGATGTTCTGCCATCCAATTTCCATCGGGTCAAAAATCCGGAAGCCCATGAATATCAAGGTGCACGTTATAGTCTGGCATTTTTCTGTCAAGCCAATGAAGATGTCATGATTGAAGGTCCAAACCGTAAATATCCGGCCATTAGCGCCAAAGACTATTTAAAACAACGGGTCAGTGCCAATTTTTCCGGCAAATACTGATTCCGGTATGATCTTGAATCGTTGATTTTAAGTCATTTATTTTTAAAGACTTTCTAAATAGCTTTTTTAAAGGGCTTTTTAAAGGATCATGGGTATTTCTCCCCCACCCATGATCCCTTTGGCATTACCGAAGTAACTCTTTTTTCATCTCGTATAAATACTTAATTTGCAGTTAATTTTAATAACTGACCATTTTTACCATCTTCAATGACCCAGATTCCGCCATCAGAAGCCTGTAGCAGTCCACGAATTCGCTCGCGCATATCAATACGTTGCACTTCCTGCACTGGTTTTGTTGCTAAATCTACCACTACAATCGCTTTGGAAGATAATCCGCCAATCATTGCCTTATTTTGCCATTTTGGAAATTGTTTGCCGGAATAAATGATCAGACTAGAAGGTGAAATAACCGGAGTCCAGCTGATATCAGGGGCCTGAAATTCTGGTCGAGTATCATGATTGGGAATAGGTTTACCCCCATAATGATTGCCCTCGGAAACCAGTGGATACCCATAATTTGTGTCTTTGCGAATCAAATTAAGTTCATCGCCACCTTCTGGCCCCATTTCCACCACCCATAATTGCTGATCTTTATCAATGGCGATTCCCAGAGGATTACGATGTCCAAGGGACCAGATTTGTGCAGTTACGCCCCCTTTTGCAGCAAACGGATTACCTTCGGCTGGTGTTCCGTCCTCATTCAGACGTAAAATCTTACCCAGATTGGATTGCATATCCTGCGCTGGATCAAAATGCTGGCGTTCACCCGAAGCAATCCAGAGTTTTCCGTCGTTTCCAAATAACATCCGATGCCCATAATGTCCCTGTCCGGAGACTTTTGGCACTTGCTGCCAAATCACTTTTTCATCCAGTAACCGCGGCTGTTTGGTATTGGATAAATCCAGTTTGGCACGAATAACTTTTGCGCCATAGCCGCCCTGTCCTTGTTCGGCATAGCTTAGATAAATCCAGTGATTACTGGCAAATTGCGGATGAAGAATAATATCGCCCAATCCACCTTGTCCGCCATAGGCCACTTTGGGCACACCCAGAACATTAAGTTTTTCCTTGCTTGCAGGATCAAATATAATCAGTTTTCCGGCACGTTCAGTGACCAATAATCGACCATCGGGCAAATTGGTCAATGCCCAGGGTTCATTGAATGTTGCAATTTTTTCAGTTTTAAATCCCTGTTGAATCTTTTGTGATGAAGATGGATTGGATTCTGCGGCAGTAGTCGGTTGTGTGGGCGAAGTACATGCCCATAACAAGATACTGCTCAATATAACGGCAGGAATATGCTTTTGGCTTAATTTACGCTTTGACTTTTGATTTAATCGCATCATGTCCTGTCCCTCGATATTGATTTATTTTTAAGCATATCGGAAAAACCCAAGCATTAAATAGACCTGTTTTGTTTCAAAATGAAGCAAAAGCAAACTTTTATTTTTGCTATGTTATATTTATAGCCAGCTTCTTTTTATTTATTTTCCCATCATGCCGTCTAAAAAATTCCATAGCTTATTTCTGATCTTTTATTCAATTTTGCTACTCAACACGGCATCGATAACACATGCGAATCCACAGCAGGTTGAGATTCAGCAACAAATCCCTCTGGCAGGTGCCAAACAAAATCAGCAATTCGCCCTGACCAAGCCCATCAATCAACAACAGTATTTAATTCAGGTATTTAAACCTAAAGTACCTGCCCCCAAAGCTGGCTATCCTGTTGTTTATTTACTCGATGGTAATGCTGCATTTCCCTATGCTTCGGTGATAGCGCAGTCGATAGAATTTGGCTATCAACGTAACAAGAAAGTCCCGCCTGTAGTGGTGGCCATTGGTTATCCGATTGATGGAACAATTGATGTCAAGTCCCGAACCTTTGACTATACACCACCATTTAAGGGTATATTACAACAACATCCTGACCGTCCTGCATCGCCTTATCCACAAGGCGGCGCAGAACAATTTTATCAATTTATCCAGCAACAATTAAAACCTGTCATTGCGCAGCATTATCAAATCAATCATGAACAGCAAACCTTGTTTGGTCATTCTTATGGGGGATTATTTACCCTCTATACGTTTTTAAACCATCCTGAATCTTTTCAAAATTATGTTGCTGCCAGCCCTGCAATCTGGTGGAATGATTTTGCCATCAAGACACAGGCAGAAAAGTTTACAAACCAATTCAAACAGAAACACATCAACAAGACTTTATGGTTATCCGTGGGTGAACTGGAACTTGAAAAACGGGTTCAAACCACAGATCGGCACACTGCATCAGATATTGTACAACTGGCCGATAAACTTAAAAACATAAAGGGATTAGACGTTAAAACCTTTGAGATTGCTCAGGTCACGCATTTTGAAGCCATGTTTCCAGCCATTAATCTGGCATTTAAACTGGCTGAGTCCGGCTTCACACCGTCTGATTAACGGACCCAGCGCACGATATAATCTTCAATATCGTCTTCATGGATTTGTGTTTCGGAAATACAGCGTTTTGCTGCCGATTTTTTGGCTTTAATCACACTTTGTTGATCACCGGAAATCAGATAATGCCAGCGTGGTAAATCTTTGCCTTCATAGACTCTGCGATAGGCACAAGTTGAGGGTAACCATTTAATCTGTTTGAGCAATGCTGGTGTCAGTTGAATACAATCCGGCACATGCTGTTTACGATGCACATAATCACTGCATGCAGCGGTTTGACAATCTAATAATTTACACGCCACCTTGGTATAAGCGACTTCCTCAGTTTCGGCATCTTCAAGTTTCACCAGACAACATAAACCACAACCATCACACAAGGCTTCCCATTCAGCATGATTGAGTTCATCAATGCTAAATTTTTGCCAAAATTGCGGGCGTAGATCATTTCTCATAGCTGGCAAATCATTTGTTAAAATTATCATGATTGTAACATTTTTTGGCTGTGAATTTTATCTCCTCAACACAACAATGCCCGACCACAAAGCATTGTAGCCAGATTGATACAATCACAAGATAAAATTAAACTGAACAAATAACACACATAACATTCTTAAATCACATAGATTCTTTACATTCATTTTAAAAATTTTCAGTATTATCAAATGATAAACAGGGTCTGCTGACACTTCGTCTATGTTTGCGACAGCGGCCGTTTTTTAGGCAATACAAGGCAGGAATAGTGAAATTTAGTGATTCTAAATGAACTATTCATAACGCAGTAGTGTCAAAAAACGACCCTGTCCCGAAGGGTTGTGGCTAAAATTCCCCCATACATCGTTATGAAACTTGTTAATGGAACCACCATTACCTGCGTTTCATGCCTAGTCTGAAGAAATTTTAGCCGACAACGCAATCCATTTATGAAATGTCAACAGACCCATATATTAAGGGAGAGAGATTATGTTTCGTTGGGCGATTATCTTTGCAGTCATTGCACTGATTGCAAGCTTTTTAGGTTTTGGTGGTGTAGCGGGATTATCCAAAGATTTTGCAGTGATTTTCCTCGTGGTGGCTGTGGTATTATTTATCATTGGCTTTATTTCCCGCGGTAAAGTTTAGCCATTTGCCAACATTTTTAAACATAAAAGGTAATCGAAAGATTGCCTTTTTTATATGTTATTCGTTATAACTAAATGTAATAAATCTAAAGCAATACATTAGGGAAAAGTAATGGTTAATCAAGCAACAACCACACCTGAAATTATCATCCGTGAAATCTCCTACACAGATTCAAAAGGTCAAAGCCTGATCGGGTATCTGGCCTATCCTGAGGGTAAAAATAAGCTGCCGGCTGTATTGGTCTTTCCAGAATGGTGGGGCCGCAATGACTATATTGAAAAGCGCGCCCGTGAGCTTGCTGAACATGGTTATGCAGCATTTGCCATTGATATGTATGGCGATAAAAAAGTAGCTGAAGATGCCAAAACAGCCAATGCTTATATGAGTGCAACGTTTGATGAACCGGATACCATTGTCGATCGTGCGACGGCTGCCTTAAACACTTTGAGCGCGCAACCCGAAGTCAATGCTGCAAAAATTGCCGCCATTGGATTTTGTTATGGCGGTAAAGTTGCACTGGATCTGGCACGTTCTGGAGCGAATATTCAGGCAGTTGCCACATTTCATGCCAATTTAAGTACGCAGACACCTGCACAGAAAGGACACTTCAACGCTGAAGTGCTGGTTTCACATGGCCACGATGACAGTATGGTAAGCCTTGATGATGTGGAGCAATTTAAACAGGAGCTGGATCATGCTGAGGTAAACTATCGCGTTGATATCTATCCGAATGCAAAACACGGCTTTAGTAATCCCGCAGCAGATGAAAATGCACGTAAGAATGGGGTTGATCTTGGTTATAATCCATTGGCAGAATCACAATCTTTTGATGCCACCTATGCCTTACTGGATCGTGTTTTAAAATAAATACCCCCTAATATTGCATGAAATATCGTACTGGGCAATGCAGCTATTTCAGTAATTATACAACTTTGCATTAGCTTACAATTTAAGCCTGAAAGTCATTGCCCTTTTTGCCTTTGTTTTTTATATCTATTCATAATTCAATAAAATAGCGACATGAGGCATATTATGACGCACGCTAAGGAAGATTCTATAAACTGCCCATTTTGTCAGGTTGACGAAGCAGATATTCTTTATCAGAATGATTTTGGTTTAGTCATTTATGATGATAATCCAGTGTCTAAAGGACATAGTTTGGTAATCCCACGTCGTCATATTTCTTCTTTTTTTGAAGTGAGTGACAAAGAACGTAAAAGTCTAGTCACCCTGCTTGAATTAGCACGTAATCAATTAAAACTGCTCTATCAGCCCGATGGTTTCCATGTCGGTTTTAGCGATGGACACGTTGCCAATCAGCGTATTGATCACTTGCACATTTATATTATTCCACGTTACTCCAATCAATTAGTACACTTAGATCAACGTTGGGGTGTGATTAGCGAATCCCCCCATTAAGAAAGAAGCACCTACCTCCCCACCAAAGACTTGTTGAATACTTTAGCCGTCATAAGCAAGATGTATTTGACAAGTCGCAATTCAAAAAAATATGATCAATAGCCCCATTCTACTCAGATGAATATATAAACTTGCCTTGGCAGTTGCTGGAAAAAAATCATATTAATGGCGTTGAAAATTTCTGGAATCAGGCTAAGCGGATTCTTCGAAAATATAACGGTATTGACCGAAATGTCTTTCCATTGTTTATTAAAGAATGTGAGTTTAGATTTAACTATGGAAGTCCAAAAGAGCAACTTACGATTTTGCTAATTTGGACAGCAATTTAACCTTATCTACTACAGCCCCCATTTTAAGAGATTGCATTAAGTCTAAATTGTTTAGAAACAAACCGATTAATAAAAATTTTTCATATATAAATATTGTTTTATTTTAATAATTTATTATTATTTTTACATAAAATTACATTTTAAAGTGTACATTTCTTCCTTCTCAAACGTCTTAGTATATAGAAACAGAATGTTTTTTAAAACTTACAGCTCAAAACCCACTATTCGGTTGCTTTAAAAATTCGATTTCTTCCGGTGTGGAAACTCGCCCTAGAATTTCGTTACGATGTGGATAACGACTAAAGCGTTCGATAATGACTTTATGCTTTTTTTCAAAATCCAGACTGGATTCATCACCCAGATGCTGGAATAATTTAAGTGCAAACTCATGAATATATAATGATTCACTGTGCATAAAGGGCATATATAAAAATTTTCGTTGCAGTGGGTTAAGCTGTTGATCAAGCCTTAAGGAAATCGTTTCCTGCGCCAACGCAAGTGCCATTGCATCATAGGCAAAAGATGCGGCCTGACCACGAAAAAGATTACGGGAAAACTGATCCAGCACAATAATTTCTGCCAGTCGTCCTTCAACATCATTTCGCCATGACCATAACTCACCCAACGTCGCGCGTTTATGGGTTTCGGTAAATTGTGTGCGGATCAGTTGATCAAAATCATCTGATTTTACAAACCATAAAGACTGTTGTTCTTGATCAAACCAGAAATCCAGTACATCTTGTGCATTCATTATTTTTTCTGCCCTATTTCGCATTATTTGTATAAAATCACAAATCCGCAGTGTTTAATAGCATCAGTTTGTGTTAAAAACTTGTCTGCATTTATGCATAACGATTCAATAGCTTGTTATCATAAGCATCTATTTGCTGTTTATGTTTATACAGTATCAAATTTGATAAGAGTGACTATATGAGTGAGCCTTTAAACGCTTCCACATTACAATTGCCAACATGGCTCCAACCTTCATTACTGCAAGGCATGTTACGTGGGATCGAGCGTGAGAGTTTGCGAATGCAGGCCAATGGTTTTTTATCCCAGCAACCGCATCCTGATGGCTTAGGTGCAGCACTAACCCACCCTTATATCACGACCGATTATTCGGAAGCTTTATTAGAGTTTATTACACCGCCCAAGCGCAGCATTCCGGAAGCATTAGATTTTTTACAGGATTTACATGCATTCACTTACCGCCAATTGCCGGAAGGTGAAAGTTTATGGTCCCTGTCCATGCCCTGTATGCTAGATCGTGAAGAAGACAATATTCCGCTTGCACAATATGGCAGTTCCAATATTGGCAAATTCAAAACCTTATATCGTCATGGCTTGGCGATTCGCTATGGTCGCCGGATGCAAACCATTTCCGGAGTGCATTATAATGTGTCGTTTCCAGACCCACTATTTAAGCAACTACAACAACAAGAAAATGATGGCGCATTAAAACAGCTCAGTTTGCAAGATTATCGCAGTCATCGTTATTTTGGTTTGATTCGTAATTTTATTCGTAATATTCCCATGGTGATGTATCTGCTAGGTGCCAGTCCAACCGTCTGTCGCTGCTTTGTCACTGGTCGTGAGCACAATCTACAGCCATTAATTGCAGGCACTTTATATTTACCTGAAGCAACGGCTTTACGAATGGGGCGTCTGGGTTATCAAAACTCTGCGCAACGTGCGCTCGGTATTCATTACAACGATCTACCCGGCTATTTGCAAGGCATGCATAATGCGATTCATACGCCTTATCCCGCATTTCAAGCATTAGGACTGGACGATGTCCGTGGTAATCCGATTCAGATCAATGATCATATTTTGCAGATCGAAAATGAATATTACAGTTTGATCCGTCCAAAACAGCCACCTCAGGGCGATGAAACGCCATCACAGGCATTAGAAGCGCGCGGCGTCGCCTATGTCGAATTACGTGCTGTCGACGTTAACCCCTATAGTCCGATCGGGATTAGTTCGGACAGTGCCGCATTTTTAGAAGTATTGGCGCTATATTGTTTGATGAGTGATAGTCCGGACATCTCCGAACAGGAGCAGGATATCATTGATCAAAATCAGGCGAATATTGTTAATACAGGTCGTAGTCGTGATTTAAGTATTGACACACCACAGGGTCAAGTGAATTTCCACGACTGGATTGTTCAACATTTAAATCAGATGCAAAGTTTTGCCAAGTTGCTGGACCAAGCGCATGATACACATTTATATACAACGGCAATTGAATTGATGCAACAACGCTGTAATGATGTTGATCAAACCCTTTCCGCACAAATGCTAAAACAGACCACAACATTCGGTGGTACTTGGAATTTTGGTGCTCATCTGGCAGAACAATATAAATCATTTTATGCCAATCATGATCTTGATCAGGTGACCTTGCAACAACTTGAACAAGCGGTACAAGATTCCCGCCAACAACAACAGTTATTGGAATCTCAACCTCAACCCAGTTTTTATGAATATTTAAGACCCTATCGTAATTTGCCCCATCATCTTGGGGCGGAGAAAAAACAATGCAGCTAAGCTATCGTGTGGTTAATGCCTTACTGCTCATAGGTAGTATTGTCGGCATATCTTTTGCTCTTTATTTGGAGCATGTACAAGGTCTCAATCCTTGTCCGCTCTGTATTTTCCAGCGTGTCGGCCTTATTGCCATGGGCTTGATTGCGTTAATCGCCCTGCTGCATAATCCTAGAAAATCATGGCTAAAACGTGGTTATGCACTCTTTTCCAGCTTGGCCATTGGCTGGTCGGCTGGTGTAGCTGCACGGCATGTTTGGTTACAACATTTGCCAAAAGATCAGGTGCCTTCTTGTGGTCCCGGACTGAATTATCTGGTAGAAGCTTTACCCTTTAAACAGGTCTTGCAGCAAGTGCTTACCGGTTCTGGTGAATGTGCTGAAATTGACTGGTCATTTCTAGGCCAGTCCTTGCCATTTTGGTCGTTACTGTTCTTTGCCGCTTTACTATTGATCAATCTATGGCAACTGTTTAGAAAATATAAATAACTGTATTATCAGGTGCAAACCTATTTTTTTGCGCCTGATGCTATTACAACAGAAAAAGAAACCAAAGAGCACAAGAATATGAACGATGAAACGCTAGTCAAAGAAATCGCTGCCCAGCTTCGCAATCCGCAAGGATCAAAAGGCATTGAAATGGCAGAAATGATGAATCAGACCAATATTGCCATGACCTTACACAGTATTGCCTGCCTAGATCTTAAACAGCATCAAAGTATTTTAGAGTTGGGACATGGTAACTGTGGCCATCTGGCACATTTACTGGCTCAGCAGGACGAGTTGCACTATACCGGGCTAGAAATTTCCGCTTTAATGCAGCAAGAAGCCATCCGTTTAAACCAATCCTTTATTACACAGCAACACGCTGAATTTCTACTTTATGATGGTTTAAAGCTGAACTTTTCCGCACAACAGTTTGACCGTATTTTTAGCGTCAATACCCTGTATTTCTGGCAACAACCTGTCGCACTTTTAAATGAATTATATCGGGTGTTAAAACCACATGGTTTGCTCAACCTGACCTTTGCACAAAAAGACTTTATGCAACAATTGCCATTTACCCAATACGACTTTGAACTCTATGATCTAGAAAAGTTAGAGCATCTGGTTGGTCAAACCGCTTTTCAGATTAAGACCTATTCAACACAACAGGATGTGGTAAAAAGTAAAATGGGTGATCTGGTTAAACGTGAGTTTATTACGGTTACTCTCAAAAAATAAAGTTTCGAGGTACATATAATGCCTGACAGCAATGTTTAACTTTAGGATTCTGCTTTAAAAATCTTACGCTGATAAGGAATTCCTTCTAAATCATACACCTGATAAATACAATCAAATAAGATACGGATTTCTTCACTTTCATCAAGATTGCGTATAGTCAAAAAAATCGGACTCACCGCAGTCGAATCGAGAATCGGGATATAGTGTAAATGCGGAAAACGTATGGTATCGGCACTACGTGGAATCACACAAATCCCCTCGCCTGCCGCCACCAGCCCCAAGGCCAGCTGAATTTCCCGCACAGTTTTGGTATTTCTGGGTTCAAGTCCAGATTCAGAAAAAATCGACAGCACTTGCGTCGAAAAATTCGGCTGAGGTGTATTGGGATATAAAAACATATCCTCATCGACAATATCGGTCAGATGAACGCCTTCGGTTCGTTTGGCAATGGGATGACGGGAATGTGCTGCCACCATTAATGCTTCCTCACGTAACATAAAACGGCGCACGGCAGGATCACTAATTCTTAAACGCCCAAAACCAACATCAATTTTTCCTTCTTTCAATGCCTGAATTTGTTCAGTGGTGTTCATTTCTACCAGTTGTACCTGCAAATGCGGTTGCAATTGCCGATATAAAAATACAATGCGTGGCAATAAACCATAAAGTAAAGAACCCACAAAACCCATGGTAATCACCCGATCCAGTGAGCCAATACGTTTGGTCATGGATTTTATTTCTTCCGCATTCGACAAAAGTTTGACGGCATGCTGATAAAAAAATTGTCCTGCGGGAGTGGTCTGCAATGGTCGGCTACCACGTTCAAATAATTGTATTCCAAGCTCATTTTCCAGATTTTGAATCTGTCGGCTAAGCGGTGGCTGAGCAATAAAAAGCTTTTCCGCCGCCTTGGTAAAGCTTTGTTCTTCCACTACCGCCACAAAATATCTGAGGTGTCTTAATTCCATGACACATCTCCATACCTTTAAAGTATAAAAAAATATAAATTCAGTCTTAGACACAGTTTAATCATTCTTTTAAGGTATATACAAGATAAAAGTGATCCATAGCGATAAAAGCACGACAACGTCGCAAGCTGATAGGACAGCAGCAAGCCAACAGTGTATTTCGGATGTATATGGATGATTAACCCTACACTGAGGAACCAGACCACATCTCACAGGATATCGGTCTGGTGACTTCCCCATTTGGAAAGTCGGAGAACGGACATGCCACGTATTCCTGTAATTAATACCAGCCATCTTGACCGTATTGATGAGTTACTGGTAGATAATATCGAAACCGGTGAATTTAAACTGCATCGCTCAGTCTTTACTGATCAAGCCTTGTTTGATCTTGAGATGAAATATATTTTTGAAGGCAATTGGGTCTATCTGGCTCATGAAAGCCAGATCCCGAATAACAACGATTATTACACCACCTATATTGGTCGCCAGCCAATCATCATTGCCCGTAATCGTAATGGCGAACTCAATGCCATGATCAATGCCTGCTCCCATCGTGGTGCACAACTATGCCGTTACAAACGTGGCAATAAAGCCACTTATACCTGCCCATTCCACGGCTGGACATTTAACAACTCAGGAAAATTGCTTAAAGTTAAAGACCCGACCGATGCAGGTTATTCTGACTGCTTTAACAAGGATGGTTCGCACGATCTCAAAAAAGTGGCACGTTTTGAGAACTACAAGGGTTTTCTGTTCGGTAGTCTAAATCCTGATGTTCCACCACTGGAACAGTTCCTGGGCCAAGCCGGCAAAATCATTGATATGATTGTTGATCAATCCGAAGATGGTCTGGAAGTATTACGTGGTGCTTCTACCTATACCTATGAAGGTAACTGGAAACTGACTGCTGAAAACGGTGCCGACGGTTACCACGTTTCTGCTGTTCACTGGAACTATGCTGCAACCACACAACAACGCAAGGAAAAACAGGCACAGGATAATATCCGTGCCATGAGTGCAGGTGGCTGGGGCAAACAGGGCGGTGGCTGCTATGGTTTTGAACATGGTCACATGCTGCTCTGGACACAATGGGCAAATCCGGAAGACCGTCCAAACTATGCCCGTTATGAGGAATATACCGAGAAATTCGGTGAAGCCACGGCCAAGTGGATTGTAGAACGTTCCCGTAATTTATGCCTATACCCCAATGTTTACATCATGGATCAATTTGGCTCACAAATTCGTGTCCTGCGTCCGTTAAGTGTCAATAGAACTGAAGTCACGATTTACTGTATCGCACCAAAAGGCGAAGCACCAGACGCACGTACCCGTCGTATCCGCCAGTATGAGGATTTCTTTAATGCCTCTGGTATGGCAACACCAGATGATCTGGAGGAATTTCGTGCCTGTCAGGCAGGCTATGCCGGAATTGAACTGGAATGGAACGATATGTGCCGTGGCTCAAAACACTGGGTCTATGGTCCTGATGATGCAGCCAATGAAATTGGTTTAAAACCGATGCTCAGCGGAATTAAAACCGAAGATGAGGGCTTATACCTTGCCCAGCATCAATACTGGTTAAGCTCAATGAAACATGCCATTGCTGCCGAAAAAGAACTTGCAGAACATCAAGGTCTGGGAGAAATTGCATGAATGCTGCGACTACACTCAATAATATCAGTCTAGAGCAAGTGGCTCAGTTTTTATATCGTGAAGCACGTTATCTGGATGATGAGCAATGGGAAGACTGGCTGCAATGCTATGCACTCGAGGCTTCTTTCTGGATGCCAGCATGGGATGATGATGATCGCCTGACCGAAGATCCACAAGCAGAAATTTCCCTGATTTATTATCCAGATCGTCAGGGTCTGGAAGATCGCGTGTTCCGAATCAAGACTGAACGCTCATCCGCCACCATGCCCGATACACGTACCAGTCACAACATTGCCAATATCGAAATTGTAGAACGTGATGGCGACAAGGTGACGGTACGTTTTAACTGGAATACGCTGAGCTTTCGCTACAAAACCAATTACAGCTATTTTGGCATGTCACGTTATGTGATCGATTTCTCGGACCAACAACCCAAAATTCTAAGTAAATATGTCGTACTGAAAAATGATTATATCAATCAGGTGATTGATATTTATCACCTCTAGGCACGACACCTGACCAAACGGACTGTTGGTCAGGCTTGATTCATGAAAAATTTCAGTAACAGGATGACTGCCATGTCAAATCATAATGTCGCTCTTCAATTTGAAGATGGCGTAACCCGATTTATCAGCGTCGCGCAGGGCGAAACCTTATCTGATGCCGCTTACCGCCAAAAAATCAATATTCCTCTGGACTGCCGTGATGGGGCATGTGGAACTTGTCGTGCCTTCTGCGAGTCCGGTCATTATGATATGCCGGAAGACAGCTATATTGAAGATGCGCTTACACCGGAGGAAGCCGAACAGGGCTATATCCTTGCCTGTCAGTGCCGTCCTACATCGGATGCAATATTTCAGATTCAGGCCTCTTCTGATGTCTGCAAGACCGAAATCCATCATTATCAAGGCACATTACATCGTGTAGAAAACCTATCTAATTCCACGATTACTTTTGATATTCAACTGGATGAGGATCAGCCTGATATTCATTTTCTGGCAGGTCAGTATGTCAATGTCGGTATTCCTGGCAACTCGGAAACCCGTTCCTACTCTTTTAGCTCCAAACCGGGTAATCGCCTCACAGGCTTTGTGGTGCGTAACGTGCCCAATGGGCAGATGAGCGAGTTTCTGAGCCAGCACGCCAAAACTGGCGATAAGATGAGCTTTACCGGACCATTCGGCAGTTTCTATTTGCGTAGTGTAAACCGTCCGGTATTAATGCTGGCAGGCGGTACAGGCATCGCCCCATTTCTGTCGATGTTACAGACCCTTGCCGAAAAAGACTGCCAATATCCTGTGAGGTTGGTCTTTGGTGTCACCAATGATTTCGATCTGGTGGCAATCGAAAAATTAAACGCATTGCAAGAGCAATTTTCATGGTTTGAATACCGCACTGTCGTGGCTCACCCGGATAGTCAGCATGCCCGCAAAGGTTATGTCACAGGTCATATCGAAAATGAGTGGCTAAATGGCGGTGATGTTGATATCTATCTGTGTGGCCCTGTACCAATGGTGGAAGCTGTACGTGGCTGGCTGGACAGTGAAGGTATTCAGCCTGTCAGCTTTCTGTTTGAAAAGTTCTCTGCCAACTAAATGCTTACAGCCAAGAGGTTTAAGATGAACCATCGTTTTAAGGATAAAGTCGTCATCATTACAGGGGCAGCACAAGGCATTGGTCGTGGTGTAGCCCTGCAAATTGCTGAGGAAGGCGGACAAGTGGTACTGGTCGATCATTCGGTTCTGGTCGATGAAGTATTGGCTGAAATCCAGTCCCGAAAAGGGCAAGGTATTTGTGTACATGCCGATCTGGAAAGCTATACCGGTGCACAGACTATGGTCGCTCAGGCGATTGAACGTTTTGGTCGGATTGATGTACTGATCAACAATGTCGGTGGTGCCATCTGGATGAAGCCTTTTCAGGAATTTTCCGAACAGGAGATCATCAAGGAAGTGAACCGTTCGCTATTTCCAACACTATGGGGTTGTCGTGCCGTATTGCCCGAGATGCTTAAACAGCAACAAGGTGTTATCGTCAATGTTTCGTCAATTGCCACCTGCGGAATCAATCGCATTCCCTATTCTGCCGCAAAAGGTGGTGTCAATGCTCTGACCGCTTCTCTGGCCTTTGAACATGCCCAACATGGGATCCGTGTCAATGCCATTGCAACTGGCGGCACCGATGCACCGCCTCGCAAAATTCCACGTAATTCTGCACCACTGAGTGCAGACGAACACATGTGGATGCAACAGGTTGTGGATCAGACCAAAGCTCGCAGCTTGATGGGACGTTATGGCTCTATTGAAGAACAGGTCAATGCAATCCTGTTTCTTGCTTGTGATGAATCTTCCTATATTACAGGCAGTGTGATCCCTGTAGGCGGTGGCGATCAGGGTTAACCCTGTTTTTAGACATATCCTGACAGGATCATCATGCAAGGAGGCAATATGACAACCCTGTTACAAACCCTAAAACAAGACTGGTCACTTTCGGCCACTGTTGCAGGATTTCTGGCGGTACTAATTTCCTATTCAGGTCCATTGATTATTTTTTTTCAGGCTGCACAACAAGCCAATGTATCTCACGCCATGATGATCTCATGGATTTGGGGTATTTCTATCGGTGCAGCCATTACCGGCATTTATCTATCTATTCGTTATAAAACCCCCGTCATTACTGCATGGTCTGCCCCTGGTACCGCATTACTGGTTACACTATTTCCCAATATCAGCCTGAATGAAGTAGTGGCTGCCTATATTACCTCGGCGATTGTCATCTTTATGGTCGGTATTACAGGCTATTTTGATAAATTATTAAAATGGATTCCGCAGGGTATCGCTGCCGGAATGATGGCAGGAATTTTGTTTCAGTTCGGACTAGGATTATTTCTTGCCACAGATAGCATGCCATTGATTGTGTTTAGTATGCTGCTGTGCTATCTATTGGCAAAACGCTTTTCACCTCGCTATACCATGGTGTGGGTGCTGCTATGTGGTGTATCGCTGAGCCTGATATTCGGCAAAATGAATCCCGTTGATATGAGTTTTAGTCTTGCCATTCCACAGTTTATTCAACCGGAATGGACATGGCACTCAACCTTTAACCTTGCTATCCCCTTGATTTTAGTCAGCCTGACCGGGCAATTTTTACCGGGTATGGCGATCTTAAAACTCAGCGGCTATGACACCCCTGCCAAACCGATCATCATGGCATGTAGTATTGCCTCGTTGGTCTTTGCCTGTGTTGGTGCAATTAGCATTGTACTGGCGTCCATTACCGCAGCCTTGTGTACCGGCAAAGATGCACACGAGTTAAAAGACAAACGTTATATCGCCGGTATTGCCAATGGTATTTTTTATATTCTGGGTGGATTATTTGCCGGCAGTATTGTGATGTTATTCAGTTTGTTACCCAAGGAACTGGTTGCTGCACTGGCAGGATTGGCCTTACTGGGTGCAATTGCCAGTAATGTCACCATCGCCATGAAAGAGGAAAATCAACGCGATGCTGCCCTGATGACCTTTTTAGCGACGGTTTCAAGCATGCACTTTCTTGGATTAAGCTCTGTATTCTGGGGTATTTGTATCGGTTTAATCGCCCATTTTTTACTTGCAAAACGTCATCATTTAAACAGCCCTGTTGTTCAGTCCTCATCTCGTCCGTGATGAGGAAGATTTGTTAATATACAATTAAAAATATAACGTGAAATTATAGGAGTTTTCTGATTAAAATTTTTAGATAAAAAGAGTTAATGTATCATTAAAGTTGGAATTTAAAATAATCAGATATTTTCAATAAAAATTAAATATCCTCATTTATAATTATGCCACAAATTTAAATATCATAAAATTAAAAGTAATGCGCTCATTAAGATTTACTCGTTTTATTTAACAACTTAATTTAAATTGCTTTATTTTATTTAAATTACTAATATCTTAGCGCACTAAACTGATCAATTAAAACATAATATTCAAAATTCGCCTACAACGTTCTGGATCCGCATGAATTATCAATATTTATTACTTTTAAAATCAAAATTTTGAAATCTGATGAATACTTTAAAAGTATAAATTTATATTTATATAGTTTTGGACTTTTTTTACACAAATCCATACCTTATATAACACAAGATAAAAATACTTCACAACAGGAGGTGAAGGATGGATTCACAGAAAGTGAATGTCAATGATATTGTTGATCAGGCAAAGTTTACACCTTTTCATTGGCAGGTTTTAATCTGGTGTTTATTGATTATTATTTTTGATGGCTATGATCTGGTGATTTATGGTGTTGCATTGCCATTATTGATGCAGGAATGGTCATTAACTTCGGTACAAGCAGGATTACTCGCCAGTGCCGCATTATTCGGAATGATGTTTGGTGCCATGACCTTTGGTACCCTGTCAGATAAATTAGGTCGTAAAAAGACCATCATGATTTGTGTCGCCTTATTTAGCGGATTTACTTTTATCGGTTCATTTGCCACAGGTCCGGTCGAATTTGCTATTTTACGTTTCCTTGCAGGTTTGGGGATTGGTGGTGTAATGCCTAATGTGGTCGCCCTCACCACAGAATATGCACCGAAAAGAATGCGGAGTACGCTGGTTGCTATCATGTTTAGTGGTTATGCCATTGGCGGTATGTTATCTGCCCTGCTTGGTGCTTGGCTGGTCGCAGATCATGGCTGGAAAATTATGTTTCAGATGGCCGGCATTCCTTTACTTGCTTTACCACTCATCTGGAAAATGCTACCTGAATCGCTGATGTTTCTGGTCAAGGAAAAACGTGATAATGAAGCACGCAATATTGTACAGAAAATTGCACCTGAACAAGTGGTCACACCAACCACAGCACTGGTTTTCAATGAGTCAACGCAAGAAGATGTGGTGCCGCTCCGTGCGCTGTTCCAGCAAGGCAGAACATTCAGCACATTGATGTTCTGGGTTGCGTTCTTTATGTGCTTATTAATGGTTTATGCACTGGGAAGCTGGTTGCCAAAACTAATGATTCAGGCTGGCTACTCACTAGGTGCAAGTATGATCTTCCTGTTTGCCCTGAATATTGGCGGTATGGTCGGTGCGATTGGTGGTGGTGTATTGGCAGATAAATTCCATTTAAAACCAGTATTGACCACGATGTTTGTGATTGGTGCGATTGCCCTGATTCTGCTCGGATTTAACAGTCCCCAGTTTGTACTTTATACCCTGATTGCCGTTGCTGGTGCTGCGACTATTGGTTCACAGATTCTGCTTTATACCTTTGTGGCGCAGTTCTATCCAACTACAGTGCGTTCCACAGGTATGGGATGGGCATCAGGTATTGGCCGTATTGGTGCGATTGTTGGCCCGGTATTGACTGGTGCATTATTGACCCTAAATCTGCCGCATCAAATGAATTTTTTGGCAATCGCCATTCCGGGGATTATCGCAGCCTTTGCAGTATTTCTGGTCAATCTGAATGCCGCAGTAGATGCCAAAAAGAATTTGTCTGCATCATACAAGCCCTCGAAATCCTCCGTATCAAATTAAACATTTTAGACAACTAAAAACATCTATATCGACGTGCCCATAGGAATGGGCATCGCACTCACAGCAAATGGAACTATCGCTATGTATATTATCACTATGTATAGAATTCTATCTCAATTTAAAGCTCAACATCTAATGATCGCCATGCTTACAGCAAGCACCACAACATTAAGCCACGCAGAAAATAGTCAGAATGAATTAGCTGAATTGCGTCAACAGATCATGGATTTGCGTCATGAACTTCAGCAAATCAAAAATCAAACCTATCAACCTGTTACAGCTGTACAAACTGTGCCTGCACTTCCCATCACCACTGCTGTTTCGGAAAAAAAATCTTTAATCAGTAATCATGGTGCAGAAGTCAGCCTCTATGGTTATATCCGTGCGGATGCCAGTTATCAGGCCAAAGGTGCAGCTACGATGTACAATAATATCAGTGCTGTACCACTGGAAAATACAACCGAAGCTGCCAAGCAAAGTGATCAACTCCGTGCAACCGCCAGTGCAACACGAATTGGAGTCAACTTTAAAACCCCAACTGCCTTTGGTGACATCGGCGGTAAATTTGAAACCGATTTTTTTGGCAGTGCAACACGGGATCAATTCCGTATCCGCCACGCCTATTTAACCTATGGGAACTGGCTGGTTGGCCAAACCTGGTCAAACTTTATCGCACCGGAATATTTACCAGAAACTGTTGATGCTGCAACTTACGTGGGTGGTTCTTTGCAACGTACACCAATCATTCGTTACAGTGACAAAATCACTGATCAAACCAGCTTTGTGGTCAGTATTGAAGACCCGAAATATACCGCAGCAACTGATCCTGATCATGAAATGCGTTTGCCGGCCTTCGTTGGGCGAGTCAATCATAAATTTGACAATGGTTCTATTCTCTCTGGTCGAAGCTTCGTTGCAGAAAAGAAAACCAGCAATGATCACGAGTGGGCATGGGGCATAGGTTTGGGAGGTAAATATCAGATAACACCTGATACCATGCTCAAAGCAGATTACTACCATGTCAAAGGAGATGGAAGATTTCTATTCTGGACCAACAGCGGTTATGTGATTGATGGTCAACAGCAAATGCACAGCAATGAGTTTGATACGATTTCACTCGGTTTAACCCATCAATTGAATCCGAAACTCCGCTCGACATTGGGTTATGGCTATATGAGGACCAAGGATGATAATACCTTTGCATCTTTAAAATATAATGATGCGACACAAAACAAGGCACTTTGGCAGGGTTGGGCAAATGCAATCTACAATCCATACAAGCCGATCAGTCTTGGTATCGAATATGTCTATGGCGAACGTGAAACCTTTGATGGGCGCACGGGAACTGACAACCGTATCAATATGATGGCGATTTACGATTTCTAAAATAAATACTTCATCATTTCCTGATTAAATCGTCGGGAAATGATGTTTGATTGTATCCTCATCTACTCTATCAAATCATCACACTTTGCATTTTTTAAATAATACTTTTACATTCATCTTTTTCAGCACAGATAAAACATTTACATCTACATTTTTTTTCAGCTATGCTGCAAATAGACAATTGGGAGAAATATCATGCGTACTCTCTTCAACATACTACTATTGAGCAGCAGTATCACACTGGTTGGATGTGCAACCACACCGAAACAACCATTAACATTCAATCAACTTGGACAATATCAGGAAATTCCATTAAATGCTTCAAGCTATCGTGTCAGTTTTAAAGCAGGTGGCAATTTATCGTATGGCAATGCCGAAGAAATTACATTATTAAAATCTGCACAAATTACCGTACAACAAGGTTCTGATTTTTTTAAAGTCATTGATGATCCAAGCAATCGCTTAACACGACAACCGCCGCGTCAGGCTGTTGTTTATCCGGATCGAGGATATTCTCCATTCTACGGTCCATATGGACGTTTCTATCGCCCCTACTGGAATGATCCTTTTTTTGATACACCTTATGTCGTCAATGTTGACCCGGTTGAAGTATCCTATACCATTCAGATGTTTAAAAAAGAACAAGCACCAGCAGATGCCTTTGATGCAAGACGTATTCTGCAATCGTTGGGTGCAAAATATGGCTTAACCGCAGATGGTACAGTGATCGTACCACAAAACAAAAATACCCCTTAAATATTGATAGATTAGCGGCTTATGAGTACAGCAACAGAGATACCCAATCTGAATAGATCCAAACGTTTGGCCACTATAGCACTGATTATCGCAGTGCTGTGCTGGATTGCCTTGATGATTGCCGTCAAAGTCCTGCCGGAATATGCATGGCTGATTCATATTCTGATGCTTTCGGCAGAAGCAGGCGTGGTGGGTGGACTGGCAGACTGGTATGCCATTACCGTATTATTCCGTAACCCATTTGGCAAGTTGCCCTTACCCAGATTACTACGTGATCATACCGAGATTATTCCCCGTAACAAGGCACGTATTGCCGAATCGATGGGACGTTTTGTTCAGGAAAACTTTTTATCACCGACCATTGTGCGAAATAGCCTGGCAAAAACCGATATCAGTTTATCGGTAGGAAACTGGTTGAGTGATGCACAAAATAGTCAAAAAATCGTGGAATTTGTACAGTATGGGGTACCCAAGATTTTTGAATTTGTGGGTGAGCAGCAAATCAGTAAATTTATCCAAGACAATAGCGTGCAATGGGTTAAAAATACCAACATTAACCGCATCAGCAGTGAAATGTTACGTGCAGTACTGGATAATGACTTCCATCAGGATGTGTTACAACGTGGGCTGGATATGGCACATCAATGGGTCAAAACCCATCCCGAACAAACTTATCAGATCACTCAACGTTTATTCGATGAACTCGGTGTCGGCAAACTTGCCAAAGGCGCAACCTTTATCGGCATTGATGTCCAACAACGCACCATTAACTCCTTTATTAACAAAGTTGAACAGATCCTTGCCAATCCTGAACATCCCTATCGGCAAAGTATCGAGCAGGCTGCAAGAAACTTAATGCAGGAATTGGCCAATGATGAAAGTGAAACCAGCCTACGTCTGAACACCAGTAAAAATGCCTTATTGGACAGCCCGCAATTACTGAATTTTATCGGCAGTTCGATTGCAATTTTATGTGAAGCGATCACACACGACCTGCAACAACCCCATTCCGGTATTGCAACAAATTTACATGCCATGATCATTCAACTGGGGCGTAATATCGAAAAAAATACCGCAGTGCGTGAAATTTTTAACGAACGCATCAGCAGTATCGCCACACAATTGAGTGCCGACTATAGCGACAAAATCATTACTTTCATCAGCGAGCGAATCCATGAATGGGATTCCACCGAGATGATTGATAAAATTGAAAGTGAAGTCGGTGGTGATTTGCATATGATCCGCGTCAATGGTGTAGTGGTCGGTGCATTTATCGGTTTAGTACTGGGGATTATTCGCGCCCTGTTCGAAAATTTCATTTAATTTTTATTCTGGAATCCATATGTTTGCAATTGACAGTAAATTTCCTCAGGCGGAAACCACCATTTTCACCATCATGAGTGAACTTGCCGAACAATTGCAGGCCTTAAATCTTTCGCAGGGATTCCCCGACTTTGCTCCACCTCAAGCCCTACTTGATGCCTTTAAACATGTACCCGAGCATTTGCATCAATATGCAGCAGGTAATGGCATTTTGCCACTCCGACAAAAAATCAGTGAACAATACTTACGCTTACACCAAATCAGTTTTGATCCCATAAATGAAGTAACCATCAGCGCCGGGGCAACCATTGCCATTTACTGTATTATTCAGGCATTTATCCATAGCGGTGATGAAGTGATCATCTTTGATCCCAGCTATGACAGCTATGCGCCTTCGGTACAACTTGCCGGTGGAAAATCCATTCATCTGCCGCTTCAGGCACCGGACTTTCGGGTTGATTGGCAACAATTTAAAGACGCGCTAAGCGATAAAACCCGTATGGTGATTGTCAATACACCACACAATCCCACTGGACAGGTGTGGTCAAAACAGGACTGGCTCACCCTGATTGAATTGATTCGGGATAAAAGTATTCTGGTGTTATCGGATGAAGTCTATGAACATTTGATTTTTGATGGCCTAACTCATTATTCTGTCATGGATTTTCCCGAACTTCAGGATCGGGCTTTTGCGGTCGGTTCATTTGGTAAGAGTTTTCATGTCACGGGCTGGCGCACAGGTTATTGTGTGGCCAAAGCGCCACTGATGCGTGAAATGCGACAAGTCTATCAATTTGCCAATTTCTGTGGCGTACATCCCTGCCAAATCGCCCTGAGTGAATTTATGACACAGCATCCCGAGCATTTAAGCCAGCTCAGTCAGTTTTATCAGAACAAACGCGATTATTTTTTACAGGGCTTACAAAATTCGCGCTTTAAAAGTGTGGCAAGTTCGGGGACTTATTTTCAATTGGTTGATTATTCCGAAATCCGTGATGATTTAAATGATAGCGAGATGTGTCAATGGCTTGCCCGAACACATAAAATCGTCGGTATTCCCATTTCTGTGTTCTATCAACAACCGCCCAAAACACTGCGTTATGTACGGTTTTGTTTTGCCAAGAAAGAACAAACACTGGCACAAGCCATCGATATTTTATCACGATGTTAATGGGGGCTATCGATAGCACAGTGTTATGACAAATTGAATATTAAAGATCTGATTATTTACCAAAGCATACAATGCACCACTGCTTAATTCTGTACAATATCCAGCATTTAAGATCATCTTCAAAATACTATGGCAACACAGGGACAGTTACTCAAAGAACGAAAATTATGGAAAGTCTTTTTGATTTTTCTGCTTCCGTTGATCGCCACCAATATTTTACAAAATCTATCCGGCACCATTAATACCATCTTCGTCGGTCAAATGATGGGGGTCGATGCCATTGCGGCAGTTGCGGTATTTTTTCCGATTTTATTCTGTTTACTGGCCTTTGTGATCGGCTTGTCAGCGGGCAGTACCATTTTAATCGGACAGGCTTGGGGTGCAAAAAACTATGAAAAGTTACATTGCATTGTCGGTTCAACCATTTTTATGACACTCATTGGCGGCATATTCATTGCTGCTTTGGGCGTTTACTTTGCCAAACCGATCCTTGAGCTTTTAGGCACAGATGCAAAAGTCATGCATTTGTCATTGCCCTACGTACAATGGATGTTGGCCGGCAGTCCCCTACTTTTTGTGTATATTATCTATACTTCAATTTTACGGGGTGTTGGAGATAGTATTACACCGTTAATCGCCCTTGCTTTGACCAGTGTCATTGGCCTGATTGTTACACCAATCCTGATTCAGGGCATGTTTGGTTTTCCCAAAATGGGCATCATTGCCCCTGCGATTGCCACCTATGTCGGTTATGCCAGCGTGCTGATCTTTCTGTTTTTCGATTTAAAACGCAAGAACCATCCGCTTAAAGTGGATGCGGCATTGTTAAGCAAAATCCGTCATCAACCACAGATGAGTAAACTGATTCTTAAACTGGGCATTCCCACCGGTATTCAAATGGTCACTACCTCTCTTGCAGGGCTAGTCATTATCGGTATGGTCAATCGTTTTGGCGCAGATGCCACTGCGGCCTATGGTGCAGTTAATCAGGTCCTCAACTATGTACAGTTCCCGGCTTTATCCATCGGTATCGCTGCCTCGATTTTTGCAGCACAAGCCATTGGTGCCAACAAAATCGAACTGGTGAGAAAAGTGACCCGCACAGCATTAATGATGAATTTAATCCTGACCGGCATTTTAATTACACTTGCCTACTTGGGTTCAAAATACCTGATGGCATTATTCATTACCGACCCCGAAGTGGTGGCATTAGGACAGCAACTGCTATTTATCGTACTGTGGTCTATCCTGTTCTTTGGTGCAAGTGCCATATTTGCGTCCATCATGCGTGCCAGTGGTACGGTCATTGCGCCCATGCTGATCAATATCTTTGCCATTCTGGCGATTGAAATCCCATTAGCCTATTGGTTTAGTCATCTCTGGGGACTCAAAGGCATCTGGATTGGATATGCCGTTGCATTTCTAAGTTTATTTGTGCTTCAAGGTCTGTATTATCAGTTCATCTGGCGAAAAAAATCCATTCAACGCCTAATTTAGGCCCTTCCAAGTTTTGCTTTAAACTATGTTTTCTTTAAAAAGTAATCAGGCTGTGCGTTGATGAATTGTTAATGCACAATTACGCAACTTGATTCTCTTTTAAACATTCGATATAAGGTACAGGTCACAGATTACCTTTTTATTGCGATGCAATTAATACAAAAGTTTTGCCTCATTGTCTTTATTTCTTTCTCAGCCGTGCTATTGACGGGTTGTAAGGAAACCGTGGAACAAATTGCATCTATTGGACAAGATGATCCTGTCAAAAATCAGACGCATAGTGATAAGCTTAAAGCAGACATGAATCTTTTTGACCAGATTCATCCGCAATCCAATCAAGTATTTTTGCAACTAAATCAACAATTAAATAAAGCCACAGCAAAACAGACCTCAACCGTCGAATTACGCAAAGACTTACAGGATTTTGCAAATTCCTTGCGACATCAAAATGATCAATTTAAAACAGAATCTTTTCATACCCCTGAAGTTGCCAATTTACGCAATACCATCATGCAACTCAACTATGATACCCTTGCAATCATTGATGTTATGGATAATCCCAGCACAGTAAAAAATCGTTTAACACCTTATTTAAAACAACAGCAACGCTTAATTCATCAATATAATAAGTCAAGAATAGACATAGAAAGTAAAATCTAATGACCTCGCCACTACATCTACATTTTCTAGCAGGCGCCTCGGGTGATCCCAGTTTTTGGCAAGCGGTTGCTGACCAATTACAACCGGATTACCCCAATTATTGCTTACAAGCCTATCCTGCCTTTGCAGGACATGCCAATCCGCAAAATATTCAAAGCTTTGACGCATTATGTCGCTGGGTCGTCGATCAAATCCAGCAGCCGAGTATCGTCATCGCACAATCTATGGGTGGTATATTTGCGATACAAGCAGCGCTACAAAAACCACAGCTGATTAAAGCCTTGGTTTTATGTGCAACTTCTGGCGGTCTAGACTTAACACCCTTTCAGGTCAAAGACTGGCGACAGGATTATCAACAGCTGTTAACTGACGTTCCCGACTGGTTTATTCAAGCCAAGGTTGACCTGAGCCCGGAGTTTCATCGCATCAACATACCGGTATTATTGTTGTGGGGAGATGCAGATGAAATTAGTCCAGTTTCTATTGCTGAATATTTACAACAACAACTTCCACATGCCGAATTACATATTATTCCTTCCGGACAACATGATTTTGCTAAAATACATGCCGATATGGTTGCTTCCTATATTCAAAAATTTCTGATAAAACATATTGATGACGTTTAAAATCAAGTACAAAATATCGCTTCTCTCAATCTTCCCTTATCTTGGAGATCTCTCTTGCGTGCTTTAATTCAGCGATCTAAATCTGCCAGTGTCACGGTTGATCATACCATTGTGGCATCCATTGAGCAGGGCCTGGTTGTTTTTTTGGGATTAGGCCGAGATGACACGCTGGAAAAAGGTAAAAAATTGATCGATAAGCTATTAAAATACAGAATTTTTGAAGATGAACAGGGCAAGATGGGCTGGAATATTGCTCAAGCGCATGGTTCAATTTTATTGGTGTCACAATTTACCTTGTATGCCAACACCCATAAAGGACTACGTCCAGATTTTGGCCCAGCGATGCCGCCAGTACAAGCCCAGCAACTCTATCAACAATTGGTCGATTATTTAAAATCCCAATATAAACATGTGGTAACAGGTATTTTTGCAGCTGATATGCAGGTCGCATTGGTCAATGATGGACCTGTGACCTTTATGCTTGAAGTGGAATAACCGTCTCCTCTCAAAACCAGATGAATGCTGTCATATATTTCGCATTAAAAACCATTAGTAATAATTCTCATTATTATATAAAATCATATTTAATCCGTGCCTAAGCTATAGACCATTACTGCTATGGAATCAACTACGTCCTCGAATCAATCCCGTCATTTCACTAGGCTATACAGTGAACATCACACTTGGCTCTATCACTGGCTAACCAAACGTCTGGGAAATCAACATGATGCAGCAGATTTAGCACAGGAAACCTTTATCCGCGTATTACAAAAACAAGAACAATATCAAAATTATGATCCTCGGGCGCTATTAACCACGATTGCCAAAAATCTGAGTAATAGCTGGTGGCAACGCAAACAAATCGAACAAGCCTATTATGATGCCTTGCAACAGCATGATTCCCATTATGCCCCCTCACCCGAAGAAGAAATGATCGCCATTGAAACTTTAATGGCCTTACAGGATATTCTCAACAGCTTGAAAGAACGGGAAAAACAAGTCTTCCTACTTTCACAAATTGAAGGATTAAGCTATGCACAAATTGCCGAAAAACTTGAAATTTCAGTCATTACAGTCAAACGGGATATCAAACAAGCCATGCTAAAATGCCTGATGACCATGCAATTAGATTAGCAATCTTATCATTGATAAATGCATGTTCACTCATACCCTAAGCTGGAGTATTTCCTTTGCCCAAACGCCAAGCTATTGATGCCCAAATTTTAGAAGAGGCGGTTGACTGGTTTATTCAAATATCTGAACAGCCACTGGACGATATACAGTCCGAACAATTTGAAGCATGGAAAACGCAAAGCCCACAACATCAATTGGCATGGCAAAAAACCCAGAAACTACAGCAGCGGCTTGGTAACATTCCGGTTGAAATCAGCAAGCAGACATTAAGTCAGAATGCTTCTACAAAATTCCCGCTTGGAAAACTTATCCTTATTCTAGCCTGCGGTAGCATAATCACCAGCGCAGTTTATTTTACCGATCAACTGGCATTACTTGCCGATTATCGTACCCCCTATGGCGAGCAACGACATATTACATTAGAAGATGGCAGCCGATTGATCCTGAATAGTAAAACTGCAATTGACGTCAAATATACAGCGCAAAACCGTCAGATTATTTTGCACTATGGTGAGATCTTTATTCAGACAGGCAAAGAAACCAACCCACATTATCGTCCATTTATGGTACTGGGCAAACATGGCACCATTCAGGCATTGGGGACACAATTTGATGTGCGCCAACAACAGCAACAGACTAGTGTTGCTGTGATCGAACATGCAGTCAAAATTAATACAACCGCCTCACAACAACAACACATCGTGGCAGCCGGACAACAGGTCTATTTTGATCAAAACCAGATTGAAGGACAACAAGCCATTCAACCCCAAGATCTGATGTGGCACAAAGGATTATTGGTGGCCAACCAAACACCTTTAAAAGTCTTTGCACAACAGATTGAAAACAACTATGGACGCTCAATTAAAGTCGCAAAAGATTGTGAAAATATTTTGATTTCAGGAACCTATCCAGCAGATCATCTGGAACGTCTACTCAATGCATTGGCAGAAACTTATCCTGTACAGCTTGATCAAAATTGGTTTGGCAACAAAATCACGATTAAGAAAAAATAGTATCGAGCAAAGAAAGATTTAGAGGTAGTAACATACAACTAAAGCACCTTAGCTGCGCTTTTAAACTTTAGCACCTTATAATCAAAAATATATTTACTTAAAATACAATAAATTATCTATATTTTTTAATTTTTTATAAAAATTAATGATACTTATTTTTATTTCATTGGTTAATGGTAAGTCAAACACGTTTTAATCTGCCAGTGGAGCAACTAAAAGATGTTTATTTCACAATTAAAGCCATTAAATCAGGCGATTCAACAACTATTTATTATCGGGGTAATGGGCTTGGGGCAAGTGGCGACGATACAAGTGGTACAAGCCAATACAGTCTCAACACAATACTATCAAATTTCAGCCGGTTCACTGGATGCTGCGTTGATTCAGTTTGCAAGCCAAGCGGGCGTGGAATTATCCTTTGAACCAGAATCCATCCAAAGCTTAAAAACAAACGGATTAAAGGGTAACTATTCTGTCAGTGATGGTTTTAATACCCTACTCGCTCCGCATCAATTACAAGCACAACAAACTGCAACAGGTTATAAGCTGTTGGCGCAAACAAAAGCGCAAGCCCGTGATATGGGACAGTTAAAACCGATTGATGTTACAGTAAGTGGATTAGCAAGAGCAAATAATGGTGTAGCGCGGTTACCTGTGATTATAGTCATGGCAAGTGATAATTCGGCAAGTGAGGGAACAAATACATATAAAGCCAAATCTTCCCGCAGTGCCACCAAACTGGATTTAACATTAAAAGAAACCCCACAATCTGTAAGTGTGATTACCCGTGACCAGATTGAACAACGTGGCTTAACCGATATTAATGAAATTTTAAAAGCAAGTCCAGGTGTAACCGTTGGCAAGTTTAGATCAGACGAAATTGATGTTTACTCTCGTGGTTTCTATGTAAGTAATCAGCAAATTGATGGTATTCCCTTAATTAGCAATGCTCCTGCAACGGATAGTTTTTTTCTTGATCGGGTAGAAGTGATTAAAGGGGCATCAGGTCTAACAGGCTCTACAGGAAATCCATCTGCCACAGTCAATATGATTCGTAAAAAACCCAGTAAAGAATTTAGCGCTAACGTGTCTGCATCTTATGGTTCATGGAATAATTTACGGCAGGAAATCGATGTTTCCATTCCTCTAACTACGGATGGTTCGATTCGTAGTCGTGTTATGGCAGCACGTACCGATAAAGAATCTTTTATTGATTATTATCAAAATAACAACATTGCTGCAATGACAGTCATCGAAGCCGATCTAGGTGAAAATACGGTCGCTTCTGTTGGTTACCAATATCAGGATAATCAACCTAGAGGTACGACTTATACTGGCGTACCTTATTGGTATGCAGATGGCAGTGAATCAAATCTACCTCGTAGTTATAGTATGGCAGCTAAATGGGGAACAATTAGTCAACGGAATAAGACAATATTTGCAGATATACAACATACTTTTGCTAATAGTTGGTTAATTAAAGGTGCCGTAAGTCATAATAAATCAGAGCAATTTGATACAAGAGCATCATCTTTCGGTTTTCCTAATCCAAGTACAGGCACAGGAATGGATACTATATGGGCGACTGCCGGTACTGACATTAATTATAAGTCTACATCTTATGACCTATATGCAACAGGTCCTTTTCAACTATTTAATCGAAGACATGATTTAGTTCTTGGTTATAGTCATTTTAATACAGATACTGTAAATTATGGTTTAAGTGCAGTATCAGATGATTCATATACAATTGAAGATTATCGAAGCTATAATGGCAATATCCCAAAATCTAACTATTATAAAAATGGTAATAATACTAAAAATTATATTGACTTAAATAGCACTTATACTACATTGCGTTTAAATCTGGCTGATCCACTAAAAGTGATTCTGGGAGCACGTTATACTGATTATAAACAAACAACTGAAATTAATTATTCCACATATTCTATATATTCTGCCTCCACCGAAACCACAGATGCCTTAACCCCATATTTTGGTGTGTTATATGATATTAATGATCAATTTACTGCTTATGCTAGTTATACTGATATGTTTACGCCATCCAGCTATAAGGATAGGAATGGGAAATACCTTAATCCACAAATTGGTGAAAGTTATGAGTTTGGTATCAAAAGCAGTATATTTGAAGATAAATTATTGTTTAGTACCGCAGCTTTCTGGACTAAAATCAAAGATGTAGCGATTGAAGATACGGAATATAATGATGCAATGAGAGAAGGGATTACAAATGGTACAGTGCAAACAGCTTATGTCGCTTCCGGTAAAGGTTTAAAAGTTGAAGGTTTTGAAATAGAAGCGATTGGTAAAATTACTGATAATTGGAATTTGACTGCTGGTTATACTTATGTAAATAGTATTAGTTCAGTGCTTGCTACCACTTTAATCAATATCCCGCAAAATCAGTTTAAGTTGTATACAAATTATACCTTGCCAGAAACATTATTTACTGGTGCAGATCGCTTAACAGTCGGTTTAGGGGTAAATTGGCAAGATGATATTTCATTAAAAAATGTTTATGGTGCACCAGCCAATGCAGCAAATAATGGTGTGGTGACACAGAAAAGTTATTATTTAGTCGGTGCTTCTGCAAGTTATAAGTTTAATGATTATTTTTCCGCAACATTGAATGCCAATAATCTGTTGGATAAAAAATATTATCAAAATCTGGGAACTTATGGTGGTTATTATGGCGATCCACGTAATGCAGTACTTACTTTACGGATGAAATGGTAATTTTAGGTTTTAAAAAGAGATCCCTTAATATAAATCCTCCCTTGTGGACTTGTGCAATATATTGCTCTTCCTTTAAAAAGGACGGATGAGAAGTGTACTTCGCAAGGTATCTAATACAGTTTTGGATTCCTTGCGGCGTACACGCCTCATCCCCTCTTTTACAAAGATGAGCCATATATGGCGCAAGGGGAGAGATTTTAGATTAGATAAAATAAATATATATTTCAAAGTATTACAATATATTTACGAAACTTTACATGAGGAGATTTTAAAGCACTGCTTTAAAATTGACGCAAGGATGAGCTCTTTTCTAATCTCAAACGTCTTAGTATATAGAAACAATGATTTTTCGATCCAAATCAGGAACTTTAACGTTTTTTACAAAGGGATTTTATTTTTTTAAAACTGTAAAACATTTCCCCATAAGTTTCAAGTTTTTGATCTACCGTAAACAGTATCACTGATTGCCTGTGCAATCAGCATTCGATCAAAAGAGTCTTTATGTTGGGGAAAAATAGGGAATGTCGCAATGGTCAAAATATGTTGTTGGGAAATATCCAGCCATTCAAAACCAACTTGTTGGGTAAATCGAATGAATTGGCTTAAGTCGATATTAATTTTTCCCAGTGATTTTTTAATCGACATTTCCCAAAGACTCGCCTGACTAACAAACACATGTGGCTTATGTTTGTACCAGATGAACTAGATTTTTGGGTAACTTTGGGTCATTGGTTTGCCACCAAATCGCAACGTGTGTATCTAACAAAATACGCATGTTTATGATTCAAGACTATTGAAACGTTCATCTAGTGGATCACCAAAATCATCGCTGACCCACACGTTTTGATCGGACATTAAACCCAGTGCAAAGCGAGTTTTGATTTGTAAACTACCCGATGTCTGTTGCAGCAGTGTTTTTTGATCGTCGGTTGCTTTCGGGTTATTCACAGCTTGTCGAATGAGTTCGGTCACTTGTACAGGATCAAGCAGACCTTTGCGCTTTGCTTCATCAGCTAAGTCATCAGGCAAATGGATGGTTAAAGAAGTCATGATATACCTCTTTATTTTGGATTTTTTAGATCATAGCATAGATTTGCTGATTAATTACTAGACAATGAATACCACTTTTTCAAAGGTGAACCCCATATGGTATGAGAGAGGAGATTGGTAGAGATTTTTAATAAAAATAAATCTATATATTTCAAACATTTTACAAAAGTTAACACACTAATCTGAGCTTTTTTTCAATCTCAAACGTCTATAGTATATAGAAATAGAGATTTAATCGCCTTTAAAACGGCCGTAAAACTAGAAATGTTTACTTATACTTTTAGAAAGAAATAACCTTTCATCAACTTAAACTACAAAAAAGTCCATAACGCATGTCGAAAGCCTTACACAACAGGCTCTTCTATCCTCTATGCTAAAAATACGTTGTTAAATTATAGGAAATAATGATGAGTAAAAAAGCACTTTTTATTACTGCAAATTTTGGTGTCGAACATGATGAATTGATTAAGCCTTTGGAATATCTACAATCTAAAGGCATTGAAGCGATTCATGCAGCCATTGATCAGGATCAGGTTCAGACGGTTAAAGGGGATAAAGACTTAAGCGCCAGCTATACTCCACAAACCTCATTAGAAAAAGTTGCATATCAGGACTATGATATTTTAGTGATACCGGGCGGTACAGTAAATGCAGATCAATTACGGATTAATCCTGAAGTGCAAACAATCATCCAATATTTTACCGATCAGGGCAAACCGATTGCAGCAATTTGCCATGCACCTTGGGTATTAATCGATGCCGAACGTATTAAAGATAAAAACCTGACATCTTATAAGAGTGTCAAACTTGATCTGGAACATGCAGGAGGTAAATGGGTTGATGAAACCGTACATCGCTGTAATACCGGCGGCTGGGTATTAATTACCTCACGTAATCCAGACGATATTCCCGAGTTTAATCAAGCTATTATAGAAGAACTGGAACGCTAATTACGGTCTCTCTTAAATAAAAGCCGAATCTAAGCCAATCTCATTTTTCCCCCCATAAAAAAACCCCC
>NZ_OANT01000004.1 GCF_900096995.1 Acinetobacter puyangensis
CGCTGATGGTAGTGTGGGGTTACCCATGTGAGAGTAAGTCATCGCCAGCTCATTAATTCAAAACCCCCAAGCTGATGCTTGGGGGTTTTTTTATGGGGGGAAAAATGAGATTGGCTTAGATTCGGCTTTTATTTAAGAGAGACCGTAATTAGCGTTCCAGTTCTTCTATAATAGCCAAGTCATATGAGATATAACTTAGTGATCAAGTGAAAATAACAGGCAAGAATAGAATGATGAATAATAGTCCAGTGTCAGATGAATTAACATTAATAATTGATAATATTCCAATTATTGTGAGGATACCTAATAGGAAAATTCATGGTTTATTTTTACATCTTCATGCACTTGGTCAAACAAAAGAACAGACAAAGCCGATTCTTGATCGTATTTGCCAAAAGGGCTTTGTCGCTATTAGCATGGATGCGTGGCAACACGGTGAGCGTAGTCAAGAAACCCAAGAACAACTTTTTACTCGTATTTTTGCAACTTTTTATAAAAATATGTGGCCAATCTTAGGGCTGACAGCACTTGATGTATCTCGGGTGATTGACTGGGGGCTTGCCGAGTTCGGATCAACCTTGCCAGTAAACATCAGTGGTCTATCTATGGGCGGGGATATCGCTGTCACAGTTGCTGGTCTAGATACCAGAATTTCCAATGTTTTTGCAATAGGTTCGACGCCTGATTGGAAACGCCCTGGAATGCATGATGCTATGGATGCTAAAAAATTATTACATCCAGGTAAACCAGATATTTATGCACAATTTTTCTATAATCATCTTGATCCATTGACTCATTTAAATCAATATGAACATGCTCCTCAGATCAATTTTATTTCAGGTGAGTTAGATAATCATATCCCTATAGATGGTGTTATCCGGTTTAAAGAAAAACTTCTAATAAAATATCCGAATGTTGGCGAAAAGGTTTCTGTTACAGTTTTGCCTAGTCGTTGGCATATGGATTTGCTTAATATCGATGTTTGGTGGCCGACTATTTCAGAACTGATAGACCGTATCGATAAGGTTGAATAGTTATATATAATAGTTTGTTTTAGATCTCTATAATTGTCGTCGCGCATGTTTAAAAGCAGTTCTTAATCCTTCTTCTAAAGTTGGATGATAATAGGGTTGTGCTAATAAATCAGATAAAGTGGCTTCTTCACTGATCATCCAGCTGAGTAAATGGGCTAGATGTTCAGCATGTTCCACAAATAGTTCTGCCCCGAGTAATTTTTGAGTTACACGATCAATATAAACTTCTATTCCTCCTTTATTTTTGCCAAGTACCAACGCACGTCCTTGTTTCTCATAAGAAACAAAGCCAATGACAAAATCTTTATTCTCTTTTTTAAGTTGTTGATAAGACTGCCCTACAATGGCCATTTCGGGAGCGCTAAAGACGATACTTAAAGGTGTAAGGGTTTTGATATTTTCAAGATGTGGATAATGTAAACAGTTATGTACAGCCATTTTTCCTTCATGTGCGGCTTCATGTTGTAAAGGCGTTTGGGTGAGTGCATCTCCCACAATAAAAATAGGTAAATCTGCTAACTGTTTGGTGCGAGTGTTAAGAGGCAGATCTTTAATATCTTTAAAGGCTGGATTAATTTTTTGCAGATGCAGAGTGTTTAACAAGGAAGAACGACCTGTAGCACTTAACACATAATCCACATGCAATGTTTTGGGTTCTTGGTCAATACGATATTGAATTTTAACCTGATCATGCTCAAGCGCTACATGCTGAGGTAATGTTTCAAACAGGATATTTAGTTCCTGCCCTAACTCTTGTTGGGCGAGTTGCTGTAAATCTGGTGATGATAGTGATCCAACTTTATGACTTCGTGCAAAGATTGTGGTTTTTACTCCTAGACGATGAAAGGCTTGAGCCAACTCAATGGCGATAACTCCACTTCCGATCACGGCAATAGATTGCGGTAATGTTTCAAGTTCGAAAATTTGATCAGTCGTGATTAAGTGATGTTTTAACTGTTTTTTCCAGTCCTGATCGAAATTTGGTGTGGAACCGACTGCAAGAATAAAACTCTTGGCTTGATATTGTTTCCCATTCACCTCGATTGTATTTTGATTGATAAAACTGGCTTTTCCAGAAATTTTATGTTGTTCATCCCAGTTATTTACTTCTTTTAGTGTTGCTGCGGTAAAACGATCTCTTAATGTACGTAAATGTGTCATGACTGAAGTTGTATCAGCCTGAATCTTTAAATGCAGACCGACTTGGTTTGCATGCTCTGCATCATAAAGACGATTGGCTGTTGATATCATAACCTTGCTAGGCATACAGCCTACCCGGGCACAAGTGGTATCCCAAGCACCATCATTGATAATTAAAATGTTTTGAGTATGTTTTATAGCGGCCTTATAGGCACTGATACCGGCTGTTCCTGCACCAATGATGATGATGTCGTACATATTAAAACTCATATTTTAATTCCTTTATAGAATGATATTATCTTGACTGAATTTATGCTTAAAAAAATAGTTTAATTACTTATAATATTATAGTTTGTAATTAAAGATTAATATCTTAGCGGAATTGTTAAAGAGATCTAAAAAAATGGACTATTTATTTAATTGAAGGAAATATTGGGGTAAAAGATGGTAGATAGAAAGATTTTAAAAATTACAGCATTGGTGACTGTACTAACTTAAGCAGTTGGCGATTATTATAAAAATTTATCAGGCTTACTATACCGGATCAACAAGCTCTTCGGTAAATGTTTCGAGTATTACGTTGGCAGATAGCAGGGGCAATATAGTTATTAAGATTCTATGCAGTAACAGCAAAAATGCGAGTAGTGCCTTGGTTAAGTTTTCCGCTGATAACATGGCATTTAGCACAAGTGATGGTTATTGTAACTAATGTGATTGGTAATGCAACTATTGGAATTACCTTCAATCGTAAAGATCCTTTATGTTTTAATATCAACAAGTACATACTATGCATATAAACTAACAGGATGTGCTGTTGGAGATAGTGGCTCCGAATGGAAAAATATCGAATGAATATGTAAACTATAAATAGAAATAATTAATAGAACAGCACTTCGGTGCTGTTTTTTTATTCTTATTATAATGCTGTACCAACACTGACAGTCGCTGTAGGGCGAATTTGCATAGAATTACAGCCAGCAATAGAAACAATACACAGGCTAATCAGGAGGAATTTTAACATTTGATTTTTGACCAAGAAAATAAAGCAAAATCATAGGGCAGCACAAATTGTTTTTATAGATTTGTGCTGTTTATTTTTGTATGAGTAATTTTGATCAGTCGTCCAGCAAATCCATTTGTTTTGCCAATTGATATAAATTGTTGGAACGATTGCCGGTACGGCAGAACATTAAAATGGGCTTGGGTAGTTCATTAAAATGATTGGCAAAAGTTCGGACATCAAGTTCGGTGATCTGGCCTGAAACAACCGGTTGATAGACATAATCCAAGCCAGCTTCACGTGCAGCTTCTTCAATTTGTGCAGAGGTGGGTTGTTCCGCACCACCTTCTAGGTCTGGGCGATTATTAATTACAGATTTAAAGCCTTTTTCAACCACTTGCGGAATTTGTTCTGGCGAAATTTGACCTGCAAATCCAACATGTTGTTCCATCATAATTTCCTTTAATCGTACATTTAATAAGGGTATGATAACACTACAATCTGCTTTATAAAGATGGATTTTTATAGCAGTTGATAAATTTTTTGGTAATAAAAATTAAGATAAAGGAAGTGCTTAAGTGTTTAGTTATACGATAGAGCCTTTATATTTTCAAAGTGAACAGGAAATTATCGCTGCCGATTTTTATCGACCCAAATTATTAAAAACACCTGCTGTGATTGTGATGGCACATGGTTTGGCCGCAGAGCGAAGTTTTGGTTTAGCGGTTTTTGCCAAACGATTTGCACAGGCAGGTTATGCGGTTGTGGTGTTTGATTATCGAAATTTTGGTGGGAGTACAGGCAAGCCCAGAGGGCTGGTGTCGATTCGGCAGCAGTTACAGGATTGGGAAAATGTATTATTACAATTACAAAAACGACGGGATATTAATACCAGAAAAGTGGTTTTATGGGGCACTTCATTAAGTGGTGGACATGTACTGAGTCTTGCACCACAGTGTAAATATGTACAGGCTGTGATTACGCAGGTTCCCTATATCGATGGTCAAGAAAGTCTCAAGATTTATCCCAAAAAATATTTAACCCGATTGTCCAGAATTGTGGCAAAAGATTTTATGAGCAAGCAATTGGGATTGGAGCCGCATACCATTGCAGTGATTGCCGAGTCTGGTATTCGTTGTTTTGCTTCTCCAGATAGCTATTCTGGCTTTTTAAGTATTGTGCCACAGCATGTGGAACGTATCGAAGAAATTCCGGCACGTATCATGTTTAGCTTGTCACGTTATCGACCAATATTAGCCGTACGTAAAATTACGGTGCCTGTATGTTTACTTGCGGCAACGCAGGATCAAATCGTGCCTATAGAGATAACGCGCTTATGTGTTACCAATCTTGCACCATTTGTACAGTATCATGAGTTTCCGGTGGGACATTTTGATGTGTATCATGGGCAATGGTTTGAAAAAAATATTTCAATGCAGATTGATTTTCTGCATCAACATATAGGAGTTGAGTCATGATTGTTGTATGTCCGCATTGTATGAAAAAAAATAATTTGCCCGCTGATGTGCCTGTTGCAGAAGCACAATGTGGGCAATGTGATCAGGATTTATGGTCGGCGCATCCAATTGCACTCAATGATGATAACTTTATGCATTTTGTCCCGAATACTGAAATCCCGGTATTTGTTGATTTCTGGGCGGAATGGTGCGGTCCGTGTAAGGCAATGGCACCGGTATTTGAACGTTTGGCTGCACAATATAAAACGGTGCAGTTTGCCAAGGTGGATACAGAAGTTTCTCCAAAACTCAGTCAATTTTTTCAAATTCGCAGCATTCCGAGCTTAATTTTATTCAAACAGACGACTCAGCTTGGTCGAATTGCTGGTGCAATGAATGCGACACAGTTAGAATCATGGCTACATCAACATAAGATTCAGAAGTAGGAGTTCATATGGTCGCAGAGCCAAGAGGTAATCTTTCTTTACAGACGATTGCCATGCCAGCAGATGCCAACTGGAGCGGAGATATTTTTGGTGGATGGCTGGTATCACAAATGGATCTGGCGGGTGCCATTCATTCAGAACGTATCAGTCGTGGGCGTTGTGCAACGATTTCAATTCATGAAATGACTTTTATGGTTCCGGTGAAGATAGGGGATGTGATTTCCTGTTATACCGAGATTGTGAAGGTGGGTAATAGCTCTATGCAGGTCCATATTGAGGTGTGGAGTAAGAGTAATCAGCGTGAATTTCCCCAAAAAGTGACTGAAGGCATTTTTACTTTTGTTGCAGTTGATGCTGACGGCAAAAAACGTCAAATTCCGGACGATGTCAAAGCTGAATATCAAATTAATTAAATTTTTATCTGTGGATTTTTATTTATTAAGATTGCGCCTGTTTCATTTTGTATGTGCTGAAACAGGCGTTTTGCCTACAGTTTAAGAGGCAATTTGTAGCGTTTGATCTTTTTGCGTTTTGCCATCTTTTTGATAGATCACATCATAATCATCGAAGTTAAGCTTGGACAAACGCTGTTTCAGGGTTTTTAATGACCACGGCCACGCAGCAAAATTACGCCCGTTTTGATCCAGATAATAGCTTTTACAGCCACCACTATTAAACACGGTGCTTTGCAGATGTTGCTGGATCAGCTGATTATCTTTGGCAAGCACATCAGCCTTGATGGTGAACTTGCGTATGGCTTGCTGTTTCATCTGGGTTAAACCATCAACAATATAATCAAGCTGGGCTTCTGCAAGTCCGATAAATGAATCATAGACCAATACATTCGGTCCCAAAATTAAAAAGGCATTGGGAACATGTGCAAGGCTTGTGCCTAGATATGCTTCCGGAGAACTGTTTTTCCAGCGATCTGCCAGAATTTCACCTTTTTCATCTCGGACACGTTTGCCAATCGGGGGATGTGATACATCAAATCCTGTACCCCAGATGATGACATCGACTTCATGACGTTCACCATTGGCTGCAATCACTACATTATTTTCAACTTTAACCAGACCATGAGGAATCAACGTAGTATTTTCTGCTTGCAGTGCCGGGTAATAGTTGTTTGCAAACAATAAACGCTTACAGCCAATGGTAAAGTTGGGTGTGACATCTTTTAACAGTTGTGGATCATTAATTTGATATTTCAATACTTGTTTAAACAATTGATTAACCGGCTTTAAAAATATCGGATGCCGTAATCCAAAATTAATGGCATTCAGTGAGCGTGCCACTGTTTTGCGCCAGTTATGCTGTAAGGCCGGATACTTGGCAATCATGGACTGACTAAACTCACCCAGTGGTAGATCCGGCTTTGGCACTACCCATGGTGCAGTACGCTGGAAGACATACAATGCTTTGGCTTTGGGCTGGATTTGTGGAATAAATTGAATGGCGGATGCGCCTGTACCGATCACTGCAATACGTTTGTCCGTTAGATCATAATTATGATTCCAGCGTGCAGAATGGAACATCTCGCCGCTAAAGGTATCAAGACCTTCTAATTTTGGAATTTGTGCTTCGGTAATTGGTCCGGTCGCAAAAATCACAGTTTTTGCCTGATAATCACCTGTACTGGTTTTTAATTCCCATAAGGCCAGTTGTTCATTCCATTTGGCATCAAGTAGTTCGGTATTAAAGACGATTTTATCCTGAATATTAAACTGACGGCTGACATGCTCCAGATAATTTAGAATTTCTGGTTGCCTCGCAAATAAGTGCTGCCATTTTGCATTGGGCGCAAAAGAATAGGAATATAATGCAGAAGGTACATCACAACCACAGCCCGGATAAGTATTGTCACGCCATGTTCCGCCAACACGATCCGCTTTTTCAATGATTTTGTAGTGAGATAGATTTGCCTGATCCAAACGATATGCGGCGGCAATACCGGAGATTCCTGCGCCAACAATAAACGTATCATAAATTTGAGAGGGCGCGGGGTTGTCTTTTTTGCGTGTTGTCATCGTCATCTACCTGAAGAATTACTTAAAAAACTGATAAGAGAAACCAAGGAATTTGTTATAAAATGTTGGGGATGTTCGTTTCATCGACCAAAATAATTTTGCATCTATTTGTGGAATGGTATAAAGCTCACCTTTGTCGAGGCGGTCTAAAGTGAGTTTGGCGACTGCATCACTGGTGGTAAAGGCATAATTCATTAAGGCATGATCTGCCAATTTGGAATAGCGTCCTGGAATCCGCCCATTCTTGATGATATTGGTGGGTACAAGCGTTGGACAAAGCACATTGACTCGAATCTGATATTTCTTTAATTCTGCCGCCAATGTTTCGGACAGGGCCATTACGCCTGCTTTACTGACGTTATACACACTCATTTCTGGCGCAGCAGTATAAGAAGCCGCAGAACCGACATTAATAATGCCACCAAAACCATTTTTCTTGAGCTGGGGCACAAAGGCGTGACAGCCATGAATCACGCCCCATAAGTTGATATTCAAACACCAATGCCAATCTTCCAAACGCATTTCTTCAAATTTGCCGCCTAAACCGACACCGGCATTATTGATCACCAGTGTGACCGGATGCCCCATGATTTGTTCTGCCTGATCGGCTAGCGCTTGTACTTGATCAGCCTGTGCCACATCGCATTGATAGGCATAAGCGGTTGCGCCCAGAGATTCAATTTGCTGTACGGTGTCGTTAGCAGCATTTAAATCAATATCGGCACAAATGACTGTACCGCCACGGTTTGCCAGTTGTAGTGCAAAGCTACGACCAATGCCGCTGCCTGCACCTGTGACCACAGCATAGGCGTGATGGCTGAGCTTATTTTTCTTGCCAAATAAGTTCATATTTTTATATCCTTATTTTTATTTAGAAAGAGTATTGGTCATTTATGCACTTGCCCGGACAGGTGGCACAAATTCTTTCACAAAATAAGACGTTAACAGGCCAGTTTCGGGATGTAATAATCTGTCCTTATAATATTCCAGATAGGCCGTAGTATCGTGATCATTGGGATGAAAGCTGAAACGTAAATAATCGAAAATATGCGGTAGGCTACTGCCAAATACACCTCGTTTGGGGCCAAACAGCAGTGACCAGCTTTCTCTTGCTTCTTTCCAGAAACTTAAATTTACCATATTACGTGGATCACGCAGGAAGGGCAGCATCATTGCACCGGTTCCTACCCCGATCATCAGGGTAATGAATGCTAGAAAAAATCCAAAAATTCTTAATGGATAGTTTGCAGAAAGCAGTTGATAAACATCATAGGCAATATCCTTATGCTCGGATTCTTCCAGCATATGCCACATCCATAAAGCACGGGCTTTTTCGTCATCGGAATGGAAAAAATTGCTTTCATTTTCCATCATGTATTGTGCCAGAACCGCAGTAAAATGTTCGATGCCCGCCATTAATGATAATTTTAAGGGTTGGGGGAATTTTAAAAAGGTATAGTTAAAGACCTGTTCGGCCAGATAACGATAAAATTGCACCGGAATGTTGTTGGGAATCATGATGTCGTTATATTCATTATGCAATTTGGAATGAATGGCTTCCTGTCCGATCAGGCTGGTTAATCGTTGTTTTAATACCGGATCTTTAATCATGTCACGATGATAACGGGCTGTTTCAATCACCAGTTCTTCACCGTAGGTCAGAAAAATTGACAGTGCTGCAAAATAAGCTGTTGCCCATTCTTTTTGCATATAAAATTTGATATCCAGTTTTTCCGGATCAAATTTAAAATTAAAATGACGAATAGGAATTGGGGATTTTTGATTTGCAATCTGGATCTGCTTAAGTGTTTTATCTTTAAGCTTCGCTGAAACTGCCTTTTTGACTGTCGCAATAACCATAATCAATACCTTCTCAATATAAAGATAGATCACAAAAAATATCAACCTCAGCATAAAAAAGTTTGCTTAAGTTATTCCTGCAACAAGGTCTAGCCCCTTGCATTTTTGAAGATCAAAACAGATAGATTTCACCGAATATGTCAATGATGCTAGATCCGTTTATATATCTATTTTTGATTCTAGGTAAAGAAATGTGCTGCGACTTTGGCGAGAATGGACAGAGTAATTGGCAAAAACTTACAAATTGAACAGCATCATGTCGTAAAAGGACATTGTTGTAGAGTAGTGTCCTGTAAGGACAATTTTACACAAAACAAAAAACGCCTCGAAGATCGAAGCGTCATAAATTTAGACTAGGAAAATGATGTCTATCTTTGTTTTTTGGGTAGCCATGCCCAAACCATATGACATTGAATCGGTGATTCACCAGAATCATCAATGACTGTCACCGGAATTTCCAGATCGCCTTTTTCCTGATTCAGAATAAACTGTTGTTGCTCGGCACTTAAAGTTGCGGTGGCAATTAAGCCACCTTTAGCCACTTTCAGATAATCCACATGTAGGGATTTAATCAATAAAATTCGGTCATCCGGTACATTTAAGCCCGTGACAAAACCCGTTGCAGTTTCGGCAAGCAGTGCCATGGCAGCAGCATGTACACCTTTAATATGATTTTGCATATTGCGCTGGTTTTCAAGCCGAACCACAACTTTTGACTGACTGACCTCAAGATAACGGATATTGGCAGTACCCACCATTGGGACAATACGACCAAATGCCTTACTCCAGATCGTGCTACGCAAAGCTTTGGGGAGCTTATACGTGGCCTGTACCACCTTAAATAAACGGTTTGCCTTTGTCATGGTCTGCCTCAATCGGTTAATCTTTAAAATTATTAAATTGCAGGGGAAGACCGAATTGCTGCTCTTTTAAAAATGCCATTACACTTTGTAAAGTATCACGCTTTTTATCAGTGACCCGAATCTTATCGCCCTGAATGGAAGATTGCACTTTAATTCCGCTTTCTTTAATGGCTTTATTAATTTTTTTTGCAGTATCTGCGTCAAGTCCGTCTTTGAGCTTAATTACCTGAATCACATGTTTACCCGAAGCCGTTGCTTTTTGTGGATCGAGTGCCTGAACATCAACCTTGCGTTTAAAAAAATGATTTTCAAGCATGTTATAAACTTGTTCACACTGGAAATCACTTTCGGTGCTAATTTTAATTTCCTTGGCTTTTTCATTTAATTCTATGGACACGTCCTGACCACGGAAGTCAAAACGGGTCGCAATCTCTTTTTGCGTGTTTTGTACAGCATGATTGACTTCAAAAACTTCAAGTTCTGACACAATATCGAACGATGGCATAATATAGACCTTTACAACACTAAACATTATTGAGATGCTAAGGTTGTTTTCTATTTTTGCCAAGTGCTGTTTTGATCAAAGGAGTGCAGAATGATCCGCAAGCAAGAAATCACCACCTTTGAATTTCCCGAAGGTGCTGTTATTTGGGATGTACGAGATCCAAAATCTTATGCCGAAGGACATATTCAAGGTGCAATCAATTATCCGATTGATACCTTAAACGAAAGTAATTTACAGCAAGTGCCCACTGAAGCCACGATTTATATTCTATGTGGCGGAGGAAGCAAGGCACCTCGAGCGGCAGAACAGTTAAATCAGATTGATGAGCAGCGTGAATATGTGATTTTAATGGGAGGAACTCGAGCTGCACGCGATGCAGGCATGACTTTAGAACAAAGTTAATAGAGATGCTCAAAAAAAAGTGCCCTGATGTGGCACTTTTTTATTTTGGCAGGGCAATGTTGATATTCTAATAATACAGAAAAAACTTTGTATCAACCTTGAACCCTAAAGTTCAAGGGACATGGTGAGCAAAATATTTTAAAGAATGTTGTTTGATTTAAATTTTAAGCAGTGTATGCCACCGTGAACTTTGGCATGCATACGGCCACGGGTGATTCTGTTTTCTAAGCGGTGTATGCCACCGTGAACTAGACAAGACTTCCTTATCACCCACTTCACGATTTCTAAGCGGTGTATGCCACCGTGAACATCATGTTTTAAGTAGCACTTATGATTAACAATTTCTAAGCGGTGTATGCCACCGTGAACAGATGCAACTCCAAATTTTCGAAGTACGGCTATTTCTAAGCGGTGTATGCCACCGTGAACGGATATTATTATTAGGCCTAGGATTTGCATTATTTCTAAGCGGTGTATGCCACCGTGAACTGCTGTTAATCCGACTGGTGTTTCAGACGATGTTTCTAAGCGGTGTATGCCACCGTGAACCAGTTTGATAAGAAGAACCATCGGGATTCATATTTCTAAGCGGTGTATGCCACCGTGAACATCAGAGCAAGATATGCTCAGAGAAGCCCATATTTCTAAGCGGTGTATGCCACCGTGAACTCGTCAATGACTTGTTGACCTACCGTTGTATATTTCTAAGCGGTGTATGCCACCGTGAACATTATCCGCCTTCTGATACAAATAATCCGAATTTTCTAAGCGGTGTATGCCACCGTGAACGAGCAGGATATGAACCTTTAAAATAGTCAGTATTTCTAAGCGGTGTATGCCACCGTGAACTGTGCAGCGTGTCGTGGAGTCTTATCCCGTTTTTTCTAAGCGGTGTATGCCACCGTGAACCTTTTTCTTCGTCTTCCACATCCATTGATTTTTTTCTAAGCGGTGTATGCCACCGTGAACATCGTGACATCTTCACCGTCATACATTGCACATTTCTAAGCGGTGTATGCCACCGTGAACTGGCACGTTTCCCGCTGGGGTGTCCAATTAAATTTCTAAGCGGTGTATGCCACCGTGAACAATATTCCGGGTTTTCAAATATCACAAATGCATTTCTAAGCGGTGTATGCCACCGTGAACCGAATGCCGATGATCTTGTTGCTGCATTTAATTTTCTAAGCGGTGTATGCCACCGTGAACAATATTCCGGGTTTTCAAATATCACAAATGCATTTCTAAGCGGTGTATGCCACCGTGAACCGAATGCCGATGATCTTGTTGCTGCATTTAATTTTCTAAGCGGTGTATGCCACCGTGAACATCAAGATGCAACCGATTTAGTCGTCATTTGTTTTCTAAGCGGTGTATGCCACCGTGAACCGATGTCATGTTCGTCCCATAGCTGCTGCTCTTTTCTAAGCGGTGTATGCCACCGTGAACTCAAATGATCAATGTTTTTTAAATGATTTAAATTTCTAAGCGGTGTATGCCACCGTGAACTTACAAGTAATGGTGCAAATAAAATTGATATTTTTCTAAGCGGTGTATGCCACCGTGAACTGGGTTTATGAAAGATGGCGAGGTGGGATGATTTTCTAAGCGGTGTATGCCACCGTGAACATCGCACCCGACATTTAAATGTTTTCTTAAAATTTCTAAGCGGTGTATGCCACCGTGAACATGCATTTCTATAAACACGGTTTTGATCTACATTTCTAAGCGGTGTATGCCACCGTGAACAATGTTCGTGATGATTTAAAAGTAAAAGAAAATTTCTAAGCGGTGTATGCCACCGTGAACATGATTTAGTTGATGATGCAAAAATAGCTGTTTTTCTAAGCGGTGTATGCCACCGTGAACGTTAAATATGATGCATCGAAGCCGTTCAACTTTTTCTAAGCGGTGTATGCCACCGTGAACTCAATATCGAGCAGATCGCCATAGCCGTTATATTTCTAAGCGGTGTATGCCACCGTGAACAACCTGCTTGATGGCATTGTTAAGAACAAATTTTTCTAAGCGGTGTATGCCACCGTGAACTCCTGGAGGCAAATCCTCAACTTGCAGATATCTTTCTAAGCGGTGTATGCCACCGTGAACTGAAATGTTACAGCGATGTATGGTGGATTCATTTTCTAAGCGGTGTATGCCACCGTGAACCGGTAAAAAGGAAGGCGATCAATTAAGCCTGTTTTCTAAGCGGTGTATGCCACCGTGAACTAAAATGGCCTGCATCATCGGTGTAGAGAAAATTTCTAAGCGGTGTATGCCACCGTGAACGTTTTACAGCATTAAATGACAGTTACCATAAGTTTCTAAGCGGTGTATGCCACCGTGAACGCCACCTTTAGCAAAATCATGTCCAACTTGCCTTTCTAAGCGGTGTATGCCACCGTGAACGTACAAACAACAGAGCCAAGAACCACATTTGTTTTCTAAGCGGTGTATGCCACCGTGAACGTGTAGAACATTCAGAAGCGTTCAAAAATCGCTTTCTAAGCGGTGTATGCCACCGTGAACTCACAGAAGTAAGAACCCAGTAGCGAACTACTTTTCTAAGCGGTGTATGCCACCGTGAACATTTTTAAGTATAGCATAGGTATTAAATAAATTTTCTAAGCGGTGTATGCCACCGTGAACTCGCCTTGTCGATCGACACTGTTGAATTTAATTTTCTAAGCGGTGTATGCCACCGTGAACATTTCGGGAACGTCGATTTATGCGTGATTCATTTTTCTAAGCGGTGTATGCCACCGTGAACTTGACGAGGGTACGTTTAACACGCTCGTTCAATTTCTAAGCGGTGTATGCCACCGTGAACGTGATAGCCTGTGGTGTCCATCCGCTTGTATATTTCTAAGCGGTGTATGCCACCGTGAACATGGATAAGGGAGATACAAACTCAAGATTTAATTTCTAAGCGGTGTATGCCACCGTGAACTACTGTGTCGCCCACAGATTCGATCAATAAATTTTCTAAGCGGTGTATGCCACCGTGAACTTCATCACCCCACTTAGCAATAATGCCTTTACTTTCTAAGCGGTGTATGCCACCGTGAACACACGTAAAGATATTTCAGACGCAACACTACATTTCTAAGCGGTGTATGCCACCGTGAACATCAAGGTATCTTATTCGGTGGTATTCGCACTTTTCTAAGCGGTGTATGCCACCGTGAACTTTCGCAGCAAGAACGCAAGCAACGAGAAATGTTTCTAAGCGGTGTATGCCACCGTGAACGATAAAAGCTGTTCACGTTCTTTCTTTGGTGTTTTCTAAGCGGTGTATGCCACCGTGAACAATGGCATCGTGTTGTTATGCAAAACAAACTATTTCTAAGCGGTGTATGCCACCGTGAACCTAACTTTATCGTTGCAAGCGCTGGCGCTGTATTTCTAAGCGGTGTATGCCACCGTGAACAACTTTACGTGAAATGGGAGATGACGTTCATGTTTCTAAGCGGTGTATGCCACCGTGAACTTATGAATTTCTATTTATCCCTTGAGTCACAATTTCTAAGCGGTGTATGCCACCGTGAACGAGATATGAATATGAAAACTTTAACAATCCAATTTCTAAGCGGTGTATGCCACCGTGAACTTGTGTTGCACGAGCCACCCGATCTGCTGGTGTTTCTAAGCGGTGTATGCCACCGTGAACCTGTTGATCGTGAAATACCTGTTTCTATGGGTTTTCTAAGCGGTGTATGCCACCGTGAACGCATCGGTTGTTGTTGCTGAAAGTAATTAAACTTTCTAAGCGGTGTATGCCACCGTGAACCTGGCTTTGATTTTGGAATTTCAATTGTCCTTTTTCTAAGCGGTGTATGCCACCGTGAACATTTCATATTAAACCCTCACTTTTTGCCTGTTTTTCTAAGCGGTGTATGCCACCGTGAACAATGAAAAAGAAATCAAAGCCACGATGACGGTTTTCTAAGCGGTGTATGCCACCGTGAACTAGAAATAAAGTAAAAATTAAAAATGAATAACAACAAGTTATGACCAAAAAAATTGTAATACCAAAGATTTCGGTATGGTTATTAACTTGTTGATTTTATTAAGATGCTAAAGAGTAGGAATATATTGGGTTATTTTAACAGAATGATCTAGAAATAAAAGTTAGTCATCTTCAGCCTGATATGCTTTGGCAAATGCCACAATCACCTCTCTAACAATTTTCTTTTGTGAAGCGGGAAGTTTGATAAAAGCATCAAAGATTTCTTTATCTTTATAACCAATTTCGTCTTGCCAGTGGGCTTCTCGTTGTTGAATTGCTTTTTGGATATCTTTATCGAAAGCAAGTTCTTCGGGTGGAAGGTTGAGCCATTTGGCAAGCGTGAGTAATTTATCCGCGGGTGGAATGGCTTCACCAATTAGCCATTTTCTTACCCCATGCAAAGTAATAGGTTTACCAGAATAGCGTAAATTAAACTCCCGTTCTAAAACGGAAGCTTTTGCAGTATATCCTCGTGCTTGCATTGCGGCAGTAAGTCGTTCCGCAAAAAGAATTTTTTCATTTTTCATTATTCCAAAATAAGTTACTTAACTATTAGTTACGTAATATTTGATTTTATTTACGTTTATAATTAGACTATGGTTACGTTATTGGTGTAATTATTTGTAAAATAAAGTGATGAGATAAAATGGAAATCGCAAGTTTTGTGTTGGAAGTATGTTTTTGGCTTTTGTTACTCGGGGCAGTCTTTTTTCTTATTCTTTCAATTATCTATATGGATTTTATGATATTTATATGCGGTATTTTAATGGTGATTTCCAGTATCTTGCTTGCCTGCGAATTTCGGTTAAAAGTATATGATTATTTTATGAAAAAAGATTAATGTTAAAAGTGGTAATAAATAGTGAACTAAAATATAAAGTTAAGGAGTTTATGGATTCTTTTTTACTTTTTTCTTAAAACGGTTGGGTCTAAGTTGGTGTGCTAGCATCGCAGGTACAGGTAATGCTTCGCCAAACATTTGACTGACAATTATTTCACTACATAATGGTGCAAATAGAAAACCTTTGGAACCAAGTCCGGCCAGACAATACAGATTTTTAGTATTTTCATTGATTTGTCCGACCAGTGGGAAATAATCTGGTGTTTGTGCTCTTAGTGAAGCACGTCCTTGCCATTGATCAATCGGGGCGAGCTGCTGTACCAAATCAGGCAAGGCGTGTTGCATCAACTGTAAATTATGCTGATGATCATCAAGGCGAATATCGGTTGAATCATGCTGTGGTAGGAAAGAAGCACCGAAGACAAGTTGATCGGAACTTAATGGCAGCGCATAGCCACCATAACTAAAGCCTGTTTGCATCTGCTCAGTGGTAAAAGGCGTTTTGACTTTACACCATGATACCTGGCCTCGAATAGGTTTAAGTTGGGCTAGTTCGGGAAATAGGTGATTGACTGCAAGTGCATTACAGGCAATGACATGGGTGGCATCATAATGCTGCTGGTTTTGGTCTGTTAAACGATAACCATGCGTCGTAGTTTTAATGTGTTGAATGTCAGCCTGTTTCCATTCAATCAATGGATGTGTCAGTACCTGTTCGGCAAACTGATGGGGAGAAAGCGTTCCGGCACAATGTAATAAACTGGCGGGTAATGGTGATTGTGTGATGTTTTGCCAAGATAAAATATCTTGTGGATACTGCTGTGTGAGCGCTTGTAGCTGTTGTATATTTTTGTCTTGTAATTGATAAATTTGTAGGGCCTGAAATGCAGAAAATTGTTGATAAAAATTAAGTGCATATTGCCAGCTAACGGTCATTAAATGGGTTGCGACCTGCTCAATTGGGCAAAGTTTTGGATTGAGTAGTGCACGTGGATTGCCAGAACCACCAGATAAAGGCTGTTCTTTTTCAAATAGTGTGACTTTTACACCACGCTGTGCCAATGTCCATGCGCAGTTGAGTCCTGCAATTCCTGCACCGATAATACTGACATGCTGTGGTGGTGCAATCTCGGGTATTGCGATTGTATTCGTTAACTGGTTTTGTTCATCTTCATCGTTCTGATTTTGCCAAATCGCTTTTAGCATTTCTCTTTTATGACCGAAACCTTTGGGACGACGAATTGTTACGCCGTAGCTTCGTAAGCCACGTTTTAATACACCGGCCACACTAAATGAGGCAAAGCTGGTGCCAAAAGCTGAAAGCCGCATGATATGACTAAAAATCTGCTCTTGCCAAAGTTCCGGATTGCAGGAAGGGGCAAAGCCATCCAAAAACCATGCATTCACCGGTCGTGTTGACTGGATCAAAGGAAAAGTCTGTGCTGCATCGCCGAGCCATAAATCGATAGAAATACGTTCTTGCGGGAATGACAGTCGATGACAGCCTGCCAGTGGTAAAGGATATTGGGCAATCAATTGATCTGCCAATGGTTTGAGTTCGGTCCACACACCTAGGGCACGTTTTAAATCCGTCAATGAAAGCGGATATTTTTCAACGCTAATGAAATGTAAATGGCTACGATTCGCTGGTCGAACCTGCTGCCAGAGTTGCCACAGTGCCAGAAAGTTCAGACCTGTACCAAAACCGGTTTCACCGATTGCAAAATATTGTTGATCTTGCAGTTTTGCCAGACGTTCGGTTAAATCATTACCATTTAAAAATACATGCCGGGTTTCCAGTAAGCCGTTGGCCTTGGAAAAATAGACATCACCAAACTGCCGCGATAGGGGAATATCCACCCCATCAATCTGTTGCCAGTCCAGTTCGGCAGTATGTATGGCCGGAAATTTTTCAGTCATGATGTGGCACGTATAGGCAGGAGTTTGTTACCACTGTCTGCGACGACGGGTATATAAAATGCTGTAAATCACAATCCCTGCCAAGATACCAATACCAAAAGTGACGGCGCCATAGATAAACATCTGGGCGCTACGTTCACTTTGTAGGACTTGTACCTGAACACTGAGATTATCGTTTTTAAGCTGTAACTCCTGATTCTGTGCCAAAGCTTTTTGATTGGCTTGTTCTAGCAGTTCCAGACGCTTTTGTTGCTGTGCCAGTTCAAGTTTATGCTTTTGTTGCACTTCCCCCAGCGTTGACGCGTTTGTAGGTGTTGTACCTGAATTCGCCTGACGTAACGGGGCGGAGGCAGAAGGCGAGGTTTTGGCCGTCACAGTGGAATTTGGTTTTGCTGCGGTAGTGGCCGAGGTGGCAGGTTCAGTGACCGCCCAGCTTGTAGCGGTCATCACACAACACAGCAAAGGGATTAATGCGTAACGCTTTAACATGCGTTATTCATCCTTTGGAAAAACTTTAATAAACGGTTTGACATCAACATTTTTATACACGCCTGCATGCACATAAGGCTCATCTGCCAGCCATTGATCCAGCGCATCACGTGAGTCAAAATCGACAATAATTACACTACCATAAAAACCTTTGCTGGTATCATCCGCATCTTTGGGCATGGGGCCTGCAACAATTAATCGGCCCTGTGCCTTTAATACGTCCAAACGCTTTAAGTGCTGTGGTCGCGCTTCCAAACGTTTGTCTAAAACATTGTCATTGTCGGTACACTGCACAACAAATAATGGCATAGCAAGCTCTCTTATTCTGGAGATTTAAAGTGTTTGCGGACACAAAAAAACATGATCGCAATATAGCTGAGGGTAAATATAATATCACCAAATGCCGTGAACTCGCCCCAGTATTTTCCGTCCATATACACAAAGCCAAAGAAGCCATGCAAAGCGGCCAGAATAAAGAATTGTATGCACCAGATCCAGTTTAGGCGAATCCAGCCTTTATCATCGAATTGAAGAATTGATTCAAACAATTTCTTGATGATGGGTTGCTTGTCTTTGGTGAAGTAGGGGGTTAACAGGAATGCAATACCAATCCCTGCATTGATGATAATGGCTTTGAGTTTGATATAAGTCACATCACTTAAGGCAAGCGTAATGCCACCAAACACCAGTGACATGATGATGATAAACCATTGGGTTTTTTCCAGATGGAATTTCTGAAAAATAAATAAACAGCCATACACAATTAATGTGGCGATCAATAATGCGCTGGTGGCGACTAAAATATGGTTTTGATCAGCATTGCCTGCGCTGCCTACCAGTTCTAATAATGGGTGATGATTGTCTTTTGGATCAGTCGTTTTATAAAAATAAAAGAAGATAATCAGTGGTAGGTAATCTAGCAGTGCTTTCATGTTACAGTAGCGTGATGAGTTTGGTGGGATAGCATAATACAAAGCATGATCGGTGTCGATTTACATATGCATAGCAATTTTTCTGATGGTGAGCTATCACCAATAGAATTGATTGAACTTGCGAGAGAAAAACAACTGCTGACGCTAGCATTGACCGATCACGATACGATAGACGGGAATGTTCTGGCTGCACAGCATGCTGCATTGCATGGTATTCAATTCATTCAAGGGGTTGAAATCTCAAGCTTTTGGCATCGACCCAGTATTAAAAAGACTCATGCTGTACATATCGTCGCTTTAAATATGCAAAACCTTGAACCGATGCAGCAACTTTTACTCAAACAAAAGCAGCATCGTGCCAAACGTGCGCTATTGATTTGTGAAAAATTGCAACAGATCCTCAAAACCGACTTTTTACCTGAAATTCGTGAGCTGGTCGATGGACATGATGAGCGTATTACGCGTAGCCATATTGCAAAAGTCCTTTTAAAACGTAACGTGGTCACTCGCGCGCAACAGGCATTTGATCGTTTTCTCAAAGAAGGAAAAGCGGCTTATGTGCCATTTCTGGGCGTGGAAATGGCAGATGCCATTGATATTATTCATCAAAGTCAGGGCTTTGCTGTGTTGGCACATCCGACCAAATACGATCTGTCTGCTACCAATATCCGCTATATGATTGAGCAATTCGCCGCTGCAGGTGGTGATGCCATTGAATTGCCACCTGCCAATACACCGTTATCGACGCGTCAAATGCTGGATCGAATGGTGGAGCAATATCAGCTTAAAGTGTCGATTGGCAGTGATTTTCATGGTGCACATATGCCATGGTTAAGTTTGGGCCATGTGCCAAAACTGAAAGATGGGCAACAGGGGATTTGGGAGTTTTTTAAGCTGTAGATATTTATGCGGAAAATATTTTCAAGTAAATTACCAATAATTATGAAATAATATAACGTTTCATTTATTCTAAATTTTGATTATGCCGATTGAAAAAACCACCTCCCGCCTACAAATGATTGACGCTTTGCGTGGATTGGTCATTATTTTTATGATGCTTGATCATGTGCGTGAAACTTTTTATCTACATCATCAAGTGTCTGATCCGGTTGATATTGCCCATACCGAACCCGCATTGTTCTGGAGTCGTACACTGGCACATTTATGTGCACCGATTTTCGTATTATTGACTGGTTTATCTGCTTATCTTTACCAGCAGAAGCGACAGGACCTTAAACAAACCCGTGAGTTTTTGTTAAAACGTGGTTTATTTTTAATTGCATTAGAGCTTACGCTGGTCAATTTTGCATGGACCGCACAATTTCCCCCTCAGGTCATTTATTTACAAGTGATCTGGGCCATTGGGTTGAGTATGATGGCTTTGGCATATTTGATCGGTTTACCTTTACGTATCCAGCTTGCTTTGTCTTTATTGATTATTTTTGGGCATAATCTGCTGGATCAGATCACCTTTTCACAACCATTTTTACAGAACATCTGGCATGTGCTGCATCAACGGGGCTGGATTGAGTTTGGGGAGATCTTAAAAGTTCGCACGTCTTATCCTGTATTGCCGTGGATTGGTGTGATTCTATTCGGTTATGTGTTGGGGCATTTGTTTAATCAAAAGATTTTACCTGCCAAACGCAATCAATATTTGATCATGATTGGTTTGGGAAGTATCGCTTTATTCTTTATGTTGAGGTTGCTGAATTTTTATGGTGATCAGCCTTGGGTAGAGATGGGCACATGGCAACTGACTTTGATGAGCTTTTTTAATTTAACCAAATATCCGCCCTCATTGTTGTTCCTGTTATGGAATGTTGGGCTGGGCATATTGATTTTGGTGGCGTTTGATCGCTATTCCAAATTAAAAATCATGCAACCGCTGGTCGTGTTTGGTTCTGTGCCGATGTTCTTTTATCTGCTACATTTGTACGTCTTAAAAATTCTCTATGTGATCTGCGTAATGTGGTTTGGTTATAATTATGGTGAGTATTTTGGCGTTTCTTCTGTGGCCATGTTATGGATTTTAACCGCAATATTTTGTGTCTTGTTATATCCTGTGGTGAAAGCTTTTTCACACTATAAGCATAGTCACCCAAATATTAAAATTTTAAAATATTTTTAATTCATATCATAAAGTAGGGCTGTCAAGTTCTTTAAAATCTAATTCGTCATGCCGGACTTGATCCGGCATCCAGTACGGTATATGCAAGGAAAACGGTTATGGACGCTCTGGATTTCTGAGATGTGACTAAAACATCGCAAGGCAAGAATGACTGTACCTTAAACTTGACAGCCCTGATATTATAAAGGGCAATCAATTGAATTGCCCTTTATTGTTTCTACCTTAGCGGTTATTAATAGTCAAAACTAAAATGTTCTGCTTTTAAACTGGTGATGCCACGAGATGGATTCACCATGGCTTCGGCATGACCTTGAGTACGAGGCAATAACCGTTCAAAGTAGAAATCTGCCACTTTGATTTTTGCCTTATAGAAATCGACTTCTTCCTTACCATCGCCTTTTTCCAGTTTTTCTGAAGCAACGGCAGCTTGTTGCGCCCAGAAATATGCCATCATGGCATAGCCTGAGAACATCAGATAATCCACCGATGCACTAGATACGATGTCACGGTCCTTACGCGCAGTGAGCATGATACGTAAGGTTAGGGTATTCCACTGTGCACAGATTTTGGTTAGATCCCAGACAAAACGGCGCATATATTTATTACGGGCATGACGACCACAGAATTTCAGGATTTCGGCAGTGTATTCACGTACTACTTTACCTTTGGAAGACAGTAATACTTTACGTCCTAATAAATCCAGTGCCTGTACGCCGGTTGTACCTTCATATAGTGTAGCAATACGTGCGTCACGTGCGATTTGTTCCATGCCCCATTCTTTGATATAACCATGTCCACCAAAAACTTGCATACCATTATTTGCAGATTCCAGACCCAGTTCAGTTAGAAAGCCTTTAAGAATTGGGGTATAGAAACCAAGTTTGTCATCATAGGCTTCAAATGCAGCATTATCGCCATTGAGTAAGGCATCTGTCATTTTGTCTGCCAGTTGTGCGGCATGATAGATCATGGCACGACCACCTTCGGCCACGGCTTTTTGTGTTAACAATAAGCGGCGCACATCGGCATGATGAATGATCGCATCGGCTACTTTATCTGGATCTTTTTTACCGGACAGGGCACGCATAGACATACGTTCCTTGGCATAAGGCAAAGCCCCTTGGAAGGATAATTCAGCATGGGCAATACCCTGTACCGCTGTACCAATCCGTGCAGTATTCATAAAGGTGAACATGGCATGTAAGCCTTTGTTTGGTTCACCAATCAGATAGCCGGTTGCTTCTTCAAAGTTAAGTACCGCAGTTGCAGAGGCACGGATCCCCATCTTGTGTTCGATTGAACCACAGAATACAGGGTTACGATCACCAATCGTACCATCTTCATGCGCAATAAATTTGGGTACAATAAATAACGAAATCCCACGTGTACCGGCAGGTGCATCCGGCAGACGAGCCAGCACGATATGAATGATGTTTTCGGTTAAATCATGCTCACCGGCAGAAATAAAGATTTTTGTGCCTGAGATTTTGTAGGTGCCATCGGCTTGTGGTTCGGCTTTACTTTTGACCTGTCCTAGATCGGTACCACATTGCGGTTCGGTTAAACACATGGTACCAGACCAACTGCCTTCAACCAGTTTTGGCATATAGGTCTGTTTTTGCTCATCGGTACCGAATTGCAAGATGGTATTCATACACCCCATGGACAAACCGGGATACATGGTAAATGACCAGTTGGCAGTCCCCATCATTTCTGATTTGATCAGATTGAGTGACATTGGCAAACCTTGACCACCAAACTCGACTGGGTAAGACAGGCCTTGCCAACCACTTTGGACAAAAATGTCATATGCTTCTTTAAAGCCTTTAGGCGTGGTGACATTGTTGTCTTGCCAATGACAGCCTTCAGCATCACCTGACTGATTTAATGGTGCAATTACATTTTCACAGAAATCTGCTGCACCTTCGAGGATCATATCAATGGTATCGGCGTCGGCAAGATCACCATTGGAGAGTGTTTGATAATGTGTGGTGTAATCTAAAACTTCGTTCATCAAGAAACGAATATCACGCAAAGGGGCTTTATATGTTGGCATAGCGTTTTCCCGTATTAGTCATAATTCGATAGCAGAATTAATCATTTCATTATTCATATTTGGCACATAATGACATTGATTGATTGTTACTAAAAAAATGTCAGAAATGCGAATTTGCCATGCGAAAAATAAATTGATTCATATAGAATACCTAGGTTATTTGACATTTTTCGTATGACGAAAAGATAATTTTATAAGTTTGCTTAAAGGAATAATTGAACATTGATGTAATGAATATTCAAGACGTCCTCATCATAAGAGTATTGGTAATGAAATATAATTTTCTCACATTTTCTATTCTAACATTGGGTTTGTTTGGTTGTGCAACCCAGCCTGTTCAGCATTCATCATTGGCAATTGACCAAAAAGTTTATCAAGGCTATGAACAACTGCTTTCAAAACAAAGTTATGCTTTTGATGGTAAGGTAAGTTTTAATTTTGAGCCGACTTCCTCCCAAGCCGTCAATGCCACCAAGTCGGAAGAATATCTGCTGCGTCAGAAAGTATTACAGGATATTTTTGCACAGCAGAAATTTAATCCCGAGCAGCAAGCAGTGTTGCAAGACGGTCTGGAGAAATTTAACAAGACAAAATCATCGAGCAAAAAAGATAAACAGTTTGCCACGTTAATGAAATCTTTTATGGATCGTTATTACTACTCATTTGATGGGGTCGTGGACCTCAAGCGTGGCCAGATGAGTATGAATCCTAAACTTGGTTATACTGCCAAAAACTTACAGGCCTGGATTAGTCTGCCACTGGCAGTTGATTTTCAGCAATATAAAGCCTATGCCGATATTTCAGCGTTGTCTCCAATCGTGACTGATCCGCAATATGATGGTCGTTATGTGGTCTTTGATTTTGCCGATTTAGCCAAAAACTCCAAGCTAAATTTTAAACCTGCTTTACAGCTGGCACGTGAATGGATGTTGGTTGGACCAGCTTTGGCAAATGCCACAGATTATCAGCAGGTCAAATTAACTGCACAAGACCGACAGCAGGGTGGGGTTGAGCGGATTCGCTATGTCGGCAGCTATGAAAATATATTGGCAGATTACTATTTATATTTTTATTTGAACAGTGATTATCTGAAGACCATTGTTGCCAATAAAGACAATAAATTAGCGAATGATTTGGGAATTGATGATCTGATTAGTGGCGATCAAATCAGCCTTCAAAAGAAAATTTTAAAAGCCACAAAAAATCTGGATACAGCAAGCACTTTGACAGATCGTGCTTATACCAAGCAGGAGTTAGCAAATCAGGCAGTTGACCGATTATATATCGCGATTGATGAGCGCTACTATCAAAAAGAAAATAGCCAAACAAATAATAGCCAGAATCAGATTGCTGTGACACCACCATTAGGCAAAACTTCGAATGTAACTGAAGCGGCGGGTCAAGCCGCCGATGACGCCGATGACGCCGCGCAAGCCGCAGCTGATGCACTCGCTTCTTCTAACGTTACTGAGTCATCGTATGCTGCAATACAGCAATCCGAAACAGATCAAGAGAAGGATTGGAATGATGCTGTAGAGGAAGACTATTCATCAAGTTATGGCAAATTGGCTGCACAGCAAAAACTGCGTGAACAGATTTTACAAAAATTTGCACCCTATAAATCCAGTGAGTTGGTTGATGCAAAGCGCTTGAAACAAATTATCAATGCACAGCCAGATGCATATCAGGAACTGATTAAGCTAGTAAAAGATGAGTTTGGCACGGCTGATATGTTAAAGGGTGCAAAATACACTATGGATATGGTATTGGACCAAAAAGGTCGTTTGGTTCATATCGACGTAGATGCTGGTTTTGCTGGGCTTGAGGATATCGGAATTAAATCGGTATCGTCCAAAATGCAGATGAATATTTTTAACTATGGCACAGCCCGGGTTGATCAACAACAGTTAAAGCAGGCAGTTAGCTTTAAGGAAGCAGCAAATCAGAATACTTTACTAAATCTCGGTGAGAAGTTTGGTAAATTCCAGCAAAGTCTGGAACCCAAGACAGGATCAGCGACTGAAAAAAGTACGATTTTATGGTCGAATGATGAGCGTTATCAGGCTTTGGTAGAGCAATTGAATGCAAAAAATGTCAATTTTATTGATGCTTATACAACGGTCTATAAATATGCCTATTTACTCGATGGACTTGATTTGGACGAGGGTGCGTTCTCTGCACCAGATTTAAATAAGACGGCATACTGGACTGCAATTTATTATGCCAGTGAAAAAGGCCTGCCTTACAGCAAAAAGCAATATCAGGAATATGAAAATGCGCCTGAAGAATGGCCTTACTACGATGAATATGTGGCAGAAAGAGTCTGGAAAGTGTTTGCAAAACAACAGGAAGACAGCCAGCTCTTAAAAACATTTCAGCAACTTAATAAACAGGGTAAATCTACTGCCGAGATTTTTAGCCAGCTTTATATGCAAGAAGAGCTTGCCAAAAAACGTCGTTATGATGATAAAGCACAATTAAAGCCGCGTTTGGTGGAGTATATTCAGGTACTGGGTAAAATCGCCGAGGGTGATTTAAAAAATCAAAAAGTTGATAGTGACTTGCTTGCTCCATTTACAGTGGCAGAGCTGGATCAACTCGATTCCTCAATTTATCGTAAGGTCTATCAATTATTTTTAAAGTAATGCTTTATTTTGATTAACTGGTTTTAATACGACCCCGAAAGTTGCAATCAATTTTCGGGGTCGTATTTGTGATTCTGTTTTAGTCTTAAAGCGTACTTTCAATCCGTAATTTATAATGAATACAATTGCAAAATACCTAGATTAAATAAAGTCTTCCAGATTTGGGCGCTCACCATTCCAGATGGCAAATGCTTCAATCGCCTGACCAACCAGCATGGAAAAGCCCTCGGCATAGGGAATTTGACGAGCTTTGGCCTCGGCAATAAAACTCGAATCTTTACCATAGGCCATTTCATAGGCTGCATCGAAAGTCAGGCTTGCTGGCAATTTTAAAGGCTCACCACTTAAACTTGCAGAGGTTGCATTAACGATAATGTCAAACTCGCCGTTAAGTTGATTAAAGTCCAATGCTTTAAGCTGTATATCTACGACAAAGGGCTGTACATCTGCAATCAATTGTTCTGCGCGGGCAAGTGTGCGATTGGCAATGACAATCTGTTTGACACCGGCTTGTGCCAAAGGATAAATTACCCCTCGAGTTGCCCCGCCAGCACCAAGAATTAAAATTCGGGCATCTTGTAAATTCCAGCCTTGTGCCTGTAATGCAACGACTAAGCCTTGTCCATCGGTATTGTCACCATGTAATTTGCCATTTTGCATCCATAAGGTATTGACTGCTCTAGCAATTTTTGCCCGTTCTGTGAGCACATCACATAAAGCAAAGGCTTGTTCCTTAAAGGGAACGGTAATATTTAAACCAGAACCGCCTTGTTCAAAAAACTGTTTAACCGTCTGCTCAAAGCCATCTAAAGGCGATAGAATTTTTTGGTAATGCAAATCGATGCCTGTTTTGGCGGCAAAGGCATGATGTAGTTCGGGAGAGCGTGAATGTTCAATCGGATTACCGACAACGGCAAATTGTTTGGTCATGATTCAAAAGTGATATTGATGTTGTTTAAAGTGTATGGCAATAGAAGTATAGACTGCAATAAAAATGATGAGGTTTAAAGTTCAAACCAGTTTCTTAATCTTAAACCTTCTATATTCTGAAAGTCCTTAATATTCCGAGTAATGAGGATTAGTCCATTTGCCATTGCAATTGCTGCAATTTGACCATCAACAAAAGGAATATTTTTACCGATGGTTTGAGTTTGTATTCTAATTTCAGCATGCAGTTTAGCAGCGTGAGCATCATAATCCAGTATGGGAATTAAACTCACTACATTATGCAGAAATGCACCAATTGCTCGCTTACGTTGCCCCTCGAGCATATTTAACCAACCAAAACGTAATTCATGCCATACGATGCTTGGAATAGAGATTTCATCCTGAGCATTTTGAAATTGTTGTAAGACATTTATATTTGGTTGTGTTTTGACTAATTCAGAAATGGTATTGGTATCAATTAGGTAGCTGATTTGATTTACCATGAGAATTCACGCCCTTGAGTATCATCACGTCCAGGCTGGAAATCAGTTATATCCTCTTGTAATACTTGCAGGTTATTTTGATGCCAAGTTGCCCATGCCTGCATAAAATTTTGTGGTGTGCCATTTAATTTATTGTAGTCTGATAAGGATAGTAATACCGCAGATGTATGCCCACGTTGCGAAATAAAAGTTTTATTGCCGTGTTGGCTTTGTTGTATCAATTCTGCCAAATTTGCTCGAGCTTGGGTAAATGGAATATGACTCATTTTTTAGCCCTCTTTATAGTGTACATTACAATTGTACGTTTAATAATATGCAATGTCTATAAATACAAAAAATCCCTGACCAAAATGATCAGGGATTATGCTTTAGATACAATATGTTAGTTATCCAAACCTAACCAATCCCTAGGTTTTAAATAAAAATCAGTTAAACGTTTTTCCGCAGAATCTTCATCCCATTCTGGACGATATGACCATGCTGCTAGATTCGGCAAGCTCACTAGAATAGATTCAATTCGACCGCCGGTTTGTAGACCGAAGATTGTGCCCCGATCATGGACAAGATTAAATTCTACATAACGTCCACGACGATAAAGCTGAAACTCACGTTGTGCTTCGCTATACGGTTTATCTTGATTGCGCTGATAAATCGGTAAAATTGCTTCTAAATAACCATTACCAACGGCCTGAATATATTTAAAGCAGGTTTCAAAATCCCATTCGTTTAAGTCGTCAAAAAACAGTCCGCCGATGCCGCGCTGTTCATCACGATGGGTTAAATAAAAATAATCATCACACCATGCCTTATGTTTAGCATAGACATCATCACCAAATGGCTGACATAGATCATAGGCTTTTTGATGCCATGCCACGCAATCTTCATCGTTTGGGTAAAAAGGTGTGAGATCAAAACCACCACCAAACCACCAGACCGGTGGTTGACCTTCTTTTTCGGCCACGAATAGGCGAACATTGGCATGTGAGGTTGGAACATGTGGATTTTTAGGATGAATAACCAGTGACACACCGAGTGCCTGCGCTTTGGCACCTGCGATTTCCGGATGGCGTGCGGTAGCAGATGCCGGCAGGTTTTTGATGTCAATCTGAGAGAACATGACGCCACCTTTTTCGATGACTACCCCATCCTGAATCACGCGTGACCGACCACCGCCGCCTTCCGGCCGTTCCCAGTCATCAGCCATAAATTTTGCTGTGCCACCGCCAGCCTGTTCTTGTTGTTCTAAGCCGGCACAAATACGTGCTTGTAAATCGAGTAAAAATTCCCGAACACGTTGAATATCATCTGAAGTTGGGTGTTGCATTTTGAATCACCGAGTTTCGATTGCGATTGTTTCAATCAAATCATAAAACCATAAAAAAAGTAAGGCTTTTGCATTTAATTTTTTACTTATGATCAAAAAAAGTGCGCCAGGGGATCATATTGATGCACTTAGTACATATGATCCATACGGTCACGTTTGGTTTTCAAATAAGCCTCATTCAATGGATTTTTCCCGACCAGCAAGGGCAGTCGATCCACCACATTGATGCCTAAATCTTTGAGTGCCTGAATTTTAAGCGGGTTATTGGTAATCAGTTTGACTTGCTGCACGCCCAGATGATGTAACATAATAGAGCACATGTCATATTTACGTGCGTCGGCCGGTAGATTGAGCAATAAATTGGCATCAACCGTGTCATGGCCCTGATCCTGTAGTGCATAAGCACGGATTTTATTGGTTAATCCAATGCCACGACCTTCTTGACGCAAATATAAAATGACACCGCGACCTTGTTTTTGAATTAGATCCATGGTGGCATTGAGCTGTGGTCCACAGTCACATTTTAATGATGCAAAAGCATCACCGGTTAGACATTCGGAATGGATACGCACCAGCGTAGGTGCAGAATTGGGTATCTCAAGCCCTTTGGACAGCGCAACATGTTCTTCTTTGGTTTCAGGGTCCTGAAACACGCTGATAATAAAATCGCCATGTGCAGTCGGGAGTTTTGAGCTGGCAACAAATTCAATCGACACCGTAAAATACTCGTAAACTGGATTAAAAAGGGCTTAAGTATAGCTTAATGTGCTAGAGTTGTTAGAATTCTTCTATATATTTTATGCAATCTATCATCTTTTTTTGTACAAAGCAGTCAATAATAGTTGATAAGTAAGGGCATTATTCAGGATAATCTACTCTTGCTTTGCTACTTTGCAATCTTGATTGCAGTTTTAAAATGTGGCGGTTGAATGATGTTTGACATCATAAACATGACGTAAACTTTATCCTAGCGTAAACTTGCAAGGTATATCTAAGGCTAAGCCACATGTTGTATACACAGATTCCTACACATCGTCCAAATACACCCCTGTTAGATAGCATAGACTATCCTGCACAGTTACGCCTGTTATCTATAGCGCAACTTAAGACTCTCGCAGATGAGTTACGTTTATATCTACTCTACGCCGCAGGGCAAAGTGGTGGTCATTTCGGTGCAAACCTGGGCGTGGTCGAACTCAGTATTGCATTACACTATTGTTTTAATACACCACACGATCGCCTGATCTGGGATGTCGGTCATCAGGCCTATGCACATAAAGCTTTAACGGGTCGCCGTGAAGCGTTGACCAGTATTCGTTCACAAGGTGGTCTGGCTGCATTTCCCGCACGAGAAGAATCAGAATACGATACCTTTGGCGTGGGGCATTCATCTACTGCTATTTCTGCTGCTTTGGGTATGGCCTTGGCAAGTCGTTATCAACAACAGCAACGCGATATTATTGCAGTGGTTGGTGACGGTGCGATGACAGCCGGCATGGCATTTGAAGCCATGAATGATGCGGTAGCACATCAGGCTGATATTCTGGTGATTCTGAATGATAACGACATGTCCATTTCCTGTAGTACAGGTGGTTTTGCCAAGCATTTGGCTGCGATCTGGCAAAGTGGACAACTGGTCAGTATTAGCGAAACAGGCGAAGTCGGTATATTTCCTCATCCGGAGTGGGATTACACGTCCAGATTACATCAGGCAGCGACAGATGCCGCAGATAATCTGTTTAAGGCCATTGGCTTTGAATATTTTGGTCCTTTTGATGGTCATGATCTTAAACAACTGGTTTATGTTTTAAATGCTGTCAAGCAGCGTAAAGGTCCACGATTGATCCATGTCTATACCAAAAAGGGGAAAGGCTTTGCACCTGCCGAACAGGATCCGATTGGCTATCATGCCATTGCCAAAGTTAATCTTTTAACCAGTCCTGTAACTCCCAGCAAAAAATTAAAAAAATATTCTGATGTCTTTGGGGACTGGTTGTGTGATGAAGCCAGACAGAGCGAGCAGTTATTGGCAATTACACCAGCGATGTGTGAAGGTTCGGGTATGGTGGCATTTGCCAAAGCGTTTCCAGAACGATTCTTTGATGTGGCCATTGCCGAGCAACATGCTGTCACTTTAGCTGCTGGCATGGCGTGTGAAGGCGTAAAACCTGTCGTTGCGATTTATTCAACGTTCTTGCAGCGTGGTTATGATCAACTGATTCATGATGTAGCACTGCAAAATCTAGACGTCACTTTTGCCATTGATCGTGCCGGTCTGGTGGGAGAGGACGGACCTACGCATGCTGGTGCATATGATTATGCTTACATGCGGACCGTGCCGAATATTGTGATCATGGCGCCAAAAGATGAAAATGAATGTCGTCAGATGTTGCATACAGCCTATGTTTACCCGGGTCCTGCGGCGGTGCGTTATCCTCGTGGTACTGGTGTCGGTGTAGAGATTCATTCAGAACTCAATGCATTGCCGATTGGTCAAGCAGAAATTGTTGCCGAATTTGGCGATAGTCCTTTACGTATTTCCATACTGGCCTTTGGCAGTCGGGTCTATCCGGCGATTGATGTCGCCCGCCAGCTTTATGAACAGCATGATGTCGCGGTACGCGTGGTGAATATGCGTTTTGTGAAGCCACTCGATGATAAAATGCTGAAACAATGTGCCGGTGATAGCCATCTGATCGTTACGGTTGAAGAACATGCTGTGATGGCAGGTGCTGGCAGTGCAGTGAATGAATGGTTGGCAGAGCATTTATATACTTTACCCATCCTGAATATTGGTTTGCCGGATAGCTTTTTACATCAGGCCACACATGAGCAGATGCTGGCATCTGTAGAGTTGGATAGTGCCGGTATATATAAGCAGGTGGAAAAACGTTTATTAATGATGCAGCAGGAACCGGCCCAGTTTTCATTAAAAGTGTAAATTTTAAAATTCTTGTCACCTATTTATGACAAACTTTGCTAGAATATGCGCCGCTTTATGCATTATTCTTTGTCAAATTTCGTTAATTTAGGGTCGGGTGTTCAATGGAACCTATGGTGGTTATGGCTGCGCGTGCAGCGCAAACAGTTGGTCAAGAGCTATTAAAAGCACATAAAAATCGTCATATGCTCGATTTGCAAGTGGAAGAGAAAGGCATTGATGGTCCCGTAACACGTGTTGATCGCTATATTGAACAACTGACAATCGATACCCTAAAACGAAGTTATAAAAACCATAGTTTTCTTGGTGAAGAATTTGGTTTACAAGAAGGCAAGGGCCATGATGCCGACTGGTGCTGGATCATCGATCCGCTTGATGGCACGCAAAATTTTATCCATGGTTTTCCACATTTCTGTATTTCCATCGCTGTACAACACAAAGGTGTGACACAGCATGGTGTCATCTATGATCCTGTGCGTGATGAATTGTTCTCGGCCAGTCGTGGTCGTGGTGCAATGCTGAATCAACGCCGTATTCGGGTGAATATCAAAGACACACTGGAAAATAGTTTTCTGGCAGTTGGTCATCCATTTAAAGCTTTACGTGGTGAAGAAGTGGTGTCTTATGCAGAGCAGCATTTTGCCTCTTTGCTGGCAGTGACCAAAGCCGGTGCCAATATTCGTCGTGGTGGTTCAGCGGCACTGGATTTGGCTTATGTTGCAGCTGGTCGTTTCGATGGTTTCTTTGAAGTTAATCTAAAACCGTGGGACATTGCAGCGGGTGAATTACTGGTACGTGAAGCCGGTGGCACAGTAGTTGACGTGCGTGGTGGCCAAGATTCCATGAAAAATGGTCAGGTACTGGCATGTTCAATGAAATTATTAAAACCATTAATGCAAACTGTTGTGCCTGCATGGGGCGATGCGGTTAAATAAATTTATCCGATGAAAGTCCATCTTATTGGTTTGGGTGGTGCAGGAAAAACGACAATCGGTCTGCACCTTGCATCAGAACTCGGATGGTCTTTTTATGATCTGGATGATTGTTTTCTTCATTTGGTTGGTGATATCTCTACATTTATTCAGTGTCATGGTTATCGATCCTATGCGATAAAAAATCTTGAGCTTTATCATGAATTGATCAAGATAGTTAAAGTACCATGTGTGATTGCATGCTCATCAGGATTTATGGTTTATCCTGATGATATTTCAAAAGAATATTTATACCTCAAACAAAAAATATCGCATTCTCCCACCACCTTTGTTTTCTTTCCATATTTTGAAATTGAATCATGTGTACAAGAAGTTCTTCGTCGACAATTGGGTCGGGTATATTTAAATGTAAATGCGCAGTCGGAAGAAGCCAAAATTCGTAAAAGATTTCCAGTTTATATGGCACTATGTTGCCAAAAGATTCTAACTTCAGAATCCTGCGATGTAGTTGCTATGCGGCTTGCAGCAAAAATTTGTACAATGAAAAAACAATAAACTGAATGTTGTAAAATTTCATTTATTAAACAGCGCTTATCATCTAAATAGAATAGGTAAAAGCATGCAGGCCAGACCTTATTTACGTTCCCTGAATTTTTACAATGAAACAGATGCGGACTGGAGTCAATATCCTCTATCCATTCCTGCGGTGAATGATCTGGATAAAATCGAATTTCATCCCGAGGTGACTTTTTTCGTGGGTGAAAATGGTGCTGGAAAATCTACAATTTTAGAAGCAATTGCCAGAATTTTAGGATTTCCGGAAGAAGGTGGCACAAAGAATGTCAATTATCAGACTGTTGGCACTACATCAAAACTATCACAATATCTAAAACCGATTCGTAGTTATAAAAAACCTCGAGACGGTTATTTTTTGCGTGCAGAAAGTTTTTATAATGTGGCTTCCTATATGGATGAAGTAGGCTATCTAGGCGGATATAGCGAAAAATCCCTGCATGCACGTTCGCATGGCGAGGCATTTTTATCGGTATTGACCGATAAATTGCAGGGACAGGGTTTATATTTATTCGATGAGCCCGAAGCGGCACTTTCGCCTTTACGCATATTGACCATGATCGCCATTATTTATCAACTGGTGAAGCAGGAGTCAAAATTTATTATCGCAACGCATTCACCAATTTTATTGGCTTATCCCAATGCAAAAATATTGCAGTTTTCAGATCAGGGTATCAAAGAAGTTGAATATGAAGAAACCGATCATTTTATGGTGACCAAGGATTTTCTAAATAATTATCCAAAACGTATTCGTCAACTCATCGAAGACGAATAAAAATTAAAGAGTATTTATACGTTACAACAAATTATGATCATGCGCCTGTATCGGTGGTGGTGTTGGTTTGCCCAAACTGCTGAGTAAATCGATTTCAATGGTACGCACCATAAAATCAAGCGGTAAATCATTGCTTTGTGTGCCAAATGGTTCTTCGATTTCGGTACTTAATGCATCAAGACCTAAAAAAGTATAGGCCAGCAAACCGACGACTAGTGGTGTTGCCAGACCTAATAATCCGCCCAGACTAAAAGGTAACAGCAGACAAAAACAATATACAGTACGATTGAGTAACACAGAATAGGCATAGGGGATCGGAGTGGTGGCGATACGATCACAACCGGTATGAACCAAGCTTAATTCGTGGACATGCTGGTTTAACTGGGCATAGCAAATATCTGAAATTTCACCTTCTTTTAAGGCCTGCATAAATTCCCACTGAATGAGGCTTAACGTATATTGTGGCGCATTGACATGTTGATGGAGCTGGCGTAATTGAGCTTCACTTAAACCAATCGCTGTATTTAACGGGGTTGGATTGTTAGTTTGTTGACGTAGCCGATCTCTTAGAATATTAGCAAAAACAATGGTTTGTTCAATCACTCGCTCGCGGCGTGCCTGCGTTAAGATACGACAATCGCGATCCAGATGACGGGCGGTTGCAATCAGAATTCCCCATAATTTACGGGCTTCCCACCAGCGGTCGTAACATGCAGTATTTTTAAAGCCTAAAAAAATCGAAAGCACCAGACCAATCAGGGTAAAAGCAACCAAGGGTAATTCAGGGAAGTGATAAATATTATTGTATTCAAGGCCACCGATAATGGCAGACAACAACATCACCATACCTAAAGGTGGCAAAATTTTAGGCAACAATGTACCGCGCCATGAAAACAGCATTTTAAAGGTATTTGTTGTATGTCGAATAATCATGACTTGTGCACATCATTTTTTTTAAATTAAATAGACCTGAGATATTAGCATGCTTTTTATGGTGCTAAAATTCCTTGTTCTGTAAAGGAAAAGTAATCGTTACAATTAATAATAAAATGATCAGCCAAATGCAGCTCTAATAGTTTACTCGCTTCAGCAAGTTTTTCGGTAAAGTGTAAATCTTCTGGCGATGGTAGGGCATGCCCCTGCGGATGATTGTGAACAGCAATAATATGATATGCATGTTTATCAATGGCAAAACGGACAATCTCCTGTGTAGAGACACTGCATTGGGAAAATGTTCCGCGAAACAAGACTTTATATTCAATAAACTGGCAATGTTGATTGAGTAGCAGCACCGCAAACAGCTCTTGTTTTTCACTGCGTAACTGCACTTTGAGGAAATCTACAATTAAGGCAGAAGAATTAAGTTGTTCTTCATTTTTTAATTGTTGTTTTAAATAGCGTTGCGCTAGCTCTTTACTTGCCAGTAACTGCGAAAATTTACTTTGTCCCATGCCTTTAAAATTAATAATATCTTCATTGGGCGCATCAAGGATTTGCCTTAATCCGCCAAAGTGGTGTAATAATTGGCGCGCCAGTTCAACGGCACTATGTTCTTTGTAGCCGGTACGCAAAAAAATTGCCAACAGTTCTGCATCGGAAAGCACATGTCCGCCATGCTCAAGCAGGCGTTCCCTTGGCCGCTCCTGTGTCGGCCAATGTTTGATGGATTTTATCATTTTTATTTCACACATCTCAGAGTTATCAGTTGTTTAAACCAAGACTATCACCAAGATCATATTTCTGACGACATCACTTGGGCATCTTCATATTTAATGCTATTGTGTGCGTCATTGCAATAATAAGGGTGCCTGCTGCAATGAAACTTGATGCAAATGCATTACAAACACGACGGATTGTTTTGGGGGTTACGGGCGGTATTGCTGCCTATAAGAGCGCAATTCTGGTACGGCGTTTAAAAGATTTTGGTTTCGATGTTCGTGTGGTGATGACCCATGGTGCGCAGGCTTTTGTTACGCCTTTAACCTTTCAGGCTTTATCTGGAAATCCGGTGCATACCGAATTACTTGATCCGACTGCGGAATCGGGTATGGGCCATATCGAACTGGCACGCTGGGCCGATTTATTACTGGTTGCACCGGCAAGTTGCGATACCATCGCCAAGTTTGCCAATGGCTTGGCAGATGATTTGCTCAGTACCATTTATCTGGCAACAAAAGCACCTGTTTGGTTAGCCCCAGCCATGAATCAACAAATGTGGGCGGCCAAATCTACCCAGCGTAATTTAACCACACTGGTACAGGACAAAATTCATGTGGTGATGCCGGAAGCTGGTGAACAAGCTTGTGGTGATGTGGGTTTGGGACGTTTGGCGGAACCAGAGATTATTGCAACCTGGGTTAATGATTTCTTTGCTCAGGCAGAACGTGAAATTTCGGAAAAATTCGGCTTGCTGGCCGGGCATCATGTGGTGATTACCGCAGGACCCACCCGGGAGTCGATTGATCCTGTGCGTTATATTTCCAATCATAGTACCGGAAAAATGGGTTATGCCATTGCCACGGCATGTTATGCCGCAGGCGCAGATGTGACACTGATTTCAGGTCCTGTAAGTTTAGCCACACCCAATGGTGTAAGGCGCATTAATGTGCAATCGGCACGGGAAATGCTTACAAACAGTATGCAATTGGTCGAACAGGGTTGTGATGTGTTTATTGCCACTGCCGCAGTTGCAGATTATCGTGTGGCGCAGGTTGCCGAACATAAAATTAAAAAAGCCGGTGATGAGCTTAATGTATCGTTGGTCAAAAATCCTGATATTGTCGCGACGATTGCCCAACAGAAAAATCGACCATTTATGGTCGGTTTCGCCGCAGAAACACAAAATATTGAAGAATATGCCAAAGCTAAGCTACAGGCCAAACGTCTGGACATGATTGCCTGCAATGATGTATCTCGTAGTGACATTGGTTTTGCATCTGATGAAAATGCCATGACGGTATTTTTTGCCGAACAATATCAGATGGATAAAGAGGAGCTCGAAAAAACCTCCAAACTGGAGATTGCTAAACAGTTGGTTGAGGCAATTGCCAAAGCGTTAAACAAGCATGTTCCTGTATCTTGAGTTATACAGCATTCAGTTTATGAACAAGATAGCTTGAGACATCGATTACATCATTTTTAACGTCAGTTCTGGATAAAAGCACTTGTTTTGTATAAATAAAATTAATTCCAATAAAAGAATTACGACGGAGTCTTGCAAGATTAGGCATATTTTAGGATAAACTCACTTCGCCTTGCACTGCGATTGAAATATATTTCAATCTTGTTCAGGTTCGACCTGAGAGCTATAGCTCGCAAGGCTTTCGGGATGAGAAACATCGTTTCGCAAGGGCAAAACCATCTTGCGCAGCGGTGCTGCTCACTGCAAACTCAGTCAAATACCGCTAAAAAACAAATTAATTGAAAAACATTATCTTTCAGATCCTTGCGTCATATATGGCTCATGACCTCGAACAAGCAGCGGACGCTGCTACGAAATTGATTTCTTCTACTCATCTTAATCCCAAATTTACGTTTTTTTAATACTCGTTTAGAATCCAGCCACTGACAAAAGCGAAATACTCCCGCAAGATGGCATTATAGCGAATCGAAAGCGGGGTTTCGCTGCTTAACATCAGGATATTTTGATAACCCTGTTTTCGGGCAATGGCTGCCGAGCGAATAATATGAAAATCATTGGTGATAATCGCAATCGGCTGATTAAGTTGGATATCGTGTTCTGCCAGTATGTGTTTGCTGTTGATTAAATTTAACTCGGTGCTGGTGCTTTGATCTTCTAGTGCAATTTGTTGTAAAGGAAGATGATATTTTACATGTAAATAATTGGCCATGACTTCGGCTTCACTTTGTTTTTCGTTAAATCCGACGCCACCACTGACAATGACCAATGCTTTCGGTTGAGCCAGTGCAATCGGCGCTGCACGATCGAGTCGTTTGGCCAAGGTTGGTGAGGGTTGTCCATTTTTTTCAATACCAGCACCTAATACAATCAAGGCCCTGACGGGTGGCACTGGAGCCTGATCATCAATCTTTTGCTGTAATGCCCAGACAAAATAAAAGAAACTTGCACACCAGATGAGAAAAGCAGACCATAAGATTTGCCAAAGCCGTTTTAATTTTATTCGACTGTGTAGAAAAGATTGAATATTAGTCCAGAAAAACGCATGGAGGAGGAAAATTAATCCCAGTAAAAAAGGAATGACTGTACCAAAATTAATCTTTGCTTGAAGAATTAAAATTAATCCATCCAGACATAGAATGCTACCGATGAATAATAAAATAATGCGAATAATTTTAGTCATATTTACAATCTTTTTGAGTTTAAAAATTGCAGATCTATGGCTGCTGATATTGCCATGCAGTCGAGGATAATTGCGCTTCTTTTTGTAATTTTATGGTTTTTTATACTGAAATACTTGGAATTTTCTAAAAACCGAGTAAATTAGTCATCATGCTTTTCGTTTGATTGAGAAATCGAAAAATAGAGTAAATGAATAAATGATCTGTCCTAATGACAGACAAAATGTCAGCAGATCCTAATCTGGAGTAATTTTGATGAGCGTTTTAAAAGAGTTTAAAGAATTTGCCATTAAAGGCAATATGATGGATTTGGCAATTGGTGTCATTATCGGTGGTGCATTCGGCAAGATTATCGATTCGCTGGTAAAAGATATTTTAATGCCTGTGATTTCATGGATTCTTGGGGGCGAAGTCGATTATACCAACTGGTTTATTGTATTGGGTGACAATCCAAACAATATTACCAATCTGACCGCAGCACAGGAAGCCGGATTAAATGTCTTCGCCTATGGTAGTTTCCTCACCATTCTGATTAATTTCTTATTATTGGCATGGGTGGTATTCCTGTTGGTCAAAGTGATGAACCGTCTGCGCAAACAGGAAGAGGCTGCGCCAGAACCAGAGGCTACACCAGAAGATATTCAATTGTTGCGTGAAATCCGTGATGAGTTAAAAAATAAATCTTAATTCATAAGTGATGAAGATAAAAAAACGGTGCCTAGAGCACCGTTTTTTATTGGTTAAAATTCCATACGAAATTTAATTTCCAGTAAATGCCAACCAAATTGACTTTTGATTGGCCCGTGTAATTCACGTTCTTTTAAACGAAACACTGCCTGATCAATCGGGCGTACCAGATCACCTTGTTTGACTTCACCTAGCTCACCTCCGCGTTTGGCCGAATTGCAAACTGAATGCTGTTTGGCAATTTTGGCAAAATCGCCACCTTGTTGAATCTGCTGTTTCAGTTGTTCTGCTAAGGTTTTGTCTTTGACCAAAATATGCCGCACAATGGCTGTTTTCATGTTGATTTTACCTTTGAAACACTTACTTTCTTAATCTTTTTAAGCGGTTGGCATTGTGGACAAAATACACTGGCACGCTGTCCCAGTTTTAAATTTTCAAGTAGGGTTTCACAGTTGATACACATCTCGCCTGCACGTCCATAAGCGAGTAACGTTTGCTGAAAATAGCCATTTTCGCCCATGGCATTGGAATAATCCCGTAGGGTAGAACCACCTAGATCAATCGCTTGTTTGAGAATTCTTTTGATTTCAATGACTAACTTTTCAATTTGTTTGCGGGAAAGACTTGATGCGGGTTGCGCCGGATGGATCCCGATGTTGAACAAACTTTCGGTCGCATAGATATTACCAACACCGACCACAACATGGTTATCCATCAGGGCAACTTTAATCGCAACATGTTTGTTCTGTAGTTTTTTGAGTAAATAATCGGGATTAAATAGCTCGGATAAAGGTTCAGGTCCAAGCGGATTAAGCAGTTTGCTTTGGGTATTATCATCAAGCCACAATAAACAGCCAAAGCGACGTGGATCATGATAGCGTAACTGTTGTTCGCCAAAATCAAAAATCACATGATCATGTTTGCGCAAGGCTTCTTCCGGTGAGCATATCCGGAAACTGCCGGACATGCCTAGATGCCAGAGCATCTGCTGCTCACCAAAATCGGCAATAATATATTTGGAGCGACGTTGTAAGGAAACCAGTTGATGATTCACCAATTGATTTAAATCATCTGGCACAGCCCACCTTAAACTGGCGTTACGTACAGTGACTTGCTTTACAGTCTGCCCGATCAAGGGACTCAGACTGACTTTGGTGGTTTCAACTTCAGGTAATTCGGGCATAGGATTTTTATTCAACAAAACTGTAGATCAAGATGAGGACGATTTTAGAAATTTCAATTTCTGGGCTAAGATAGGCAGCATTACATCATAGGAACAGATCAATGTTTTTAAAAGCGCAGTATCAACCTTTTTTTAAAATTTTGACTTTAACTGCGGCGGTGATGCAGTCCATGTCAATTTATGCTGAAGAAGAATCTATTTATGAACTGCCAGTGATCGAAGTACAAGCCATTCATACCGATAATAATATCCTTACGACACCGGCCTCTCTGTATCAGATTGATGCCAGTCCCCAGCAAAATAATAGCAATGTGAATCTTTCCGAAGTGCTACAGGGCGTTCCCGGTTTACAGATCAATAATCGTGAAAACTATGCACAGGATTTACAGATTTCCATGCGCGGTTTTGGCGCACGATCAACCTTTGGGGTGCGTGGCATTCGTTTGTATGTTGATGGGGTTCCTGCAACCATGCCGGATGGACAGGGGCAAAGCTCCAACATTGATTTAAACAGTTTAAGTAATATTGAGGTCTTAAGTGGGCCGTTTTCTTCTTTGTATGGCAATTCTTCCGGCGGCACGATTTTAGCCCAAAGCAAAGAAGGCGAAGGCAAAGACTCCATTCAAGTGGGCTATAATGCCGGTAGCCATCAAAAGCAACAGGCCAATATCGTTTTACAAGGCGGTTCTGAGCATGCGGGTGAACCTGCTTATGTGCTTAGTTCTTCTTATTTTGATACCAATGGCTATCGTGAGCATAGCGGTGCAGACAAGGCCATGACCAATGCCAAATTGACATGGAAACTAGATGATGGCAGTAAAATTAACTGGGTGCTGAATCGGGTCAATATCAATGCCGATGATGCACAGGGCTTGACCCGTGCACAGTGGCAAGCCAATCCAAAACAGCAAGTTCCTTTTTTAAAACAATTCAACGTACGTAAAGAAATAGAACAAACCCAGACAGGCTTAACCTGGACCAAGCCGATTAACGATAAAAATGAACTCTATGTGATGGGTTACTTTGGCAATCGGGCAGTGACACAATATCAGTCCATTCCTGCTGCAACACAACAGGCAAATACACATCATGCAGGTGGTGTGATTGATTTTGATCGTAATTATTATGGATTGGATTTACGCTGGAAAGGCACCGATTTATTACCGAATACGGTGTTTGTTGCAGGTGTGGCACTTGATCAAATGGATGAAGATCGTAAGGGCTATGAAAACTTTAATGCGACTGGTCAGTACGGGGTAAAAGGCAATTTACGTCGTAATGAGGATAACACTTTATGGAATATTGATCCTTATTTACAGGCTTCTTGGCAGTTTTTACCTGCATGGCGTATTGATACGGGTGTTCGCTATAGTAATGTGCATTATAAATCTCAGGATCATTATTTAAGTAATGGTGATGATAGTGATGGTACAGACTATCAAAAAGTTTTGCCCTCGGTTGCACTGAGTTGGGAAATTTTACCTACTCTGAATACATATGCCAGTTATGGCAAAGGTTTCGAAACACCGACATTTACCGAAATGGCCTATCGTCCTGATGGTGAAGCTGGTTTTAATTTTGCTTTAAAACCTGCCAGCAGTGATACCTATGAGCTGGGCTTGAAATCACAAAATGATTTTGGTTTGTTTACTGCCGCTATTTTTCAGACCGAAACCAAAAATGATATCGTACCGGCAGATGCAAGTAATGGCCGTAGTACTTTCCGTAATGCCGAACAAACGTTAAGACAAGGTGCAGAGCTTTCTTGGCAACAGAAGATCTGGCGAGATTTAAATGCCCGAGCAAGTTATAGTTATATAGATGCGACTTTTGATGCCGACATTCCTGCGACCAATACAAAAGCCCAGGTTCATAAAGGTACTGCCATTCCCGGGATTGCAAAAAATCAGGCCTTTGCCCGATTGGCATGGCAACCGGAACAAGGTTTCCAAGCAGGGGTTGATGTACGTTATATGGATAAAATCTATGTCGATGATCTTAATTCGGACAGTGCGCCAAGCTATAGTGTTGTTGGGGCAAGTATTGGTTATTTATGGAAGAAAGCGGACTGGACAGTAAACAGTTATGCCCGTGTTGATAATTTATTTGATCGCAATTATGTGGGATCGGTGATTGTAAATGATGGTAACGGACGCTTTTTTGAACCCGCAGATGGGCGTAATCTAAATGCTGGGCTGAGTGTGACCAAAGCATTTTAAAGGAAAGCGTTATGTCATTGTTATTTGAACCGATTAAATTCGGAATTTTGCAATTAAGTCATCGTATTGTGATTGCACCGATGTGTCAGTATTCTGCCAAAGATGGTTTTCCGACCGCTTGGCATGCCCAGCAATGGGGAACCTATGCCTTGTCTGGTGCAGCACTGGTGATTATTGAAGCTAGTGCTGTGCAGCCGCAAGGTCGAATTAGCTATGCCGATGTTGGGATCTGGACGGATGAACATGCGGAAAAAATTAAAGTCCTGATTGATGAAGTTCATCAATATGCGCCTACGCCTTTTGCAATTCAGCTTGCACATGCCGGGCGTAAAGCCTCTTGTAATAAACCTTGGCAAGGTGGTGAACAATTGACACCACATGATCCTTTAGGTTGGCAGACGGTCGCACCAAGTGCCATTGCCCATAATCCGAGTGATGTACCACCATTGGCATTAAGCGTTGCGCAAATTAAGCAAATTCAGCAAGATTTTGCCGCAGCGGCAAAACGTGCCGTAGCTGTCGGTATGGCATTAATTGAAATACATGCTGCGCATGGTTATTTATTGCATCAATTTTTATCGCCTTTGTCCAATCAGCGAGATGATCAATATGGTGGGAATCTGGAAAACCGTATGCGTATGACACTGGAAACATTCAATGCGATTAAAGCGGTCGTACCGGACGATTTCCCGATAGGTGTGCGTATATCGGCAAGCGACTGGATGGAACAGGGCTGGGATCTGGAATCTTCCATTGAACTCTCCAGACAATTAGAAGCATTGGGTGCAGCTTATATCCATGTGTCTAGTGGTGGCCTGCATCCTGATCAGAAAATCGATATACGCCCGGGTTATCAGGTGCCATTTGCAGAAGCAATCAAAAAAGTCGTCAATATTCCGGTGATTGCGGTAGGATTGATTACCGAAGCCGAACAGGCGGAAGAGATTTTGCAAAAACAACAGGCAGATGTGATCGCAATCGCACGCGCTCAATTGTATGATCCACGTTGGGCTTGGCATGCCGCTGCAATCTTAGGGGATCAAATTGCAGTTGCGCCGCAATATTTGCGCTCGCAACCGCATGGTTTGAAAGACTTGTTTCATTCTTTTGAATTGTAAAACGGAATTAAATTAAAAGTAGGTTGATGACATGGACGTATTATGGTTTTAACAGTGATTTTACCGATTATTCTTCTATCGGTATTGGGCTATCTGAGTGTCGCCTTTAAGCTGATTATGCCTGTACAAATACAGGCACTCAGTGCCTTTGTGATAAAAATCGCCTTGCCTGCTTTTTTGATTTATGCCTTAAGTAGCAAAAATATTCATGAGCTTTGGCATCCGTCCTATGTCATTGCTTATGCTGTGGGTTCACTGATTATTTTTGCCTCTGCCTATTTATTGTTTTGGCGATATTTTCATTTCAATCTGACACAAAGTGCCATTATGTCCATGGGGGCGTCGATGTCCAATACCGGGTTTATTGGTACAGCGATTCTGACCATGCTGATCGGCAGTCATGCCGCTGTATATATTTCTCTGACCTTGATTATCGAAAATCTTGTGATTCTGATGTTGGTACTGATCATTGCCGAAATGGGACAGCAACAGGGGCAGTTTTTGAGTGTGCTGAAATTAACCTTAAAAAATATCAGTAAAAATCTGCTGATTGCGGCGATTTTTATCGGCTTGTTTTTATCCGTCAGCGATCTGCACTTGCCAACCCAAGTGCAGTATGCACTGGAAATGCTGGGCAAGACTGCGGCACCACTCGCTTTATTTGCCATTGGTGGCAGCTTATATGGCATTGGGTTGAGAACTATTCAGTTTAATGGTGTGGTGCTGGTACTGTTTAAAGTGCTGTTGATGCCGCTGGTAATTTTCTTATTATTTTTAATGTTACCTAATGTCAGTCAGGAAATGTTATATGCCGGGACATTAATTGCGGCTTTACCCATGCCGATTGCCTTTGGTATTTTTGGACAAATGTATGGATTAAATGAACGTGCCCTAGCCCCTTTGATGTTGAGTACATTTCTGGGTATGCTGGGTGTCAGCAGCTTGATTTATCTCTGGTATTAGGTCTGTTTAAATTCCATAAATGGATTGCGTTATTGCAATCATAGATCAAATCTCAACAAGTCCTAGTCGATTTTTGAGATAAATCAAGATTCAGATGGCGTCATCGTCATTACTTTTGTGTGCCGAGCAAGGCCTCAATATCTGCTGCTTCACGAGCACCCGAGATACGTTGTCCATCTTTGAGAAAAATTGTGGGTGTACCATTAATTTTTAAGGTTTGTCCCAATGTCAAATTTTTACTGATCGGATTGCTACAGTTTGGTAATGCCGTCGGCGCTTGCTGATTGATCATATGATCTTCCCATGCAGCGTAACGGTCACTGGAACACCAGATTTGTTTGGCCACTGTTTCTGCATTGGGATGGAGGGTTTTTAAGGGATAAAGGAATAGGTAAATGGTGACATTATCGATACTGGTTAATTCCTTTTCCAGCTGCTGGCAATACGGACAATCTGGATCACTAAAGATATATAACACACGTTGACCATTGCCTTTCACCTGTTTAATTGCCTGATCCAGCGGTAATTTTGACACATCAATCTTATTAAGTTGTTGCTCACGTTTGGCCGTTAGATTTTCTTTATTTTTAAAATCAACTAAATTACCCACAAAAAAATACTGGCCCTTTTCATCAGTATAAACAATTTGATTGCCGACATTGACTTCATATACACCGTTAAATGGTGTTGAACCTGTGACTTTGGCATTCATTTCTGGGTAATTCTTTTGCAGATTTTTTTGTAAGGTGGTTTGGTTGGCCTGTGCAAAAGTAACAGCAAAAATGCTCAGGCTAATCATGGTTAAAAATTTCTTCATGAGAAAACTCAAATAATCGGTAGGGGAGTTAAAAACATTATTAAGTCAGCATCAATATACTGTCATTAATTGTTATCCTAAACAAAACTAGGAACATTGTCTGTGAAAAAATTGTTGAGATTATTCGGCCTGATAGAGCAAACGTTCAATGTCTTGCGCAGGTAGAACCCCTTCAACACGAAAACCATTTTCCAGAAAAAAAGTCGGTGTGCCTGTAATTTCCAAGTTGCGTCCCAGAGCGATATTACGTTCAATTGGCGTATTTGCTCCATCATCTGAGCTATTGGGTGCTGTTCGGTACAACATATAATTTTCCCATGCGGCATAGCGATCTTTGGCATTCCAAATTTGATTGGCCCGAACTTCGGCATTCGGATGGATTTCAGTGACCGGGAATAAAAACAGGTAAATGGTTAAATCATTAACATTGAGCAGTTGTTGTTCTAACTCTTCACAAAAAGGGCAGTCTGGATCGCTAAATTCGTAAATGGTTCGTTTACCACTACCTTTGACATATTTAATGGCCTGACTTAGGGGAAGTAAAGTGGCATTAATATGATGTTCATCAATGATAAAACTAGATTGGGTATGTAAAGCATCGTTATTATATGACATCAAGATATGCTCCGTTTTTCTGTTGTTGTTTGAATTATGAGCTTTTTAAATAGAGATGCCCATTGAATATTGTTGAGAAATTGTGTAGCTTAATTTTCACTCGTAATATATTAATAATAGGATTGAATGAATAAAATAATTTTGGAAAATGAGATTAAAAATTTATATAAAATTTTCAAAAAATACAAGTTAAAACCTAATTTTCATCAACGTTGTTCATCTGTAGGTAATCGACAAGAAATTGCCAAAATTTTAGAATGTACTCCTCTGGAGCAGATTCAAGTAGATGAACTGGCTTTTTATTGTTTTAAAGCAACTTATACGATGGGTGATGAAGACGATTTAAAATATTTTCTACCTCGTTTTTGGTAATATTTCATTATGATTAGATGAATATGCAGCCTTATATGACATGGATAAGCTCTATGAAATTTGGTTAAATCATGCTAGTAAAAATGCGATTCGGCATTTTATGATTGAAGCTGAATATCAGCAAATACCAAGTCCTTATTATGAGCAGTTTATCGCTAAAGTTGAGCAAATTTTCTTAGAAACAGAAGAACCAGACTGGTCTAATGAACTCGCTGAGTTTTTACAAAAATATCAATAGTAAAGATTATGATTGAAAATCTTGTATTGAAGTTCAAATGTTTCAACACTCAAAATATATCCTATCGACATTGTGATAATATGATGTTAATTTTGATTCAATATTGCATCAGTATAGGTGAATTAGAAATGCGTACCACAGTAACTATAGATGATAGTTTGTATGAAAAAGCACTTGCCATGTCTGACCCAGATATGGATAAAGCTGATTTATTTCGGGAAGCGATTAAAACTTTTATTCGAGTGCAGGCAGCAAAACGTCTAGCAAATTTAGGGGGAACAGCGCCTGAAATGTCAGAGATTGCTAGGCGTAATGACAGCAATGATTTTGGAGCAAATGAATGAATGTTTTGGTTGATACATCTGTTTGGGTGCATCATTTTAAAACACATAACTCATATTTACAGCATTTGTTATTAACCGATAGGGTCATGGTACATTCTATGGTGGTGTTGGAATTGACGTGTGGTACACCGCCCCAACCACGATTAAAAACTTTACAAGATATTAACTTATTAAGACATGCAACATCAGCAACTTATGAGGAAGTTGCTGAATGGATAGAACGTGAAAAATTATATGGATTAGGTTGTGGGCTAGTTGATTTATCTTTGCTTGCATCAACACGATTAACTGCAAATACACAACTATGGACGCTAGATAAACGTTTGCATCAACTTGCATTGCGGTTTAACGTGGCATATTCTGAGCTGTAAATTAACTTATTTCGGTCTTGCTACATCACCATTTAAGGCTTCGGGTAGATCCAGAACGTCTACGTTCAGGTCAATCAGACTTTCCGGTTTAGCAGTCACTAATGCAATCCAGCCATTGGCATCATTTAAACAATTGACCACTTGCACATCTTTATTCAGTTGTTCGCCTGCATTAGGTGCTTGACCCTGACCTTGTATTAGATGCAACCAGTGTTTGGGTTTTGCCTTAAACCAGAGTCTTGCAATAATTTCCTGACCCAGATAGCAGCCTTTGTCATAATCGACCCCACCACGCTGATGCAGACGTAATTCCTGTGGCTGGAATAGGTGTGCGGTCGCTTGACTAATCCATGCCTGTCCATTTTGAATGGCTGTTGCTTGCCAGTCAAAAATTGTCGCTGCCTGATTTTCTTCCGGCGTAAATGTCGCCTGATTGTCAATAATCGCGGGATAAATAGTAGAAGCTGCGCTTAACGTGGCTTTGGAAAATGCACCGAATTTTTTTACGTGTGCAGCAAATTCTTCAGCCAGATCTTCTGTGATGACAATGTCGATTAGTTCTGCGGATTGGCGCTTTAACCAAAGTCCAAACTGGATACGACCTTTTAAATCACAAATCGCAGTCGGACGAAATTCGTTATTGCCAAGTTTGCTGACATTTACCGTTACCTGACCTTGTAGAAATTTTTCCGCATCTACACCGGCATACTGGAAATGTGCAAATTGCAGCGTATCTTGAGACATAACAGTTTAAACCTCAGAAAATTTTAATTGATATCATCGGCTATTTTGCCTGATTTTGCACGATATGGAGATGTTTACAAAAGTTTTTTATACAACAATTACGACGATAAAAAATTTTCGCCATATTAGACTTTGGACGCAATTTTACTTTATTGTAGACAATTATGTTGAAATTGGCGTAAAAAAATGCTTTATTAGGCTTATATTCTTAATATTGTCTACAATATGGTGTGTGCGTGTTATTGGAAGAATTAAAAAATGATCAGGACATGACATTGTCAGATCAAATATTTCAAACCATTCAGGCGGCGATTGTCAGTGGCGAGATTCCTGCTGGCAAAAAGATTTCCGAACCTGAATTGGCACGTATGTATGGCATCAGTCGTGGACCATTACGTGAGGCGATTCGGCGGCTGGAAGGGCAAAAACTGGTTGAACGTACTGCCCATGTCGGGGCAAGGGTAGTATCACTCTCACATCAACAGTTGTATGAGCTATATCAGATACGGGAAAATCTGGAAGGATTGGCATGTCGTCTGGCAGCACAGCGGATTGATAAACAGCAGATTCTGGCACTGCGCGATGTGTTAAAAAAACATGCCGAAGATGATGCCTTTAAGGCTGGCAAAGGCTATTACTTGCAGGAAGGTCAGGATGATTTTCATTATTGCATTATCAAAAATAGTGCCAATAAAACGCTGGAAAAAATGCTATGTGATGAGTTGTATCACCTGATCCGTATGTATCGCATACAGTTTTCCAATACCCCCAATCGTCCGCCAAAAGCTTTAAATGAACATATTCGTATTTTAGATGCTATTGCCGAAGGTGATGGTGAACTGGCTGAGCTATTAATGCGTCGGCATATTGCACAGTCATATAAAAACATTGAACAACACTGGATGTCATCTCAAGGAGAATAAGGATGTCAACATTATCCGCAGGTCAACGCTTTCGTGATGCAGTTGCCGCAGAACACCCTTTACAGGTGGTGGGCACGATTAATGCCAATCATGCACTTCTGGCCAAACGTGCTGGCTATAAAGCCATTTATCTGTCAGGCGGTGGCGTTGCAGCAGGCTCGTTGGGTTTACCGGACTTAGGCATCAGTAATCTGGATGATGTACTTACCGATGTGCGCCGTATTACCGATGTCTGTGATCTGCCTTTACTGGTTGATGCGGATACCGGTTTTGGTGCCTCTGCTTTTAATATTGCCCGTACCACCAAATCACTGATTAAATTTGGTGCTGCTGCCATGCATATTGAAGATCAGGTTGGTGCCAAACGCTGTGGCCATCGTCCCAATAAAGCCATTGTTTCGACACAGGAAATGGTTGATCGTATCAAGGCTGCTGTTGATGCACGTGCCGATGATCGATTTGTGGTGATGGCCCGTACCGATGCTTTGGCTGTGGAAGGTTTACAAGCAGCAATTGACCGTGCGGGTGCATATGTTGAAGCGGGTGCAGATATGCTGTTTCCGGAAGCGATTACCGAGCTTGCGATGTATCGTCAATTTGCGCAGGCGACACATGTACCGATTCTGGCCAATATTACCGAGTTTGGTTCGACGCCACTTTTTACCACAGAAGAGTTGGCATCTGCCGATGTGAGTCTGGCACTTTATCCTTTGTCGGCATTTCGTGCCATGAATAAAGCCGCAGAAAATGTGTATCAGGCATTGCGTCGTGATGGTACACAAAAAAATGTGGTTGATACCATGCAAACTCGTCAGGAGTTATATGAACGTATCAATTACCATCAATTTGAACAGCATTTGGATGCATTGTTCAATCAGGCCAAGTAAACGGCCTTGATTTAATCGCAAAGCTGCATGACATGACGTCATCAAAAAAATAAAGTTACCCATCAGGATGAAAGGAAAGAATCATGAGTCATTTAGAACAGGTTGTAGGATTTAAACCAAAAAAATCAGTGGCATTAAGTGGTCAGGTTGCAGGGTCTACTGCTTTATGTACTGTGGGCCGCAGTGGCAATGACCTGCATTATCGTGGTTATGACATTTTTGATTTAGCCGTGAACTGTGAGTTTGAAGAAGTTGCTTATTTATTGGTACATGGAAAATTACCGACCAGCTCGGAACTCAAGGCCTATAAAGGTAAACTCAAAGGTTTGCGTGGCTTGCCAGCCGCTTTAAAAACTGCATTGGAACAGTTGCCGCCATTGTCACACCCGATGGATGTGATGCGTACCGGGGTATCGGTTTTAGGGTGTTTAAGACCAGAAGCCGAAGAGCGCAGTTATGCCGCAGCACGGGATATTGCCGACAAACTGATGGCATCACTTGGTTCGATGTTGTTGTACTGGTATCACTTTAGCCATAACGGTAAACGTATCGACGTAGAAACCGATGATGATTCCATTGGCGCACATTTTTTACATCTATTGCATGGTGAAAAACCAAATGAGCAATGGATTCAGGCCATGCATACCTCATTGATTTTATATGCAGAACATGAATTCAATGCCTCAACTTTTACCTCTCGTGTGATTGCCGGTACAGGCTCGGATATGTATTCCAGTATTGCTGGCGCAATCGGTGCTTTACGTGGACCCAAGCATGGCGGTGCCAATGAAGTGGCATTTGTGATTCAGCAGCGTTATAACAATGCCGATGAAGCCGAAGTCGATATTCGTCGCCGAGTAGAAAACAAGGAGGTCGTCATTGGCTTTGGTCATCCAGTCTATACCATCGCCGACCCACGGAATGATGTCATTAAAAAAGTCGCTTTTGATCTGGCCGAAGCACACAATAACAAGAAAATGTACCGCATCGCCGAACGTCTGGAAACAGTAATGAAAGAGGCCAAAAACATGTTTCCAAATCTGGACTGGTTTAGTGCCGTGAGCTATCACTTGATGGGTGTACCGACCGAAATGTTTACGCCATTGTTTGTGATTGCACGTACCGCAGGTTGGTCGGCACATGTGCTAGAGCAGCGGCAGGATGGCAAGATCATTCGTCCAAGTGCAGATTATACCGGCCCGGAAAACCTAGAATTTGTTCCTATTGCAGAGCGTGATTAATGAACACCCAGTATAGAAAAAACTTGCCAGGTACGTCATTGGATTATTTTGATGTTCGGCAGGCAGTCGAGGAGATTCAGTCAGGGGCTTATGACGGCTTGCCCTATACCTCAAAAGTTCTGGCTGAACAATTGGTCCGTAAAGCAGACAGTGAAAATCTGACCGATTATTTAAAACAGTTGATTGAACGTCGTCAGGATATGGATTTTCCATGGTATCCGGCGCGTGTGGTATGTCATGATATTTTGGGACAAACTGCACTGGTTGATCTGGCCGGTTTGCGTGATGCGATTGCAGATCAAGGCGGTGATCCTGCCAAAGTCAATCCGGTTGTGCCGACACAATTGATCGTGGATCATTCGTTGGCAGTAGAATATGGCGGTTTCGATCCGGATGCCTTTGCCAAAAACCGTGCGGTGGAAGATCGCCGCAATGAAGATCGTTTTCACTTTATCGAATGGACCAAGACTGCATTTAAAAATGTCGATGTGATTCCCGCAGGTAATGGCATCATGCACCAGATTAATCTGGAAAAAATGTCGCCTGTGATTCAGTCAAGAGAGGGTGTTGTATTTCCGGATACTTGTGTGGGTACAGATTCACATACCCCACATACCGATGCACTGGGTGTTATTTCAGTGGGTGTTGGTGGTTTGGAAGCAGAAAATGTCATGTTGGGTCGTGCTTCATGGATGCGTTTACCCGATATTATCGGCGTGGAATTGGTTGGACAGCGTCAGGCCGGCATTACCGCAACCGATATTGTATTAGCACTCACCGAGTTTTTGCGTAAGGAACGGGTGGTCGGTGCTTATCTGGAATTTTTTGGTGAAGGTGCAGATACCATGTCGGTGGGTGATCGTGCAACCATTTCCAATATGACACCGGAATATGGTGCAACTGCGGCGATGTTCTATATTGATCAGAATACGATTGATTATCTGACTTTAACAGGACGTGAGGCGCAGCAAGTACAACTGGTTGAGCAATATGCCAAGCAAATTGGATTGTGGGCAAGTGATATGACACAGGCGGTTTATCCTCGTGTCTTGCGTTTTGATTTATCCAAAGTCACGCGTAATATTGCCGGGCCATCTAATCCACATGCGCGTGTTTCTACTGCCGATCTTAAAGAGAAAGGCATTGCCGGTGTGGTAGAAAATCGTACTGATGGTCTGATGCCGGATGGTGCCATTATTATTGCAGCGATTACCTCGTGTACTAATACTTCAAATCCACGTAATACTGTTGCGGCAGGCTTACTAGCGCGTAAAGCCAATGAACTAGGCTTAACCCGTAAACCGTGGGTTAAATCCTCATTTGCACCGGGTTCAAAAGCCGCAGCACTCTATCTGGAAGAAGCAGGCGTATTAAAAGATTTGGAAAAACTCGGCTTTGGTATTGTTGCCTATGCCTGTACCACGTGTAATGGGATGTCGGGCGCACTTGATCCCGTGATTCAGCAAGAGATTATTGATCGTGATCTCTATGCCACTGCGGTACTGTCAGGCAATCGTAATTTTGACGGGCGTATTCATCCCTATGCCAAACAGGCATTTTTGGCATCACCACCCTTAGTCGTGGCTTATGCAATTGCAGGGACGATTCGTTTTGACATCGAAAAAGATGTATTGGGTAAGGACAAAAATGGCAATCCGGTTTATCTGAAGGACATCTGGCCTTCGGATGAAGAGATTGATGCTTTGGTTAAACAATCGGTGAAACCTGAACAATTCCGTAAAGTCTATATTCCGATGTTTGATCTGGGTGAGTTTGAACAGGCAGAAAGTCCATTGTATGACTGGCGTCCACAAAGTACTTATATTCGTCGTCCACCCTACTGGGAGGGCGCACTGGCTGCACCGCGCACTTTAACCGGAATGCGCCCACTGGCGATTTTACCTGACAATATCACCACCGATCATTTATCACCTTCCAATGCCATTGTACTGAACAGTGCTTCAGGTGAATACTTGGCAAAAATGGGCGTACCGGAAGAAGATTTTAACTCTTATGCCACGCATCGGGGCGACCACTTGACTGCGCAGCGTGCGACACTGGCAAATCCCAAAACATTTAATGAAATGGTATTAAATGCCGATGGTACAGTTAAGCAAGGTTCTCTGGCACGCGTTGAGCCAGAAGGTCAAGTGATGCGTATGTGGGAAGCCATTGAAACCTATATGAACCGTAAACAGCCATTAATCATTATTGCCGGTGCAGATTATGGACAAGGTTCGAGCCGAGACTGGGCGGCTAAAGGTGTACGTCTGGCAGGAGTGGAAGTCATTGTGGCGGAAGGTTTTGAACGGATTCACCGCACCAATTTGATTGGTATGGGAGTATTGCCGTTACAGTTTAAACCCGGTACCACGCGTAAAACTCTGCAACTCGATGGCACAGAAACCTATGATGTCAAAGGTGAATTGTCACCACGTAATGACTTAACTTTGGTGATTCACCGAAAAAATGGGGAAGTGGTTGAGGTGCCAGTGACCAGTCGTCTAGATACCCTTGAGGAAGTCTCTGTCTATGAAGCAGGTGGCGTATTACAACGCTTTGCACAGGATTTTTTAGAGGGTAGTGTGGCTTAAATTTTGGATAAAAGTTGTTGATCTTGTTTGAAAAAAGACTTTATCTTTGTGATGGAGTCTTTTTATGATAAATGAAATTGAAAAGTTATAAGGAGATCTTTACTCCATTCAATAATGCTAAAAATGATGTATAACAATATAATACCTAACGATCTTGCCCAAGCAGTCCTTTTATGGTCTAATAAAAAGACTACGTTAGCATGGTAAGGTGAATATAATGACTACAACCATCAAGATCAAACCGATTTCCTATATCAAAAGTAATGCTGCCGAGATGATGAAATTTGTTAATGAGCAAAAAGAATCTATTATCATTACCCAAAATGGCGAAGCCAAAGCGGTACTTGTTGATTTTGAAAGCTATCAGAATATGCAAAATGCGTTTGGTTTACTCAATATTTTTCAAATTGCAGAAACTGAATATGCAAATGGTGAGGCCAGCAGTGATGATGAGGTATTTCAGCGACTGCGTTCGAGAATGGCAAAATAAATATGTTGGATACTAAACAACATGATTTTAAGAAAAACTATCGAGTAATTGTACCATCTACTGTCGAGCAAGATTTGGAAGAAATATTGGACTATTATATTGCCTTAAACTCAGATTTTGCGGATGAACTTTTACAGCATTTTCAGCAAAGATTCCGTGAATTAAGACAATTTCCCGAACGAGGGAGATATGTTCCAGAACTCTATCAATACAACGAATTACGCTATCGGGAACTGATACAGCAGCATTGGCGAATATTCTATAAAATTCAAAAGCAAACAGTGATTGTATTGGCAGTGATTGATGGTCGTCGCAATGTTCAGGATATTTTATTGAAAAAATTACAGCGTAAATTTAAAATCTAAAGGATAAGTTGAATTTTATTTTTCAGGCTCCATCTGAATAATCTACCATGCTCCAAAAGCTATCAATAAAATAAATAAGGAAATTGACAGAATTAAATCCTTGATGGGTGACTTAAAAATCTAAAGAGTTATAGCTTCATTCTAAACTTTAAAAATATCAGTTGTCATCGGCAAAGTATTGTAGGTGTCGGCAACAGCATTTAACCACTGTCAAATAACATATTATAGATAGAGTTTCAAATCATGTCATATCAATATTTAAATGATAAATGTTTAAAAATTTTTGGTGTAAGGATTGAATTTATTAAATTTTATAGTTCTATGGTTTAAGTATAAAAGTGAGTCTTTCTCATGAATTATTTTTGTCTAAGTCATCAGTTGAATCATAGATTTTGTGCAATTAAACGCTTGTATAAATAAAAATATGCAGTATTCTATTAGGAAATAATCATTTCCTAATTATTTTTATGTCTGATCAAGAAAATATGGGTCGTGGTCGCCCCCGCCAATTTAATATTGACGATGCCTTAGATCAAGCTATGCAGGTTTTTCGCAGTCAGGGATATCATTCCACTTCGATGAGTGAGCTGTGTCAGGCAATGGATCTGACAGTGGGTAGTATTTATAAGGCATTTGGCGATAAACCTACACTTTTTGCGCAAGTCTTTGGTCGTTATCTTTCCCTTCGAAATCAGGCATTAAATGCTCGTTTAAAAGATTCTGAAAATGGTTTTCAAAAAATACAAATACTATTGCAATTTTACATCGATTCGGTGCAAGACATCGAAGGTAAACGCGGGTGTTTGGTGGTTGGTAGTGCAATTGAAATTGAGGTATTAAATCAACAATTGGCACAGGCAGTCGAATTGGCTCTCAATAAAAATTTGTCGAATATTAAACAGTTTATTGAGGAAGGGAAGCAAGATGGCTCTATTGGTAAGCAATTAAATACCGATACAGCAGCATCTTTATTGCTTTGTTTGGTGCTAGGGATACGCGTCGCAGGAAAAATTTCATCTACATCTCCAAATGATTCAATCATTTCCTTAATGATGGGCATATTGAAGAACTAATTTTTTTAACTATTTTGGAAATAATCATTTCCTAATTCAAATCAAAGGAGTTGGCAAAATGCATAAACTCGATTCAATAAACGATTATTCGCATCACTTTGCTACGATTAATGGTATTCGTATGCATTATCTTAGTGCGGGAAAGATTGACGCAGAGGTGATTGTGTTATTGGCAGGATTTCCTCAAAGTAGCTATGCTTGGAGAAAAGTCATTCCCTTGCTTTCGGAAAATTATAGGGTTATTGCAGCAGACTTACCGGGACAGGGCGATTCTGATTATCCAATAGATGGCTATGATACAGATACCGTTGCAGCTCGAATCAACGCTTTATTAGAACATTTAAATATCCATAAGATTCATCTGGTCGGGCATGATATCGGCGCGTGGGTTGCTTTTTCTTTTGCAAACTGTTTTCCGGATGTGGTTAAAACTGTTTCTTTATTAGATGCGGGTATTCCCGGGGTAACTTTGGCTGATAGCTTGCCTGTTACATTGGATAAAGCCTATAAAACATGGCATTTTGCCTTTCATATGGTACAAGATTTGCCAGAGTCATTAATCGCTGGCCGCGAGGCGGTGTATCTGGATTGGTTTTTAAAAAAGAAGGCTGCAAATCCTTTCATTTTTGAAGATAAAGATATGCAGGAATATTTACGTATCTTGTCTAAGCCAGGCAGTCTTAGAGCAGGCATGGCATTTTATCGTTCAGTGGCAGAATCTGCTGCACAAAATAAAAAGAATCAAAACGATCTGCTACGCGTGCCATTATTGGCCGTCAGTGCCGATCAAGGATCAATTCCGGATATGGCAACGCCTTTAAGAAAATTTGTGCAAAATGTTATAGGCGTAACGATAGGCAATTGTGGACATTTTATTCCCGAAGAACAGCCCGAATTATTGGTGCAGCATATGTTGAATTTTATCGGAGCATATCGGTTTGGACTAGAGAATTAATTTATCCTAAGTATGGCTTATTTACTTTCTAAATAAGTCTTTTTTATCAGTCCAATAAAAAGATATAGATGCTTATCAGAAGATTGATTAATAAGATCAGTATTTCTATTTAGAGTAAAATATGATCAAACGGATTAAATAACTTTACCCCAAAGCCTTTAAAATCTGCAATATTATGCGTCACAACGGTTAAATCATGGACTTTTGCTGTCGCTGCAATCATGGCATCTTCATACAAAGTATCAGAAGTACGATGCATGAGTTTTGCCCAGGCTCTAAAAATATCAGTTGTCATAGGCAAAGTATTATAGGTATCGGCAACAGCATTTAACCACAGTTCTATTTGTTCGGCTTTATATGCATCATGCTCTCTGGTGATTTCAATACCTGCCTGTATTTCACCAATGGTCACAACGGACAAGAATAAATTTTTATCTTCAATAGATTGGATCCATGCCAGAACTGCACCATGCGGCTTAGGTTTGCGTAATTCCGAAATAACGTTAGTATCAAGTAAATACATCATTTTAACCCAACTTTAGCTTAATCTAAGGATGACGTTTTACGGCGTTTAGCTTGACCACGAACGGGCAATTCAAGTTCGAAATGATTCTCTTGCTGAAGAAGTAATTCTTTGAGTGTCGGTTTAGCAGCATACGTTAAACGTTTCCACTCATCAATTGGTACAAGCACCGCAGTTTCCACCCCACGTTTTGTAATCACCTGTGTACCTTCAATTGTGCAACTTTCAAGTAGTTCACTGAATCTTGCTTTGGCATCTTGTACAGACCATGTATGCATGATATTTTCCTTTAAATAACTAGTCATATGACTAGTTTAATTATAGTTTATATTTTAGTCAAATCTTATGAAGAACTTTCAATAATTTGATTGAAATAAGAATAAAAATGAATCTAAATTTATTTTTTTAGTAAAAAAATCTCTTTATTTTATTAAATACGAAAATTTTTCCCAAAATTCATATCAAAGGCTTTATTTAAGGGAAATAATTTAATCCTTAAATTGTTATCTTATGTTTCAGGGTGTGAGAGGGACGAAAAGATCAATATGCGCTAACGGGTTCATCCAACCTAAGCGTATTGACTCAAAAGGTCTCAATTCGGCTGACAACGCTATAGATCAAAAGTCTGTAAGCAAAGCGATATCTTACCTAGATAAAGTGGTTACAGTGAAACGTAAGTTTTCCCTTAACACCCTAAAAATTTTTTACAGATCAAAATGCTTTACGGATAAAATGATCCCTGCGCCATCTCATCGTAAAATTTACAGCTTAAAGGCACAGGACAGTTATGATGGAACTTGATAATTTTGATAAACAGATTCTGGAAATTCTTACCCATGAAGATATGAATCTAAATGAACTGTCGGAGCGAATTCATTTATCGGTCAGTTCTGTGCATCGCCGTATCAAGCATTTAATTGATAATAATATTCTGAGCCAGCTTAAACGCAGTATCAACTATCAGAAATTGGGGTTTAGCCTGCATGTGATTCTGCAAGTGTCGTTAAGCAAACATGATACCGATACCTTCGATAAATTTCTGGAAGAACTCAAAGACATTCCGGAAGTGATCAATGCTTTTTTGATTACCGGACAATCCGCAGATTTTCTGGTCGAAGTGGTGGCCAAAAATATGGAAAATTATAGTGATGTGCTTCTCAAGCGTATGGGTAAAATAGAGCATGTAGCTGCACTGCATTCCAGTTTTGTCATTAAGGAATATGATGTATTCAATTGCAGTGGATTGCTAAGACGGGTATAGCAGTTTGAGCTATTTTATGTCATCTTATTCAAAATACTGATGAGTGCTTAAAAAAAGCTCAAGGCAAATACTGTATCTTATTTTTTGTTGTAATATGATAAGAATATTGAAAATTGACTGGTAAGTTCAGGAGATTGTGCATCGCGTGGCAAAAACGATTGGGCTATTTCAAATAAAAAAACTGTCTTTTGAGAGAATAATTTCTACGAATCCATCTGTTCGTCGGGCACTCATTGTTGCGATTATTTTAGTCTTTGGCTATATCGATTTCCGAACCGGTTATGAATATTCCTTTGCAATATTCTATTTATTACCGGTTGCGATTGCTGCCTGGTATGACAATACTAAAATGACAATGCTGACCGTTTTTATGTCTATAGGGACATGGTTTGTTGCCGATTTAAGTGCCGGTCATCTTTATTCAAACTTTATTATTCCTTTTTGGAACGGTCTGGTTCGCGTCATATTTTTTTGCATTGTTGCTTTTTTATTAATAAAGGTGCGAAAAAACTGGAATGATCTGAAAAAGATGGCGATGAATGATCCATTAACTGCACTGGATAATACCCGTGCCTTGGATATTGAATATCGTATATTACGAAAATTAAGCTTTAGAAAAAAAATTCCTTTTGCTGTTGGTGTGATTGATTTGGATGGTTTTAAGGCAGTAAATGATACGCACGGGCATATTCGGGGTGATGATATATTGGTTACATTTGCCAGTATATTAAAAAAAGCCAATCGTTCTTCGGATGTGGTGGCGCGATTAGGCGGTGATGAATTTGCTGTGATTTTACTGGATATTAATGAAGATAGTGCCCATCATTACGATTCAAGATTAAGAGAACTGTTTGTTCTCAGTGCCTTAAAGCAAAATTATGGTGTGGATTTTAGTATGGGATTGGCGATCTTTGATGATTTTCCGGCAAGTCTGGAAGATGCCCTGCATGTGGCAGATCAATTGATGTATCAATCGAAAGGACAGGGCAAATCGCAAACTACAATTCAACATTTTGAGCATCATTGACAGTCGAAATATTGCCTGTTATTTTCAGCCGATTCTGTTGTACTGATCCTACTGATGTCGCATACCGATCATTTTATTTATACGCCACCGCAAGCACCTTTAATCACGCTTTATGAAGATGATGATTATGTGGTGATTGATAAACCCACAGGATTATTATCTGTGATGGGACGCTTACCCCAGCATCAGGATAGTGCCTATCTGCGTATTCTGGAAAAATTCCCTAATGCCAAAGTCACTCATCGTCTGGATATGGCAACCTCTGGTATTCTCATGTTTGCCAAACATCGGGATGCGGAAGTGGCGATGAGCAAATTATTTCAGGCAAGACTGGTCAAAAAAAACTATGTGGCATTGGTACAAGGAAAATTAGAGGGTGAGGGCAGTGTCGATGTACCACTGATCACTGATTGGGAAAAACGTCCTCGACAAAAGGTAGATTTTGAAACGGGTAAGTCGGCAAGGACTTTATATTATGCTTCGCAATATGATGAAGAACAGAAAATTAGCCGAATTTTACTGGAACCGATCACGGGACGTTCTCATCAGTTACGTGTACATATGGCCTATATTGGTCATCCGATTACCGGAGACAAACTGTATCATCCAAATCCTGAAAATAGTCCATTAAAACGTATGGCATTACATGCTTGTCACTTGTCTTTTGTTCATCCGTTGCAGCATCAAAACATAGACATATATTCTGCTGCGCCTTTTTAATTAGGACATTGTTGTTTATATATTTGGGCATCTTAAATTTTTTAATTAATAGTGTAATCTACTGAATTCTATGATAAGTATAAAAATATCGTGTTGAACTAAAAGGTAATCTTGAAATTAAAAGAACGACATGAGATGGTAAAGCAGCAAACGATAACGTTGTTTTATGCAGCAAAAAATACAGACATGAGCCATGCAGTGCGATTAAAGCAAGTGATAGAAGAACTTCATTGATCGGTTGTTCAATTTGAAATATTTCTAAATGTTCGACTTGAGATGCTGACTGAGTTACCGTCTGGGTCTTTGGTATTGTCAAAACAGTAACCATTGGCATGGTGAATGGCACCAAATATCAGTCCTTGCTGTTCTGACTGAGTAATAAACTGCTCAATGTCCTGTACATCAAATGACAGTTTAACCGTTGCTTGCCCTAATTTAACTGATTTTGCCGCTTGATGAATGAGAATGTTTATACCTGATTTGGATTTAAGTTCGATAAGCCCTTCAATTATTTCGCCAGTGGTTTCGAAATCAAAATGTTGATGGTAGAACTGAGCGCTGCGTTGCATGTTACGTGCATAGATAATTAATGTATTAAGTCTTGGCATGAGATGGTAAAAATATCAAAAAGTGGTTTTGTTATACCAAATCAGAAGCACCGATGAAAAAAGTCCTGATTTTGAATCAGGACTTTATATATCATGGGTTTACCATGCCTTTTCTAAAATCCCTAACAAATCATTTAGATTGGCCTCTTTAGGATTATAGATTATTGAACCATCATCCAGTGCTTTTGTGGCGACCTCTACAAGCTGTTCACGTGTGACTTTCCCTGTTTCTTGTAGTGTACGAGGTAATTTTGTCTGGAGGTGTAATTGGTCACGTATCTGACGAATATAATCAATGGCTTTATCTGCACGTTTATCGGCTGGTGTATGGGCATAAATATCCGCACCGGCAAGGGGTAATAATAAATCTGCAATTTTATCGCCATTGACCTCTTTATTATAATCAAGCACATAGGGCAGGAATAAATTCATGCATAAACCATGGGGTAAGTGTGCAACTGCACCTAGCGCATGACCCAGAGAATGTACCACACCCACCATTGAATTTGAAAAAGCGATCCCTGCCATGGTCGAAGCCTGTGCCAATTCCAGACGGCCTTGAGCATCCGTTGGATTATCCAGTACCGTAAATAAATGCGTACTGATCTTTTTGATTGCAGCCGTTGCATAAGCATCACTGATTGGATTTGCTGCCAGACAGGTATAGGCTTCAATCGCATGGGTCATTGCATCCATTGCAGTCATTGCCGTCAGATGTGGTGGCAGGGTCTGGGTCATACGTGGATCCAGAATTGCTGCATGCGGCATCAAATAATAAGAGGCAAACGGTATTTTGAGATTTTTCTCGGTATCGGATACCACTGCAACCATGGTGACTTCAGAACCAGTTCCAGAGGTGGTCGGAATTACAAAAAATGGTTTAAGCGGTCTGGAGAGATTGTGTGCCCCAGAATATTTTAAAAGATCATCACCACCTTCAGACACCAGAATATTGGTCGCCTTTGCGGTATCAATGACCGAACCACCACCAATCGCCAAAATGGCATCGCAGCCATGCTCACGATAAATGCGGGCAGCTTCACGTACTGTTGATAGGCTACTATCAGGTGGAACGTCATCAAAAATCGCACTGATATCGACATCCGTTTCACTAAATGCATTTTCAATCGGAGCTAACAAACCATTGCTGCGGACACCTTTATCGGTGATGATTAAGGCTTTTTTTGCGCCTAAAGTTGCCAGTTCAAAAGGAATATGTTCTAAGGCAGCGTTTCCTGCAATGACTTTGACAGGACAAAAAAATTCGTAATAAGGCTTTGCCATGTTATGTACTCCGTTTTAAATAGGATTGGGCAATTTTCAGATAAATACTGGCTGCTTCCGTTGCTTTTTCTTTTAAGGATAAATTTTTTGGATATTCCTTAACTGCCAGATCTGCGACTAATTTTGGTAGAATTAACGCTTCCATTTTATTTAGGCAACGTACTAGACGAATGGCATAAGACAACTCACCATCGGCCACCATCCGATCATTGGCAAATGCCTGTGCTGTGCCTTCCTGAAATGAAAACACAAGAAAAGCATGTGTTAGATGTTTAAACGTAATGGTTAAATCAGGTTTGCCGGAAAAATTTTTAAGTAATTTTAATTGATGATCGTACTGGACCTGAATCACAAAACTTGGTCCTTTGGGAAAGACTTTCATGGAAAAAATGAAATTGGTCGGAAAACCCGAAATTTCCGATTTAATTTCAGAGTCAATTTGATTCGCCACCACCAAACCACGCCCGATGACATCCATCATCAGGCTAACATATGCATGCTGTAATGTCGGTTTAACCGTTATTAGACTAGCATACGCATGTTGAAGTGTGGGTTTTACAGATTTTGTAGAGATCACATGCCTATCCTTGTTCATGTAAAAACAATTAAGATTAGAGTAATTACTCTAAGTGTGTTTTCCCTAGAACGCAAGTGCTTTTAATGAATTTGTGTGTCAATTTTTGCAAAAATATCTTGTTGTTCAATAAACTTCCGGGCGAGATCACAGACTTGTAAAAAAGTAGGTGTTGGCTGCACTAGATCAGATAGTCTGACCATTTCCAGACCTGCATAACCACAAGGATTAATGCTGTGAAAGCCATCCAGAGCACAATCTATATTTAATGCCAGACCGTGATAACTACGACCACGACGGATTTTAAAGCCCAATGAACCAATTTTTCGTTGATCAACATAGACGCCTGGTGCATCTTTTTTGGTATAGGCATTGATGCCATATTGTTGCAAAATCCAGAGCATCATGTTTTCGGCAAAATCCACCAGATCGCGCACATGCCATTTCAGGCGGTTAAGATCAAACAGAAAGTAGGCCACCAGTTGACCCGGGCCATGCCAAGTCACTTGACCACCACGATCGGTATGTACCACAGGAATATTGGTTGGAATTAGAATATGTTCTGCTTTACCGGCCTGTCCTTGGGTCAGGGTCGAAGGATGTTGTAATAACCAGAGTTGATCAATACTTTGTTCATCACGGTTGAAGGTAAATTCCTTCATGGCTTCAAATTTTTCAGTGTAATCTTGTAATTGCTCAAATGTATGAATGATTAATTGTGGTTGAATCAATGGTGCAACATTGCTCATAGCGTCCTAATCCAAAAAATTAAGTGATATATAAAAATCATATCACTTTCCGGAGTGTAATTTGGGGCAGAATAAATCACTTAGAATAATTCTGCTTTTATTATAATTTGAGTATGACGAGTGAAGTCTTGTTCATTCAAACCTTGTAATCCTAATTTATAAATACCATCTAAGCCACAAACAAATGCGATCAGTCGCCAAGCAATATCTTCGCTTGGATGATCTTTTTTAAATATATTTTGATCTTGTCCTTGCTGAATGACCTGTTGAATCGATTGGTGCCATTCCTGCATGGCTTGGTTATAGGCATTATTTAATTCTGCATCATGTTTTGCCGATATTTCTGCTTCATTCCACAGCCTAAAATAAGGTTGGGCATATTCTAAATTTATACAGCCGAGTAACAATAATAAATGTTCAATGGAATCTTGAGTTTCCATAGTATTTGCAATCTTATCTAACTGCTGCATCAAGCATAGAAATACTTCTGCTTTGAGATGGGAGGATGAGGAGAAGTGGTGATGAATTTGCCCTACGGATATTTGGGCTTCATTTGCGATTTTACGCACGGTCATTGCAGCTAGACCTTCAGATAGAGCAATTTTTTTCGCTGCATCTAAAATGCTTTCTCGTCTTTGTTCACGGTTAAGATAGCTCATAAGATCTGATATTTCATTTATGGGATAGAGGAATAAATTCAATTTACAGAATAACCTAAAAAATAAATTGGACAAATGTTCAACTTTGGCTAAAATTTAATTTGAACGTTTGTCCAGTTTGGTGTGTTATGTTTCGTAAGTGGTTGATTTTAGCAATTGTGATTTTGATTTATCTTCCTGTGGCGATGGATGCGACCATATTACATGTGGCTGCACCGACGTTAAGTGAAGCACTGGCTTTATCCAATAAAGAATTGCTCTGGATTATTGATATTTACTCCCTAGTCATGGCTGGCTTGATTTTGCCTATGGGAGCATTGGGCGATCGTATTGGATTCAAACGATTGATGATCATTGGTAGTACTTTATTTGGTATCGCATCAGTTTTTGCTGCGTTCTCTGATTCCGCAATGAGTTTAATCGGCTCTCGTGCTTTGCTTGCTGTTGGTGCGGCGATGATTATTCCGGCTACATTATCAGCCATTCGTAATACCTTTCTGGAAGAAAAACAGCGTAATTTTGCATTAGGAATATGGGCAACAGTCGGCGGTGGAGGTGCAGCATTTGGTCCTTTATTAGGAGGAGCAATTTTGGGACATTTCCATTGGGGTGCTGTTTTTTTAATTAATATCCCTGTGATTATACTTGTTTTGCTGATGACAATATTTTTTGTACCCAAGCAAAAAGTTCAAACCACGCAGAACTTAAATTTGCTACAGGCTTTACTTCTTGTCATTGCAATTCTCAGTATTATTTATGCATTAAAAACTGGAATCACAGCGTTTAATTGGATAAGTAGTACAATATTTGTGGTCGGTTTTGCGTTGTTAGTTGGATTTATTCAAAATCAGTTCCGTTCAGCATCTCCAATGATTGATTTTCATTTATTTAAAAATCGCTTTATTTCTACCGGAATAATTATGGCCATTGTGGCAATGATGGCATTGGTCGGATTTGAGCTTTTGATTTCTCAAGAATTGCAATTTGTTTATGGCTATACAGCACTTGAAGCTGGGTTGTTTGTTTTACCATTTATGCTTGCTATTAGCTGTGGTGGACCGATTGCGAGTGTTTTAGTGAATAAATTTGGTCTTAGAAGAATTGCAACAACCGGCATATTATTGAGCGGTCTAAGTATGTTTGGCTTGGCGCATACCGACTTTGCTTCGGCGCAATTGCAGGCATGGGGGATGATGATTTTACTTGGTATAAGTGTGCAAATTGCTTTGTTGTCGTCAACCGCAGCAATTATGTCATCTGTTTCGCCTGACAAAGCAGCTGCGGCAGGGGCGATAGAAGGAATGGCTTATGAGTTAGGAGCAGGTTTTGGGGTGGCATTTTTTGGTCTCATGCTATCTTGGTTTTATATGCAGTCTATTATCATTCCAAGCGATTTACCCCAAGCACTGATACCCGCAGTAAGTAGCTCAATTGGTGAAGCAATGTATGTTGCAAATGATATGGATACCTCATTAGCAACACAAATTCAGGACAATGCCAAGGCTGCATTTACCTTATCACATCGTCAGGTACTAAATACTTCAGGCATTTTATTGATGATTTTAGCTGCTTATGTTTGGTTAAGGCTGCCTAATCAGTATGGAAAAGATCGCGTTGTGGAGAACTTAGGTTAAATATTTATCGGTAGAGGTATTGGCAATATATCGAAGCGTAAAGCGAGTATTATATTCACTTTACGTCTACTGATGTTTGCATGTCTGTTCTTTTTAATTTTTTATATTTGACATGATAATATAAGAGCTGGAGAAGATTTAATATCACCAGAAGTACTGCAATTCCAATAATAACAGGAAAGTCCTGAGCACTTTGTAAACCTATAAAATAATAAATAATCAGAAACATGAAGACAGGTTGTAAGATTGATGTAATGAATAAACTACGACGCTTAGTTTCTAAACGTTTTAGCTGCTGTGAAGTAGATAGATTATTCATGGTTGCTTTTTTTAATATAATAGGGTCAAAACATAATATGAATCGCTTATATCGTGTTTAAAATATTAAAGCTCCTACGTGGAGGAGCTTTAAATCATCTCAGCTTTATAGTGCAGTTTTGATATGTGGACAAGCGGCCAAATCTGCATAGAGGGAATGTACCTGTTCTAGTTCTTCAAAACGCAATTGCGCAGTAATCGAATGGTATTTGCCTGAACTTGAAGGCTGAGTTTTAAGCGTCGCTTCATCAAATTCTGGAAAATGTTTGACCAAAATATCAATGACAGCAAGACGTAAATCATCGCCTGCATTGCCAATTAATTTGATCGGATAGTCCATAGGGAATACCCAAAGATGTTCTTGTAACTCACGAGATGGTGTGCGGTCTGTCATGATATTCCCCTAGCTGAAACGCCTGCGTGAGGCAGGCGTTTTTATGTTTCTTTTCATTTAATGGGGTTGAACGATCATATTTCAATACCCCATCGGCATGATGCCCATTTAGTCATTCTCAAGGAATGAACGTAAATGTTCCGAACGGGAAGGGTGGCGTAACTTACGTAATGCCTTGGCTTCAATCTGACGAATACGCTCACGTGTTACATCAAACTGTTTGCCGACTTCTTCCAAAGTATGATCGGTTGGCATATCAATACCAAAACGCATTTTTAATACTTTCGCTTCACGCTCAGTCAGGTTTTCCAATACTTCACGAGTTGCTTCACGCAGACCTTCTGAAGTCGCTGCATCAACCGGCGAGGTGATGTTTTGATCTTCAATAAAATCTCCAAGATGCGAATCTTCATCATCACCAATCGGTGTTTCCATCGAAATTGGTTCTTTGGCGATTTTTAACACTTTACGGATTTTGACTTCGTCCATTTCCAAACGTTCGCCCAGTTCCTCAGGTGTCGGTTCACGGCCCATTTCCTGTAAAAGCTGACGCTGTACACGGTTGATCTTGTTGATGGTTTCAATCATATGCACTGGAATACGAATGGTTCGTGCCTGATCGGCAATCGAACGGGTGATCGCCTGACGAATCCACCATGTCGCATAGGTCGAAAATTTATAACCACGGCGATATTCAAATTTATCTACCGCTTTCATCAAGCCAATGTTACCTTCCTGAATCAAATCAAGGAATTGTAAGCCACGGTTGGTATATTTTTTGGCAATCGAAATCACCAGACGCAAGTTGGCTTCAACCATTTCTTTTTTGGCACGGCGTGCTTTGGCTTCACCAATTGCCATACGTTTGGAAATATCTTTGATTTCTTTAACACTCAGACCCAGCTCGTTTTCAATTTCGCCAATTTTTTGCTGGAAAGCTAAAATATCTGGACGAACTTTTTCAAGATGGGCTTTGATATTGCTATCGACCACATTGATCTGTTCTTCAATCCAGGCCTGATTGGATTCATTGCCCGGGAAAGTGTTACGGAACAGATCACGACTCATACGCCCACGACGCATACTGTAGCGCATGATTTCTTTTTCGTTAAAGCGGATTTGATCATGAGTGCCGCGAATCATTTCAGACACCAAATCAAATAAACGAGGTGTTAGCTTAAACATCATAAAGATGGAAGCCATTGCTTCAAGTTGTGCCTTACCTTCCGCACTGTTACGACCATGTTTGGCTAAGACGTCTTTGGTTTGGTTCCAGATGTTTTCTAATTCGTTAAAACGTTGTCTGGCAATTTCAGGATCCGGACCAGATTCACCTTCAGAATCACTGTCATCGGAAGATTCTTCTTCTTCCTCTTCATCATCGTCGAGTTTCACTTCTTTGGTTGATTTGCTTGAAGTGTCATCATCATCTTCCGGTACTTCATCTTCAAGCACTTCTGGAATTTCTTCTGTTGATTCCAGATCAAGATAACCAGATAAAACATCGGCCAAACGACGTTGTGGTTCATCTGCCAGAGTTTCTTTATATTCGTTTAATACGACTTCTACGGTATTTGGCCAGTAAGCAATCGCATGTAAAACATCGCGAATCCCGTCTTCAATTCGCTTGGCAATACTGATTTCGCCTTCACGGGTTAACAGTTCAACTGTACCCATTTCACGCATATACATCCGCACAGGATCGGTGGTACGACCTGGCTCACTTTCTACTGATGCCAAAACTGCCGCAGCTTCTTCTGCTGCAACTTCATCACCAGCATCTGGTGAGTCTTCTAACATCATGTCATCAGATTCGGGAGCGCGCTCGTGAACCGGAATGCCGACGTCATTAAGCATTTGAATAATATCTTCAATCTGCTCACTTTCGGTAATCGAGTCCGGGAGATGATCGTTAACCTCAGCGTAAGTTAAATAACCCTGCTCCTTGCCTCGGCTAATTAATGCCGCAACTTGAGAGGTCGGGGAATGCATATCGCTCATCTTAGCTCACTCTTATTTTGAATCTATGATCGTGAAACAGTGCATCATAGCACAAAAACCACTGTTGTAATTTTACAATGGCGGTTTTATGCAGAAAAAATTTGCACCATATGCCTAAAAACCCGGTATTTGACTAGGTTAGTAATTCGTTGATCCTTGCAATATTGGGATAAAGTTTTAAATTTCAAGTTTAAATGATATTGGAATCGGATAAATCCGTTAGGACTGCGAAATTTGAACTAATGGTAAAAAAACCTGCTTGTAACATAGGGGATTAATCTTATAAAAAACAGTGAATTAATATTTAGTGCTTGACAATTCCATTTGGCACAGATAAATAGCGCCTAACGCTCTCATTTTTTATTTGGGGTAATTTGCGTGGCGAGTTCTCAAGATTTTGAATTAGATGATAACTTTTCTGATGATGATACGCAGTTTGATGAAACTGCAAGTAAAATCAGTGCAAAGGAGTCATTGGAAAAACGTCGATTGATTGATGATCTTTTAGCAGAGCGTCGTTTACAGCGCGAGTTAAAAGAATTTGATTATGATTTCGATGACGACGATCTGGACGATGATGAAGATTAATTCGTTGTTCAAATTGGGTAGTGATGTTTTTGTTGGATGGGCAATGGTATGGCAGCATTAGATTTAGACAAGTTAAGTGATTACTTGGATGGTGAGGATAACGAATTTGGTTTAGATTTTGCTGCTACACATGGTTTTTTATGTGCAGTTGCGGTAGGTCCGACACTAACAAATTGGTTGTCTTTATTATTTGATGAGCAGGACAAACAAGTTCCCAAGCAGGTGATTGAACAAATCGAGCTTTGGCTCGCAGATATTCAGCAAACACTGGCGAACGAAGAGTTGATCGAATTTCCCTTTGAAATTGAAGAAGCGGATGTCGATTCAAGTCTGGGCGATTGGAGTGTAGGTTTTGTGGATGCGATGTTTCTTAACGAAGAAGCATGGTTTGTGCCCGAATTAGAAGAGAATCTGGTTGAGTTGACTTTGCCGATCATGGTATTTAGTGGCATTGATGAAGAAGATCCACAAATGGAGTCCTTCCGCCGCAATGGCCAACTGATGGATGATCTTGCACAGGAAATTCCGGATAATTTAACTGAGATCTATCTGCTTTATCATGCACCAAGTGCCTGATTTTTAATTTTCTCAAAGTAAGAGTAATCCTGTTTCGGCTTGTTAAATCGATTGTTTGAGTCATCATTTCAAACATTGTATTGTTCTTCGTCAAGCTGCAAACTTATGGGATTACTCTTTTCTTTTTTCCATTATGATAAATAAATTTGTGACGATAGGGGATTTATCAGGTATTATCTCCCGTCTTTAATTTTGCCCGATCTGATTGCTTGGGTACTATCGGTTATTCTAATCACAAGCCATATCTTTAGATTAGTACATTTTTAATCATTTATGTATGATCTTCAATATAAATGAATGCATATAATAGGAGTGTTGGATGGAATATATTCTAAATCCTACTTTTAGTTTAATGCTTGCGGTTTTGGTTCTTTATACAGGACGCATCTTAAACAAAAAAATCCCTTTTCTGACAAAATATAATATTCCCGAGCCTGTCGCAGGCGGCTTGATTGGCGCGATTATCTTTTTTATATTGCATAATTATTTTGGATATACCATTTCTGTAAATAAATTGATGCAAGATACATTCATGTTAATGTTTTTTGCATCAATTGGTTTAAGTGCAAATTTTGCCAAATTGCGCGAAGGCGGCAAACCACTGGTCATTTTCCTGGTTGCGATTTCTGCATTTGTTGTGGTGCAAAATGGTGTGGGTATGATCGTGGCAAAAGCTGTTGGTTTGGAACCGTTGATGGGTGTCGTTGCCGGATCAATTGCACTGATTGGTGGTTTGGGTACAGCAGGTGCTTGGGGACCAATCTTTGAAACCAAATACGGTATCGAAGGTGCGTTACCCATGGGGATTGCCAGTGCTACTTTTGGTATGGTGATTGGTGGTTTGATGGGTGGTCCTTTGGCCAGATATCTGATTCGTAAGCATCATCTTGCTTCGCCTATCAATCAGCAAAAAGAGCAGGACAGTAATAGTCAGGCATCGACTGAACCAGAATATATTTTTGAACAACCCAAACGCGTTCGGTTGATTACCTCAGACAATGCGATTTCAACTTTGGGTATGTTTGCTTTTGCGCTGGCGTTTGCCAATATTATGCGTGATTTAACGGTGGATACAGTATTTGAGTTGCCGACTTTTGTCTGGGCTTTAGGTGGCGGCATTATTATTCGTAATGTTCTGGAAACTGTATTTAAACGTCAAATTTTTGATCGTGCAATTGATGTATTTGGTAATACAGCTTTGGCATTATTCTTGGCAATGGCACTGGTGTCCTTAAAATTATGGCAGTTGACTGATTTGGCTCTGCCAATGATTATCTTATTGATTGCACAAACTGTTGCAATGTGGCTTTTTGCTGTCTATGTAACATTTAAGGTCATGGGTAGTAATTACGATTCAGCTGTATTGGGTGCGGGCTTATGTGGTTTTGGTATGGGCGGAACAGCCAATGCCATTGCCAATATGCAGGCCATTACCAATATGTATGGCCCATCGCATAAAGCCTTTTTGATTGTACCTTTGGTCGGTGCATTCTTTATCGATCTGGTCAATGTGGTGGTGATTCAGGCTTTTCTTAAAATATTTGGTTAATTAGAAAATAAGTATGGCAGATTCAATGGATAGCATTGAATTTGCCATTTTTAATGGTGTTTTTTAGCAAACTTTTTATATAAAAATAGCATTAAATAAGCAATAAATCCTATTAAGATCAACAAGCCAGCCTTGTTTAATACACTTTGCATCAGTACCTGATTTTCACCGAAATAAAATCCTATACAGGCTAAAAATGTCGTCCAGATCAGTGTGCCGATACTACTGTACAGTATGAATTTTCCAAAAGGCATACCACTGATTCCAGCCGGAATACTAATCAGGGAACGAATTGCTGGAATCATCCGGCCAAAAAATACAATACGATGACCATATTGCTCGAACCAATGCAATGCCTTGCTGACATCTGTGGATTTAATAAACAGATATTTGCCATAACGATCAACCCAATTGAACAGAACAGACTTAGGGATTTTTCGTCCAATCCAGTACAACACTGCCGCAGCGAGTATTGAGCCGATACTACCGGCAATAATCACACCGAACAATTGTAGTTGCCCCTGTGAGGCAGTATAACCAGCCGAGGGCATAATGATTTCTGAGGGAATGGGTGGAAAAATATTATCCAGAAACATCAGCAGGGCAATACCAAAATAACCCAGTTGTTCCATGATATTTAAGACCCACTCTTTTAAATCCATGCTATATATTTGATGTTGATAAGGGATTAGAAGTTTGCAAAAGAAATATGATAAATACCAGATGTTTTAGGTTATTTTGTTTTGACATCATTGATGCTGTTTTGGCATCAGTTGCCAGATATTTTCATCAATTGTCCCTTGATCCTTAAACTTTTCTGCCAGTTTATCTTCGATTAGCGTATATCGCTGTAACAAGGTAATCTCATAGCTGGGCTGATAATGTTGCAGAATTTCATGCTCAGATACTGCAAAGGGTGGGCCTGCGTAAAGCTGTTGGGGATAATCATAGCTAATTAATAGCTGGGGCGCAGCTTGCGTGAGTTGAATTAAATGTTGTGTGTACTTTTTGCGCATATCTAAAGGCAGCGCCACGAGAGCAGCCCGATCATAAATGGCATCAACTTGATCTAATTGATTCTGTTGTAAATCAAAGATATTCCCGACATACACATCCAGATGTTCTGCCTGATAATAGTGTAACTGATCTTGTAAAGTTATCTGATAGGGAATATCAAGTTCGCTAAACAGCTGTTCAATCGCAAGCGAACATAGTTCTATGGCACAAACCCGATACCCTTGTGCCAGTAACCATGAGATATCCAGAGTTTTACCGCATAAAGGCACAAAGATACGTGCATGTTTAGGTAACTCAAAATTTTTAATATATTGAATGAGGTAAGGATTAACTCGTGCCTGATGAAAACCTATCTGATGGTTTTGCCAGCGTTGTTGCCAAAATTCAGTATCCATATAAATTCCATATTGAAATGCTCATAAATGAAGCTAGACTGACAGTGTACAAGTTAAAGTCGGCTTTAAGTCAAGATGCAAGAGATTACTATTTCACAATTGGCCAAACACACAGGATTGAGTAGTTCAACTCTGCGCTATTATGAAAATCAAGGTTTGATTCAGGCGATTGGGCATCATGGATTACAACGGGTTTTCCATCATACGGTATTTATGCAGTTAAAATTGATTGGTTTTGCCAAAAAAGCAGGGTTTAATCTGCAAGAAATCAAAATCATGTTGCAAAATAAGCAAAATCCCATCAATAAAGAAAAATTAGCATCAAAAGCCGATGAGATAGATCAAATGATTGTCGAACTGGATATTTTAGGCCGTACATTACGTCATGTTGCCAATTGTCCTCATGATAATCTGATAGACTGTGAGAAATTTCAGGCGATTCTTAATTCAATAAAATAAATACCATAAATATAAAAATGCCATAGATGAGCTATGGCATGGAAAATACTGCTAGATATATAGATTATAGACGTTTACGTTTTGCTGAGATGATTTGTGCCTGACGCATACGGAAACCTTGTTTTTGTTTTTCAGTGGTTTTGTCAATGCAATGAATACAGGAAACGCCATGTTCATAACTTGGCAAGGCTTGTTCTTCTGGTGTGACAGGCCAACCACAGGCATGACATTTTTCATGAATGCCTTCTTGAACACCATGTGTAACCGCAGTACGACCATCAAAAACAAAACATTCACCTTCCCACAGGCTTTTTTCTGGTGGGGTTTCTTCAAGATATTTTAAAATACCGCCTTTAAGATGATAAACCTCTTTAAAACCTTCCTGTAAAAGGAGGGAAGTCGATTTTTCACAGCGAATACCTCCCGTACAGAACATAGCAACTTTTTTATCTTTTTTATCTGCCAATTGTTGACGTACATAGTCCGGAAATTCACGGAAAGTTTCAGTTTTCGGGTCAATCGCCCCTTTAAATGTGCCTGCTTTATATTCGTAGTCATTACGGGTATCAATCAGAATCACATCGTCTTGCGCAATTAAGTCGTTCCATTCTTCCGGATTTAAATAATGACCCACCAAATCACGGGGTTTGACCTCTACACCCAAGGTTACAATTTCTTGTTTCAGTTTGATTTTCATTTTACGAAATGGTTTATCATGGCTGAAAGATTCTTTATATTCCATCGCCGTGAAACCTTCATCAATCAAAAATTGATGAATAGTGTCAATCGCTTGTTGATCGCCTGCAACTGTGCCGTTAATCCCTTCACCTGCTACAATCAGCGTGCCGCACAAATTAATCGTTTTCACAAGATCAAGCAGGCGTTGTTGTAAATCTGCCGGATCTGAAACTTCACGAAATTGATAAAGTGCTGCCACAACCCACTGGTTGTCGGTCGCTTGTGCTGCGACAGGTGCAAGCTGTTCTACAGTAGCGTTCATGGGATTAACTCCGAGATAAGGTTAGTTATTAGGTTGATAAAAAAAATCAGTGCGCTATTCTAGCGAATTATGAAAGATAAAGCGATAAAACCCTATACAAAATATGGGTTATAGAGATAGGTTGCTGCATGTCAAATATGATCATCAAAACACACACGCTTAGCGCACTGACACCTTGTGCTGGGCGCTGCTCAACCGTTTTTGGTGATAGTGTCTGTCGCGGCTGTCGGCGATTCAATCACGAAGTCATTAATTGGAATCGTTATACCGCCGAAGAAAAAGCTGCGGTTTGGCAGCGTTTAGATGCACAGTTGGATCAAATTCTGGTGCCGATGTTGCCTGAGTATAACTTGATTAAGATTATGCATTTTTTACAGCATAAGCGGATTCGGGTCATGCCCAATGCAAGTTTGGGACGTAAGTTATATCATGCCTTAAAGTTATGTGAAAAAATGCCAACTTGTGCAGAAGAAAGTGGTTTGGGTTTAACACAGCAACAAATTAAACCCACATGGAAAGCATTTGAAAATCGTGTGCTGGCATTGGCACAGGCCAGTTATGAACTGGCCTGGTTACGCGCGAGTTTTATTCATCACAACATCAACGAATTTGATGACGATGAATAAAATGGCAAGAGGATGAAAAGACGTGTTGATCAAACATTATTGCTTAAGCGATAACTGACAATTTCTTCAATGGTTAATACTGTCAACTGATGAGTTTGTGCATAAGACAGCACTTGTAGCCCCTTCGCCATAGAACCATCAAAATTGGTTAATTCAACCAGTACACCGGCAGGTTTTAATCCTGCCAGTCTTGCCAGGTCGACACTGGCTTCGGTATGACCCCGACGTGTCAGCAAGCCACCTGTGCGTGCCCTTAACGGAAATACATGACCCGGACAGTTTAAATCTGAAGCAACCGCACCGTCTTTAATCGCAGCTTTAATCGTTGTGGTTCGATCCTGTGCAGAAACACCAGTGGTTACCCCTTCTTTGGCTTCAATGGTAATGGTAAATGCGGTCTGGAATTGACTGGAGTTGTGTTCCACCATCGGACGAAGTTCCAAATGATTGGCCAGTTGTTCAGTTAGACAAAGACAAACAATACCAGAACCATCACGGATCATTTGTGCCATAGTCGGTACAGTAAGGGTTTCGGCAGCAATGATCAGATCGGCTTCATTTTCACGATCAAAATCATCCATCACCACGACAGGTTTGCCCGCTTTAAGATCAAGCAAGGCTTGTGCAATGCGTTGTTCGATAGGCGCAAGTGCAGCATAAAAAAATTCGGCAGGAAGTAAACTAGACATAATGAAACGCTCTCGTAAAACATACGTGGGAACATTTCAGGACATATTAAGAAAAGCAGGCGTATTCCAACAATACCAAAGATTATTAGAGAAATGTCTTCTTTCATCCGGACTATACCGTCGGCTTTGGATTTACACCAAATCTGCAATTTAAAAAATCGCTCGTGGGCTTTTGCAAGATGCAATTTACCACCGGTGAGGAATTACACCTCGCCCTGAAGATAAGATTATTTTAGTCTTATCAAGTGAAAATGCAATCTAAAATCAAATCTAATAAATGAAAATTTTAGATATGCTTATCTGAATAGTTTGTAAAATTTTTATTAAAAATATTGCAAAGAAAATAATTTAGATATATCTTTTTTATATCTGGAAAGGATTTTTCATATGAAATCATCTGAAGAAAATGACTTTGGCACAGCGCGTATCAAGAAACAACGCGGTTTTGGTCATGGTGGTTTACGATTGATTTTGTTGCACTTGTTACAACAAAAAGCGCAGCATGGATATGAATTGATGAATGGAGTTGAAGCATTAAGCTTTGGCTTATATCGACCCAGTGCGGGCGTTATTTATCCCGCACTGAATCAACTGGTTGATGAGCAATTGTTGGTGAAACTTGAACCTGCACCGGATATAGAACAAGAGCAGCCTGGAACACATGCAAAAAATAAAGTGTTTTATCAAATTACTGCATTGGGACAGGAAGAATATCAACACAATGCCACACACATACAGCATATTCTGGATCGCGTAAAAAAAAGAGCGACTCGGCCACTAGTTGTTGTGCGTGCCATTGAAAATCTTAGATTTGCTATACATTTGAAACTGGAACAAGAAAATTTAACTGCACAACAGGCACAACAGTTGGCAGATATTCTGGATCAAACTGTACGACAAATTGACCAAATTTAATCAAACAGCATGACCCATGTTGTCGGAGTAACCATGAATCAGCAAACATTGATGGAACAGCGTAAAGCCTATCGAGTACGTCACGAATTAAAATTTAGAACCATTACTGTGAGTGAGGTGCAATTATTATCACCTACACTTAAAAGAATTGTTTTTACTGGCGAGAGCCTAAAAGATTTTGTCAGTGCGAGCTTTGATGATCATATTAAAATGTTTTTCTATGCCGATCCAGAACATGCGGTTGTGATTCCGACATTTTCAGAGCGTGGGCTAGAATTTCCCAATCCGGAAGATAAGCCTGTGGCAAGAGATTATACCCCTCGATATTTTGATGCAGATCAGGGCACATTAACCATTGATTTTGTCTTGCATGATACCGGTTATGCAACCCGTTGGGCCAAGCAGGCCAAAGTCGGTCAACAATTGGGAATAGGGGGACCAAGAGGATCAATGGTTCAGCCGCTTGCTTTTGACCACTATGTATTGATTGGTGATGATACTGCAATACCTGCAATTGCTCGTCGTCTGCAAGAATTACCAACAACAAGTCATGCGCATGTCTGGATTGAGGTAGAAAGCGAGCAAGACCAGATTACATTGCTTAGTGCTGCACAGACACAAATTCACTGGTTATACCGTAATGGTCAGGACGCTGGACAAGCAGATGGATTCGTTGCTGCCTTGGCACAGTATCAGTTCCCGGCGCAGGATTTTCATACATGGATTGCCGCAGAAACCCATGTGGCCAGACAGTTAAGAAAAGAAATGCTGGAACAGCACGGTGCGCAAAAACAGTGGACTAAGGCAAGTGGCTACTGGAAAAAGGGAAATCCCGGTGCGCATGATTCAATTGAAGATTAACTGATGATTAAAAATGAAAAAACATCTTCTGCATAAAGAAGATGTTTTTTTTGATAAAATTTTTATGAAATTGGTTTAGGCAACCTGTACCGGAATGCAATTTGCAGTATGGTTTACGGTATTGTTTGGATTTGCATACACGAGGCGAGGCTGATGTGCCGCCGCTTCTTTTTCATCGAACAAACCAAAAGTTGCAATAATGACCAGATCACCAATTTCAGCTTGATGTGCTGCACCACCATTGACGGAGATAATGCCGGAATCATCTTCACCACGAATGGCATAAGTGGTAAAACGCTTGCCGTTGGTGACATTCCAGACATGGATTTCTTCGTATTCACGAATACCAGCCAGATCCATCAGTGTGCCATCAATTGCACATGAGCCTTCATAATGTAGCTCGGCCTGAGTGACCACTGCACGATGGATTTTGCATTTTAATAAGCGAGATTGCATGGGAATACTCCTCAGTAAAATCTCATGACGACGACATCATGAGCTGCTACAACCTTTCAGTTGTGCATTTTGCAATTTTTGATAGTGGAATACAAGTTGATTTGGTCATTCGCCTAGATTTTGAATGCATTAATGGCATTCATCGCCTGAGCAACATCTCCGTTGATGAGCGCTTTAGTTTGTGCCAAGGCATGATCAATCGCATGATCAATCAGAGTTTGTTCAGCACTGGGTGCTTTACTCAAGACATGACCTGATACTCGCTCTTTGCTACCCGGATGACCGATACCAATGCGTAAACGTAAAAAATCTGCACCGAGATGGGGGACAATATCTTTTAAACCATTATGTCCACCGTGCCCACCGCCATTTTTAAGACGAATGACACCAGGATTCATATCTAACTCATCGTGTGCAATAAGAATATTTTGGGTTGGAATTTGATAGAACTTGGCAAAGGGAACAACACTTTGACCAGAACGATTCATATAGGTGAGCGGAAGTAATAAACGGACATCACGTCCTTCAATTTGACCTCGCCCGGAAATCGCATGATATTTGCTGTCATTTTTGAGTTGAATATTATAGCGATCGGCCAACTGTTCAACATACCAAAAACCAGCATTATGTCGGGTTTGGGCATATTCCGCACCCGGATTGCCCAAACCGACAATGAGCGACAGCGATTGATCACGATCACTCATCAAAGGATTACTCGCCTTTGTCTTCTTCAGCAGCAGCTTCAGGCGCCGCTTCTTCTTCTTCAGCTTCCGCTTTAACGACAGTGATAGACGCAACTGTTAAGTCATGACCTTCACCTTGAAGTGCAGTTAAAGTTACACCTTTTGGCAATTTGATGTCAGACAGGTGAATCACATCACCAACGTCCAAATCTGCCAAATCAACAGTGATTGATTCAGGTAAATCGGCTGGAAGTACAGAAACTTCAACTTCAGCTGCGTTGATTGATACAACACCACCTGCTTTAACGCCTTTGGCTTCTTCTTGATTTTCGAAGTGCAAAGGAACATTTACAGTGATTGCTTCACCCGCTTTTACACGTAAAAAGTCTGCGTGTAACGGTGTGTTTTTGGAAGGGTGACGTTGTAATGCTTTGATAATCACACTTTCTTTTTTACCGTCTAAGTTAATTTCAACGATAGAAGAGAAGAATGCTTCGCTTTCAAGCACTTTAACAACTTCACGTAATTCCAGCGTGATAGATGCTGGTTCTTGGTCTGCACCATAAATGATAGCAGGAATTTTAGCTTCACGACGAAGGCGGCGGCTCGCACCTTTCCCTTCTTGCTCAGCGATACGAACGCTAGCATTTAATACAAAATTGCTCATGAGAATACCTCAAAAGTTTAAAGAAACCGCTAAGTTTGCGACCAGCTTAGCGAATAAAAACCCTATGAATCGACATCCATAGGGTTCGAAAGTGCAATATTATAGATAACTATCGAACATTGCGCTAATAGATTCTTCATTATTTATACGACGAATTGTTTCTGCAACCATCGAAGAGACCGAAACCTGACGTATTTTACCTAAATCTAGTGCAGCTTGAGACAGTGGAATGGTATCTGTCACCACCAACTCATCAATCACCGAATTACGAAGATTTTCGATGGCTTTACCAGATAGCACCGGATGCGTTGCATATGCCAGTACACGACGTGCACCAAATTGCTTTAAGGCATCGGCTGCTTTACATAATGTACCGGCCGTATCCACCATATCATCGACAATGACACAATCACGGTCTTTTACATCACCAATCAGGTGCATCACTTGTGATTCATTGGCTTTTTGACGACGTTTGTCGATAATGGCAAGGTCGATATCACCCATTTGTTTGGCAACTGCACGAGCACGTACCACACCACCTACGTCTGGAGAAACCACCATCAGATTGTCGTGGTGTTGTTGGCGTAAGTCTGCCAGTAACACTGGTGTACCGTAGATGTTATCCACCGGAATATCGAAGAAACCTTGAATCTGGTCGGCATGGAGGTCGATCATCACCACACGGTCAATCCCGACGGTGGTCAGCATATCTGCAACCACTTTTGCGGTAATGGGTACACGGGCAGAACGTGGACGACGATCCTGACGAGCATAGCCAAAATATGGAATAACAGCGGTAATACGACCTGCGCTTGAACGGCGCAGCGCATCGGCCATCACCAAAATTTCCATCAAATTGTCATTGGTTGGCGCACAGGTTGATTGTACGATAAATACATCTTTACCACGAACATTCTCGGTAATTTCAACAGCGATTTCGCCATCAGAAAAACGATTGACAGCGGCAGAACCTAAAGGGATATGTAAGTGGCTAACAACTTTGTGGGCTAATTGTGGATGAGCATTTCCACTAAATACGACAAGATTGGGCATGTAACACCTGAGCGAGGATTAAGCGAAGCACTGCTTCGCCCGAGCGCAAGGGAAAAATCTGTGATTTTTCCGACGAGGATTAAGTAATACATTACTTTTCCAGACCTTAAATCCGTAATTTTTCCCTTTAAAGATCAAGCAAATTATGTTTTTGCCGAACGCAAGGGAAAGATTTGTGATTTTTCCGATGAGGATTAAGCAATATGCAACTTTGTCCGAGCATAAAATCTATGATTTTTTCAACGGTAATTTAAAAAACATACTATGGAAATTGGCAGGGGCGGCTGGATTCGAACCAACGGATGCCGAGATCAAAACCCGGTGCCTTACCACTTGGCGACGCCCCTAATGGGTGTGAACTTTAATAGGTAATCTACGATTTGTCAACAATAGAATACAATAAAAGTTTTATGGGATTTTTTCAAACTGTTGAATTATCTGAATTAATTTTGCGGGTAATTGGCAGGGGCGGCTGGATTCGAACCAACGGATGCCGAGATCAAAACCCGGTGCCTTACCACTTGGCGACGCCCCTAAATAGAACTTATAAGATAATGGCAGGGGCGGCTGGATTCGAACCAACGGATGCCGAGATCAAAACCCGGTGCCTTACCACTTGGCGACGCCCCTAAATAGAACTTATAAGATTAATGGCAGGGGCGGCTGGATTCGAACCAACGGATGCCGAGATCAAAACCCGGTGCCTTACCACTTGGCGACGCCCCTACAACGATTGTACAATATCAAGTACAGGTGAGCTTGTTAAACTATTGGCAACATACCCGGTGTATGGTGCATGAGTCAACATTACATCTGTATCTGCATCACAATCTATCTCAACAAAAACACAAGCCCCTGTACCTGTCAATCTTGCTTTGCCGTATTGATTTAAATACTGAAAAGCTTGCTCAACCTCTGGATATAATGTTCGGGCAATTGCTTCGAAGTTATTGCCAAAATCACTTGGGTTTTGTTGATAGGCGGCAAATTTAGTTGGCTTTGAATTTCTTGTCAATAATTTTTGTGAAAATAATGATTGAGTGCTGATAAAACAGTCAGGTTTCAAGATCAAATAGCGTTTCTTAGGTAAATCTGTGATGGGTGTAATGATTTCCCCGATTCCTTCAGCCCATGCATTTTGTCCATAAATAAAAATAGGGACATCGGCACCGAGTTGAATAGCAAGATCAAGTAATTGTGGCTGATCAAGCTCGCATTGCCATAATTTGTTCAGCACCAGCAAGGTGGTTGCGGCGTTGGACGATCCACCACCGAGTCCTGCACCCATAGGAATATGTTTTTCAAGCGTAATACTGCAACCTTGCGCCGTTTTTCGGTAAGATAATAATAATTGCGCGGCACGATAGATTAAATTGTGCTGCTGCTCGACCTGCTGTAAGCCTTTAACGTCAATATGATCTTGAATGGTACATTCAAAACTGAGGTAATCATATAAATCGATCAGGGCAAAAATGGTTTGTAATTCATGGTAACCATCTTGCCTGCGACCAGTGATGTGTAAAAACAGATTAAGTTTTGCCGGTGAAGGTATGCGAATCGGGTTCATATCAATTGCGGGTTTGAATCGTCAAGGTCACACGATTTTGCTGTGCATCATCAATTAAGACAAGTTTATTTGGCAATTTTTGTTGATCTGAATAACTTAGGCTTGCAGACCAGCCACCTTCCTGAATATTTTCAATACGTCCCGCAGCATCTTTTTGAACTTCAGCATTTTTGCTGGCAGGTTCGGCATTGATCCATGAAATCAGATAGGTAATGGGGGCTTGCCAGCCGGTTGCCTTGAATAGTAATTCTTCCGGTGTTTCGGCTTGGATTGTGCCTGTTTTGCTGCTGGTCAAGGTGACATCGCCAACTTGTCCGCGAATACTGGTCTGCCCAATACCCAGCGCACCAGTGAGGTCAATGGCAAACTGATCGCCAACTTGAGTCCAACCATAAAATGCCGAACCATTTTGCTGTGGTGTTCGTACACCGATTTTACCGGTAATTTTAAATTGCTGTGCTGTTTGCTGTTGGGATGTAATTTTGCTTGGGCTTTGCATGGTCTGACAACCCGTTAAGGCAAGACCAAGGCTGATGGCAGTACAAAAAAACAGTGTAGGTTTTAACTTCATAGACATAGACTTAAACTGCTAAGAGGGTTGAAGATGCGGATTTGGCACCAGAAGGTGTAGCAATTGCGCCACTTCTTCTGAATCCGGATATTGATTGTGGAGGGTTTCACAGATTTGAGCAAAATATTCGATATCACCATGCATATATAATGCCTTGGCATAACGTACACCGATAGACAGATTAGGCGACAAAGCATAGGCTTCAGCCAGTGCTTTTACTGCAAGATCAAAGTCATTCTGTAAAAATGCAATATAACCCAGTGTATCTAAAATAGATGCTTGCTGCGGTGCATAACTCAAGGCTTGTTCGGCATACTTTCTGGCGACATCAAGTTTGCGGTTCTGACGTGCCAGTGTATAAGCGTAGGCATTTAGAAAGGTTGGACTGTTCGGTTCGATTTCCAGTAGTTTATTTAAGGCATTATCCAGCGCATCACGATCGGTAAATGGATCATACAACAGCACTTGTGCATAAATGAGTTCCGGATCCTCAGGCATTTGCTGGATCGCTTCATTTAACAAGGTGATTGCCCGCTGGTTTTCGCCCATCATTTGTAAAATTTGTGCCTGTAATTGATAGAGGAAACTGGCTTGATGCGGATGGCTAACACGTTCCTGTGTGAGCAAACGAATGGCATCGGCTGGACGTTGTTGTTCAAGATAAATAGAGACCAGATTTTTTCTGGATACGGTATAAAAATTGCCATCAACGGCTTTGTATAGCTCAATGGCAAGCGTATCATCTTTTTTACGTTCGGCATTGACTGCCAGATAATAATTGGCCTGATCCTGATATACGTTTGAATACTGTAATTGTTTAAGATATTTTTCAGCTTGACTGAATTGTTGCAGATCAATACTGGTAATCCCAGCAAGAAATAATATTTGTTCGTTATTTGGCCATTTTTTTAACATGCGTTTCAGTTTTTTGAGCGCATCTTCAGTTTTGTTTTGTCTGATTAAATGTTGTACTTCATAAAGTCCGACATCCGGCGCTTTTTGATAACGGCTACTATGATCCAGCCATTTAAAGGCATCATCATTTTGATTGGCGGCAAAATACAAATTGGCTTTCAGAATCACAAAACTCGGTACATTCGGCCGTTTACGCAGCGCAAGATTGACTTTTTTGAGTGCACTTTCAAATTGGCCACTTTGTGCTTCAAGACCGGCGATCATCACCAGAACAGAAGGATGTTCTTTCTTGTTGATTTGATTGAGCGCCTGTAAAAGTGCCTGTCGGGCTTCGGTTGATTCAGGATAAATCCCTTCCAGAATTCCTTCTAGATCGGCATTTGGATCGATCTGTAAAATGCGGTCCAGTGTTTTTGCAGCCAGACCATATTGATGTGCTCTCAAGGACAAGTGCGCCAGATAAAACATGGCAGGTACATCATCAGGATAATGTTCTACCCAGAGTCTGGAAATATTGAGTGCCGTATCAATATCGTCAAATTCCAATGCAATATTCAAAGCACGTTCATTGATATTGGGCAGATTATAATTTTCGACCAGATACTGATAGCTATTGAGGGTTTGATTAATATTTCCTTGACTGAGTGCAAATTCAGCAATAAATACCGGTAAAAATGCGCTATGATTCGTTTCGTTCTTTGCTTGATGAGTGGTTGTTGTGATACCTGTTGTTGTAATCGGTGTTACGGCATAAATTTGAGACGCGTAAGCAATGCTTCCTAAAAGAAGGAATGTGATAGAATGGCAAGTTGCAGGTAACTGCAATATTTTTCTGGATTTTATCCGCATTAATTTTAAATTTTGAGTCATGGTTGTTTAAACATATATGCGTCTTTGTATCATACCTTTTCTAATTGATGAAGTACTATGGGTTTCTTGGCTTTAGGTGTCAATCATCATACGGCTTCTGTCGAAATGCGTGAAAAAATTGCTTTTAACACAGAGCGATTGCTGACGCTATTTGAACAAACCAAACAAAATCAAAATCTTAATAATATGGTTGTGGTTTCAACCTGTAATCGTACCGAAGTTTATGCACTCACCGAACATCCAGACGATGTACTGCACTGGATCGCCCAGTCTAACGGAATTGATGTAAACACTCTGTTAAGACATGTTTATCATTATGAAAATGTGCAGGCAATGACGCATCTGATGCGTGTCGCCAGTGGTCTGGATTCCCTGATGCTGGGTGAACCACAAATTCTGGGACAAATTAAAAGTGCACTTGCTTTAGCCAAAACATCGGATAATGTCTCGCTACAGCTCAATCGCTTATTTGAATATGCATTCTATGCAGCCAAAAAAGTCCGTACCGAAACTGCGGTAGGCGAGCATGCCATCTCGATGGGCTATGCGGTGGCACAGCTTGCAGCGCAAGTGTTTAGCCATGTTTCACAACTTACGGTGATGATCGTTGCCGCAGGCGAAATGAATACCTTGGTGGCAAAGCATCTGGCCGAGATGGGGGTCGCAAAAATGTTGATTTGTAATCGTACCCGAGCCAAGGCAGAGCATTTGGCACAGGAGCTTGGCACGCGAGTAGATGTAGAAGTCATTGATTTTGATCAACTCGATGCCAATCTGGCACGTGCTGATGTGGTGTCCAGTTGTACCGGGAGTTTGCATCAAGTGATCCATTATGCTGCGGTCAAACAGGCTTTAAAACAGCGTAAATATCAACCCATGTTACTCGTGGATCTGGCAGTACCCCGCGATATTGATTCAAAAGTCGAGCAGCTTGATAGTGTTTATCTTTATGGCATCGATGATTTGCAGGCAGTAATTGACGAAAACTTATCACAACGTCGGCAGGCGGCACTTGATGCGGAAGTGCTGGTTTCACAGCTGGCATCTCAATTCGTGATTCACGAAAAAGTACAGCAAGCGGGTGAGGAAATTCAGCATTATCGTGATTATGCCGAGCAACAACGAATTAGGGAACTGGAATTTGCCTTGCAGCAACTGAAACAGGGTGCAGATGCCGAGCAATTATTGACACAATTATCCCATCGTTTAAGCGATAAAATGCTGCATATTCCCTCAAAATTATTTCGTGAAGCCGCCAAAGCTGAAGATCCAGCCCATTATGAATGGTTAAAAGACACCGTGCAGTCGATAGAAGCGCATTCCCGTGAAGCGAAGAAAAATAAATATGAATGAGATTGTATGTTCATTCCTAATCAATAAACAGATTGCGATTTAACCAAAGTCCTGTGTTTGCAATAGCATCAGTTGGTATTTTTAATCACTGTATTACTTAATTGCTTGGTAATTTGATGCAGTTGCTGCATCAGGTTCTTTGACTCTTGTACCGAAGATGGTTTTTTAATTTTTTGTTTTAAGTATTTATATTTTAAAGAAATAAATAATGATTGCGCATGATTGTCCAGTTCTTCAGGGTTTTCGATCTGTAAATCATTCAGGTCAATTGAATTGAGTATGGCTAGAAGCTGTTGTTGCAATTCATAACAGGCACCTAAAGCAAAATAACGGCTGAGTTCAACCTCTTTAGGCAATTGATCATAAACTTGATTCAGGGTATCTAGCAATTGGCGCAGTAAACCGTTTTGTGGTATGAATGCGCGCAGCGTTTCAAATTGTGGAAACAACACAGGATAATGCAGCAATAGAGCAATTAATAAGGCATTTCGATCAACACGGTTAAAACTTAAATCCTTGTCCTGTAATGCCTGATCAAAGCGTTTGCGCCCAAATCCTAAGCGTTCACGGAAAGATTGCGAGAGCAGATATTTGTATGAGCCATTGGGCAATTGATTGCTTAAATTGCGTAACTCTGCCATCACCATGCCTTTACCTTCGGGATGGCTGACATCAAATTGCTTGGTCAACTGGGCAAATAAATAATCGGAAAGTAACGGTGCTTTACTCAATAATTGCTGGAATTGCTCTAAGCCAATTTGACGCATTAAGGAGTCGGGGTCATGCTGTTCGGGTAAAATAAAAAAGCGTAATTCCCGACCATCCTGGAGCAAGGGCAGAGCAATTTCCAATGTACGCCATGCTGCTTTTTGTCCGGCACTGTCTCCGTCAAAAGCCAAAGTCAGACGTGGGCTTTGTTTAAATAATATATTGAGATGTTCGCTATTACTGGCAGTTCCCAAAGTCGCGACAGCACCACTAATCCCGGCCTGATGCAAGGCAATTACATCCATATAACCTTCAACCATCAGCCAGTCATTGGCTTTGGATTTTCGCCCTTCATATAAACCATAGAGCAATTGGTTTTTATGGAAAATTTCCGAATCCGGCGAGTTGATATATTTGGGTTTGATTTCGTCATTGAGCGCCCGACCACCAAAACCGACCACGCGACCCTTACTGTCCCGAATCGGAAAAATCACCCGATCACGTAGCAAATTAAAGGTTTTGCCATGTTCATTTTCACGAATCAGACCGACCAGTTTTAAGCCTTCGATATCTTGAGGGAAGGCCTGTTCCAGATGTTGCCAATCACTGGGCGCATAGCCTAACCGCCATTGCTGAATGGTATTTTCATTTAATGCACGGTTATGGAAATAATTTTGTGCATGTGCAGCATTGCCGAGTTGCTGTTGATAATAAAGCGTGACTTGCTCAAGCAGATCATACAAACTAACTTCTTCATTATTTGCGCTACCACTAAAATCTTCAATGAAATACTGTTCCAAATCATGATGATCATTTTCTGGTGGCAGATTAAACGGGTCACTTTCCGGAATGGTCGGCGGATTTTGTTCAGAAGATTGGGGTGCGGAAATCGGTTTTTGCTGACGCTGATAGGTGGCCTTTTTGACATTGAAGTCATCTTTGGGCAATTCGATGCCGGCATTTTGTGCCAAATCCTTAATCACATCAATAAAGCTGCGACCTTCCAATTCCATCAAGAATTTAATGGCATTACCATTGGCCTGACAGCCAAAGCAATGATAATAGGCTTTGTCCCGATAAACATGGAATGAAGGTGTTTTTTCCTGATGAAACGGACAACAGCCAGAATAGGTTCTACCTGTTTTTTTGAGTTTTACCCGTTGTCCGATCAAGTCGACAATATCAACGCGATCCAGAATCTGGTCAATGGTATGCTGAGGAATTGCCATATGAAAATTTGCTTGCCCTAAAAGTTATTGAGCATCCTAAAGATGCTCAACAATATAATATATTAACCGATTTTTTAAAGCTTGCCTGCTTTAGTTATCCTGTGGTGAGGAGTTATCAGGTAGGGCAAGGTTAATTCGGGGTTTTCTTTCTTCAATGATGTTAGAAAGTTTTTGTGGTGGGGTGGTACTTTCTTCATTGTCGATTTGTGGCGCAGTCGGTGCAGTCAACGTAACGACATCGCTATTTTCTGTGGCTTGCCCGGTGTGATCAGTTTCGTTGTCCTGACCATCCAACAAACCAAAGCTCAAACGATTTAACCAGCTTTTTTGTGTTGTGTCTTCATTATTAACAACGATTTCACCATCTTTAACTACGGCATGGTCAGAAGAGCGGCCTAAAATACCGAGCGTTAATTTGTTCAGTAAACTACCTTGGTTACGTGCAGCACGAAGATCAACTTCACCATTACGTTTCAATAGTTGTGGATAATTGGCTTTTAACAGTTCGGTATATTGCTGCGCCGATTGTTTGTCGCCTAGCTGATCATAAGCATAGGCCAGTGTAGCAATCGCTTCTGGTGTTTGGGGGGCTTGTGGATAATATTCCAGAACCCAGCGTGCGCGTTGTATCGCTGCCACCCAAGCTTTACGCTGAAGATTGTAGCGGGCAATATTCATTTCACTTTCGGAAAGTTCTCCACCGATAAATTTCATACGTTCGGCAGCATCTACAGCATATTTACTGCTTGGGAAGCGGCGAATAAAATCGGCAAAATTCTGATAAGCAACTTTTAAATAACTGGTATCACGATGCGCTTGTTTTAAAGAGGTATAGCGCAGTAAGCCATCGTAGTTCTGTTCCATATTGGACACACCACGTAAATAATAAGCATAATCTACTTGCGGATGTTGTGGATTCAGACGAATAAAACGTTCTGCCAGTGCAATTGCACCGGGATAATCTGCCTGTTTAAAACGTGTGTACATCAGATCCAGTTGCGCTTGCTGGGTATATTGTCCGGTTGGGAAATAGGTGTCCAGTGCTTCGAGCTGTTTGCTTGCTTCACTGTATTGCCCTTTATCCAATGCTTTTACAGCATTTTGATAATATGCCTGCTCACTAGACTGAGGACCTGCATCGGTGACTTTTTTTGGATTGCTGCTACATCCCACCATTACAGAAGCGATGCCTATGGATAAAGACAGCACTAAAATATTAAAACGCGGTAGCGACATAAAAACTCCTCTGTGTCATGATGGGCAATCAGCTACAATACGCCTATTAAACCATTTTTATTGAAATGTGAGCAAATGACTTCCACGCAATCTGCACAAAATTCTACATTAATTACAGCTCAACCAGAATTTGAAGATTCAATAGATCTTCAAGAACAAAATTCTGAACTGCAAGCTACGCATATTCATCGCCAATGTCAATTGGATGAGCGTTATATTGGACAGCGATTTGATCAAATTGCTGCACAAATCTGGGATGATTTTTCCCGGGAAAAGCTTAAAACCTGGATGACAGATGGTGTTTTACGGGTGAATGGACAAAAAGTAAAACCCAAAGCACGCAGTGAAGGCAATGAAATTTTTACGCTGGATGTCGAGCTGGAAGCACAGCTTTTTAATCAGCCGGAAAACATTGCGCTGGATATTGTCTATGAAGATGACGATCTATTGGTGATTAACAAGCCGGTAGGTATGGTGGTTCATCCCGGCGCAGGCAATCCTACCGGGACGCTGGTCAATGCTTTACTTTATCATTATCCAAAATCAAGGGAACTCGCTCGTGCGGGTCTGGTACACCGGATTGATAAAGACACCAGTGGATTGCTGGTGGTGGCCAAAACGCTTGAAGCACAGCATAGTTTAACCCGACAACTTTCCAGTAAATCTGTCTATCGGTTATATGATCTAGTGTGTTATGGCCGAATTATTGCCGGCGGTAGTATTGATGCACCAATTAAACGCCATCCGGTCGATCGTACCAAAATGGCCGTTGTTAATGGCGGTAGAGATGCTGTGACACATTATAATGTGATGGAGCGCTTTCAGGATTTCACCTTGGTGCAGGCACAACTGGAAACTGGGCGGACGCATCAGATTCGCGTGCATTTTAGTCATATCTCTCATCCACTGGTGGGTGACCAAACTTATGCACGATTAAAGTTGCCAAAAGGTATCAGTCCCGAACTGGCAACTTATTTACAGCAGTTTAAACGTCAGGCACTGCATGCCTGTGTATTGGGCTTGATTCATCCGACCACAGGTGAGGAAATGGAGTTTGAAGCTGCATGGCCAGAAGACTTTGCAGAATTGGTCAATTTACTGCGGCAGGAAGCACGGGGACAATAATAGGACAAAACATGACAGAAACAGCTAAATCAGCAATCACTCGTTCAGATTTTTTTCAGTCACAGTATTGGCAGGCTGCAACGGGCTTGCCTGATCATATTTATGCCGGACAAACGCTGGCGATTGTGGAGAAAATCCAAGATTCTTCCAACGCTTCTGTTGTACAGAATTTTGGTCAACAAAATTTGGGATTACATGTCGGTGATGTTGCTGAGGCTGTTCAGCATCGACGTATAGCGCTACTCAAGCAATTACAGCCTTTTGGCGCAAAACGACTGCAATGGCTCAATCAAACCCATAGCACAACGGCTTATGTTATTGACGATCGACCAATTTTAACCCTGCAAGATGGCGATGGATTGGTAACGCAAAGTAAAGGTGTGGCCTTGATGATGATGACTGCCGATTGTCTGCCAATTGTGGTGAGTAATGCACAAGGAACAGAAATTGCCTGTTTACATGCCGGCTGGCGTGGATTAGCAAATGGCATCATTGAATCTACCCTCGGTAAAATGCAAAGTCAGCCTGCTTATGCATGGATTGGAGCGGCCATCAGTCAGCCGAATTTTGAGGTGGGCGCAGAAGTAAAAGCAGCTTTTGTTGATCAAAATTCTGATTTTGAGGCTGATTTTATCGCACAAGAAAATGGTAAATATCTTGCCGATTTATACGGTATTGCCCGTAAAAAATTACAGGCTTTGGGCATAGATTTGGTGACAGGAGGTGATCGTTGTAGCTATGCTGAAGATCAATATTTTTATTCTTATCGTCGAAAGGCTCAAACAGGACGTATGGCGACGTTCATCTTTATTTCTGCAAAAGATGATAAACTTGCGTAAATTATTTAACGTCTGCATTTAGATTATGTCGGTTACAGCGCAAGCCATAAGCTCCAAAATAACAGTCTGTGTGGTTTATCATAGTGCCTATGGCCATACTGCCAAAGTTGCTCAATATATTGCCAAAGGTGCCGAAAAAGCCAGTGCTGAGGTGCATTTTATGTCAGTTGCTGCAATTCAGTGGGAATTGCTGGATCAGGCCGATGTCATGATTATGGGTTGTCCGACTTATATGGGTAATATTACCGCAGCCTTTAAGCAGTTTATGGAAGACTCCTCCAAGCGCTGGAAAGCACGTGCATGGCAGGGCAAACTGGCTGCTGGTTTCACCAATGCCGGTGGTTTAAGTGGCGATAAACTTGCAGTGTTACAACAAATTAATTTGTTTGCCATGCAACATGGCATGCTCTGGGCAGGCATGCCATTTATGCCGACTGGTGATGGAAAAGAAGACATTAACCGTATGTCGAGTTTTTTGGGCTTAATGACACAATCGGATAATGATCATATTGACGTTACGCCACCGATCGGTGATTTAAATACAGCGGAAATGTTTGGGGCGTATCTGGCTGACTTAAAATAGATAGTTTTTTTAAGTCATCATGTTGCATAGGCATATTTTTTTGCAAAGCCGGCACAGCATAAAACTGCCAGCGTGATGACCACAAATTGCGGGTGAATGGTTTCATGTAAAAATAAAGCCGCCAGCACAAAACCAAAAAATGGTTGTAATAGTTGTAATTGCCCTACCGCGGCAATGCCACCTTGTGCCAATCCTTTATACCAGAACACAAATCCTAGAAACATACTAAAAATAGACACATACAGCAGGCTTAAAATTCCGGAAAGTTGTACATGCGCAAAACTTTGCGGTAGATAAAACACGGTAAAAATCAACATGATTGGTAGGGAAAGAATGAGTGCCCAAGCAATCACTTGCCAACCGCCAAGCGTACGCGATAATTTCCCGCCTTCGGCATAGGCCAGACCACAAACCATAATGGCACAGACCATCCAGAGATAACCAATCAGGTCGTTTTTGCTTTGGGTTTGCAGATAAATAAAATAGATAATACATGCACTGCCTAGCACAGCGAATAACCAGAATTTGGGTTGAGGATGTTCCTTACCACGTAGTACCGCAAAAATTGCTGTCGATAACGGCAATAAACCGATAAATACGATGGATTGTGCAGAACTGATATATTGCAGTGCTAAAGCGGTGAAAAAAGGAAATCCGAACACAGCGCCTAATGCCACAATTGCAATTGAGGGATAGGGCATGATTTGTGGTTTGTTTTGCTTGAATATCAATACCATGATCAGACTCAATATCCCTGCTATGCAAGCTCTGGCACCAGTTAAGAATTCCGGACTAAAGTCTGCTAGAGCAAGCCGTGTGGCAGGTAATGAACCTGCAAAAATAAGTACACCAAGTAAACCATTCAACCAGCCTTGTGATGCCTGACGCATGCGTAACCCCCTAAAAATAGGTTCACTTTAGCTTTGGATCGGGCCAGTCGCTATGTACAATCCAGTACAATTTAAGCTAACTGTTTGGTATGATATTCCAGTACAGTGTATTGAGCTGGAAACATCCTACCCATGACCAAAATAGAAAAATCCATGCACCATATCAGGCTGCAAATTGAAAATCGCAGTCTAATGATGGGCGCGCGTTTGCCTTCAGTAAGGACCTTAGCCAAAACACTGGATTATTCTGTTTCAACCATTGTCGAAGCCTATGATCGGCTGGTTGCAGAGAAGGTAATTGAGTCACGACAAGGTGCAGGTTATTTTGTGTCGGGTGCTCAGGCGGCTTTTCCTTATCATGACGTCGCAAGACCGACAGACCGTGAAATTGATCCTTTGTGGATTTCTAGGCAATCCCTGATTGCACAGCCGCATGTACTTAAACCCGGCTGTGGCTGGTTGCCCGAGCATTGGATGCCGGAACTCAGTATTCGCAAGGCGCTGCGAAAAGTGTCAAAACAACATACCGATCTATTGGTAAATTATGCCAATCCATGGGGGCATCAGCCATTACGCCACTGGATTGCCAGACGCATAGAACGACGCGGAATTCAAATTCAACCCGATCAGGTTCTGTTAACGGAATCAGGTACGCAGGCAATAGATTTAATTTGCCGGTTATTTTTACAGGCAGGTGATAGTGTACTGGTTGATGATCCGTGTTATTTTAATTTTCAAAGCCTATTAAATGTCCATCAGGTCAATATTGTCGCCGTACCGTTTCAACCCCATGGTCCGGATCTGGAGCAATTTGAGCAGATTGTACAGCAGCATAAACCCAAACTTTATATCACCAATGCTGGAATTCATAACCCTACAGGCGCAACTTTATCCACACATACTGCCTACCAAATTTTAAAACTGGCAGAACAGGCTAATTTAACCATTGTCGAAGATGATATTTTTGCAGATTTTGAAGTGGTTTCGGCACCTCGTTATCTGGATTTGAATGGTTTTGCCAATGTGATCCAGATTGGCAGTTTTTCCAAAACGGTTTCCGCTTCGATTCGATGCGGTTATATTGCTGCTCATCCGCGTCTGATAGATAGTTTGATAGACTTAAAAATTGCAACCAATTTTGGTTGTGGTTTATTAAGTGCAGAAATTATTTATACGGCATTGTCCGATAGTAGTTATCGAAAGTATCTGGACGGATTAAAACTGCATTTAGTCGATGCCATGAGTAAAACCATTCGACAATTGGGAAAATTAGGCATTACACCATGGGTGCTTCCCAAAGGTGGACTTTTTTTGTGGTGTAAACTACCTGAACATATTGATTCTGCCGAATTATCCAAAATCTGTCTGGCGCATCATGTGATTTTGGCACCCGGCAACGCCTTTAGCCAATCGCATAGTGCAAGTCATTTTTTAAGATTTAATGTGGCACAGTGTAATGATCAACGCATATATCAGGTACTGGAAAAGGCGATGCAGCAATTATCGGGATAAAGTTTCATCATAAATAAGACTTCCAGTTTATTTATGAAAAATCCTTGCCTTATCTCTTTGCCAATCACGATCTTTTTCAGTCTGACGTTTGTCATGTAACTGTTTGCCTTTCACCAAAGCAATTTCCAGCTTGACCAGATGACCTTTCCAATAACAGGCCAGTGGTACACAGGTATAGCCTTTTTGATTGACAGCACCAAGTAATGTGTCAATCTGACGGCGATTCAGTAATAGTTTACGAGTACGGTTGGCTTCAGCAACCACATGAGTAGAAGCCGAGAGCAAAGGCTGTATTTGTGCGCCAAATAAAAAGGCTTCATTATTTTTTAAAATAATATAGCTTTCGACCAGACTCATACGTCCGGCACGTAAGGATTTGACTTCCCAGCCCTGTAATGCCAGTCCAGCTTCAAATTTTTCTTCGATAAAATAATCATGGCGTGCACGTTTATTCTGTGCAATCGTACCACCATTGTTTTTTTTAACGACTTTAACATTAGCCATAAAAAGAAAATCTTCCAAAATATATTAATGCAGTAAACCACTCATCATAACATTTCAATAAGGACTTTAGCTAAAAAATCAAGTTTTTGTTAGAATATAAAAGATTTTTCAAAGAGCCTCTCTGCAATGGTTAAAACTCGAGTCATTTATCCAGGTACATTTGATCCAATTACCAATGGTCATGTTGATCTTGTTACTCGTGCATCCAGAATGTTTGATGAAGTGGTGGTCGCAATCGCCATTGGTCATCATAAAAAGCCATTGTTTTCGCTAGATGAACGTGTTGAACTGGCAAAACAATCTTTAAGCCATCTTTCCAATGTCGAGTTTGTTGGTTTTGATGGATTGCTGGTGAATTTTTTTAAAGAACAAAAAGCCACAGCAGTATTGCGTGGTTTGCGGGCGGTATCTGATTTTGAATACGAATTTCAGCTTGCCAATATGAATCGGCAACTGGATAATCAGTTTGAAGCGGTATTTTTAACACCTTCTGAACAATACTCTTTTATCTCTTCGACATTGGTGCGTGAAATTGCCCGATTAAAAGGCGATGTCAACAAATTTGTACCCAAGGCAGTGTGTGAAGCATTTGCACTCAAGCATCAGCAAGGCTGGTAAATAGGAAATAGGTATGGCTTTAATTATTACAGATGAATGCATCAATTGTGATGTCTGCGAACCTGTATGTCCAAATGAAGCCATTTACATGGGTGAGGATATCTACGAGATTGATCCTGACCTGTGTACCGAATGTGTGGGACATTTTGACCAGCCACAATGTGCTTTGTTTTGTCCGGTGGATTGTATTCCGCTGGATCCTGCGCATAAAGAAACAGAGCAACAACTGCTCCAGAAGTATCAAAGGATATTATCCGAAAAAAATAGCGCATAAACGGTATTTTTTTGCTAAGATGTGCGCCGAAGTGAGCCAGACGATCGCTGCTGTGGAGGTCTTTGTGACTAAAACAGGGGAGGAAAGTCCGGGCTTCAAAGGGTAAGGTGCCAGATAACGTCTGGGCGGCGTGAGCCGACGGCAAGTGCAGCAGAGAGTAGACCGCCAAAATCCCCCTTAATCCCCCTTTATTAAAGGGGGAACTCCTCCCTTTTTAAAAGGGAGGCTGGGAGGGATTTCGGTAAGGGTGAAAGGGTGCGGTAAGAGCGCACCGCATGGCTGGTAACAGTGCATGGCAAGGTAAACCCCACCTGAAGCAAGACCAAATAGGAATCCATTAGGTGTGACCCGCATCGGATTCGGGTAGGTTGCTTGAGCATGTGAGTAATTGCATGCCTAGAGGAATGATCGTTCTCGACAGAACCCGGCTTATCGGCTCACTTCACCAAATTTTTAATTATTTTTTTCTTGACGATGTGTTGAGAAATCAACATAATGCGCAAACAGTTTTTTGGCTATGTAGCTCAGTTGGTTAGAGCACAGCACTCATAATGCTGGGGTCACAGGTTCAAATCCCGTCATAGCCACCATTTTATAGATCATGCATCCCTGCATGATCTTTTTTTTTATAAAAACTTAATAATAAAAAAAGGTTGAGATGGGGGCATCTCAACCTTTTTATACACAACAAACGTTCGGAGGAGGGGGAATTATTCCTGCGCTTGTTTGTTTTGCTCATCTTCGATTGCAGCATCTTGAGAGGCTGGATGTTCACTTTGTGGTTGGGCAGCAACAGCATTCGGATCTTGTGTGCCATCTGCTTGTGTGGTCACAATCACAGGTTGTTGTGTACCAGCTTCCACTTCTGCTTGGCTAGAAAGTGTTGCTGGGTCTTGGGTGATTTCCTGAGATTCAGCTGCAAATGCAGAAATTGATAATGCAGATAAACCACTAATCAGTATAGCTTGAACGAGTTTCATATGTGTCATCCTTTTAACGATATTAGAAGTAATTGACTACACTCAAGATGCATAACTATGCGATAGCTTGAGGATAGGCAAGTTGCAGAATGTATTTGGCATCAACATTCGCTACTGAACGAATGCTAGGAGAAAATGCAGAAATTATGAAGTCTTTTGACAGTCGCTTAACAAAATGTTGTATACCCGAAACAATAAATCTGATTTTGTAACTTTCATGTGAAAAAAATCCCATACTTACAAAAAGAATTGTGTGGAAATATGAAAAAATGGTCAAAAAGTGATCTAATTATTTACTTATACTTAACAAAGGAGAGAGGGAGAGTAGATTTGCTTGGCACAGTTTTATATAGTTTTGTAACCTTTGCGTGATAAGAATCACGAAAATGATAGATATAACTGATTTTCTATACAACTCAAATTATGTTTAAATAGCCGTCTTTATCATTGCCGTCTTTAATCACCTCATTTAAGTTTAAGGGAAATCTCATGCGTGCTTATAATTTCTGTGCTGGTCCTGCTGCCTTACCGACAGCCGTATTGGAAAAAGCTCAACAAGAGTTATTGGATTGGCATGGTAAAGGGCTGTCCATCATGGAAATGAGCCATCGCAGCAAAGATTATGTTGCTGTGGCTGAAAAAGCTGAAGCGGATTTTCGTAGCTTATTAAATATTCCAGAAAATTACAAAGTACTTTTCCTACAAGGTGGTGCCTCCCTACAGTTTTCTGCGATTCCACTGAATTTACTGGGTAAAAATCAACAAGCCGATTATATCCATACCGGAATCTGGTCAGAAAAAGCTTTAAAAGAAGCCAAGCGTTATGGCGATATTCAGGTGATTGAAGCTGGAACTGAGCTTGATGGTAAAAAAGCCATTCGTGCGCAAAATGAATGGAATTTATCTGATAATCCGGCTTATGTGCACTATGCCGAGAATGAAACTATTGGTGGCATTCAGTTTCCCTTTATTCCCGATGTGGCTGTGCCTTTGGTTGCCGACTTATCTTCAAGTATTTTATCTGCACCGATTGATGTTTCAAAATTTGGTTTGATTTATGCCGGCGCACAAAAAAATATTGGACCTGCTGGTTTAACACTGGTAATTGTCCGTGAGGATTTACTGGATCAAGCAAAACCTGAAATTCCAAGTATTTTAAAATATGCAGATCAAGCCAAAAATGGCTCCATGGTCAATACCCCTGCAACATATGCTTGGTATCTCGCCGGACTGGTATTTGAATGGTTACTGGCACAGGGTGGTGTAGATGCCATTCATCAAATCAATCAGCAAAAAGCAAAATTATTGTACGACTATATTGATGAGAGTGGTTTTTATCAGAACCCGATTGCCAAGGACTATCGTTCATTAATGAATGTACCGTTTACCTTGGCGGATGCAAATCTGGAAAAAACCTTTTTGGCAGAAGCAGAAAAACGTCATTTGCTTAATTTGGCAGGGCATCGTTCGGTGGGCGGTATGCGTGCTAGCATTTACAATGCTGTGCCATTAGAGGGTGTAAAAGCTTTGGTCGAATTTATGCAAGACTTTGCCCGTCAAAACGGCTAAATCTAAAATTTAAAAACATAAAAAAATCGGTATATATGCCGATTTTTTTATGCTTAAAAAATAAAACGATGTAGAAACCACGCACTGATCATTATTCCTAAGATAAAAAACAGACAAGCGAACTTGTCAACTTTTAAGCCGGATAAAGAGAGTGCGACGACACGCTGAGGCTGTTGGACATTACTTTTCATTGTTATGCCTTTGTCATTACTGCATAAAAATTATACTTAAGTTGTAGTTGTATCATAAATTTTAAATTGAATCCAGATGTTCCCGCGAATATAGTCACCAATTTCAAATTGTTGCTGTTGTTCTGGATATGCAATACGCACAATGACCGGTTTGGATTTTTCTTCCCGCATCAATGCAACGTCATATAGAACAAAATTTCTGTCCATAAATTGTGATGACGTTTTACCTACAATATCGCCCTGAAACCAAGCTTCATCTTCTTGTCCCATTGTTTCGCCATAGAGATAGGCCACCATTTTGGAAATGTCCAGCGTAACAGGCAGTTCATCATCGGGTGAGGTGGGTTGCCATGCGGCAAGTAATTCTTGTAAATTATCAGGTGTCTCGCCGTGATGGTCGGCCAAAATGTCATTTAAGGCACGATGATGACGAATCGCTACAGGATCTTCAATCAGCATGGTCTCTTTATCTGGAACTGCTTCGAGTGCGTAGGCCCAGGCATTGATTTCAATATCATAGGATTGATTGGCATGATATTGTTGCTGATTAACAGCGTATAAGGTGTCATAGCCATAAATCACACTGCTATTTTCTAGCTCTACGCTTAACACTGCTTCATGATTGTCAGTACATGCCAGAATACGGGTAATTTTTGCCTGAATCTTGTAGGGACTTTGAAATACCGGAAAAGCTGTTTTTAATGATTTTGGACGATTATTTTCGACATCGACGATTTGTGCAACTTGGATATTTTGTTGCGGACCCAGCAACAGCCAGACATTTTCGGGTAAATCCTGCTCGGTTTTGCATAATCCCATTGGTGAGCTGGCTTGATCCAACGCCTGATGTAACCATTTTCCCACGTCCTGCTCGGGTGTTGCCGTAATGATTTTCCAGTGTTCGGCATGACCACCAAAATTTTCACAGTTCAGTGCGATGGTTTCAGGTTGTTGATTGCTCATAATGATCCAATATTTAAAAATAGTTATCTTTCTATTAAATAAGGGAAAGGACAGTTTTTTCAAGAGCTAAAAAGTTATTGCTAAAGACAAATTATTAATTCAAATGATTTTTGCTGAAAAAATGAGCAAAAATATGGGTTTTATTGATAATGATGGGGTAAAGACGGAAGAGGTCACTGACTAAAAGAAAAAACAGGACGTTGATAAAAACTCATATACAATGAGGACAATTTTGTTTGATTTACTTTTTGATTACCATGTCCACCACACCAAAATTCCAGCTCTGGGTTGATGCTGATGCTTTGCCCAATGTCCTAAAAGACGTGATTTTACGTGCTTCTGATCGGTTTATGCTGAATATTATTTTTGTCGCCAATCAACCGTTGAATATTCCCCGTTCTACACGTATTAATACCCTACAGGTATTATCCGGAGCGGATGAGGCGGATAAAACCATTGTTGAGAAAATGCAGGGCAATGATATTGTGGTAACACAGGATATTCCGCTTGCTGCACAGGTGATTGAAAAGGGTGGTGTTGCCATTCACCCACGTGGTGAAATTTTTACCGAAAGTAATATTAAGGCCCGGTTGCATTTGCGCGATTTTATGGATACTTTACGCGGTGCCGGCGTGCAAACCGGTGGTCCTGCACCGATGAATATCAGGGATAAACGCGAATTTTCCAATGCACTGGAACAAACTATTCGTAAGCAAATACAAAAAACAAAGATCGAACATTAGGATTAAAGACAAATTGATCATATTAAGATGGGATGTATAAATGGCGATTAGCAAACAAAATGCCATATTTACTTATATCATTCTGGTTTTTATCTGGGCGTCTACACCACTGGCGATTGTTTGGAGTGTGGAAAGTATGCCTGCACTCTGGTCTATGGTCTTTCGTTTCTTGTTGGCGTTGCCTTTAACCTTTTTTGTCTTGTGGCTGTTTAAATCGCCTTTGCCTTTACATCGTCAGGCATGGCTTAGTTATCTGGCGGGCAGTTGTAGCCTGATTGTTTCGCAAACATTTACCTACATGGCAACAGCTTATTTGTCATCGGGCATTATTGCGCTGATGTTTGGTTTGGCGCCGATTATTGCAGGTTTGATCGGAGTATTATGGTTTTCACTACGATTAAGTGCGGTGCAATGGCTGGGCATGTGTATTGCCTTGTTGGGCTTGGGTAGTATCTGTTTATTTGCGCAACAATCCATGCATTTTAGTTTGTATGGGATCGCCTTGATGCTGATGAGTGTTTCGGTCTATTGTTTATCAATTTATCTGGTGAAAAAGGTCAATGCCAACGTCACGCCTTTTGCTCAGGCCACAGGCTCAATTCTATGCTCAACAGTCATGGCGATCTGTATAGTGCCTTTTATCTGGCAGGATTTTCCCACACAGTTGCCATCTTTAAAATCCATACTGGCACTGTTTTATACTGTGATAATGGCATCTATTGTCGCCATGTTCTGCTATTTTAAACTGGTGCAAAATATTTCTGCCACGACCTTGTCACTCACCACAGTTTTAACGCCGATTATTGCCTTGGTGATTGGGGCTGCATTGAATCATGAACATCTGACTTTTACCACTTATGCCGGTGTCATGGTGATTTTCATCGGAATAGCACTGTATTTTTGGCGGGATATCAGTGCAAAGTTGCGCTTGGTATCAAAATAAATGATCCCGAAAAGATATTGAATATTTCTTTCACTTCAAATTGCCTTTAAATTTAAAGAGTTTTGTTTGAATTATGCAAGTACGATAATTTATCATGCTAACATTCTGCGCAAAGATGATATGGCTGTAAGGTTATTTTCCCAAAAGCTATAAATATAGAAATTAAACTCTGGATATAAGGTCGTATGTTTAAACCGATCTCGCTATTTGTTGGGCTGCGTTATACTCGGGCTCGACGCAGTAATCATTTTATTTCCTTTATCGCACTGGTTTCCATGATCGGCTTGATGCTTGGCGTCGCTGTATTGATTACTGTGCTTTCGGTGATGAATGGTTTTGACCGTGAACTCAAAAATCGTGTGCTGGGTATGGTGCCACAGGCGACTGTCTCGTCGAGTCATATCGTGACGGATTGGCAGGAGATGATTCCGGCACTGGAAAAATATCCGCATGTCAAAGGTGCAGCACCTTTTACCCAGTTACAGGGGATGTTGACTGCACAGGGACAGGTATCGGGTATTCTGGTCAACGGGATTGATCCCAAATATGAACCCAAGGTTTCAATCATTCAGGATTATATGGTTGCAGGTTCACTGAATGATCTGAAAGATGGCGAGTATGGCATTATTCTGGGTAAATCTCTGGCGGATGCCTTGGGATTACAACTGCACGATAAAATTACGCTGGTTTTACCTGAAGCCACGCCTTCACCTGCTGGTGTAGTCCCCCGTTTTAAACGCTTTACCATTGTCGGGATATTTAGTATTGGTGCAGAAGTTGATGGCATGATGGGTTATATCTCATTAAATGATGCATCGACCTTATTGCGTTTACCCAATGGCGCACAAAGTATTCGGCTAAAACTGGATGATATTTTTGCGGCACCGGAAGTGGTTCAGAGTGTGTTAAAAGATTTGCCACCTTATTTCTATGGTTCTGATTGGACCTACACGCATGGCAATTTATTCAGTGCCATTCAAATGGAAAAGGCCATGGTCAGTCTGCTACTGTTTTTGATTGTACTGGTGGCAGCATTTAATATCGTTTCATCCCTAGTGATGGTGGTGACCGATAAAAAAGCCGATATTGCTATTTTGAGAACGCTGGGTGCTTCACCGGCTACGATTACTCGTATTTTTATGGTACAGGGCACAGTGATTGGTGTGATTGGAACATTGTCGGGTGCAGTGCTTGGGGTCATTCTGGCAACATCAATCAGTGGTATTTTGGGCTGGATTAATAATGTGCTCGGCTTAAATTTATTTGCGGCTTACTTTATTAACTATTTGCCATCGGAATTGTTATGGCGAGATGTATTTGTGATTGTTGGTTTATCTCTGATCTTGAGTTTCCTTGCGACCATTTATCCTGCGCTACGTGCAGCAAAAATTCAACCTGCGGAGGCTTTACGCTATGAGTAGTCATATCAAGAGTGGTCAGGTGATTCTTGCAGCAAAAGATGTATATCGTAGTTTTGATGATGGCCGCAATCAGGTCGAGGTATTAAAAGGCATCAATCTGGAGGTGCTTCGGGGTGAATTTGTTGCGGTAATTGGTGCCAGTGGTTCGGGTAAAAGTACTTTATTACATGTACTTGGTGGATTGGATCGTCCTAGCAAAGGTGAAGTCATACTGAATGGTCAACGTTTTGATCATCTTGATGAAACCACACGCGGTAATTTGCGTAATCAGCATTTGGGTTTTGTTTATCAATTTCATCATTTATTACCGGAATTTTCTGCACTGGAAAATGTCTGTATGCCGTTGATGCTACGCCAAGGTACCGAGTTTAAGCAGGTCAAACAAAAAGCTGAAAAATTGCTGGATCAGGTCGGATTATCTCATCGTTTGACCCATAAGCCCGGCGAACTTTCCGGTGGTGAGCGGCAACGTGTGGCACTTGCCCGTGCGCTGGTGACAGAGCCGGAACTGGTACTGGCCGATGAACCGACAGGAAATCTGGATCGCCATACCGCAGAAGGGATTTTTGACTTACTGACCGAATTGCGTAAAGAACATAATATGGCGATGTTGGTCGTAACCCATGACGAGTCTTTGGCAAAATCCGCAGATCGTATCTTACAGATGCGAGATGGTCGCTGGTTTGAAAATTAAGCTCGCTTTTTTGGCAAAAGTTTTAGCAAAAGCGTGTTATTAAATCTGAATGGATAACAGAACATTTAACACGCATTAAAATTACGTTAATATCAAAATAATCAATACACACGATAATGATGTGTGAACAACAAAAACAAATTGAGTAGCCATAATAATGATTCGATGGTTATGTATCGGATGGATTGCTGCGATCAGCTGTATTGGATTGACGCAAAGTTTTTTTCAATATTGCCATGCATCAGTGTGGTGGTTTTCCTTATTTTTTGCCTTGATTCTCTATTATCTACTCTGGTTTAAGGATTATTCCCGATCTTATTTTATTCTTTCATTTTTGTTAAAAAGCATTGCCGTGCTTTCTATTTTTGCCTTGGGTTGGTCCTATGCCGATCACCAATTGAAGCAACGACTGGCCGATGAAGTGCATTACAGACAAACAGTGGACGGCATTGTTTATATTCAAAGTATCAGTGATGGAAAACTGGAAAATTGGCGACAAAATGCCGAATTATTAATTCCCAATGAAAAGAAAAGTTTAAAAATATTGCTCTATCCAAAGCGGATTTATAATGCAGTAGGTGAGGCGATTGGCTTAAGCACAGAAAAATTACAGCTGGGTCAGTTTTATCAGGTCACTGTCGATATTAAACCGCCGCATGGTTATGTTAATCCCGGTGGTTTTGATCAGGAAAAATGGCTATTACAAAACGGCATCCATGGCACAGCGACTGTTCTGTATAGCCAGCCTTTAAGTGCAGATGAAATCCAGCGTATGGGCTGGTATCGTTTTGTGGTGGAGCAACAACGGCCTTTGGCACAGTGGCAGTTATGGATTGAACAGTTACGCTTGAGCTATCGGCAGCAATTGGTGAGTGATACGGCTGCCAATCAAAATAAAGCGCTATTATTGGGTTTATTGACTGGGGATCGTAGCGGGATCAGTAAAGATAGCATTGAATTGTATCAGATGATGGGCATCAGCCATTTACTGGCAATTTCAGGTCCGCATGTGTTGATTCTTGCCGCCATGTTGACATGGCTTTTGATGCAGATTTTACATGCATTGATGCGACGTGGCATATGTCGCAATCTTTATCAGTATATCCCAAAACCTTATGTCTATTTACCGATCTTTTTAGCTTGTGTCAGTTTTTATGTGGCATTTACCGGATTTGAAATTCCGGCCGTGCGTACATGGCTTATCGTATTCATCTGTAGTTTGGCATTGTTATTACGGATCAGGATTTCTCCTTTTACCACGTTGTTATGTGCTGCCTGTGTAGTGCTATGGTGGGATTGTTTTGCGATTTTATCGGCAGCATTCTGGTTGTCTTTTGGGGCTTCGGCCATTCTTTTATTGATCTATCAGCAAGTTCAGGCGAAACAGCAAGATCCTTCTCTTGGTGTAATTGAACGTTTTAAGATTTTGATTGCGCTGTTATGGCAATCGCAGTGGCGTATTTTTATTGCGCTTTTACCTATCGTGTTATGGCAGTTTCAGGCGGTTTCGTTGATTTCACCTGTGATCAATTTAATTGCCATTCCATTTTTAAGTCTGGTGATTGTACCGCTTGATATTATTGCTGCGTTGATCTGGCTGATTATTCCGAGTCTTGGACATCTGATCTGGTCGATGGCCGCTTTTTTGCTGGCGATGTTTAATCATGTTTTATTGCTTTTGCAACCTGTTGCAGCGTGGTTGTATCTGCCAAGCTATCTTAATGTTTTTGGTTTGCTCAGTCTAAGCATTGGCATCATATTGATTTCTTTACCCAAAGGATTGATTCCCCGATATTGGGCAGCTTTTTTCATCTTGCTGACGTTTATTCCACAAAAGCGTGCGCTATTACAGTTTGATATTTTGGATGTCGGGCAAGGGCAGGCAACGTTGCTTAGAACAGCAAATCATCAGCTATTGATTGATACGGGTGGACCAGCTTGGCAGGAAGGACAAGCATCGATGGGAGATCGGGTAATTGTGCCATTTTTACGCAGTCAGGGCATACGTTCATTGGATGAGATTTTATTGTCACATTTAGATCTGGATCATAGTGGTGGCGCAGCCGCGGTGATTGATCATATTCGGGTCAAACAGTTACGCAGTAATAGCTATGATAAAGTGTTGACCAATTATCCAGAGGTTCCCTTCATACGTTGCGATCAGGGGCAAGCCTGGCAATGGGATGACGTCCAAGTAGAGATTCTTTTTCCAAAAGAAAATTATTCACGGCACAATCAGAATGAATCTTCCTGTGTGGTATTGATTCAAACACAAATGTTGGGACAACCGTTTAAGATTTTGGTGATGGGCGATCTGGGCTGGGAAGGTGAATTTTATCTGTTGCAGGATTATCCTGATTTAACTGCTGATATTTTGGTGCTTGGCCATCATGGTAGTCGGCATAGTTCTGCCTATGATTTTCTGGCGCAGGTTAATCCCAAACTGGCTGTGATTTCGGCAGGCTTTGATAATCGCTATGGACATCCTACGCCTGAAACACTGGCCCGATTACAGGCATTGAATATTGCTTATGTGAATACCGCAGATTTAGGTGCGATTCATATTGAATTAGAACAGCATCAATCCATCTGGTCATGGCGTAGTGCACGTGCCACACGACAGTGGTTATTACCCAAAAGTACTGCTTTGCGTCTGGATTTGGCGAATTAATGCGAGTGCCTTGTCGTTTGGAAGGGTGTACAGGGCAGAGGTGGCGGGATTGGCCTTAAAGCGTTTATAACTCCAGTGGTAATGCTCCGGATAACGCTGGATCAATGCCTGCATGGTTTTATGAATCAGTAATGTGCCATTTTTACTGGTGTCATAAATTTCAGCCGACATTGGTTCAATAAACATATCAAAGCCTTCATTTTCATTACGCAGGGCATAGAGTAATAGGGCTTTGGCTTTGGTTTTTTGAATCATTTTGGCACTTAACTGGCTGGAATGAAGCGGAACGCCAAACCAGTTGATGAGTTCACCACCATGATCCGGACTATGATCTGGTAAAATTGCCGTAATGCCACCAGATTTAAGCGCCTTGAATATATGCTTAACCCCAGTTTCATTGGTGGGAACTAGATGTGCCTGTTCACGGCTGCGTGCCTGTAAAACAAATTCATTCACTGCTGAATTTTTTAGGGGTTTATACATAATGGTCATCGGGGTAAATTGACTAACCCAGGCATTCATAATTTCCCACGTGCCGAAATGTGGCACAATTAAAACAATCCCCTGTTTGGCTGCCAGTGCTTCATGTAAATATTCTTCACCCGTGACAGAATGAACCATGGCAATATTTTTTTCGGTACGGTTGCCCCAGATATGAATAAATTCAAAATAGGATTTTAGTTCATTGATGGCCGAAGATTGATAAATCTGTTGTATTTTTTCAGGTGAAGCATCGGGAAACGCAATTTCGATATTAAGCTTGGCATATCGGGGTGTTTTTACTGGAATAATTTTAGTAACCAGTACAATTATGCCTGTGGCACAAGTTTGTAATAGTTTTAAGGGTAACTTGCTGATAAAACGCATGCTGGTTACCAAGCCATCTAATTGTTTCTGCATCATAAAAAAAGAAAAAATGTCAATATTTTCACATTATAAACTTATTTGTCTAAATTTAGGTGTGATAAGTCGATTATCTATGCAAGATTTTTGACAACCTGTTAGAGTAATGGCTTTTAATCATTGGGATAAATTTCATGTCGGAATGGCCACCAAAACCTCCTATTGAACAACAAAAAACATCAACGTCCGAACAAGCGACCGGACAAGAATGGAAAATACTTGAAAAAGCGGTATTGGCTTCTGTTGAAGAACAGCGGCGTAGTCGTCGATGGGGGATCTTTTTCAAATTACTGACATTTGCTTATTTGCTTATTGTTATCGTAGCAATGGGTAAAAGCTGTAGTGTGAGTGGTCAAGTGGATGGTGGCCCCATGGTATCCGAATCGCATCTTGCTGTGGTTGATATTGAAGGGACTATTGCCAATGACCCCAACAGTGTCAATAGTCAGGATACCAACAAGGCATTAAAGCGTGCGTTTGAGGCCAGCAATAGCAAGGCTGTTGTATTAAATATTAATTCACCCGGTGGTTCACCAGTACAATCAGATGAAATTTGGCAAGAAATCCGTTATCAGAAACAACAGCATCCGGATAAAAAAGTTTATGCGGTGATTGGTGATACCGGTGCTTCGGGTGCATATTATATTGCCTCCGCCGCAGATGAAATTTATGTCAATCCATCAAGTATTGTCGGTTCGATCGGGGTAATTATGCCCAATTATGGTTTTTCTGAATTGGCTAAAAAACTGGGTGTTGAAGACCGTACCATGACTTCCGGTGATCATAAGGCATTGCTGAGTATGACCAAACCGATCAATCCAACCGAAAAAGCGCATGTACAGGCATTACTGGATAATGTGCATCAACACTTTATTGATGCCGTCAAAGCGGGTCGTGGTAATCGTCTAAAAGCCGATACACCAGATCTTTTCTCTGGTTTGTTCTGGACCGGCGATCAAGCAATCAAGCTGGGACTGGCGGATAAAACCGGCAATATCACCACACTTGCCCGTGAATTGAACGTGGATAAGAAAGTGGATTACACCATACAGCGCAGCCCATTTGAGTCTTTGCTTGGTAAAATGGGAACTTCCATTGGTCAAGGCATTGGTCAGTCCATTTCGCAGCAGGTAGAAACCCAGTCGCAGCCAAACTTGCAGTAACCTGTTTGGTCATCGCTGGTTTAATCATGCCATCTGTATAAAAATTACCATATAAAACTTGTCAGTTTTCCCTCTTGAATGTTGAATACGTTCAAGAGGAAGATAAGCATCAGGTCTAAAAATGAAGAACAATCGCCATGAAACCATTAATTCACTTTGCTCATGCCAATGGAATCCCATCTCAAACCTATCAAAAATTATTTGATGCCTTATCAGATGAGTTTGACATTATTTATGTCCCGCTGATTGGTACCGATCCGCATTATCCGGTCACTGATCAATGGCAGTTACTGGTTCAGCAGGTCATTGATAGTATTGAAACACAAGCACAAGGTCGTCAGGTCATTGCAGTTGGTCATTCATTGGGTTCATTATTAAGTTTTATGGCATCCAATTTACGCCCTGATTTGATTTCGCAAGTGATTATGCTGGATCCTCCACTGATTATGGGGAAATCCTCTTTTGCCTTTCATGTGGCAAAATTATTTAGTCCAAAACTGGTGGATAAAATGACCCCGGCAGGATTGTCATCACGACGTCGTGATCATTGGGACAGTCGCGAACAGGCAGCCAGTTTGCTACGTACACGGGGATTTTTTAAAGGGTTTAATCAACAATGTTTTGATGATTATATTTGCTACGGCTTAACACAAGATGTACAACAGGGTGGGGTAACACTGACGATTCCCAAAGCTGTTGAGGTGGAAATCTTTAGAAAAAATCCGTCCTTGTGGTGGCTGCCTCAACCTAAACCGAAAGTTCCTGTGCATTTGGTAGTCGGGCAAGAAAGTTTATTCCTAAAGAAAAAATTTCCACAACAGGCGCAAAAGAAGCTGGGGATTCCCTATACCGTGGTGCCGGGTGGACATATGTTCCCGCTGGAATATCCATTGCAGACTGTAGAAAAAATTAAAAGTTTAATTCAGGGCTGAATAATAGATTGCCTTTAAAAGACCGTATCAGCCTACACTGATTCGGTCTATCTTGCTGCCATTCTCAATCTTCCCGCTATTTAAAAACGTCAGGCAATTTTGCCATCAATCACACCTTGCTGTTTTAATCGGGCAAGTTCCTCTGCTGATTTAAAGCGCGATAATATCTGTTGGGTATGCTCACCTAATTGAGGAGGCGCATGATGATATTCCACTGGTGTATCTGATAATTTGATGGGAGAGCCGATGACTTTAAATTGCTGGTTTAAACGATGAGGCAGATCAACCACTAAATCTCTGGCCTGAATTTGTGGTTCTTGTAAGGCATCGGCGATTGAGTTAATGATGCCTACCGGCACTTTTACTGTATCAATGACATCTACCCAATCCTGTGCATTTTTAGTCAGAAAGTAATCTGTAAGTAAAGTAACCAATTCATCACGATATTTCACCCGATCCTGATTACGCAAATATTTTTCGCTTTCAAGAAGTTCTGGTTTGCCAATGGCAATACATAAATCCCTAAATTGTTTATCATTGCCACAGGCCAGAATAAATTCTTTGTCTTTGGCTTTAAAGGTTTGATAAGGAACAATATTCGGATGATGATTCCCCATGCGCTTGGGTGCAATGCCAGAACTGAGATAATTCATTCCCTGATTGGCCAGCGCAGCAACCTGTACGTCGAGTAGTGACAGATCAATATATTGCCCGCGCTGGGTATGTTGTCTGGCAAGTAAGGCAGCCTGAATAGCAATGGTGGCATATAAACCGGTCTGGATATCGACCACGGCTACGCCAACCTTCTGGGCACCGCCACCAGGTAAATCATCAGATTCACCCGTAATGCTCATTAATCCGGACATGCCCTGAATGATAAAATCATAGCCGGGCTGTTCTGCGCGCGGACCTGTTTGACCAAAGCCCGTAATAGAGCAATAAACCAATCCGGGATTGAGCGCCTGAAGAGTTTCATAATCCAGCGCATATTTTTTTAATGAGCCTGCCTTATAGTTTTCAATCACCACATCTGCCGTTTTCACCATTTCATGAATCAGTGCCTGTCCTTCGGAACTGGTAATATCAATGGCAACCGAATATTTATTGCGATTTGCACATTGATAATAACCGGATTCCCGTGTGAATTGTCCCTTATCATCTTTCATCCAAGGTGGCCCCCACATACGGGTATCATCGCCCAGATTTGGGCGTTCAATTTTGATGACTTCTGCACCTAGATCGGCTAAGACTTGCCCACACCATGGGCCGGCTAATACCCGACTTAAATCCAGTACACGAATTCCCTGTAATGCACCCATAATATTTTCCTTCAATCAGATTTGCAGGAAGGCAAAGCATGACCTTCCTGACAAGGTGAGTTATGAATGTTGTGGATCGTATTGACGATCTTTGATAAATAGTCCGGGTAAAACACCGGCAATAAAATAAGCCGCACCCATAACAATAAACGCCATGGTAAAAGTGCCGCCGGAAGCAAGGAAACCAATGGTTGCCGGTGCAATTGCCGCACCGACACGGCCAATATTATAGGCACCGCCAATGGCTGTACCACGCACATCGGTAGAGAATGATTCCGCCATATAGGTGGCATTTACGCCATAAGGAATACCGTAAAGAAATCCAAAAGTAATCAGTAAATATAGAATATTGTCAGGCGTATTAAAGAAAATGATGATCGGTAAAAAGATGGCACTGGCAATGGTACCAAACACAAATACTGCACGACGATTAAATTTGTCTGCCAGATAGCCTGCAATAATTTTACCCAGAATCATCGCAGTGTACGAGCCAACCATATAACTGGTTAGATTTTTAAAGTTCATCTGTACTTCGGTTTCCAGATAACTTGGCATCCAGTTATTAATACCGTAATAACCAAATTGCAGGAAAAATGCAGTGGTCATCCACAATAAGAACATTTTACGATGTTTAAAATTGATAAAAATCTGTTTGTAAATACTCTTACTTTTGCGAGGCCTTTCTTTGACTCTGGTCTTTTCAAGCGCTGGCGTGCCTTGCGCTGCCTTGATCTTGGTGAGTTGCCAGGATTTTGGTTCAGGTACAAACCGTTGTAGGAAAATATTAATAAAAGCCGGAATAACGGTAATAAAAAATAATACACGCCAGCCATGATCCGGAATAATCGCTCCGGCTAAAAGCGTGGCAACAATATAGCCCACGGTCTGTCCGGTTTGTAGGGTACCTAAAACCGTGGTGCGATATTTGGTCGGAACGTATTCTGCCATCAGGGTATTACATGCCATATACAGGGCGCCAATCCCTAATGCGCCAATAAAGCGTAGAGCCATAAACTGCTCAAAACTCTGGGTGAAACCGAGAATACTGGTGGCAATTGAAAAGAAGGTAACCGAACTGGCAATGGTGCGTACTCGGCCGAACTTATCACATGCCCATCCGCCTAGAATGCCACCAATTCCCATGCCGGCTAATGATGCACTGCCTAGAGCGCCGGCTTGAAAGGTGGATAAACCGAATTCGGTTTTTAAACTGGTCAGGCTGTACGATAACAGCATGATGTCTACACCATCGACTACCATGGCGAAATAGGCAAATAAGAATGCCCATTTCCATGTATGTACACCGATTCTCTCGAAAGTGCCGACATTGGCGGGGAGAGAATATTTGCTGATCTCTGCTACTGTTGGAACTTCATTGTTCATTTTTTACCTCATTTGTCCTAAATGAGTCATCGCAAATTTTTTCGCCTGAGCATGCTCTGAATATGGTTTTGCCGTTTTACTCAGGAAAGTAAGGTGAAAATCGCTGTTAAAATAAATTTACGATGATTCCTTGATGTGTATTTACTGTTTTAAAGACATAACGCACTTAAAGCGCTCTTGGTAGAGCACTTTAGGAATTAAAAAAATAAGAAATTAATTTGCGAAGGCAGCAATGCCGGTTTGTGCACGACCTAAGATCAGAGCGTGTACATCATGTGTACCTTCGTAGGTATTGACCACTTCAAGATTGACCAGATGACGTGCGACACCAAATTCATCGCTAATACCGTTGCCACCCATCATGTCACGTGCCAGTCGGGCAATATCTAATGCCTTGCCACAGTTGTTACGTTTGATCAGGGAGGTTCCTTCTACTGCAGCGATTCCTTCATCTTTCATGCGACCAAAACGTAAAGCTGCATGTAAACCCAGAGCAATTTCTGTTTGCATATCGGCAAGCTTTTTCTGAATCAATTGATTTGCTGCCAAGGGTCGATCAAATTGCTTGCGATCCAGTGTATATTGACGGGCAGTATGCCAGCAAAATTCTGCGGCACCCATTGCACCCCAGGCAATGCCATAACGGGCACTGTTTAGACAGGTAAATGGCCCTTTTAAACCACGTACTTCTGGAAAGGCATTTTCTTCCGGGACAAAAACATTATCCATTACAATCTCACCAGTAATGGAAGCCCGTAATCCGACTTTGCCATGAATCGCCGGAGCAGAAAGCCCTTGCCAGCCTTTTTCCAGAATAAAGCCGCGAATTTCTCCGACATTACCTTCTGCGGAAACTTCCTTGGCCCATACCACAAATACATCGGCAATGGGACTGTTGGTAATCCACATTTTGGCCCCGCTCAGACGGTAACCACCATCGACTTTTTTTGCCCGGGTGATCATGCTGCCGGGATCAGAACCATGATCCGGTTCGGTTAAACCAAAGCAGCCAATATATTCGCCTGTGGCAAGTTTGGGTAAATATTTTTGTTTTTGTTGTTCTGTACCAAACTCATATATAGGGACCATGACCAGAGAACTTTGTACGCTGGCCATCGAGCGATAACCAGAATCAACCCGTTCAATTTCACGGGCAATCAAACCATAGCTGACATAATTTAATTCTGAACCACCATATTGTGCCGGAATGGTCGGACCTAATAATCCCAGTTCACCCATTTCGCGAAAAATACTTGGATCAGTTTTTTCGTGACGGAATTGTTCCAGAACGCGAGGCAAGAGTTTATCCTGACAATAGCTGTATGCTGTGTCTTTAATCATGCGCTCTTCTTCACTAAGCTGCTGTTCCAGTAAGAATGGATCCTGCCAGTCGAATTGAACTTTGTTGCCATGTTTGGGCTGAGTCATTTGATTCATTGCGTCCTCTGCAAAAAATGATCTTGTATCGTTGTCAGATGATGCTACGAAGATCAGGACGCACTTTCAAACGATAAATTTGCATGCAGATATACCAATATCTCATATCTGAATTGCGGATCAGTGTTATGAATTGCATTATTTGCTATTAATGGGTTAAAGATATGGAGATTAACCAGAGAAATCGCTTAGGATAATCGAGAGATATGTGATGATGTCATATCTAGACCAGATAAAAGGAATTTATCGATGCGTCGCAAAATCCCCTCGCTGCAAAGTTTGCTATGCTTTGAATCGGCTGCAAAACATGCCAGCTATACTTATGCTTCACAGGAGCTTTGTATTACCCAAAGTGCTGTTTCCAGACAGATTCAACAACTGGAACAGTTTTTACAAGTTGAATTATTTACCCGCACACGGCATGGTGTAGAGCTGACCCCGGCCGGAGAACAATATTATAAGAATATCAAAGCGCCATTACTGGCACTGGAACAAAACACACTGGACATGATGTCGCATAAAGGACTGGGTGGAACACTCAAACTCGGCGTTGTACCGACTTTTGCAACACGATGGTTACTGCCTAAATTACATGGTTTTAATGCTATTTATCCGGAAATCACCATTCATTTGGAAACCAGTACCAAACCTTTTTTGTTTAATGAAAATATTTTTGATGCGGCAATATATACCGGTACACAACAACAAATTGAGCACTGGCCGGGAACCACCGCCCATCATTTATTAAAAGAAGATGTCGTGGCAGTTTGCGCGCCTTATTTAATTGATAAGAATTTTCCACAGGCAAAAAAAATCAATGAATACAGCTATGATTTAAGTGCCGATCAACTCATTCAATTGCCGCTTTTGCAGCAAACGACTCGCCCTACCATTTGGCAGGAATGGTTTCAAATGCATCATATTATGCATGCTCGGCCTTATGATGGACAGCGGCATGAATTGTTCACCATGCTGGCCGTTGCGGCAAGTCATGGCATGGGCATGGCACTTATCCCGCAAATGCTGATTGAAAAAGAACTATTAAAAAAAGAACTGGTGATCGTTTCTCCTAAAAAATTGGAAGGTCGTCGCTCTTATTATCTGGTTCATTCCAGTCAGAATTCTTCTATCCTGATACAAAAATTTATTGACTGGATTCAGACCGAATTAATGTCTTATCAAGCGGCGGCTATTTAAGAAACAATGACATGATTTATACATTTTCAGCATACATAACAGAGGAGATCATGTTTGAATATTTTACCTCGAGCATTTGAATGATGATCGCATGGCTTGAGCTTCGCAATATCTATTCTTCAAATGAAGCATCCTAGTGTAGCGGAGAAAAGCATGGACCAATTAGCGCTGACGAGAGCCTTTACTTTATTAGAGTCTGGCCCTCTAATTTTACTTACCACACAGGATGGGCAACAAAGCAATATTATGACTTTAACATGGAGTATGGTTCTGGATTTTCCTGCATCTTTTGCGATTAGCACAGGCGAATGGAATTATTCTTATGCTGCATTAAGTAAAAATCGGGAATGTACACTTGCCATTCCAACGGTTGATTTACTGGATCGCGTGATTGGGGTCGGAACATGTTCCGGGGCAGATACCAATAAATTTGAAAAATTTGGTTTTAGCAAAGAACCAGCCAAATATATATATGCGCCTTTAATTAAGGAGTGTGTGGCCAATATCGAATGTAAAGTAGTGGATATAATCGAACCTTATCATATTATTGTGCTGGAAGGACTGGCTGCCTATTATGACCATTCACGTCCTGAAAAACGCACTTGTCACGCCGTTGGTGATGGCACATTTATTGTTGATGGCGAAAAAATTGATCGTCGGGAAATGATGAAGTCCAAATTGCCTGATGGATTATAAATTTCTTATGACGGTATTTTCTATGTACATCACCAAAAAATCTTTAAAAAATTGTATTTTGCCGGATTCCAAAATCCATAAGATTATCTTACAGTGCTGATATGCAACAGCCAATGTCCGATGTATAAATCAAGGGATTATTAGCCATCTATGTTTAAATCATTTTTTCCATCCCCCCGTTTGTTTTTTATCAGTGTTCTTGTCTGGATGATTTTTAATTTGATTTTGTGGCATAGCGGTGGTCATGCATGGGGAGAGTATTTAGGCTTTCCCAAAGGCTATGCAGAGATTGCATCACCTGTGGGTGTAAGCCGATTCTGGACGGCATCTTCCCTGTGGTTTTATCTGTGGTTTTTGCTGGCGACAGCACTTTTTGCCGGGTTTTGGCGGTTTTTTTCCGATAACAAATGGCAAAAATGGTCAATCTGGGGTTCTGCCTTTATTCTGTTTAATATTTGGTTTGGCGTTCAGGTCAGTGTTGCGGTCAATGCTTGGTATGTGCCGTTTTGGGATTTAATCCAGAAGATGCTCTCTGAAGGGGGGGGTAATATTGAAGATTTATATCGTGAAACCTTAACCTTTCTCTATATAGCCATGGTTGCGGTGACACTCGCGGTGATCAATTCATTTTTTGTCAGTCATTATATTTTTCGTTGGCGTACCGCAATGAATGAATATTATACCGAGCACTGGGATCAACTGCGTCATGTCGAAGGGGCATCACAGCGGGTACAGGAAGACACCATGCGCTTTGCCACCATTATGGAAGATCTAGGTGTTGAACTGGTCAAAGCTGTGATGATTCTAATTGCTTTCCTGCCAATTTTATTTCAATTGTCCAAGCATGTACCGGAATTACCGATCTTTGGTGCCGTTGAGCATTCACTGGTCTGGGCAGCGATTGTCTGGGCAGTTTTTGGTACAGTCTTGCTAATGGCGGTCGGGATCAAGTTACCCGGACTGGAATTTAATAACCAAAAAGTCGAAGCAGCATACCGTAAGGAATTGGTCTATGGTGAAGATCATGAGGAACGTGCCCAGCCTGCCACGTTAAAGCAATTATTTTCCAGAATCCGTAAAAACTATTTCCGCCTTTATTTTCATTATGCCTATTTTAATTTGGTGGCAACTTGGTATAAACAACTGGATATTCTATACAGTATTGTGGTGTTATTTCCTGCCATTGCCTCTGGGAAAATGACCTTGGGGCTGATTAACCAGATTGGTGGTGTCTTTGGCAAGGTGCGTGAATCATTTCAATATCTGATTAGTTCATGGAAAACCATTATTGAATTATTGTCGATTTATAAACGTTTAAAAGCTTTTGAGTCAATTTTAAAATAATATAGGCAATCGGTCGGCCGTTCATCATACGATTTAAGCATAGTGAATGGCGGACCAAGCCTAATGAGTATAATGATAAAAATTTAAAATTGTTCTGACTAGTGCTTGTTGTTGATTTGTTTGTTCTGGATTCAAAATCACCTGAATATTCCTGAAATTAAAATCGCCATCATCCTGATATTTGGCAACACCGTGGGTTTTATATGGAAGTCCAGGAATTTGATAGCTAAAAAATGCTACATTTTTTGTCGGATAAACCACAGTTAATAATTTATTGCGATCCTGATAGCCACCATATTCATATTCCACACTCTGTTTTAATAATTTGGGAAAAAATAAAGTGGCTGGACGCATACCACAACCGACACAAAATGCTGAGTCTGACAGTTCAATGGCCTGTTGATGATCCGGGCTCATGATGAGGGCATAGCCAGTACCATTTGCGCCTGCATTGGACTGAATCTCCTGCCAGTGACGTGGTACCAGCGTTAGACCAATACTTGGTAAGGCAAGTAATTTAAGCTGTTTGGCCTGACTGGCATCAAGTTTAAATTTAAAGTCGCAAGTTTGAGTGGTACATTTGTGAAAATCCCTAATCAGCCTTTCTCCATCACCATCAGCAGGATTTTCCGCCGTTACACCATAAAAAGGCACTGTAACATGATTCTGAAATTTTGCTTCACCAAGATAGTAAAGTTGATTATTGGCTTTTCGTTCCGCTGATGAATTATAAAATGTAGGGAAGCTCGGTTTAAAGGTTTCAACGTCGGCATGGCTAGGCTGAATCGTAGCCAATAATCCAAATAATAGCGGTAGATATAATTTTGATGTCATACTTTTCTAAAAATTAAATTGATGATTTTAAAATCTAGCAGAATTTAAGCGGTAAATGTGATGAAAATTTTTAACATGGCTCGGTTTTAGCAGGGCGTATTTTTAAAAAATTGCCCACTATTTTTAGAACAGATTACTTTGTTGTAGCACTGATTTTGTGGATGGCATTTTTGGGATACTCAGGCGATACAGTTGTAAGTGGTGAAATGTGGAAGGCTGTGATACAAAGGGATAGAATTTTTATTAGAGTCAGCGCTATGTTAGGTCATGTTTATGGCATTGTTCGTCGCCAATGTTCTCATTTAAGTCGTTCTTTTTGTTTGGCTGTTGCTGTGTTGGGGACGTCACAAGTTGCCATGGCAAGTCCGTCGGTCGATCAATTGAGTGATTGTCTGGTGAAAGCGACCACAGCAAGCGATAAAACTGCGGTATTACAATGGACCTTTGTGGCGTTGTCTGCACATCCCGATCTTGCAGCATTTAGCAATGTCACTGCCGAGCAAAAAAATCAGCTTGATCAAAAGTTGGCACAGGTCTTACAACGTGTGATTGTCGAGCAGTGTGCAGCACAAACCAAAGCCGTGATCCAAAGCGATGGCGTACAGGCAGTGGCAGAGAGCTTTCAGGAATTGGGTCGTCAAGCTGGTGAGGATATTCTTAAAGATCCGGCCGTGCGCCAACAGTTACAGGGCACTTTGCGCTATATTGATTTGAATAAGCTGGTAATGACTTTTTTAACGCCGGATATTTTTGGCAAGTTGGGGTTGTAGAAAGATTTTTTTTAAATCTTTCTATTAAAGCTGGGTATGGATTTTTAAATTTTGTCTTTATGTCGTGCTAGATTTAAAACTTTTCCAAAAAGATTACCGTGGTTTTCCCTAAAACTTCCTGTTTAAAAATTCGATAGCCTTTACGTTGGTAAAGTTGAAGGTTACGGATACTTTTTTCTCCGGTATATAATTCAAAGCGTTTCGCAGATGAATACTCTTGTTCTAATTGATCTAAAATAGCTGAACCTAATCCTTGCCCTTGAAATTCGGGGTGTACAATTAAACGTCCAATATAACAGGTGTTATTCTCAATATAAGCCTGACCACTGGCGATAATATGGTCATTTTTTTCAATTTTTAGAATCAATCTTTGGGGGAATTCTTCGATATATTACGTTAAAGTTTGGGTAAGCGGTGGAATATTATCATCATTATTGAGTTCGGCCTCGGATTGGTAAGCCAACTTTTGTAATGCCAATAATTCTTCTGAATCGGAAAGTCTGGCCTGTGTAATTAACATCATATTTGTCCTAACTATTTTTATTTAAATGAAAAAAACCTCGTACTCAACGAGGTTTTTATCTCATAAAAAATAAGGGTTAGTCAACAATTAACCAATCAACTTTTTCATCAATTCATTGACTTGTGCTGGATTGGCCTTACCACGAGAGGCTTTCATCACCTGACCAACCAGACCATTAAAGGCTTTGTCCTTACCTGATTTGTACTCTTCCACCATTTTTTCATTGGCAGCAAGGACTTCTTTAATGATGGCCTCAATCGCACCGGTATCGGTTTCCTGTTTTAAGCCTTTCTCGCTGATAATCTCATCAGCAGATTGACCGTTGGATTCCCACATAAAGCCGAAGACCTGTTTGGCAATTTTACCGCTAATGGTGTTGTCCATGATACGTGCGATCATGCCGCCCAGTTGTTCTGCCGATACAGGGGAATGGGTAATTTCAAGGCCAGCTTTGTTCAGTGCACCTGAAAGTTCACCCATGACCCAGTTGGCTGCGAGTTTGGCCTGTTTGGCATCACCGGCAAATTTCACCACATCTTCAAAGAAATCTGCCATTTCACGGGAAAGGGTCAGTACACGAGCATCATATTCCGGGATTTGGTACTCACTGACAAAACGTTCACGACGTGCCGCAGGCAGTTCTGGTAAATCGGCCTGAATGGTTTGAATTTGTTGTTCCGTGATATGCACAGGTAACAAGTCGGGATCGGGGAAGTAGCGGTAATCGTTGGCTTCTTCTTTGGAACGCATGGAGCGAGTTTCCATTTTATTCGGGTCGAATAAACGGGTTTCCTGAATAATACGTCCACCACTTTCCAGAATTTCAATTTGACGTTCGATTTCGACATCAATGGCTTTTTCGATAAAGCGGAAAGAGTTGATGTTTTTCAGTTCGCAACGGGTACCAAATTCATCGCCAGGACGACGCAGGGACACGTTACAGTCACAGCGGAACGAACCTTCTGCCATATTGCCATCGGAAATCCCGAGCCAGCGTACCAATGTATGAATGGTACGTACATAGGCAACAGCTTCTTCCACCGAACGCATATCCGGTTCAGATACGATCTCAAGTAAAGGTGTACCGGCACGGTTCAGGTCGATTCCGGTATAGCCTGCAAAGTCTTCGTGCAGTGATTTTCCGGCATCTTCTTCCAGATGGGCGCGGGTTACGCCAACACGCTTGGTACTGCCATCTTCCAGATGAATATCGACAAAGCCTTTACCGACAATAGGATTGTCCATCTGGCTGATTTGATAACCTTTAGGCAAATCCGGATAAAAATAGTTTTTACGGGCAAATACCGAGTTACGGTCAATTTCTGCATTAATACCCAAACCAAAACGAATAGCTTTGTTGACGACTTCGGCATTTAATACTGGTAATACGCCGGGCATGGCAAGATCAACCAGACTGGCTTGGGTATTTGGTTCTGCACCAAATTCAATACTGGAGCCGGAGAAAATTTTGGAATGTGTGTTGAGCTGAGTGTGGATCTCAAGACCGATAACGACTTCCCAGCCTTCAATGAGTTTTGCCATTATGCATTCTCCTCAGCAATTGCCGCACGTTTTGTATGCCAGTCAGTGACCTGTTGATATTGATGAACGATTGATAGCAATTGTGATTCAGACCAGTAGTTACCAATCAGTTGTAGACCAACTGGTAAGTTGTGCTGATCAAAGCCAACCGGTGCATTGATGGCGGGTAAACCTGCTAGGTTGACTGCAATGGTATAAATATCACCGAGATAAATTTCAACCGGATCCAGTGATGCACCGATTTTATAGGCAGTGGTAGGTGCAGAAGGCGCTGCAATCACATCCACCTGCTCAAACGCTTTTAAAAAGTCTTGTTGGATTAAACGACGTACTTTTTGTGCTTTGACATAATACGCATCGTAATAACCGGCAGACAGGGCATAAGTACCAATCAGAATACGACGTTGTACTTCTGCGCCAAATCCTTCCGAGCGAGAACGACGATAAAGATCATTCAAATCCTGCGGATTTTCACAGCGATAGCCATAACGTACGCCATCATAACGTGACAAGTTTGAAGAGGCTTCGGCAGGTGCGATCAGATAATAGGTGGGTACATAGGCATCGACCATGGATAGATCAATCTCGACCAGTGTCGCGCCCAGCTCTTCCAATTGTTTTAAAGACTGCTCGACACGCGCACGAACGTCTGCATCCAAACCTTTGACATCAAAATACTGTTTTGGAATCCCAATGCGTAAACCTTTGATGCTGGTTTGATTTAGATTGGCGACATAATTATCGACGTCTTGGTCAATCGAAGTGGAATCCTTGGCATCATGACCAGCCATCACATTGAGCAAATAGGCGCAATCTTCTGCTGAACGTGCCAGTGGACCACCTTGATCCATAGAAGAGGCGTAGGCAATCATACCGAAGCGTGAGACGCGACCATAAGTAGGTTTTAAGCCTGTCAGACCACAGAACGATGCCGGCTGACGGATAGAACCACCGGTATCTGTTCCGGTGCTAAAGGGTGCCAGATCAGCCGCAACGGAGGCTGCCGAACCGCCTGATGAACCACCTGACACATGCTGTAAATTCCATGGGTTTTTGGTTGCACCGTAATAGGAGTTTTCAGTGGCAGAGCCCATGGCAAATTCATCCATGTTGACTTTGCCCAGCGTGACCAGACCTGCGGCTTTGGCTTTGGCCACCACAGTCGCATCATAGGGTGAAATAAAATTATCCAGCATTTTTGAACCGGCAGTGGTTTTAATCCCTTGGGTACAAAAAATATCTTTATGGGCCAGTGGAATACCAGTTAAGACAGTGGCTTTGCCTGCCTGAATGGCTGCATCGGCAGTATCGGCCTGTGACAATGCAAACTCGGGCGTAACTGTGACAAAACTATTAACTTGCGCATCAATTTTTTCGATACGGTTTAAATAGTGCTGTGTCAGTTCACGAGAGGAAAACTGTCCTGATGACAAACCTTCAGACAGTTGTCGGATAGATAAACGGTGTAAATCAGTCATAAGTCTTTTCTTTATATATTCAAATTTATTTCAAAAAAACAATCGAACAAATTTTATTCAATCACACGAGGTACAAGATACAATCCATCCTGTGTTAATGGGGCGACAGCCTGATATTGCTCCCGATGATTGGTTTCACTTACAACATCGCTACGTAATGGCTGTGGATGGTCAAAAGGACTTTTCAAAGGTTCAATACCCTCGGTATTAATGCCTTTTAAATGTTCCATCATCAATAAAATTTTATTTAAACTTGTAGCATATTCAATTGCTTGTGCATCATTGAGTGAGAGTTTTGCAAGCGTTGCAATGCCTGATACTGTCTGTGCATTCAAGTCTGTAGATTGTTGCGCTTCCGATGAAGACATGCCGTCACCTAATTCATTTTCAAAAAAAATCAAAATATCGTGCGTTATAATAAGCGATTGACTTGTTCAAATCATCACATTTCGTTAAAGTTGCGGTCTTGAGTCGCCACTTGATTACACTGAGAACACCCGTGATATTTTTTAAACGAATTTTTGGCTGGTTTTCCCCAAATTTGGCCATCGATCTAGGAACTGCAAATACACTGATCTACGCACCAGATCGTGGCATTATTTTAAATGAACCGACTGTGGTTGCGATTCGTCAAAGCGGTTCGCAGAAAATTGTTGCCGCAGTTGGAGAAGATGCAAAGCAGATGCTGGGTCGGACACCTGCCAATATTGCAGCAATTCGTCCAATGAAAGATGGTGTGATTGCTGATATTGAAGTGACAGAGACCATGTTGCATCAATTTATTACCAAAGTAAATCAGCGTGGTTTACTGCCAAATCATCCAAAAGTTGTGGTGTGTGTACCGTGCAAGTCCACACTGGTTGAGCGCCGTGTCATTCGTGAAGCTGTATATAATGCAGGAGCACAAGAAGTCCGTCTGATTGAAGAACCGATGGCAGCAGCGATTGGTGCGGGTATGCCGGTTGAACAGGCTTGTGGTTCAATGGTGGTGGATATCGGTGGCGGTACCACAGAGATTGCTATTATTTCCCTCCAAGGCTGTGTTTATGCAGATTCATTACGTATTGGTGGGGATATGTTTGACGAACATATTATCAACTATGCACGTAAAGCACATGGCTGCGTGATTGGTGAAACCACAGCCGAACGGATCAAAAAAGAAGTCGGCATGGCTTTCTCTGATGGTATCGTAGAAGAGATCGAAGTCCGTGGCCGTAACCTTGCAGAAGGTGTTCCACGTTCATTTACCATGAATTCAGATGAAGTCCTGTCTGCCATTACCGATCCCTTACAAAGTATTGTCAGTGCGGTAAAAACTGCGCTTGAGCAAACACCACCGGAATTGTCTTCAGATATCGCAGAGCGCGGTATTGTGTTGACGGGTGGCGGTGCGCTATTGCGTAATCTGGATAAACTGCTGGCACAGGAAACAGGCTTACCTGTGGTGGTTGCAGAAGATCCTTTGACTTGTGTGGCACGTGGTGGCGGTAAAGTACTGGAATACTTTGATAATCCAAATCATGAAATGTTATTTATCGAATAAGTTTAAGGAAGAAAGACGGTGCAAACCATTTTAACCAGACAGCCACCGTCTTTTCGTTCGTTTGTTCTTGCGATTATTGTTTCGATTGTTGCCTTGTTTATCAATTGGCAATTTCCTCAAGTTGTTCAGCCTGTTCGGGATGTATTAAAAGCTGCCTATAATCCAATTTATGCAGTGGCGAATTATCCTGTGCTTTCAGGGGACTGGATGCGACTACAGGTCAAATCCGAACAGGATTTACGCCGTGAGAATACTGCCTTGCGTGCAGAGTTATTACAGGCTCAGGTTCGCTTACAAAAACTTTCCGAATTATCGGCCGAGAATGCCCGTTTGCGTGGTTTGGTCAATACCCCATTAATTATTGATGGACGTGTTTTGATTGCAGAAACCATCGGTGTTGATTCCAACCCCCTCAATCATATTTTAATTATCAATAAAGGCCGTGCCGAGCATGTGCAAGAAGGGCAAACCATACTGGATGATAAGGGCATTATGGGACAAGTCATCAGTGTCTATCCACATAGCGCCCGTGTCATGTTACTGTCAGATAAAGATAGCTCAATTTCGGTTCGTCTGGAGCGTACCGGAATGCGGGCCATTGTTTCTGGTAAAGGTGACTATGGTGAGCTTGAGATGGAGTATGTGCCTTCCAGTTCGGATATTAAGGTAGGCGATCAAGTTTATAGTTCTGGTTTGGGTGAACGTTATCCGGCAGGTTATCTGGTGGGTATGGTGAGTAAAATACAGCGCCATCATTCCGGTGAGTTTGCACAAATCATGGTGAAACCAGCAGCACAACTGGCAAGTGGGCATCATGTGGTGGTGTTATTTTCTCAGGGGCTAGCGCAGGAGCAACCGAATGCAACTCGCTAAAAAAGAAAATTTTCAAAGCAAGGACCCTTTATGGGCAATCATTTTTTCGATTGTGATTGCTTCGGTGTTAATGGTTTATCCACTATCTTATGAACTTAGCGCATGGCGACCTGCATTTATGTTGCTGGTCATGCTGTTTTGGGTGTTATGCCAACCAGCTTGGTGTGGCGTGTGGTTTGCATTTGTACTGGGTATGGTCACTGATTTGTTGATGGAAATGCCTTTGGGGGCAAATGCCATGAGTTTTGTCATATTGGCATTTTCTGTCCGATACTTTACTCGTGACAAAAGGGTAATGACCGAATCTAATCTATGGGCGATTTGCGCTTTGTCCGTGGTGGCATATTTATTACAAACCTGGTTAATTCTGATTATGTCTGGTGAATATGTATCGATTATTCGTCACTGGACACCTTTATTGAGCAGTATTTTAATTTGGCCATTGGTTTATTTTGGATTAAAAAAATGGCGCGCCGTATAATACTTGCTTCACAATCACCTCGCCGTAAAGAGTTATTACAACAAGTCGGTCTAGTATTCGATGTTGTGGTGGCCGATATTGATGAATCGGTGCAGACCGGTGAGTCCGCTGATGCTTATGTGCTACGCGTAGCAAGCAACAAAGCGCAGGTGGTTGCAGGACAGTATCCTGATGCCATTGTGATCGCTGCCGATACCACAGTAAGTATTGACGATCAAATCCTGACCAAGCCACAGGATTTACAGGATGCAATGCGGATGTGGCGTTTACTCTCCGGACGTGCACATACGGTAAAAACCACCGTTGTGATGTGCTGTTCAAATAAAATTTGGCATGATACAGTCACAACACAGGTCGACTTTAAAGATTTAACAGATACAGAAATGTTTGCTTATTGGCAAACAGGCGAACCGCAGGACAAAGCTGGCGGTTATGCTATTCAGGGTCGTGCGGCTGCATGGGTCAAACGAATTGAAGGCAGTTATTCCAATGTTGTGGGATTGCCACTGTTTGAAACATTACAATTACTCGCTCAGGCGCAGCACGCACAGCCTCTGAACTGAAAGGAATTTACATTTAACATTTAGGTTAATCATCATGGCTGATGAGTTGTTAATTAACATCACTCCGATGGAGTGCCGTGTCGCTTTAATTGAAAATGGCACGGTGAACGAGTTGTTTGTTGAGCGGGCTGCAAAACGTGGTCTGGTTGGAAATATTTATAACGGTAAAATTGTACGTGTTTTACCCGGAATGCAGGCTGCATTTGTTGATATCGGGCAATCCCGTACGGCTTTTTTGCACCTGAATGATATGGTCTGGTCACGGACCCAGTCTGCACCCAATATTTTTGAGCTACTGCATCCTGGACAGGTTCTATCGGTACAGGTGATGAAGGACATGTTGGGTTCGAAAGGTGCAAGACTGACCACTGATCTTTCGATTCCTTCGCGTTATCTGGTGTTGATGCCTTATGGCAATCATACCGGTGTATCACAGCGTATCGAGCAGGAAGAAGAACGTCTAAGATTAAGAAATTTAATCGAGCAATTGCAACAACAACTGAAATTACCCGGTAGTTTGATTGTGCGTACCGCGGCCGAAGGAATTTCCGAACAGGAAATTTGTCAAGACATGGCTTACTTGGCAAAGCTGTGGGAATATATTCAACGTAAACAAAAAGAAGTCGAAGCAACAGGACTGATTTTTGAGGAATTACCGCTACCACAGCGGGTCATTCGTGATCTGGCCAGTGAAGATACCAGTAAAATTTATGTTGATTCCAGAGAAATATTTCATAAATTGCAGGAATTCGTTGCCGAATTTGTACCCAGCATTCAGGATCGTTTGATTCATTATCCTGGCGAACGTCCGCTGTTTGATTTGTACAATGTTGAAGAAGATATCCAGAAAGCCTTACAAACCCGGGTTGATTTAAAATCTGGTGGTTATCTGATGATTGACCAGACCGAAGCAATGACTACCATTGATGTCAATACTGGTTCATATGTGGGTGGACGTTCACTCGAAGATACAGTATTTAAAACCAATCTTGAAGCAACCCAAGTGATTACCCGACAGCTTCGGTTAAGGAATCTGGGCGGTATCATTATCATTGACTTTATTGACATGCAGGAAGCAGAGCATCGTGATGAAGTGATGAAAATTCTCGAAAAAATGCTTGAGCGTGACCATGCCAAGACCAAAATTACTCAAGTGTCTGAACTTGGGCTGGTTGAAATGACACGCAAACGCACCCGAGAATCATTAGAACATTTACTTTGTGAGTCGTGTCCGACCTGTCAAGGCCGTGGTTATGTCAAAACAGCAGAAACAGTGTGTTACGAGATATTTCGTGAAATTATGCGATATGCAAGAGCTTACGAATCTCAGCGTGCTTATACCATCGTTGCGCACCCATCCGTGATTGATAGTTTACTCACCACCGAGGCAGCTGCAGTGGCGGATTTAGAGCATTTCATTGACCGCATCATTAAGTTTCAGGTCGAAAATTTATATACGCAAGAGCAGTACGACATTATTCTGAGTTAGCAAAAGTTACCAAACTGTAACCGAATTTATTCAATGCTTTGTTACATCTGCAATTTTACTTTTTGCCTATAGTTTTGAATACTATAACCATCATCAAGGTGATAGCCAAGTGTTAGCCAAAAGTCGTCTTTAATGATGATTTACAAGCCAAGAGGTGAATGATTATGGATGCAAAAGTGATTTTAAAAACAGGTGCGACAGCAATCGAATTTGCAAGATTTAATCGTTGCTATTTGCTTGCAGAATCCGGTGAAGAGATTAAAGTAACCAAAGAAATGGTACGTCTTGCATGTACACAGCTTTTATCGCGTTGTAAAAAATAATTCTTAGATTTACATTTACGCTGAAATGGAAAGGGAAATAAGTTTCCCTTTCACTGGTTGCGAGTAAAGACCGCGCTGATTCATCATATTAAGATAACTAACCAGAGAGATCTAGCCAACTTTCTCAACTTTAGATTGCGTCTTACACAGATGCTCAAAGGTTTGAATTTCTTCTTCCAGCAATCCCAATAATGACTGCATTCTTGGCATGGACTGACGACAGGCAGTTAACCCTACTTCAAGTTTATCCAAATAGCTGGTCATGGTGATATTCAGTGCCTGACCATCCAGTACAATTGAGGCTGGGTAGAGTGCATCAAGTTTTGCACCATTCCAGTAAAGCGGTTCGGTTGGTCCTGGTACATTGGAAATTACTAAATTAAAGGCCTGATGTTTAGGCATTAAGCCGGACAAAATATTGACACCTGCCGGACCATAGACCAAAGCACTGTAATTGAGGATTTGCTGCGCAGTCATGCGTTTAAAGCGCTCTTTGGCATGTTGCATACTACGCTGGATAATTGCAATACGTTCTAGTGGATTGGCCTTATGCGTCGCCAGATTGGCCAGAATCATGGTGATCTGGTTACCATGGTCTGAATCATCATTACGGATAGAGGCTGGGACCATGGCAATCAATGGTCGTTTAGGTAGTTGATTAATAGATAATAGATATGAACGAATTGCCCCTGCACAGACCGCCAGGACCACGTCATTCAACGTGGTATGCAAATTTGTTGCGATATTGCGAAAACGCTGTAATTCAAAGGATTGCGCAGCAAAACGGCGTGATGAACTGACACGTTGATTTAAAATACTGGCAGGTGCCTGAAAGGTGGACACATAATCCGGATGTTTACCTAATTCTTGCGTAATGGCTTGCGTGAGTTCACGTAACACGATTGGCGTGGATTGCAGTTGAGTTTTTGCCAGTTTAAACAAGGTTTTTACAACGCTAATTGGCTTGGTTTCCGGACGCTTCAATTTGTTATTTCGCACACACCATGGCGGTACAATGGTTTCGTTTGGCGCATGGGCCAGTGATTTTTCAATCAGGCGCATACCGGCAACGCCATCGACCATGGCATGATGAATTTTAAAATACATGGCAAAACGATTGCCTTCAATGCCTTCAATAATATGACACGTCCAAAGTGGTTTGGCCCGGTCAATCAGTGCGCTGTGTTCCTGTGAAATGTAGGTTAACAGTTCCCGAATTCGTCCTGGGGCAGGCAAAGAAATATGACGGAAATGATGATCCAGATCAAATTCTTCATCCACATCCCAAAATAAACCGTTTAATACCTGATTAAAGGGCGGGACAGGAATGGCTTTGGATTGCCGAATATCTTGCACTAAATCCTGAAGAAAATTGGGGGCTGCATCATCGGGAATTTTGAATAAGAACAAACCACCTACGTGCATAGGTTGTTGCCTTTTTTCTAAGGATAAAAAAATAAAATCGATTGGGTTGAGTGGTCGCATAAGTTCCGCCTTGATCTTCAAAAGCCTTCCGTGGAATGTTTTTATTTAAATATTTTCTCCCTCTAAAGCATACTAACATAACATCATGGATGTGAATATCTTTAATCGACGGAAGGAGAGGGAAATCACTGAAATGAGAATATTATAAAACCCTAAAATCATATGGTGTGTTTAAACTCACCAAAACAATGCTGTGTATCAAATAAAGGCTTTTATAACATCTTCAATCAACATCATTCGCTGTTGATAAAGTCTAGCATTGTCATTGTTTTTTTTAATCAGTTAATGGCTATTACAAATTTAGTATTTAGGGAAAGGCTCTTTTTTAGAAAATTTTGTGATTATTGTAAATCACCTTGATAAAGCTATTTAACAACAATGATTCATGGGCAGATTTTAGTCGCATTAGATGAATGGTTCTAGTATCAGGAAAATCAATAATTTTCTTCTTTAGGATATGCATTTGTTTGATATTGATGGGGGTTGATTCCGGTAGTATGGCAATACCGATATTAGATTCAATTAATCCCATTGCTGTGCTTAAGTATCTGACTTCACAGGCAATATCTAGATTCTCTAGCGTTAAGCCCATATTTTCGATGGCATGTTTAACTGTGTTATATACGCTGCTGCCAGGCATGGTAACAATTTGTGGGAAATGAATAACATCTTTTAGATAAATATCTTTTCTTGCTGCTAATTCATGATCTGGGGGAAAGAACACACGCAACTCATCTTCAAATAAGCGATTAAAAGTTAAATGTGGATCAGATAATTCTACTGTACCAATCCCGAGATCGGCAGTACCTGATTTAACAGCATGGTGAATTTCATTGGCATTTAAATCCTGAACAATAATTTTTACCCTAGGATATTCTTTTTTAAATTCCTTAATCCATAAAGGTAATAATGAACTGGCAATAGTCGGTAATACGGCAATATTAATACTGCCAAGAACATGCTCAGAAATATTTTGGCTGAATTCCAGTGCATATTCATATTCCGTTAATACAGCTTTAAGCGGCAGAATCATTTGCTGTCCTTCAGGAGTAATATGTACGCTCCGTTTCGTACGATCAAATAATTTCAGACCTAATTCTTCTTCTAATTGCTGAATTTGCAAGGTCAAGGTAGACGGAGAAATATATAATTGACTGGCTGCCCGTCCAAAATTTTTAAGTTCTGCCACCATGAGGAAAGCTTTAATATGTCTTAATCCCTGTTTCATGTAAAAGTCCTGTTTGGAATGTTTGAAAAACTTAAACCAAATTTGATGTTTAAACAAAAAAATCCAATTTTTTCGGTAAATAAATTATATAAGATAAGTTTTTGTACATTTTACCAGCGTTATTATCATAATATTTAAAGATAATTTAAGTCCAATGTTTTTTTTATTCAGTTTTTCCGAATACAGAATTTAAATAATATCGATTCAGACCAGTCACAAAACCGAATACGATGCAATGGAAGGAAACGCTAATACAAGGGAAAGATATGTTAGCAGGATTAGGATTAATCACCATTATTTTACTATTTGTCAGTATTTTGACAAAGAAATTGTCACCTTTAATTGCGCTGATTACTATTCCGATCATTGCCTCTTTAATCGGAGGCTTTGGTCTGGAAACCAGCAAATTTATTATCACAGGCATTAAAAACATTGCACCTATGGCGGGCATGTTTGTTTTTGCAATTTTATTTTTTGGCATTATGACTGATGCCGGCATGCTTGATCCCATTATCAACCGTATTTTAAAAACGGTTGGATTAAAACCGGCACGTATCACGGTTGGGACAGCATTACTGGCTTTGATTATCCATCTGGATGGATCCGGTGCAGTTGCTTTTTTAATTACTATTCCGGCGATGTTGCCTCTCTACGATAAGCTGGGTATGGATCGCAGAATTTTAGCGTGTGTTGCATCCCTAGCATGTGGGGTAAATTTTTTACCATGGACAGGTCCAGTTATCCGGGCATCGGCTTCATTAAATATTCCAGTGACCGAAATTTTTACACCATTAATTTGGGTACAGATTATTGGATTGGTGTTCACATTTAGTGTTGCTTGGCTATTGGGTAAAAAAGAAGAGAAGCGTCTGGGGCTTGCCAATGTGTCAGGTAACTCAGATTTTCTCACCTATGATATTGATAAAAAAGATTTGGCATTACGTCGTCCTCATCGCTTCTGGCCGAACGTTATTGTTACTGTGGTTGTTCTTGGTGTCATGATTAGCGGCAAAGTTGATCCGGTTGTGATGTTTATGATCGGTGTCGTGATGGCTTTATTATTAAATTATCCGCATGTAGATGAGCAAAGACAGCGTATAGATGCACATGCCAAAGCTGCTTTGAGTATGGTCAGTATTTTGTTGGCTGCTGGTGTGTTCACTGGTGTGATGAGTGGTACTGGCATGTTAAAAGAAATGTCCGAGCATGCTGTCAATTTTATTCCACCAGGTGCTGGACAACATATTCCATTTGTATTGGGTATTGTTGCCATGCCTCTATCCTTATTATTTGATCCAGATTCTTTCTATTTCGGTGTTTTACCAGTCGTTGCCCATACTGCCGAAGCTTTTGGTATCGCGCCTGTACAAGTTGCTCAGGCAGCAATTTTAGGACAAATGACCACAGGTTTTCCTGTCAGCCCATTGACACCTGCCACTTTCCTGATTGTTGGATTGTGCAAACTGGATTTGGCTGACCATCAAAAATATACCATTCCTTATTTATTTGCTGCGTCTGTAATCATGACGATTGCAGCGGCAGCATTTGGTGTATTTCCGTTTTAAGAGATTATATAAATGAATACATTACCAAAAATCCGTATAGGCAGCGGTGCCGGTTATGCCGGTGATCGGGTAGAACCGGCTATTGAACTGGCTGAAAAAGGTAATCTTGATTATCTGGTTTTTGAATGTCTGGCGGAGAGAACCATTGCACTTGCCAATCAGGAAAAATTAAAAAATCCGGACGCAGGCTATGATGCCTTGCTGGAAAAAAGATTCTATGGAGTTTTACCCTTTATTAATGATCAACAAGGCAATCGTCGTTTTAAGATCATCAGTAATATGGGTGCAGCGAATCCTGTAGCTGCGGCAAAAAGAATACGTGAGATTCTGGCAGATTTAAATATTCACGGGATTAAAGTTGCAGCGGTCACAGGTGATGATGTTCTGTATCAATTGCAAAATCGTGCTTTAACACTAGATAATGGTTTAAAAATCGATGTACTAGCTGCACAAGTCGTTTCAGCAAATGCATATCTGGGTGTTGAGGGAATTCTTGCGGCACTCAAACAGGATGCCGATATTATTATTACTGGACGTGTGGCAGATCCTTCCTTATTTCTTGCACCTTTGATCCATGAGTTTAATTGGTCGTTATCAGACTGGAATAAATTGGGTAAAGGTACAGTGATTGGTCATTTGCTGGAGTGCGCAGGTCAAGTCACGGGTGGTTATTTTGCTGATCCGGGTATTAAGGACGTCCCTCATCTGGATCGGTTGGGCTTTCCGATTGCCGAAGTGGACAGTGAAGGTAATGCCATCATTACCAAAGTTGAGGGTTCAGGTGGTTTTGTGACAGAAGCCACCTGTAAAGAACAGCTATTATATGAAATTCATCAACCTGATGCTTATCTCACGCCTGATGTGATTGCAGATTTTTCCCATGTTTATTTTAAGGCACTTGCACCTGATCAGGTGGCAGTTTATGGCGCAGCAGGCTATCCCAAGCCGGAAAAACTCAAGGTTACCGTAGGCTTTACCGATGGTTTTATTGGTGAAGGCCAGATCTCCTATGGTGGACCAAATGCCAGACAACGGGCAGATTTAGCACGAAAAGTTGTGTTGAGCCGGTTACAACAAACCAAAATTTGTTATGAGGATATTCGCGCTGATCTTATGGGAGTTGATTCACTTTATGGGGATTGTTCGCAATCCGCTAGTGACCATATCTGGGAGGTCCGCTTACGTGTTGCAGCACGCTGCAAGAAAAAAACCGATGCAGTGGCAGTAGCCAATGAGGTTGAGTCTTTATATACCAATGGTCCTTATGGTGGAGGTGGTGCTGTGAAAACGGTTCGGGAAGTTCTTGCGGTGGCAGCACTTTATTTGCCACGCGATGAGGTACATGTCAATGTGGTGATGGAGTCTGCATCATGAAACTACGAAAAATAGCGCATAGCCGTACTGGTGATAAGGGCGATACTTCCAATATTTCCGTGATTGCATTCGAATCAAAAGATTATGACTTTTTATGTTCAACTTTGACAACACAAGTGATTCATCAACAATTACAGCCAGCCCTGAAACATTTTGCTGTCGATGAAATAAAAATCGAACGTTATGAGTTAGCACAAATTGCTGCGTTAAATTTTGTGATACGTGGGATTTTGAAAGGCGGGGTAACTCGTTCACTTTCTCTCGATGCCCATGGCAAATCCCTATGCTCGGTAATTTTGAATATTGATCTGCCCGAATATGAAGAGAAAGGAATCTGAAGATGAAAAATAAAATATTTTGCAGTGCCAAAGCTGCCCTTGCTGATCTTGTCAATGATGGGCAAACCATCGCGGTCGGTGGTTTTGGATTATGTGGAATTCCGGAAGCCTTAATTGATGCATTAAAAGATACTGGTGTCACAGCACTTACCTGTATTTCAAATAATGCCGGTATTGATGATTTTGGTCTGGGTAAATTATTGCAAAGCAAACAAATCAAAAAAATGATTTCATCTTATGTCGGTGAAAACAAGGAATTTGAACGACAGTATTTAAATGGAGAATTGCAAGTTGAATTAACACCTCAAGGCACGCTGGCAGAGAAATTACGTGCAGGCGGTGCAGGTATTCCAGCGTTTTATACGGCCACTGGGGTCGGTACATTAATTGCTGACGGTAAAGAAATACGTAAATTTGAGGGCAAAGAATATCTTCTTGAAGCATCTTTAACAGCAGATATTGCTCTGGTCAAAGCTTATAAAGCGGATAAAGCCGGAAATCTGGTGTTTCGTAAAACTGCTCGTAATTTTAATCCAGAATGTGCCATGGCCGGTAAAGTAACTGTAGTAGAGGTGGAGCAACTGGTCGAAATTGGTGAACTGGACCCCGATGAAATTCATTTACCCGGTATTTATGTCAGCCGTATCGTGGTCAATTCACAGCCTGAAAAACGCATTGAACAAATGACGCTAAAAACAGAGGAAGTATAAATTATGGCATGGTCAAGGAATGAAATGGCACAACGTGCTGCACAGGAACTCGAAGACGGATTTTATGTCAATCTGGGCATTGGTTTACCAACACTGGTTGCCAACTATATTCCTCAGTATATGGATGTCTGGTTACAGTCCGAAAATGGTTTACTGGGAATAGGCGAGTTTCCGACCCGACAAACAGTCGATGCCGATTTAATTAATGCCGGCAAACAGACTGTAACTGCCCGTGCTGGTGCTTCATTTTTCTCCAGCAGTGAATCTTTTGCCATGATTCGTGGGGGACATATTAATATTGCAATTTTAGGTGCCATGGAAGTTTCACTTCAGGGTGATCTGGCGAACTGGATGATTCCTGGCAAGAAAGTAAAAGGGATGGGCGGTGCCATGGATTTGGTGGCAGGGGTACAAAAGGTTGTGGTATTGATGGAACATTGTGCCAAAGATGGTACACCAAAAATTGTCGATCAATGTAGTTTACCCTTAACAGGTAAAGGCGTGGTCAACCGAATCATTACCGATTTAGGTGTATTCGATGTGACTGCACAAGGCATTAAAGTGGTAGAGTTGGCTTCAGGTATGGAAATGCAACAGGTACAGGCTGTTACAGGTGTACCTTTACTTGTTTAAGGGATAAATTTAAAAAGGGATAACAATGACAGAAACAATCCTTATCACTGCTGTAGCACGAACTGCAATGGGAAGTTTTCAAGGAACGGTATCCGGATTGACTGCACCAAATCTGGGTGCGGTTGCCATCAAGGCAGCCATCGAGCGGGCCAATCTTAGCCCAAATGATATTGATGAAGTGATTTTCGGCTGTGTTTTACCAGCAGGCGTTAAACAAGGCCCTGCCCGTCAAGCCATGCGGGAAGCTGGATTACCTGATTCTACCGGTGCAGTCACCATTAATAAAATTTGCGGTTCCGGTATGAAAGCCGTCATGCAGGCAGCAGACATGATCAAAGCTGGTAATGCCAATATTGTGGTGGCTGGTGGTATGGAATCCATGAGCAATGCCCCATATCTGTTACCCAAAGCGCGTACTGGCTATCGTATGGGACATGGCGAGATCAAGGATCATATGTTCCTCGAAGGTCTGGAAGATGCGGAAACCGGTTTGTCTATGGGTGTGCTGGCACAGCAAATGGCCGATCAAAAAGGCTATAGTCGTGAACAAATGGATCAGTTTGCCATTCGCTCACTGACTCGTGCCCAGACAGCCATTGGCGAAGGTTACTTTAAAGACGAAATTGCACCGATCACGGTTAAAACCCGTAAAGGTGAAGTCATTTTTGCACAAGACGAACAACCGGCTAAAGGCAATATTGAAAAAATCCCGACACTGAAACCAGCATTTGCCAAAGACGGTACCATTACTGCGGCAAATTCAAGTTCCATCAGTGATGGTGCATCTGCATTGGTCATCATGTCTGAAGAGCAGGCACAGCAACGTCATTTGCAACCCTTGGCAAAAGTGCTGGCCTATGCATCCCATTCACAGCATCCGTCAGAGTTTACCATTGCGCCTGTCGGTGCAATTGAAAAAGTATTAAAACAGACTGGCTGGCAAGCAAGTGATGTGGATTTATGGGAAATTAATGAAGCCTTTGCCATGGTGACTATGGCTGCGATTGATGCTTTTGCGCTTGATGCAGAAAAAGTCAATATCAATGGCGGGGCCTGTGCATTAGGTCATCCATTGGGTTCATCAGGTTCGCGCATTATTGTCACGCTGATCCATGCCTTAAAACGCACAGGTGCTAAAAAAGGTATTGCAGCCTTATGTATCGGTGGCGGTGAAGCAACTGCCATTGCGATTGAATTAATATAAAAAATGAAAGGGAGGATACTTAAACTACTTTAGTTTAAGTATCAATATTTTATGCTTTTGATTTAAATTAATGAACGATATTCTTTGCAAAGTCTGAGTTCTATTTCTATCAAAAATGGTACGCTCTGCGGGACTCGAACCCACGTCGGTCGCTTAGGAGGCAACTGCTCTATCCAGTTAAGCTAAGAGCGCACAATATAATGATTATAAATGAAAAAGTTACTGCATTTGCAATAACTTTTAAAAAAATTAATCTTCTTTCTGTGTTGTGCTCGGGATTTCTTTAGGATTTAAGTAATCATAGAGTAATAGCATTGCGGTAATCCAGACCGGAATCATCAATACAGATTCCTGAAAACCCTGTGTCCACATGATATAGAGCACCAATGCAATAAAAATCAGCACCACATAATTACTCACGGGTGACCAAAGCGCAGGATATGAGGTTTTAATATTCATTGCCTTGACATAACGACGATATTTTAAATGGGTCAGTGTAATCATGGCCCAGTTCAATACCAACGCACCGACCACAATGTACATTAGATGTCCTAGAGCCTCTTTTGGAATAAAGTAGTTGAGTAAGACGCAACCAAAAATCAAGACGGCTGATAAAATAACCGCAGCAATTGGCACACCTTGTCGGTTGGTTTTGGTGAATACTTTAGGTGCATTCCCTTGTTTTGCCAGACTATAGAGCATGCGGCTATTGGCATACATGCCACTGTTATACACCGACAATGCCGCAGTTAGAATAATGAAGTTGAGTAAATGTGCAGCCCAGTTGATACCTAATTGGCTAAAGATCATCACAAATGGACTTTTGTCCAGTCCACCGAGATTTAACTGATTCCATGGCACCAGGGATAATAGAATGGTTAATGAACCTACATAGAAAATCAGAATACGAAAAACCACCTGATTGATGGCTTTGGGAATGGTTTTCTTCGGATCTTCAGCTTCAGCTGCTGCCATGCCGATCAGTTCAATGCCGCCAAATGCAAACATCAAAAAAGCCAGCATATAGAATAACCCATCGAAACCATTGGGGAAGAAACCGCCATGCGTCCACAGGTTACTAAAGCTCGCAGTTGAATTGGCATCGGCAGTGAGCAATAAATACAGACCAAATACAATCATCGAAATGACAGCTGCAACTTTGATAATGGCCAGCCAAAATTCCGATTCTCCATAAAACTTTACATTCAATAAGTTAATTAAGGTAATAATAATAAAGAAAAATAAAACCGATGACCATGCAGGAATATGTGGCCACCAGTAATTGATATATTTTGCTACTGCTGTGAGTTCTGCCATTGCCACCAGAATATATAAAACCCAGTAATTCCAGCCAGTGAGAAAACCAGGGAATTTACCCCAGTATTTATTGGCAAAATGACTAAATGAACCCGCCACTGGTTCTTCTACAATCATTTCGCCTAACTGGCGCATAATCAGGAATGCAATCAGGCCGCCAATGGCATAACCTAAAATAATCGATGGCCCAGCAGATTGAATAACTTCGGCAGACCCCAGGAATAATCCTGTACCAATTGCACCGCCCATTGCAATCAATTGAATATGGCGGTTCTTCAATCCTCGATGAAGCTCTGATTTTTGTTGACTCAAAGGATTTAACTCAAATATAAAAGACATATCATTTTAATAGATCAATACATTTTAGCCTAGCCGTTTGTTTGAACGCTACATTTTTAATTTTTTTAGCGTGCAATGACTTTAAATCAAATATCGTTTTAGAATAATAAGAAGATCATTATGATGGGTAATTTTTTAAGGAATTTCATTAAAGATGATCTAATGAAATTCCTGCGATGGATTGAAAATCGTGCTTAATTTTCTAAAAATAATTTTTAAGATAGACCTTAACGATCAACTTGCTTAAAAAATAAAACTAAAAATCCATAGGATGAGGACGAATGCAATCAGCGGATTCAGGATTTTAAAAAATATTGAAGGGGCAATCGGTGTGACATCCGCAAGTGTGCTATGGGTAGTAGCATGGTCTTGTGGATTGTGTTGCGCTTGTTGTTGAAGCATATGATTAAACTCCTGCATAATTTCATCAAAGTCAGGTTCATTTGAGGGTTGTGCTGATGTCAGCGATTTAAATTCCGGGTGATTGATACTGTCCCAAAACCATTGTTCAACCTGATCCTGCATCCACACATATTGTCCGTCTAATAACTCTTTAATTCCCGATATACCTAAATGCGCATTTTGATCGAGTTGGGTAATTTCATTGATCATCAGTGTTGCCACTTTATGACTTATGTCAGAGAGTTTTGTGGAGATTGGCTGGAAATATTCGAGGGCCTGTTGATCATGCGTAATCGTCTGCTGGGTAATGTCTGCAAGCCAGTTACTGTTTAATTGCTGGATCTTTTCATAGACTTTATTTTCATCCTGTTGTGCTGTTTCAATTAATGCAGACAGTTGAAAAGCAATCAAATGAATGAGGTATCGATTTTTAACTTGCTTGGGTTCATCGGCCAATAGATTTGGTTGCTGTTGTCCAACCTGTTGAGCAATGTAGCTGATAAAGTCAAATGCCATAATTGTTCCTTTTTATTTTCATCTTACTTTAATCCAATACGCGTAATGATGGTTTTTTCTTTGTTTCATCCTTGGATTCACCGGATTGGGTGGATGTTTCTTGATGTGCATCTTCATTTGAAGTGCTATCTTGACTATATTCCTGTGGATCAAAGAATAAACCCTGGCCATTTTCACGACTATAGATGCCAATTAATGCAAACATTGGCACATAAATGTCCTGAGAAACACCACCAAAACGTGCACTAAAGTGAATCGCTTCATTATCGATCTGGAATTGGTGTACAGCATGCGGTGCAATATTTAGGACAATTTGACCATCTTTAATATGTTGCTGTGGGACTTGCACAAATTTCTGGGTCGCATCGACAAGTAAATAAGGCGTAAGCTGATTGTCACAAATCCACTCGTATATTGCACGAGCAAGATAAGGGCGAGTTGGTGTCAAATTTGTTTCAGTCATTTCTTATAAACCTTAACGATTAAATTGCTTAAGTGTTTCACTATAACGTGTTTGCTCAAAAGTTGTTAGTGATTGCCTGAAACTGTCACGATTAAAAACACGCTGGCAATATAATAATAGCCCTTTAGCATGTTTGGGCGATATTCCAATTTTCCTGTACCACAGTCGAAGTAACATTGGTGCAAGCATGCAATCAATAATCGAAAATTGTTCAGACATAAAATAAGGATAATGCTGAAAAAGAGGGTTTAAGCTGCTTAAAATATCCGTCAACTCCCGTTTGGCAACACTTTGCTGTTGTTGATCCAGTGTGTCCGGGTGACGTAATAGAATATCTGCCCATTTAAACCAGTCTTGTTCAATCCGCCATAAAAACTGTCGTTGTTCGGCTTTTTCGGCAGGGTTGTCGGCATAGAGTCGATTTTGGCGATAACGATCATCTAGGTATTCATTGATGATCGAGGCCTTAAATAATTTGACTTGAGGATCGACCAATGTAGGCAAAGAACCATAAGGATTAAGTTGGGTTAAATCCTCTTCATCTTGCTCATCGACCAAAATTAAGCGATATTGAATTTTTTTTTCAGCCAATAGAAAACGAACGCTATGACTATAGTGGTCATTGGGATGGCTATACAAGGTGACACCATGAAAGGGAGTCTTATCCATTACCGACATATACTTTAAAATTAAATCAAGATGTTAAGCATACAATATAATGCCACAGTTAAAAAATAAAAATTGTGCAGATAGGTACTGATACTTAGACATAACCCCCTTTAAATTGGTATAAAGATTGCTTTATTCATGACATACACCCTCAACGGAGAATATAGTGTCCAAAACCCAATTAACATATAAAACATTGGCGATTAGCTTAACTTTTTTATTGAGTTCGACGGTGATGGCAAAACCGAATGTCACCATCGTTGCAACAGGCGGGACCATTGCCGGGGCGGGTGCAGATGCCACCAATAGCGCAACTTATAGTGCAGCCAAAGTACCGGTTGATACTCTACTCAATGCTGTGCCACAAATCCAGAATTTGGCTAATGTAAAAGGCGTACAGGCTTTACAAATTGCATCCGAGAGTATTAGCGATAAGGAATTATTAACCATTGCTAGACAAGTCAATGAACTGGTCAAAAAAGATGATGTAAATGGTGTCGTGATTACCCATGGAACTGATACGCTGGAGGAAACTGCATTTTTCCTGAATCTGGTGATTCATACCGATAAACCGATTGTTGTGGTGGGTTCAATGCGTCCTTCGACAGCGATTTCTGCTGATGGTCCTTTGAATCTTTATGGAGCAGTGGCTTTGGCGGCTTCACCTGAAAGCAGAGCTAAAGGTGTGCTGATCTTTATGAATGACAGTATTTTTGCAGCACGTGATACCAGTAAACGAATCAATATTCATACCAATGCCTTTGGTAGCCAATGGGGTGCATTGGGTATGATTGTAGAAAGTAAACCATACTGGTTCCGTGAGGGGATAAAGCGCAGTACCAATAAATCTGAATTTAATATTGACCAGATTAAAGGGGATAGTCTGCCATTGGTACAAATCACCTATGGTTCGGATTCCATGACGCCAATTGCTTATGATGCCTATGCTAAAGCAGGTGTTAAAGCCATTGTGCATGCTGGTACCGGAAATGGTTCTGTACCTAATTATCTGGTAGATACATTTAAGCAATTGCGTAGCGGTGGTATGCAGATTATTCGTTCATCCCGTGTTGCAGATGGCTTTGTGTTACGTAATGCAGAACAGCCTGACGACAAATATGATTGGGTGGTTGCGCATGATCTAAATCCACAAAAAGCACGTTTGCTCACTGCATTGGCATTGACTAAAACGACTGATACTAAGGAAATTCAGAGAATGTTTTGGGAGTATTAATCGCCTGAAATACTTTGTTCCGGTATGAAAGCAGCCGGAATTTTATGGAAACAATGACCTGACAAAGGCGATGCTTTTGTCGGGTCTATTATTGTGATTTACAAGGGATTGCTCAAATATATTTTAACTTAGGAAGATTTATCTATTCATAAAAGACTTTCGTAAAAAAACCTCGGAAAATCCGAGGTTTTTTGTCCAATTCGAAAAACGAATTAACGTTTTGAGAATTGAGGACGTTTACGTGCTTTACGTAAACCAAGTTTCTTACGTTCAACTTCACGTGCATCACGTGTCACGAAACCAGCTTGACGTAGTGCAGGTTTTAACGTTTCGTCAGAAGCGATCAATGCACGAGTAATGCCGTGACGAATCGCACCAGCCTGACCGCCAATACCACCACCTTTAACAGTGATGTAAAGGTCATATTTGCCAGTTGCTTCTAACAATTCAAGTGGTTGACGAACAACCATTTGAGCAGTTTCACGACCGAAATATTCTTCTAAAGTACGGTTATTGATTACCAACTTGCCTGAACCAGGTGATAAGAATACACGTGCAGTTGCGGTCTTACGGCGACCAGTACCATAATTTTGTGCCATGTGCTTTATCCCTTAAATGTCCAAAACTTGTGGCTGTTGTGCAGTATGTGGATGTTCACTACCTGCATACACTTTCATTTTCTTGATCATTGCATAACCAAGAGGACCTTTTGGTAACATACCTTTTACAGCACGTTCTAAAACTTCAGTTGGTTTATGCGCAATCAATTTTTCAAAATTGGTTTCTTTTAAACCGCCTGGGAATTCTGTATGGCGATAATATTTTTTATCAAGTGCTTTTTTACCAGTTACTTGAACTTGTTCAGCATTGATAACGATGATGTAATCACCAGTATCGACATGAGGTGTAAAAGTTGTTTTATGCTTACCACGTAAACGGCGAGCAATTTCAGTCGCTAAACGACCAAGTGTTTTACCTGATGCATCCACAACGTACCAGTCGTGTTGCACCTCAGCAGGCTTTGCACTGAGAGTTTTCATTCACTACTACCTATTATAGTTGGTTTGGAAAATAAAACGTCCAAACGAAAAGGAGCGCAAATTATATTGATTTTTGCAGTAAACATCAAATTATTTTTACGCCCAAAAGACTTTTATTTACAGCACATCATTATGCATGAAGCCACCATGCAATTGACGGTACAGACCCGGTGTGACGCCTGTCCATTTTTTAAAGGCACGATGGAAGGTACTGGTTTCACTAAAACCGACTTGTTGCGCGACATCTTCAAGGGTCAGTTCCGGACGTAATAGCAAGTGAATCGCAGCATCTCGGCGTAAGGAGTCTTTCACACCTTGATAGCTTTTACCTTCAGCAGCAAGACGGCGACGTAATGTTTGCGGCGATAGGTACAACATGGCAGCGACATCATTTAAGGTCGGCATTTCTTCACCAATCTGACTTTTGAGCACGTCACGAATACGATTGGTCAGAGAATTGGTGTTTTTAAATTTCACCAGAAGTTGTGCTGGTGCAGTTTTTAAAAACTCTTCCAGTGTTTCTTCGGTTTGGCGAATTGGCAAATCTAGGTAATCTGCGGCAAAGGTAATTTCTGTGCGATTGGCATTGAATTGCATGACTGGGGCAAAAAATAGGGCATCATATTCATCCGCATGATTGGGACGCCCATAACCAAAATGTACACGTTCCAGTGACAGGCGTCGTTCAATTAACCAAGAAGCCAGACCATGCCAGATCATCAGGATACTTTCGGTAATAAAGTGATCTGGATCACGATCGGAAGGGATTTGTGGAATCAAACGGGCTTCATGTTTGTCACGTTCTAATGTCACGGACCAGTCATCACCAAATAAACGATAAAATTCGGTGGAGCGTTCCAGTGCTTCGCCGAGTGTTTTACAATGAATAATCAGCTGACACATCATTGCAAATGTACCCAATCGACGAGGTTGAGTATCAAAGCCGACATGTTCATCTTGTGTGACCAGCCATAACATTTGTACAAATTTGGTGTACTGGTCGGGAGAGATACGTGCTTTGGGTTGGCGCAGTAATTCTGCCTCAATGCCGACATGGGAGAGCAAAGTATCGACATCCAGACCCATTTGTTTTACACCTGTTAAGGCTGCATTGACAAAATGGATGCTAATCGTATCACGACTCATATAAGTATCTTCCTGTTGAGTACAACTGTTCACTGACACTAAGTTATACCATAATTTTTTATTTTAAGATGATAAATTTTATTACATGCTACGTATAATTATGATTAAATTCATCGGCTTAATTTTATTTTTTAGCCACCTTAACTTTAGTCTAATATGATTTATTTTGGTAGAAAAAATCAATTGGAATGATTGAAAATAATATTGTCGTGACGTTTTTTTATGCGTAGTGTAGAGGCCAACTCTAATATTTTTAAGGAATGATAAATATGGAAGGTGCTTTATTCGGCTTAAAAGTTATTGATTTTTCAACGCTTCTTCCCGGCCCTTTTGCAACCATGATGCTGGCAGATATGGGCGCAGAGGTAATACATATTGAATCACCGACACGTATTGACCTCGTAAGAGTAATGCCACCTTATGCCAATGGACAGGCAACAGCACATAGTTATCTAAATCGTAATAAACAATCTATAGCGATGGATTTAAAAGATCAAAAAAGCATCGAGCGCATCAAGGGAAAGATTCAGGATTTTGATATTTTGCTGGAACAGTTCCGTCCCGGGGTAATGCAGCGCCTCGGTCTGGATTACGAAACATTGTCAAAAATAAATCCTAGACTGATTTATTGTTCGGTGACTGGTTATGGACAAACAGGTGACTATAAAGATCGGGCGGGGCATGATATCAATTATTTGGCTGTATCTGGTATTGCCGGACATTCGGGGAGACAAGCGAGTGGGCCACCACCATTAGGCATTCAAATTGCTGATGTGGCAGGTGGTTCATTACATGCCGTGATTGGCATCTTGGCCGCAGTGATTGAACGACAGCGCAGCGGATTGGGACAATATATTGATATTTCGATGACAGATTGCAGCGTGACCTTAAATAGTATGGCAGGCGCAGCGACTTTGGCAGGGCAACAACTTCAAAGCGCGGAAGGTGCTGTACTAAACGGGGCAAGTTTTTACGATTATTATGTGACAGCTGACCAACAGTATTTATCGATTGGGAGTCTGGAACCCCAATTTATGCTTGGTTTGGCAGAGATTTTACAATTACCGATTTTGGCAGAAAAAGGTGCCTCTCTTTTAGCAGAAGATCAGAAGTGTGTAAAACACGCTTTAACTGAAAAAATTGCCTCCCAGCCTTTGGCACATTGGGTCACATTATTTAAGACATTGGATCTTTGTGTAGAACCGGTATTAAGTTTAGCCGAGGCTTTAAAGTCTGAACTGGCGCAACAAAGACAATGGTTAGTAAATGTGCCTTTGGCAAATGGAGAGCAAACCGAGTCACAACTTGCGCATCCAATTAAATTTTCCCGATCTAAAGCCCGCTATGATTTTGTTGGGCAGCAATTGAATACTGGCACTTGGTAAAGAATGAGAATTATTGTCTATTCTATGATCAAGAAAACCAATAATGACCTTATTTAATAAAAATTACTGGCCGTTTGAAAAGCTTTTTGTTTATGCTTTGTGTGCTTGGATGTGAAAATGTAAAACTGGTTGGAAATTTAATTGAATTTCTCAAATCGTACACTATGTTATTCAACACATACTATAGATTAAACAGCAGACACAAAAATTTGCTGGAAATAGAGGACAATCGTCATGGCATATGTAACTGTAAATCCCTACACTGGAGAAACTTTAAAAACTTTCCCGAATGCAACTGAGCAGGAAGTTAAACAGGCGATTGAGGCTGCCTATGGAACGTTTTTACAATGGCGGGAAACAAGTTTTGCCGAACGTGCTGCAATTTTAAATAAAGCAGCGAATATCTTGCGAAATGAAACAGATAAATATGCAAAATATTTAACCCTTGAAATGGGTAAGTTGTTTACTGAAGCAAAATTGGAAACAATTCTTTCTGCCGAGATTTTAGAATATTATGCAAAAAATGCAGAAAATTTACTGGCTCCGGAAAAATTACCTACCGATGCGCAAGGTGTTGAAGCAGAACTTTATCATGAGCCGCAGGGTGTATTGTTAGCGATTGAACCTTGGAACTTCCCGTTCTATCAAATCGCTCGTATTCTTGCCCCACAATTGTCTGCTGGTAATACGATATTACTTAAACATGCTTCAAATGTACCGCAAAGTGCAAATATTTTTGAGCAGTTGATGCTTGAAGCCGGTTTGCCTAAAGGTGGCTTTAAAAACCTGTATTTAGCCCACGAACATACATCACTTATCTTAAACGATCCACGCGTTTGCGGTGTTGCATTAACAGGATCCGAAGCTGCCGGCGCAATTGTTGCTGCCGAAGCGGGTAAAGCATTGAAGAAATCTACGCTAGAACTGGGCGGCGCGGATGCATTTGTGGTATTGGAAGATGCTGATTTGCAAAAAACAGTAGATTGGGCGGTGATGGGTCGTCATTGGAATGCGGGTCAGGTGTGCGTATCTTCAAAACGATTAATTGTTGTCGATGCCATCTATGACGAATTCCTTGAACTTTACAAAGCGGGCGTTGCAAAATTAAAAGCAGGCGATCCAATGGATCCGGAAACGACACTTGCACCACTTTCTTCTCAAAAAGCAGCTGATGATTTGAGAAAACAGGTTGAAAAAGCTAAAGCGGAAGGGGCAGAAGTTGAAGTGATTGGTGCGCCAGTACCAGAACAAGGTGCATTCTTCCAGCCATTATTGATGACTAATCTGCATGAAAATAATGAAGCACGTTTGTGGGAGTTCTTTGGCCCCGTTACACAGCTTTATCGCGCCAAAGATGAAGCCGATGCGATTCGTATTGCCAATGATACGCCATTTGGTTTGGGTGGTTCTGTTTTCACCCAAGATCATGCGCGTGGTGTAAAAGTTGCAAAACAAATCTATACCGGTATGGTATATGTCAATCATCCAACGATGGTAAAAGCAGATTTACCTTTTGGTGGTGTAAAACATTCAGGTTTTGGTCGTGAATTGATTGGTTTAGGTATCAAAGAGTTTGTAAACCATAAATTAATTGGTGTTGCTGATATCGATGCACCTTTCTAATTCATCCTAAAAAAGCATTCAAAAAAGCTGATTCTAAATGAGTCAGCTTTTTTATTGTCATTTAAAATCTATGCTTATCAATAAAATCGAATTTTATTATACAAAAAAAGCATTTTATTGATGAGCAAAATACCGTTATGCTGCACCTCTTTATCATTATCTACTAGCCTTACGCCATGTATTTATATACCGACTTCGATCAACAGCTTGTCAATGAACGTGTTGCCCAGTTTCGTGATCAAACTGAACGTTATCTAGCGGGTAAACTGACGGAAGATGAATATCGTCCGTTGCGCCTGCAAAATGGATTATATGTTCAACGTTATGCACCAATGCTTCGTATTGCAGTGCCATATGGTTTGATGAACTCCAAACAACTGCGCAAGATTGCTGAAATCAGTCAAAAATATGATCGTGGTTATGCACACGTTTCTACTCGTCAGAATATCCAGTTAAACTGGCCTGCGCTGGAAAGCGTGCCCGATATTCTGGAAGAGCTGGCATCGGTACAAATGCATGCCATTCAGACCTCCGGTAACTGTATTCGTAATACTACAACCGATCAATATGCAGGCGTGATTGCAGGTGAACTTGCTGATCCACGTCCGACTTGTGAATTGATTCGTCAATGGAGTACTTTCCATCCGGAATTTGCATTCTTGCCGCGTAAATTCAAAATCGCCGTATCTGCACTGGAAGAAACCGATCGTGCAGCGACATCTTTTCATGATATCGGTGTGTATATCGTAAAAAATGAAGCAGGTGAGTTAGGCTATAAAATCAAAGTGGGCGGTGGTTTGGGCCGTACCCCGGTGATTGGTACATTCATTCGTGACTTTTTAGCACCTGAAGATTTAATTGGCTATCTGGAAGCAGTTTTACGTGTGTATAACTTGCATGGTCGTCGTGATAATAAATACAAGGCGCGGATTAAAATTCTGGTTAAAGCTTTAACACCACCAGTTTTTGCTGAAAAAGTTGAAGCAGAATTTGCTAAGATTCGTGATCAAAAGAAAGTATCGCCTGACCTGCTACAAAAATTGGATAAAGAATTTTATCCCTTTGATTATCAGGATTATGCAGATGAAGACTTCAGTGAATTATTTGCACAATATCCGAAATTCAAACAGTGGTTTAATGTCAACACCAATGCCCATAAAGTAAAAGGCTATCGCATCGTCACCATCAATCTAAAGCGTGCAGGTATTGCACCGGGTGACATGACCACTGAAGAAATGAACTTTATCGCTGATCTGGCCGATCAATATACCTTTGGTGAGTTACGCACCACCCACGAACAAAATATCGTGCTGGCTGATGTACCACAAAAAGATGTATTTGAACTGTGGCAAAAACTGGATCAGGCAGATATGGCACGTGCGCATATTGGTTTTATTACCGATATCATTTGCTGTCCTGGCGGTGATTATTGTTCACTAGCCAATGCCAAATCTATTCCAATTTCCGAAGCGATTACCCGTCGTTTTGAAGATCTGGATAGCGTATACAATCTGGGTAAACTGGATCTAAATATTTCTGGTTGTATGAATGCCTGTGGTCATCACCATGTGGGGAATATCGGTATTTTAGGTGTGGACAAAAAAGGTGCGGAGTTCTATCAAATTACCCTTGGCGGCAACTCCGATCATGATTCCTCCATTGGCGATATTCTCGGACCATCTTTTGCGGCCGAAGCTGTGCCTGATGTGATTGAAGAAATCTTAAATACTTATCTGGATCTACGCCAAAATGAAGAGCGTTTTCTAGATACCTATCGTCGTATTGGTATTCAACCATTTAAGGAGCGTGCATATGCTTAATTCTGCATTATTTAATTTACAATTAAAAGTGCTCGCCAAAGATGGTCGTATTTTTGAAAATAGCTATCAGGTTATTGGTGAAGATGGTGTGTTGCCACAGGGTGATGTGCTGCTAACAGTTGAGCAGCTTGATCAACTTAGTAATATCAGTGGTAAAAAAGCTTTGTATGTGACGGTTGATGCTTCACCTGAAGATCATCAATTTCCACTTGAACAACTCGACACTATTTTTATTGAATTTGCCGGATTCAATGACGGGCGTGGCTATTCTTTTGCAGCTTTATTACGTCGTCAGGGTTATCAGGGTGAGTTGCGTGCGGTGGGGGATATTTTTAAAGATGTTCTCAATTATTTAAAGCGCAGTGGTTTTGATAGTTTTGTGATTAAAGAAGGCAAAGATATCGAGGAAGCTGCTGCTGGCTTAAATGATTTTACCCAGCCGTATCAGTCATCTACAGCAGTTGCAACTGCACATTATCAAACCGGACGTTAAGCTGGTTAAATTTGAGAATCCCGCAAAATGTTTGCGGGATTTTTTATGAGATAAAATTAAATCAATTCAATGGCAACTGCGGTCGCTTCACCACCACCAATACATAAGCTGGCAACGCCTTTTTTCCCGCCTGTACGTTTAAGTGCATGAATAAGCGATAAAATAATACGGGAACCAGTTGAACCAACGGGATGACCCAAAGCACAGGCACCACCATGAATATTGACTTTTTCTGCATCAAGCTGGAAATCATCAATCGCTGCCATGGTTACCATTGCAAAAGCTTCATTGATTTCCCAAAGATCGACATCTTGTGCTTGCCAGCCAGCTTTCTCTAAAACTTTTTTAATAGCACCCACTGGAGCAATGGTAAATTCAGATGGATGTTGTGAGTTTGATGCTGTTGCAACAATTTTTGCCAGTGGTTTTAAACCACGTTGAGTTGCGATTTCGCTGGAAGTCAGAACAAGTGCAGAAGCACCATCCGAGATTGAGCTGGCATTGGCTGCGGTGATTGTTCCATCTTTTGCAAATGCAGGTTTAAGTGATGGGATCTTATCCAGTTTTGCATTTAGTGGCTGTTCATCTTGGTCAACGACAATGTCACCTTGACGCGATGAAATGGTCACAGGTGTGATCTCATCTTTGAAATATCCCTGATTGATGGCTACTTGTGCACGTTTTAATGAGCGAATCGCAAATTCATCCATTTGCTCACGGCTATAGTTGCGTGTATTTGCCATATCCTGTGCAAAAGAGCCCATTAAACGACCTGTTTCTGCATCTTCTAGACCATCTAAGAACATATGGTCTTTGATTTCGCCATGTCCCATGCGATAGCCAGTACGTGCTTTTGCTAAAATATAAGGTGCATTGCTCATTGATTCCATGCCGCCTGCAACCACAATTTCGGCGCTACCTGCCTTGATCATATCAGCTGCCTGCATTACAGCTTTCATGCCCGAGCCACATAATTTGTTAATCGTTACTGCACCTGTATGATCTGGTAGGCCTGCCAGACGCATTGCCTGACGTGCAGGACCCTGTTTTAAACCAGCAGGTAATACACAGCCCATAATGACTTCTTCGATGTCTGTGGGCTGTAATCCGGCACGGGCAACGGCTTCTTTAATGGTAATCGCACCCAATTCCGGTGCTGTTTTGGCAGATAAAGCACCTTGAAAACCACCCATTGCGGTACGTGCACCATTAATAATTACAATCTCTGTCATGTGTTTTCCTCCGTTGAATGTCAATTTCCATCAAATTCTTTGACTATATCGTCTTTATCTATTTTTGTACAAAACCTAGACTGACTATTCAGTAGATTTTGGGATGTATATGCACTTGAAAATGACCATTTAATTAAGCATAGAGCAATACTCAACATTGATGGGGTTCTATTCTGCTGTGTCCCATCGGGCTGACAACAATCCGACGTGTATTTTCAGACAAATTTGCACAATAATAGAAGGAACCATTAGAGCCTCGTGGTAAACCTGTATCGGGCTGAAAAACAATATTTCCTCCAATCCCAAAACCTTTCCAGTTAAGATTGCCATATTTTAAATCGAAGTGAAGGAATTGATAAATATCTTCATGTGGATCACGAATTCTATTTGAAGTCTTATCATGGAAGACCAATAATCCCATTCCCCAAGCCTGTTCATCACAAGTTATCCCATTATGACTGCCACAAATCGCGATTCTTTTTCGGTGTGAGAATGCATAATCTCGACTTTCTCGGAGAACAGTCTGAATGGTTGTCGATACTTTTTTTGATTCAATAAGTGCAAAAATGGAGGAAAAGTGTGGAGCTGATATTGTAATAATGACCACCAATATTAAAATTGTGATCATTAATTCGATCAAGGTAAAGCCAGATGGCATATGTTTTATGTTCATTCTCATCTTACTTTTTGTTTGAATTTTAGGCTAATATAGTTGAAAATAACAAAAAATTATAGTGACTAGAAACGATTCTGTTTAAAACTATAGAAAAAACTGGAAAATAGCACTACACTGATTTGCATCCAAATAGATTCTGTTCAATTTACTTAAATACAACGGAAATTGTAAACAAATTTGTCAATAATATTGACAAATGAAGGTTGTAAGCTATTGGAAAACATTTTTAATAGCGGTAAAATTAAGAGTAAGTGGCTTAAAATACATAAATCTGTGTATACTATGCGCGCTTATAATAAGTTTTAGGCTTGCGTTAAACAACAAATTGTTAATCTGGAGGAATTCCATGAAAATGAGTCGTATTGCACTTGCAATGTTAGTTGCTGCTCCATTTGCTGCAGCAAATGCTGGTATCACTGTTACCCCTTTGATTCTGGGTTATCACTGGTACCCAGATAGTGCAGATAAAAAGATTTCTGAAACATACACTGGTGTTAAAAATGATGCCACTGATATTAAAGATGATTTAGCTGTTGGTGCTGCAATCGGTGCAGAACTTACCCCATGGTTACAAGCTGAGTTTGAATATCAACAAACTAAAACTGATGCTGAGAATTTGCGTCAGGCTGGTAAAGTTGATGCTAAACATGAAAATGCAAGCTTAAACTTTATTGCTACTAGTGATGTTTTCACTGGTAACTATGACAGCAAAGTAAAACCTTATGCTTTGTTGGGCGGTGGTTGGTCACGTTTGTCTGTTGATGGTGCTGGTGCAACCAAAGATACAATCGGTAACTTAGGTGCTGGTGTATTATGGCAATTAAACGATGCTCTGACATTACGTACAGAAGCTCGTGCAATCCATAACTTTGATAACAACTGGTGGGAAGGCCAAGGCTTGGCAGCTCTTCAAGTTGTACTGGGCGGCCACTTGAAACCAGCTGCACCTGTCGTTGAAGTTGAACCAGTTCAGCCTCCTGTTGAAGTTCAACCTGAACCTGAACAACCAAAAGAAATCACAGAAGATCTTAAACTTGAACTTCGTGTATTCTTTGATACCAACAAATCTAATATCAAAGATCAATACAAACCTGAAATCGCTAAAGTTGCTGAAAAATTGGTTGAATATCCAAATGCAACAGCTCAGATTGATGGTCACACAGATAACACTGGTCCACGTAAGTTAAACGAACGTTTATCTTTAGCGCGTGCTGATTCTGTGAAATCTTCACTTGTGAATGAGTTTGGTATCGATGCAAACCGTTTAAGTACTCAAGGTTTTGCATGGGATCAACCAATTGCTGACAACAACACTAAAGAAGGTCGTGCAATGAACCGTCGTGTGTTCGCTACAATCACTGGTAGCCGCACAGTTCTGGTACAACCAGGTCAAGCAGCTCAATAATAAATTGTTACATTTTATATAAAAAAAGCAGCCTACGGGCTGCTTTTTTTATACCAAACCTTCATATTGTAATTTCTTTCTTCACTCTATAGTTCCCATCAATATAGATAATTCTTTATATCTACAAGCAATTTTTACATGGGTTCTACTGGAGAGATAGAATGAAATTGAATCATATGGCATGTGCTTTGTTGCTTGCTACGCCGTTTACTTTGGCGAATGCTGGTGTCACCGTGACTCCATTAATGTTGGGTTATACTTTTCAAGATACTCAAAATAATAATGGAGGCGACAAGGGTAATCTTAGCGATAGAGCTGAGATTCAGGATGATCTATTTGTTGGTGCAGCGATCGGAGTGGAATTGACACCTTGGTTAGGTTTTGAAGCAGAATATAATCAAGTGAAGGGCGATATCAATGTCGAAGGCAATCGACTAGATGGTGCGCAGTATAAACAGCAACAAATCAACGGTAATTTTTATGTGACTTCGGATTTAATTACCAAAAATTATGACAGTAAATTTAAGCCCTATGTTCTGGTCGGGGCTGGTCATTATAAATATGATTTTAATGATGCGACTGCCGCAGAATTGGGTCGTGCAGGACGTGGTTTGAAAGAAGAAGGGACATTAGGAAATGCAGGTGTGGGCGCATTTTATCGTATCAATGATGCCTTATCTTTACGCACTGAAGCACGTGCCACTTATAATGCTGATGAAGAATTCTGGAATTATACTGCGTTGGCAGGTTTAAATGTGGTATTAGGTGGTCACTTAAAACCAGCAGCGCCAGCAGTTGAAATACAACCAGTTGCAGAACCTGTACCCGTTCCGCCTCCAGCACCACAACCTAGAGTCGAAAGTGAAACCATTAACTTGTCTGCCGATGCTTTATTTAAGTTTAATGGTTCTTCTGTATCGGATCTCTTACCTCAAGGGCAGGATACTTTGAATCGTCTGGTACAATCGGTGACCAATTCCTATGTAACCATTAACAATATTGATATTGTGGGTCATACAGACCGATTAGGTTCGGAAAAATATAACTATGAACTGGGTATGAAACGTGCACAAACGATTCAGTCTTATTTGGCTAGTCACGGTATTAGTACACAAATGAATGTGTCTAGTGCGGGTGAATCGCAACCTGTCACCACCAATTGTACTGGTAGCAAAGCGACCGCAGAACTTAAAGCATGTTTACAGCCGGATCGTCGGGTAACTTTACACATTACAGGGGTTAAAAAAGTAGTGGTTCAACCGCAATAAATCTGTATTTAACTTTAGTGTCTTTATTTAAAGCAGCCCGTGGGCTGCTTTTTTAATGTGAATGAATTTATTCTAACCAATTCGTTTTGCGAAGATCCAACTTTTGTTGTTTACGCACTTTACGATGGACTGCATTGGGTTTTTCTGTTTCATGTATCCCGCCTTTATGGAGTAAGGGGGAGAGTGCAACAGGATTACGCATTTTGATTTTCGGCATTGCTTTGATTTTCATTTGATTATCCTTTAATACACATGACTTGTTTTAACGTATGTACCACTTCAATCAAGTCTGTTTGATTTGCCATTACCTGATCAATGTCTTTATAGGCACCTGGTATTTCATCCACCACAGCTTTGTCTTTTCGACATTCAATGCCTTGTGTTTGTTCAATCAAATCTTGTTGATTAAACAATAATTTGGCTTTACTGCGGCTCATTTTTCTTCCTGCGCCATGAGAACAGGAACAAAATGATTCTGGGTTGCCTTTACCTTTAACGATAAAGGATTTTGCGCCCATCGAACCGGGGATAATGCCGTATTCATTTTGTCCCGCTCGGATTGCCCCTTTACGCGTGACAAAAACCTCCTCATTAAAATGCAGTTCTTTTTGCACGTAATTGTGATGACAGTTAATCGCTTCTTTGGTCATCTGGAAGCTTGGTAGTAATGGCCGAATCGCTTCTAAAATCAGACGCATCATTTCACGACGATTTTCAAAGGCATAATCCTGTGCCCAATGTACTGCTTCGACATAATCATCAAAACTTGACGAACCTTCGGCAAAGTAAGATAAATCTTTATCGGGTACATGACCAAAACGATGTTGCGCTTCTTTTTTGGCCCGTTCGATAAAATATGTTCCAATCACATTGCCTAAACCTCGACTACCCGAATGCAGCATGATCCAAACATCGGTATTTTCATCGATACACAGCTCGATAAAGTGGTTACCGCCACCTAAAGTACCAATTTGTTTTTGCCAGGTGACATCAAAACTTCTTAACATTCTGCGTAGGGCAGGATGCTTGTCGGTGATGACCTTGAGCCGTTTGTCCAGTGGTGACAGTGTCGAGGCTTTGGCTTTGGTCTGTTTGTGCATTTCAAAACCGACCGGGACTTTGCGTTCAATGGCATTGCGTAAAGCACTTAAGTTATCGGGTAACTGTGATGCGGTTAAACTCAACCGCAAGGCATTCATACCACAGCCAATATCAACTCCCACTGCCGCGGGGATAATAGCGTTTTTGGTCGGAATCACACTGCCAACGGTTGCACCTTTCCCTAAATGTACATCTGGCATCACTGCAATATGAGAATGAATAAATTGCAGCTGTGCCATTTTGCGCAGCTGATTCATGCTGTCCTCATCTATATCATGTGTATAGATTTTGACGGGGACACCATAATCAGCTTTGGCATTTAAAATTTTTTGTATGGCCATAATATTTCTCTGATCAAATTTATTTTTGTCCGAATTTAAGGCTTGTTGAGATTTGATCTTTGCAATGAAAAATGAGAAAAATTATGGCTTAGACAAGGCAACCAGTGAAGCCAATATGAGCATATTGGCAAGCTGGTTAACGCAGTATAAGTCTAATTTAGCCATTTTCCATGCAAAAATAGAACCTAAAATTCTTTACTTGCGGCTTACATTTAATATGTGATTAATTCTCAACAAGCCCTAGGTTTCTTGTCTTTATTCTGGATCAAATAGACATAAAAAAACCTAGCGAATGCTAGGCTTGAATCTTGGCATTCGGACATATGATGGATACAACATATGTCCGTGAGCTGACGTATGCTGAATCAGGTTAAGTTGTTCTCTATAGATAAAAGCATAACGTCCTCCTCTAAAATATCTGGTGGCTAAAAATAGCGTGCGGCGTGATTGTAGAGTAAAAAATATTCTTGTCAAGACCTGACTGCCAACTTTTTCTTTTGTCAAAAAGGCGCAGATGTTAATCTTGAATAAGAAAATTTTAAAGAGAATTATCATGAAAATGTATCAGGTCGATGCCTTTAGCCAGCAATTATTTCAGGGCAATCCGGCAGCTGTGATTGTGTTGGAGGACTGGCTGGATGATCAATTGATGCAGAAAATTGCCTTGGAAAACAACCTATCAGAAACGGCATTTGTTAAAATTCTGGATCTCGATCAATACGAAATTCGCTGGTTTACCCCATTGGCAGAGGTAGATTTTTGTGGACATGCCACATTAGCCAGTGCATTCGTGTTATTTAAGGATTTCACCGAGCAACAAACCATTTATTTTCATGTGAAAAAATTAGGAATCTTTATTGTCAATCAGGCTGCTGATGGTAAAATTCAGATGAATTTTCCAATACGCCGTGCAGAGCCGATAGAAGATTATCCATCTATTTTACGTGATGCACTGCGCAAGCCATTTAAGGCAGTTTATCTCAATGCACAGGCTTATATCATTGAATATCAATCTGTTCAGGACGTTTTAGATGAAACACCGGATTTTGCAAAATTGGTAGAACTGGGAAATTTACGTACTGTAATTACCAGTGATAATCGAGATGTGGCAATAACCGCGACAGATGAAAAATATGATTGCGTTTCCCGTTATTTTGCGCCGGCAATGGGGATTAATGAAGATCCGGTGACAGGTTCGATTCATACGGCAATTGCACCTTTGTGGGCAGAAAAAATGGGAAAATCAGAATTGATTGCCTATCAGGCATCACAACGTGGAGGTACGCTGTATTGTAAAATTTTGGATCAAGAGCGTATTGAAATTTCGGGTTATGCACGCCTGTTTTTGGTGGCACAACTCTTTGTTTAATTAAAATTATTTTTAGAGAAAATAGCTTTATTTTTCTTATAAATTGGAAATTTCTAAGATTGGCCCAATACTATCAGCAGAAATATATTTTCAAGTGGTAAAAGGATCAATTATATGAGTACCCAGCATCAAGCCATTGCACGTTGCCGTGAATTTTTGGCTGATCATCAAATTGCGATGGGTGAAGCAATTAATATTCGACATTATACCGATTGGAGTAACTACAAGCATATTCAGCCTTTTGCTGTAGTGTTCCCGAAAACAACGGAACAAGTCTCGAAAATTCTTGCCATTTGTAATGAATTAAAGCAGCCAATTGTGCCGCAAGGTGGCATGACTGGGGTTGCTGGTGCTGGTATCGCCGAAGCCAATGAAATCGTGATCGCACTGGACAAAATGAATCAAATTGAAGAAATTGATCCCTATGCCTCAACCATGACTGTAGAAGCCGGCTTAACCCTAGAAGAAGCGCAGAATGCAGCACGGGCAGCGGATTTGTATTTTCCGGTCGATGTTGGTGGTCGTGGTTCTTGCCAGATTGGCGGAAATATTGCGACCAATGCCGGTGGTCTTTCGGTGATTCGCTATGGCATGATGCGTGATCACGTCTTGGGCATGGAAGTGGTCTTGGCCGATGGTCGTGTTTTAAATCTGATGAATAAAATGATTAAAAACAATGCCGGTTATGATCTAAAACAAAACTTTATTGGTGCAGAAGGTACACTGGGTATTGTGACACGAGCTGTACTAAAACTTTCGCCACAGCCCAAAGAGCTGACCACATGCTTATGTGCATTTCCGGATTATTTGTCCGCTGTAAAATTATTAAGACATTTGCAAAAACGCTTAACCACACCCAATGCATTTGAAGTGATGTGGGATGAGTATTATCAACTCAGTCTTTCTTGGATGCAAAATCATGCCAATCCTTTGAGCCAGCATTATCCGATTTATGCGGTATTTGATGTAGAAGGCAGTGCTGAAGATCTAGAAAATATTTTGGCGGAATTATTTGAAACCGGCGAAATTCTCGATGCTGTGATTGCGCAAACGCAGGCACAAGCGCATCAGTTATGGTTGATCCGTGAAACAGTGCCTGCCGAAATTTCTAGTACTGGTCGACCATTGTGTTTTGATGTGAGTATGCCGATTGGTCAATTGGGTGAGTTTAAGGCGATTTGTCAGGATCGCATTGCAAAACAATATCCGCAACTGGCGAGTTTATTCTTTGGCCATATTGGCGATAGTAATATGCACATTATTCTCGATTTAAAAGATCAGGAAGAACAGGTTATTGATGACTTGATTCATGGTCTTGATGAAATTGTTTATGATGTGGTACGTCAATTTAAGGGGTCTATTTCGGCAGAGCACGGCATTGGCTTATTAAAACGGGATTATTTGCATTACTCTGTCGATGAAAATGCATTAAATGTGATGAAGCAGTTAAAACAGTTATTTGATCCTAATGGTATTTTAAATCCGCATAAAGTGTTTAAATCAATTTAAACGATTATTTTAACATTATAATTTTCAGGGAGATTTGACTCTCCCTGAATACGTTAATCCATTGGCTTTGATCATTAGCAGTGCATTTACCCCTGATGCTGCCTTTGGTGGTTTTATTGGTGCATTAATGCAAGGGTTAAAGCGTGCCTCATTTTCGAATGAAGCCGGTTTTGGTTCTGCACCGATTGCCCATGCTGCGGTAAAAACCAAAGAGCCAGCCACCGAAGGTTTGGTTGCTTTACTTGAGCCATTTTTTGATACCGTGATACTCAATACCATTACTGCATTGGTTGTTGTGGTAACAGGATCCTATTTACTTAAGGAATATTCTGGCGTATTAATTACCACCCATGCATTTAATTCTGTATTACCCGGTTTTGATATTGTCCTCACCATTTCCATTGTATTGTTTGCTTTTACCACCATGTTAACCTGGTCTTATTATGGTCTAAAAGGCTGGCAATATCTGTTTGGTAATCGTGGTGCAACAGCCTATAAGTTTGTGTTTTGCGCTGTGAGTATTCTTGCGGCAACCATGAGCTTAGGTTCAGTTATCGACTTGGCAGATGCATTGGTATTTGTTCTTGCGTTCTTTAACGTGCTTGGTCTGTATTTCCTATTGCCGATTGTAAAAAAAGAAGTCAATGGCTTTTTGGCAAAAGTGAAGTCAGGTGAAATTAAACCGAATGAAGACTAATGAAGTAAAATCAAAATTTAGTTCGGCCTTTCGTCAATGAAAGGCTTTTTTTATGATCTTTTTAAATAATAATAGAAAGCATTATCAATTACAGGTATTATATGGCGACTTTATTTGTATATTAAACTTAATTTGGTAATGCCATGGGTTTTTCATCTGATCCAATAAATGAAAGTTTTTCCAGAATTTATACTGAAAACTACCACTGGCTAAGTCAATGGTTAAGCCGCCAATTAAAAAATAAAGCTAATCTGGAAGATATTGTACAGGATACTTTTTTAAAATTATTTACTGCCAAAACTGCACATTTAATCAAGGAACCTCGAGCTTATCTGGCAACCACTGCGCGTTGTATTTTCATTGATCAGGTGCGACATCAGGTTGTTGAAAAAAGGTATCTGGAATATCTGGAACAAAATGAACAGGAATTACAAGTTTCACCTGAGCAAAAAGTGATGATGCTTGAACTGTTGCATCGTATGACACTTGCGGTTAGTGATTTGCCGGAACGGCAGAGATTATGTTTATTAATGTATTATCTAGAAGGATTAGCACAGGAAAAAATTGCAGAGCAATTAAATGTCTCCAGACGTACAGTACAACTTGATCTGGTCAAGGCGATGGTCTATTGCCATCAATGGATGCAACAGCATTAAATGCAGCATTCCAACCAGCAGCATTCGAGCACTTCATCAGATACAGAATTGATGGAGCAGGTGGCTGAATGGTTATTAAAAATAGACAGTGCCGAATGCACTGAACAGGATCGCAAGGATTTTCAACATTGGCAGCAACAGAATCCCAAGCATGCCGAAATGGTGCAGCAAATGCAGGCCACTTTTCAGCAATTTAATCCACTTAGACAACAGGCACTTTCGCATCAAATTGTTGAGAAGGCAGTCCAACAAACCAGAGAAGATGAGGTCTTTAAACCTTATAAATTATTATCGATTATTTTTCTGGTATGTTTGCTTGGCTCGTTCTGGTATGTATCATTCACCCAGCATTGGTTTGCCGATCAACGCAATGATTATATGAGCTGGAGTGAACAGGTTTTACCAGATCAATCTGAGATTCGGATCAGTGGACAGACTGCCTATAATATTAAATATAATCAACAGCAGCGTTTAATTGAATTGCTGGACGGTAATATTCTGGTAGATGTAGCGAAAGACAGTACACGACCATTTATGATTGACACCCGTTTTGCCAGAATTCGGGCGTTAGGGACACGGTTTATTGTCCAGCATCATGATCGCGCAACGATTTTGACCATGTTGCATTCCAGTACAGAAGTAACTGCAACCCTAGCCAATGGACAGCTGCAACGACAAAAGGTGCATGCAGGACAACAGGTCATGATTGACGCACAGGGTATTCATGCCGTGCGTGATATTTCAATAGAAATGGCTGAAACTGCATGGCAAAAACATATGCTTGCCATTGATCTGATGCCATTGGATCAGCTTCTGGCAATTTTACAGAGTTATGATGATCGACATTTTAAATATGATGCACGGGCATTAAATGACATTGAAGTAACGGCGATGTTGCCACTCGATGGCAGTGGACTAGACCTATTACAACAGAGTCTGGCAATTACTGTAAGGCAAGATGTATGGGGACGTACCATTATCTCGAAAAAATAAATTGATAAAATATAATTCTGTACACGACAAAATTTTTTGATTTATAGAGAAATCCTTGGTTGCGTAGTGATGCTATAGCAAAACTCAAAATATAGACTACACTTTTTAAGTGTTGTCATAAGGGCTTATGCAATAAGCCCCTACAAATCAATAGCCCCTACGAATCAATAGGATATGTGGGTAGGGTGAGAGGCATTGCCTCGCAAGGGCGTTCGCCCAATTTAAAGATTTAAAAAAGATGATGTGGGTAAAGGTCAGCTTGGTCAAGCCGAGCATGACTGTATTATTTTGATCTCCTCTTATGTTTACTCCACAGTTTTCAATTTAAAACCAGTTTTCAATACGTAAATCAGTAACTTTAGAAAACTCTTTTACATTGTTGGTTACAATACAAAGATCTAAGGAGCGGGCATGTGCCGCAATCCATAAATCATTGGCACCAATGAGTTCACCTTTTTGAGTAAGCTCAGTACGAATATCGGCATAATGAAAAGCAAGATTGTGATTAAAATCGATAAAATTCAACTCATGAATCAATGCTTCAACACGCTGAGTTAATGGTGTAGAGTTTTTAAGTCTTGCACCAAAACGCAATTCTGCCTTGACCACCCAGTTAATGGCAGTGAAATGCGTACCAATATGAAACAGTTTTTGAGCAACTTTAGCTTGAGGATTTTTGATCAATTCGGAGCAAATATTGGTATCCAGTAAATAGCGAAAATCCATTAGTCGAAAATTCCTTTTGTCGTAAAAGGTAAATCTTCAATTTCTGGAAAGTCTTCATTCAATGGTTGCCAGCTTTGCAGTAATTGCTCAAGACCTGCTTTTGGTTGTACTGCTTCGATGATAAGTTTGTTTCCCTCTCGGTACAGGCGAACTTGCTCACTGTCAAACGCCATTTCTTTGGGAATGCGTACAGCTTGATTACTACCATTTTTGAAAAGGCGGGTTACTTTACTGTTCACTGGCGTACCTCACAAAAAGTATATGTTTTTAGTATAGGCTTAATCAAAAAATAGAACAAATGCAAAAGGTAATTGAATGGTTAAGGTTGTCATGATACACCTATTAATTTTGGCATTTGTCAAACGATCACAACATTCATTTTGGATGAAGTGAACAGGAGAATTAGCATTTATATAAACTAATTAATTGAATTTTATAGTAATAAAAAAATTTTTCTAAAACTTAGCTTATCAAATGAGTGATTAGCTTTAGGGATATATTTCTCATATGCAACGATGGATTTAAATAAATAGATAAATCATATTGTTAGATTACTTTTGCACTGAATAGATAAAAAAATTAAAAATATTTTGCATTTTGATTGCGCAGTTTGGATTTTCATCCGACCTATATATGAATAAACAGGTCAATACACAGTATTGGGATTTTACTTTTTACGGGGAAATGTGATGAAAAAGCCTCCATATTTAAAACAAACATTGGTAAAACCTTTAGTCCTTTCAATTCATTTGGCCATGACGACCGGCTTGGTGTTTTTCAGTCAGAGTGCAATCGCTGCTGATACGGTGCAAACCCGCAATTATGCAATTGCCACAAATTCGCTGAATCTGGTGTTAAACCAATTTGCTGCGCAGTCAGACGTTGCAATTGCGATGGATGCGAAACAACTGGCAACTATTCGCAGTGAAGGACTGAACGGAAACTATTCCATTGCCGATGGATTTGCCAGAATTTTGCAAAATACCAATTTCCAAGCACAAAAAAGTACCACAGGCTATGTAATTGTTGAAAAAGCGATACCACAAGTTCGGGATATGGGGCAGTTAAATCCGATTGATGTCACTGCAATAGGCAAAACAAGATCAAATGATCGCGTGGCACAGTTACCTGTAATTACGGTAAATGCCGATCAAAATACTACAGAAGGAACAGGTTCTTACACTACAGGTAAAATGCAGACCGCAACCAAACTGAATTTATCTATGAAAGAAACGCCACAATCAGTGAGTATTCTAACCCGTTCGCAAATTGACGATTTAGGTTTAACCACCTTGGATGATGCCGTGCAGAATGTTACTGGTTTGGTGATGCAAAAAGGATATTACCAAGGTGAGTCGGGTAGTTTTAGTGCCCGTGGTTTTGCCATTTCCAATATCAATGTCGATGGGTTAACACTGGATACAGGAGCAAATGGCACTTTTAATGCTGACAATGACTCTCTGGATATTTATGATCGTATCGAGGTAGTACGTGGTGCAACTGGGCTTATCACAGGTTCGGGAACACCATCGGCAACCATTAATATGGTACGTAAACGCCCAACAACAGAAACACAGGGTACAGTGTCTTTAAGTGCAGGAAGCTGGAATAACTACCGTGCCAGTGTAGATATTGGTGGTGCATTAAATGCGGATAAAACCATTCGTGCCAGAACAGTAATTGCTGCACAGGATAGCGATCAGTTTTATGATAATGCCGATGCGCGAAATTATCAGCTCTATGGAATAATTGAAACGGATCTTTTGCCAAATTTATTGGCAACATTGGGTATTCACTATCGTAAAGTGGACAATAATGGTGGAACACAAGGTCTTCCAAACCATGTTGATGGCAGTTTTTTTAATATTAGTCGAAAAACCAATTTATCCAATGATTTTGATTTCTGGAAGCAAGAAGATTTAACCATCTTTTCTGATCTGACTTATACTTTCGCCAATGACTGGAAACTAAAATTTTCAGGTAATTGGAAGCGACCTGAACAGGATATTTTATTTTCAACTCAAACCGGCAGTGGCAGCTTGTATTCCAACAATCCAGTTGATGGCAGCCCATTTTATCAAAGCACCCAACACTATAAATTAGATAATAAAGCAGACAGTTATGAACTGACTTTAAATGGCGACTATACTTTATTTAACAAGACACATGAATTGATTCTGGGTGCAAACTCTCGGGAGCGGTATAATAAGAACTGGGGTGGCTGGTCTGCGGATAGCTGGACCACAAATGCACCGGTTGTAAATCCTTATCATTGGGATTCCTCAAGTATTAGCAGACCTGATATTGATATGACCCGATGGAATATTAAGACTAAAACCAAACAAACCGGTTTATATGCTGCAACGCGTCTATCTGTGAGCGATAGCTTAAAATTTATTTTGGGTTCACGCTTTAACTGGTATGAAAGTGACAACTTAATCGCCAATACCAGTTACGATGAAAAAGGTGAAATGACCCCTTATGCCGGCGTCGTTTTTGATTTAAATCCACAGCATTCACTCTATGCCAGCTGGACAGAAATTTTTGAACCACAAAGTGATATTGATCTTAATGGAAATCAACTTAAGCCGATTACCGGTACAAATTATGAATTGGGATTAAAAGGCGAATATTTTGATGGTCGATTAAATACAAGTTTGGCAACTTTTTTAATAGAACAGCAAAATCGTGCAGTCGATGATTTATCTAGCCTCAATCCATGTCCGGGCAGTGCCTATGGTTATTGTAAACGTGCTTCTGGTGAAGTTGAAAGTAAAGGCTTTGAAACAGAAATTAGTGGCGCATTGACAGATCACTGGCAACTGACTGCGGGTTATACTTATGTAAAAACCAAATATACCAAAGATGTTGATACAAATATAATTGGTACAATTTTTAATCCAAGTTTGCCTCGCCAACAATTTAAACTTTCAACCAGTTATCGGTTGCCGGCACAATGGGAAAAATGGCGTATAGGTGGTAGTGTTTATGCACAAACTGCAACACAAGCCACCGATAATGAACTGATTAAACAAGGTGGTTATACCTTGTTATCATTAAACGGTTCCTATCAGGTTAATCCCAATGTTAATGTACAGTTGAATATTAATAATCTATTTGATAAAACTTATTATACTGGTTTGGGGTATGGAAGTGCTGGCACAACCTATGGAACACCTCGTAATATTGTTGCGACGTTAAAGTATAGGTTTTAATACGACAGGACATAAAAAATGCCGACTATATTGTCGGCATTTCTATGTTTTTCAATAATTTACCAGCTCAACGCCCCACCAGTTTGATAATCAGTCACGCGGGTTTCAAAGAAGTTTTTCTCTTTGCGCAAGTCCATCATTTCCGACATCCATTGGAATGGATTGTTCACACCCGGATATTGTTCCGGTAAACCAAGTTGTACCAAACGGCGGTTACAGATAAATTTCAGATATTCTTCCATCATGCTGGCATTCATACCCAATACACCACGTGGCATCGTGTCACGCGCATATTCGATTTCCAGCAGCGTACCTTCAAGGATCATCTGAATCACTTCTTCTTGGAACTCTTTGGTCCATAGGTGTGGATTTTCGATTTTGATCTGGTTAATCATATCGATACCAAAGTTCACATGCATCGATTCATCACGCAAGATGTACTGGAATTGCTCGGCAACACCATTCATTTTGTTACGGCGGCCCATACTCAAGATCTGGCTAAAACCGCAATAGAAGAAGATCCCTTCAAGTACACAATAGAACGCGATCATATTGCGCAGCAGATCCTGATCTGTTTCTGGCGTACCGGTACGGAAACTTGGATCACCCAAAGATTGAGTGTATTTTAAACCCCATGCTGCTTTACGTGCAACAGATGGAATCTCACGATACATGTTGAAGATTTCGCCTTCATCCATACTTAATGATTCAATACAATATTGATAAGCATGGGTATGGATAGCTTCTTCAAAGGCCTGACGTAAAATGTACTGACGACATTCAGGGTTGGTAATCAGGCGATAAATTGCCAGTACCAGATTATTTGCCACCAGTGAATCGGCAGTGGAGAAGAAACCAAGTGAACGTTTAATAATGGTACGCTCATCTTCGGTTAAACCATTTTCAGATTTCCACAAGGCGATGTCATGGTTCATGTTGACTTCTTGTGGCATCCAGTGATTGGCACACCCATCCAGATATTTTTGCCAAGCCCATTCATATTTAAATGGTACAAGTTGGTTAAGGTCGGCACGGCAGTTGATCATGGCTTTATCATCCACCTCAACACGACCAGCACCCATTTCCAGTTCTTCAAGACCTGGCGCAATATCAAGTGCTTCTAGAGATTTAGATGCTCGAACCAACGGATCGGTTGAATCTGTGGTTCTTCCAGCAGCAGATGGTTGATTGGATTGTGTAGCAGCCACGCTCTGCGGTGTTGGCTGTGCATCAGATACCACTTGCGACACAGGCGCTTTTTGCGGTGCGACGGGCGCAGGTTGGGCTGTCTTAGTCGCAGATTTTTGCGAATCATCGTCAAAATCGTCCCAGCTTAGGATTGACATATCATACTCTCTTTAGGCTAATTTATTAATATCTGTATGACATCTTTGATGTTCAGATGCCGTAACTTTAAGCTTAAATGGATATAAGCAAAATTAAGTACTGTCGATATCTGTTTTTAAAAACGCGGTATGGTTCAGATATCCCCATAACTTATTTTGATTACATGTGTGTTTGTCATGTTCTATCGGCAAATATCAGTACCTGACTGATTTTTACAATGTATGCTTTTCAAAAACCTTTTGCCAAGCATACATTCGCCATATTTCTGGCAACTTCACATTGCCTGATACGATGATCAGGCAATGTGTTGATTTAAGCTGTCACTGACATTCTACTGACAAGCTTCACAATCCGGATTGTCGATAGAGCATGCTTGCGGTACCGGAGCCGCCTGCGCAAAAGCGTCGTCCTGAGCAACTTGTGCTTGTGGTGCTTCGACTGTTGCAGCACCAACTTTTACAGCATTCAATGCACCGGTATTGATGGTCGATTTTTCCGCAGAGGTTGCACCCAGTGCACGCAGGTAATAGGTAGTTTTCAGGCCACGTAACCATGCCATTTTATAGGTGATGTCCAGTTTTTTACCGTTAGCACCAGCAATGTAGAGGTTCAGGGATTGTGCTTGATCAATCCATTTTTGACGACGTGAAGCAGCATCAACAATCCAGCGTGGCTCGATTTCAAATGCGGTAGCAAAAATAGTTTTTAACTCTTCCGGAATACGGGCAATTTTTTGTACAGAACCTTCGTAGTGTTTCAGGTCATTGACCATCACCACATCCCACAAACCACGTTCTTTTAAAGCACGAACAAGATAAGGGTTAATCACGGTAAATTCACCGGAAAGGTTGGATTTTACATATAAATTCTGGAATGTTGGTTCGATCGATTGCGATACGCCACAAATATTAGAAATAGTTGCAGTGGGTGCAATCGCCATCACGTTCGAGTTACGCATACCGTCTTTTTGTACTTTGGCACGTAATGCATCCCAGTCTTGTGTTTGGCTACGATCAACATCGAACATGCCTTCCGGACGGGTTTGCGCCACAAGATCCAGCGAGTCAATCGGCAAAATACCCTGATCCCATAGTGAACCTTTATAGCTTTCGTATGGACCACGTTCTACCGCCAAATCACTAGAAGTATGGATCGCATAGTAACTAATCACTTCCATAGAGCGATCTGCAAACGTCACTGCTTCGGTTGAACCATAACCAATGTTGAGTTCGTACAGTGCATCCTGAAAGCCCATGATGCCCATACCGACCGGACGGTGTTTCAGGTTTGAATTGCGTGCTTGGGGAACAGCATAGTAATTGATGTCAATCACGTTATCGAGCATGCGAACTGCAGTTTTAACCGTGCGTTGCAATTTCTCTTCATCGAGTGCGCCATCTTTAATATGACGAACCAGATTGATGGAACCGAGATTACATACCGCAATTTCATCCTGATTGGTGTTCAGGGTGATTTCGGTACATAGATTTGAGGAATGCACCACGCCTACATGTTGTTGTGGCGAACGCAGGTTACAGACATCTTTAAATGTGATCCAAGGGTGACCGGTTTCAAACAGCATGGACAGCATTTTGCGCCATAAATCCTGAGCACGTACTTTTTTATGCAGGATTTCTTTTTTATCTGCCAGCTCTTCGTAATATGCATAACGCTGAGCAAATGCCTGACCGGTTAAATCATGTAGATCAGGGGCATCAGATGGGCTGAATAACGTCCATTCGCCATTTTCCAGTACCCGTTGCATAAACAGATCTGGAACCCAATTGGCAGTATTCATGTCATGGGTACGACGGCGATCATCACCTGTGTTTTTACGTAATTCCAGAAATTCTTCAATGTCCAGATGCCAAGTTTCAAGATAGGCACAAACCGCACCTTTACGCTTACCACCCTGATTAACCGCGACAGCGGTATCGTTGACCACTTTAAGGAAGGGCACAACACCTTGCGATTTACCGTTGGTACCTTTGATATAAGAATTCAAGGCACGTACCGGTGTCCAGTCGTTGCCTAGACCACCAGCCCATTTGGACAATAAAGCATTGTCACGAATCGCACTGTAAATACCATACAGGTCATCAGGTACAGTGGTTAGATAGCAGCTTGATAACTGTGGACGTAATGTACCCGCATTAAACAGGGTCGGTGTAGACGCCATATAATCGAAACTGGATAACAGGTTATAGAATTCGATGGCACGATCTTCACGGTCTTTTTCCTGAATTGCAAGACCCATGGCCACACGCATAAAGAATAGTTGTGGCAATTCAAAACGCACACCGTCTTTATGAATGAAATAGCGGTCAAACAAAGTTTGCAGACCCAAATAGGTAAACTGATTACTGCGTTCTGGACGAATTGCTGCTGCCAGTTTTTTAAGATCGTAATTTAATAATTCCGAATCCAGTAAATCATGTGCTACACCTGTTTGCAGGAATGCTTCCAGTGCATCATTTTCCAGTGTATCTGAAGCCAGTCCAAGGAAGTTTAATCCAACCAGAACCAGATCATCACGCAATAAACGGGCAGTCACATACGTATAATTCGGTTCATGCTCAATACGGGTACGGGTTGCCATCATCATTGTGGTGGAGATGTCAGACTCTTTTACGCCGTTATACAGATTTTTCACTGTTTCATCGATAATGGCATCGACATCAATGCCTTCCAGACCTGCACTGGCTTTTTCCACTTGGGTACGTAAAGCAGCAAGATCCAGTGGTTTTAATACGCCGTCTGCACTGGTGATCTGTAAAGTCGGATGATGATTTTCATTTTTCCCAGAGCGTTCTGAGGCGCGTTTTTCACGATAAATGACATAGGCACGGGCAACTTTTTGTTCACCGGTACGCATCAGTGCCAATTCAACCTGATCCTGAATTTCTTCAATATGAATGGTGCCGCCAGAGGGTAGGCGACGTTTGAAAGTATTTAGCACCATTTCAGTCAATTCGGAGATACGGTCATGAATACGACTCGAGTCATGGCTTTGCCCGCCTTCAACCGCCAAAAATGCTTTGCCGATTGCGACTGATATTTTCTCTGCATTAAATTCTGCAACATCCCCTGTGCGTTTAATTACACGTATTTCACCGGGTGTTGAGTTGAGTACGCTCATGACAGCACTGCTCCGTTTCGTCATTTGGTTTTTATAGTGGAAGTGATGTTTATAAAACACTACAAGTTGTGTTTTATAAAAATATTAGACACAAGATAAGGGATTTTTTTCTGTGAATCAATCTTGACATTCCAGAACTTTTCTTTTCCTTCCGTCAATCGATTTATATTCCGACACTTAGCAAAAAAAATATTTTTGCGTGGCAAAAATAGCATGGATTGCGTGCTGCATAGGGTAACAGTAAGCCCCTGTTTTACGTTATAGATAACTTTGTGGATAACTCTATTTATATAAATATTTACAAATTTGAATTTTTCAATTGTGTGCGGTTTTTTGTAAAGGCTATGTAATTCCTCAATCCTTTGTTTACATAACTTTACTTTGTAACTGGTACAAGAGATACAAAAGCCAGAGCTGTGTATTTATTTGGTGAAAGGGGGCTTGTTTACAATGTAAACGAGTGTATATTGAACTCCATCGACACGGACTTATCTTTTTAATTTTTAATTAGATAGGTTTATTTATGCTGAGGAAGGATTATGACCCAAGAAGAAAAGTTACCAAAAATCTTGATCGTTGAAGATGACGAACGCCTTGCCACATTGACTCAGGAATATCTGATTCGTAATGGGCTGGAAGTTGGGGTTGAAACAGATGGGAACAGAGCAATTCGCCGGATCATCAGTGAACAACCGGATATGGTGGTTCTGGATGTGATGTTGCCAGGTGCAGATGGTTTAACCGTATGTCGTGAAGTACGCTCACAATATCATCATCCTATTTTAATGCTGACAGCACGTACCGAAGATATGGATCAGGTCTTAGGTCTGGAAATGGGTGCCGATGATTATGTGGCAAAACCTGTACAGCCGCGTGTCTTGCTGGCGCGTATTCGTGCATTACTACGCCGTACCGATAAAACTGCCGAAGAAGAAACCTCGCAACGTATCGAATTTGACGATTTGGTGATTGATAATGGTGGACGCTCGGTCACGCTTGCAGGCGAACTGGTTGATTTTACCAGTGCAGAGTATGACTTATTATGGTTACTGGCATCCAATGCCGGCCGAATCTTATCGCGTGAAGACATTTTTGAGCGTTTACGTGGTATTGAATATGATGGTCAGGACCGTTCAATTGATGTGCGAATTTCGCGTATTCGTCCAAAAATCGGTGATGATCCGGAAAATCCAAAACGTATTAAAACTGTACGCAGTAAAGGTTATTTGTTCGTAAAAGAATCAAATAATATGTAAGAATACGGCGATTAAAGATATTCGCCAATGATAAGGATTACACGTGTCATTTTTAAAACATAGTATTTTCTTGAGAATATACACGGGATTGGTATGTTTGGTGGCACTGGTTGCTTTGTTGGCGTATATCATTGTGCAGGTAATTAATTATCAACGCGCACAAGATTATCGAGAAGAAATGGCAGATGGTGTTGCATATGTTGTTTCACAAGTAATTGCAAGGCAACCCACACCACAAAGCCAACTGGATTGGATGATGGACGTTTCCCGAGTATTGGAGCTTCCATTGGATCTTGTCCCGGCTGCAAAGCTGGACACATCACGTAGTGAACGGCGACGGCTGGAATCAAATCATGCCATCGTGCGTTATAATGCCAAAACAGCTGTTGGCGACGTATATACCCGAGTTGAAGGTATTTCCGATGCCTATCTGCATATTCAGGTTAACAAGCTGTCCGAAGTCCAGATTAAGATGATTCCTATCTTGATTTTAGAAGATCTAGTCTACTATCCCGGAAGTGAAGAACAGCGTTTAAAAGAATTACAACCGTATTTTCCCTATCCTTTAAGTTTTCGCAACCTCTCTGATTTACATCTTGATATGGATCAGTTAAGTCGTTTGCGTATGGATAAAACACAAACGATTTTGCTTTATCGTGATAGTGCCACCATGCAGGGCACAACGATTACAGCAGTTTCAGCCTATACCAATGTGCCCAATAAAGTGCTGGTGCTTGGTCCTGTCCCGGTATTTAACTGGTTACCTTTTAGATTATTTGCTGGTATTACTTTATTTAGCTTATTTATGCTGATTTTGGGGGTATATGCCTTAATGCGCCCACTGGAACATAAAATCGGCAAAGTCAGACACGCTTTGAATGAAGTGCGTTCCGGTAATCTGGATACTCGAGTGACGGTTGAAGGTAGTGATGAAGTCGCCAATCTGGGTCTGAGTTTTAATATGATGACCGAGCATATTCAGCGTCTGATCGAAGCACAGCGTGAATTGACGAGGGCAGTTTCGCACGAGTTGCGTACGCCTGTGGCCCGAGTACGCTTTGGTATGGAAATGCTGGCCGATACTGACGACTATGATAGTCGGATCAAGCAAATGGAGATGATCGATAAGGATATTGAAGCACTAAATAGTTTGATTGATGAGATCATGACTTATGCCAAGCTGGAGCAGGGCACACCGTCATTGCATATTGAAACCTTTGCGTTAAAAGGCGTGCTTGAGCAGGTGTTGCAGGAAACAGAAGTCATCAAAAAAGATAAAAGAATTAGTAGTCATTTACCGGCAGAAGATGTGATGGTGGAAACGGAGTATCGCTATTTACACCGGGTCATCCAGAATTTTGTCGGTAATGCCTTACGTTACTGTGATACAACTGTACGTGTCAGTGGTGGCGTGAAAAACGGTATGGCATTTGTGACGGTAGAAGATGATGGTGCGGGTATTCCGGAAAAAGATCGAGAAAAAGTATTTGAGGCATTTGCACGTCTGGATGATAGTCGCACCCGTGCTTCAGGTGGTTATGGTCTGGGATTATCGATTGTGAGTCGTATTGCCTATTGGTTCGGTGGTTCGGTGACAGTCGATCAAAGCCCACTCCTTGGTGGCGCAAGATTTATCATGACTTGGCCCGCAATGAGATCTTCCGATCACAAGAAAAAATCGAAACGTAATAAAAAAGAAAGCTCGATCTAAGTTGATCGAGCTTTCTTTTTTTGCAAAGTTGCTGATAAAACTATTCGTAAATATGCGCGTCCGGTGCAATGACAGGTTGTCCTTGGTGCACGGCTTGAACAGCTTTTTCATTTAATTTAAATGAAATGGTATTGGCTTCTGCATCAATTTTAAAAGATGCAATAAGGCGATGTTCAGGATCATTCGCACCAACATGATAATTATCTGCAATATTTAAGATACCTTCCAAGTTTGATGTAGTGGCAGCGAAATCCTGTTGAAAAACATCATAAATATCGGCAAGTGGAAAAATAAATTCAACATCTGGTTTTTTTTCAATTTTATTGACCAGAAAATTAACTAAAGTTTGTGCAAAGAAAAAATAGTTTGGTTTATGGGTAAAATTTAAAGACATCGTTGTTCTCCTTTTCAATTTATTTATAAAAAATAGAGGATTTTGAAAGGGATAAAAAGCATCTTTTTGTAAATTCAAATGACGTTATTTGAAACTAATAGACGTTTGTCATCAGCAAAATTGCGTATCAAAAAATGCTAATAGCTTTCTGATTGCTGAATAATACAAATACGATTTCGTCCTTCACGTTTGGCTTGATAAAGTGCCTGATCGGCACGATGAATCAAGTGATCTAAATGATAGATATCATCCAGATTCTCAACATGGAATAAACCGATACTCAGTTGAATGCTGATACTTTGCTGGGCATTGATGGCTAAAGGATGTTGCATCAATGCCTGCTGAAGTTGCAATGCAATTAATTCGGCTTGTGCAGATGAAGTTTGATCGAGCAGAATGGCAAATTCCTCACCGCCAATGCGTCCAAATAAATCACCGTTTCTTAATGTGCTTTGTGTGATCTGGGCAAAATGACGTAATGCCAGATCACCGATTTGATGGCCGTGGTGATCATTAATTTTTTTAAAGTGATCGATATCGATCATTAATAAGGTCAGTTGATGAGATTTGTGTGTTGATGCGTTTTGTGTTTTATCCAACAGGTGCTGTGCTGACTGCATAAAATGATGTCTGGACATGGTTTTGGTCAATGAATCATGTTCGACCAGAAAGCGTAACTCCCTGAATAAAAAACGACGATTGGTGCTTACCAGACAGACGGTCATAGAAGAAATCATTAACATCAACAAGCCAATACGTGTGGATAGTGTAGTTGATAGATATTGTTCCAAGGGAAGGTTGGGATAAAAATGATTTAAATTGTAGAATAAAACCAGATAAACGATGGCATTGATTACAGCTAAACTAAAAAAATTATAACGTAAAGCTGCCCAAATCAGTGCTGCGATAGGAAAAGTCAGTGTTCCTGGACCATTGAAAATAGCGGCCAGTATGGTCGATAGAATTACAAGAATAAGGGGAATAATATTTGCCCATTTAAAGAGCTTGGCACCGATTGAAGAATAGAAGCGTTGAAATTGTCTAGATGTGGGAAATGTTAGAATCAAGGGTAAAAATAACACCATATTTTGCATCTCCCCGGTCCACCATAAGATAAATTCATAAAATAAGTAATCGGCATTCATGAAAGAATGGGGCAAATAAGGAATGGTGCAAATTGCGACTAAAGCACCCATGGCACTACTGATTGCGATCAGAATCAGAATATAAAAAAAGGTCAAGCCTTGATTGTATTGTTTGTAATGCAGTCGAAAAAAACGCATTAAAAAAAGTGCGAGCAGCACATTGACCAGATTGGCGAAAGTGAGTCCGGCGGTTAATTGAAAATTACTTCCAGTCATTAAATCGGCAGCGAAAAAACCAATGATTGCCCCAAAAATGCTTTCTATGCGCTGTAATGAGGGGAAGCGTAGGAGTAATCCTAACAATAATGCATTGGCAGGCCAGAAAAATGCTAAAAATGAGCTAGGGCGGGACCATATACCAATCAAGGCGCCGAGAAAAATTGCAATTGCGATTATGGCAAGACGTAGCATCATCAAAGAGAACGGTGAAATCATTCGAGATGATCGAATAAATGTTGTCATAGCCACAAGATGCTTTAGAACTTGCATAAAATTATAGCAAATAAAAGTAAACTAAAACACTTGGGATAAATATTAATTGATGTCAAAAATAGCCTTTATTTGTTGTATAATTTTTTTTAATGAATTGAAAATTAATAATAATTTTTTTTAATACTATTGATAATCTATCTTATTTGAATGTGGGTGTGGAGGCAAAAGGGAAATTGCTGCGAAAGTATAAGACTTATCTCTAGAAACCTCATCTTAAAATCAGTACAATAAATAAGATTTTATTAATGTGTTTGGTGTATTTTGGGGCCAAATACACTCGATTCTTAAATATTGAATAGGCCTGCCAGGAGTCATCCCCGCATGAGTGCCATTACTCCCTACGATTGGGCTACTATAGCTTTTGTCATTGGCGTCGCATTTTTATGTGCCTTTATGTTAACTGTGCCTTTGCTACTGGGTGGAAAATCCTGGGGGCGTGCAAAACAGGACCAGTTTGAATCAGGCGTAGTCAGTGCCGGTGGTGCACGTATTCGTTTGTCTGCCAAGTTCTATCTTGTTGCGATTTTCTTTGTGGTGTTCGATTTAGAGGCACTGTATCTTTATGCATGGTCAACCTCTGTCCGCGAAGTGGGCTGGGTCGGTTTTACCACGGCGGCTGTTTTTATTTTGGTGTTGTTGATTGGTCTAGTCTACGAGATGAGTACCGGTGCATTAAACTGGGCACCTTCAGATCGTCGTAAGGCTGCCGGCATTAAACCGAAAATCGGTTCACCAAATATGGATATTGCTGAGATTACACGATTTAATTCCATTGATGAGCTTGTTCAAGATCCTACAGGTAAAGTTCCTGCACAATCGGCAGTGAAACACCCTCAGGTTAAGCTTGAATCTCTCAAAAATAGTAAGGAGTAATACGGGATGAAATATACCCTTACCCGTGCGAATCCTAATGCGGATCAATATCCTCTTCAAGAGCGTCAAGTGGTTAATGACCCGCTTGAAGATGAAGTGAATAAAAATGTCTTCCTCACCAAGTTGGAAGACATTGCGCATACTGCGGTCAACTGGGGACGTAAAAACTCGGTTTGGCCTTTTAACTTTGGTACTTCTTGTTGTTATGTCGAATATGCAACAACATTGACAGGCGTGCACGATATGTCACGTTTTGGTGCGGAAGTTATTCGTGCATCACCGCGCCAGGCAGATCTAATGATTGTTGCGGGAACCTGCTTTATCAAAATGGCCCCGGTTATTCAGCGTCTTTATGAACAGATGTTGGAGCCGAAGTGGGTCATTTCAATGGGTGCCTGTGCAAACTCTGGCGGCATGTACGATATTTATTCTGTGGTACAGGGTGTGGATAAAATTATTCCTGTCGATGTTTATGTACCAGGCTGCCCGCCACGTCCTGAAGCATTGATTCAAGCATTGTTGCTATTACAAGACCAAATTCAATTGGAACGTCGTCCTTTATCTGCCGTCATTGGTGATGATCTCAAGCCTGTTTACAAGCCGAAGATGATGCCGGAACGTGATCGCAAGAATGCCGAGCGTATTGCAGTGAAAAACTTGCGTTCAATGGATGAAATTAAGTAATAGGGCTGACACCAAGAAAACAACTGTGCATCTGCACAGTATTGTCAGTTTAGCGAACCGAATTTTTTTAAAAATAGGAAGCCAAGCCAATGGCTGAAACTGAAATTGCTATGCCAGAAGCGGAAGTGGATTCACGTCCAGCATTTGCGATTGTAGAAGAGTTAAAAACCAAGTTTGGTGAAAACTTCTACGTGCAAACGACGTTTGATAATTTTCCGACTGTCTGGGTTGAGCGCTCTCGCATACTCGAAGTTCTGATGTTTTTAAGGACAGTTCCACGTCCTTATGTGATGCTATTTGACTTATCTGCAATGGATGAGCGTTTACGTACACATCGTGAAGGATTGCCTGCATCAGACTTTACCGTGTTCTATCATTTGTTGTCACTGGAACGTAATAGCGATATTCGGATTAAAGTTGCCTTGAATGAAGATGATTTGAATCTTCCGACGGCAACTAGTATCTGGCCAAATGCCAACTGGTATGAACGTGAAGTCTATGACATGTTTGGTATCAAGTTCGATGGACATCCGATGTTACGTCGTATTCTATTGCCAACGTACTGGGAAGGCCATCCGCTACGTAAGGAATATTCCGCCCGTGCGACTGAATACACTCCGTATATGCAGAACCAAGCTAAACAGGATTTTGAACAGGAGCATTTGCGTTTTGTACCCGAAGATTGGGGTCTAAAACGTGGTAATGCCGATGAAGACTATATGTTCCTGAACATTGGTCCTAACCATCCGTCAGCGCATGGTGCCTTCCGTGTGATCTTGCAGCTTGATGGTGAAGAAGTGCTAGATTGTGTGCCGGATATTGGTTATCACCATCGTGGTGTGGAAAAAATGGCTGAGCGTCAAACATGGCATTCATTCATTCCGTATACCGACCGTGTTGATTATCTCGGTGGTGTAGCGCAAAACATGCCGTATGTGATGGCGGTTGAGCAAATGGCAGGGATTACTGTGCCGGATCGTGCGCAATGTATTCGTGTCATGCTATGTGAGTTATTCCGTATCAATAACCACTTGCTGTATATCGGAACAGCAATTCAGGATACCGGTGGTATGACACCGGTATTTTATATGTTTGCCGACCGTCAGAAAATTTATGATGCGATTGAAGCGATTACTGGTTTCCGTATGCATCCGGCCTGGTTCCGTATCGGTGGTACAGCACATGATTTGCCGAATAACTGGCAAAAGTTGATCAAGGATATTCTGGACTGGATGCCAAAACGTCTGGACGAATACCACAAGGCAGCATTGAAAAACTCGGTGTTTCAGGGTCGTACCAAAAATGTGGCGCAGTATGATGCCAAGTCTGCATTGGCATGGGGTGTTACAGGTACGGGTCTACGTGCCACAGGGATTGATTTTGATGTGCGTAAATATCGTCCATACAGTGGTTACGAGAATTATGACTTTGAAGTCCCTGTTGAATATGAAGGCGATGCCTTTGCCCGTGTCATGGTGCATTTCCATGAAATTCGTGAATCATTAAAGATCGTTAAACAGTGTCTGGATTATATGCCATCAGGTGCGTATAAAGCCGATCATCCACTGGCTGTTCCACCGCCAAAAGACAAGACTTTACAGGATATTGAGACCCTGATTACACACTTCCTGAGTGTGTCATGGGGACCTGTTATGCCTGCGGGCGAGTCGTCATTTATGGCAGAAGTGGTAAAAGGTGCGAGTACCTATTATCTGACATCGGATAAGGCGACGATGAGCTATCGTACCCGTATCCGTACACCGACCTTCACGCACTTACAGCAAATTCCTTCAGTGATTAACGGTAGTTTGGTTTCTGACTTAATCATTTATTTGGCAACCATTGACGTGGTTATGGCAGATGTGGATCGCTAGGGGTAACGTATTATGATGATTTTGACTGATAAAAAACCTCGTGTGAATGTGGAAGGGATTTTGACCAGTGAAGAAATTCACGAAATTGATCATCACATTCACCATTATCCGGATCCACGTGCAGCATCACTGGATGCATTGAAATGTGTACAGCGTCGTAATGGCTGGGTTGATGATGCACAGATGAATGCGATTGCACAGTTGCTGACAATTAGCGTGGCAGATCTGGAAGGTGTGGCAACATTCTACAACCGGATTTATCGTCGTCCTGTGGGTCGTCACGTGATCTTGTTATGTGATTCGATTGCCTGCTTCTTGATGGGCGCTGAAACACTGGCAGAAGCATTCCAGCGTGAATTGGGGATCCAGTTTGGTCAGACCACTGCCGATGGACGTTTTACCTTGTTGCCAATTTGCTGTCTGGGCAATTGCGATAAAGGACCAACACTTATGATTGATGAAGATACACACGGTTTGGTTGCTGTATCTTCGGTCAAACAGTTATTGGAGAAGTATGTATGAATACTGAACCAAAACCGATTTATGGCGACGGCAATCCTGAAACGCATCCTTTAACATGGCGTTTAAGCAAACAGGATCATGTCCGCAGTGCTGATGCTTATGAAGCACTGGATGGCTATGCTGGCTTTAAAAAAGCCATTACCATGCAACCTGCCGAAGTATTGGACGTAGTGAAAGCTGCTACAGTCAAAGGGCGTGGTGGTGCAGGTTTTCCAGCCGGGATCAAATGGTCGTTGATGGCACCGAATGATGGTGGTCCTCGCTATTTGATCTGTAATGCCGATGAGATGGAACCGGGAACCTTTAAAGACCGCTTGTTGATGGAGCGTTTGCCACATCAACTGATTGAAGGCATGTTGATTGCAGGTTATACCCTTGAAGCAACACAGGGCTATATCTTTATTCGTGGTGAATATATTGAAGCTGCGAAATATTTGAATGAAGCACTAGAGCAGATTCGTGCCAAAGGTTATCTCGGTGAAAATATTCTGGGTACCGGCTGGAACTTCGAAATGCATGTGCATACCGGTGCCGGACGTTATATCTGCGGTGAAGAAACTGCATTGATTAACTCGCTGGAAGGGCGTCGTGCCAATCCTCGGACCAAACCACCATTTCCACAGGTTGCTGGTGCATGGGGTCGCCCAACCATCGTGAATAACGTGGAAACTTATAATAACTTACCGGCGATTATGTTACGTGGTCCGGAATGGTATATCGGCCTGTCGGCGGGTAAATCCAAAGATCCGGGCACAAAAATCTATGGTGCTTCAGGTAAAGTCAATTTCCCCGGATTATGGGAATTGCCATTTGGTACTACCGCACGTGAAGTGATCGAAGAGCATGCCGGCGGTATGCGCGATGGTCTGAAACTCAAAGCATGGTTACCGGGCGGTGCATCGACCGACTTTCTTGCCGCAGAGCACATTGATCTGCCGATGGATTCGGAAAGTATCATGAAAGCAGGTTCACGTTTGGGGACATGCCTGCTGATGGTAGTCGATGAAACCCAGTGTATGGTTGCCGCAGTGCGTAATCTTGAAGAGTTTTTTGCACGTGAATCCTGTGGCTGGTGTACCCCATGTCGTGATGGTTTACCATGGGCAGTAAAAGCACTTAAAGCCCTCGAAAATGGTGACGGTACCATGGAAGATATACAGCATCTTCAGGAACTCACCAAAAAATTATGGATTGGTAAAACCTTCTGTGCCCATGCGCCCGGTGCAATGGAACCGTTAATGGGTGCATTAAAATATTTCCGTAGCGAGTTTGAAGCAAAAGTGACCAATCGTCCGGTTGCTCAAGCCAGCCACGTTGAACAAGTTTAAGGAATTCGACTATGGCTACAATTCATGTCGATGGAAAACAATATGAGGTCAATGGCTCAGAGAACCTGCTACAGGCATGTTTGTCTCTGGGGATTGATATTCCTTATTTTTGTTGGCACCCATCCTTAGGTTCAGTTGGTTCTTGTCGTCAATGTGCGGTCACGCAGTATGCAAATCCTGAAGACACACGCGGACGTCTGGTGATGTCATGTATGACACCAGCGGCTGACAATACCTATATTTCGATTGAAGACAAAGAAGCGGTTGATTTCCGTGCTTCGATTGTTGAACTGCTGATGACCAACCATCCACACGATTGTCCAGTGTGTGAAGAGGGTGGTCATTGTCATTTGCAAGATATGACAGTGATGACACAACATGATCGTCGTCGCTATCGTTTCACCAAACGTACCCATCATAATCAGGAATTGGGTTCGTTTATTGCGCATGAAATGAACCGTTGTATCGCGTGCTATCGTTGTGTGCGTTATTACAAGGATTATGCTGGCGGCACCGACTTTGGTGTGTATGCCAATGCATCTCGGGTTTATTTTGGTCGTCCTGAATCAGGGATACTGGAATCTGAATTTTCAGGTAACCTGACTGAAGTTTGTCCAACAGGTGTATTCACCGATAAAACCCATTCCGAACGTTATAACCGTAAATGGGACATGCAGTATGCACCTAGCGTATGTCAGGGCTGTTCTTCCGGTTGTAATATTTCACCGGGTGAGCGTTATGGCGAATTACGCCGTGTCGAAAATCGTTTTAATGGTGAAGTCAATCAATACTTCCTGTGTGATAAAGGACGTTTTGGTACTGGTTATGTCAATCGTAGCGATCGTCCACGTCAGCCACAATTACGTGCCAATGGCAATGTGGTGACTTTATCCACTGATGAAGCACTGGATCAGGTGCTGCTTAATTTAAAAGGCAAAAAAGTCCTCGGTATTGGTTCACCACGTGCCAGTCTGGAATCCAACTATGCACTGCGAGAATTGGTAGGACGTGAGCATTATTCCACCGGGATGAGTCAGAAAGAACAATCTCTGGTAGAGCTGGCTGCGGACATTATGCAAAGTGAAGGGATTTATAATCCCGGCATGCGTGAAGTGGAAAGCTATGATGCGGTATTGATTCTGGGTGAAGATTTAACCCAGACCGCACCACGTATGGCATTGTCGGTACGTCAGGCAGCAAAAAACAAAGCCAAGCAAATGGCAGCGGAAAAACGTACACAGGAATGGTTGGCAGAACCGGTACAACGTATCGGACAACATGCCAAATCACCAGTGTATATTCTGGCAGCAACGCAAACTCGCTTATCTGATATTGCAGAAGCAGAAGTGGTTGCATCGCCGAATGATATTGCCCGTTTAGGTTTTGCAGTGGCTGCTGCATTAAAAGGTGAAACACTGACTGGTTTGGCTGATGATGCAAAAGCATTTGCACAAACCATGGCAGATACCTTAAAAGCTGCGAAAAAACCATTGGTGATTTCAGGTACCAGTTTACAGGATCCGGCAATCATCGAGGCGGCTGCGGCAGTTGCACAGGCCTTGGGTGAACCTGCTGGCTTAAGCCTGACTGTACCGGAAGTCAACTCAATGGGCTTGGCAATTTTCGGTGGGTTAAGTCTGGAACAGGCATTTGCACAAGATTACGATACAGTTGTGATTATCGAAAATGACCTTTTCCGTCGTTTACCGGCGGTACAAGTTAAAGCAGCATTCAATAAAGCACAATGTGTCATTACGCTGGATCACAGTGAAACCGAAACAGTAAAAGCATCTGATTATGTCTTGTCTGCGGCCAGCTTTGCCGAAGGTGATGGCACAGTCGTGAGTCAGGAAGGTCGTGCACAACGCTTCTACCAAGTTTATGATCCTGCTTATTACAAACCTGAATATGTGATTAAGGAATCATGGCGCTGGTTGCATGCCATTAAAACCGAGCTGGAAGGTCGCGAAATTTCATGGACCTTGCTGGATCATGTGATTGAAGATGTGGCACGTTCTACACCACAATTGGAAGCTGTACGTGAGGTTGCACCTGATGCCAGCTATCGTATTCATGGTCTGAAAATTGCCCGTGAACCACGCCGCTATTCTGGTCGTACCGCAATGCGTGCACCTATTTCTGTGCATGAGCCAAAACAGCCAGTTGATGTTGATTCTGCCTTGACTTTCTCTATGGAAGGTTATGTTGGCCCGCAAAAAGAATCTTCACTGATTCCATTTGCATGGGCACCGGGCTGGAACTCACCACAATCCTGGAATAAATATCAGGATGAGGTCGGTGGTCACTTAAAAGGCGGTGACTCTGGTATACGTTTATTTGATCGTTTGCCAAAACGTCCTGCGCGTAGTTATGTGGCACCGAATGCAGCGGTTGAAAATCCGGACGTTTTCCGTCTGGTACCAATGCATCATATTTTTGCCTCAGGTGAATTTACGGTGAAAACACCTGCCATGCAATCCCGTATTCCGGAAGCTGTTTTTGCAGTTGGAGAACAGGATGCAACACGTTTGAATTTGCAGGATGGTCAGCGCATCACAGTAAAAGCGGGTGACAGCATTGTAAACTTGCCGATTCAGGTGATTGAATACTTACCAACGGGTTATATTGGTTATCCGATTGGTCAGGCACCTACAGTATCTCTTGCCGAACCTGTAGCAATCTCAGTCGAAGCACAAGCGGTAGGAGTGTAATCATGAACGAATCTTTACGCGTTCTGCCGACTTGGGTTGCAGGCTATGAAACTGCCTTTTTGGTGATTCAGGCGATTGTGATTTTGCTGGTTGTTGTACTGGTTGCAGCATTTATGTCATTTATCGAGCGTCGTTTGCTCGGTTTATGGCAAGACCGTTATGGTCCCAACCGTGTTGGTCCGTTTGGTATTTTCCAGATCGTTGCCGACATGTTGAAAATCATGTTTAAAGAAGACTGGACACCAAAGTTTGTTGATAAATTGACATTCCGTCTGGCACCTGCTGTAGCAATGGCGACGGCAGTTTTATCATTTTTAGTGATTCCGGTGAGTCCGTCACTGGGTGTGGCAGACATGAGTATCGGGCTATTGTTCTTTATGGCAATGGCAGGTATTGCTGTCTATGCCGTGTTATTCGGTGGCTGGTCTTCCAATAACAAATATGCCTTACTTGGTGGTTTACGTTCTGCCGCACAAACCATTTCTTATGAAGTCTTTTTAGGGATTTCATTAATGGGTGTGGTGGCGATTGCTGGTTCATTTAACCTGCGTGAAATCGTTGAAGCGCAGCGTGATGTCTGGTTTGTGATTCCACAATTTTTAGGTTTCCTGATCTTTGTGGTGGCCGGTGTTGCAGTAACACACCGTCATCCATTTGACCAGCCGGAAGCCGAGCAGGAACTGGCAGAAGGTTATCACGTCGAATATGGTGGTATGAAATGGGGGATGTTCTTCGTTGCCGAATATGTCAACATCATCCTGATTTCTGCGTTAATGACCACATTATTCTTCGGTGGATGGCTTGCGCCGTTTAATCTTGAAATTCCATTTATTCCGCCAATCTTCTGGTTTGTGATCAAAACATTGTTCTTTATGATGATGTTTATTCTGGCGCGTGGTTCGTTAATTCGTCCTCGTTATGATCAGGTGATGAACTTCGGTTGGAAAGTATGCTTGCCACTGGCACTTGTAAATTTACTGGTGACCGGCGCAGTTATTCTGTGGTTGAACTAAGGAGGCAGGAAGAATGATTAAAATATTAGCTTCCTTAGGGAAGGTTGTGATTGGTGCAGGAACGATTATACGTTCTTTATGGATGGTGTTCAGCCATGCGACACGTCCGCGTGACACCATTTTATATCCGGAAGTGAAGGGTGAAGATATTGTTCCGCCACGTTATCGTGGACGAATTGTACTGACTCGTGATCCGGATGGTGAAGAACGTTGTGTGGCCTGTAACTTGTGTGCTGTGGCATGTCCGGTGGGCTGTATTTCTCTGCAAAAAGCAGAAAAAGAAGATGGTCGTTGGTATCCGGAATTTTTCCGTATCAACTTCTCGCGTTGTATTTTCTGTGGAATGTGCGAAGAAGCCTGTCCGACTACTGCGATTCAACTGACACCGGATTTTGAGCTGGGTGAATATGTGCGCCAGGATCTGGTGTATGAGAAAGAAAACTTACTCATTTCTGGTCCAGGTAAATATCCGGATTATAACTTTTATCGTGTAGCAGGTATGGCTGTGGCAGGTAAAGAAAAAGGTCAGGCACAAAAAGAAAGTGCACCGATTGATACACGGAGCTTATTACCATGATGTGGCCATTTTACTTAATGGCTCTTGTGGCCATTATCTCTACGATTCGAGTGATTACCAACTCGAATCCTGTACATGCTCTGTTAAGTTTGATTATTTCCTTACTTGCAGTTGCGGGTATTTTCTTTATCGTGGGTGCACCGTTTGCCGGTGCGCTGGAAATCATTGTTTATGCGGGTGCGATCATGGTGTTGTTCGTATTCGTGGTGATGATGCTCAACCTTGGCTCACATACGGTTGCTCAGGAAAAATCATGGTTGACTTCTGAAACTTGGGCATATCCGGCAGCCATGAGTTTTATCATGGGCTTGATTCTGGTATGGACATTGAGTCATAGCACAACCGATGCTGTGATGGGACAACAATTGATTGGTCCAAAACAGGTGGGTATAGCCCTATTTACCAAATATTTATTATTGGTAGAAGTGGCTGCGTTGCTTTTACTTGCATCATTGGTGGCTGCTTACCATCTGGGGAAACGCGGCTTAGGCCAAGAGCAGGGTGAAGTGCAGGGTAAAAATCATAGCGAAGACAAGAAGGAGCAAGGCTAATGGGACATATTCCTTTAGAGCATGGCTTAATCCTTGCGACGATTTTATTCGCCTTAGGATTCTGCGGTGTCATGGTGCGTCGTAATGTATTGTTCATCCTGATGAGTCTTGAAGTGATGATGAATGCGGCAGCACTGGCGTTTGTACTGGCAGGTAGTGCTTGGGGACAGGCAGATGGACAGATTATGTTTATCTTTATTCTGACGCTTGCAGCAGCAGAAGCCTGTATCGGTTTGGCGATCGTACTTCAGTTTTATCACCGCTTCCATCACTTGGATGTGGATGCAGCTAGTGAGATGCGCGGATGAGTTATTTATATTTAACAATTCTTTTTCCGCTAATTGGTTTTATCTTATTGGCGGCAGGGCGTGATAAGCTCTCTGAAAATGTAGCAGCAGTGATTGGTGTTGGGGCAGTGGGGTTATCTGCACTGGCTGCACTGTTTGCAGGTATTGATTTTTACAATGTCAAAGCTGCATTGCCAGCAGATTCTGCGGTACTGGGTTTTAATCAGCATTTATGGACATGGTTTAGTGTCGGTGGATTTAGTCCTGCAATTGGTCTACATCTTGATGGTCTGTCATTATTGATGACCGGCATGGTTAGCGGTGTTGGTTTTCTGATTCATATTTTTGCATCATGGTATATGCGTGGTGAAGAAGGCTATGCACGTTTCTTCTCTTATTTTAACCTGTTTGTGGCAAGCATGTTGGTGCTTGTATTGGGTGATAACCTTGCGTTGTTATTCTTGGGTTGGGAAGGTGTAGGTCTGTGTTCATACCTGTTGATTGGTTTTTACTATGCCAATCCTGCCAATGGTTGGGCTGCAATTAAAGCCTTTACCGTAACCCGTGTGGGTGATGTATTTTTGCTGATTGCGCTATTCTTGCTGTACCAACAGTTCGGTACCTTGGATATCCGTACCATTGTCGATCATGCATCTACAGTATTAACCGATAGCAATATTGCATTCTGGACAGCATTGATGTTGTTTCTGGGTGCTGCGGGTAAATCTGCACAAATTCCATTACAAACCTGGCTTGCCGATGCCATGGCAGGTCCGACACCAGTTTCTGCATTGATCCATGCGGCAACGATGGTTACTGCCGGGATCTATTTAACCAGCCGTTTATTCAGCGTGTTTGAAATGGCGCCTGAGATTTTACAATTTATCTCAATTGTTGGCGCAATTACCTTGCTGGTTGCTGGTTTTGCGGCATTGGTACAAACCGATATCAAACGTATTCTGGCTTACTCTACCATGAGTCAGCTGGGTTATATGTTTATGGCGGTTGGTGCAGAAGCCTATCAGGCTGGTTTGTTCCATATGCTGGCACACGCATTCTTCAAGGCATTATTATTCTTGTCTTCCGGTGCGGTGATTCTGGCCTGTCATCATGAGCAAAACATTCTCAAAATGGGTGGTCTGTGGAAAAAGATTCCATTTGTCTTTGCCTGTTTTGTGGTCGGTGGCGGTGCCTTGGCTGCGCTTCCATTTATTACCGTTGGTTTCTTCTCCAAAGATGCGATTCTGGGTGCGGTCTATGCCCATGCAACACTGGCAAACTTACCACTGTATAACACTTTATACTGGGTTGGTGTGATCGGTGCTTTCCTCACTTCAATTTATACCTTCCGTTTAATTTGGCTGGTATTCTTTGGTCAGGAAAAAACACATGCACATGAAATCAAGGGCGTGACCTATTGGGGGCCTTTGTCGATCTTACTGGTTCTGTCTACTGGTGTGGGTGGTTTATTAAAAGCACCTGTAGAAAGCTTGCTGAATTCTGCCAAAATTCCGGCATTCATTATCCCAGAGAGTCTGGAACATGCAGTACATGGTGCAGAACATCTGGCTGTCGGTATTGCTTTGGCTGGCTTGTTATTGGGTGTGGTGTTGTTTGTGTTTGCATACGGTAGCGTAAAAAATATTGCAAATACTTCATTTGGTGCGGGTATCGCACATATCTGGCGTACTGCATTCGGTTTTGATGCCTTATATGACATCGTGTTTGTAAAACCATATTTATTCATTGCACGTCTATTGGGACGTGATCCGATCGATGGTTTATGGCTTGTGCTGCCTGCGCTGGTAAAAGGTGGTCATAAATTTACGAGCTGGCGTCAAACTGGTTCATTACGTGAATACGCTTCGAGTATTGGTTTAGGGGTTGTGGTGTTATTGATCATCCTCGTCATTACTCAGGTGGGGGTATAAGATGGATAACAATTTACTTCTTCCCGCACTGATTCTTGTTCCATTTATTGCAGGGTTTTTATGCTGGATTGCAGATAAAACCAGCTCAACACTGCCAAAATGGATTGCACTGATTGGTATGCTGATTACCCTTGGTTTGTCACTGGCATTGTGGCAAACCGGGACCTATCAATTTGTGCCACAAGGTGCTGTACCGGAATGGGCTGCACAGTTTCAGGTGCAATGGATTCCAACTTTCGGTATTAGCATTCATTTGGCTGCCGATGGTTTATCCATGCTGATGGTTGCCCTGACTGCCTTACTAGGTGTCATGGCAGTGGGTTGTTCGTGGTCTGAAATTCAAAAGAATGAAGGTTTCTTCTTCCTGAACCTGTTATGGAGTTTGGGCGGCGTTATTGGGGTCTTCCTCGCAATTGATATGTTCCTGTTCTTCTTCTTCTGGGAGATGATGCTGGTACCGATTTACTTTTTGATTGCGCTATGGGGTCACAAGGGGTCGAATGGTCGTTCCCGTGTCTATGCTGCAACCAAGTTCTTTATCTATACTCAGGTTGCCGGTTTGATCATGCTGGTCGGTATTCTGGCACTGGTATTGATCAACTATACTCAGCAATTACAGCTAACCCCTGAAACTGCACGTATTACCTTTGACTATATGGATTTGCTGGGAACACAAATTCCGCATGGTCTGGATTATGCGTTAATGCTGTGCTTCTTCATCGGTTTTGCGGTGAAACTTCCAGTATTCCCGTTACATGGCTGGTTGCCGGATGCACATGCACAGGCACCGACTGCCGGTTCTGTTGACTTGGCAGGGATTCTGATCAAGACTGCGGCCTATGGTTTGATTCGTTTTACCATTCCTTTGTTCCCAGAAGCTTCGGCTGAATTTGCCAATATCGCCATTATCCTTGGTTTGATTGGTATTTTCTACGGTGCATGGTGTGCATATCAACAAACCGATATGAAACGTTTGCTGGCTTATACCTCTATTTCACATATGGGCTTTGTATTATTGGCTATCTATGCCGGTAATATCCTGAGTTATCAGGGTCTGATGGTGATGATGCTGGCACATGGCCTGTCTTCTGCGGCATTGTTCATTATGTGTGGTCAGATTTATGAGCGTTTACATACCCGTGATATGCGTTTGATGGGTGGTATGCGTGGTCAGTTCCGTTATTTACCATTCTTCCTGATGTTCTTTGTGGCAGCCCTTGTGGGTATTCCGGGTCTAGGTAACTTTATTGGTGAATTCCTGATTTTGATGGGTGCATTCAGTATCTATCCTGTATTTACCATTATCGCTGCGGTCAGTCTGGTTTTTGCTGGTTTATATGGTTTAATTCTGATTCATCGTGCTTTATTTGGTGAACCGAATGCAGAACAAGCCCAGCATTACACCCAACCATTGAAAGATTTGTCTGCTCGTGAAATCGGCATTCTGATGGTTGCTGTGGTGGGCTTGGTATGGTTAGGTCTGTATCCGCAAACCATACTTGATGTATCAAATTCAAGCATGGAATGGATCGTAAATAGCTATTTGCCGCAGGCTGGTACTCATATTGGTACTGTGGCTGAGCCTATTGCTCACCTTAACCCTACGGAGATCCAATAAGCCATGAACTTCACAATTTCATTTTCGGAGCTATTGCCATTAGCGCCTGTGATGATCGTGGCAGTGACAGCGATCATCGTTATGCTTTTGGTTGCGCTCAAACGCAACCATACCCTTGTTGCAACAGTGAGTGTGATTGGTTTAAACCTTTCTGCATTTGTAATCCTGCGTGATTTATGGCTTGGTGTAGCACCAGCGAATGTCATGGGCTTGTTTACTGTAGATGCGTTTGCACACATTTATATGCTGATGATTCTGGTGGCAGCTCTGGCATGCTGTACACTTTCACATGCCTACATCGACAGCTATAAAGACAATAAAGAAGAACTTTATATTCTATTATTGAGTTCTGTGGCGGGTGCAATGTTAATGGTGTCTAGTACCCATTACGCCTCGTTCTTTATCAGTCTGGAATTGATGTCTATTCCGGTCTATGGCATGTTGGCCTATACTTATCAGCGTGGTAAATCACTGGAATCAGGGATTAAATATCTGGTGCTGTCTGCGACTGCATCTGCCATGTTGTTAATGGGTTTTGCCTATGTATATGCCTATACAGGCGAAATGTCCTTTACCGGTTCTGCCCTAAAAATTATCGAAGTCGTACATGAACCACTCGTAGTGATGGGATTAGCACTGGTGTTATTTGCCTGTGCATTCAAATTGTCACTGGCACCTTTTCATAAATGGACGCCTGATGTTTATCAAGGTGCGCCAACACCGATGGCAACTTTCCTTGCCACCGTGTCAAAAGTTGCCATGCTTGGTCTATTGTTACGCTATATCCTGACTTCCGGTACGTTGGTACTCGATGGCATGGTCACTGTATTAACAGTAATTGCAGTACTCTCTATCGTTGCTGGTAACTTGCTTGCAGTCACACAGGTCAATATCAAGCGTATTCTGGCGTATTCATCGATTGCCCACTTTGGTTATTTACTGGTGGCATTGGTCAGTACCGATGTATCCAGTGTCAGTACCATTACTGTGTATATTGCGACCTATGTTTTGACAACGATTGGTGCCTTTGGTGCGGTGTCCTTGATGTCTAGTCCGTATAATAATCTGGACGAGGCAGAAAGTCTGGCAGATTATCGCGGTCTATTCTGGCGTCGTCCAATTTTGACGGCAACTTTGACCGTGATGATGTTATCGCTTGCAGGGATTCCATTAACTGCCGGCTTTATCGCAAAATTTGTAGTGGTATTGGCTGCGGTTGCTGCAACCAACTGGTTCCTGGCTGCAATGATTATTGTTGGTAGTGGTATCGGTTTGTACTATTACCTGCGTGTGATGGTGGTGATGTATATGACAGCACCTGATGTACCACGTATTGATGCACAAGGTAACTGGGGTAAAACTGCGGGTGGAGTAATGGTCTTACTTGCAGCATTACTGGTATTGGTACTCGGTGTTTATCCAGAACCTTTATTAAACTTTGCCGAAGCTGCAAAAATTGCTGTAGTGCGATAATTTCGTTTATTAAAGATTATAAAAGCCCACAAATTTCGGTTTGTGGGCTTTTTTATATAAAATGAAATAGCAATTTTTAATATAATTTTTACAGCTAATCTTGGCAAAAGACTTCCGATAGATTACACTTTAATAGAGAATAGTTATCATTTTCAATTTTGCAGGTCGATATGAAACAGGGGTCAAACCAGCTTATCGAGTTTTTTGTCAGTCATCATGATGAATTACTAAATTACCTGAATACCCGTTTGGGTAATCGGCAGTTTGCACTGGAAATGTTACAAGAAGCATATCTTCAGGTGATTAGAAAATCAGAATATTTTGAAAATAAAACAATGACGTTGGCATTACTTAAGCGGGTATCTTTGAATCTGGCGATTGATCATTGTCGTAAACAACAAGTGTTTAATGATTATATTGAATTTGATAGTGAAAAAATTGATGGTGTATTTTCCTCAGATCTGGAAGGATGGACTTCCACAGAATTGGCTGTTGCCAGAGAACAATTTGAACAAAAAATACTTGAAAAAATAGATGAATTACCCTCAGCGTGTCAGGATGTATTCATCCTTGCCCATGTACATCATTTGACGCAGGAAGAAATCACTGTGGCACTTGATTTGTCCAGAAGTATGGTCATCAAACACTTGAATCGTGCCTATTCATACTTTATTCCATTACTTTTTCCAGCAGATGATGCGTATTAACAAATTGTAGCCCGCCATGTCAAAAACACAGCCAAACTCTTCCAAATCCAGATTGGTATCCTATACTGGTCGTGATATAGATGATGCCTTAGAGCCATTTGAACAGGCACTCGTTGCTAATTTGCCAAGTAAAGAACAAATTATCTTGCGTGCCAGACAGCGCAAGTTACGGAAAAAACTGGGGACTTCTGCACTTGTACTCGTGGCATCATCTTCATTTTTATTGTGGTTAAATCCGGCTTATCAGACAGAACAATGGTCAACAGCATTAGCTGAAAATCAAACGATTGATCTCTCTGATGGCAGCCAGATTCAGCTGAATACACAATCAAAAGTCGTGGTCAAAATGCGTTTGCATTCCCGTGAAATACAATTACAACAGGGTGAAGCAACATTCCATGTGGGGCACTTGCCAGATCGCTGGCGTATATTTGAACGTCCGTTCACTGTTCAGGCAGGACAATTGTCTATTCGTGATATTGGTACAGTATTTAATGTGCGGCGTTATTCGGAGCAGCATGCTGTGGTCACTGTATTGCAAGGTAAAGTGCGTGTAAGTACGTTGGCAGAACCAAAACATTTTGTTGATCTAGAACACAACCAGAGTATTGAAAATCATGCTACACAACTTGGTCAGCTCAAAACAGTGAATGCACAGGCACAGACGGCATGGCATAAGGGACAACTTAAATTTGATAATATGACTTTGGCCGATGTGATGCAGGAATTCCAGCGTTATTCCACATTTAAGGTTGTATTTAGTCAGAAAAAGATTGAACAGCTTAAAATATCGGGAAGTTTTGAGACAGCGCAATATCAACAATTTATTCAATTATTGCCAGATTTTGCGCCTGTACAGGTGCAACAGTTGCCATCGGGTACATGGCAAATCACATCAAGAGAAAATAAATAAAAATTTTTAATGATAAGGGTGTACATAATGCGTATCTAAATCGTTTAAGCAAATGAACAGTTATTTTTTCATTTGTGGGATTGGGTATGAAGCAAAAATATCAAAACATGATCAAATTGTGGCAATTAAACACAATGAGTCTGGTTGTGGTGACAGCACTTTATTCGGGGAGTTTGTATGCACAGGATATTGCACTTGAAGTAAATTTGCCTACACAATCGTTACAGGCATCTGTAGAACGAATTGCACAGCAGGGTAATGTGCATATTGTCTATGTCAGTGATGTATTGCAGAATAAAAATGCATCGGCATTACAGGGAAAATATACGGTTGATCAGGCCTTACAGCAATTATTACAGGGTACGGATTTAACCGTACAAAAAAATGGCAATGTTTATACTATTTTGTCTGGTTCATTTGCGATTACACAATCTGACAATAAAATAATTGCTAGTTATCAAATATCTGAAAGTTACGATCCAGTACAATTGCCAATTATTAATGTCAAAGCCGAACAAGATAGTATTTATGATCAACCACATTCTATTAGTGTGATTAGTCGTGAACAGATGGATAATCGACCAACACGTCATGCTGCTGATATGTTGGAACAATCGGCAGGAGTCTACTCCAGTGTGAGCCAGCAAGATCCTGCTTTATCGATCAATATTCGGGGTATACAAGATTTTGGTCGGGTAAATATGAATATTGATGGGATGCGTCAAAACTTCCAAAAAACCAGTCATGGTGCACGTGACGGTCAAATGTATATCGATTCGGAATTATTGTCTAACGTAAAAATTGAAAAGGGTGCTACCAATAGTTTGGGAAGTGCAGGTACTTTAGGTGGTATTGCCACGTTTAGTACGGTCAATGCTGATGAGTTTTTATCTGATGGTAAAAATATGGGCGGAAAATTACATGCAAGTACAGGTAATAACGCAACTAATTTTATCGGCAGTGCAATTGTTGCAGGTCGTTATCAGGATATTGATGTATTGCTAGGTGTTAGTGCGCGAAAGTTAGGTGATTACGATCCGGGGAAAAAAGGTAATATTGGTGATATTCGAACATCTGTTAGTGACCCTTACAATGCAGGAGTTACCACAACAGCAATGCAGGAAGCTTTGAAGAATCAGAAAGTTTTGTATTCAAATTATGAAATGAAGTCCACTTTATTTAAGATCGGCTGGAATATTGATGAAAGTCAGCGTTTACAATTTAGCTATTTGCAGACTGATACCGATACACCAAATGCGGGAATGATCACCGCAATTTATGATGATCCGAACAATACTCGTGGTTATTATACCTTGGGCTGGAAAAATACAGGGTTTAGTGAGGTAAGTGCTAAAAACTTTGCACTGGATTATAGCTTAAAGCCAGTCGGTCAGGATTGGCTGGATTTAAGAGCCAAAATATATCATGTGGATACCGAAGATAACACGAATACTTATAGTACCAGTAGTCTAACAGATAATAGTTACTGGACAGAAACCCAATTGAAAACCTATGGATTACAACTGGAAAATACTTCACGATTTCCTTTGCTGGATAAACACATGCTACAGGTTAATTATGGGCTAGATTTTTTTTATGATAAAAATGACAGCCAGTCAACCAAAGCCACCATGGAAGGAGTCACTCCCAAAGGTAATCGCTGGATGGGAAGTATTTTTGGGAACCTTGCCTACAATTATGAAGACTGGTTGAGAGTAGAAGGTGGTTTGCGTTATGATCGCTATCAATTAAAAGGGAATACTAGTATAGATGGAATATGGTATATCTATGATGTTTGCACAGAAAGAAGGGCTTCTTCATGTACATATCAGGATACGATGAGTTGGAATGTTGATCGCGAAGGAAGCAAATTATCACCGAATTTTGCAGTGGGAATTAAACCAGGGCTCGAATGGCTGGAATTTTTTGCTAATTATGGCAAAGCTTATCGTCCACCTGCAATTACTGAAACACTGGTCTCGGGTAGTGCACACAGTTCTGCTACAGTATATCCCAATCCTTATGCAGAAGAAGAAAGATCGGAATCATGGGAAACTGGATTAAATATAAATAAGCAAAATTTATTTTTTAAAAACGATCGATTTAATACAAAAATTGCTTATTTCGATACTAGTGTTGATAACTACATTTCACTGGCAACCAATAGGATTCTACCTGGATATGGCGTTCTTGCCAGTTCCGGATATGCTGCATATGTTAATAATCTATTAAAAACACAATTTAGAGGGATTGAATACCAATTTAGCTATGATGCAGATATTTTCTATGCGAATCTGACTTATACAAGAATGTTAGGGAAAAATGATTTTTGTTCCAAAGCAGCATGGTTAGGGAATAAAATTCAATTTGGTGGAGAAGCTTATAATTGGTATCCAGTTGAATATGAACAAAATACCTTGGCATGTAGTAATAGTGATTCTGGAATAACAAGCGGTACATTTAGTAATCTTAATTATCTCCCTGGGGATAGAGGTTCATTAACTTTAGGTGGACGCTTATTTGATCATCGTTTAGATTTTGGCACGGTTATTCGGTATAACAAAGGTCAACAGGATCATTCTGTAGTTGCAAGTAGTGGTGCTGTAGGATCATTTTATGTCGCTGATTGGCCGAAATACACTTTATTTGATATTTATGCCAGTTATCAGATTAACCAAAAGTTAAAGCTCAGCGGATCGGTGGAGAATCTGACGAATCGTGCTTATGTAGTTGCTTTTGGTGATACTTTATCTTATACCCTAGGTCGTGGTCGCACCTTTCAGGCCGGGCTGGAATATCGTTTCTGATTTGATACAAATTTAAATTTACTATTTAGCACAGTATTTCTAATCATGGAAGTGTTGTGCAATTGTTAAATTCCAGCCCGTTTGCAAGGAAATATTATGAATATCGTTCAATCCGAACAGCAAAATTTATTATCAACACGTTTAAAAACCGAAACCAGCCATGAACATGAGCGCATGGAACAGTTAATGGAAAAAGCACAGGTTTTTGCCAACAAAACCAATTATGCACAGCATACACTGGCGCAATATTACTTCCAGCAGGACGTGGAAAATCTATATCGTCATGTAGAGGTAGAAAAAATCATACCGGATTTAGAGGTGCGGGGACGTTCACAAGCTGCGTTACTGGATTTGCAGGATTTAGATATTGAACCGCACAGTGAAGAAATTGCCACTTTAAATGTAGGTTATCCAGAAGCCTTGGGCTGGATCTATGTCTCAGAAGGTTCAACATTGGGGGCAGCCTTTTTATTTAAAGAAGCACAAGCCAAACTGGGCCTATCGGCAGAATTTGGTGCAAGAAATCTGGCAGCCTATCCTGAAGGTCGCATGCGAGTCTGGAAACGATTTAAACAGGCTTTAGATGATGCAAATTTTAGCAAGGAAGATCAGGACAAAGTGATTCAAGGCGCTTTGGACGGTTTTTCCCGTTTTGGTGTTTTACTGGAAAATCTGGATCAATTGAAGTAAATAAGGATCATGATGCCGATGCAACCAGCCAAGCCAGATCAAAAAATTGGAAAACAACCAAAACTGGCAAAATCAGCGATCATTCGCTGGTTATGTATCATCTTGGCTTGGGCTTGTATCATCATTGGTACGATAGGGATTGTCGTGCCGGGCTTACCGACCATTGATTTTTATATACTGGCCGGGATTTTTGCTGCAAAAGGCTCACAGCGTTTACATTTCTGGATTTATCACAATCGTTTTATTGGACCGATCTTGCAGCAGTGGCATGAACATCGCAGTATTCCAAAAAAAGCCAAATATATTTCCCTGATCAGTATGAGTATTGCAGCAGGGATCATGATCTGGAAAGTACCGCATCCATGGTTTGTTGGGATCACCATTGGTTGTATGGTGTTGGTACAGGTGTGGCTGTGGCTAAAAGTTCCCGATAAGGTTGGATGAATTTTAATGGACCGTATTTTTTTCTAAAATCAGATTCTTGACTGTTATAAGAAGTTTCGTAACTCTCTTGCCGTATCTTGTAATAGTGGCAGAATATTTTTAATGAGATAATCCTGTGTAGTACGCATACTGGGCGATACAATATTCAGCGCTGCCACGACTTTGCCAAAACTGTTATAAACGGGTACCGCCAAAGCGTGTACACCAAGTTCATGTTCCTCACAGGAATAGCACCAATCCTGTTCTCGAATGTCCTGTAAGAGTGCTAGAAATTGATTATTATCGGTATGTGTATATTTGGTTAGACGTTGAAGCGGATATTTTTCCAGCCATTCCAGAATTTCCTGTTCTGATAAATGTGCCAATAAAATTTTACCTGCCGAGGTAGCATGCGCAGGCAAACGATTGCCCAGATGTAAACCATAAGGATTGACCCGATCTGTTTGTTGATGGGCGGCACTTCGTGCGATGGTGATTGCTTCATAACCTTCTAGCACCATCACCGAAAAAATCTGTGATGTTTGATTGGTGAGCAGATTTAACAAGGGTTGTGAGATTTTTGGTAATTGTGCGGCACCAAGATAGGCACCGGAAAATTTTAAGACTTTGGGGGTTAAATAAAAATAATGACCATCAGATTCTAAATAACCCAGATATTCCAATGTGAGCAAATGGCGTCTTGCCGCTGCCCGGGTCATCCCGGTTTTTTCAGCCGCCATGGAAATATTCAAGCGATGTCGATCTGTACCAAAGCTGTCTAAAATGGCCATTCCTTTACTGATGCCTGCAATAAAATCTTCGTGGCGAATGGTTTTTTTATTCTCATGATTGAAGATCAGTTTTTCCGTAGTCATGTATATATCCTTAGCTTGCTCGTCCTAAGTCACCTTATTAATATACGTTAAAATTATGACATAATGTTCGATGATTAGTCTTAATTGACGATTATCGAACAAAAAATGGTGTAGTGACTAGCATTTCAGAACAAAATTATAAAAAATGAGCATAACGGAATGTTAAGTAAAATACTCAGGATTAGAGATTAAAAAGTTTACTCTTTGCATAGTACTGATCACTCAATTTGTATTTGCATTCCAAACAAATTTTTTGTTGTGTAATGGAGTCACCCCATGATTGATAAAAGCCAAGCTTCTCTTTCGGAAGTATTGTCCCAGATAAAAGATGGATCAACCATCATGATAGGTGGCTTTGGTACAGCAGGACAACCCGCCGAGCTGATTGATGGTTTAATTGAGCTTGGTATCAAGGATCTGGTGATCGTTAATAATAATGCCGGTAATGGCGACTATGGTCTAGCCAAACTGTTAAAAACCGGTGCAGTCCGTAAAATCATTTGTTCTTTTCCACGTCAATCCGATTCTTGGGTGTTTGATGAACTCTATCATGCCGGCAAAATCGAACTTGAGTTAGTACCGCAAGGCAATCTGGCCTGCCGTATTCAGGCTGCCGGTATGGGATTGGGTGCAGTATTTACCCCAACCGGTTTTGGTACATTATTGGCAGAAGGCAAGGAAACCCGTCATATTGATGGTAAAGATTATGTACTGGAATATCCGATTAAAGCTGATTTTGCCCTGATCAAAGCGCAGCAGGGTGATCGTTGGGGCAATCTGGTGTATCGTAAATCGGCACGTAATTTTGGTCCGATCATGGCCATGGCTGCCGATGTCACCATTGCTCAGGTCTCAGAAGTGGTACAACTGGGAGAACTTGATCCGGAACATATTATTACCCCGGGTATTTTTGTCCAGCATGTGCTGGCTGTAGGTACATCACAAGGTCAAGGAGAATAAAATGAGCTATCAAAAATTAAGCCGTGACCAGATTGCGCAGCGTGTAGCACAAGATATTCCCGATGGCGCTTATGTCAATCTCGGTATTGGTTTACCCACCAAAATTGCCAGTTATTTACCGTCCGATAAAGATGTGTTTTTGCATTCCGAAAATGGTTTGCTGGCTTTTGGCCCACCACCTGCCAAAGGTGAGGAAGATCCGGAACTGATCAATGCCGGCAAAGAATTTGTCACCATGTTGCAAGGTGGTTGTTTTTTTCATCATGGAGATTCCTTTGCCATGATGCGCGGTGGACATTTGGATATTGCAGTACTGGGTGCATTCCAGATTGCTGAAAATGGTGATCTGGCCAACTGGCATACCGGTGCACCTGACGCTATTCCTGCGGTCGGTGGTGCCATGGATCTGGCAGTCGGTGCCAAGAAAGTGTTTATCACCACCGATCATGTCACCAAAAAAGGTGAAGCCAAAATTGTCAAGGAGCTCAGCTATCCTGCAACAGGTCTAAAATGCGTGGATCGTATCTATACCGATCTATGTGTGATTGATGTGACAGCAGACGGCTTAAAAGTGATTGAAAAAGTTGAAGGATTAAGCTTTGACGAATTACAGTCATTGACTGGTGCGACGCTGATTGATGCTACACAGCTTAATACGACACAAGGTTAAGGAAAACAGCATGTCTATATTAAAAAATGCCTACATTATCGATGCCATCCGTACCCCATTTGGTCGTTATGCCGGTGGACTTGCGCCAGTACGTGCTGATGATCTGGGTGCCATTCCAATTCAGGCATTGATTGCGCGTAATCCACAAGTCGATTGGCAACAGGTGGATGATGTGATTTATGGTTGTGCTAATCAGGCCGGTGAAGACAATCGTAATGTTGGACGCATGTCGGCTTTACTGGCAGGTTTACCGTATCAGGTGCCGGCAACCACCATTAATCGTTTATGTGGATCATCACTGGATGCCATCGCGATTGCTGCCCGTGCCATCAAGGCAGGTGAGGCAGATTTAATGATTGCTGGTGGTGTAGAAAGTATGAGCCGTGCACCTTATGTGATGGGCAAATCGGACAGTGCTTATGGACGTAGCCAAAAGATTGAAGACACCACCATGGGCTGGCGTTTTATCAATCCAAAACTAAAAGAATTGTATGGTGTGGATAGCATGCCACAAACTGCTGAGAATGTAGCAGAGCAATTTCAGATTAATCGTGCCGATCAGGACCAGTTTGCTTTAAACAGCCAACAACGCACGGCGGCAGCACAAGCCAAAGGTTATTTTAAGCAAGAAATTATCCCGGTCACCATTCCACAGCGTAAAGGCGATGCCATCGTGATTGATAGCGATGAGCATCCACGTGCTTCAACCACGCTTGAAGGTTTAAGTAAACTTAAAGGTGTGGTCAAAGCCGATGGTACAGTGACTGCGGGCAATGCATCCGGGATTAATGATGGTGCAGCAGCAGTATTGATTGCGTCTGATCAGGCGGTGCAAGATTATAAATTAACACCACGTGCCAGAATTATTGCAGCAACAACAGTGGGTGTAGAACCACGGATTATGGGATTTGCGCCAGCGCCTGCAATCAAAAAGTTACTAAAACAGGCTAATCTAACCTTGGATCAGATGGATGTGATTGAACTGAATGAAGCCTTTGCAGCACAGTCCTTGGCAGTGACCCGTGATTTAGGCTTGGCAGATGAAGATACACGTATCAATCCCAATGGCGGTGCGATTGCATTGGGTCATCCATTGGGTGCTTCGGGTGCCAGACTGGTGATTACTGCTTTAAACCAGTTGGAACAGACGGGTGGAAAATATGGTTTGTGTTCGATGTGTATTGGTGTTGGTCAAGGTATTGCATTGATCATTGAGCGGGTCGGTGAGTAAGTTGAGTAAAGGAATCCTGATATGAGCCAGTTATATGCCAGCCTATTTTATCAAGCGGACGTCACCGAAATTTTTAGTGATCGTGCATTGCTGTCTTATATGATTCAAGCCGAGGTTGCATTGGCAAAAACACAGGCACAGGTCGGTGTGATTCCACAATCTGCGGCAGATGTCATTGCACAAGTGGCTGAACAGGCACTGGATCAAATTGATCTGGACGCCTTGGCAACTGCCACTGCACTGGCGGGTAATATCGCCATTCCTTTTGTCAAGCAATTGACTGCCATTGTCAAAAAAACCGATGAAGATGCATCCCGTTATGTACATTGGGGTGCCACCAGTCAGGATATTTTAGACAGTGCTTGTATTTTGCAGTGTCGTGATGCTTTGAATCATATTGAATCGCAACTGCAACAGGCGTATCAAATTACATTAGCGCAGGCAGAAGCCTATCGTCATCAGGTGATGATCGGTCGCACTTGGTTACAACAGGCTTTACCGATCACTTTTGGATATAAGCTGGCACGCTGGGCATCTGCCTTTAAACGTGATCTGGATCGTCTGCACGCAATGAAAGCACGGGTTTTGACTGTGCAATTGGGTGGGGCAGCCGGTTCTCTGGCATCATTACTGGATCAGGGTTCGGCTGTTGTCGAAGCCTATGCCGCAATATTGGATTTAACCGCACCACATTGTACTTGGCATGGTGAACGGGATCGTATAGTAGAAACAGCCGGTGTACTGGCCATCATTGTCGGTAATCTGGGCAAGATGGCACGTGATTGGTCATTACTGATGCAAACTGAAATTGCCGAAGTTTTTGAGCCGACTGCAAAGGGACGTGGTGGGTCTTCTACCATGCCGCATAAACGTAATCCGGTTGCAGCCGCTACGATCTTGGCCGCGGCAAACCGTGTCCCTGCATTGATGTCTAGTGTTTATCAAAGCATGGTACAAGAGCATGAACGTAGTTTGGGTGCATGGCATGCAGAATGGTTAAGTATTCCGGAAATTTTCAAGCTATGTGCCGGTGCATTGGAGCGGACCATTGATGTCCTGCAAGGGATTGAGGTACATCCCGATGCCATGCAACGCAATATTGAATGTACGCATGGTTTGATTATGGCAGAAGCACTGATGATGGCACTTGCACCGAAAATAGGTCGCTTAAATGCACATCATCTGGTCGAAACGGCATGTCAACAAGCCGTTGCACAACAACGTCATTTAAAAGCAGTGGTCAGTGAAATAAGCGAGATCAATCATTATTTTAGTGCTGATCAACTGGAACAGATATTTGAACCCGCATCTTATTTGGGCAATATTCAGGCACAAATTGATGCAGTGTTGCAAGAAGCCAAAGGAGAGGCAAAGTGAGTCAAATCACGATTACCAATCGCCAAGGGAAACACTTGGCCGTCTTTGTGGAAGGGCCTGAGCAGGCACCAGTCATTGTGTTTTCCAATTCACTGGGCACCGATCACCACATGTGGCAAGCGCAGGTTGAGGCCTTTAAGCAAAGCTATAAAGTTGTGACTTATGATACACGCGGACATGGTGCAAGTAGCCTAATAGCGCCTACAGCTTTACAAAATCTGGCAGACGATGTGATTGATATTTTAGATACTTTAAATATTGAGCAGGCACATTTCTGTGGTATTTCAATGGGCGGAATAACAGCATTGGCTTTGGCTATTGATTATCCGCAACGATTTTTGAGTATTACTGTCGCCAACTCCGCAGCAAAAATCTGGACAGCCGAGGGCTGGAATAACCGTGCTGAGGCGGTAGAACGTGATGGATTGGCAGATATTGTGGCGACGACACATAGCCGCTGGTTTAGTGACAAATTTGATTATCAGCATGATGCGCTTGCATTGAAAACCATTCAAAGTCTGGCACAAACGTCTGCCCAAGGATATGCCAATGCCTGTCGTGCTTTGGCAAATGCAGATTTACGTGAACAACTGGCGCAGATTCATCTGCCCACCTTGATCATTGCCGGTCGATATGATCCGGTAACCACCGTTGCAGATGCCGAGTTTATGCAACAGCATATTGAGGATAGTACGCTATTGACGCTTGACGCATCTCATTTATCCAATATTGAACAACCGGCAGGATTTAATCAGGCAATTGGACAATTTATTGAGTCGATTTCAATAGTTTAAATATCTTAAAAGGACTTTCAGCCTAAGGAGGCAGATATGGCGTCTCAGGATAATGCTACTCAAAAAACGAGTATAGACGCACAGGCATTGATTAATGATGCACCGCTGAGCAAATACCAATGGTTTATTGCCATCGTGTGTTTCCTGATTGTGTTTGTAGATGGAATTGACACCGCAGCCATGGGCTTTATTGCACCGGCATTGGCTGAAGACTGGGGCATTGACCGTTCACAACTTGGCCCAGTGATGAGTGCTGCCTTGGGAGGCATGATCGTTGGTGCACTGGTGTCGGGTCCAACGGCCGATCGATTTGGTCGCAAGATTGTGTTGTCGATTTCGATGTTGATCTTTGGTGGTTTTACTTTGGCTTCGGCATATGCACAGGATTTAAATACGCTGGTGGTGCTGCGTTTTCTGACCGGGATCGGGCTGGGTGCAGCAATGCCGAATGCCACCACATTATTTTCTGAATATTGTCCGCAACGTGTCCGTTCTTTGCTGGTGACCTGTATGTTCTGTGGTTACAACCTGGGTATGGCCATAGGCGGTTTTCTCAGTAGCTGGCTGATTCCGACTTTTGGTTGGCATAGTTTGTTCTTGCTGGGTGGTTGGTCGCCACTGATCCTGATGCTACTGGTGATTTTTTTCTTACCTGAATCTTATCGTTTTCTGATTGTCAAAGGAAAGAATAATCATAAGGTTGGTCAAATTTTAAGACGTATTGCACCAGCACAGGTTCAGGGCGCTACCGAGTTTCATGTACCGGAAGAGAAGAGCGAAGGCAACAAGAAAAATGTTTTTGCCATCATGTTCTCCAAGCAATATGCCAAAGGTACATTTTTGCTCTGGTTTACCTACTTTATGGGACTGGTGGTGATTTACCTGCTGACCAGCTGGTTACCGACGCTGATGCGTGAAACAGGTGCGACCATGGAGCGTGCGGCATTTATCGGTGGGTTATTCCAGTTTGGTGGTGTGCTGAGTGCCTTGTTTATTGGCTGGGCCATGGACCGTTTTAATCCGAATCGGATTATTGCAGGGTTTTATTTAATGGCAGGTATTTTTGCCGTGATCGTTGGACAAAGTCTGTCCAATCCGACTTTACTGGCATTTTTTATCCTGTGTGCAGGGATTGCGGTTAATGGCGCACAATCGTCAATGCCTGTACTGAGTGCCCGTTTTTATCCAACGCAGTGTCGTGCAACAGGCGTGGCATGGATGTCCGGAATCGGACGGTTCGGTGCAGTATTTGGGGCATGGATTGGTGCAGTCCTGCTTGGCAATGATTGGTCATTCACCATGATTCTAAGCATGTTGTTTATTCCTGCAACGGCTGCTGCAATTGCTATTTTTATTAAGTCTCGTGTTGCGCATACCGATGCAACCTGATGGAGGATTTTGTGATGAATGATGAACAACGCTACCAGCAGGGTATCGCAGTGAGAACCGAAGTTCTGGGTGAAAAGCATGTCAACCGTTCACTGGACAACCTGAATGATTTTAATCAGGATTTTCAGAATTTTATCAGTCGTTTTGCCTGGGGTGAAGTGTGGTCACGTCCGGGACTGCCACGCCATACCCGTAGTCTGGTGACCATTGCCATCTTGTTGGCCTTGGGTCGTGAGGACGAATTGCGTATGCATTTACGTGCTTGCTTTAACAATGGCGTGACCAAAGATGATTTAAAAGAATTGATTTTACATTGTTCACTGTATGCGGGCTTACCAGCTGCAAACGCAGCGATGCATATGGCAGAAGAGGTCTTTACCGAGCTTGGTATTGCACCGGAAAAAATCAACAAGGATTAATGAATAAAGGAATTAAAGGGAGACGATAACATGTCGCAACTTATTTTAGGCGCTTATGCACAGCGCAATACAGATGATCATCCGCCAGCATACACACCCGGCTATAAAACCAGTGTGTTACGCTCGCCCAAAAATGCCTTGATCTCGATTGCAGAAACGTTGACAGAAGTCACTGCTCCACAATTTAGTGGTGATATATTTGGTGCAAAAGATAACGATTTGATTTTGAATTATGCCAAAGATGGCTTGCCGATTGGTGAGCGCGTCATCGTGCAGGGCTATGTACGTGATCAATTTGGTCGTCCTGTGAAAAATGCACTGCTTGAAGTCTGGCAGGCCAATGCTTCTGGTCGTTATCGTCATCCCAATGACCAGTTTATTGGTGCTATGGATCCAAACTTTGGTGGCTGTGGCCGTATGTTGACCGATGCCAATGGCTATTATGTATTTCGGACCATCAAACCGGGTCCTTATCCATGGCGTAACCGCATCAATGAATGGCGACCTGCACATATTCATTTTTCCCTGATTGCCGATGGCTGGGCGCAGCGTTTGATTTCGCAGTTTTACTTTGAGGGCGATACCCTGATTGATTCGTGTCCAATCCTTAAAACCATTCCATCGGAAGAACAACGACGTGCCCTGATTGCACTGGAAGATAAAAGTAATTTTATAGAATCGGATAGTCGTTGTTATCGCTTCGATATTACCCTACGTGGTCGTCGGGCAACTTATTTTGAAAATAATTTGACTTAAGGGAGTGATCTGTATGAATGCTTGGAATTTTCAGGAATTAAAAGAAACCGCCTCACAAACTGGTGGACCCTATGTACATATTGGCTTGTTACCGAAACAGGCCAATATCGAAGTGTTTGACAATAATTTTAACAATCAACTGGTACAGGAACAAACCCAAGGCAAACGTATACGTTTGGAAGGACAAGTGTTTGATGGACTGGGTTTACCTTTACGTGATGTATTGATTGAAATCTGGCAAGCCGATGCCAATGGCATTTATCCAAGTCAGGCGGATACGCAAGGCAAACCAGCCGATCCGCATTTTCTGGGTTGGGGACGTACCGGTGCGGATTTTCAAACCGGTTTCTGGCACTTTAATACCATTAAACCTGGCGCGGTACCAGGGCGTAACGGTACCACACAAGCACCGCATATTGCGTTGGTGATTTTTGCTCGTGGTATCAATATTGGCTTGAATACCCGTGTTTATTTTGATGATGAAGCGGACACCAATGCCAAAGACCCAGTTTTAAATGGAATTGAATGGGTACCACGCCGTCAGACTTTGATTGCAAAGCGCATTGAACAAGACGACGGAGAAATTGTTTATCGCTTTGATATTCGCATTCAGGGTGAAGATGAAACAGTGTTTTTTGATATCTAATGGACTTCAACTGCATTCTGATGCAGGATGCAGCCATTTCAATCTACAGGGAAAAGTAATGTTTATACTGAAAAAAATAGCGACACAGATTTGTCTGGGCAGTACCTTGATGATGACATTGCCATATACATATAGTTATGCTGCGGAGGCGGTTCGTCCACAAGTAACCAATTATGTGGTGAAAAACATCAATATTGCCGAATTGCCCGTGAAAACCATTGTACCGATTACAGCGAGTACCGCTGCACAGGCATTGGCACAGGCACAAGTGATTGCGGATAATCCAGATGCCGATTTGGCTGAGTTTCGGGTTGATTTACTAGCGTTTGCTGCCGATAGCAAAAAAGTCATCGCATTAGGTAAACAGCTGAATCAGATTCTAAAACATAAGCCCTTGATCGCCACGATTCGTACCCACAATGAAGGCGGCAAATTAACAGTGACGGATCAGGAATACGAGAAAATTTATCGTGAATATCTGAAACAACCGTTTATGCAGCTCTTGGACATTGAAATGTTTCGTGATCAGGGTAGTGTCGAGCGACTCACCAAATTGGCACATGATAAAAATGTGCTGGTGATCATGTCGAATCATGATTTTAAGCAAACTCCTGATGAGCAGGAAATTGTCAATCGTCTATTGAAACAGGATCAATTGGGGGCTGATATTTTAAAAATTGCGGTCATGCCACAGTCCAAACAAGATGTGTTTAGCTTGATGAATGCCACGTTAAAGGTGAGCGAGCAAAGTAAAAAACCTTTACTGACCATGTCAATGGGACGTTTGGGCACCATTTCCCGTATTGCTACAGCCAATATGGGTGGCAATCTAAGTTTCGGTATGATCGGCGAAGCTTCTGCACCGGGTCAAATTGATGTGACACAACTGAAGCAGTTCTTAAACACTGTTCAGCCTACACCATAATTTAAAAAGGAATTTAAATCATGAAATTGATATCTTCGGGTTTTAGTGCATTGGCTTTAGGTTTAATGCTATCAGGTGTTACGAGCGCAAAGACTTATATTGTTGATCGTTATCAGGACGATTCGGAAAAAGGTTCTTTACGCTGGGCTATCGAACAATCCAATACAAACACCAGTGAGGCCAATGAAATTCTGATTCAGGCGGTGGGACAAGCGCCTTATGTGATTAAGGTGAACTCTCCCTTACCTGCGATTAAATCATCGGTTAAAATTATTGGTACGCAATGGCAAAAAACCGGTGAATATATTGCCATAGATGGATCAAATTATATTAAAGGTGAGGGTGCTAAAGCCTGTCCAGGTGCAAATCCTGAACAATATGGCACCAATGTTCGTACCATGACTTTACCCGGTCTGGTATTACAGGACATTAATGGCGTGACCATCAAAGGACTGGATATTCATCATTTCTGTATTGGTGTGTTGATCAACCGTTCTAGCAATAACTTAATTCAGCATAACCGCATTAGCAATAACTATGGCGGTTCCGGTGTGATGTTGACCGGTGATGATGGTCAGGGTAATCCGACTGCAACCACCACCAATAACAACAAAATATTGGACAATCTATTTATTGATAATGGTGACGGACTCGAATTAACCCGTGGTGCAGCCTTTAATCTAGTGGCCAATAATCATTTTATTTCCACCTCTACCAATCCGGAACCTTCTCAAGGGATTGAAATCCTTTGGGGCAATGATAATGCTGTGGTCGGCAATAGATTTGAAAACTATTCCGATGGTCTGCAAATCAACTGGGGCAAACGCAATTATATCGCCTATAACGAGCTGACCAATAATTCACTGGGTTTTAACATCACAGGCGATGGTAATATTTTTGACAGCAATAAAATACATGGCAATCGTATCGGTATTGCGATTCGTTCGGAAAAAGATGCCAATGCCAGCATTACCTTAACCAAAAACCAGATTTGGAATAACGCGAAAGACATCAAGCGCTGTGAAGCAGGTGGATCATGTGTTGCCAATCAACGTTTGGGCGCAATAGTATTTGGTGTGCCTGCATTAGAACATGAAGGATTTGTCGGTTCTCGTGGCGGTGGTGTGGTGATTGATGCCAAAAATCTACAAAAAACCTGTACACAAGCCAATCAACAAAACTGTAATGCGATTCCCAATCAAGGCATTCAGCCACCGAAATTAACCCGTGCTAAAGGTCAAATTCGTGTTGATGTGGTGGGACAACCTAACCAACGTTATCAGGTTGAATTTTTTGCCAATAGCAATGCTGCATCCAATGAAGCTGAAACTTATCTGGCAACTGTGCTGGTGTCCACCAATGCTACAGGACAGGGTCAGGTGACATGGAATCCGACGGTAAAATCCGGTTCAATTACTGCGACTGTGACTGATAAAAATGGGGCAACCTCTGAATTAAGTCCAGCGGTTCGCATACAATAGGTTTAGGAAAGAAGCACTTATCTTTTGATCTTAGTTTAAAATGTAAGTGCATATTTTTGGGGAATAGACAAGGAATTGCCATGAATAATTACATATCAGCACTTAGCGTATTAACAGCTTCGGTATTGCTTTCACCTTTGAGCATGGCAAACCAGCCCTGGTCACAAGATCGCCAATGGCTTTTTGGAGATTGGAATGGTGAGCGTACACAACTGGAACAACAAGGCTATAAATTCACTGCTGCCCTGATGAATCAGTCGGCTTATGGTTTGGATGGCGGATATAAAGATAACAATGGTTTTGAAACAACCTCGCAACTCACATTTGGTGCCAATTTTGATTTGGCAAAAATTGCTGGCTGGGACGACACAACAGCAAATATTATTGTCACCAAGCGTGAAGGCAAGTCACTCACCAACGAAAGTATTAAAGATCCGCGCGCCAGTCAACTGGGTAATGTACAAGAAGTCTATGGTCGTGGAGAAATCTGGCGTTTAACTCAGGCATGGGTGAAAAAAGGTTTTAATGACAATACAGTACAGTTCAAGATTGGTCGTATGGGCTTATCCGATGACTTTAATGCGTCACATTGTGAATTTCAGAACTTATTGTTGTGTGGTGGACAGTTAGGCAAATCTATTGGTTCAATTTGGTATAACTGGCCGGTCAGTGTTTGGGGCGCTAACTTAAAGTATCAGTTTGCACCGGAATGGACAGTGGGTCTGGGGGTTTATGAAGTGAACCCCGACAATATTAAAACCGCATCGAATAGTGACGGTTTTAATCTAGACATGAACAATGTGGAAGGTGCATTAATTCCTGTCGAGTTGATTTGGAAACCAAAACTTGCCCTATTTAACGGATTGCCTGGAGAATATAAGCTTGGTGCCTTGTATTCTAGTGCAGAAGCCAATGATGTCAGTGTTGCGGGTAAGGTGCATGACAGTAAACATAGCGTCTGGCTGAATGCTCAGCAACAACTTAGTCAGCAAGGAGCAGATGCAAAGCGTGGTTTATATGTCAGTTTTAATGCGGTGATCAACGATAAAGATACTACTGCTGTTACCAGTACACAACAACTGGCATTTTGGTATAAAGGGCCATTTGATAGTCGTCCGAATGATTCGGTTGGCTTTGGTCTGGCAAATTATGTCGTGAATGATCGTGTCACTGACCGACAGATTGCCACCAATAACAGTCGTGGTTATGTGGATTATGATGCATTTGCAACAGATTACGTGCCAGTACAAGATGATGAATTAAATGTTGAGTTGAACTACAGCTATCAATGGTCTCCGGCGATTATGCTGCGTCCTAATCTACAATATATTTATCAACCTGCGGGCATCAAAGCGGTCAAGGATGCGTGGGTTGCAGGCTTAACCATGCGTATAAATTTCTAACGCGTATTCAATTTTAGAATTTGACTAAAATTTAAATGGTCCGCGTTATGCCGGAATCAACCAGCCAAAGTGGTTATGCTGCTTTGGCTGAACTTGTTAACATACGTGTATTCATGAGTGGGTATTGGCGAATATCAATGATAAAATATGCGCATGTCGTTTGGAGTAAGATCTATGTCTGACACTCATGCAAAGTCCCATATGCTATTTAAAATATGGTGTTTTATTCTGGGACTTGCCCTGTTATTGACAGGTGCATTTTATGTGATCGGTGGTGGAAAACTGGTGAGTCTAGGTGGCTCTTGGTATTTCCTGCTTGCCGGTTTGTTTACTTTGGCGTCTGCGTTCTTTATCTTTAAAAAGAAAGCACTTGGCGTCTTGATTTTTACACTGGTCTTTGCGGCAACCCTGATTTGGTCATTATTGGACGCAGGTTGGGAGTTTTGGCCATTATTCTCAAGATTAATGTTTCCGGCAGGTGTTTTTGCGGCATTAATGCTGACTTTACCGGCAATCCGTCGCTATCAATTCCAAACCAGTTTATCTGTACCGGCCTATGCAGTGGCCGGATTGACCATAATCGGCATGTTCGTCGGTTTGTATCAGATGTTTCAGCCGCATCCGACGGTTAGCGCATCAGGTCAGGCCCTCCCTTTAATCCCTGTGGATGCTGAAAAACAGCAGGTCAACTGGGCGCATTATGGTAATGATGAGGGCGGTAGTCGTTTTTCTGCACTGGATCAGATTAACCGGGATAATGTCAAAAATCTTAAAGAAGTCTGGCGTTTTCGTACGGGTGATTTTACCACCGGGAGTGGGAATGGCGCAGAAGATCAAATGACACCATTGCAGGTGGGCAATAAACTGTTCTTATGTACACCGCATAATAATATTTTTGCGCTGGATGTCGATACAGGCAAGCAATTGTGGAAAGCCGAAGTAAACTCTAAAGCGGATGCATGGGAGCGTTGTCGTGGCGTGGCTTATTTCGATTCAACTCAGCCTTTGACTCAGCCGACACTTGCCAGTGCAACGCCTGTAAAAGCAGTTGCCAGCAATACAGCATGTTTACGCCGTGTCTATACCAATACCCCTGATGGCCGCTTAATTGCAGTCAATGCAGATACAGGCGAACGTTGTGCAGATTTTGGTGTGAATGGTACGGTTGATTTATTGCAGGGTCTGGGTGATGGTACCAAAGCACCACGCTTTGAGGTGACTTCTGCACCCACAGTTGCAGGTTCAGTACTTGTGGTGGGGAGCCGTATCGCAGATAACTTTGCCGCAGATATGCCGGGCGGGGTGATTCGTGCCTATGATGTGATTACTGGAGAATTGCGCTGGGCATTTGATCCACGTAATCCTGATCCAAACTATAGATTAAAACCGGGTGAAACGTACAAACGTAGTTCTGCCAACTCTTGGGCGGCGATGTCATATGATCCACAGATGAATACCGTATTCTTGCCGATGGGAAGCTCTTCTGTTGATGTATGGGGCGGTAATCGTCAGCCACTGGATCATAAATATAATTCCTCTGTATTGGCCTTAGATGCGACCACCGGAAAAGAGAAATGGGTTTATCAAACCGTACATAATGATCTATGGGATTTTGATTTACCGATGCAGCCAAGTCTGGTTGACTTTCCAATGCAGGATGGCAGCAATAAACCTGCCGTGGTGATAGGCACTAAATCAGGTCAGTTCTTTGTACTTGATCGTGTCACAGGCAAACCACTGACCAAAGTGATCGAACAAGCCGTAAAACCTGCCGATATTGTTGGTGAGCAATATAGCGCAACCCAACCTCGTTCAGTCGAGATGCCGCAAATTGGTAATCAGACTTTGACGGAATCGGATATGTGGGGCGCAACACCGTTTGATCAATTGATGTGTCGGATTAACTTTAAGTCCATGCGTTATGAAGGGTTATATACTGCGCCCGGAAAGGATATTTCATTAAGCTTTCCCGGTTCTTTGGGTGGCATGAACTGGGGCAGTATTGCATTTGATCCAACCCATCAATATATGTTTGTCAATGACATGCGTTTGGGATTGTGGATTCAATTGATTGAACAAACACCGGAAGACTTGGCGCTTGAAGCCAGTGGTGGTGAAACTGTCAATACTGGAATGGGGGCAGTACCGATGAAAGGTACGCCGTATAAAGTCAACAAAGATCGTTTCTGGTCGAAGTTGAGTATTCCTTGCCAAAAACCACCGTATGGCACCATGACGGCAATTGATATGAAAACCCGTCAGATTGCATGGCAAGTTCCGCTGGGTACCGTACAGGATACTGGACCATTAGGCATTAAAATGGGATTAAAAGTACCGATTGGTATGCCGACCATTGGTGGTCCAATGGCAACACAAGGCGGACTGGTATTCTTTGCAGCGACACAGGATTACTATCTTCGTGCATTTGATTCATCAAATGGTCGTGAGTTATGGAAATCACGGTTACCGGTAGGAAGCCAAGGTACACCGATTTCTTATCGCTCGGCAAAAACCGATAAACAATATGTGGTGATCTCGGCTGGCGGCGCACGTCAATCTCCAGATCATGGTGATTATGTGATTGCCTATGCCTTGCCGGATTAATCGGTAAAGCTCACTTTTTATGTCATATCTGACGCCTGATTGAATGAAATATTTGATCAGGCGTTTTTTGTTAAAATGATCAAAGTTGATTGATGATTCCTCAATAATTCGGGCGTCGATTAAAATTAATTCATTAAACATAATCTCGGCATATTTCAGGTTAAAACCTTGGTGATCAGATTAAAAAATCCCTATAATAGCGTTTTGATTTAAATTTAAGGTAACGTCCTGTGCCGATACAAGAAATTCGCCATCCATTGATTCGTCATAAACTTGGTTTATTACGTCGCTCTGATATTAGTACCAAGAATTTTAGAGAGTTGGCACAAGAAGTCACGATGTTACTGACCTATGAAGCCACCAAAGATTTACAACTGGAAGACCATGTGATTGATGGCTGGGCTGGAAAAGTGCATTCAGAGCGTATTGCCGGCAAAAAAATTACAGTTGTACCCATCTTACGTGCCGGCATTGGGATGTTGGACGGTGTGCTTAACCTGATTCCAAGTGCAAAGGTGAGTGTACTGGGGCTGGAGCGTGATGAAGAAACACTGGAAGCACGTACTTATTATAAAAAACTGGTTCCGGATGTCTGCAATCGTATTGCCATGATCATTGATCCTATGCTGGCAACTGGCAGTTCACTGGTGGCAGCGATTGATGTATTAAAAGCTGGTGGTTGTAAGGATATTCGGGTCATGGTTTTGGTTGCTGCGCCAGAAGGTATTCAGCGTGTAGAAAATGCCCATCCAGATGTGCGAATCTATACAGCATCTATCGATGATCGCCTCAATGAAAATGGTTATATCATTCCAGGTCTTGGGGATGCAGGTGACAAGATTTTTGGTAGTGTGCAGAAATAATTTTTAAAATAAATAGCACTTAACGTTTAAAGAAAGAAGCAATTAAGCTTCTTTTTTTACTTGATCTTCACAAAATTGCATAAATGCCTTAAGCCCGGGTCCCTGATATTTTTGACGATGTACCAGCATAAATAAGGGACGGGTTAACTGCCAAAATGGGGTATCCAAAATAACAACCTGATTTTTTTCAGCAAGTGGGGCAATCGCCAGCTTGGAAATACATGCAATGCCAATTCCACCTGCCACAATTTTTAAAATCGCCTCATTATGGCCCAGTGTAAGACGAATATTGGCATCGGGTAGATCCTGCAAAATGGCATGATCAAATACTTCCCGAGTTCCCGAACCTTCTTCCCGCAAAATCCATTCTACGTCTTTAAAATCATCAATACTAAGTTTACGTTGTAATTGTGCCAACGGATGTGAGGGCGCACAGCACACTGCCAATTCATCATCTTGCCAGTGAATACACTGGAGTTGCGGTAAATGGCAAGAGCCTTCAATCAAGGCCAAATCGAGCTGGAATTGACTGACTGCTTCTATAATTTGCCGGGTATTGCCGACCTGAAGCTGTAAATGTGCCTGAGGCTGCTGCAATAAAAAGTTTGCCATTAGATCTGGAATTAAATAATCACTAATGGTTAAAGTCGCACCCAGACGCAAATCTATCCCTTGTAATTCACCTTTTGCGGCTTGTTCAAAGGCTTCGCAACGTCCAAGAATTTCCAATGCCTGTGGTAATAAATAACGTCCAAGATCATTGAGTTGTAGACGTTTACCCTGACGATCAAACAGCGGTGAACCTAAACCATCTTCCAGATCCGATAAGGCCATACTCGCTGCACTCTGGGTCAGTCGAACAGCATCACTGGCACGTGTTACCGTTCCCTCTTGTGCGACTGCAACAAATACAGCCAATTGGCGAAGCGTCATACGCATAATCAGGCTCTTAAATTAAAATAGTGAGTGAATCTTTGAGTCATGCTAACATGAGTGCTTTACAGTATGCCACGAAGTTACCATGTCTGAGGAAAAATATACTTTAGAAACCGTACTTTCTGTCAAAAGATGGACAGCAAATTTATTTAGTTTCACCATGACGCGGCCATCCGCTTTTCGTTTTTCTGCGGGACAATTTGCACGGATCGGGATTCAGGTCGAAGGGGAACTGATTGTACGGGCATATTCCATTGTGTCATCACCTTTTGATGAGACTTTAGAGTTTTTTTCTATCGTTGTGCCTGATGGTGCATTCACTTCACAATTACAATATTTAAAACCGGGTGATCAAATTTATCTGGAAAAAATTCCTTATGGATTTTTAACCCTAGCACGTTATCAGGAACCTGCACCACACGATTTATGGTTGCTGGCGACAGGAACCGGTTTAGCTCCGTTCATTTCCATGTTACAGGATTTTGAAACATGGCAAAAATATCGTTATATTGTTTTGGCTTATAGTGTGCGTACTCAGCAAGAGCTGGCCTATGTCGATCGAATAAATGAAATTCAAAACACTTTTGGTGAGAATGGTGCAGAATTTTGTTTTTTACCGATCATTACCCGTGATCCTTTTGCCAAACTCAATCATCGATTACCGAAATTAATCGAATCGGGTGATTTGGAACAGGAAGCCGATTTAAAATTTAATGTCGAAAGTAGTCATGTCATGCTGTGCGGTAATCCGCAAATGGTAGAAGATACCAAAGAAGCACTGAAATGCAGAGGCTTGATCATGAACCGCCGTGGCGTGGGTAATATTGCTGTAGAAAACTATTGGTAATCGATAAATTGCTAATAGAGAGATTAAAGCTATTTTTCTGAAAAAATTAAGTGGTTGGCAGACGATTTATGCCTGTGCATTATCATCTTATTTAACGTGAATTCGGGATAAGATGAGTAGAAAAAATCGATTTCGTAGCAGTGTCCGCTGCTTGTCCGAGGTTAGTAAGTTGTCTGCAAGATAATGTTTTTCAATTAATTTGTTTTTTTAGCGGTATTTGACCGAGTTTGCAGCGGACAAATGGTTTTGCCCTTGCGTGGTTATACCACTCATCCCGAAAGCCTTGCGAGCTATAGCTCTCAGGTCGAACCCAAGGTTAAACCAGATATATGAGCCTATAATATAAGACTCCGTCGTGATTCTTTCATTGAAATTAATTTTATCTATATAAAACAAGTGCTTTTATCCAGAACTGACGTTTATTTACACAAACTTAAATCTAAACCTTATATCTCGACGGTCGTATATCGTGTTGTGAGGTGTAAATGAATGATACAGCAGCAAAGAAAATCGGATTGATCCCTCTTAAAGCATTTTTTGTAGGTTTGGGATGGGTGATTATAGCGATTCTGCTTAATCTTATTTTTCCCTATCAGGGTGGATGGCCTGCACTGTCCAGAGCAGTCGTCTTTATTTTTATTTTAATAGCTGCTGGCGTGTATAGCGTCGGTTTCTTTATCGTTTCATTATATTTGTGCTGGACGTATAGCAAGCATGTCGATCTTAATGTGGTGCCAGCACAATGGGCAGCGGGATTGTACGGTAGTACTATAATTCTTTTGCTTTTATTTTGGTTTTCAATCTAATAAATTTAATTTTAAGTATTCTCGACAAGAATTAATGAACAAACATATCCATAAATTCACGAATTTCCTTGATGGCATGATTGACATCGCTACATAACCAAGTCGGATCAAAAATGCTGGCGTAAGATTCCATCTGATCGGGCGCAACGACAAGGCGTATCAGACAATCTTCTTCCTGTAAGCGCCACGGGGTAAGCACCAGATCATTATCAATAAATGCATTAAAATCATGAATATCAATAATCATGGCATTGACGCATTCTGGAAATGGCATCAATGAAAACTCCTCGATACGGCGACGACAATATTCAATATCCCCCCAAGTCAATTCGGAGTCAGGTTTGGAAAATTTAACAATGCCGACAAGATGTTGGTCACGTGTCTTATGCAACCAGCATTGATGACTAACATCGGTCGCAAGAGATAAACTAACGGGGATCAGGCGATAAGCCATATACGGCAACACCAATAAAAAAGGGTCAACTATTATAGATGCCAATTGGCAAACTTCAAGCTAAAAATATAATTGTGAATATTTCCTTTATAAATTGTCAACATACTATAGCCATACAAAGTTAGCCAAAACGATACATTTTAAAACACATACACTTAGCTTGCTTTGTTAGCATAAAAAATATACAAATTACAAGGAGTAATATGCTATGACTTCACAACAACCTGGCAATGATCCCGAAGAGTTAAGCCCAAAAGAAAAAACTAAACGTGTTAAATATATTGGGATAGCAGTTGCTCTATTTTTCCTCATTTGTTTAATCATTATGTTGGTGAATATCAAACCCAATCCGATGGAATTACCGGCACAGCAAAATAATCAACAACAGGAGCAATAGTCAAGAAATACATATGTTTAATAATCTTTCATTTGATGTAAAAGTCAAGTAAAGATAATGATTCAATTAGAGAAAAAGCACAGAGCTGTCTCTATCGTCAAAATAAGTTACACGTATAGTACGGGTAATTTAAAAGTAAAATTATAAGGGGAATACTGGTATGAATGAGCACTTTGGCTTTAATCAAGCAGGACAACGTCTTGATTTTTACTACTTTTGGGATCAATTCCATCCAATATTAGGTGCCATTGCCATCTTTATTGTCGGTTGGATTGCAGCTTTATTAATTTCTGGAGGAATTAAAAAGCTACTGGAAAAAATTCATCTCAATCAAAAGCTTAATCAGTCAACGCAAACAGGTACAGATATCGAGCAAATTTTTGCCAGAATTATATTCTGGTTTATTTTGATCATTGCCATTGTTGCGGGTTTAAATGTACTGAATCTACATTCGGTCAGTGCACCGTTTGCCAATATGGTGGGTGAAGTTCTGGCATTCATTCCAACTTTAATTGCGGCTGCAATTGTGAGTTTGGTTGGTTGGCTTGTGGCGACACTGGTACGTGCAGGTTTAAACAAGGCACTTGCCCGCACACAACTTGATGAAAAGCTCAGTCAGGATGTAGGCGTTGCACCTTTAAGCAAAAATATTGCTGAAATTAGTTATTGGTTAATTTTATTAATATTTTTACCGATTGTGCTGTCGATCCTTGGCTTAAATGGTTTACTTGCACCAGTACAGGTGATGGTAACGGAAGCGGTTTCATTTATTCCGAATCTCTTTATTGCCGGTATCATTGTTTTTGCCGGTTATATTCTTGCCAAAATCGTGCGTGGTATCGTGGAAGGCTTGGCCAATAGTCTGGGATTGCAAACACAAGCCGAAAAAATTGGTGTATTTAAACAAACCAATTTGCCAAAATTATTAGGGTCTTTCGTATTCACTGTGGTCATCATCACTGCATTGATTATTGCATTTGATGCACTTGGCGTAGAGTCGATTTCTCAACCTGCAACCTCCATGTTGAATCAAATTCTTGTCGCCATTCCTAATATTTTAGGCGCTGCAATTATTCTGATTATTGCCTATGTGGTTGCACGTTTTGTCGGGCAGTTGGTGGCAGAATTACTTGCAGGTACAGGCATTGATAATATTCCTGCAAAACTGGATGTACAGCGCTTTTTGGGTGAACAAAAAATTTCCAGCTTTATCGGATTTTTGATTGTGTTCTTCACTATGCTGTTTGCCACTGCCGAAGCAGCGAATCGACTGGACTTTGGTCAGGTCAGTGCTTTGATCAGTATGTTTATCCAGTTTGGTGCAAACATTCTGTTAGGTGCTGTGATTCTGGTGATTGGTTTCTGGTTAGCCAATACGGTTGCCAATGTGGTTCAACGTGGCGAATATAACAGTTCGCGCTGGTTGGGTAATTTGGTCCGTATTTTGATTATGGGACTGGTTATTGCCATGGGCTTGCGTGCCATGGGCATTGCCGATTCTATCGTCAACCTTGCATTTGGTTTAACACTTGGTGGTGTCGCTGTGGCGTTTGCACTGGCCTTTGGTCTGGGTGGTCGTCAACCAGCAGAACGTTTGTTAACTAAACTGATTGATAAAGCCGAAAAAGAGGCCAATCAACCTAATCCGATTACACCTGCAACTGATTCAAACGCAGCGGTAAATTTACCGACAGGTGTTGCAGACATTAATCTGCATCCAGAGGATGACCAACACAAACTTTAATCGCTGCGCTTAAAATCAGCAGATTTAAGTTTTGAGATAAAAGCCACTTCGGTGGCTTTTCTTATTTAAGTAATAGGATCCATTGATATTAGCTGTGTGAAATTTAATACTAGAGCGTATTGAGACGTAGTCACATATTAAATTTGAGTTAAAAATAAAGAATTGTTTATTCTATTTTTGTAGATCTATATTGCGTTAATCAGCTTGTCAATATAAATATATTGGTTAGGATGCTTGCCTTATCTAAGCATAATTTTTCTCATTTTTCACAGCAAACATTAAATTTTAATAAACCCTGATAATTGATAATAAATTTTTTAGATTTATTCTAACTTTAAATCGTTATTGCTGAATTATTAGCCAATCTTAAATGACAGAAAAAATTCAAAGTTGGCAAAATAATATTTGGTATATTCCTTGCTTAAATTGACAGGAGTTTTTTAATTAACAGAATAGGATTAAAATGAATCGCCGTGAGTTCTTAAAGAAATCTACTTTAGGCCTAGTTGCTTTATCTGCCTTACCTTCTATTGCTAAAGCAATAGGTACAGGTAACATACAATTGAATAATTATAATATTAATGATGTGGCTAATGATCCTAATGACCCATTAGGTGCATTTATGAATTATGGTAAAATTCATTTAAAAACAACAAATAAAGGTCCATTGCATGGTAAAACTTTTGCAATAAAGGACAATTTTCACTTAATTGGATACCCTACAGGTGCTGGGAATCCAGATTGGTTAAAGACACATGGTATTGAAAAGTCTTCAGCACCTGTAGTTAATCTACTATTGGCTGCCGGTGCAACCCTTGTGGGGAAAACACATATGGATGAACTGGCTTGGAGCCTTATGGGAAAAAACGCACAGTATGGAATCCCTATTAATAAAAATGCACCAAATCGAATCCCAGGTGGATCATCAAGTGGTTCTGCTTCAGCGGTATCTGGAAAAGTTGTTGATTTTGCATTAGGTACTGATACGGGGGGGTCTATACGTGTGCCAGCATCTTTTTCAGGACTATTTGGCTTAAGACCAACACATGGTCGTATTTCATTGGAAGGTGTGGTTCCGCTGGCGCCCTCCTTTGATACCGTTGGCTGGTTCAGTCGAGATACTACTACTTTTGAAACTGTAGGGCATGTGCTATTTGGTGTAGAAAGAACAGTAAAACCTAAGAAAATTCTATTAGCAGATGATATTTGGAAAGCAGCAGGTGCAGATGTTTCAGGAGCAGTTCAATATGGACTAGATACATTACAAAAAAAACTCAACATTCCAATAGAGCATATAGAACTAGGCAAGAATGATGATTTAAAACAGTGGGGCAAAGCTTTTAGTACAATTCAATCAAGTGAAATTTGGCGAGAATTAGGTTCTTGGGTAGAACAAAATAATCCTCAATTTGGACCCGGAATTAGTGATCGATTTAAGGCTGCAAAACAAGTCAAAACTGAGCAAGTAATAGAGGCTCAGAAGCTAAGATTAAATGTCACAAAAAAATTATCTAGTTTGCTGGCAAATGGAACAATTTTAATTTATCCAACTGTCCCCGGGATTGCGCCGAGAATAGATACATCAGAAGCGGATTTAAATACTTTTCGAGCAAAAATGCTAGAAATGCTGTGTCCTGCTGGATTTGCAGGATTACCTCAAATGAATTTACCAGTCGGTATTTTAGATAATTGTCCTGTAGGTTTATCTGTTGTTGGTGCTCAGAACACAGATTCACAACTATTAGCATTATCACATTTAGTTGAAGTTCGTGGACAAAAGAATTAAAGGAGACAATGAATATGGCTGGGTTATCTATTTGGCACGTTTTAATTTTTCTAATAGTAGTTATTTTATTATTTGGTACCTCCAAGTTAAAAAATCTTGGTAAGGATGTGGGCGGTGCAGTTAAAGATTTTCGTAAATCAATCCAAGAGGATGAAAAAAACCTTCCTGAAAATAAAAAAGATCAATCAAAGTTATAAATAGGTTTCTATATGTTTAATGTTGGCTTAGGTGAATTATTAGTTTTTATCATAATTACCGTAATTATACTTGGGCCAACTAGACTACCGGAAGGTATAAGAATGTTTTTAAATTCATATAGAAAATTAAAGTTAATGATGATGAATGTTCAAAATGATATTGATAAAGAATTAAAATTATTTGAATTACAAAGTCAGCTTCAAGAAGAAATGCAAAAAATTAAAGAACTAGAAGATAAGCTCCATGATAGGTTCCAATCTATAGAAGAATTTATTAAACATCAAAAAAATGATAGTGAAAATATAGATTTTATATATACTCCACTTGAAATTAATATTTATGCACCTACAAACTATCATTTATTTTTTTATAAAATAAATCTTCAGAAGGTTAAAAAGGTAGCATAAAATGATAACAGTAAGTAAATATAAGGAAGTGAGTTTTTGGGATCATATTCAAGACTTACGTAAATTTTTTATTCAATGTATTACTGTTTTTATTATAGTATTCTTGTGTCTATTACCATTTGCAAAATCTTTATATAATATTTTATCTGCACCTCTACAGGAAATACTACCTAAGAATGCACATATTATTGCTACAGAAGTTACCACAACATTTTTAGTTCCAATGTTGCTTACGGCATATGTTGGCTTGCTATTGGTTGCTCCATTAATAATGTGTTTGATTTGGAATTATTTAAAATCAGCGCTATATAATCATGAAAAAAAGTTGCTTTCTATTTTTTGTAGTTTAGGATTGGTGCTTTTTTATTTTGGTAATATTTTTGCATTTTATATAACATTGCCATCAGTTTTACACTTTTTCATAATGATGTCTCCTGATTCCGTATTGCCTATGACAGATATTTATAGTTATTTTAGTTTCTGTATAAAGCTATTATTGGTTTTTGGTATTATTTTTGAGATTCCTCTACTTGTGTTGGCATTAACGACACTTAATATTATTCATATAAATTCTTTAAAAAAGAAACGTAGATTCATTATCGTAGGATTTTTTTTCATATCAATGTTTATAACACCGCCTGACGCATTAAGTATGCTTTTGCTGGCAATCCCAATGTGTTTACTATTTGAATCAGGACTTATATTAGCTAAAATTTTAAATAAAACATACGGTGAGACATCTTGAGATAACATGTTTTAGATAGTCTACTATGGAGACTAACTTTTACTCGGACCTTGCCTATAATCATCTTCGTTTCTTTTAGCAATTTGTTCTTTCACGAAGAGTTTTAATATTTCATTCATAGAAAATTTAGCCTATTTTTTATGCAGTTACGCTTGCCATTTGAACCCTTTTTCTCAACGATTATTGTGTCTAATATATATCGTTATGTAAGTTGTTAGACAATTTTTAAGGCTAAAATTTGATCAAATATTTACAATGATCAAGTGTTCATTAAATTGTGAGAATTGGCATGAAATATCGTCCAAATGTGAAATTTATCCCAGCATTGATTGTCGGGACAATGATCTTTTTTATCGGTTCTGCGATAAAATTTGTGTTTTATCGTGATACAAAACAGGAACATGAGGAAACCTTTATTGAAAATGCAAACCACTGATGACGGGCTATACCACTTCACCAGCAACAAATCCCGATGACCATGCCCACTGAAAGTTGTAGCCACCCAAATGTCCTGTGACATCCAGTACTTCACCAATAAAGTATAAGCCGTGTTGTTTTTTACTTTGCATGGTTTTCGAGGATACCTCATCGGCACTTACACCGCCTAAAGTCACTTCGGCTGTACGATAACCTTCCGTGCCAGACGGTTTGACAGTAAAGCCCTGTAGCTGCTTAGCAATATCTTGCAAAATCGCATCACTCAGTTGACCAATGTGTATTTCACTATATTTTTGCCAGATCCAGTGCTGTAATTCCAGCACCACACTTTTGGGTAAAAATTCATTTAATAAAGTACGTAATAAGACTTTCGGTTGTTGCTGTTTTTTATGCAGTAAAAAATCAAAGACCTCGAGTTTGGGTGAAAAGTTAATCTGGAAGGCTTGTCCAACATCCCAATAATTAGACAGTTGCAAACTACTGGGGCCGCTTAGACCACGATGGGTAAAGAGTAGGGCTTCATTAAAACTGGTTTGATCATTACTCAAGGTTACATCAATCGCATTACCACTGAGTTTTGCTGTGGTTTCCTTAAACTGATCACTAAAAGTAAAAGGTACCAAACCTGCCCGTGTTGGATAGACATGGTGTCCAAACTGTTTTGCAATCTGATAGCCAATACCTGAACCGCCCAGACTTGGAATCGATAAACCACCACTGGCAATGACCAGTGATTCACATTGAAATTGACCAATATTGCTGCTGATCTGAAAAGAAGCGTCTAATTTTTCAACCTGGTGTACTTCGGCTTGTACTTGAATATCAACGTTTTGTGTTTGCTGACATTGATCGAGTAGCATCTCCAAAATATGTTTTGCGCCATCAAGGGTAAATAGTTTGCCCAAATCACGTTCTTCGTAAGCAATACCATAATCGCAAACCATGCCGATAAAATCCCAGTTTGTATAACGGGAGAGTGCGGAAATGACAAAATGCGGATTGTGACAGATATAATTTTCTGCTTCGACTGAGAGATTGGTAAAATTACATTTTCCACCGCCGGACATCAGAATTTTTTTACCGATTTTATTGGCTTTTTCCAAGACTAAAACTTTGCGTCCCCGTTTGCCTGCCTGTGCGGCACACATTAATCCGGCTGCACCAGCTCCAACAATAATGACATCAAAAAAAGTGTTAGACATGCCGAGCTCGCAGGATAAAACGCTAAATTATACGTTTCCTCGGCATGAAAGTGTAGAAAATCATATAGGATTGTAATGGGAAATATGCTATAAAAATAATAATTATTATCAAAAAAAGTGCTGCTATCATGACAATTAATAACAACATTCATCAAACTAATCCTGATTTCTCTAATCATGAATCATTACGGCAATATACATTGGTGATTTATATTCTCTATGCATTGAGTATCGTGGTGGGCATTACCAGTATTGTCGCCATTATCATGAATTATATTAAACGTGAAGAAGTGCAGGAAACATGGTTACAAAGCCATTTTGACTGGCAAATCAAGACTTTTTGGTACACCTTATTGGGTGGCATTATTGGCTTTGTCCTAATGCTGATTTTAATTGGCTATCTTGTGGTATTTGTCGTTAGTGTCTGGTTTATTTATCGTATTGTAAAAGGTTTGGTTGTATTTTTGGACAATAAACCGATTGGTAATGGCTGGTTTTAATGACTTGCTGCAAAAGCCTGCAAGCCGCCTGTATGAATAAATAAAATCCGCGTTGATGCAGGGAAATGATTGTCCTGCATCATTTTGTAGAGTTGATAGAAAGCCTTGCCAGTGTAGATGGGTTCTAACGGTACATCATATTGCTGTTGAATTTCGGCAATAAAATCTGTAAGTGTTGTATTAAATTTGCCATATCCACTGAAAGTTTCTTCAGAATAAACAGACCAGTTATTTTTCGTGGTCCATTGCTGGATTTCTGCTTTTAAAAAATCACCTTTTAAGGCAGAAAATCCAATCACATGTTGCTGTGTAGAACTGCGATTGATTAGGCCGGAAATCGTGCCGCCTGTTCCTACTGCACAACAAATTACATCAAAATTTTCTCGATCATACTCCGTTAAAATTTCCTCACAGCCTTGAACGGCCAAAGCATTGCTTCCGCCTTCGGGAATGATATAGGCATCGGGATAACGCTGTTGTAGTTGTTGTAAAAATTCTGCTGTATGTTTTAGTCGATAATCCTGCCGCGAGATAAATTCCAGTTGCATGCCCAATTTTTTTGCTGTTGCTAATGTGGCATTTAAACTTTGATGCTGTAACTCTTGTCCTCGAATCACACCGATACTGTGAAAGCCATATTCATATGCAGCATGGGCAAGCGCAAAAATATGATTAGAATATGCACCGCCAAAACTCAAGAGCCGGTTATATCCTAGCTGTCTGGCAGCCAGCAAATTATATTTGAGTTTAAAAAATTTGTTGCCGGAAATATTGGGGTGAACCAGATCAAGTCGCTTGATTGTGATGCTGATATCATTGGCAAACGAAATTTTTTGATAAGGAATAGCAAGTACTTGATCAAACATGAATATAAAAACTTTAGCTTTGCTGTAATTCTTGCGACAATACTACAATATCCTGAATAAATTGAAATGCGATGAATGCAAAATTGCCTTTATATGTCACCAGTGGCGAACCTGCTGGAATAGGTCCTGATATTTGTCTTGATCTGGCAGGGCGTGTTGATCAGCGACCGCTTGTGGTACTGGCAGATCGTCAGTTATTACAACAACGCGCCGAGCACTTGGCCAAAGCGGTAGAGTTGGTTGACTATGTCGGACAAACCGAGGCAAGTGCTGTCGGGCAATTATATGTACAGCATATTCCTCTCAATGTTGCAGTGACCCTTGGACAACTCGATGCACATAATGCAGATTATGTGATTCGTCAGTTGGCTTTGGCAGCTAATATGGCATTACAAAACAAAAGTGCTGGTATTGTGACTGCACCGGTACAAAAATCGGTCATCAATGATGCAGGTCTGGCATTTAGTGGACATACCGAATTCTTTCAGGAAAAAGCCGGCGTTGCCCGTGTGGTGATGATGCTTGCCACCAAGAATTTACGGGTTGCCTTGGCGACGACACATTTGCCGCTGCGTAACGTGGCAGATGCCATTACCGAACAGCGTCTGACGCAGGTGATTGATATATTAATCCATGATTTGCAAAGCAAATTTAAAATTTCCGATCCTAGAATTTTGGTTTGTGGTTTAAACCCACATGCCGGTGAGGATGGCTATTTGGGTGATGAAGAAATCAAGGTGATTAATCCTGTATTGCATCGCTATCAACAGCAAGGCATAAACATCAGTGATGCGATGCCGGCGGATACCTTATTTACCCCTGAGCATTTGCAGCATGCCGATGCGGTATTGGCGATGTATCACGATCAGGGCCTGCCTGTGTTAAAATCACAGGGCTTTGGTGAAGCGATCAATATTACACTAGGCTTGCCTTTTATTCGTACCTCAGTTGATCATGGTACGGCCTTAAGTCTGGCTGGAACAGGACTGGCAAAAAGCTCAAGTTTGATGGTCGCAACGGATCTGGCTTTACAGATGGCCCAATCTGCATAGATTTTAGTAAATTGAATAAACCACATTAGGAAGAATTGCATGTATCAAATTAATGCCCTAAACCCAAAAGACGAAGGGCATCAGGCACGAAAACGTTTTGGTCAGAACTTTTTGCATGATCAGCGTGTAATCGAAAAAATTGTACGTGCAGTCAATCCGAGACGCGATGATAACGTGGTGGAAATTGGACCGGGTCTGGCGGCATTAACCTCACCGCTGATTGCAGAAGTTGATCAGCTGACGGTGGTTGAACTGGATCGTGACTTGGCTGCGGGTCTACCGAATCGTGTCCTACATCCAGAGCGGTTGAGCATTGTCGAAGCGGACGCACTTAAGTTCGATTTTTCCAGTCTGGCAACAGAAAAGCCTTTGCGAGTGGTTGGAAATCTACCTTATAACATTTCTACACCACTGCTTTTCCATCTGGTACAACAGGGAAAAGTGGTACAGGACATGCACTTTATGTTGCAGAAAGAAGTGGTTGAACGTATTACCGCTTCACCCAACAGCAAAGAGTATGGTCGTCTTTCTGTCATGTTGCAGTATTATTGTAAGGCAACCTATTTATTTGAAGTACCAGCCGGTGCATTTAATCCTCCGCCCAAAGTCACCAGTGCGGTATTCCGTTTAGAACCTTATCTGGATAAACCGATTATTGCGAAAAGTGAGAAAAATCTGGCAGCACTGGTCGCACATGTGTTTACCCAGCGTCGTAAAACATTACGTAATAGTTTGAAAGGTAAATTGGATGAGGCCGGATTTGCACAGGCAGGAGTAGATCCGATGGCACGACCAGAAACTTTGTCTTTGACCCAATTCGTTGCTTTATCTGATGCATGCACAGAGTTATTTTAGATGAACACTGATGTTAAAAAATTTCGTCATACCTATGTGATTGGCGATTTACAGGGCTGTTTTGCCGCATTAAAGGCCTTACTCAAAGAGATTCAGTTTGATCCTTCACAGGATTTTATTTATTTTACGGGTGATCTGGTGGCAAGAGGAGAGGACTCACTTTCCTGTCTGCGTTTTGTTAAAAAACTGTGTGATCAGGGCGCTGCTGCGACAGTATTGGGTAATCATGATTTAACACTGATTGCGACTGGTCGTGGTTTTAAAAAAGTAAAGGAAAAAGATCAGACTCAGCCAATTTTTGATGCCATTGATGGCAGTGACTTGATCGACTGGTTACGTCATCAACCTTTATTGATTGAAATTAATTCGCATGCTGTGCTGACCCATGCAGGTATTCCACATATTTGGTCACTGGCTCAAGTCAGACAATTTGCCCAAGAAGTTGAGCAGGTGTTGCAGTCAGATCTGGAGACACTGGATCATTTTTTGCTTGAGATGTTTGGTGCCAAACCAGATATTTGGTCAGATGATTTAAAAGGAACTGAACGATTACGTGTGATTGTCAATTATTTAACTCGCATGCGGATTATTAATCAGGCCGGTCATCTGGATTTTGAGTTTAAGGAAAGTCTCGATGATCCGATGCCGCAAGGTTTTAAACCTTGGTTTATTTTTGAAAGTCAGATCACAAAAACGCATGACATATTATTTGGTCATTGGGCAGCATTAGAGGCCAAAGAAATACATCCGCATATTGTTGCGCTGGATGGCGGTTGTGTCTGGGGCGGCAGGCTGGTTGCCTATGAAATCAATACTCGACAAAAATACTCAATTTTCAATCCTTTAGCCTAAGCATACTAATTGATTTTATTGTGATTTTCATCACAATATATTTTTTGTGAAGTGGCAAAGTTTGATTGGAAAAGCAGGGTATCTATGTTAAAAAAGAAGAATAAAATATAGTGTTGATGTATTCAATACGATATGAATTTGTTTTGGGATCCCGAGTAAAATGGAAGACAAACTTCGCAATTTAAAAGTAATGATTATAGACGATTCAAAAACGATTCGTCGTACTGCGGAAACATTGTTGCAACGTGAGGGGTGTCAGGTTGTAACAGCAATTGATGGTTTTGATGCTTTGGCAAAAATTGCCGAAACTAATCCAGATATTATTTTTGCAGACATCATGATGCCGCGTTTAGATGGTTACCAGACCTGTGCATTGATTAAAAATAATCAAAATTATCAGAATATCCCAGTGATTATGCTATCAAGTAAGGATGGCTTGTTCGATCAAGCAAAAGGCAAGATTGTGGGTTCAGAGCAGTATCTAACTAAACCGTTTAGTAAAGAAGAGTTATTTGAAGCAATTAAGAATCACGTGGCACTGTAAGTACAAGAACGGGCGTTTATACAATTTAGAATAAGGATCTTTGTATGGCTAGCATCTTAATTATCGATGACTCCCCAACCGAAACATTTCGTTTTAAAGAAATTTTAACGAAACATGGTTTTAGCACGATTGAAGCAAGCAATGGTGCAGATGGCGTCACACTTGCAAAAACGGAACAGCCGGATCTCATCCTTATGGATGTGGTGATGCCGGGTGTAAATGGATTTCAGGCAACCCGTCAGATTACCCGTTCACCAGAGACCCAACATATTCCGGTGGTGATTGTCAGTACCAAAGATCAGGCCACAGATCGCCTATGGGGAAAACGTCAAGGTGCCAAAGATTATTTGGTCAAACCTGTGGATGAAAACAAGCTGATTGAAACCATCAATAGCTATTTGAATGTGAATTAAGTCATGGCAGCTAAGGGATTTATTGAACTTCTTCGCTTGGCAGATCGAGGTAAAAAAAGACAAGTCAGTCTGATTGATCCGCAATCAAGATGGTCCGGTGTTGCATTTGAGATATTGGGTAAATATTTTGTTGCGCCGCTGGGTGATGTTGCCGAAGTGATTTATCTGCCGGAGTGGACACCCATTCCAAGAACCAAAGTCTGGTCTTGTGGTGTTGCAAATCTACGTGGACGATTGCTGTCTATTACAGATTTATCGGCTTTTATTGCAAATTCTGCCATAGAGATTAAACCGACCAGTAAAATTTTGTGTTTGTCTCATTCTGAATATTATTGTGGGGTCATTGTCGATCAGGTTTTCGGGATTCAGCATTTTAATACGCAAAGCTATTTTAAAAAATCTGATGCGTTGTCTGAGCCTTTTAAGGAATTTTGTCAGGGTCATTTTATTCATCAGAACAAACCCTGGCATGTATTTATGCTAAGAGATTTGCTCAATAGTCAACGTTTTATGAATCCATCATTATAGTCATAGCAGTTTTGCTAAATTATTAAGGTATTTAGGGGGAGAGCTTGCATGGGCTTGGGGCTAGGAAAAAACAAAAGTAATCAGGGGCGGTCTCGCAATCCTGCATTTAATAAAGCAGGAAAATTATTAGATCAACTTGCCTCGTTCTTTGGTGGGGATCGACAGCAAGCGATTCGTTATCTGGGTTTGTTATTTGTTTCATTACTGGTATCGATCATCTTGTTCTTTGCGGTGCTCTGGTCGAACAGTCGCGAAACGACCTTAACCCGTAATATCGGAGACTTGCGTTTACTGTCGCAGCAAATCTCAAAACAGTCCGCAGAAGCGGCTGTGCAGGGTGATGAAAAAATCGTTAACACGTTAAAACAGAACCAGACTCAATTCACTCAAGCACTGGATACCGTTGTCAATATCCATGGTAATGATGAGAAAATCCAGAAGCTGGTGGCGGACTGGAAGATTACCAATAGCAACATCGATTTAATTGTAAAACGTCAAAAAACCATCAGTACGCTACAAGGTTTAGGCCTGCAAATTACCGAAGCGATACCGGGAATGCAATCTGAATATAACTTGCTGGTCGATGAAATGACACGTGCTGGTTATTCTGCCTCACAAGTTGCCTTGGCGAAAAATCAGGTCTATTTGGCTGAACGTATTTTACGCTCGATTAATACAGTATTGACGGGGAATGAAAATTCTGTTGAATATGCCGATAACTTTAGTACCGATACAGAAACATTCGGTACCTATTTAAACGGTCAGCTTAATGGCAGTGCAGAAAATGGTGTAGAACGTATTGGCGATCCTAAAATGCGCCAAATTCTTGAAGGTATTCAAACCGAATATGATCAAGTCTTAAAAAGTGCCGCAGTCAATGTGTTGGTGAACTCTGCACCGCTGCTGGAAGTGCGTCAGGCCTCGGCAAAAATATTTAGTCAATCTGACGAGTTACTGGAAACCTTAAATTCGCTTGCAGAAGAAACCCATTCTTATGTAACACTGTTGTCGATTCTATTGGCGATTACTGTATTAGCAGCGGCATTTGCGGTGTATAAGTTACTTAACTTGCGTAACAAAGCCGACCAGCAACGCGTATTAGGCTTGCAGGAAGAATATGATCGTAACCAAAATGCGATTTTACGATTATTGGATGAAATTGCTGATTTGGCTGATGGTGATTTACGTTCATATGCAACGGTATCCGAAGACTTTACCGGTGCAATTGCCGACTCGATTAACTTTGCGATTGACCAGTTACGTGATCTGGTTTCCCGTATCAATACCACCTCAGAAGAAGTGGCAAAATACTCACAGGAAACCCAACACATTACCATGCAATTGTCAGAAGCGTCTGAACACAATGCACAGGAAATTGCGGGTGCTTCTGCTGCGATCAGTCAAATGGCGATCTCAATTGATCAGGTATCGGCAAACTCACTGGAATCTGCCGAAGTTGCTAAACGCTCGGTTAATATCGCAACCAATGGTGCAAATGTGGTAAATCGTACTATTGAAGGGATGGATACCATTCGTGAACAGATTCAGGAAACGTCAAAACGTATTAAACGTCTGGGTGAATCTTCTCAGGAAATTGGTAATATTGTCTCACTGATTAACGATATTGCAGACCAAACCAACATCCTCGCATTGAATGCTGCGATTCAGGCCTCAATGGCAGGGGAAGCAGGTCGTGGTTTTGCGGTGGTTGCTGATGAGGTGCAACGTCTTGCAGAGCGTTCTGCAACTGCAACCAAACAGATTGAGTCACTGGTGAAAACAATTCAAACGGATACCAATGAAGCGGTGACCTCGATGGAATTAACCACTACCGAAGTGGTAAGAGGGACTACACTTGCCAAAGATGCAGGTATTGCACTGGATGAGATTCAAAATGTATCGGGAACATTGGCAAGCCTGATTCAAAACATTTCAGATGCGGCACGTGAACAGGCAGGTTCTGCAAGTCACATTTCGCAAACCATGAATGTGGTCCAAGACATTACCATACAGACCACATCATCTACCATGGAAGCGGCGCGTTCTGTTACCGAGCTTTCACATATGGCTGAGGCTTTACGTGAATCGGTGACCGACTTTAAGTTACCTGAAAATATGTAACTTGCTATCCGATGTAATCAGTTGATTACATCGGAAGATAACCAACTTTTATTGAATAAAATGTATTTGCGCATACGAACAACAAATGGATTTTCAGATTGAAATAGAAAGATTTAGTTTGAAAATTTATTGTTCACACAGCATTTGATGGTATAGAAGAAGCAAAGCTTATGAACGAAGTTTTAAAAGAATTAATTAGTCATATTGAGCTTCCCACTGATCAATTGAAAGATCAGGATCCAGAAATTCGTGAAATTTTTATTGAAGAAGTACAGGAAATTATCGAGTTTCTGGATTCTGTTTTGCCGCAGTGGCTTGATAATCCATCAAATCAGATAATTCTGACCGATATACGTCGTTCTTATCATACCTTAAAAGGCTCTGGTCGGATGGCTGGTGCCTTATCGTCCGCTGAACTGGCCTGGGCGGTGGAGGAGATGTTAAATCGTGTAATGGCAGGGGTGATCTCACTTAATAAGGACGTACAGGAACTGGTTTATTCTGTTGCGATCTTATATAAAATACTGGTGCTGGATTTTGAAAACGGTGAGGGTCATCAGATTGATATTCGATCATGGATTGTGACAGCAAATCGCTTACGAGATATGCAGGAAGTTGAACCTGCATTACGTTTCACTATTGAGTATTATCAAGCCCAAGATACTCTAGTTGAAAATATTGGTGAAAGTGTATTCGAATCTGACACATCACAGTCTGAGGTTGAGGAAACTATTGCAAGTCCAGTAGAGCTTGACAATCTTGAACTCGTAGAAGAGACAGAACGTACTGAAAATATAGAAGAAACCAATTATCTTGTAGAAATTGAAAATATAGAAAATTTTGAAAGCATAGGTGATGTTGAAAGCGTAGAAGATCAAACACTAGAAATCTTTCTGGAAGAAAGTGCAGAACATCTACAGATTATTTCCAGTTTCTGGCATTTGCAGCATGAACCTAGTGTGGAAGAGTTTAACCAGTTGATTCGGGCTGTACATACAATTCGTGGTAGTTCTGGCATGGTGGGTGTCGATTCGATTTTTGTAGCCAGTAGCAATGTCGAAAATGTCTTTAAACATATTGATCAGGATCGATATCCACAATTAAATGCAGAAAAACAGCTATTACTTGAATATCATGAATATGTGAATGCCTATATTGGTGTGCTGTCTGACGATAAGACATCTGATCAATTGGCCTTGCTGGATGAGGCTTTTGCACATACTTTTGCCTTGTTTGAAGCTGATTATGGTATTGATAACAATGATAAAAATACACAAGGACTGGTTTCTAAGCTTCTGGATTTAGGTATTAATGATTTACTTGATGCCGAGTTTGCTTTTGTCGAAGAAGCTGAAGCTGGTTTGATGGGTTATTTGATCAGCTTATTAGAGCAAGCTGAAATTTTGCAAACGCATCTCTATGCCAAGCAAACAGAGTCATTACGCAAAGTTACCCAATATTTAGACCAGTGTTATCACGCTCTATTAAATCAAAAAATTTCCGTACAACAACATTTGGACTTATTCAAAAAAGTTCAGGCTTTACATCAATATCTGATTGATGCTTTTGATGGCCTGGCATCAGGTCAAAATGTTGCTATTACCCATTTGGTTGAAGCCGAGTTTGAGCAAGTCCTGTCAGAAATTCAGGAAGTTGATATACCTCATCGCTCTCTAGTCTTAACGGACAATGTATTGCCTGCAAACGTTTCATATGACAGTACTTTATCTAAAGATACTGCATTACAAGGTATTGATACAGAACATGCTGATATCGAAAGTCGTGATCATATACAGACACAACATGCCAATATAGTATTTGATGCCGAATTGCTGGATATTTTTCTGGAAGAATCCTATGAGCTTGTGGCTGCAATGGATGCAGATTTCAATTTATGGGAACAAAATCCGGAAAATACACAGGTTTTGAAAGATCTCTTTCGTTATTTGCATACCTTAAAAGGTGGTGCAAATATGATTCAGGCTACGCATCTGGGTGAGATTGCACATGAGCTGGAGAGCATTTATGAACGCATCTTAAATGGTCGGATTCAGCCTTCTATAACAGCGATACAAAGCATACGATATGCACAAGATGAGATTGCTGCACGGTTGCAACAATTACGTGATCATGCCATTGATGAGGATAATCCTGATCTGATCGCCAGTTTAAGGGCGATTTCTCATGCTGCACAGTCTAGTTTACAGGCTCCACAGATTATTGTGCATGACGATGCAAATGAAATCATGGTAGATCAGACAGCTCTATCTGTATTGTCCGATCATGTGGATTCTGTTCAGGATCAAGCGCAGGAATCCGATCAGGATCAATCTACTGCACAGCAGCATGTGATTGATTTTGAATGGGTTGAACCTGATCTTTCTGTTCAACAGGCTGCTACTTTAGATCAGGCGCATCAGGTTGCCACATCGCAAGATGAGCAACAAGATGTCGAACCCATGTCTGAACCACAAGGTTTTGATGATGAGTTACTGGCCATCTTTCTGGAAGAGTCTGATGAACTGGTTGCGGCAATGGATACTGATTTCAATGCGTGGCAGCAGAACCCGGAAAATACACAACTTTTAAAAAATCTGTTTCGCTATTTGCATACCTTAAAAGGTGGGGCAAATATGGTGCAGGCAAGCCATCTTGGTGAGATTGCACATGAACTGGAAAATATTTATGAACGTGTACTGAATGGGCAAGTTTCACCTTCTACGCAAGTCATGCAAACGATTCGTTACGTACAAGATGATATTGCCATTAGACTGCAAAAATTACGTGATCAGTCCATTGATGAAGCAAATCCTGCTTTAATTGCCGATTTACATCGGATTGCGGCAGGTGAAATAGTTGCCGATTTGGGTATCCAGTCATTGGTGCAACATGACCAATCTGAGGTTGGTGAACAAGTCATTGAGAGTAATACGGATACAGCAGCAGAAAATACGATTACAGATGCTGCTCAACCTATTTCAGAATTGTCTGAATCTGTTAACTCTGATGTTGTAGAACCAGTTTCCGTTGAAACTCAGGATCAGCATAGCGCTGAAACAGCCTTGTTATCGTCTGAAGTAACAAGCGATACGGTTAATTCTACGATTCCACCACTACTCGCACATGCAATTGCCGAAGGTGACGAAGAAAAAATTGTTATTGTAGAAAGCTATATCGAAGAAGCACAGGAATTGCTGAAACAAGGCGAAACCGTATTCGAGCAATGGCGTAATGATCGTAATAACCGTAGGATCTTGCTGACCTTACAACGTGCATATCATACCTTGAAAGGCAATTCCCGCGTTGTGCATGAACAGTTGGTTGCTGATATTGCATATCAACTTGAAACAGTATTTGAGCGGTTTTCAATTCATCAATTTGCCTCAGAACGCTATGATCATTTGATTCAACAGGCGCAAGCGTGGTTGTATCATGCCATTTTAAATGGCAGCTTTGATGGTGCAAGTGAGTTAAAAGCGCGTTTGCAAGCGATTAAATATCAGGATTCACAGTTGCCTGCCGATGAAGAGTTGGGCAGTGAAACGATTGATTTTGCTACGGTTGCACAATATGACGTGGTACAAGGCGATGGTTCGACACCACCACCGATGTATGCAGAAGTTGAGAAGAATCATGAAACCCAAGCACAGGAACAAATCCGTATTTCTGCCGATCTGGTTGAAAAAATGATTGATCTCTCTGGTGAAAGTGCCATTAACCGTTCCCGTATCGAACTGGATTTGGGACAAATGAATTTTACCTTATCTGAAATGGAACTTGCCATTCAGCGTCTTGCGGATCAGCTGCGTCGAATGGAAGGTGAGTTGGAAACACAAATTCTGGTGAAACATGAAATAACCGGTCAGCGTTATGGTGAGTTTGATCCACTGGAAATGGACCAATATTCGGCATTGAACCAGTTGTCAAAGTCACTGGCGGAATCTGCATCGGATTTAATTGATTTTAAAACCACATTGTCGGAAAAAATTCGTGATACAGAGAATCTGCTGTTACAGCAATCCCGTATCCAGAATGAATTACAGCAAAGTTTAATGGGGACACGTCTGGTACCATTTACCCGCCTGTTACCACGGTTACAGCGTTTAGTACGTCAGACTTCCACCCAGCTCAATCGACCAGTTGAGTTGAATATCGAGAATACCGAAGGCGAGTTGGACCGTAATATTCTGGAACGTCTGGTTTCTCCACTTGAACATATGTTGCGTAATGCAATTGACCATGGGATTGAAGATCCGGAAACCCGTAAACAGTTGGGTAAATCTACAACAGGGCATATCAATTTAAATATCGCCCGTGAAGCGAATGATATTCTAATCATTTTTTCTGATGATGGTCACGGCATTGATGTCGCCGCAGTCAAACAGAAAGCAGAGCAAAATGGCCTGATTACAGCGGGTGTACAGATCAGTGATGTCGATCTGATGCAATATATCTTCCATTCCGGATTAACCACTGCTCAAAAAGTCACGCAAATTTCTGGACGTGGTGTCGGTCTTGATGTGGTACAAAGTGAGATCAAATCACTGGGTGGTCATGTCAGTGTCAATTCGGAATTGGGCAAAGGGACAGAATTTACCATACGCGTACCAACCACTGTGGCAGTTAGTGATGCCTTGATGGTCCGGGTAGGTGAGCAGCAATTTGCTTTACCCCTTGCACAAATTGAACGTATTGTTCGGGTATCACCAGTGGCATTGGCCGAATATTACGACAGCAAGGCTGAACAGTTTGAACTGGATCAGACTTCTTATCGCTTACGTTATGTCGGTGAGTTTGTGACCGGACAAGCAAAACCTGTATTTAATAATATGGGTTCATCCGTCCCGGTAATTATTTTTAATAGTGCTGGTCGTTCGGTTGCATTACAAGTGGATCAACTGGTCGGTTCTCGTGCGCAAATTGTAATTAAACCTATTGGTAAGCAAATGTCATCTGTCGGTTCAGTCGGCGGTGCAACCATTCTTGCCGATGGTCGTGTCTGTCTGATTCTGGACGGACAGAATATTGCACGACTGGTATTGACTACTGCCCGGGCACATCGGGTTGAACAGATTGTGCAACAGCCTGCGGAAATTCGAGCATCTCGTAGAACCGTGATGGTAGTCGATGATTCGGTGACTGTACGTAAAGTGACATCACGCTTGCTAGAACGTAATGGCTTTGATGTTGTGACGGCTAAAGATGGTGTAGAAGCGATAGAAAAACTGGCATCGATTACACCAGACTTGATGCTATTGGATATTGAAATGCCACGTATGGACGGTTTTGAAGTGGCAAATTACATCCGTCATGATTCACAACACAAGCATTTACCCATCATCATGATTACTTCACGTACTGGTGAAAAACATCGTGAACATGCCTTTAGTCTGGGTGTAAATGATTATATGGGCAAACCTTTCCAGGAAGCAGAACTTCTGGACAATATCCATAAAATTTTGGGTATGGAAAAAGTTTTTTAATTTAAAAGATTTATTTGAAAGGAGCCGATAATGCAACAGGATATTGTGCATGATTCAGCACTGGATTTAACACAGGAACAGATTCAGCGTCTGATTGCGACATCGACAGGGTTTATCGAAGCTTATGTCATTCCTGCGTACGGCGATGCAGCAATCCTTTTACCACAGAATATGGTGCTATCCGCAATGAATGTGCCGGCAAATGTGAATGAGGTTGAGTGGCATGATAAGCATCTGCCTACGTATATAGTGCACCGTCCAGAGCTACATGAAGTGACTGCACTGGTGATTGAGGGGGAAGATGAGTCGACACGTTTTGCGATCCTATGTGATGCAATGCCGGAGAGTATGCGCTTGCGTATTTCAGGGGTATTGGATGTGGAGAGGGAAACACCAAAATTTGTTTATCAATACGTTAAAGTGGATGAGCAACAATATCAAATTCCACATTTAAGCAATATTCAAAAAGATTTGTTTCAGGGCTAAAACTAAATAAAAACTTGCTGGTGTATTGATACTACCAGCAAGCGCTTTAAAACAAATTCTATTAAGTGAGTAAGTTGATTAGGATCTGTTCATAGATTTCGGCTAATGGTTCCAGATCATTGACATTAACATGCTCATTGATCTGATGGATTGTGGCATTTAATACACCGAGTTCAATCACCTGTGCGCCTGTGGGTGCAATAAAACGACCATCAGAAGTACCGCCACTAGTGGAAAGCGTGGTTTGTCTGCCTGTTATGGTTTCAATTGCCTGTTTCGCTGCATTAACCAATTCGCCCACAGGGGTTAAAAATGGCAGTCCCGATAAAGTCCAGTCAATATGATAATCCAGTTGGTATTGATCTAAAATAGCATACACACGTTGTTGCAAGACATCTGATGTGACTTCGGTAGAATAGCGAAAGTTAAATGTCACTGTTAATGTATCTGGAATGACATTGGTTGCACCAGTTCCTGCCTGAATATTGGAAATCTGGAAACTGGTGGCAGGAAAGTATTCATTGCCATTGTCCCATACTTCTTTGCACAGTGTGTCCAGTGCACTTGTCGCCAGATGGATTGGATTGCGCGCCAGATGAGGATATGCGACATGCCCTTGTTTGCCTTGTACCGTTAATACGCCATTGAGCGAACCACGACGACCATTTTTGATAATATCGCCCAATTCATTGGTGCTAGAAGGTTCACCCACTAAACACCAGGTGATTTTTTCTTGTCGTGCTTCTAGTGTTTCGACTACCTTCACTGTGCCATTAATTGAAGGGCCTTCCTCATCAGAGGTAATTAAATAGGCGATGGAACCTTGATGATCTGGATATTTTGCGACAAAGCGTTCAGTTGCGACTACCATTGCGGCCAATGCAGTTTTCATGTCTGCACTGCCACGTCCATATAATTTTTGATCTCGGATTTCCGGTTCAAACGGCGCAGAATCCCATGCTTCCAGTTTTCCGGTCGGGACAACATCGGTATGTCCTGCAAAACAAAAGAGAGGTGATGTGGTGCCTTTGCGTGCCCATAAATTATCGACATCTTCAAAACGCATGGGTTCAATCTCAAAACCGATCTGAGTCAATCGATCTGCAATGATGGTTTGGCAATGGTGATCTACAGGTGTAACGGAAGGCTGTTTGAGGAGTTCTAAACTTAAAGCAAGCGTATCTGAATGTTGCATGGAGAAAGGCTATATATAATGAATTATTGTAATAGTATAACAATTTTAAGCTGGAAATAACGAAAACTGCATAAAAAAATACCCCTTACAATGAATGTAAGGGGTAATGCATCTACGATGTTATCAAAGATTACTAGATCACATGTAGATTACAGTTTTTTCTGAGTATCCGTTGCAGCTTGTGAAACTTTATCACCAGCTTTTGAAACGTCTTCTCCAACACCTTTAAATGTGTTACAACCAGTAATTACAACAGCAGATAGAATTGCGAAAGTTGCTAGCATTTTCTTCATCAGCTTACTCCATATATTTCAATATTTGTTTGTTATGCGGATTTGTCTAGGACATGATTAGAATGCTTGATTTAATGCGATTTTTCAGTGAAGAATAGGTTATATCTTGTTGCTTTACTGTGTAAAACACAGGTTTTATGCAAATGTCACTATACTTTTATATTAAAAAGTGATTTACGGTTTGCTAACCGTAGCATTAAAAAATGATTTTGTGCGGCGTCATAATATAATCCGTCTGTCCACCAGCGAATTAAATCTATATCGCTATGATGAATTTCCTGGAAAGGGCATAGCCACTCCTGTCTATACAACCGTCGCCATTTGCCATTATCAGGAATATGATCTAGCCATTTTCCCAACTGACGAGCGCAGTTTAACCAACTTGGAATATTGGCATGATGCGGAGGTAAATAGAGTTGACCTTTAACAATGGCATAGCGATCTTCAATCGGATAACCGAGTGCATGATCAAACTGAAATTGCTTTTGAGTAAGATGATTGAGTTTATGTACAAAAGTATCTTGTGGATTTAAACCAACCCATTGATTTAAACTTAAATCGGGTGCAGCCAAATAATATTTTAAACAGACTTCCCAGTGTTCAATACGATGATTCATTTTATTTTTTAATAAAAAATCGATTTCTCCCAGCGTTTTTCCACCGCAATGACTTTGAATGCTATGTCCTAATAACTCGAAATAATGATTTTGAGCATCCTGTAACCAGAACCATAGTAATGCTTCAAATCTTAAACCGAGTCGGGTACTTTTAATTTTTGACAAAAATGCAATTAATTCCTGCGGGTGATGATCTAAATCATGGAGACGGGGCTGATAGGCAGCATAGTAATCCTGCCATGCCTGATCGTCATGGAGATCAATGGTACGGCTGGAGGTAATTTCTTCTGGAAAATGGTGAATAAGGTTGGGACTGGCAATTGCAAATGCCAATTGCCTAACAACAGGCGTTTTGAAATTGAGCCAAGGCTCAAAATAATGGGAGGAAGACATGAGTAAAAGGACTTTTTGAGAAAAATCTCATTCGGAAAATATACATACTATAGGATGAAAAACTTTATACTAGCATCATTCCTCTTTTGAGCAACTTTCATGCGTGTAATTTTTTGGCGATGCTTGGTGATTATTTTTATCACACTGGGTGTGATAGGCGCAATTTTACCGGGAATGCCAACGACAGTATTTTTAATTCTGGCCGCATGGGCAGCATCAAAAGGGTGGCCAAAAATGGATGCTTGGTTGCTCAATCATCCTAAATATGGCCCTACGCTAAAAGACTGGCGGGAAAATGGTACTGTACCCAGACGGGCAAAATGGATTGCTTCTAGCATGATGTTGATCAGCGGTGTAATCATGTTATTTACCACTGCGCCATGGTGGGTCAAATTGTTTACAAATACGGTAATGCTGGTTGTTGCCATCTGGCTATGGTGTCGTCCGGAACCGCAAGCACAAAAGAATGGGCAAATTGAACGTTAAATTTTACTGCTAAATTGGGGTTGTTTAAAAAAACAACGAAAGCAAACTATTTGATCTTTAAAATATTTATTTTTTAGACAATTGAACTGAAATTTAAAAAAAATGCGTAAAAGCGTTTGACAGGCGATAAAGATTCTCTATAATGCACCTCACAAACACGCTATGGGCGCTTAGCTCAGTTGGTAGAGCGTCTGCCTTACAAGCAGAATGTCGGCGGTTCGATCCCGTCAGCGCCCACCATAGTTTGTTTGAGTACAAGACTAAATGCAGCGGTAGTTCAGTTGGTTAGAATATCGGCCTGTCACGCCGAGGGTCGCGGGTTCGAGTCCCGTCCGCTGCGCCATTTGAGTTTTGTATGTGATTTAAGTTTTTTGTGAAGTGCAGCGGTAGTTCAGTTGGTTAGAATATCGGCCTGTCACGCCGAGGGTCGCGGGTTCGAGTCCCGTCCGCTGCGCCATTTTATAAAGACTTAAATTGATGAGTCGAATGTAAGTCTGAAAATTAAAATTTTCACTTATATTCAAAAAAGTGTTACAGCATATGCTACGCACTTTGTTTGTCTTGCACTTCGTTTAAAACAATGTTTTAAACTCGTTCAGGGCGCTTAGCTCAGTTGGTAGAGCGTCTGCCTTACAAGCAGAATGTCGGCGGTTCGATCCCGTCAGCGCCCACCACTTATCCTTTGAGTGGTTAAATAAAAGGGAATGACCTGAATTTATGCAATAAATTCGAGATGCAGCGGTAGTTCAGTTGGTTAGAATATCGGCCTGTCACGCCGAGGGTCGCGGGTTCGAGTCCCGTCCGCTGCGCCATTTTATAAAGACTTAAATTAATGAGTCGAATGTAGGTTTGAAAATTAAAATTTTCACTTGCGCTCGGGCAAAACAATGTTTTGCTAATCCTCGCTCAGGGCGCTTAGCTCAGTTGGTAGAGCGTCTGCCTTACAAGCAGAATGTCGGCGGTTCGATCCCGTCAGCGCCCACCATATTCGAATTAAAATCATAAAAAATTATATCTTCGATTTCCTAAGTCTATTAAAATCTCATGTTCAAAATAAACAATATTTGTTTTTTATCAAGCAAACTGTCTAGTAATAGCTTTTATAGTATTTCGATAATACGTTGGTCTTGACGGTTTCGATGTGGCAGTATATGACATCTTTTCCAGCATGCTTTCCTGGTTAGTCGAGTGAAATCAATGCTAAATGATGTTTCTTTAGGAAGAGCAGGATCTCAAACTACTAAAAATAATTTTGCAGTTTTTTATACAAAAGATTTCTCCTGATATGATTCATCGTGATGATGCTCCAACAATAAATTGCCCAATGGTTTAATCATGATGATTGGAATATGTCGATATTCATTGAAAAATAAAAAGGCTCTCTAATTGTGAAATTAGAGAGCCTACAATGCCTAAAGTAAATTTAAATGAACTTAATAGACATCCCGACGATAACGATCCGTTTGCCGTAGTTCATTGAGTTTCTCTTCCCCCAATATGTCAATCAGTGCCTGTTCCACGCTACTTGCCATACCATCGATGCTACCACAGATATAAATGACAGCACCGCGTTCAACCCATTCAATCACGCGTTGTTGTTGTTCGAGCAACTTATCTTGGACATAGATACGTTGCGCCTGATCACGAGAAAATGCAAGATCAACATATTGCAAATGTTCGGTTTGTTGCCATAATTCAATCTGTTTTCGATAGAAATAATCGACGCTATGTTGACGTTCACCAAAGATTAACCAGTTTTGTATAAAGCCTAATTGTTCACGTTGTTTTAATAGACTGAGTAAACCGGCAATCCCTGTCCCGTTGCCAATAAACAGGGCGGGGCGATTATCATCAATGAGGTGGAATGATGGATTGGTACGAATGCGTGCTGGCAAGGTGATGCCTTGTTCGGCATATTCAGTTAGCCAGCCGGATCCTAAACCGAGCCCGTCAGCAAGTTGTTTTTGACGTACCACTAAGCGTAACAATCCTTCATTGCTAATACTGGCAATAGAGTATTCGCGTGACGGTAGATCACTCAGTTGCAGAAGTTGTTGCTCCAGATCGGACTGGAGATTGATTGGCTGCGTGAGATTCTTATAGCGTAACGCCTCGTAGGTCGCAGCATTATTTTCCAGTTGATGTTGCTCGATAAAGTCGGCAATACGTTGCTGGCTATTTCCCGGCTGAATTTCGGCAATATCGCCAGCATGCCAGGATTGGTCATGTAAAGGTTTGAGCATCACTTCAAATGCAGGTTCCCCCAGACTGCCCTCATTGAGCAGATGGCGGGATACCAGTTGCCAATCATCAAAGATTTTTTCGTTAATGATCACCTGTACATCTTTATGAGTAATGTTTGCCAGTGCAGTGTACCAGCGCTCCAGATCGGTTTTATGACTATTGTCAACTTCGACCAGATTAAAGGCGGGTGAAGCCTGATTTTCTTTCAGCCAGTGATTCAGACGATGACCAAAAGTACAATAGGTTTCTGGATATTCTTTTGAACCTAGCGCCAAAACAGCATATTTAAGCCCATCTAATGGAATAGTTTGGGCCATATATTTTTTGACAAAGCTGACTGCCAGATCAGGTGCATCACCAGTACCATAGGTGCTCACCACAAACAAAACACGTTGATCATTGCGGATATCATCTGCACTACAATCTTTTAATGCTTTGACTTGTGTCGGTACGCCTGCTTGTTGTAAGGCACTTGAAGTATTATAAGCGATTTGTTCTGCTGTGCCGGTTTGGCTTGCATAGAGAATAGTCCATGCTTCGGCATTTGCATCAAGGTGGACTACATTGGATTGTTGACGGGCTGCTTTGGTCAGTTTTTTCTGTTTACGACGTTTGAGATAAAGCATCCAGCCGGTCACAAAGAATAATGGCATTGCTAATGATGCCAGCATGGCGAAAAACTGATAAATCGGCCCCATAAAACTACCACGATGCACCGGTAGCATGCTGCTCATGATTTTTTCATTGAGTTTTTTATCTGCATATAATTCCATTTTTTCAATAGCGGAATTTTGATAATCATAGGTTGCACTATTACGCGCACGTTCATGCTGCGGAATAGCGTCAACAAATGAAAGCTCAATTTTGCCATCGGCTTGTTTGGGAAGATTAAAGGTAATACTTGAATAATCTCGTTGTACTTTTTCCGGGAATTCTACCCATGCTGTACTCAATGCATGACTGATTTGTTGTGATGATATTGCTGTTTCATTATGTTGTTCGCGGCCAAAACTCGCGTTACGGCCCTCGCCACGTTGGGCATTTTCAGGATTTTCAGCTCGAACACCTTGTTCGCCTTGAGCTTCGCCTCGTTGCGGACTGTCATTTGTAGGGCGTTGTCGATCACCATTGTTGCCTTGTGCAGGGGGACGTTCACCGCCTTGTCCTTGTGGTCTTTGACCTCCGGGACCACCTTGCATCATTTGTGGACGTTCGACACCCAATACTTTAAACATGCCATCGCGCCACCAGCCATAAGACCAATACAACCCTGTCATGGCAAAAATCAGATAAAATACAATGACCCAGGTTCCGACCACAGCATGTAAATCCCAGATAAAATTACGACCTTTTAATTTTGGTTTAACAAATAACCATTGTCGTACAGAATGTTTTTTCGGCCAGCGCAGGTAAATACCACTTAATACAAAGAAGATCAGCATTAAGGTACAGGCACCTGTGATTTGTTTACCCACAGGCCCAACCGTTAAATTACGGTGTAATTGCTGGATAAACTGGAAAAAAGCACGGCCTTTAATTTCAGGCAATACTTCTGCTGTATAAGGGTTGACCATCATGTTATAGCCACGACGTTCGCCTTCTTTGACGATATTGACTGTGGATGAGGCATCTGTTGCCTGAGCAATGGTAATGCTGTTGATCTTTAAATCGGGATCTTGCTGGATAAAATGCTGATACAGTTCGTTGGGGCTAAGTTTTGGTTTATTTTGTATCTCAACGATATAGCTATCCTGATTGATCCATTTGAGGATTTGTTGTTCATAGGAGTAAATCGCTCCTGTTACTCCCATCAGAGACAGAATTAAGCCTGCTGTGATACCCAAAAACCAGTGTATCTGGAAAAAAGTTTTCTTAAACATGGCCGTAAATAAAAGGTCAGAAATATTGCGGAAGATTATACCTGAACATTTTGCAGATAATATGGATTTTCATTTAATATGTATTCTCATTTTTATACTATGAAAAAGCCCTCATTTTAATGTGAGGGCTTGAATTTTCTATATTTTTTTGGCTGTACCGACTGTTTCGGTTAAATGTTTACGAATTGTCGCAAATGGAAAGTTTTTAGAATCCATGCGTTTAGGTAAGAAAAAAGAACCTTGCTGCCCTTTAGTGGTAAACGTCATCAGTAAGAACTGTGGACTATCATACCATTCTGATACTTCTTTCCATGCAATATTGGCTACACCTTGCTGCATGCCCATTTTTTGTTGCATCACCATGCCATGCGGTTGAATACCAAGTTTAATGCCTTTGATTTCCTGAACCGGAAATTCATTCATTTTGCGTTTCACATACCATTCATAAACAAAGGTACGAATGAGCAGGAATAAAGCAACACAGACTAAAATTACCCAGCAAAAAACTGTGGAATAATTTTTGATAAAAATAAGCCCCAAAATAGCCAAAACAGTGAGTACAGCTAAAATCGCCCAAGTTCTCGGACGGATTTTATTGGTACTACGCCACATCATCATCTGAGCGGTACGTTGTTCTTCGGTGGAGACTTCATAAGGAACAGTCTGTAACGTGTATGCGTAAGTGGTCGATGTCATAAATCTATACAGCTAACAAAAAATTGCCTGTATTTTAGCATTAATGTATCCCAAAAAGTGAATCTTTAGTACTATAAAGATGCAAGTGCAGTTGAATCCGGATCGTGGTCATAGGACAAATTCTGTTTTAGAAAGCTTAATTCTGGTAACAGATTTAAAATCAGTGCAAGCTGTTGCAGAATCACCGTGGCTTGATCATCCAAGGTCTGCTCTTGATCTATGATACGATCTCGTAGGGTTTGAATAGTCGATTGCGCTTTTAATTCAGGGGCTTCATCATGCAATAATGCGCCCTGGATATCTTCTAGTGCATGGTCAAGAATCAACAAAATTTCCTGATCCTGAATCATATTGCGATGTGCGCCCAAAGCAGCAATATAACTGAGCAAGGTATGATTCAAACATAAGAACCTAAATGCATGCTGTTTCTGATCGTTGTCAAAGTCGGGTTCGGTGGCCAGCGTGGAAATTAACGAGGCTAGTTCTGCATCCATAATGTGCGCTTTACGACGTACGGTGCGATAGTCCAGACCATTGTTTCGACCTACGTGATATTGCTTCACAATTTCGGCAAGATAGTTACACTGGCTGGTTAAGGTGTTTTGTAACACTTTAGGTAGACGGCGGAACTTCCAGTCAGGCCAGATAAACATGATACCAAGCCAAGCCAAAAAACATCCGGCAATGGTATAAATTGCCCGTGGTAGAGCAGCATTAAGCTGTGGATCGGCCAGATGAAAATTAATCAGTGCCAGCATGGTAATAAACATGGTGGCCTGTGCATATTGCTGGGAACGCAATTGTAAAAACAATACGCCGCTGATCACCAGTAATACCAATTGCCCTTCAACCGAAGGAATAAAATGAATAATAAATGTACCGACTAATACGCCGCCCAATGTCCCCATAATCCGTAGTTTTAAACGGCGTTTGGTGGCATTAAAGTTGGGCTGACAGACAAACAGTACCGTAAGCAGAATCCAGTAACCATATTCCAGATGGGTCAGTTGTACAATAATATGTGATACCAATAACAAAATGGAAAGACGGGTTGCATGCCGGAATAAACCAGATTCAGGGCTTAAATTCTGGCGCATCCGTTGCCAGATATCTTTTAAACCGTTTAAATCGTCATTTTGTAGTGCATCATCCTGGCTGGGTGCTTTGTTATTCAGAAATGCACGTTCAGATTCAAGATTTTTAAGCTGGGCATCAATTTCTTTTAAATTACGTTGTAATGAACGCAGTGCTTTAAGCCAGACCAGATCATAATGTTGTTCCAGCTCCAGTTGATCCAGAGAAAGATCTAGATTTTTAAAGGCATGTTTAAAACGACTATTGTGAATATAGGGCTGTCGTTTTGCAATGGCATGTGCCATATCCTGACAGGCTTTGCCCTGTAAACTTAAAATCCGTTGGAAGCGAAATAAAATATCACGATGCTGAAAAATTTTGGATAATTTTAGATAATCTATATGTGCTGAATCTGCACGTTCATGAATATCTTGTGCAATAAAATAATATTGTAGACTGCGACGGGTATCTTTTTGTCCTCTATCACCCTTAAGACGTGTGACCAGAGAAATTCGGGTGTCATTAAAAGTCCCCACCAGTTTTGCATTATTTAAGGACAGTTCAATCATAGCCTGCTGATAGCTTTCAGGGGTCATATCGACATCGAATAAATTGGATTTTACAAACAGAAAATTACCCAGCAAACGATAGCATTGATCGAGTTGATCCTGTACCAGGCGCACAGGAAACAATAAAAAGCTAATGGTGGAAAGACAGCCATACCATGCAGCACCCAATACCAACAATACAGGCTGCTCATACCAGTTGGGAAAAATATCTACACCAAGCATAGTATAGACAGAAACTACCAGACAGCCGTAACTGATGGTGGCATATCGCTTGCCCAGTGATCCTAAAAGAATCAGGCAGAAACAGGAAACAATTAAGGCAATACCAAATAGCACCGGATGGGGAAAAAGCAATTCTACTGCGGCAGCGGTAGCAAAAAAACCAACATAGGTCAGAACTAGATTGCGAATGCGAACAGAAAAGCGATCATCAATATCACTCAGTGCCGCAGCAACCACGCCCAGCGTCAGGGGAATAGTCAGAAGTTGCTGATCAAGAAGATAGGGAATAAATGCTGTACCCACAAACGCAATCAGCATGCGTATGTTATACATCAGACTTGAATTATAGCTGACACGCTGTAATGCCGATAAAGCACCCACTGATCAATTTTCCACAGATAGAATGATAGAGTTTAAATTATAATGAATTTTCTTTTTAATAATTGATATTTCTGCATCATTTTAAAAAATTTTGCTATCGCAGAATCTATATAACACCAATGATGGGCATAATTTTGATGGTGATCCACTGAACAAGATCAACAAGACATTTAATTCTCTTGCCATCTGACTTTAATTTTAATTCGGGACTTGCTACTCTTGTGGCAATTCCGAAATGCAGAAAAAAATGTCAACGTCTTCTTTTACACAAACCAGGCAATATTCTTTACAGTGGATTGCTTTACTTGGACTATTAACCGCTTTGGGGCCATTGTCGATTGATATGTATTTGCCTGCTTTACCCAGCATGGCCAAAGATTTTCAAACCACAACAGCCAGTATTTCCAGTTCTGTTCCCGCTTATTTTCTTGGATTGGCAATTGGACAGTTGATTTATGGTGCCTTAAGTGATCGTATCGGCCGTAAAAAACCACTCTATATTGGATTGATCATTTATATTGCGGCATCATTTTTATGTGCGATTGCACAAACCGAATGGTCTTTAATTGTTTTTCGGGTATTACAGGCTTTGGGTGGCTGTGTTGGTGTAGTGATTGCACGGGCTGCCATTCGCGATTGCTTTGATGTAAATACTTCAGCACAGGCACTGGCGCATATGGCAATGATTCTTGGCATTGCACCGATTATCGCACCCATGATTGGCACAGTGATCATCTCCTTCTTTAGCTGGCACAGCATATTTATATTATTGGCTGTTGTTGGCAGCCTTGCATTATTGTGTGTACATTTACTTTTCCAAGAAACGTTACCAGTTGAACGACGTCTGCATTTAACCTCCAAACAATTGATGATTATGTATGGGAGTGTTCTACAGGATTTCAGTTTTCGTACACCGATGCTGGCAATGTCTTTATTCTCGGGCATGATGTTCTGTTATATCACTGCGGCATCTGCATTATTTATCGAGCATTATCATTTTTCCCAACAGCAGTTTGCGCTTGCATTTGGTATGAATGCCTTCGGTATCATGTTGTTCTCATTTTTGAATAGTAAAATTGTACGTAAAGTTGGACCTTTACCATTGCTCCAATTTGGTGGCACCTTGCAATTTGTTGGTGCAATTATCGTGGCAGGGGCTGCATTTTATTTCCCTGAAAATATTCAGTGGGTACTTATCGGCTTATTCATCGTGGTTGCAAGTATTGGTTTAACGGGTCCAAATGCAACGGCTTTGGCATTATCCAGACAAAAGCAACGTGCAGGTGTGGCAAGTGCTTTACTGGGTAGCATCCAGTTTGCAATTGGTTTGCTGGCAGGGGTAATTTTATATCATCTAAATGGTGGTATTTTGCAAAATATTGCCATAACCATGCTGATCTATGGTGCACTCGGATTAATCTGTGTTTATATTCTACGTATTCGTACAAAAAAAGCTGCTTAGCACTGGCTAATGGTTAAATTTTTAAGTGAGCCAATATTTTAAGGGGGAAGTTGCTATCTTCCCCTGTATCAACTTTAATTTTTTACGTGTTCGAAAACTTAATCCAGAAACACCGTGAATTCTTCTACTGGCAGGCGTGGGGTAATGAAGGTATTTACAATATGATCCGGATCAGCATAGCCTAGAGCGACGGTACAGACCAGTTCTTCATCATCCGGCGCATTTAAGACGTCCAGAACAATTGGGTGGAAATGGTTCCATGCGGCTTGCGGACAAGTATCCAGACCACGGGCTTTCGCGGCAATCATCACGTTTTGAATCATCATGGAAATGTCCATTTTTGATCCCACACCCATAGCCTTGTTGACAGTGAAATACAGTGCAACTGGTGCATCAAATAATTGATAGTTACGTAATTGCTGGGCAGCCATTTTTTCTTTTTCGCCTTTTTGAATATTCAGCAGGCCATATAATCCCCAACCATTTTCACGGCGACGATCAATAAAAGGGGAGATCCATTTTTCAGGATAATAAGCAAAAGTTTCTGTATATTGTTTTGCAAGTTCTGGATTTTGAGACACTTCTAGTTGTGCTTTGCAGACCCGGTCAATCATTTCCTGACGTTTTTGTCCTGTCACCACATAGACTTTCCATGGCTGTGTATTGGTGCCTGAGGGTGCACGGCTGGCCACAGTCAGGATATCTTTAATAGTTTGTTGATCGACAGCTTGATCTAAAAATGCACGTACAGAATGCCGTGAAGTGATGGCTTGATCGACAAGTTTGATCTGATCCAGACTCATAATAACTCCTTGATGAATTTTCTTTGTCGCCAACTATAACGGAATTTTGAAGAGAAACGAGTAGATTTCATTTGTACCGGGAAGTTTTTTTTGCTGATTTTAGGCAAAATTAGATTAAAGCATAGTCAGTTAAATTTCAAAAAAATCACGTTTAAAACTTTCCTATAGCCTTTTATGTGAACAAAAAGCATTTAAATATGGCTTTTTATGGCAATTACGCGAGTAAAAATCACATTTTACGTATATAGATATCGTTATAATACTTTTGGCTAAGAGAGCTAAAAAAAGTTTAACAAATTGTTCACAATAGATGCAGACCTTATACTAGGTTGAGTCATTATGGATGAGACGTATGTTTTTGGTCTATTTTTTGCTTTAGAGGTTATCGGAAGTTAAAAGTGTGACCTGTAATACATATTATCGCTTTAGATATTTAGGAGAAGAGAATGAGCTTTGCTCGTATCAATAAAGGATTGGTTAAAACCGCCTTGACCATCGCAGTTGCAACATCAATGGTACAAGTTGTACATGCCAACTCACAGCAAGATGAAATTCAACAGTTACGTGCAGAAATTCAGGAGCTCCGTGCTTTAGTACAGCAACAAGCAGCACAGCAAAAACAAATACTTCCACCACCAGCGCCTGTTGGTGCACCACCTGCAATGCATGTGCAGCCTAAAGATTTAAAAGTAACGACTTCAAAAGGGGCAGAAGTCAAGTTGTATGGTTTTGTACGGGGTGATGCAAACTATATTATTGAAGGCGCTGACGATGATTTTAACAGTGTTGCCAGCTCTACCGGTGCAACCAAAGATAAACTACGCGCAACTGCAAAAACCACACGTATCGGGATTGACTTTAAAACACCAATCGCTGGGGCAGATGTAGGTGGTAAACTGGAAGCAGATTTTGCCGGGAATGGTACAGGAGAAAACCTGCGTATTCGTCATGCATATTTGACTTATAACAACTGGTTATTTGGGCAAACGACTTCTAACTTTCTAGCAGGTCATGCGCCTGAAATGATTGACTTCAATACCAATATCGGTGGCGGTACAACACGCTTGCCACAGGTTCGTTATGGTTATAAATTCTCACCAGCGACACAATTATTTGTTGCATTGGAAGAAGGTAATAGTACTGGAAGTCTGCTGACATTTAATGCTTCTGGTGAGCGTAATAGTGCATCTACTAAATACTCAATTCCAGCAGTGACTGCAAAAATTGTCCAAGGTTTTGCTGATGGGAAAGGTTCTGCTTCATTTCGCGCTTTAGCTGAAAACTACGAAGCAACAGGTACAGATGATAAAACTGGCTGGGGCGTAGCAGTGGGTGCAAATTATCAAATTGCAGATCCGTTAAAGATTTTTGGTGATTTTTCTCATATCAAAGGTAACAGTAATTATTTATATGGTGCAAATAAAGCCTATGCTGTCGTAGGGAATGACTTGAAACAAAATGAGTTCAATACATTCCAGATTGGTGGTACCTATCAGATTTTACCAAACTTGCGTTCGACTTTAGCGTTTGGCGGTATGTATGCTGATGATGATAATGGATTTGCAACAGCAGTACCTGAAGCGAATAAAGAAGTTCAACAAGCTTGGATTAACTTGATTTATTCACCGGCTAAGCCTATTGATTTAGGTCTTGAATACATCAATGGTAAACGTGAAACCTTTACGGGTACAAAATACGATGATAATCGTTTAGGCTTGATGGCGAAATACAGCTTTTAAGTTTTAGTCTTTAATGCATCAAATAATAAGAGCAATCCTTCGGGGTTGCTTTTTTCATGGATAAAGATTTGAAATTAAAAAAATGCGTAAATGATAAATCACTTACGCATCCGAAATTAGAACGATTAGTTTATTCCAAGAATTTCACTGTAATACCTGTTTTAACCCGTTTGGCCAAATCATTGGCGTCCCAGTTGGTTAAGCGAATACAGCCATGTGATGCAGTTTTGGAAATGGTTGACGGATTAGGCGTGCCATGAATACCAAAAGAAGGTTTGGATAGGCCAATCCACATATTGCCCACTGGGTTATTCGGTCCTGGTGGTAAAGATAAGGGTTTCATATTACCACCCTGCACAAAGTTTTTGGGATTATAACCGTACCATGGATTGGGTGCGATATTTTTAATGGTATAGGTTCCGGTAGGTGATGGCGTGTCGGTACTGCCGATGGTCGCAGGGAAAGAAGCGATCATTTTGTTTTTACTGTTAAATAAATACAATTGTTTTGCACCTTTATGCGCAATAATCAGATGAATATCTTCTGGTAATTCATTTCGTACATTGGCAACAATGATTTTTTCACCCGCATTTTTAAAGCTTGCTTTAGGATTAAGTTTCTTTAAGAAATTTTCATCCATATGAAACTTTTCACCCAGCATTTCGGTGACGCGAGTGTAGTACAAACCTTTCATTTTGGCTTGTTCTGCATAATTTGCTGGAATCGATTGCGCATAGGGGCCTTTCAGGTCTTCTGCTGTAATAGTATATTCGATAAAAGCAGGTTCGGTTTCACCACTGTTTAAGCTTTGCCAAGTTGCTTCATCCAGTACACCGTTGGTGCTGAGATTATTCATGGTCTGAAAGGTTGAAATGGCTTTAAGCGTATTTTTACCTGTTGTACCATCAATGGCGCCCGGTGATGCGTGCTTGCGGTTTAACAATACCTGAGTTTTGGCATAAATTGGGAATTGCCCCCGTTGTAAATCGCTTGACCATTCTGCATTGTTTAATGCATCCAAACTCCAACTGCCTGCGCTGGTAGGTATACTGGTCGTCGTTGGCGTGGTTTTTGCTGATGTGATTGGTGCAGTGGTTTGCGGTGTTGCAGGTTGCTGTGGTATTGCAATGTCTTGCTGAGGCGTGTTCTCAACTTCTACAGAGGGTGGCATACTGTCTACCGCAGATGCATCAACCTGATCCTGCTCATCAGAACTTTCAGCTATTACTGCTGGATTGTCTGTTGATGGTGTCGGTGTAACTGGTTGTGCAGCTTTATTTTTGCTGAGTGAATATGATTCAATTGGCACGCTTTTATTGGCTGGAATCGTTTCTAATTGATTGGAAACAGTATTTTCTGCATTTACCACAGAAGAAATAGCACAACCTAGGCTGATGGCGAGTATTGTACGTGCAAACATAAATTATCCTAAAAAAATAAATTTAAATTTTCTAATGCTAAGCCTAGTATGACAAAGGAAACAAAGAATTACAGTAACTCTTTTGTATAATACGACGCATGATTTCGTAATATGCTGCTGATAAATACTTCGCCTGATGCACGTCATTTTGCTATGATGCATGCACATTGTATGCAATGACAGGAACAACATGTCTGCTTTGAAAAATGACCGTTTTATTCGTGCCTTATTAAGACAACCTGTAGATACCACACCGGTATGGATGATGCGTCAGGCAGGGCGTTATTTACCAGAATATCGTGAAACTCGTGCCAAAGCAGGGGATTTCCTTTCATTGTGCAAAAATACCGATTTTGCTTGTGAAGTTACATTACAACCATTGCGTCGTTATGATCTAGATGCAGCCATTTTATTTTCCGATATTTTGACTGTACCTGATGCGTTGGGTTTAGGTCTTTATTTTGAAGCCGGGGAAGGGCCAAAGTTCAAAAAAACTGTGCGTAGCGAACAGGATATTGCTGCCTTACCCAAGGTCAATATTGGGTCTGATTTGGATTATGTGGTTAACGCCGTCAAAACCATTCGCAGCGCCTTGGGTGGTCAAGTGCCTTTGATTGGTTTTTCCGGTAGTCCGTGGACATTGGCGACTTATATGATTGAGGGCGGCTCTAGTAAGGATTATCGTTATAGCAAAGAAATGTTATATGCCAGACCTGAGCTATTACATGCCCTGTTAGACCATCTGGCAGATACGGTGATCGATTATCTTAATGCGCAGATTGAGGCTGGGGCGCAGGTGATTCAGATTTTTGACAGTTGGGGCGGGGCATTGGCGCATCGTGAATATGTCGAATTTTCCTTAAATTATATGCAAAAAATCGTCGCAGGTTTAATCAAGGAAAAAGAAGGGCAGAAAATTCCGGTTATTCTGTTTACCAAAGGTGGCGGGCAGTGGTTAGGGCAGATGCTGGACACAGATGCAGATGCATTTGGACTGGATTGGACCACATCTTTAAATACTGCGCGTCAAACTGTCAATGGTCGGGCTGCATTACAGGGTAATCTTGATCCGTCAACCTTGTATGGCAATACACAATCCATTGAAAAAGCAGTCAAATTAATGCTTGATGATGCCTATGCGCATGGCGAAAAAACAGGTTATGTGGCAAATCTTGGACATGGGATTACCCAATGGGTTGATCCTGCCAATCCAAAAGTATTTATTGATACTGTGCATGAATATAGCCAGAAATATTTGCGCTAATTCGGTTTAGTCCTTGCGTATTTTATTTTTCTCTCTGCTCGAGTTTTTGTGTAAGGCTGTTTCGGCGGCCTTATTTGGTATCCTGTTATTGCTGGCTTTTGCTATCACGGCACCGATGGCGCATGACGCATTTTGGGGCTTTTATCGCTACGATTATCTGTTATTTTTTGCGTTGCTTATTCAGGTTTTATTGCTGTATTTTAAATTGGAAAGCTGGACTGAAGCTCGCGTGATTGCGTTATTTCATCTACTGGCGATGGTGATGGAAATCTTTTTGACGCATCCATCAATTGCTTCATGGCAATATCCGCAGCCGGCTGTATTTAAACTTTGGACTGTGCCGTTATTTGCTGGTTTTATGTATTCGGCTGTAGGTAGTTTTTTTGCCCGCAGTCTTAGATTATTTCAGGTCAGCTTTATCAATTTACCTGAGTTTAGGTTAATGCTGTTATTGGCGGTGTTATCCTATATTAATTTTATGAGCAAATTTTTTGTACCCGATATTCGCTATCTTTTATTTGCTTGTTCTATTTTTATCTTCTGGAAAACCAAATTATTATTTCAGGTACAACAACGTACTTATCAATTGCCCATGTTGTTGGTGTTCGTGATTTTAGCCTTTTTAATCTGGATTGCCGAAAATATCAGTACTTTTTATCAAATCTGGTTGTATCCAAGTCAGGTTGATACATGGCATATGGTCGGTTGGAGCAAGCTCGGTTCATGGTATTTATTATTGCTGCTGAGTCTGGTACTGGTGCTACGTATTTTAGGTGTACAGCAGCAAGGTAAATGGCAACTGAAAGTTAACAAATAAAAGAAATTGATGATTTAATTTTGTGATGCTTAGGATCATGTTTTTCATTGAGCGCAATGTTATTTCTGATCCTGAGTCATGTTAAGATAAGCCCAGTTAAAGTAAATATATTTTAAGAGGACGTGATGAGTCTAGATTTGCAGAAAGTAAATGCCGAAATCGGTCATGATGCAGAAAAACTGGTTGAATGGGCATTAGGACTGAATAAAAAAGCGATTGTGACCACCAATTTTCGTCCGTTTGAAGCCGTGATTCTACATATGTTGACTCGTGTTCAACCCGACATTCCAGTGGTGTGGATGGACAATGGTTATAACACTGAAACCACCTATCGCTATGTTGATGAACTCACCAAACTATTGAACCTGAATCTGATTACCTATTTGCCCAAGCGTTCCCGTGCGCATCGTGAGGCCATTGATGGGACTGTGCCGGCTTTGGATGATCCACGTCATGCTGCATTTACCGCAGAAGTAAAACTTGAACCATTTAATCGTGCTTTAGCTGAAATGCAACCTGAGGTTTGGTTTACTGCTTTACGTGCCACAGATACAGCACAACGTGCTCAAATGGAAGCTGTCAGTATTAATCCCGATGGTTTGATTAAAGTTGCGCCATTATTGCACTGGCATGCCAAAGATCTATGGACGTATATGCAAAAACATAATTTACCAGATAATGAAGATTATTTTGATCCAACCAAAGCCGAAGAACATCGTGAATGTGGTTTGCATTTGGAACATTAAGACTGTTTTAATTATTGTGTGATGTTGAATGAATAAAAAACGCTGCCTTGGATTCAAAGCAGCGTTTTTTATTAGACTCAAGATGGAATGTGCTTTAATAATTCCATTCCAGACTCAGCAGATAATTGCGTGGGGTACCATAGAAATTATTCATACCATTAACACGAGCCTTTTGATTCTCATAATAACGCTTATCCGACAGGTTTTGCCCGATCAAATTCAAGGCGAAATTTGGATTAAATCGATAACGTAAGTTGGCATTATATAAAGTATAACCGCCTTGTTTTACATTATATAAACTATCGGTTCCAGTTTGTGCAGTAACACCAGCACCCACGGTTAGATTTTCTAAAGCACCACTGAATTGATAGCTGCTATAGGCTCTAAACATATGTTCGGGCGTATGTTTGCTAAAGTTTGTGCCATTCTCATATATCGTTCCTTCTGTTTTGAGATATTTGCTTTTGTTATAGGTATAACCAGCAAACAGCTGCCATTCGGGTAAAATTTTTCCCGAAATTTCCAGATCCAGACCGCGACTACGGACTTTACCTTCGGGTGCATAAAAATTAGTTCCGGCAACTGCGATTGCACGATTTTCCTGTTTTACCTGAAAAAGTGCGGCAGCAAGCTGAAGATCGCCACTAAACAGTTCGGATTTTATGCCCAGTTCCTGATTGCTGCCAATCAGAGGATCTAACATGCTACCATTCATGCCTCGGGCACTTTGTGGTTTAAAGATTTCGGTATAGCTGACATATATGCTGGTTGACGGTGTGAAATCAAAGGTTAATCCGGTATAAGGAATAAATTTTTTCTTTTTAACATCAGCACTTTTGATATAATCTCTATCTATTTGTCCTTGATATTTATAATATTGTATAGATCCTCCAGAATTAAAATCGGTATAACGTCCGCCTGCAATCAGATGTAGACGATCCAGTAGGTTAAAACGAGTACCTAATGCAATTGCTTTTTGCTTAATCTTTCTTTTTGATAAATTGTCGTTATGTATTATTGAATTATCATTCCAATCAGGTTCAGTGATTTGTGAGGGTTGAAAGGTATAAATGTTGTACTGAGTTGAATTTAGATGTTGTTTCCATTGAGAATTTTGATTTTCTTTACTATAGTTAAGTGTCCCGAATAAGTCATGGTCACGACCTAATAGCTGATATTTGCCTGATAACGTAGTGTTAAAGATGAATTCATCACCATCGTTATCATAAAATTGCATATTATTGAGCTGTAATAATCCATCATTCGCCACACCAACATAGTTGCTATTGCCATGCCCTAATGCTGCAAATTTTTGAGTTGAGTCATACCATGTGGCATTGACTTTACTATTAAGTTTCCAGTCATCATTAAAATTATAGATCAGCTCTGCAAACAAATTGGATTTTTTAAAATTGTCTTCTGACCAGTCAGCACCAAGAAAGGTATTTTTATTTAAATTCAGGCTCTTACTGCCAATTCCCATGGGGAGACCGAAAATGTCCGGCATATCCTCAACCTGTTGATAGAGTCCACCGACACGGAATAATGCTTGATCGTTCAAATCAAAATCCAATACGCCATAAAGGGTCTGATTATTCTTTTCTATTGATGTTTTGAACGATTCACTATCACCTGCAACTGCCACCACACGCCCACGAATATCATGATCCTGATTTAAGCTGCCAGATACATCAACGCTGGAACGAATATTGTCCCAACTACCATATTGTAGTTTGCCATTTGCCTGAAATTCTTCAGTCGGTTTTTTCCGTACCGCATTGATGGTACCGCCCGGTTCACCATTGCTCTGAGTTAATCCAGATGCACCCCGTAAAACTTCGATATGTTGGTAGATTTCCAGATCGGTCATACTTGAGGCAGAGCGATAGGGATTACCTGAGGCACCAGAAGCGACAGTACTGCTCATACCATCTTCTTCAATTTGATCAATATAAAAACCACGTGACTGAAAACGATAACGGCCAGAATCTCGAATCACATTAATGCCTGTGGTTTGTTTGAGTGCATCAGCAATATTATTGAGCCCAAGATTGCTGATTTGTTCCTGACTAATCACGCTAATTGATTGTGGTGTTTCTTTTAGACTTAATTGCATACCAGTGGTCGTGCTCATGACAGAAGATGGCATTGCAGTGATGACAATAGTTTCCAGACTTTTTACCGGAGATTGTTCTGGTGTTGATGAGGGATTGGTTTCGGCAAAAATCTGTGTACTTTGTACAGCAACAATCGCCAGACAAATTTTTTGCAAAGAAAAAATAGGATTCATTGTGAATACCTTAACTAAACAGGGAGATTAAAGAGAAAAGTATTAAATTGTTATCGTATTGTATAGATATTGATAATCACTACCAATGGCAAATTATTTATTTTTGATTCTTATTTGCATTTCTACATCATTGATAAAATTCAGGACGGATGTGTAATTGTCTGGATTATGGTAGCCAGCGAATGTTGGGTTTGATCGTTTAACTCAAAGGAGCAATTTAAACGAATAAAATGCTGTTGCTGGCGATTGACTGTAAACAACTGACTCGGTGCGATACCGATATGATGTGTCAAAAGTGTTTGATACAGTTGGGTACTGTCTATATGTTTGGGCAGTTTAATCCAGATAAAATAGCCACTTGGATAATAATATACATCACATTCTTCGGGCAGGTGTTGTTTTAAATAACGATAAAATAATTTTTTATGGCGTTCTAGTTGTAAACGCAAGGATCGTAAGTGTTTTTCATAATGATGTGTGGATAAAAAATCAACCAGTGCATGTTGTAGCAGGGGACTGACAGCAATGGTACTCATCAACTGTAAATGTTGAATTTGATTGGAGAGTTTTCGGTGATGCACCCAGCCGACCCGAAAACCGGCGCCTAATGTTTTGGAAAACGACGAGCAGTGCAAGACTCGATGATCTTGATCAAAATATTTTACCGATAATGGTTTTTTACTGCCAAAATAAAGTTCCTGATAGACATCATCTTCAATCAGATAAACCTGATAGTGTGCCAGCAATTGTGCAATTTTTTGTTTGATGTCATCGTTTACACTAAAGCCAATCGGATTATGACTATTGAGCATTAGCCAGCAGACTTTGATCGGATACATCTGTAGGCATTGTTCAAATTTTTCCAGATCAAAACCATATTCGGGATGTTCCGGCAAGGTAATTACATTTAAGCCCAAACGTTCCGCTGCCTGCCATGTGCCATAAAAAATAGTTTGTTGTAATAAAATATAGTCGCCGGGTTTTGCTACAGCCTGTAAGGATAGATTTAATGCATCCAGACAACCGGAGGTGATGACAATATCCTGTGGTTCTGTGGCAATGCCTTGCAAACTATACCGACGTGCAATGATTTGCTGTAATGTCAACAGACCAGGTGGCATACTGGCGCTACTTTCATAGCTTTGTTTACGCCGGGCATGTTGTGCCACGATTTGTAATAATTTGGGCTGATGGAGCAATGCGGTATTGGGAAACGCAGATCCAAATGGCAAGATATTGGTTGGTTGAATTGATTTGAGATAATCAAATACAAAGGAATTCATCTGGATGTTGGATTGCAATGTGGAATCTTCAATACGATCCAGTGCTGTGGGCTGCATGTTTTGATCGGCAACATAATAACCCGATTTTTCTCTGGCAAAGACCAGTCCTCGTGCTTCGAGTTCCTGATACGCATTTAAAACTGTCATCAAACTATAACCGGAGGTCTGCGCCTGTTCCCGCAAGGAAGGGAGTTTTTGATGTGGTTTCCACACGCCCTGTTCGATGAGTTGATGCAAGGTCTGTGCGAGTTGTTCAGCTTTAAACATACGGGCTTTGGGGCAATAATACTAAAATAGAGTGAAGATCATCATGCTTATGCATTTGCTCAGGCAATACCAGATACAAAATACTGCATAAAAAGTATAACAGTTTTAAGGTAAATAAAATCTGTTATGTTTTTTTATCTAAAATGTATATCTGTTATTTAATTGACAACCCTTTAATAATGGAGCTGAGATAAGGCATAAATGCAGGTGATTGAATATGAATGATGAAAAACGTCCTCAACCAGCAAAAAAATATGCAGATAGTGGTATGTCAGACAAGGCTTTTAAGAATATGATCTTTTATGGTTCGATTTATGTGCTGTTATTTTGTATAGGTGTATATTTTGCAGTATTTTATGATTTAAGTTAATGATTCTAAAATTTTTTAGTTGTGGATTGATGCTTTCTTTTTGATCGTGTACAAAACATTCTATTGAAAGCATCCCGTTAAAGCATTTTTACTTTTTCAGACTAGGTTCGATATATTTCCACGCAGAATCAAGTAATTTAGTCTGTGCTTTCGCATTAGGATGCACTAGATCTGCTTGCATCAAGGCATTATTGCCGGCAATACCCTCAAGAAAAAATGGCATCAGTTGAATATTATGCTGCTTTGTCACCACCTGATAATTATTTTCAAAGGCTTTACTATAGCTGGTGCCATAATTAGGTGGAATTTTCATACCAAATAATAATACCTGTGCTTTACTATTTTTACTGAGCTGAATAAGTTGTGATAAATTTCTTTGGATTAACTGTGGCGGTTGTCCGCGCAAGCCATCATTGCCACCCAGCTCAATCACCACAATCTCTGGTTTATAGGTGCCAAGTAGCTTTGGTAATCTAGCCAGTGCGCCACTGGTGGTTTCTCCACTGACACTGGCATTGACCACACGATGCTGTTTAGGGTACTTTTGTTCAATACGTTGTTGTAGCAGTTTCACCCAACCCTGTTCAGGCGACATGCCATAAGCTGCACTAATACTATCACCCACAATTAAAATGGTTTTGGCCTGCAAGGACATACTTGCCACGCCGCCGAGTGTGAATGTGATCAGAATTAAACGCAGTTTGGCTAACATCCCATGACTCCACAAATAAATAGTTAAGGCTTCTATCATCATGCCACAAAGTTCTGAAAAAACAGTGATAAAAACCAAAAATCTCTCACAAGTGATACAAATTCATGACCAAAAAATACATGTCTTAAAAGAGATTAATCTGGAAATATTCGCTCGGGAACAGGTGGCCATTACAGGCCGTTCGGGTTCTGGTAAATCCACCTTGCTAGGGCTATTGGCTGCACTGGATCGGCCTTCTAGTGGAGAGGTTTATCTGTGTGATTATCCGATCTATCAAATGAATGAAGAACAACGGGCTAAAGTTCGTCTGGAAAATATTGGTTTTGTCTTTCAGTCTTTTCAGCTGTTACCACATTTAACTGCTCTGGATAACGTCATGTTACCAATGCGCTTGCAAGCACAATATCAGTATGCTGATGCAAAAAAACGTGCAACTGAAATGCTGGAACAAGTTGGACTATCCCGTCAAATGCAGCAAGCTCCCAAAGTTTTATCTGGTGGTGAGCAACAGCGTGTGGCCATTGCCCGTGCCTTGGTAACACAACCGAAAGTGGTTTTTGCCGATGAGCCAACAGGCAATCTCGATGGCGAAACGGCAAAAGAGATTGAGCATTTGTTATTTCAGATGAATAAAGAACTGGGTACAACACTGGTGTTGGTCACACATGATGCAAAACTTGCGGCACAGTGCCAAAGACAGATTCAACTGGTCGATGGCAATCTCCATGAACTGAGCATGGGTGAGATCAAAACACAAGCATCCAATACATCGCAATTTGAACCAAACCAATCTATACCGCATGGAGCTTTGTAATCATGTTTCGGCTTTTTTCCAGTCTGTTTCGACAAAGTTTACATAGTGGTGGGATTACTTTACTGATTGTTTCCTTGTCATTGGCGATTAGTGCCACCACAGCACTTAAGTTTAGTAATCAGCAAATTCAATATGCGATTGAGCAGCAGGCAGGGGAGTTATTGGCAGCAGATCTGGTGCTAAGTTCAAGTCAGCCCATTGAGCCTATTTGGCTGGATCGTGCCAGAGAAACACAATTACAGACCTCACAAAACTATGTTTTTAGTTCGATGGCACATACTGGTGAACAATTTGTCATGGTCAATGTCAAAGCCATTGATGATGCGTTTCCATTGCGTGGCGATTTAAAAATTGCACCTGAGGCAAAACAGATTCAATCGGGACAGATCTGGCTGACCCCAAGAGTATTTGATTTATTAAAGGTAAAAATTGGTGATCGCGTTTATATTGCCGATGCAGAATTTAAGGTCACTGGTGAGATTGAACATGATGCCAATCAGGAAATGGGTCTGTCAGGCTTTTCACCTACAGTCATTATTCATCTTCAGGATGTAGCAAAAACCAATGCGATTCAAATTGGTAGTCGGATTGATTATCGCGTGCTAATGTCAGGCGCACCGAATCAGCTTAAAGCATTTGAACAACATTATACGCAGTACGTACAGGAACCTTTAAAGCTACGTTCGGCCAGTGATAGCAATTCACGATTAATGGGACCGATTCGAAATCTTGAAACCTATATGCAACTGGCAAATTTATTGACGCTATTGTTGTGTGGTATTGCCATTGCTTTAACCAGTCAACGCTATGTGGCACAAAATCAGGATCATATTGCAATGCTACGGTGTTTGGGTGCTTCCCGCAAACAATTACTGGGTGCATTTGTGGCATTGCTGGCTGTTGTGGCATTGCTGGCCACATTACTCGGTAGCATTTTCGGTGTGATTTTTGGTTTTGCTTTGCTTAAGCTTATGCTCACGACCATTCCGCATATCAGTTTGCAGTTTTCGCTATGGGCGATTGTTTTGGGACCATTACCTAATGCGGTATTTACTTGCTTAATTGTACTTGCTGGTTTTGTTTTACCAAGTATTTTACACCTTGCCAAAGTGCCGCCGATTCGTGTTCTGCGTCAAAGCCAGTTTGATCAGGTTGCGATATGGATTGTGATTGCTTCGGCATTGCTCAGTTTATCGTTATTCACCTTATATCTCACTGAAAATATTGGCTTAACCTTATCCGTCATTGCTGCAATTTTTGTATTATGTTTTGTATTGTTTGCTGTGGTTTGGCTCATATTAACTACTTTAAGAAAAATGCATTTTCGCTTTGAACAATGGGTACGTGAGCCTGCCAAAGTCAGCTTGCAAATGACAGCATTGGCATTGGGTTTAAGCTTAATTAGCGTACTATTTTTACTGCGCAGTGACATGTTCGAGCGTTGGCAACAGCAGTTGCCGGCAGGTACACCGAATCAGTTTGTTTATGGCTTACCACCGTTTGACAAAGCGCCATTTGAACAGGCTTTGGCGGAGCGGCAGTGGCAATCGACAACGTTATATCCCAATATTCGTGGTCGCTTGATTACCAAAAATGGGGAAGCATTTAATGAACAAATCGTCAAAGAAAATAACAGTCTTAAACGTGAGCTAAATTTGACCCAAAGTGCAGCTTTTCCTCAAGACAATCGTATTGTGGCAGGAACAAAAGATTTTACAGCAACACATCAGGTCTCGGTTGAAAAAGACACTGCGGACAGTCTGGGGATTCAGCTTGGTGATCAACTTGGTTTCGAATTGCCCGATGGTAATATCGAAGCCAAAGTGGTCAGTTTTAGAACTGTCGAGTGGGAAAGTTTTAGTCCAAACTTTTTCTTTATTTTTTCACCCCAGACGCTGGATGAAAATGCGGGAAGTTATCTGGGTAGTTTCTATCTGCCACCACAGCACAATCAACAGATGGCTGAATTGATTAACCAGTTTCCAACCACGGTATTTATTGATATCGATGGCATTATCGAACAGATCAAACAACTGGTTAAAGTGATTGCACAGATCATTAGTATTCTGGCATTTCTGGTATTTGCTGCCGGTGTACTGGTGCTATTGGCTTGTTTAAATTTATTGATGGACGAGCGTAAACATGAAGTTGCCTTGTTACGTGCGATTGGTATGTCACAAGCACAGTTAAAACGCTACCTGAGCATTGAGCTTGCCTGTATTGGCGCTGGTGCAGGGGTGCTGGCGATTGCCTTTGCCGAAACAGTATCCTATATCGTGTCATGGAAAATGGAAATTCCATGGACATTACACTGGCAATACTGGTTGATTCTGCCTTTGTTGATGGCAATGATATGCGGTGTGATTGGCCGCTATCGCTTGCAAAAACTTTGGCAAATTGCACCGTTGCTGAGTTTGAGGAATATTGGCTAGGTTGATGATAGGGTAATATAATATGCTATTGCCTTATCTTATCTATGCGTAATCATTATCAGCAGAAATCTTCAGGACTATCAATGGGCTGAAATATTGGTCATACAGCCTATTACGTATAATGAAATATTTTAGGAATCAGGAATATGCAAGGACTTTATCTCATCACCAACGATGATCCATTCAGACTTTTATTACAAAAGCTACAGGCTGCGTTGGCAACCCGAAAGGTTGCATTATTACAATATCGACGTAAAAAAGTAGCAAAGGCTGATCAATCTCAAGAAATCGAACAGATTCTTAAGTTGTGTCATCAATATACGGTGCCTTTGATTATCAATGATGATCTTGAACAGGCCAGACAGTTTGGTGTGCATGTGCATCTGGGGCAGGATGATGGTTCAATACAGCATGCCAGACAGGTGTTGGGTAAAGATGCCATCATTGGACGAACCTGTTTAAATTCGCTGCAATTGGCCGAGCAGGCAATTGCCGATGGTGCCAGTTATGTGGCCTTTGGTGCAGTCTATGCTACTAGCACCAAACCGGAAGCGGGCAATGTCGGGATTGCTGTGATTCAACAGGCAAAACAGCAATTGAATGTCCCAATCTGTGCGATTGGTGGGCTAACGGTAGAAAATTCACAGGTGGTGATCGATGCCGGAGCAAGTCTTTGTGCGGTGGTCAGTGATATACTAGGTTTAGATCCAGAGCAAATTCCCGGGCGTGTCGATGCTTGGGCAAAGTTATTTCAATAATTGCGAGAAAGTTTTATGTTCATTTCTGCAAAACAGGCACAACTCTTTGAAGAAGCCAGTAAACATATCCCGGGTGGGGTAAATTCTCCTGTACGCGCATTTAAAGGGGTGGGTGGGACACCAGTCTTTATCAAACGTGCCAAAGGTGCATATTTGTGGGATGAAGATGACAATCAATATATTGATTATGTCGGTTCATGGGGACCGATGATTCTGGGCCATTCTCATCCTGATATTGTTAAAGCGGTACAGGCGGCAGCCGAAGATGGCCTAAGCTATGGTGCACCAACAGTTGCAGAAACCTCCCTTGCCGATGTGATCTGTGACATCCTGCCCGCAGTAGATTTGATCCGCATGACCAATTCGGGTACGGAAGCTACCATGACGGCAATTCGTCTGGCTCGTGGCTATACCAGACGTGATCAAATTATTAAATTTGAAGGCTGTTATCATGGTCATTCCGATTCTCTACTGGTTAAAGCCGGTTCGGGGTTACTCACTTTTGGTGAACCCACCTCAAAAGGTGTGCCTGAAGATTTTGCTAAACATACCATTGTCTTGCCCTATAACGACATTGATGCGTTGAAAGAATGTTTTGCCAAGTTTGGCAGTCAAATCGCAGGGGTGATTGTTGAGCCTGTGGCGGGCAATATGAATTTGGTGAAACCTAAAGATGGCTTTTTACAGGCAATTCGTGCGTTATGTGATGAATACCAGTCCGTCTTTATTATTGATGAAGTAATGACTGGCTTTCGTGTTGCCTTAGGTGGTGCACATACACTCTATGATGTGAAACCTGATTTAGTGACGCTGGGTAAAATCATTGGTGCTGGTTTACCTGTCGGTGCTTTTGGTGGTAAACGTGAAATCATGCAATGTATTGCACCGCTTGGCGGCGTTTATCAGGCAGGTACATTATCAGGTAATCCACTGGCAATGCGTGCTGGTCTGGAAATGTTTAAGCATATTCGTCAAGATGGTTTTTATGAAAAGCTGGAAGCACAATTGGCAAAATTACTGGCTGGATTAGAGCAGGCAGCAAACGATGCCGGTATTGCTTTTAAAACCCAACAGGTGGGTGGCATGTTTGGTCTGTATTTTACCGATCAGGACGATATTTCCAGTTTTGATTCGATGCTGAAATGCGATGTAGACGCCTTTAAACAATTTTTTCATGGCATGTTGCGTCGTGGTGTTTATTTTGCGCCTTCGGCATTTGAAGCGGCATTTATTTCTTCTGCGCATTCTGATCGGGATATTGAAAAAACCATTCAGGCTGCAAAAGAGACTTTTGCTGAAATGAAAGCCTAAATTTTAGGGATTTGAGAAAATGGCATGTCTTTGGATATGCCATTTTTTATGTTTGGGCATAAAAAATCCCTAAACCTATGTGCATAAATTTAGGGAAGTATTTAATTTAATCAATCTTTATTTTTTTATTAAATTGTCCGGTAAGGCATAGGCAATAATATAATCACCAACATCTTTGGAATGACTTGCACCACCTGCGGAAATAACGACGTATTGTTTACCGGTCTTAGGTGACTGATAAATCAATGGCGCAGCAACCGCAGCAACAGGGAGAGCCGCTTTCCAGACTTCTTTCCCGGTTTTCGAATCAAGCGCACGAAGATAATAATCTTGTGTACCTGCAAAGAAAATCAGACCAGATGCTGTAGACGTCGGACCGCCCAAAGTTGGCATACCGATTGGCATTGGCAGATGTGATTTAATGCCGAATGGACCAAGCTCTTTTGCAGTACCCATTGGTACTTGCCAGATCAGTTTTTTACTATTCAGATCAATCGCACTCATGGTACCAAATGGTGGGTTGTTACATGGAATACCGAGTGGAGACTGTAAAATATCGATACGGACACCACCATAAATACCACCAATTTGCGGACGAATGGTTCCCATAAATCCGGGCACTTCATCAGTCGAAACTTTATATTTTTTCGCTTCTTCCTGACTTACCAGCGCCATCCGAAGTGGCATGCGCATATCATTGACATACATAACATTGGTACGCTCATCAATGGTAATACCACCCCAGTTCATACCACCCAATAGACTTGGCCATTCAATATAAGGCTTTTCGGTTGGCGGGGTGAATGGACCCTGATAAATCGAATCTTTAAATTTGATGCGACAATACAATTGATCAAAAGTACTGACACCCCACATGCTTTTTTCGGTTAAAGTTTCTGCACCAATGATTGGCATACCGACTGAGAATGGTTGTGTTGGAGAAAGTTTTTCACCCACCGCATGTGGAGAAGTCGGTACTGGACGTTCTTCCACTTTAGTTACAGGTTGACCAGTACGACGATCCAGCACAAAAATATGTCCCATTTTTGTGGTCTGGATTAACGCAGGCACTTTTTCACCCTGATCATTGGTGACATCATAAAGTACGGGTTGTGATGGTAAGTCATAATCCCATACATCATGATGCACAATTTGATATGACCATTTGGTTTTACCTGTTGATGCATCTACAGCAACTACAGCCGAACCAAATTTCTCTTTTGCAGGCCCACGATCACCACCCCAATAATCTGGTGGTCCATTACCTGTGGGTAAATAAACCAGATTAAGGTCTTTATCATAAGTGGGAATAGTCCACATATTCGGTGTTTCAAGTGTATAGGTTTTATCTGCCGCTGGCGCACCTGTATCATTTGGATTACCAACATCCCAAGCCCAAGCAAGAGAACCATCCAAAACATTATAGGCACGGACTACACCTGATGGCTCACCATGCATGATGTCACGTACCCAGCCGCCAATCACTGCATTATGTCCCATTAACACCGGAACAGAAGTCGGGTGGTAGCGTTTACTTTTTTCTGTGGGACCCATTTGATGATCAAGATCAACAAAACCATTGTCACCAAAACCTGCACACAGCTCACCAGTATGGGCATCCAGTGCGAATAAACGTGAATCAACCGAAGACACCACGATACGTTGCTGACATTCACCAGTGGTATATTTTGCCTTGTCTGTTGCCGATAAAGTTGTATCTTTATTGACATCATAATAGGCAACTGCACGACAGGTCACATGTTCAGCAGTACGGGATTTCGGATCGAACTTCCATTTTGCCTGACCAGTATCACCATCAATTGCAGTAATAATGTTTTGTGGCGTACAAGAATAAAGTGTATCGCCAATTTGTAGCGGTGTGTTTTCATCTACGCCGATACCTGCGCCTGTGGTTTGACGACCAGTCCGATAGGTCCAAGCAACTTGTAATTGGTTAACATTTTCCGGCGTAATTTGATCATAAGGGGCGAAACGCGTACCTGTTGCATTACGGCCAAAATGATCCCAGTTTTCAGGATTATCTGGATTGATAGTTGCTTTACTTTGGTCAGGTACAATATCGACTGGATTATAAATTTTTCCGTGTGGAAAAAATGCGGCAACGAGTGCAGCAACACAACCTAGAAAGCCAGCAAGACCAATATAATTGGCAACTCTTCCTGCTCCTACGGTCACTGTTTTAAAGATAGGGTTTAACCATAGACTGAGTACGACAATAATTGTTGGAATCACCAGACGGGGTAATAATTGCCAGTAATCAAATGCTTGAACTTCATAGAATGCCCAGATGACTGTGGCAATATAGGTAATAATCGATAGCCATAAACCTATTTTGTTGCGTAGCAAATAAAGTACTGCAATTGCAAGATATGCAACACCAGCAATTAAGTAATAACTAGAGCCACCAAGACTCAGTAATTTTATGCCACCAAAAATAAGTGCAACAGCAATAATTAATGTGAGTAAAACAAATAAAAGTCGAAACACATTAAGATAGACTGCCTTTTTATTGGAAACAGCGTTATTTGTCATATATTTTCACCTTAGGGTTAAGGTATGTGCAATATAAATGATCTTAATTAATAAAAATAATGCCTTTACCAATGAAGATCATTCTAAGTGCTGAATAAATTGATATTTTTGATGATTTCCTATGAATCACCAAATCGAGTTTGCTATTCTCAATTTAGAACACATAGTACTTTAGTCGCGTATTTTAATCCCTTTTTCTTAATTCGTATAGATTTAAGTCGATTTATTCGAAAAGTATAATATGGGATATTTTATGGAGAGATTAGGGGCTGAAGAAATTTTAGCCTACAACGCAATCTATTTATCAAATGTCAATAGACCCTATATTTTTTGGAATAATCCAGCTTTAACCACACCAGCTTTGGTATTTTTAATGAGTTTCCAGTCTACGGGTAATGTCAGGGTATTCAGATCTTGGTTAGCTTCAACATAGATTAGTGCATCTTTATTTAATTTTGGATTGACTTGTTCAGCCAGTTCCTGCCATAAATTTAACGCATAGGGCGGATCTAAAAAAACCAGATCAAAATTTTCATGCAGTGTTGCCAAAGCCTGTTGCGCAGTGGTTTGTATAATTTGCACCTGTTCGGTTTTGAGGACAGCAATATTCTGTTTTAAAAATTTGCTTTGTTGTGGATTTGGTTCGATCATCACCACTTGTTTGGCACCCCGTGATAAGGCTTCAAAACCTAATGCACCAGAACCGGCACAGAGATCCAGAACTTTTGCACCCTGAATATCCCACATGAGCCAGTTAAAAAGCGTTTCACGAATGCGATCTGGCGTAGGACGTAAGCCATCTAGGGTGGCAAAAGGTAACTGGCGCCGTTTAAATTCACCGCCAATAATACGCAACTGATTTTTCATTCTTCATCCTCAGCAGCAGGTGTATGACTGGCTGGCGTTGTTGGTGTGTCTTGTAGTAAACCATTGGTGGGTAATTCGGCAGGCTTAGCACCCGCTGTCATCAATCCACCATTGACTGCAAGAGGAGCCGGTTTGATTGGATCTTTTTCACGTTTTAATAACCAGTAGTCAAAGATCGGTTTGGCAATCTTTGCTGCCGAACCACCATGTCGACCATTTTCCCAGATCACGGCCACAGCAATTTTCGGCTGATCCGCAGGCGCGAAACCGACAAACAAACCGTGATCATATTCACGCTCTTTAAGTAAAGCTTCATTATAGCGTTTACCCTGTGCAATACTTTTAACCTGTGCCGTACCGGTTTTACCTGCAATCGAATAAAGTGGCGTACGTATGCCTTTACCTGTACCGCCATTGATTACCGCAACCATGGCGTCATGCATTTTGTTCCAGTCATCCTGCGTCCCATTAAAATCGATCTTATAATCACTGCCATGCAGCACTTTTAGCACTTTTTCGCCTTTGGTTTCTCTCAAGACATGCGGTTTAACATGCTGTCCATAATTAGCAGTGATAGCAGTTGCAAGGGCAAGTTGTAAAGGCGTGGCGGTAAATGCGCCCTGACCAATACTGACCGAGATGGTTTCACCTTTTAGCCATGGTTTATTGCGGGTACGCATTTTCCATTCCGGAGATGGATATAGTCCGGAACTTTCGCTAGGAAGATCAACGCCGGTTTTCTGTCCAAAACCAAATTGCGACATCCATGTGTGCATTTTATCAATGCCCATCTGATAGGACAGCACATAAAAGAATGTGTCACATGATTGTACAATCGCTTTATGAATATCGACCACACCATGACCGCTTTTTTTCCAGTCACGGAATTTATGGCTATCGCCGGGTAAATGAAAATAACCCGGATCGAAAATTTTGGTATTCCAGTCGATATATTTATAATGCAGACCGCCCATGGCTTCCATCGGTTTGATGGTTGATCCCGGTGGATAAGACCCTTGTACAGCACGGTTATAGAGCGGCTGATCCAGATTGTCACTCAGCGCACGGTAGTCCGTGTGGCTAATTCCCGTGACAAATAAGTTGGGATTAAAGCTCGGACCTGAAACCAATGCTAAAATTTCACCTGTATTGGGGTCTATGGCAACCACAGCACCACGCTTTCCAACCATTTGTTCGGAAGCAACCATTTGTAGACCATAGTCCAGAGAAAGGTAGAGATCGTTGCCGCGTATTGCTTCCTTGCGTCCCAAATGCCTTAAAATATTGCTATGTGCATCAGCTTCGACAGATTCATAACCGGGTTTACCATGCAGTAAATATTCGTAAGATTTCTCAACGCCGATTTTTCCAATTAGATTGGTACCGGCATAGAGGTCTTTATCTAATGTCTTTAATTCTTTATCATTAATTCTGCCGACATAACCAATCACATGTGCAAACAAGTCGCCATGCGGGTAATAACGAGTCATTTGCGTTTCAATACGTACCCCGGGGAAGTTTTGTTTTAATTCACTGAATTTGGCAATTTCCGCTTCACTCAAATTCATTTTAATGGACAATACTTCGGTTTTACGCGCAGTTTTGGCTCGTTTTTGAAATTGTTCGATGTCTTCATCGGTTAAATGAAAAATTGGAATGAGTTGGCGTATTGTGTCTTCCACATCTGCAATATCGGCACGGCTAATAACTGCACTAAAGACCGGGAAATTATCGGCCAGTAAAATACCATTGCGATCATAAATATAGCCACGGGCAGGCGGTAATGCTTGTAGGCGAATACGATTACTGTCGGAAACAGTCTGGAAATGTTCGTGTTGATACAGTTGCAGATAGCCGTAGCGAAGCACTAAGATCAGGATAAAAACCGACACCAATCCAATAGCAAAATAAATGCGGCCACGAAAAATCTTTTTTTCTTGCTGTATGTTTTTTATGGGCGTAGGGTACTTGCTCATGATGGTATGCAAAATCGAAACAGAACTATTCTATCTAAACAACTACACAAGGTATATATCTTTTTGCTTTAGTTTAAGCCTCAATCTTGCTTTATTTGACTCTACAGACAGATGATTTAAAAGGTTTAGTCCTATAGCTTTGCTCTGTTTTCTGCTACATTCTCATTGAAAGGGTGTGTTAGATTGAATAATAGACAATATTTCACCTTGTGCTTTAGGGAAAAAGCGGAGATAAAAATTGAAGAAAACAGGTTTATTGTTGCTGGGATTAATGGTTGCAGGAGTGACACAGGCAAAATTAAGTGATTTTTTACCTACTTTGCCCGAACCAAAATTAAAAGAGCACAGTGTGAAAACCAAACAAGGATATGTCGGTTTGGGTTTGACGCAAAAACTATTACATGTCAATGCCGAATGGGTCAATCCTTATGGCATTGCTTATGCTAAAGTAGGTGCATTCGTCAATGGCGACAATGAAGTGGGCGCACAACTGGGTTTTCGCTATCCCTACTTTCTCACAGGCACAGATTTAAATGGCTATTACTTTGGCGTTTATGCCGGTCATCTTGATAATGTCAGTGTCGATGGCAAGTACTATCAAAGATTGGGCGGAGGCGTAGATTTGGCCTATGTGCTGTTGGATAGAGAACGTATTAGTAGTTTTAGTGTTGGCGTTGGTGCTGCGGAAAAAGTGGTTGGAAAGAATGGTAGTAAGAAATCCACAGAACCACAATTACAGTTTGCTTATAGTTTAAGTTTTGATGTGTTTTAACGTGAACAACTGGGCAAAGTTTTAGCCATGAAACAATAATTGAGAGAGATCGATGCTAGAGTATATAGCAACCGAATGGCAAATATTTGCTAGTCGACCTGATTTTTGGGCTATTTTAAGTATTGTGCCTGTTACGGCGTTTGTAACCTGGGCACATGTCTGGATGGCACTTAAAATGGTGTTTTACCCCATTCAGTTTTGGGGTTTTCATATCGGTTCATTGCCAATCGGATGGCAAGGTATTGTGCCCCGCAAGGCCGGGCGGATATCCGGCATTATTACTGACAATACGTTGTCTAAACTGGGTTCATTGCGCGAATTTCTTGAAGCAATGGATCCACAGGATATGGCTCGTATCATTGGTGAGCAAGTAGGGTTTGAACTTGAGCACCTGATTGATGAAGTCATGATGGAGCGCAGGGCTGTACTCTGGGAAAACTTACCTTATTCGATTAAACGCCGTATCTATGCGCAGGCTCATAATCAATTGCCTGTAGTTTTAACTGATCTGGTCACAGAGCTGACCTATAATGTCGAAAATCTGGTTGATATGCGTAGCATGGTGGTCAATCAGATGGAAAACGACCGTCGGCTCATGGTGCGGATGTTCCTTAAAGTGGGACAGAAAGAAATTAACTTTATCTGGCATATCAGTGCTTTGATTGGTTCATTTTTTGGTATTATCCAGATGTTTGTGTATATTTTTATCCCGCAGCACTGGACGGTTCCTTTCTTCGCTGCGATCTGGGGCTTTTTGACCAATTGGATTGCAATTTGGATGGTATTCAATCCGGTTGAACCGCATCCTGTTCGTTATCCTCAATTTTTTGAAAGAACAAAAGATCATAAGTTTCCATGGATTAAACCTGTTGTGCCGCGTATAGGAACCTATAATATTCAAGGTGCATTTATGAAGCGCCAAGATGAGGTTTCGGTGGTTTTCTCAGAAGTGGTCACCACCGATTTAATTACTTTAAAGTCAATTATGACTGAAATGATGTATGGTGAAAAAAGTATAAAAACACGTCGTATTATCAAAAGGCATGTCAATCAAATCATGGAAACCCCGATTGTCCGCACCTCTTTGCAATTGTCAATTGGCCCAAGTGAATACGCAAAATTAAAAACAGACTTGATTGATCGCTCAATTGAAATTACGATGGTTCCAATTTGTGATCCAGGGTTTAATGCGAGTCGGGCTCAAAAGATCTTTGCGATGTTTAGGGATCGGATTCGTTTGCTTACCCCAAAAGAATTTCAAAATTTGTTACGTCCTGCATTTCAGGAAGACGAATGGATTTTGATTTTATTAGGTGGCGTAACTGGCTTTGCTGCTGGTCTGATTCACTTATTTATAGCATTTTTATAATTGGGGCTTTAAAATAGCATATCCCAAAATGCCTTGCAGTTAGTCTTTTGGCTAATGTTCCACATGCAAAATTTTGTTAATTACTCTTGTTTATGAGGATGTTTTTTATGCGCATTATATTACTTGGACCACCTGGGGCAGGAAAAGGAACTCAAGCTCAGTTGATCTGTAAGCGCTACAATATCCCACAAATCTCTACAGGCGACATGCTTCGTGCTGCGATTCGTGAAGGGACGGAGCTTGGTTTACAAGCAAAGTCTGTAATGGAAAATGGTGGATTGGTTTCTGATGAACTGATTATTGGTTTGGTAAAAGAACGTATTGCGCAGCCTGATTGTGCAAATGGCTGCATCTTTGATGGTTTTCCACGTACCATTCCTCAAGCAGAAGCATTGGAAAAAGAAGGGATCAAGATTGATCATGTGATTGAAATTGAAGTACCGGATGAAGAAATTGTAAAACGTCTTTCTGGTCGTCGTCAGCATCCGGCATCTGGTCGTATTTATCATACCATTTACAATCCGCCAAAAGTGGAAGGCAAAGATGATGAAACCGGTGAAGATTTGGTACAACGTCCGGATGATCTCGAAGAAACAATTCGTAAACGTCTGGCTTCCTATCATTCCGAAACCGAGCAACTGGTTGGCTATTACCAAGGTCGTACTCATGCAACTGATAATGCACCGACTTATGATAAAGTCAACGGTTTAGATGCCATCGACAATGTACAGGCAAAATTGTTCTCTATTTTAGATCAAGCAAAATAATATTGTGCTTTAGCACTAAAAGCTCTATCTTCATGATAGGGCTTTTTTATGGTGGGATTGAAAGATAAATGAAATTTTTAATTATCGCGTTGTTGCTTGTCAGCATTTTTGTTTTATTCATTTTATTTCGTTTAAGTTTTAAATTGCTGAGAGAAACACAGCATAAGAATAAACCCTAAGATATGTAGGATTCATATTTTATTTTTTTGTATTGATTTTTATATATAAAAAAAACCTACCGATTGCTCGATAGGTAGATCAAGATTTTTTATTAATGTTCTTTGCGATTAGAACCAGTTCATCAGTGAAACGCCTAAACCCACATACGTCGCCCGATGGTTGTAATCAATCAGGCTTTCTCCATAGCCATCAAATATCTGTAAATGTCCACGCAGTGAACCTGATAATGGAAATGCCCAGTCAAATTGTGCCGCGCCATGGCTATCATCACCGCCTTTTAAACTATGACGTAACATCAATGAAAATTGATGGTCTTTCCATTTGTAGTTTGCGGTTAAATCACCACGACCAATATAGTTTTTGATATCAGGGTTATTGTCATCATCGGCATCTTCTTCAAAACGATACCAAGGACGTAGCATCAAAGCAAAATTATTTTTTTCAAAGCCAATATTCAAAATCGCCCGATTCCAGCTACGTGAAAATGGATCTGATCGGCCATTGGATTGATGATTCAATGACAGACCAAGTAAACGACCATGTAGACCAAGTAAATTATAGTTGGTACGGAAAATAATACTGGCTTCAGGCTCGTAGTTGGTTTCACGAAACGGACGTGATGCTTCACTGTTATAGACTTGCCAGCGTGAAGATTGGGTGTACCCGATCCATACATCGCCATTGTCACCAAAAATATTTTCCACAGCTTTAGTTTTTAAAGAAAGCTGAAATTTAGTTTCAGTACTTTTTAGATTTTGTGGCTCGGTAACCGTGTTTTGTGGATTTGGGCTATAAGGGGTTTCATTTTTATCAGAAGTCCACATTGCTGGTAATAAATAAACCGGCTGATAGGCACGCAGTTGCCATGTGCCCAGTTTTGACTTTTCTGACAATTCCCAGCGTTGATCTAATAAGGAACTAGTCGGATCAAACTGTGGCGCTGCGCCAAATAAATCATAATTTCGAATGGCTTCTGCAATTTTTTGTGTTGTCGGTTGCGCCTGTTGCTGCTCGGCAGTTTTTACGCGACTCGCATCAACCGCAGCCTGTTCGCTAATACTTAAGGTTTCAGGTTGCACAGGCACAGGCCGAAAGATCGCATCATAACACGCCAGACGGTCATTATTGGAGGGCAGACCTACACACGCTTGCGGCGCGGCAGGTTGTGGGGCAGTAGGTTGTGCGACTGTTGCGACTATTGTTTCGGCATGTATATGAGCTGTACTCATGACGCCCAGTACAGTGGTCATGTATAACAACGGTTTTTTCAATATGAATTGAGTCTTCATATGCGATCCATTTTAATTAATTTTCTGAATGTTAAAACCAAGTTGCAATAATTCTTCCTGACGGGAAGCTGGTGCAACCACTGCACGGACAGGGTGTTGATCAAGTAAATATTGTTTGGTGATGCGTCTTAAATCACTTAAAGTCACAGCGAGAATAGACTGGCGCAGATGTTGTCTAAAGTCATGATCACGACCATGTAAGGCAGCATAACATGCGGTAATGGCTTCGCCTGCGGGTGAGCCTGGTTTATCCATACTGGCAATCAGGCCTAATATAGCTTCTTCCAATTGATAATCCTGCTGTTCGCTATTTAACAGCCAGTCAATAGCGCGATTGAAGTCATCAAAGGTTTCACTTAGACGTGGATCACGGTAGCTATAGAATCGGAATGCGCAGGCATTACTATCGTAGCCTGCACCGCCACCATACGCACCGCCTTGTTCACGAATAGCGCCATGTAAATAACCATTGCGTAAATATGGACCCAGCACCATAAATGCGGCTGCATCGGGATGCACAATATCGACAGCAGGGTATGCACTGGCACAGAATTGTACATTGGTCTGAATTAACCAGGCTTGATCCTGTTGATCTTCTACAAATTCGGGATTCTGAATTGCTGTTGTCTGTTCAATGTGTTGCTGTTGTGACCAGACCTGTTGCAGATGTTGCAAAAGCTGATCACTTTGTTGTGTTTCACAGACCAGAAGGAATGATTTAGAAGACTGTAAAATCCGTTGATGGATCTGCTGCAACTTTTGAACGAAATCATGATAACGCTGCTCATCCTGTTGAATGTCTTCAATCAACTGGCTTAACCAGCGCAGTGCAGGTAAACCGGTATTTTGATAATCACGTTTGGCCAGTGCGCTCATATTGCGTTGTGCGGTCTGCATGGCATAACTATGCCCAGAACCAGAAATCCGGGATTGCCAGCGTGCTTTACGTTGTTGTAATAGCTCAAGAATACGGTCTTTTTCATCAAAACGCATTTCGGTAAATGCAGTTTTTAATAAATCCATTGCTGCAACATGATGGTTGAGTGCTTTGGTGGTCAGGGTAAGAAAGGCACTGATCTGGTTTTTATCATCGATTTGACTACGCAGACTTAAGCCCATACCTACACCGCCACTAATTGCGGTTTGTTGCTGTTGTAATTGCAGATAATCATATTCACCTGCACCGACTTCGCCCATCAGCATACTTAACAGATTAAAATAGGGTGACAGCACCACATCATCAGGTAAATGAATCAAAACCTGTTGATAGAATAAACCATTGGTCCCAGCATGGTACAAATGTACAGGAACAGTTTGACCATCAAGATCAATCTGTTCGGCAATGGCATCGGCATGTTTAAGCTCGGCTGGGATGTCTGCCAGTGTAACTTTTGGTAATAATTCGAGATCATCCGGCGTGGCCTGATGCTGTTTTAAGGCTTCGGTCTGTTGAATGATCTGCTCACGTTGTTCGGGACTTAAGCTGCGGTCAAGTTGATCAAGACGTGCCTGTTCTTCATCCCGGTCACGTTGAGATTGCTGATTGTCTGGAATCAATGTGAGTCGAACCCGATGTGGATTATCAATCAAATAGGTCTGGATTAATTGTGATAACCACATTGGGTCTTCCAGTTCCTGTTTGACATCGGCAAGGGCTTGATCCACATCCCAGACGGTAATCGGATCGCCATGATGGATTGCACCACTCATACCGTTAAAAATCAAGCTTAAACCATAAGGTGTTCCATCACCATCCACTTCACGCTGATGCAGTTCAATCTGGTGTAAAATCGCATCAATGGTATCGCGGTCAATCGGTTTAGATGCAACATCCTTCAAGATTGCCATGACCCCTTGTTCAAATTCATCGGCTTTGTCTGCTTCAGAACCTTGAATACCACAATAGAAGGTCATCTCGAAATTACTGTCATCGGTCCCCATCAATGGGCCGGTGGATTGACCAAGTTTACTGGTTTCCAGATAGTTTCTTAATGGTGCAGCAGAATTTTCCAGTAAGATCCCTTCCACCAGCCGCATGCCTAGACGTAATTTGACATGATTGGTTTCAGGCAATAACCATGACAGCACATGATAGGTTTTTTGACTTAAGTCGTCTTCATCCATGGCATAGTGTTCATTCACTTGAATCGGCTGAGTCAGACGTTTTTCTGGAACAGAATAAAGGGTATGGCCTTTTTCAAAATGTTTTAGTGCCTGTTGTTCAAACTTTTCATGTAAATCATAAATGTCTGCATCACCAAAGGTCATAAAGACAGCATTGGACGGATGGTAATGACTTTTATAAAAATCAAGCAGTTCCTGATAGCTAAGATCCAGAATATCTTTGGGATCACCGCCGGAATTATAATGATAGGTAGTTTGCGGATAAAGATGCTGTGCCAGTTTATGATAAAGCTGATCGGTTGGCGCACTACATGCACCTTTCATTTCATTAAACACAATGCCTTTAAATACTGGTTTATCATTTTCAAATTCAACCCGAATGCCTTCTTGTAAAAAGTCCAGTTGATTTAAATTGGCAAAAAAAGCTGCATCGAGATAAACCGATAATAAATTGTCAAAATCTTTTTTATTTTGGGTCGCAAATGGATAAGCAGTCCAGTCTGCTGCGGTAAACGCATTCATAAAGGTATTGAGTGAGCGTTTAATCATGGAAAAGAACGGATCACGGACAGGATATTTTTTTGAACCACACAGCGCAGTATGTTCAAGAATATGTGCTTCGCCTTTGGAATCCATCGGTTGGGTACGAAATGCCACCAAAAACACGTTTTCATCATTATCATTGGCAAGATGATAATGCACTGCACCAGTGACTTTATGCCGAAATTCATAAACAGTGGTTGAGAGGGCATCGATAAATTGTTGACGCACCAATTCAAAAGCAGGGTGAATGGTATTCTGTGCCAGGTTTGAACAGGTGTTGGTCATAAAAACTCCATAGCTTAAATCATGATGCAACATAAAAAATTGCACAGGACGATATTTGATATTGCAGGAAAGTATAGCGAATTAATTGGATTAATTCCTTGGGCTTTGTTGATATTTTTTTTATGCGTATTATTCGGACTATTTTTTATACCGAAACTTGTGTGCGAATGCAAGCTAATGGATAGAATCTCAAATTTGCTTTTTTAGATGAAATGCCTGGATCACTATTATAGCCTTTGAGCTTTCGTGCTACTCTAGGCAAAATTTTTTATCGGGATCTGTTGCTATGGCAAGTGTTGAGCTTTTTTCTATTGGTAATGCATTGGTAGATCAGGAATTTTTGGTGGATGATCAATTCCTGCAAAATGCACAATTGGTCAAAGGAACCATGCAACTTTGCGATGCCGAGCAACAAGCCCAGCTGGTTAAAAACTTATCTCAAGCCACACATAAAGGGCAAGCGAGTGGCGGTTCTGCTGCAAATACCACGGTTGCATTTAGCGCATTGGGTGGCACAAGTTTTTATGCCTGTCGGGTGGGTAATGATGCACTGGCAAACTTTTATTTGCATGATTTGCAACAAGTAAAGGTACAGACCCATCAAAAATCGCTGAGTGAAGGACAAACCGGAACCTGTATTGTCATGGTTACGCCAGATGGCGAACGTACCATGTACACCTATTTAGGTATTACAGCTGAACTAAGCCCCGAACAAATTGATTATGAACCGCTGAAACAGGCAAAATGGCTGTATATTGAAGGCTACTTGGCAACCAGCCCGACTGCACATCAGGCCGTTGCAGAGGCTCGTCAGCTTGCCAAGGCACATGGCGTAAAAATTGCAATTTCACTTTCAGACCCAGCCATGGTGCAATATGCCAAATCCGGTCTGGATCAATTGATTGATGATGGCGTCGATGTATTATTCTGTAATGAACAGGAAGCATTGATGTACACCAAGGCGTTAAGCATTGAACAGGCATCAGAAGCTTTGTTGAATATCGCGCAAACCGTGGTGATTACGCTGGGCAGCAAGGGCGCATTGATCGGGGCGAAAAATCGTAGCATTCAAATGGTGGTCGGTGAAGCTGTCGAGGCACTGGACAGTAATGGGGCAGGTGATGCCTTTGCCGGTGGATTTTTATATGCACTGACACAGGACAAAACTGTGGAACAGGCTGCCAAAATTGGTAATATAGTTGCAGCCAAGGTAGTGAGTCAATATGGTCCGCGCTTAAGTTATCAACAATATCAGGATATTGCCGGGCAGCTTGAGTCGTGATCATCGCCAGCAGAGAATAGTTGTCAGTAAAGATAATTGTCAGTAAAGATAATCAATAGACAAGAGGTCGCCATGTATTTAATTTGCCAGACAGATGATGTACAGGAGCGTGAAGCTCGTGGATTTGACACACCGCTGGGAGAAATTCTGATCACCCAGCGTGATGGTTCTTTTTTTGCCTATAAAAATATCTGTCCGCATTTACAGGTCAGTCTTGAGTATATGGAAGACCAGTTTCTGGACATGGACAAAGAATATATTATCTGTTCGACCCATGGTGCTTTGTTTAATGTCGAAGATGGAGAATGTATTTGGGGACCTTGTCAAGGTGAATCATTGACCAAGGTCGATATCGAAATTCATTCTGATGGCGGCATTTATCTAAACGATTCGGATCATTCATAATGTTACCCGAGTTGTTTTTCGATTCTGCATTATTGCCATTTCATTTTTGTGTGGTGGCAATTTTTGTGTTGATTATCGGGGAAACCATCGGGATTTATATTGGATATCGTCCCTCTAATTTTATTCGCACAGTGATTCCATCGTGGATTAAAGATTCGCCTTTACTGAAAGTACAAATTTCCCGTTTTATCATTCTGTTATTTTTTCTGATTAATTTAAGCTATGCCGGTTATTTTATTCAGCTGAGTTTTTTTGCATTTCATAAAGCATTTATCAGTTCCAGCCTGATTTTTATTCCCGCTTTTATTATGGCGTGGTTTTTCACCCTGTTTATGATTCATTGTCTGGATCAGGTGATTCAGCCCAGTCAAACCAGTTGTCAGGTTGATCTGGTCGGGCGTTTTGCCACCATTGTCAGTGGTCAGGCAAAACCGGGTGCCAGTGCCAATGCGCAAGTGAAAGATCATATGGGTGGCGTACATTATGTTCAGGTTGAGCCGGAATTTGGCGAACTGGAATTACATGCCCATATTATTCTGGTGGGTTATAATGATTCGCATTATATTGGCAAGAAAATTACGCCACAACGTGATGAACATGCGCTCCAGTTTTATCAGAATAAATATGATGAATGATTTAACAATGAAAAAATATTCAAAATAACTTAAAACGAAAGGCATTATTTTGTGTCTGTTTAAAAATTTTCCTGAATAAATTCAAAACGTGGGACGACATTGCCATTATCGAGTGTTACGTTTTCTATAAACATGTCGAATGGTCTTAACCATAATTGATATTCACCATACAGACATTGATAGACTACCATCAACTCTTCTGTTTCGCTGTGCCGTGCAACACCAAACACCTGATAAAGCTGGCCTTTATAGTGACGGTAGATCCCTTTTTGAATATTTTGCATATAATTTAACCTATTATTTCAATAGAATAATAACCCAAGTGATAAAAATAATACTCAGCGAAACAAATTGGGCTGCACTACCCATATCTTTGGCACGTTTTGATAATTCATGCTTATCCAGCGAAATACGATCCACTACGGCTTCAATAGCAGAATTAAACAGTTCAACAATGAGTGAAAGCAAACATACGATGATTAATATCACATGTTCAACGGGTGAAACATCAAGAAAAAAAGTTACTGGAATGAGGATAAGGTTAATCCAGACCACTTGACGAAACGCTGCTTCATTTTGAAACGCTGCTTTAAATCCAGACATAGAGTAGGACCAAGCATTTAAGATGCGGATCAGACCGGTTTTACCCTTTTGTGGCGAGTACATAAATAAATCTCTATATCTGGAAGCAATCGAGATGATCTTAAAATGAAAGCTGAATCAAGCATACATTCAGCTTTCATCCTACAATTTATTTTAAGAAGCGTTTATAGCCTTCGTTTTGACTAATTTCCACAAATGGATAATTAATTTGCTGTAGCGTATCAATTAACGGATCTGTGCCATTGCTGCTTTTGACGCCCGATTCCAGTCCCATCAATACACGACCTTCTGCTGCACCATGATTGCGATAGTGGAACAGGCTGATATTATGATCCGGGCCCAGACGTTCAAGGAAGGTCAACAAGGCACCGGGACGTTCCGGAAATTCGACACGGAACAGGCGTTCATCATTAAGATGTCCATGACCACCAATTAAATAACGAATATGCAGTTTTGCCACTTCATCATCAGATAAATCGGACACATCATAATTTTGCTGTAAGCGGGCAAAAATATCCTGCCGTTCCTGTTCACCACCTTTTAGACTAATGCCGACAAAAACCTGTGCGTCATTACTGCCATTATAGCGATAATTAAATTCGGTAATATTACGACCCTGCAATGCCCTGCAAAATTGCAGGAATGCGCCTTGTTGTTCCGGCATGGACACTGCAAAAATGGCTTCCTTGTGTTCGCCCAGTTCGGTACGTTCGGCAATATAACGCAAACGGTCAAAATTCATGTTGGCACCACAGACAATCGACACCATGTTTTTATCGTGCAGTTTATGCTGTGCCACATATTTCTTAATACCTGCCAGTGCCATGGCACCCGATGGTTCGACAATGCTACGATTCTCATCAAAGGTATCCTTGATGGCAGCACAGATTTCATCGGTGTTAACAGTGACTACATCGGGTTCGACGATTGGTCCGGAATTATCAGATTTAGGTAAACGAATCACTTCAAACGGTAATTCACCGATTTGTGCAACTGCTGTACCATCGGCAAATAAACCGACCGAAGGCAACACCACACGTTCGCCACTTTCCAGCGCTGCTTTTAAACAGGCCGATTCATCATATTCCACGGCAACCACTTTGACATGCGGTGCCACTTCACCCAGATAAGCTGCAACCCCTGAAATCAGACCACCACCGCCTACCGCAACAAAGACATAGTCAACATCGCGCCACTGCCGAAGGATTTCATTGGCAATGGTGCCTTGTCCTGCAATCACCAGTTCGTCATCATAAGGTGGAATAAAGACCAGACCTTCATCTTTGGCACGTTGCTGGGCATAGCGATTGGAAACATCAAAACTATCACCATGTAACACCACTGTGCCGCCCAGACGTTTTACCGCTTCGATTTTGATATCCGGTGTGGTACTTGGCATCACGATGATTGCCGGCACCCCCAGTTTTTGTCCGGACAGGGCAACACCTTGCGCATGATTGCCTGCCGAAGCACAAATTACACCCCGTTGTAATTGATCTTTTGGCACTTGGCTAATACGGTTGTAGGCACCGCGTAATTTAAACGAAAAAACCGGTTGTAAATCTTCTCGCTTAAAACGAATGTTATTATTTAAGCGTTGACTAATTTTTGGTGCTGCTTCGAGAGGGGATTCTATTGCGACATCATAGACAGTGGCTTGTAAAATTTGTCTAACCCAACGAGACAACATGACATTCTTCCATTTTTAACAGTAAAATATGCGCCATTGTAGCAAAACAAATCAGCATCCGTTGCATTTTGCATGATTTAAATCATCGATCACCAGAGCCTAATACAGAGATTAGCACTATGAGTTTATATCCTTCTCAGGACGCCAAAAAACAAGCCGCTGCCGAAGCTGCCATTCAGCATCTACCTAAGGGCGGAATTTTGGGTGTAGGAACAGGCAGTACAGTAAATTTTTTGATTGATTTATTGCCTCAGTTGCAACTTGAAGCTGCTGTTGCCAGTTCCAAAGCAACCGAAGATCGTCTAAAAAAACTGGGCATTGAAGTGGTTGAATTAAACCATGTGGGTAATCTGGATGCCTATGTGGATGGTGCCGATGAAATTGACCGTCATTTGCATATGATTAAAGGTGGCGGTGCAGCGTTGACACGGGAAAAGATTGTAGCATCGGTGGCCAAAGAATTTATCTGTATTGTTGATGATTCAAAATGGGTGACGCAGCTGGGGCGTGATTTTCCGTTACCGATTGAAGTGATTCCGATGGCACGTTCGGCAGTTGCCCGTAAACTGGTGTCTTTGGGTGGTGACCCTGCCTATCGCGAAGGGGTGGTGACAGATAACGGCAATGTTATTCTTGATGTATTTAATTTAAATATTCTGAATCCGCTGGAACTGGAACAAACCATTAATAATATTCCCGGTGTGGTCACCAATGGAATTTTTGCACTACGTCCTGCCAATCTTGCCATTGTGGCAACCGATCAAGGCATTGACGTGCGTTCTGCTCAATAATACATGATTATTGATGCCGATTTACCGGAAATTGCAGTGGTTAAGCATGCTCGGGCCAAGCGTTTAAAACTTGCCGTATCGCCAAAAGGCATACGGCTGACTATTCCGCCATTGACCACACAGCGACAAATTCATTTTTTTGTTGCACAAAGTAAGGACTGGCTCAAACAAACTTGGGCGAAATATCAGTTACAAGCTGTTTCGGTACAACAAACGGCTTTACCCGATCAAATTCACTTATGTTATCTGGATCAGGTGATTGATGTATCTTATCAACCGATCAGCAAAGCCTATCAATATCAAGCGAAAAGCCAGCAGTTAATTGTGAATGAAGCCTGTGCAGAACAGGCTTTAACTCAGTTTATTATCCGACAAGCCGAGCAGATTTTGCCCGGTCAACTATTAAATTATGCTGAACAACACCGTTTAACTGTGAATAAGGTTCGTATTGCCAGACCTACTACACGCTGGGGCAGTTGTAGTCATGATCAGTGTATTATGCTGCATGCAGGTTTATTGTTAATGTCTAAGCAGGATGCAGATTATGTGTTATTGCATGAGTTAGCACATACCAAGCATATGCATCATCAGGCCGATTTTTGGTTTTTTTTGGAACACCTTTATCCGCATGCCAAAGCAGGGCAAAAACGGGTGAAAGCATTCCGATTGCCGGCATGGTGGCAATCGAAATAAGAGAGACTTACATGTCCGCATATGCTGTGGTATGTAGATACGGCACTTTGCAAGATGACGTTATGTACAACTCATTTCAGTGGTGCTTAATTCGGTTGGATAAAACCCATCTGCATTTCCGGTTTTGGCAGAAATAATGTGTACATTTTTAATTTCAAGCTGCATGAAATAGGGTGGCCTGTTCTCACCGGCACCAATATTTAAAATATAATGTTGTGATGCTTGATCAAGGCGCAATAAATTATCGGAAATATCTCGGTTGATACTGGCGTTATACACCTGATTATTCTGGGTTAGGCGGACATTGCCATTGGGGAACATTTCAATTTTACAGGAACCGACCTGATGGGTTCCGATTAAATAATCAATTGCTGAAATTTCATTACCAGTGTCATCTGCATTCAATCCCTGTTTACATGGATAGGCGCTGATGCCTTGACATTTTTCATCGCTGGAAAAGCCGAATGCACGATGATAATCGCCTGCACCATTCCAGCGTACAGTGTTCGCTGTATCGACTGTATAGCCCGTACTATAATAAGAAAAGTTTTGTAATGCTTTTAAACCTTCGGAATTGATAATGCTTTGAAAGTTGGTATTTGCATAATCGAGTGTTGCAGTTTTTAGTGCGTTACCAAAACTTTCCCGAGTCGTTTTTTGCGTTTCACCAATGCCCAATAAAGTATTTAATGCGGGGTCAGTATTTTTAGGCGCAGTGATCAGTGGCGAAAAATCGGTGTTATCGCCCGTAAATGTCCGTCCATCTAGCGATCCATCACGAAGATCTGTGCCTAGACTTTGCGCCAGTTCCAGATAGGTATTTTGACTCTCGGGATATTGCTTGAACCAGTAATTCAATAATCCCAATCCAGTGAAAATATTGATGTAATTGCGTGAGGACATTGTACTATATTGCACCAGCCGGATGCTTTGATCGGTATTGAATAATGGGAATTGTGTTGCATCAAATGCACCATTTAAGCTGGCATTTACTTCGGAACGGGCTTTGCTTAGATGCTTTGCTTCAATCAGGGTTAAATCTGCATGGCTAGGATCAAGATTACCAGCACGAACCAGCGTGCGTTGATAAATGGCTTCAGAGAACGGACTAAGGGTTATATCAATCGTACTCCCTTGAATCATCGCAATGGCATTGATTTCACCATGGAAGGGAACCAATCGTTTTAAAATCGGGTCGAACATGGTGCTATGATCCAGTCCTGTGAGTTTGACGGATAGCAGCTTATTACTATAATTTTTGACTGACAGATTATCAACCAAGGCATCAAAGTCGGAGAAATTCTGATTGTCATATAATGGGGTACTATCGCCCACCACCTGAATATGCAAATGTGCATTTTTAACCTGCATCGGCATTCTGACAGAGATTTTAAACACACTTTCCGGTGTTGTGGTCCCAGGTTGTGTATTGTCATCACTGATACGTGTGGTACCAGAAGATCCTCCACCACATGCGATCAAACCACTACATAGCAGTATTAAAACTGATTTAGAGCATAAACCTGTAGACACAGATTGTTTTGTTTTTATCGAAGGCATCCCGCACTCCATGTATTATTTCGGTAATATTCCATTACCCTGATGTATTGTTATTCCGGGGTGGAAATAGCAACAGCTGTTGACATTAAAAAGTAAAAATAATTGCACGTCTAGTAAAATACATCGTTTTGTTTAAATCAACATCCTGTCATACTGTAGCATATGCTTTTTGGACGAGAAGGAAAAGATTGTGGTTGAAGTCGGTATTGTCGGTGGCACTGGTTATACAGGAATAGAACTGATTCGTTTGTTGTTACAACATCCCGAGGCTCACCTCAAGTTGCTTACCTCTCGAACAGAAGCAGGCCTGAAAGTTTCTGATATGTTCCCGAGTTTACGCGGTGTATTGGATCTGGCGTTTAGTCCGCTGGATATCGAACAACTAAAAACCTGCCATGTGGTATTTTTTGCCACACCGCATGGCGTTGCCATGAAATATGCCCAAGAATTGGTCGATGCAGGTGTGAAAGTCATTGATCTGGCAGCAGATTTTCGTTTACAGAATCTGGATAAGTTTCGTCATTGGTACGGCATTGAACATAGTTGTCCGGAATTATTAAAAAAATCCGTTTATGGATTGTCAGAACTGAATCGTGAAAAAATTAAACATGCCGATGTCATTGGTAATCCGGGATGTTATCCGACCACTGTGCAATTGGGTCTGGCGCCACTGTTAAAAGCTGGTCAGGATTTGATTGAATATGGCAATATTATTGTCGATGCCAAGTCTGGTGTATCTGGCGCAGGGCGTAAAGCCAGCATGTCGATGATCTATACCGAAAACACCGATAACTTTAAAGCGTATGCTGTGGGCGGCCATCGTCATCATCCCGAAATCGTTGAAGCATTGGAAAATATTTCCGGTAAAAAAGGTGCGTTTGATGGTTTGACTTTTGTACCGCATTTGGTGCCGATGATTCGTGGTATGCTCAGTACCATTTATGTCAATCTTACCGCAGCCGGTCAGGAAACAGATTTACAACAATTATTTGAACAATTCTATCAAAATGAAGCATTTGTTGATGTGATGCCTGAGGATAGCCAGCCGGAAACACGCAGTGTACGCGGTGCAAATTATTTGCGCATTGCCTTGTATCAACCTTTGCCAAATCGTTTGGTCATCGTGGTTGCACAGGATAATCTGGTTAAAGGTGCTTCAGGTCAGGCGATTCAAAATATGAATATTATGTTTGGCTTAAATGAATCTTTGGGTTTAAATCATATCGGGCTTTTACCTTAAAGCCTCTTTTTTTGATAACATTCATTCGCCATAATATGATTATCGTAACGTATAATCGTTTACGGATTTAAAAATATTTTAGGACATATGCGTTCTCATGAAGAATACCGAACAGTCAGAGCAAATCCCTGTGCTAGAGCAGCGCTCGAAACAGTCTTTTGTAAAAAGTAACTATCCGTTGGTCATTGCTGCCGTTTTACTGGCTGGCGGCGGACTTGGGCTAGGGTATGCGGTAGGGCATAAACAAGGCTTAACTGTGGTAGGTTTTGATGCGGATGCAGAAGAGTTATCGGAAATTGTCAATAAACAAAAAAAATCGCTTGATGCAGTGAGTGTGGCTTTAAATACTGCAACTCAGGAGCGAGATGTTGCCATTGGCAATGCCAAAGAACTCAATGTTGCCTTAAATACGGCAAAACAGGATAAACGGCAGGCAGAGTCCTTAAGCGCAACCTATCGTGAAAAGCTGCGTGAACGCGGCGGTTTAAGTTTATCCATTCAGAATCTGGCAATACGTCCATTACCAAGTAATGCCTATGAATATGTGCTGGATCTGGTACAGGTTAGTCCAAATCGTCGTCGTGCGGCAGGTAAAGTGGAAATCCGTCTGGTGCAAAACAGTGAAATATTGACTGTACCACTGGACAGTGCCAATTATAATTTTGATGATTTTGAGCGATTGACAGGACGCTGGACCATGCCAAGTGGTTTTACACCGCAATATATCGAAGTGCATTTAAGCGGTGCAGGTAATCCGGTGATTCAACGCTTTGCATGGCAAAGAGGCAAGGATATGATCGAATCACCTGCTTTTCTTTCTGAAATTCCACAAGCTGAAGCAAATGCAAAATAGAAGTTAGAAATTTATGTATTATTCATGGTTAAAGCAATTTAGTAAATTAAAGCCCGAAGCTTTAGAACATATAAGACAAAATTTTATTGCCTCCGGCGTGGTCGACTGGCATATTCAAAACACGGCTGTATCTGTACAACCTATTGAATTACAAGAACAAGATGATGATGGTGAGCATGGCGTTGATGTCATGCTTGCACCGCCAGAAGTTAAAAAACCGCCCCAATATGCGGTTGTGTTACTCAATGACGATTACACACCGATGGATTTTGTTATTGAAATTTTACAACAATATTTTGCATTAGACCTTGACCGAGCCACCCAAGTAATGCTAACTGTACATCATGAAGGTAAAGGTATTGCTGGCTTATATCCACGCGATATTGCCGAAACAAAAGCAAACCAAGTCAATAATTACGCTCGATCACAAGGACATCCTTTGCTCTGTCAGATTGAGCCACAAGAATAGAGGTTACAGCATGCTCAGTCGTCATTTAGAGGTATCATTACGTTTGGCTGTTAGCATGGCCCGCCAAAAACGTCATGAGTTTCTAACTGTTGAACATTTACTTTTGGCTTTGTTGGATAATGATTCTGCGGTAAATGCCCTAAAAGCATGCGGCGGAGACATTGTTGCGCTACGTAAAGAATTAGAAGAATATATCGACTTACATACGCCAAAACTCCCAGAAAACAGTGAACAGGCTCCCCATCCGACAGAAAGTTTTGATCGTATTTTGCAAAGATCAATTTTCCATGTGCAATCCAGTGGTGGTGATCGTGCGGTTGAGGGTGCTGATGTCCTTGTGGCCATGTATTCTGAAAGAGATTCATTTGCGGTTTATTTGTTAAAACGTCAGCAAATTAACCGCTTAAACCTGACCCAATATCTTTCTCATGGTGCGCATAAAGAAGATGCACCAATAGAAGAGCAGGAAGACACCGAACAGGATAGCAGTGCAAGTTCAGGTAATGCGGGTCCCCTTGAACTCTACACAGTTAACCTGAATCAGGAAGCACAAGCCGGAAAAACAGATCCGTTGATTGGCCGCCAGAAAGAAATTGAACGTACTGCACAAATCTTGTGTCGTCGTCGTAAAAATAATCCTTTGCTGGTCGGTGATCCCGGGGTCGGGAAAACCTCGATTGCAGAAGGTTTGGCATGGCTGATTGTTAAGGGACAAGCACCAAAACCACTGGCTGATGCAGAAATTTACAGTCTGGATATCGGAGCACTGGTTGCCGGTACCAAATACCGTGGTGATTTTGAAAAACGCCTGAAACAGCTGTTAAATGCTTTAAAGAAAAAAACACATGCCATTTTATTTATTGATGAAATTCATATGATTATTGGTGCAGGCTCTTCTATGGGCAGCACCATGGATGCATCAAACCTGATTAAACCAGCATTGGCAAATGGGTCCTTACGTTGTATTGGTTCAACAACATTTCAGGAATATCGTCAGGTTTTTGAAAAGGATCACGCCTTATCAAGACGATTCCAGAAAGTTGACGTGGTTGAGCCGACCATTTCAGAAGCGATTGATATTTTAAAAGGTTTGAAATCTAAGTTTGAAGAGTTTCATAATGTTAAATACGACGACGCTGCATTAACAGCTGCGGTTGAATTGTCGGTAAAATATATTCATGAACGTTTCTTACCGGATAAAGCCATTGATGTGATTGATGAAGCGGGTGCACAACAACGCTTGCATGCCAATGGTGAAACCAAACAAATTGGTGTAACCGAAATTGAAGAAGTGGTTGCCAAAATTGCACGGATTCCGCCAAAAACTGTTTCTAAAGATGATAAATCTGTACTTGAGCATCTAGAACGTGATTTAAAACGTGTGGTGTTTGGGCAAGATGAAGCAATTACTGCCTTGGCTTCAGCCATTAAACTCTCCCGTGCAGGCTTAAAATCTCCGGACAAACCGATTGGTAGTTTTATTTTTGCTGGTCCGACTGGTGTCGGTAAAACCGAAGTTACTCGCCAATTGGCAAAAGTGCTTGGCGTAGAGCTGGTGCGTTTTGATATGTCGGAGTACATGGAGCGCCATGCAGTTTCACGTTTGATTGGTGCACCTCCGGGCTATGTTGGTTTTGATCAGGGTGGTTTATTAACGGATGCCATCAACAAAACACCGCATTGTGTGTTATTGCTGGATGAAATTGAAAAAGCCCATCCGGAAGTGTTTAATCTATTATTGCAAGTCATGGATCATGGCACCCTGACCGATAATAATGGCCGTAAATCTGACTTTAGAAATGTTATTTTAGTCATGACTACCAATATCGGTGCAGAAAGTATTTCTAGAGCCAGTATAGGCTTTACTGAGCAAGACAATAGTCTGGATAATACTGATGCCATGAAACGTGCATTTACACCAGAATTCCGCAATCGTCTGGATGGCGTGATTCAATTCAAACCATTGCAAACACAGGTGATTGATTCTGTGGTAGATAAATTCCTGACCGAGTTACAAGCGCAACTGGATGATAAAAAAGTGGTGCTTGAAGTGGATCAGGATGCTCGTGAATGGTTGGCAGAAAAAGGTTATGATCGTTTGATGGGCGCGCGTCCAATGCAACGTCTGATTCAGGATCAACTGAAAAAACCATTGGCCGAGATGATCTTGTTTGGTGATCTGGTGAATGGCGGAACAGTCAGCGTGTCGCTGCAACCTAAAGACAGTGATCATGACGGTTTAAAACTTACGGTGATTGAAGAACATCGTACAGAACCTGTTTAAGATATGGATCTAAGCAGATTATTGATTACATTCTTTTTATTTGTTTGTACGGCAGTAGCAGAGATTTTGGGTTGTTATCTGCCGTATCTGATTTTACGAGAAAATAAATCAGCATGGCTTTGGTTACCCACGATGATTAGCCTTGCGCTGTTTGTTTGGTTGCTTAGTTTGCACCCCACTGCAACAGGGCGCGTTTATGCAGCATATGGTGGGATTTATATCAGTGTGGCATTGATCTGGCTACGTTATGTCGATCATGTGTCTTTAACTTGGTGGGATTTGGCTGGCGGGGCAGTGGTTTTATGCGGTGCAGCCATTATTATTCTACAGCCGCATGCTTTTATACGTTAAGTTTAACCTGATTAATCTTTTTAACGTATTTTCTCAATACTATTCTAAACATTAAAATTGTTCTAAATTTTTTTTTTAAGTTTTGCAATATCCTTTGATGGTGGCAGGCCAAAAGAGCGTGCATATTCTCGACTAAACTGATGAGAACTTCTATAACCTACCTCAAAAGCAACAGTTTTCACACTCCCTTTTTTGTATCCCATCTTGAGCTTTTTGAATAAAGCAGAATTAGGCAAATTTAAAAGAGAAAGTAGAGTGTAATATAAGTTATTTCAGTTGAAAATATTTTTATGGCGAAGTAGTGGATTGTGAGGATTTTTGCCACATTATGATGTGGTGCAATCGCTGGCTGTCATTAATTTAGATGCTCAAAAAGTAATGTTGTTCGAGAAATAACATTCACTGATAGTGAAATTTATTTAATTCATCAAGATGAACTATCTACAAGATTTACAGGAAAAATTTAAATGCTCGATCATATTTTTTTAACAGTAAGTGATTTGACACGTTCAATTGTTTTGTATGAAGCTGTTTTACCTACACTGGGTATTTCTGTACGCCACGATTATGATGGTAAAGATGGTCCTATAGGACATCCGGATTTAAAAGGCTTTGGAAGCAATGGACGAATATTTTTTTGGCTTAAGCAAGGTATGCCACATCCAGATGCAATTCATGTAGGGTTTATTGCACATAATCAGGCAGAGGTTGATGCTGCTTATGATGTTGCAATTACCTATGGTGCGAAACCGAATGAAGTGGCTGGAGGAAAGCCTGGGGCGCGGTTGCATTATGATCCACGCTATTATGCTGCCAATGTTTTGGACCCAGATGGTTACAGTTTGGAGTTTGTCTATAAAGACTGGCAGCATTGAAGTATAGACCAACCACTGCATAGAGAGGACTAAGCAGTGGTAAGGCTATTAGATTAAAACTCTATTTTTGACTTGGTTCAATAAAAACTCAACCAGTGCTTTTTGGGCATGCAAACGGTTTTCTGCTTCATCCCAGACCACAGCATTTGGATGGTCTAACATGGTTTCAGAAATTTCTTCACCACGATGTGCCGGTAAACAGTGCATAAATAAGCAATCTTTATGTGCCAGAGACATCAGCTTTTCATTGACTTGATAGTTGGCAAAAGCTTTTTCTCGTAGTTTTTGTTCTTCTTCTTGTCCCATGCTCGCCCAGACATCTGTGACGATCAAATCGGCATTGGCTGCGGCATCTTCCGGTGTGTCAACTAATTCTACACAATGTGCAAATTCGCTTAAGAATTTTTCATTTGGTGTATAGCCTGCTGGTGAGGAAATTTTAAGCTGAAAACCCAGCATATGCGCAGCTTCCATATAGGAATTACACATATTGTTGCCATCACCAATCCAGGCCACTGTTTTGCCTTCAATACTGCCACGATGTTCAATATAGGTTTGCATATCGGCAAGTAGCTGACATGGATGGTGATCATCAGTTAAACCGTTAATCACAGGGACAGAAGAATACGCTGCAAATTTTTCGACAATGTCGTGTCCAAAGGTACGGATCATCACAATATCCAGCATACGGGAGATGACCCGAGCTGAATCTTCAATCGGTTCTCCACGACCTAATTGCGTATCTCGTGGAGAAAGAAAGATGGCATCCCCCCCAAACTGGCTCATTCCTGCTTCAAATGAAATACGTGTTCGGGTGCTTGATTTTTCAAAAATCATGCCCATGACTTTACCGACAAAAGGCTGATAAATTTCGCCTTTGTGCTGTAAACGCTTCAGTTCGGTTGCTCGTGCAAGAAGTTGTTTGAGTTCGAATTGGGTAAGATCACGTAAGGTTAAGAAGTGACGCAGAGCCATAGCTACTCCACAAAATTGTTGTTAACAAACAATTAAGTTTGAGAGGGTTGATGAAAAAAAGAATCGAATAGTTTATAGGCTTTTAAAGGTCAATTGCAAATATTTATTGAATTTTTTCTGGTTTTTGATGTCCTTCGATAAAACGATCTACGACATAATGGATGTGGTCCTTGATGTTTATATCCAGATTTGAGATGGGTAGGTTAACCATAGTACGCCAGTGTATATCATGAAAGAAACCGAGAAAATATACAGCCGAATCAAGTGGACGAGTACAATAGATTTGGCCACATTCATGTGCTTGCTGTAACAAATCTGCAAGCAACTGGTGGGCACGTCTTGGACCAAAACTATAGAGTTGCTGTGCAAGGTCTTGATCATTTTGGGCAATTAATAAAATTAAGCGGCCAAAAGCAGTGCTTTTGTCGTCTGAGAAAATACTATATAAATCAAATAATAATTCGGATAGGTTCTGGCGAATATCGATGGAATCACGTTGGCAGGCCAGTTCAATCTGATGGGTGAATTTATTACATCTTTCCTGACAAATCGCAATGAAAAGACCTTTTTTACTGCCAAAATACTTATATATGGTAGCTTTCGAACCACCTGCATGTTCAACAATCTGATCTAAACTAACTTTTTCATAGCCATAGCGTAGAAATAAATCTGTAGCAACTTCAAACAATAATGAACACCGATCAGCGCCGCGTTGTGTACAGGGTAATTGTTTGATCGCACTAGATTTCATAGATGAGTATTCAAGCCTTTGCAGTATTTAATTGATTTTAACATAGTTAAAAAAGCTCTTATAGAAGATATCTGTTAAACCATATTCTCAATGACGGGTAAGCTATATGCTATTTTGTTTTAGGACTCAACAGAATTGGATCTTCCATGTTATAACCGCTTTCAAACGGAATACCGAGATATTCTATCGTGACTAAAATTTTATTTTGTCTTGGAATCCGAAAAGCCTTTTTGATTTTGAGTTCTGGTTTATAGCTAATGGCTTTTTGTGGCTGACTTTGATAACTTGAATCATGAACATGATATTCGTAATGGTATTCTATCGCCTCTTCATTGGGATCGTGCCAGCTTGGAATAGACTCTTGTTGCTGTTGATTAATTTGAACAGAAAATACTTTTGGATTGAGTGGATAAAGTGAGCTTAAGCGACGTTTGATTTTATGTAATTCTTTATTAAAAGCAACGTCATTATTATCGTAATCGGCTTTGCCTGTTTTAGGGTCGATATAAATTGATGTAACCTCAATCAGTTTATCGTTTTGTTTGCTGCGCAAGTCAAAATAATAGAGCTGTGGTAAACGAGCACGACCATCTTCATAATGTCTTAATACATAAACTTTTTGATCCTGAGTGTCATAACCTAGAAGTTCGATATGTTGCTCGCCACCTACAGTCGCAAACGCAGACAATGGACTCAGCAATAAAATACAAGGTAACAAAAAGCGATGCATTATAAACTAATCCTTATATAAGTAGACTAATCATACGATACATCGCTTAAAAGTGCATCTGTCAAATAAAAGACCGTTCTGCTAGACAGAAAAAATTTACAATTTTAGCGCTGCCAAAATTTATTCTTCCTCATCATCACTGGAATCCATGCCAAGTTCTTTGAGTTTACGGGTTAGGGTATTACGGCCCCAGCCTAGTAATTCCGCAGCATGGCGTTTACGGCCTTTGGTTTGAAATAAGGCTGCTTCGATCAGTGTACGTTCAAAAATCGGGGTGGCAATGTCCAGAATTTTCATTTCGCCACTTTGTAGCTTGGTCATGACCCATTCTCTTAATAGTTCATCCCAGGCAAAGTTACTGATGTTTTCACTATGAACGGGTAGGGCATTGGCCGTACTATATGAAGGCGTTGAAGTTTTACTTTCAACCGGAATTTGTTTTAATTCCGCGGGTAAATCATCCGGATATACTTCACGACCGGTGATCATGACGGTCAGCCAGCGACAGGTGTTTTCCAGTTGACGAACATTGCCGGGCCATGGCAATTGTTGCAGGTATTCAACCGTTTCGGATTTTAAAATTTTCGGACTGACCGCCAATTCTTTTGCGGCTCGAACCAAAAAGTGTTGCGCCAGCATGGGAATATCTTCACTACGATGCGCTAATTTCGGAATATGAATACGAATCACATTCAAGCGATGATATAAATCTTCACGGAATTTACCCGCCTGTACCAGTTTTTCCAGATCCTGATGTGTTGCAGCGACAATACGCACATTAACTTTGACTGGGATATGTCCCCCTACCCGATAGAATTCACCATCGGCCAAAACACGTAATAAGCGGGTTTGAGTTTCAAATGGCATATCGCCAATTTCATCCAAAAACAGCGTACCACCATTGGCTTGTTCAAAACGACCCTGACGTTGCGTGTTGGCGCCAGTAAATGCCCCTTTTTCATGACCAAATAATTCTGTTTCGATCAAATCCTTCGGGATTGCAGCCATGTTTAATGCGATAAAAGGCTTGCTACTACGTGGTGAATGGCGATGAAGTGCATGTGCCACTAGTTCTTTACCGGTACCTGACTCACCATTGATCAATACCGTAATATGTGATTGTGATAAACGCCCAATGGCACGAAATACTTCCTGCATTGCAGGCGATTCGCCAATAATTTCAGTAGAGGGCAAAGCAATACTGGCTTTGGTGCTTTCCTGTTGTTGCAATTTGGTGATGTGCAATATGGCACGATTGACCAATGCTAAAGCTTCATCAATATCAAAAGGTTTAGGCAAGTATTCAAATGCACCAGTTTGATAACTTGAAACCGCAGATTCAAGATCAGAATGTGCAGTCATGATGATGACAGGTAAATCCGGATAGCTACTTTTGACCTTGGACAGAAAATTTAAACCGTCCATGCCGGGCATGCGGATGTCGGTTAAAATCACATCCGGTTGATTGCTGGGGAGTAAATCCAACGCGCTTTGTGCTTCTTCAAAGCTGGTCACATCGAAGCCTTCTTCTTTAAAAGTTTTTTCTAGGACCCAACGCATGGCACGATCATCATCAATTACCCAAATTTTATTCCGTGTCATGATTTGCTCTCCCAAGGTAAATATAAACTAAAAACGGTACGCCCAACTTCGGAATGACACTCGATCATCCCCTGATGCTGGCGCATAATATTTTGTGCAATGCTAAGTCCTAGTCCAGTACCTTTTGCGCGTCCCGTCACCATTGGATAGAAAACAGATTCCACAATTTCTGGTGGAATACCAGGACCATTGTCTTCAATATCGACACGAATCGCACTGCGATGATGTACACCCTGAATGGTGACAAGACGTTGAATTCGGGTACGGAAAATCAGTTGCGGTTTATGCTCAACAAAGAACTCTTTGTTCTCTGTCATTGCCTGTACTGCATTGACACTAATATTTAAAATCACTTGAATGAGTTGATCGCGGTCAGCAATAACATCTGGCAAGGACAGATCATAATCACGCTGTACTGGAATTTTATTTTTGGTTTGGCTCAGTACCAGAGAGCGCACTCGTTCTAGCGGTTCATGGATATTGACTGCTTCATAACTGGGCAATTGTCTGGAACCCAGCATGGTGTCGGCCAGATTTCTCAGCCGATCAACTTCATTAATAATAATTTCAGTATATTCGCTGATATGTGGATCTTTGACATTGCGGGCCAGCAATTGTGTTGCACCACGAATCCCGCCTAATGGATTTTTAATCTCATGGGCGACACCTCGAATCAGTTGCCGTGCAACCAAGTGTTGCTGATCCTGTAATTCTTCTTTGGAAATCCGTAATAGCCGATCAATCGGCTGAAATTCGATCAGCAGTAAAGGACTTAATTGTTGGGTTGGCAAGGGGGTTAATAGAGAAACAGTATAATCGACATAACGGTCTTTTAAACCAATATTGAGTAAAGCCTCACGATGGGTATAAGGTTGACCTGTTTGTAGGGTCTTATTTAATGCCTGCTCCAATGTGATGCTACTGTCGGATAACTCAATAAATTGTGTCACGGATTGCTTATGAACTCGCAGGAAACTCATTTCAAATAACGTTTCACAGGAAGAATTCATATAATAGACAGTTAGGTCTGGGTGTACCAACAACACAGCTGTCGTTAAATGATCAACGATGGTTTTGTAGTCTATATTGGTGCGCACATCCATAAGTTATCGATTCCGAGAGTTAAAATAGCGCATAAATCAAACAACACCTTAAATGCTTATCATGAGACTGTAACTTGGAAGCAAAAAATAAGCCAACTATTCTATAGTTTTATAAATATGCACTAAAACAAGACACTATAACGGAGACCAGTGTTTGAGTGATTTTTATTGAATCAATGTCGAATTAAAGAATACCGCCTAAGATTTATTTTTGCACCAATTTGAATCATATTCTTGTAAGATAAAATTATGCACTATAATGTATCATATCGGCTTGTGCATGCTTTGACTATTTTTCTGTGATAAAACGCCTTACAATATGCGCATTCTATCGGAGTGTGTGTAAATGAAATCCCCCAAAGTAGGCTTTGTCTCTTTAGGTTGTCCTAAGGCGCTGGTTGATTCTGAGCGTATTTTGACGCAATTAAGAACTGAAGGTTATCAGGTTGCGCAAGATTATGAAGGTGCAGACCTTGTTGTTGTGAATACCTGTGGTTTTATCGAATCGGCAGTGCAGGAGTCATTGGACGCAATTGGGGAAGCCATTAGTGAAAATGGTAAAGTCATCGTTACAGGATGTTTGGGTAAAGACGAAGACAAGATTCGTTCCATGCATCCCAATGTCTTAAAAGTCACTGGCGCTGCTGCCTATAGTGACGTGATGGACGCTGTACACGAGTATGTGCCACCACCGCCAAAACACAATCCTTTTGTTGATCTGGTGCCGGAACAAGGCATCCGTTTGACGCCAAAACATTATGCTTATTTAAAAATTTCCGAAGGCTGTAACCATCGCTGTACTTTTTGTATCATTCCGAGTCTACGGGGTGATCTGGTATCTCGTCCAATTGGCAGCGTCATGGATGAAGCACAGGCATTAAAACGTGCCGGTGTCAAAGAATTATTGGTGATTTCACAGGATACCTCGGCATATGGTGTAGATACCAAATACAAGTTGGACTTCTGGAACGGGCAGCCGCTTAAAACCAAATTTCTGGATTTATGTGAAGCATTAGGTCAACTTGGGATCTGGGTACGTCTGCATTATGTTTATCCTTATCCGCATGTTGATGCAGCCATTGACCTGATGGCAAAAGGCAAAATCTTACCTTATCTTGATATTCCTTTTCAGCATGCCAGTCCGAGTGTTCTAAAGAACATGAAACGACCAGCTCATAGTGAAAACACATTGGAACGAATCAAAATCTGGCGTGAAAAATGTCCGGATCTGGTGCTGCGTTCCACTTTTGTGGTGGGTTTCCCAGGTGAAACCGAAGAAGATTTCCAATACTTACTGGAATGGCTCAAAGAAGCACAACTGGATCGTGTGGGCTGTTTTACTTATTCTGCGATTGAAGGTGCGCCTGCTAATGATTTGCCTGATCATGTACCAGAAGACGTTAAACAAGATCGTTTTGAACGCTTTATGCAGGTGCAACAGGAAATTTCTGCGGCAAAACTGAAAAAACGTATCGGACAGAGAATGACTGTGCTGGTGGACGATCTGGAAGATGAATATCCGGTTGCAGTGGCCAGATCATATGCCGATGCACCAGAAATTGACGGCAATGTCTTTGTTGAGGACATTGATCGTAATGCTATTAAAGCAGGTGATCTACTCGAAGTGGAAATTACCGATGCTGATGAGTATGACTTGTTTGCAAGACTCATCAGAACATGCTGATCGTCTAGACATCAATGATTGTCTATACCTTTTAGTAAATTTTGATATATGACCTGATACAGTGCCATCTATACAGATGGCAACATTATAAATGATTTTTAAGACATCCCACTTTGGAGTAGAAATATGAGCGAAAAAAGTCCACGTTATGCACGTATTCTGTTAAAGCTGTCTGGCGAAGCGCTTTCCGGTAATCGTGAGATGGGTATTGATGCAACTGTGCTGGATCAAATGTCGCTATCGATTGCACATCTGGTTGGTCTGGGTGTACAGGTTGGTATCGTTGTGGGTGGTGGTAACCTGTATCGCGGCAGCCAATTACAAAAAGATGGATTGGTCGGACGTGTCACAGGCGATCAAATGGGCATGCTGGCAACCGTAATGAATGGTTTGGCGATGCGAGATGCTCTGATTCGTCGTAACATCAAAACCCGTCTGATGTCTGCACTGGAAATTGGTACAGTGGTTGAGCCATATTCCAGTCGTGATGCGATTCGTCATTTAAATAATGGTGAAGTCTGTGTGTTTGTTGCCGGAACAGGTAATCCATTTTTCACCACTGATACCGCAGCATGTTTACGTGGTATCGAGATCGAAGCTAAATTGATTCTGAAAGCAACTAAAGTGGATGGCGTCTATAATAAAGATCCTAATAAATATGACGATGCTGTGAAATATGATCATTTAACTTTTGATCAGGTGCTGGATGAAAAATTAGGGGTGATGGATTTGACCGCAATTTGTTTATGTCGCGATCATGATGTGCCGTTACACGTCTTTGACATGAATAAGTCTGGCTCATTACTGTCAGTGGTGATGGGGGAAAATGAAGGTACTCGGGTGAGTAACCACACAATCAGATAAATTTAGTCACACTTTTCTGATTAAATCACTTTATAATAGTTAAATTTTGAAAAACCGAAGCGGAATTAACCATGATTAATGACCTGAAAAAAGATGGTGAACTACGTATGCAAAAAAGCATTGAGTCTTTGGAACAAGGCTTTGCAAAAGTGCGTACTGGACGAGCACATCCTTCGATGTTAAATGGCGTAATGGTGCCTTATTATGGTTCGGATGTTCCTTTAAACCAAGTTGCAAACGTTGGTGTTGAAGATTCACGTACACTGATCGTTCAACCTTTTGAACGTACCATGGTATCAGCAATTGATAAAGCCATTCGTGAAGGCGATTTAGGTTTAAATCCAATCACTGCCGATGCGATTCGTGTCCCACTTCCTGCACTGACCGAAGAAACACGTCGTGATATGCAAAAGCTGGCGCGTGCTGAAGCGGAGAATGCCAAAATTGCGATTCGTAATATTCGTCGTGATATTCTGGGCGATGTGAAGGATTTGTTAAAAGAGAAAGAAATCTCCGAAGATGATGAACGTCGTGCAGGTGATGATGTGCAAAAATTAACAGACAAATATATTGCTGAAGTAGATAAGCGTCTGGCAGCCAAAGAAGCTGAATTGATGCAGGTGTAATGCATTGATTGCTCAACCTTTATTGTCACCACATTTGCCTCGGCATGTTGCCATCATTATGGATGGCAACAACCGCTATGGTAAAAAGCATCAACTTGCTTCGGGTGAGGGGCATCGGGCGGGTAAAGACTCGCTTGATCCTATTGTAGAACATTGTCGAAAAACAGGTATTTCTGCGCTCACTATTTTTGCATTTTCAAGTGAAAACTGGAATCGGCCTGTTGTAGAAGTCGAATTGTTGATGCAACTACTGGAAGAGGCGATTCATCAGCAAATTCCACGGATGCATGCACATCAGATTGCCTTGCGTTTTATTGGTGATCGCGCCCAGCTGTCCGAGCAGTTGCAACACCTGATGGCCGATGCTGAATCTCAGACTGCCCATTATTCGAGTATGACACTCACCATTGCGATTAGTTATGGGGGGATGTGGGACATTACGCAGGCTGCACAAAAAATCGCAGAGCAAGTACAACAAGGTATCTTGCAACCTGCCCAAATTGATGTGAATTTGTTTAACCAGTATGTGTGTTTAAGTGATTTACCCTCTGTAGATGTATTGATTCGTACAGGTGGTGATTATCGGTTATCAAATTTTTTAATGTGGCAATCCGCTTATGCAGAATTGTTTTTTACAGAAACATTGTGGCCGGATTTTACAATTAAAGAATTTGATCAAATATTAAAAAAATTTGCACGAAGAGAGCGTCGGTTTGGTAAAACTTCCGAACAAGTCCAGATGATGCAGTATCCACAAGAGAATTAGAATTATGTTAGAACGGATCGTTACCGCATTAATTCTGGTTGCGGTCGTTTTAAGTTGTATGTTTGCAACGACTGCACCTTACCCAATGATTGTATTGATGTCTTTGGCAGCGCTCGGAGCCGGTTACGAGTGGTATAAGTTAATGCCACAAAAAAATGAAGTTGAACCGGCAGTAAAATCCATGGCTTGGTTGTCAGGCATTGTGGTTGCTGTGATTGTACTCATTTCGATTATTTATTTAAAAGATGTATGGATTTTATTGTGGCTGGCATCGATTGGGGTGTGGATTGTCAGTGTGACTTGGGTGCGCCGATATCCACAATATGATGGTTGGTATAACGCCATATTGTATTTTCTGGGTGGATTACTCATTATTGCAGCGGTTACGGCAATATTTTCACTCTGGCAATTTTCGCCATGGTGGTTGATGTATGTCTTCCTGTTGGTGTGGGGGGCAGATAGTGGTGCTTACTTTGTTGGTAAGAAATTTGGTATGCGTAAACTGGCACCCTTGGTCAGTCCGAATAAATCGATCGAAGGCCTGATGGGTGGTCTGGGGACTTCAGGGATTATCATCATTATCATCTCAAGTTTATATCTGGATTTATCCTTCTGGCCATTTGTGGGCTTTATGCTTTTGTCGCTGATTACCGTGATTGCATCGGTATTGGGAGATCTGGTCGAATCCATGGTCAAACGTCGTGCCGGTATTAAAGATTCCGGACGTATTCTGCCGGGTCACGGTGGTGTACTGGATCGTGTCGATTCCTTACTTGCTGCTGCGCCTGTTTTTGCTGCTGGCATTTATCTATTTAAATTTTTAGGGTTTGATCTTTAATGAAACAGTCTGTGGCAATTTTAGGTGCAACGGGGTCAATTGGTCAGAGCACACTTAAAATTTTGGCTGATCATCCGGATAAGTATCATCTCTATGCGATTTCTGGTTTTCATCGGATTGCCGAACTGGTCGATATTTGCCTGCAATTTCAACCAGAAGTCGTGGCACTGCCGCAAGGTTATGTTGGATTATTTAAAGATATTGCTGCTCAAAAAGGATTGAAACAGTTGCCAGAGCTGTTGCTTGATGAAGCAGGACTTGTTGCAATTGCTTCTGCATCAGAGGTTGATGTGGTGATGGCCGCTATTGTCGGGGCTGCCGGTTTATCTTCGACATTGGCAGCGGTAAAAGCGGGCAAACGGGTTTTACTTGCCAATAAAGAAGCCTTGGTAATGGCCGGCGAGATCATGCTTGCCGAAGCTGAAAAATCAGGTGCATTGGTTTTGCCAGTAGATTCTGAACATAATGCAATTTTCCAATGCTTACCCCAACAGTATTTTTCACATCGACAACACAATAAACAACCGCAACTTGGAGTGTCCCGTTTATTACTGACTGCTTCAGGCGGCCCTTTTTTAAATTTTAGCCTTGCACAAATGCAGCAGGTGACACCAGCACAAGCCTGTAAACACCCCAACTGGTCGATGGGACAAAAAATATCTGTAGACTCTGCAACTTTGATGAATAAAGGCTTAGAATTAATTGAAGCCTGCCATTTATTTGCAATATCAGAACATTTTGTTACAGTTGTCATCCATCCACAAAGTATTATTCACTCTATGGTGCAATATATTGATGGTTCAACACTGGCACAGATGGGAAATCCTGATATGTGTACACCCATAGCGCATGCGCTGGCTTGGCCGGAACGTATTTCGACTCAGGTTAAAATGCTGGATTTATTCGATGTGCAAAAACTGGATTTTTGCCCGCCTGATCTGGAAAAATTTCCTGCATTGAAACTCGCTAGACAGAGTATGAGAGAGGGTGGTACTGCACCGAGTATTTTAAATGCAGCGAATGAAATTGCTGTGGCAGCTTTTTTACAGGAAAAAATTGGATTCTTGGATATTGCAAATTTAGTTGATGCTGTTTTACAACAAAGTCAGTTTGAATCGGCAGATGATTTGAACGTGGTTCTGGCTGCGGATCAGTGTGCTCGTGATAACGCAGCACACTGGATTAGACAATACGGAGTGCAAGCATGAGTATTCTATTTATTATTGTCGCAGCAGTTTTGTTATTGGGCCCATTGATTGCTATACACGAGTTTGGTCATTATTGGGTGGCGCGGCGTGTGGGGGTAAAAGTACTGGTTTATTCAATCGGCTTTGGTCCCACATTGATACAATGGACGTCAAAAAAATCCGGAATTCAGTATCGGCTGGCTGCATTGCCACTAGGCGGTTACGTGCGTATGCTGGATGAACGGGAAGGCAATGTCCCCGAAGATCAGCTACATCTGGCCTTTAATCGTCAATCGCCATGGAAAAAAATTGCAATTGTGGCGGCTGGTCCATTGATTAATTTATTACTGGCTGTGATTTTATTCTGGATCTTAAGCTTACCTGCCAGTGAACAATTAAGTACCCGTATTGGCAAAGTCATTGAGCAAAGTCCTGCGGCTCAGGTTGATTTGAGGGTAGGAGATAAAATTACTGCGATTGATGCGCAGACGACACCGACTTGGGAAAAGTTAAATTACGCTTTACTTGGCCGTATGGGTGAAACAGGTACTGTTGATATTACGGTTGAGCGTGACGAACAGGTGCTGCAAAAACAGTTACCGATTAAGAACTTTATTCAAGATCAAAATCAATCCCCCTTACAAAGTCTAGGCTTTATGCCCTATCAACCACATATTCAGCCAATTATTGGCGAACTGTCAAAAGATGGCGCAGCTTTACGTCAGGGCATGCAGGTCGGGGATAAAATTACTGCCATGAATGGGCAGGCTGTACAAGACTGGTATCAGGTGGTGGAAAAGATTCGCTTATCCCCTGAAAAGTTAATCACCTTTACGGTTTTACGGGATCAACAATCCATTGATCTACAGGTTATGCCTCAAGCACGAAAAGATGCAATGGGTAATGAAACAGGATTTATAGGTGCTGGAATTAAGCAAGAGCATTACAAAATTCCAGATGAATTTTTAATGAAAGTGCAATATACACCCTTGCAGGCTTTTGCTGTTGCAGTTGATAAAACATGGCAACTCTCGGTAATGACTGTAACGGGTATCGTGAAAATGGTTAAGGGGTTGATTGGTCTAGATAATTTATCTGGTCCGATTACCATTGCCAAAGTTGCTGGACAAAGTGCAGAAATGGGCTGGCAAACCTTTTTATCCTTTATGGCATTGATGAGTGTAAGTCTTGGTGTGTTAAATTTGTTACCGATTCCTATGCTAGATGGTGGACATCTAGTATATTACATCATCGAAGCTTTGCGTGGTCGTCCTGTATCTGAACAAGTTCAATTGTTTGGATTAAAAATTGGCATGGCGCTATTGGGCACAATGATGCTATTGGCTTTATTTAACGACATTATGCGTTTGTAATGAACTTCAACCTAATTGATTGAAAATACTGGAAATGAACAATATGCGGCACAATCCTTTTTTTATGCCTTTAGCTTTAGTGAGTGCGATGGCAGTTGTCCAGACAGCACACGCAGAAAGTTTTCAAGTGAGTGATATTCGGGTTGAAGGGTTAGTCCGTTTAACACCAGCAAATGTATATAATATTATTCCAATCAGTAGTGGCGACCAGATCGACGAGGCAGCAATCGCAAATACTGTCCGTGTGTTATTTAGTTCTGGTAATTTTGATGATGTTCAGGCCGAACGTAACGGCAACAATTTAGTCTTTAAAGTTGTTGAACGTCCTGTAATTGCCAAAATTGAAATGGAAGGCAATAAGCTTATTCCCAAAGAAGCGCTGCAAGATGGCCTAAAAAAAATGGGCATCAGTGAGGGCGAAGTTTTACAGAAATCTGTTTTACAAAATATTGAAAACGAACTGGAACAGCAATATACCCAGCAAGGTCGTTATAATGCAGATGTACAGGTTGAAACGATTGCCCGTCCGAATAACCGAGTGGATTTAAAGCTCAAATTTGCAGAAGGCACTGCGGCTAAAGTTGTTAGCATTAATGTGATTGGCAATACTGTATTTAAAGAAAGTGATATCGAACGTGCTTTTGCGGTAAAAGAAAGCTCATGGTCTTCTATCCTGACACGTAATGATCGTTACGCAAAAGAAAAAATGACGGCCAGTCTGGAAGCCTTACGGGCGATGTATCTTAATGATGGTTATATTAATTTTACTGTGACCAACTCCCAACTGGATATTAGTGCAGATAAAAAGAATATTTTTATCGAAGTCGGTGTTGATGAAGGTGAGCAATTTAAATTTGGAGAAACCAAGTTTTTAGGTGATGCCTTATTCCCTGATAAAGATTTACAGGCTTTGCAACTGTTCAAAACAGGTGAAACTTATTCCCAAGCCAAAGTGAATGCGGTCAAGCAATTATTATTACGTAAATATGGTAATGCTGGCTATTACTTTGCCGAAGTCAATGTTGTACCTGAAATCAACGGTGAAACAAAAACTGTTGATCTAAATTATTATATTAATCCAGGTCAGCAAGTGACAGTACGCCGTATCAATTTTAGCGGTAATAATAAAACGGCCGATGATGTGTTACGTCGTGAAATGCGCCAAATGGAAGGTGCATTGGCAAGTAATGAAAAAATTGATTTATCCAAGGTGCGTCTGGAACGTACCGGTTTCTTTAAAACGGTGGATATCAAACCTACGCGCGTGCCGAATTCACCCGATCAGGTCGATCTGGATGTTGCAGTTGAAGAACAGCATTCTGGTACAAGTACTATTGCAGTAGGTTATTCGCAGGGTGGTGGTGTGACCTATCAGCTTGGTTTGAGTCAAACCAACTTTATGGGAACCGGAAATCGGGTATCGATTGATTTATCCCGTTCCGATACGCTCGATTATTATAATTTAAATATCTATGATCCATACTTTACCCTTGATGGGATTAGTCGTGGTTATAACATCTATTATCGTAAGACCAAGCTTGATGATGATTATAACGTCAGCAATTATGTGACGGACTCCTTAGGTGGTTCATTAACCTTTGGTTATCCACTTGATGAAAATCAAAGTGTTAGTGCAACGCTGAATGTGGATAAAACCAAGGTTACAACGGGGCCTTATGTCTCGACCTATGTACGTGATTATCTGTTAGCCCATGATGGTAAAGCCACAGGACAAGGACGTTATTGTCCAGACAATATTTGGGATTCTACAAATTCTACTTGTGGTCCCAATGATGATCAATGGGTCAGCTATGAAGATGAATTTCAAGGTGAGTATTTAAGCTATAACCTGAATTTATCATGGGCTTATAACACGCTGGATCGACCTGTTTTCCCAACTAAAGGGGCTTATCATCGTGTCAGCCTAGATGCGGCATTGCCTGGCAGTGATGTTGAATACCAAAAAGTAACTTATGATACACAGGCTTATTTGCCATTATGGCGTAATTTTGTCTTACGTGGTTATGGTAAGTTGGGTTATGGTCATGACTTGCCATTTTATAAAAACTTCTTTGCTGGTGGTTATGGTTCTGTGCGCGGTTATGATTCCAATACATTGGGACCAAGATATCCCTCAGTGATATACGAACAAACCAATCAAGAAGATCAGGATCCGGAAGAAGTGGGTGGTAATGCTTTAGTGCAAGCGGGTATAGAACTGGTATTACCGCTACCGACCAAAGGTGACTGGGCACGACAAGTTCGTCCTGTGATGTTTATTGAGGGCGGTCAAGTTTTTGATACAAATTCAAGTCAATATGATTTTGATTTAAATGAAATGCGTTATAGTGCAGGTATTGGCTTTACGTGGATTACCATGATTGGACCATTATCATTAAGTTATGCTTATCCGCTTAATGATAAAGATGGCGATGATACTAAATCGATTCAATTTGAAATCGGGCGTACTTTTTAATCAGAAGATGATTGAAATTAAAAAACTAGGAGTGAAGTATGCGTAAATTATTTATTTCTTCAATGTTGGCTGTGGGATTAATGACATCTGCGGCTGCATTTGCAGAAAAATATGCGGTAGTGGATATTCAGAAGGCAGCTTCTGATACCACTTATATGAAATCTCAAATGGCAAGTCTGGAATCAGCGCTTAAGCCTCAGCAACAAAAACATGAGCGTTTAACCAAAGAGATTACGGCCTTACAACAAAAAGCGCAAACTGATGCTAAAGTCATGAAAGAAGCTGATTTGAAAAAGCTGGAACAAGACTATGCATCAAAAATGAATGAATATAATTCCAATGCAGCGGGTATGCAAAAACGTGCGCAGGATACACTGGAAAATATCAATAAAACACTGGCACCTAAAATAGAGCAAGCCACTGAAGATTTACGTAAATCCGGTGGTTATAGTGCGATATTAAATCGTAGTGCAGTGGTGAGCTTGGATCCTTCAATTGATTTAACTTCTCAGGTTACACAAAAGGTTAATGCATCTTTGAAATAAGGTTGGATTCGTGAATCTAAGTGTTGCTGAAATTAGTCGTCATGTACAAGCGATTGTGCATGGCGATTCTCAATTTATCGTGAGCCACCTCAAAAGTCTTGAACATGCTGAGGCAGTAGATATTTCATTTGTAAATGGTGAAAAATATCTTGCTCAGGCATTGGCTTCCAAAGCAGGCGTACTTATCGCACCGTATGCACTGGTTGAACAATTAACACCGCATTGTATTGTGCTTGAAGTTGCTTCTCCTTATCTTGCTTTTGCACAACTCACGCATCTATTTGCCCGCCCTGTTTCTATTCAAGGTATTGGCGAAACAGCAAAAATTCATAAAACAGCAAAAATTGGTGAGAATGTTCACATAGGCGATTATGCAGTGATTGGCGAACATGTGGTGATTGGTGACAACAGCATTATTTTTCCACATGTACATATCGACAGCAATGTCACAATTGGTCAATTTGCTTATATCGAATCGCATGTCACGATATTGGCTGAGGCGCAAATTGGTGAATATGTTCGTATTCATGCCAATACCTGTATTGGAAGTGAAGGCTTTGGTTTTGCACCTTATCAGGGGCGATGGCACCGCATTGCACAAATTGGTAGTGTGCGCATCGGTAACAATGTTCGTATCGGTTCTAATTGTAGTGTAGACCGCGGAGCTTTGGATGATACGGTCATTGACGATGGTGTAATTATTGATAATCTAGTACAAATTGCACATAACGTGCAAATTGGTAAGCATACTGCAATTGCTGCAAATACTGCGATTGCGGGTAGTACGACTATTGGACAGCATTGTATCTTTGGTGGTTGTTGTGCCGTGGCAGGACATCTTACTATTGCAGATCATGTCCAACTCACAGGTATGTCGATGGTGACAAAATCGGTAAGTCAATCAGGTACCTATTCATCCGGCACAGGTTTGCTGGAAAATAGTGCTTGGAAACGAGCAGTGATTGGGCTTAGGCAGCTTTCTGAAACGCCTGTTAGTAAAATTGTAAAGCAACTTAACAGTTTACATAGTCGTATTGAACAGCTTGAATTATCAAAACCTTTTATAAAACCTTCAAATGATGAATAGTGAACAACATAATATAGATGCCGTGACACTGCCTGAATTACCCATGCAGATCCAGACAATCCGTGAATATCTCCCACACCAGTATCCATTTTTACTTGTTGATCGCGTTATTGCAATTGAAAATATGACTAAAATTCAAGGTTATAAGAATTTGACCATGAATGAGGAATTTTTTCAGGGACATTTTCCGCATTATCCGATTATGCCGGGTGTATTAATTATGGAGGCATTGGCACAGCTTTCTGGTATTCTAGGCATGATTATTTTGCAGAAAAAACCGCAAGATGGTGATACATTTTTGTTTGCGGGTATGGAACATGTACGTTTCAAGAAACAAGTTGTACCAGGGGATCAACTTATTTTGAATTCTGAGTTGATATTAAATCGGCGTGGAGTCTTTAAATTTCACGCAACAGCTTGTGTTGATGATAAGATTGTCGCGCAAGCTGAAATTATACTTTCTAGACAAACATTACCTTCATGATGACGAATGCACAGTTAATTCATTCAACCGCAATCATTCATCCAAGTGCGGAGCTCGCTTCGGATGTCAGCGTTGGCCCATATTCGATTATTGGGCCAAATGTTAGTATTGAGAGTGGTACAAAAATACATGCTCATGTTGTGATTACAGAGAATACACGTATTGGCAAACACAACCAGATTTTTCAGTTCTCAAGTGTTGGGGAGCGGTGTCAGGATTTAAAGTATCAAGGTGAAGAAACCTGGCTCGAGATTGGTGATCATAATACCATTCGTGAGCATTGTACTTTGCATCGTGGTACTGCACAGGATCAAGGCCTAACCAAAATTGGCAGTCATAATTTATTGATGGTGAATACCCATGTCGCACATGATTGTCGCATAGGTGATCATAACATCATTGCCAACAATGCCGGTATCGCAGGCCATGTACATATTGGTGATTATGTCATTTTGGGAGGGAACTCTGGCATCCATCAATTTTGCCGAGTTGATTCATACAGTATGGTTGGTGGCGCATCCTTAATTGTAAAGGATGTACCTGCATTTGTGATGGCATCGGGGAATCCGGCACATGCGCATGGCATGAATTTTGAGGGTATGCGCCGTAAAGGTTGGTCTAAAACGACCATTGATGGCTTGAAACAGGCATTTAAAATTCTTTACCGTTCAAATCTCACCACACAAGAAGCAATTACTCAGATTTCCACGGAAATTTTACCGAATGTACCTGAAGCGCAATTACTGCTAGATTCGCTCAATCATTCGACACGGGGTATTGTGCGTTAAACCACTACAGTATTACGATAAAAAGAGGCTGTATCATTATCAATGATACGGCCTTTTTTATTAAAGATTTATCGAGGTTCTTGCTGTTTTGGCATCATTTGAATCAGGATATTTTTGAATCAGTCTTAAATAATATTCCCGGGCTTTAGGGGTATCTTTATCAATATTTTTAGCAATTTCACTGAGACGATATAAGGCAGAGGGTGCTTTATTGGATTGCGGATAATTACCTGCCACGATAGCAAAATTATCTTTGGCCTGATTATAGTTGGGAGGGGTAAGCGATAAATTAAACTCCCCCAGCCAGTAATAGGCATGGCTGACATATGGACTATTGGGATGATTTTTAATGAAATTTTCCATTGGTGCAATGGCTTTTGCCGCACCGCCTTGTTTATAGGCTTCATAAGCCATGTTGTAGGCAGCTTCATCAAGTTGCGTGTTTTGTGCTCCAGCAGTTGATGTGGTCGTGTTTTGTGAAGATGGCGTCTGACTCGGGTTCTGCTCAGTTGATGCTGCTTCACCGTCCTGCGCAGTTTCTGTGTCTGTATCAGGATCGATTTTTTGATTAAGTATTTCCAGTCGTTGATCCAGATCGGTATAACGATTTTTTAGATCGTTATTGAGTTGATCGATTTGATTGTCCTGTTCTTCAATCTGACCACGCAACTGTCGAATTTGGGTTTGTAGTTGTTGAATTTGCTGATGAAGTTCCCAGAACTGTGTACTTTGCTGTGTGGCGGGTACATTGCCGACTGCATTATTATTGCTGGATAAATCTCTTTGCTCAATCTGAATCGCAAAAAGAGGTGTGGATACACAGAGGATACTCGTTAGCAAAACAATCTTTTTCATAGTTAGCCCGTGGTTGCGCATCGAAAAATATTTGATTAAAGATAGCTCTAGTATAACGTCGAATGTAGTGTTTAACGATGATGTAAATCGTGATTGTTTATCAGTTTTATGTAAATTAAGCAATTATTGTGGAGAAATTATACAATGGATATCTGGCAGTGGCTTTTTTACTTGCAAGAAAATAAAAAATCTCTATACTTTGCAGTGCAATGGTAGCCCTGCTGGTGACTTCGCAATTGTGCTCTATGAACCCCGCCAGGACCGGAAGGTAGCAACGGTAATAGAATCATGATGTGCCGAAGTATTGCTAGTGGGGTTGCCACCATCTAATAAAAATCTTCTTCTCCTTTATAGTTCACCACTTTCATAATGACATCCATTGCAAAACCACGGTATTGCAAGAAGCGTATTTGTCTGGCTTTTTGTTTGGGATCGGTTGCGATTTCTGAACCAAATTTTTTAATTTTTAAGCTTAAAGCTTGCTGAAACCAGTCCACCTCATCATATTCTTGTTGGGCAAGTTCTGGGTCAATATCATGTTTTTTAAGTGCTTGTTTAATACGGGCCGGGCCACGTCCCTGACGAATCTGACTACGTAATAGCATACCCGCCATACGCTCATCACTTTGATAATGTTGTTGTGCCAATTCTTCTACCAAAGTTTCCACTTCATCGAGATCTGCGCCATAGGCCAGAAGTTTTTGCTTGAGATCACTTCTGGAATATTCTTTTTTTGCCAGCAAGGCAAAACCAAGTGCACGTAGCCTATTGCCTGTAGGAACTTTTTTGGCTGGGTAAGGGGAGTCTTTCATAAGAGGATTAATTGATAATTATTGCAAAACTCTCTCAGATAGAGAGCGTTTTGCATGAAGTTTATAAGGATTAGTTCTGTAAACCAAGCGATAACTCATCGAGTTCTGCAACAGTTTCTTCTTGCTCAGGCGCAACTGTTTTAACCAACATACGTTCTCGAATGGTGGTTTCGATTTGTTCGGCAATCTGAGAATTTTCCTCAAGATAACGAATGGTATTATTTTTACCTTGACCGATTTTATTGCCTTGATAAGAATACCAAGCACCTGCCTTTTGTACGATATCCTGTGCTACAGCCAAATCAATGACTTCACCGAGAATATTGGTACCTTGGCCATATAAAATCTGGAACAGTGCTTCTTTAAATGGCGGTGCCATTTTGTTTTTCACCACTTTGACTTTGGTTTCATTGCCAATAATCTCATCGCCTTCTTTGACTGCACCGATACGGCGAATATCCAGACGAACAGAAGCATAGAATTTTAAGGCATTACCACCAGTAGTCGTCTCCGGGCTACCGAACATTACACCAATTTTCATACGAATCTGGTTGATGAAGATCACCATACAATTTGAACGCTTGGCATTACCGGTAATTTTACGCAAGGCCTGACTCATCAAACGGGCTTGTAGACCCATATGAGAATCACCCATTTCACCTTCAATTTCTGCTTTTGGTGTTAATGCGGCAACGGAGTCAATCACGATCATATCAATTGCACCTGAACGCACCAGCATGTCGGCAATCTCAAGGGCTTGTTCACCGTTATCCGGTTGAGATACCAGCAAGTTATCGATATCTACACCAAGTTTTTTGGCATATTCTGGATCAAGCGCATGTTCTGCATCGATGAATGCACATGTTCCACCATTTTTTTGACACTGGGCAATCGCCTGTAATGTCATGGTGGTTTTACCAGAAGATTCCGGGCCATAAATCTCAACAATACGACCTTTTGGTAGACCGCCAATACCTAGAGCAATATCCAAGGTTAGGGAACCTGTTGAAACTGCTTCTACCGCTAGTACCGTGTTAGCACCTAGGCGCATCACGGTGTTTTTACCAAATTGTTTTTCAATCTGGCTTAGTGCAGCACTTAGTGCCTTTGTTTTGTTATCATCCATCTCAAAACCTCAATACTGTGAAATGTTTCGGGTATCTGGCAGCACATCAAGAGGCTTGATATGCTTTCATTCTCCCTTTTTTGACCAAAGTGGATGCCTTGTTTACGTTAGGATCGGCAGATCTTTGTAGTCGTAATCATGGCAGAATTTGTACAACAATGCGAGTGCTGATATTGTTCATGCGACAAACTCTGTCGCACAAAATTAAACCTGATCATCAAACCATGCATCATCATGACCTAGGCTATTTTCTTGTTGAAATCTATGAATTTGTCGTCGATCCCTTTTATTTGGTTTATGTTCTGGCCGTGCCATATTATTGAGTTTCCGTTGAGCAGAAATGAGTTCATGTCTGGCAATACTGACTTCGGTTTCATCATAGAGTAATTGCGCCTGTGGGGCACCACCCCGAATTCCCGATAGTGCTTTTACCACAACAGTTTTTTTATCAAAACCTTGTTGAATGGTCAACTCCATTCCGACGCGTACATCTCTGGAAACTTTAACTCGATCACCTTGATGATGAACCTTGCCGCCTTCAATTGCTGCTTTGGCAATGGAGCGGGTTTTGAAAAAACGTGCTGCCCAAAGCCATTTATCAATACGCATAGCTTCGAGAGATGGTTTCTCCGATGATGGATGCGTTTGTTTTTTCATAGACAGTGCATATCCTAAAATATTGAATGGAGATGGATCAAGTCGAGTAAATCTGTTAATTGATCGAGATGGATAAATTCATCTTTCATTAGGCGCTGTGCTACAGCTTGAGGCTCGGAAGAATCAGGCTGTGCAATACTGATGAGTTGACGAATACCAAATTGTTTGGCACTTGCTAATACATCATAATTATCATCAATAAAAACGCTCTGTCGAGGATCAAAATCGTGACGTTGTTGTAAAGCGTGCCAAAATTCCTGTTGTTCCTTTGCCGCGCCTAAGCTTTCACTACTGACAATATGTTTAAAATAAGGGCGCAATGCGACATTTTCAAGTTTAAGGGTTAAGGTTGCTTGGTCAGCATTGGTGACTAGCCAACATTCAATTTGACGTTGCTGCAATTGTTCGAGTAACTCAAAACAATACGGCCTAGCTCGGATAAGATGGCGATGTGCATATTGCAAGGCTAGAACATCAATGCCGAGTTGTTTCTGCCAGAACTGACTTGAATACCAGTGTAAATGACCTTGGTTGTCGAGATAAAACTGATAAAGCCGCTGTTTTGCGGTTGCGATATCGCATTGGTTTTGTTTGGCCCACAATTTTGGGACCAGTTGCATCCAGATATAATTATCAAAGGCCAGATCAAGTAATGTACCATCCATGTCAAATAGTACACATTGTGGCGTTGTGTCATGGACAAAATTTGCTACATTAGACATAGACAGAGGAGAGACCAGCATGTTTAAAGATGTTGCATTACAACAAATGCCACAGAAATTGCAACACCTATGCGAAATTTTACGGCAGGCAAGTCAGATCCTGTGTCAGGAATATCAGTCATTCATAGGCGGCCAACAGTTTAATATTGAAGAGAAAAAAGATCACTCTCCAGTGACACAGGCCGATATAAAAGCCAATGATTATATTACTGCGCAATTACGACAAAATTTTCCGGATTTGCCGATTTTATCCGAGGAGGGGCTGCATCAAGTGCGGCAGAATTGGCAAACATTCTGGTTGCTTGATCCGCTTGACGGTACCAAAGAATTTATTGATCAAACCGGCGAATTTACCATTAACTTAAGTTTGATCAATGCTGGTGAATCAGTCATTTCGGCGATTGCGGTACCCTTGCAGCATACCATCTATATCGGTGAACAGGGCGATTTACCTTTTAAGTGGCAATGGCAGCAAGAACAAATTTGTTTAATGAAATTTGAACCTTCAATTTCGCAACAAGACAGGACAGTATTGCATATTGCCATGAGCCGACGACCTGAAAGAAGTGCTTTGTATGCCGAATTTTTACAATATTTGCAACAACATCAGATTAAATATGAAAAAGTCGCCGCAGGCAGTGCTTATAAATTTTGCATGATGCTAGAAGAGCAAATTGATGTCTATCCACGCTTTCATCCAACCAGTGAATGGGATACCTCGGCAGGACAGGGCTTGCTACAAAGTATTGGTGGTGATGTGTTTGATTTGAATCATCAACCTTTTCGATATAACCAACGGACGAGTCTACTCAATGGCAATTTTATTGCACTGCGTCAGATACAGGATTGGTCAATATTGGCAGACTTTTTACAGGGAAGAGTGTTAGCAGATTGAGTAATCATATGAACATGGTATAGTTGAGTCTCGTTATCAAAATTTCATGTCATCATTATCGTGAGCGCATTAAAACTTTTACCGCAAAGTATGTTGCAGGCAGTGGATTTATTGCCAGACACAAACACTTCCGTGATTTTATTTACCCGACATTCGCTTCGGGAAGTGGTGCGTGGTATTGGTCTAGCCGGTTATGACCTGCAATTGACCGATGAAGGACGGGAGTTGGCTTTCGCTTGGGGAAAATATCTAACCCATAATTCAGATCGCCATATTGTCAATTGTATCAGTAGTCCCATCCAGCGCTGTATCGAAACCGCAGAATTGATGATTGCTGGTGCTGATCAGGTTCATGTGGAAAATACCCACAAGATCGATATTCTTGAACAAAAGTTACTGGTTGAACCAGGTAGTTTTGTGGTGGATATCAAACAGGCTGCACCACATTTTCGTGAGCAAGGTGCTGTGGGTTTTATCAATAGTTTTGTACAGAATGCTTTGCCCGGTATGAAACATCCGATTAATGGTGTTCTCGATGTCTTGGAGCTGTTATACAACTCTCATTTGATCCAGAATCATCCATATCAATCTGAGGCGAAATTAAGTCTGGCAGTGAGTCACGATACTATTCTGGCAGCATTTATTGCCGTGATTGCGGGACATTTTCAGGTAGAACAGAAAGACTGGCCAGAAATGATGGAAGGTCTATTTGTTTGGTTCGATGTGGCGGATGAATTTAAACATAGCCGTGTACACTGGGTTTGGAGAGGACAGCATCAACAACTGGAGATTCAGCAGTTAGTTGGAAATATGATCTAAACATTTCATTGAAATGCAAGACACAAAAAAAGCCCTTAACGGGCTTTTTCTATATACAACAAATTAGTTTGCAGCAGTTGCCAGCGCTTTAATTTGTGCATTCAAGCGGCTCTTATGACGAGCAGCTTTATTTTTGTGGATAATACCTTTATCAGCCATACGGTCAATGACTGGTACAGCTTTTTTGTAAGCTTCAGTTGCAACCGCATGTTCACCAGCAGAGATCGCTGCAACAACACGTTTAAGATAGGTACGAACCATAGAACGCAAGCTTGCGTTATGTTTGCGTGCTTTTACGTTTTGACGAGCACGTTTTTTTGCTTGAGCAGAGTTTGCCACTCGTGCACTCCTTGAAATTAGTTAGTCTGGGGCGGGCTTGATTAAAATATGTATTGGTGAATAAACCACAACACAAAACCAGCCCGTAAACAAGTCGCATATTTTGAAGAAAGCCAAGGCTTAAGTCAAGTCAAACCATCAAAATTGATCTTTCAATTGACGTACTTTTTGAAATTCTTCCACACTTTCGCAGCGCAGGAAGGGATTTGTCTGTAATTCTAACGCAATTGTCGAGGGTAAAGTAATTTTATTGTGCTGACGTAAATTCTGTACTTCTTGATAGCGTTGTTGTAAGGCGACATTATCTGGCTCAATTGTCAACGCAAATCTGGCATTGCTCTCGGTATATTCGTGTGCACAGTAGACGTTACTGCGTGGTGGAAAGGCTGCCAGACGATTGAGCGAATGATACATTTGCGTATATGTGCCTTCGAATAAGCGTCCGCAACCCATTGCAAATAAGGTATCTCCGGTAAACAGTGCATCGAGGGCATCAATGAAATAACAAAGATGTCCGAGTGTATGTCCCGGTGTGGCAATGACATCAACCTTCATTTCAGCAAAGTGCAATGTATCACCATCTTGTAAAAAATGATCAACCTCGGTGATCTTGTCTCGTTCTGCCAAAGGCGCGTAGACTTTGGCATAGGTTTGCTGGCGTAATTCTGCCACGCCACCAGTATGGTCGGGATGTTTATGGGTAATCCAGATCTGGGTGAGTTCTAATTGTTGTTTTTCACAATACTCAAGTACAAGGTCTGCCTGTGTCGGATCAATCACGACTGCCTGTTGTTGATGTGTATCAACCAGCATCCAGATATAGTTCTGTAAGGCATTGCCGACCTCAATTGCTTCGATTTTAAAGTGCATGAATTTAGCCAGTCCTTATACTTGCATCATGGGGATGTCCCTGAAATTAAAAACATTGTTCTAATGCTTCTCTTAAGTAGGGGTCTATATCACTCTGACGGAGTAGCCATTGAACATAGTCGATAGGCACCTGTGCCAGCGGTGTGCCTTTATATTTACCAAAGGGCATGAATTGGGGCAAACGTGCTTGCTGGGATTGCTGATAGAGTTGTTCAATATCAGTAATTTGATAATGCTGGATAATTTTATCCAGTAAATTTGCTGTAAGCAGAATATCCGTTTTGGCATTATGGGCATTTTTAAGCTGTTGCCGAGTTTGTTCAAGATTATCTGAAATTACATAGCTGAGTGTACTTAAAGAATGGCTATCCAGATTCGGCCATACATAACGTGCCAGTGCTAAGGTACAAATTGGTTTGATATGACGTACATCTTGACCACAACGGGCAATGGCTTGAATATCATAATCAATATTGTGGCCGATTAAATAAATCGTATCCTGAGGCAGGCGAAACTCTCGAAAATTAGCCTTACCGACTAGATCTTGCGGCAAAATATGGTGGATTGCCATGGAGGAGAGTTGAATCTCCGTGTCCTGATCCAGACTAAAATATTCATCATAAATCAAACTTTCATTGACCATAAGGCCACGCTGATCCAGTTGAATAGGGGCATAAGCAATTTCAATCGGATTACCATTTAAACGATGGGTTTCCGTATCAAGAACAAGACTGCTAAAAGACATAATATGGGCTACCTAATAAACTATCTAAAGCTAGGATTGGTCAGCTGATGGAGGAAAATCGATAAAACCTCAGGCTGTAGCGCAATGGTTACAACGATACCATAGGCAGCACCCCATAAATGGGCACCATGATTAATGCCGGATTGTCCTCGTTTTTCGGCCCAAATGCTATACGCAACATAGAGCACAGCAAAAATAATGGCAGGTACAGGAATAAAAAACACGTAAATAATATTCCATGGACGAAACAGAATAAAGGCAAATAAAATGGCAGATACTGCGCCTGAGGCGCCTAAGCTAAAATAATTGACATCATTTTTATGCTTAAAATAGGTGGGTAAAATAGAAACAATCAAGCCGCCCAGATAAAACAGGGCAAAGCCCATATCAAAGGCATATTGACGATAAAATTGTTCGATAAAGCTACCAAAAAAGAAGAGCGTAATCATGTTAAACAACAAATGAAAGCCATCTGCATGAATAAAGCCATAGGTAACAAAACGATCATACTGACCACGACCAATTGCAGGTCCCCAGAAAATGAGACGATTCATCAATTTTGGTTGATTAAATGCCAACAGCGACACTACGACGGTAATGATTATAATGGCGATGGTATGATTAAAGGGTAAACCGAGCATAGTCAAATATCATCATAAATAATCAATAACCTTAACGGCTTAGGCTGTGATCGGTCAATTACTTTTATGTTGAGAATGATAAAAAAGAAATTTGGGCAAAGTGATCAGGCAAAAAAATACAAAAATTGAACGCAGAATAAACAGTCGAGAGATAAAGACTTGACGTGCTGCCTTGAAAATATATAATGCTCGCACAGTTTACGGCTATGTAGCTCAGTTGGTTAGAGCACAGCACTCATAATGCTGGGGTCACAGGTTCAAATCCCGTCATAGCCACCATTTTTATAGACCATACATCCCAGTATGGTCTCTTTTTTTGTGTGTTAAAAAATCTTTTTTTACCGAAGTGATCCTATAAAAACGCTATTCGGCCTGATGATCCAGAAACGATGCGATTTGATCGAGTGTAGTCTGTTGCTGAAAAAAGGGCGCGATGATTAAGTCGATAAATTGATCAAGTAAATCTAGTTGATCCAGACGTTGTAAAATTGAGGGTGCAAAACGCTGGGCTTCAGTTTGAATATCGTTAACTTTCAAACCCGTGGATTCAAATAAATAAAATAAGGATTCATTTTCAAAGGTGTGGTAGAAGTACTGGATACTGCGATGAATCATGTCTTGTACGCCGCTATTATGTCGATAATCTTTCCAGAATTCATAAGCAAGAATGAAGATTTCTTCGGTATCTAACGGTGAAATTTTTGAGGCAAATTCAGAAATGGGCTTTTGTTTTAGATTGTCCCAAAGGCTTAATGCCAGTGCAAGATATTCCTCCTGCTCCAGACTGAATAAAAATAATAATTGTTGTTGAAATAATTGTGCAGTCTTTTCCTCAAGTTTTTCTTCCAGTTTTTGTTGTTGTAGCTGAATAAATTGCTGAATACGTGGTGGTAGTTTCGCTTTAGTTTTATCTGAAAGTGTATGGACCGGTTCGGGCGTATATTTGGCAATATTTTGATGAATCCAGTATGCACATAAAACACGAATTTGTGGCGTTTGTTCAATATAATTTTTGATGTAATCGAATACATTTTCTAGTTCGAGGATTTTACGAATCCAGTGTTCCACCTGTTGATCAGAAATTACGCTTTTTAATGGGGCATGATTCTTAATCAATTGTTGATGCTGGTTCTGGGTTATTTCACCAATGACGCTGAGCAGGGGTGGGGCAAGATTGATTTTAAATGCTTGCTCCCGTACCACACCGGTGAGCTGTTGCAAATCAATGACCTGATTTAGGGTAATCTGATCGGCGATTTTAAAAATATGCTCGATAAATTGTTGCTGATGCTGCTGGGATTTTTCACCGAGCAGCATGTTTTTAAGATAAGCTTTTTGTAGCTTATACAGTTGTTCTGCCAGTTGAGCAGATTTTTTTTCAGGCACCAGCATTCCATCCATTGACAATCGGATAGCGACGTTCACGTCCAAATGCTCTAGAGCTAATACGTGGGCCAATCGCACCCTGACGGCGTTTATATTCGTTTCTATCGACAAGGTGAATGACTTTTTTCACGACTTCCGCATCAAAACCTTTTTCGATAATACTATCTTGGCTTAAATCTTCTTCAATGTACATATATAAAATTGCATCGAGAATGTCATATGACGGCAGTGAATCCTGATCTTTTTGATCCGGACGTAGTTCGGCAGAAGGTGGGCGGGTAATTACACGTTCTGGAATGACGGGTGTTTTTTCAATGGCGTTGCGATATTTTGCCAATTCAAAGACGATGGTTTTATAAACATCTTTTAGTGGCGCAAAACCACCGACCATATCACCATATAAGGTACAGTAACCCACTGCCAATTCGGATTTGTTTCCGGTCGAAAGCACCAGATTACCAAATTTGTTGGAGAGAGCCATCAACAATGTACCACGAGAACGGGCTTGCAAATTTTCTTCCGTTGCATCAGCCGGACCATCACCAAAGAAGGGATAGAGAGTTTTCATAAAACCATTGACGATGGGATTGATTTCTGCAACACCAAAGGTAATGCCTAGACGTTTTGCCTGTGCTGCGGCATCTTCCACACTGATTTGTGCTGTATAAGTATAAGGCATCATGACCGCTTGTACACGATTTGCCCCTAACGCATCAACTGCAATCGCCAGCGTAAGAGCAGAATCGATACCGCCAGATAAGCCAAGAATCACACCGGAGAAACCTGAATGGTTGACATAATCCCGAACCGACATCACTAGAAGTTGATAAATTTCTGGAATAGTGTCTAATGCAGGTGGTTTTTTCTGTACCAGATAGGCTTTTGCTTCAGCATTATATTCAATGAGTAGTAATTGTTCATCAGTGAGTTTGGCACGAGCAGCAATTTCACCATCAATATTGGTGACCGTAGAGGCACCATCAAAGATTAAATCATCTTGTCCACCGACCTGATTGACATAGACAATACGCACGTTATAGGTTTTGCTGAGTTTGCTGACTAGATTTTGACGGGTTTGTGGTTTACCTGCTTCATAAGGTGATGCATTGAGTACCAAAATCGTTTCTACACCCAGTTGGGTCAGTTGCTGAGTATTTTGTTCAATCCAGATGTCTTCACAGATTAAAATACCGAATTTATGGCCGGCATGTTCAAAAATCAGATGTTGTTGACCTGGCGTAAAATAGCGTTTTTCGTCAAATACACTATAGTTGGGTAAATTCTGTTTATGATAAACACCCAGTACTTCACCATTTTTAATTAATGCAGCAGAGTTATAACGTTGGCCTGCTTCATCAATATGTACATAGCCTGCTACGACAATAATATCCTTGATCTGTTGCAGGGTGCTTAAACCTTGTTGGGTGCGTTTAACCAAACTTGGACGCAATAATAGATCTTCTGGTGGGTAACCAATTAAGGCAAGTTCCGGAAAAACTACAATATCAGCACCTTGTTGTTGGGCTTGCTGTGCCTGTTCCAGCATTTTTTTTGCATTTAATGCAATATTACCAATGGAAGGACAGTATTGTGCGAGGGCAATTTTAAAATTACGCATTTGAATGATTTTCCTGTTTTTAGGGATTATATGATGCCGTTGAGATCAACTGTTATGCTTTTATATTGATCACAACCATCATAGTAAAATATACATTTAGTATCGGTATCGCTGTGTATTACACTAAAATAGCATACCAAGTATCGTGATTTTGGTTGAGAATTCAAATCTTGGCTATTGTATTTTAAAATTGTAAAGAAAACATAGTATTTTAGATAACTTTTTGTTTATTTAACCCGATTCTGTACAAATGTGAGTAGATATGCGGCGTATTGGTTTTCAATCCCTCTCTTCTTTGTGGGTTTTAAAGAGAAGATCGCTGACAATAGGCGAAAAAGCGTTGGCCTATTCTGTTTTTGGACAGCAGTTAAAGCTGGATGATATTCAAATTATTGCGCATAGACTGGTATTACAACATTATGCAATAAGTCCCAATGGGAATATTTATTTTAATCAGAAAGATTGGAAAGATGATTTTGCTCAGGAAAGTATAGCATTGCAATCATGGTTAATTCATGAGTTAGTACATGTCTGGCAATTGCAACAAGGTATTGCAGTGGTCAAAAAAGCACTTTTTGATCGACGATATCAATATGTGATACGGGCTGGTAAATCATTTTTACATTATGGTATTGAGCAGCAAGCACAGATGGTGCAAGATTATTTTCTAAAATCGAGAACAGGGCAGAATTGTGACGATTTAAAAACCTGTATTCCTTTCCTAGAAGAATAAAATTTTCTAATTAAAATGTAGTCGATATTTGGTTCATAAAAAAGGACGCTCTAGAGCGTCCTTTTTATAATATTAAACTACCGATTAACGCTCAATGTTGCGTTGCGTATGACCCGTATAAAGCTGACGCGGACGACCAATCTTATAGGGTGCAGCGTGCATTTCTAACCAGTGGCTGATCCAGCCAACAGTACGTGCAAGCGCAAAGATTACCGTAAACATTTCTGTTGGAATACCTACTGCTTTTAAGATAATTCCAGAGTAGAAATCCACGTTTGGATAAAGGTTGCGTTTGATGAAATATTCATCTGATAAGGCGATACGTTCAAGTTCCATGGCCAATGCAAGTTGTGGATCATTGATACCCAATGCTTCCAGAACTTCATCACACGTTTGTTTCATGACTTTTGCACGTGGATCGAAGTTTTTATACACACGGTGACCAAAGCCCATGAGTTTCACTTCTTTACGTTTTACTTTTTCCATGAACTCGGCAACATTTTCTACGCTACCAATTTCATCAAGCATTTTAAGTACCGCTTCGTTTGCACCACCGTGCGCTGGTCCCCAAAGTGCTGCAATACCTGCTGCGATACAGGCATATGGATTTGCACCAGTAGAGCCTGCCAGACGTACGGTTGATGTTGATGCATTTTGCTCATGGTCAGCATGCAGGGTAAAGATACGATCCATTGCTTTTGCAAGTACTGGATCTACTTTGTAATCTTTGTCCGCAGGCGTTGCAAACATCATGTACAGGAAGTTTTCTGCGTAACTTAAGTCGTTACGTGGATACATGAAAGGTTGGCCTACAGTATATTTGTAGCTCCAAGCTGCCAGTGTTGGAATTTTTGCAATCAAACGAATTGCAGTGATTTCACGGTGATCAACATCTTCGATATCGAGGTTGTTGTGATAGAACGCAGATAATGCACCAACCACACCGACCAAGATCGCCATAGGGTGTGCATCACGACGGAAACCATTGAAAAAACGACTCACTTGATCGTGAACCATGGTGTGTTTACGAACTTTTGCGTCAAAATCTTGTTTTTGTTCAGCAGTTGGTAATTCGCCATTTAATAATAAATAACAGGTTTCTAGATAATCTGTCTGGGTTGCGAGCTGGTCAATCGGATAACCACGGTGTAACAAAATGCCCTTGTCACCATCGATAAATGTGATTTTTGATTCGCAAGCTGCGGTAGACATGAATCCAGGATCAAAAGTAAAATGTCCTTCTTTTAATACACTGCCAACATCAATTACATCTGGACCTAATGTGCCGCTGTAAATTGGAAGTTCAATTCTTTTGCCATCAAGTTCTAAAACGGCTTTTTTACCAGTTGTTTCAGACATTCAAAAGCTCTCCTGTCCTGGTGAATGTAAAATCTGATTTGTTTGGAAGATGAAATTTCTTAAAATCAATCAGACTGCTGAAATTTGCTATAAGATTAGTGAGTGTTGAGATTTTGTCAATTCTCATTTAGCAGAAAAAACTCGCCAGTTCGCTAATTTTTGTACAATTTAGCTAAAAAATTATAAAACCTCACACGCCACCCAAGGTAATGATATAATGTCCTAGTCATATTTATTGATCAGTAACACGTATCAAGCTTACTGCAAAACATACTATTTTCACTCAAACAATTGTAAGAAGATTTGTATATCTCATTGTTTGATGTTTTGCGCGGATCTTTTTATATCGCTAAAAGGGGATATAAATAAATTGCACCAAAGTCTTATTTGTTACAAATTTAAGAATGATTAATGTACATTATATCAACAGGGCTTCTTGATCATTTCTTAATGAAAACAATTCTCAATTAAGTAATTTTAAAGAAGTTTTTTGCAAACGTATTTGTATTTTTATGTGGTGCGTTTTATAATTCCCTGTCATTTGAGTTGGGCAAGCTTTGCCTAATAATGCCAGCTTTCCTTCGAATTAATTCATAAACTCCTGTTTTTGGAGTTGTTACTACAGGATGCCCGCTGTGAAAAGCAACAGACCTGTCAATTTGTCCATGGGTCAAGTTTTAGCTGTAAACTTAAAATCACCCGTGGCTATTGCATCGATTTTACACCGTTTGTCAGGTGTCATTGTTTTCTTATTAGTGCCAGTTCTCTTATGGATCTTGGATCGATCATTATCTTCGCCCGAAGGTTTTGATTATGTCAAAAATGTCGTATTTGGTAATTTCTTTGTACGTTTTATCGTTTGGGTATTTGTTGCAGGTTTATATTTTCACCTTGTGATGGGTATTAAACACTTACTGGCAGATCTTGGCCTTAATGAAGAATTAAACAGTGGTCGCATTGCAGCATGGGTTGCCTTTGCAATTGCTGCAATTGGTATTGTGGCTTCATTTATCTGGGTGGTGCTGTAATGAAAAGTGCAACTGGTTTAACAGGTTCGGGTTCACGCGACTGGTTTATCCAACGCGTAAGTGCAGTCGTGTTGGCTGTCTATACTTTTGTTGTATTTGGTTGGATATTGTGTCATGGCGATTTTAGTTATGAACAATGGTCTGGCTTTATGATGACTTTACCGATGAAAATATTGTCATTGCTTGCGGTATTATCATTGGTTGCGCATGCATGGATTGGAATGTGGCAGGTATTCACCGATTATGTCACGACTCGTCAAATGGGTCCCTCTGCATCAGGTTTACGCCTAGTTTTAACATCGGCAGTGATTATTGCGGTGTTTGTTTATGCAATCTGGGCAATCCAGATTTTCTGGGCGAATTGATAGGAAAAGATCATGGGTGCAATAACTCCTAAAGAAGATTATTCAAATATTCAAACCCTCTCTTTCGATGCTGTAATCGTTGGTGGCGGTGGTTCTGGTATGCGTGCATCTTATCAGCTTGCACAGGCAGGTTTGAAAGTTGCAGTATTGACCAAAGTATTCCCGACACGTTCGCATACCGTTGCAGCACAAGGTGGTATTGGTGCATCTCTTGGTAATATGCAGGAAGATAACTGGCATTACCACTTTTATGACACCGTAAAAGGTGGCGACTGGTTAAGTGATCAGGATGCTTGTGAGTTTATGACTCGCGAAGCGCCAAAAGTTGTATATGAACTTGAACATCTGGGCATGCCATTTGACCGTAATAAGGATGGTACGATTTACCAACGTCCTTTTGGTGGTCACTCTGCAAATTATGGTGAAAAAGCAGTTCCTCGTGCCTGTGCTGCTGCTGACCGTACTGGTCATGCCTTATTGCATACCCTGTACCAAAGCAATGTAAAAATGGGTACTCAATTTTTCGTGGAATGGATTGCACTCGACCTAATTCGTAATGAAGAAGGTGATGTCGTGGGTGTAACAGCGATTGATCAGGAAACGGGTAATATTGCCGCATTTCAGGCCAAAGCAACTTTGTTTGCAACTGGTGGTGCAGGTCGTGTTTATCGTGCATCAACCAATGCCTATATCAATACTGGTGATGGTCTGGGTATGGCAGCGCGTGCAGGTATTCCATTACAGGATATGGAATTCTGGCAATTTCACCCAACAGGTGTGGCAGGTGCCGGCGTGCTGTTAACTGAAGGTTGTCGCGGTGAAGGTGCGATTCTTCGGAATAAGGATGGTGAACCATTTATGGAGCGTTATGCGCCCACATTAAAAGATTTGGCGCCTCGTGACTTTGTATCACGTTCCATGGATCAGGAAATTAAAGAAGGTCGCGGTTGTGGACCTAAAGGTGATTATATTCTGCTGGATATGACCCATCTGGGTGCAGACACCATCATGAAACGTTTGCCATCGGTATTTGAAATTGGTAAAAAATTCGCAAACGTGGATATCACGAGAGAGCCTATTCCGGTTGTACCAACGATCCATTATCAAATGGGTGGTATTCCGACCAATATTCATGGACAGGTTGTTGTGCCAGTTCCGACAGAAAATCCACAACTGATTACCAATTATAATAAAGAAACCAAAGAGTATTCATATGAAGGCAATTGCCCTGATTATGTGAAAGTGGTTAAAGGCTTTTATGCAATCGGTGAGTGTTCTTGTGTATCTGTACATGGTGCCAACCGTCTAGGCACAAACTCATTGCTTGACCTTGTGGTGTTTGGTAAGGCAGCTGGTGAACATATCATTGATTACGTTACCAAGCATCATGGTGATGATTATGCACCTTTACCGAATGATGTATTGGAAAAAACTTTGGCACGTGTGGTTCATCTGGATAATACGGTAGAGGGTGAAAATGCACAGGAAGTTGCCGATGCAATTCGTGAGGTCGTGCAAAACCATGCTGCTGTATTCCGTACTCAGGCCTTGCTTGATGAAGGTGTAAAACAGATTCTTGCACTTGAACCGCGTGTACGCAACATTCACTTGAAAGACAAATCTAAAGTATTTAATACAGCCCGTATTGAAGCCCTTGAAGTTGAAAATCTATACGAAGTAGCAAAAGCGACCCTGATTTCTGCTGCTGCTCGTAAAGAATGTCGTGGTGCACACACAGTGGTAGACTATGAGTTACCACCAGATCACCCAGATTATCCTTATGGTCGTCGTGATGATGAATGGATGAAGCATACTTTATGGTATTCATCTGACAACCGTTTAGAGTACAAGCCAGTGCGTTATCAACCATTGACTGTTGATCCAATTGAACCTAAGCCACGTACATTCTAATTGGGAGAATTAAGATGAGTAGAGGTACTCGTACGTTTCACATCTACCGTTATGATCCTGATAAGGATAAAGCGCCGTATATGCAAACCTATAAACTTGAACTTAACGATAAGCATCGTATGTTGCTTGATGCATTATTGGCATTAAAAGTTCAGGATGAAAGTTTAACTTTCCGTCGTTCGTGCCGTGAAGGAATCTGTGGTTCTGATGGTGTGAATATTAATGGTAAAAATGGTCTGGCATGTCTATGGAATTTAAATGATTTGCCTGAAGTCATTACCATTCGACCATTACCAGGTCTGCCAGTGATTAAAGATCTGGTTGTGGATATGAACCAGTTCTATGATCAATATGACAAGATTCAACCCTTCTTGATTAATAATCAGCCGGCTCCGCCTAAAGAACGGTTACAGTCTCCCGAAGAGCGCGAACATTTAAATGGTCTGTATGAATGTATTCTATGTGCTTGTTGTTCAACAGCATGTCCATCATTCTGGTGGAATCCTGATAAGTTCCTTGGGCCATCAGCATTGTTAAATGCATACCGCTTTATCATTGATTCTCGTGATACTGCAACACAAGAGCGTTTGGGGCGTTTAGATGATCCATTTAGTTTGTTCCGTTGTAAGGGTATTATGAACTGTGTGTCTGTTTGTCCTAAAGGTTTGAATCCAACCAAGGCGATTGGCCACATCCGTAGCATGTTGCTGGATCAAGCAGGTTAATTTGCTTAATTAAGCAAAAAAGCGCATCCTGAGGGGTGCGTTTTTTATGCTTGAAGATTTTGTAAGACTTTTGTCTAGAGCTATCGAGAAAATATAAGAAAAAAGGTATGGTAAGCATAATATTTAAAGATAGTATTTAATTTATTTATGGGTAGTATGTTGCGAATAAATCAAGAGAAGTGCAAAGACATGTTAGCATTTATCAACTTATATGTTTTGCCTGAGTATTCTGGTCTTTAAGAGGTGAAATATAAAATTTATCTGTGTTCATTGATGAGCATGCGCAGATTAAAAAGGTCTTATGAATAAGAGTAAAAAAGTTGTTTTATTTTTATTCATACGTCTTGCAGAAATGCTCCAAGTTTGGAGTAGTACCGGAATAGGTGTTGTGTTGTTGCGAAATTTTAGCATACAACATGACACACTTATTTCATCGTCAGATTGTCTGACATCGTGTAAAACGCTTGGTTGAAAGAATTGATCAAGGGTCTTGGACGCTTATCTATCAATAAGTGTTCCAGTGTAGGTGTGTCTACGAGATCACCAAACTTGTTTTTGCAATAGGAAATGGGTCCACTCATGCAAGATGTTGCTGACGCATTGCGTCTTGACACAGAACTTTCCGCTGATAGTGCAGCGTATATTGAAGAACTTTATGAAAATTATTTAACTGCGCCAGATTCAGTCGGTGAAGATTGGCGTCAGTACTTTGACCGGTTTCCTAAGGGAGATCAGCCCCATAGTAATGTCCGTGAGCAATTTTTATTACTTGCTCGCAATTCCGGACGTGCTATGCCAATGCAGCAAGGTGAGGTCAGTACAGAACACGAAAGACGTCAAATTGCTGTATTGCAGTTGATTGCCGCATATCGTAATCGTGGTCATCAAAAGGCAAAACTGGATCCATTAGGTTTGGCTAAACGTGAAGATGTGCCTGATTTGGCTCTTGATGCACATGGTTTATCAAAATCCGATCTGGATACAGTGTTTAATACAGGTAATCTGGCAATTGGTAAAAGCGAAGCGACACTGGGTGAAATGGTCGCTGATATGGAAGCAACTTATTGTGGTTCCATTGGTGCAGAATATATGCATATCGTTGATACCAAGGAAAAACGCTGGATTCAACAACGTCTGGAAGGTACAAAAGGAAAATTTAATTTTTCTGCTGATCAGAAAAAACATGTTCTGGAACGTTTAACTGCTGCCGAAGGTCTGGAAAAATTTCTGGGCAATAAATATGTTGGTGCCAAACGCTTTGGTGTAGAGGGTGGTGAGTCCTTTATTCCGATGGTGAATGAGCTGATCCAGCGTGCCGGTGCTGTTGGCTGTAAAGAAGTTGTGATTGGTATGCCGCATCGTGGCCGTCTCAACCTTCTGGTCAACATCATGGGGAAAAATCCACAGGATTTGTTCGGTGAATTTGAAGGAAAAACTTTAACCCAAAAAGGTTCTGGTGATGTGAAGTATCATCAGGGGTTTTCATCGAATGTAATGACACCAGGTGGTGAAGTGCATTTGGCATTGGCGTTTAACCCGTCACATCTGGAAATTGTTGGGCCTGTGGTTGAAGGTTCAGTTCGCGCACGTCAGGTACGTCGTAAAGATATTGGTGGTGATGATGTATTACCATTAATTGTGCATGGTGATGCTGCATTTGCGGGTCAGGGTGTGAATATGGAAACTTTCCAGATGTCACAAACTCGTGGTTATAGCGTAGGTGGTACAGTTCATATCATCGTCAATAACCAAGTCGGTTTTACCACATCTGATCCACGTGATGCCCGTTCGACTGAATACTGTACTGATGTTGCAAAAATGATTCAGTCACCGATTTTCCATGTCAACGGTGATGATCCAGAGGCTGTGATTTTTGTAACACAACTGGCACATGATTTCCGTCATACTTTCCGTAAAGATGTGATTCTTGATTTGTTCTGCTACCGCCGCCGTGGTCATAACGAAGCTGATGAGCCAGCAGCAACTCAACCGATCATGTATCAAAAAATTGCCAAACAACCGACAACGCGTACTTTGTATGCAGACAAGTTGATTGCAGAAAATATCATCGATCGTGCCAGAGCAGATCAGTTGATTGAAGATTACCGTGCCGATCTTGAAGCTGGCAAGCATGTTGCCAATGCCTTGGTTCGTGAGCCGAATAAGGCATTATTTGTCGATTGGGCACCATATCTTGGTCATGATTATACTGATGTATGGGATACAACAGTTGATATTGAGCGCTTAAAAGAGCTTGGTCAAAACATGGCGAAACTTCCAGAAGGTTTCAAAATGCAGCGCCAAGTTTCAAAAGTGATTGATGACCGTTTTAAAATGCAAACAGGTGAACTTCCACTAAATTGGGGTGCTGCTGAAACACTGGCATATGCAACCATTCTGGACGAAGGTTATCTGGTTCGTATTACTGGTGAAGACGTAGGACGTGGTACTTTCTCACATCGTCATGCAAAATTGCATAATCAGGTTGATGGCTCGGTTTATATTCCACTATGTCATGTCAAAGAAAATCAACCGCGTTTTGTGGTCTGGGATTCTTTACTGTCAGAAGAAGCAGTACTGGCATTTGAATATGGTTATGCAACCACAGTACCTAAAAGTCTAATTATCTGGGAGGCACAATTTGGTGATTTTGCCAACTGTGCTCAGGTTGTGATTGACCAGTTTATCGCCTCGGGTGAAACGAAGTGGGAACGTGTCTGCGGTTTAACCATGCTGTTGCCACATGGTTATGAAGGTCAGGGTCCAGAACACTCTTCTGCACGTCTAGAACGTTTCTTGCAACTTTGTGCCGAAGACAATATGCAGGTGCTTACACCAACTACACCAGCACAAATCTTCCATGCTTTACGCCGTCAGGTGATTCGTCCGATTCGTAAGCCTATGATTGTGATGTCACCAAAATCATTGTTACGTCATAAGCTGGCGACATCGACGCTGACAGAATTGGCAGAAGGTACATTCCAGACTGTGATTGATGAAATTGATCAAATCAATAAAGAAAATGTCAATCGTTTGGTGATTTGTGGTGGTAAGGTTTATTACGATTTGCTGGAAAAACGCCGTGAGCTAGGTTTGGATAATGTGGCAATTATTCGTGTTGAACAATTGTACCCATATCCAGCCGATGTCTTGAATGCGATCATCGAAACATATCCAAATATTAAAGATGTAGTCTGGACACAGGAAGAGCCGAAAAATCAGGGCGCCTGGTTGTTCATTGCTCCACGTCTTTATGAAGAAATTTTACCGTTGGGTCGAAACATTAGCATTAGTTATGCAGGACGTGAAGCATCGGCTGCACCTGCATGTGGTTCACCTTATTTGCACGCAAAACAACAGGCTCAACTTGTACAAGATGCATTGGGCGTACAGGTTGAAGTAACAGGAGATAATCAATAATGGCAACTGAAATTAAAGCACCGGTATTTCCAGAGTCGGTCGCGGATGGAACAATTGCAGCTTGGCACAAACAAGTTGGTGAGGCTGTATCACGTGATGAAGTCATCTGTGATATCGAAACTGATAAAGTTGTATTGGAAGTTGTTGCTCCTGCTGATGGCGTGATTAGCAAAATTATCAAAAATGAAGGCGATACTGTACTTTCTGCTGAAGTGATTGCAGATTTTGAAGCAGGTGCTGCGGGTCAAGCGGCATCGGGTGCTGACAGTACACAAGCAGTGAATGATACAGCGCATGTTGAAGAAGCTGTAGAAAAAACTGAAGCAGGTGCTGCACCTGTGGTTGAGCGTAGCCAAGCACAGGGCAGTGTTCAGGATCAGGCACCGGCTGTTCGTAAGGCATTGACTGAAAAAGGTCTTGATGCAGCGAGTGTTGATGGTACAGGTCGTGGTGGTCGTATCACCAAACAAGATGTTGTCAATCATCAAGCCAAACCTGCGGTAACACCATTGAGTGTGGCTGTTGGTGAGCGTGTTGAGAAACGTGTACCAATGACACGTTTGCGTAAACGTGTTGCAGAACGTCTCCTGTCTGCTACACAAGAAACTGCAATGCTGACGACATTTAACGAAGTCAACATGAAACCAATCATGGAACTTCGTAAGCAATATAAAGACCGTTTTGAAAAACGTCATGGTGCACGTCTTGGCTTTATGTCGTTCTTTATTAAAGCAGCGACAGAAGCCTTAAAACGTTATCCAGCGGTGAATGCATCTATTGATGGTGATGATATTGTTTATCACGGGTTCTATGATGTTGGTGTAGCAGTATCTTCAGATCGTGGTCTGGTTGTTCCTGTATTGCGTAATACAGATCAAATGAGCTATGCAGAAATCGAAGGTGGTATTGGTGCTTATGCTGCCAAGGCTCGTGAAGGTAAATTAAGCCTTGAAGACATGACAGGTGGTACTTTTACCATTACTAACGGTGGTACTTTCGGTTCATTGTTATCTACACCAATTATCAATCCACCACAAACTGCTATTCTGGGTATGCATAAAATCCAGGATCGTCCGATGGCAGTCAATGGTCAGGTCGAAATTTTACCAATGATGTATCTTGCACTGTCTTATGATCACCGTTTAATCGATGGTAAAGAAGCAGTGGGTTTCTTGGTGACGATCAAGGAATTATTAGAAGAGCCAGCATCATTGTTGCTTGATTTATAATATATTGAATTAAATCCCCCTAAATCCCCCTTGTATCAAAGGGGGACTTCCTGTGAATTCTATTACAGCATTGATTCAGGGGTAGTTCTCCCTCTTTTAAAAAGAAGGGTTAGGGGAGATTTAAAAATGGAGAGAAAATAATGTCTCAACAGTTTGATCTTGTTGTAATCGGTGGCGGACCTGGTGGTTATGAAGCAGCGATTCGTGCTGCACAACTGGGTTTCAAAGTTGCCTGTATTGAAAAACGTATTCACAATGGCAAACCTTCTTTAGGCGGTACATGTCTGAATGTCGGATGTATTCCTTCAAAAGCCTTACTTGATTCTTCCCATCGTTATGAAGCAACCACGCATGATTTAGCTGAACACGGTATTAGCACGGGTGAAGTGAAGTTTGATCTGGATACTTTATTGGCGCGTAAAGATAAAGTTGTTGATCAATTAACAGGTGGTGTTGCTGGTCTGCTCAAAGGTAATGGCATCGAATGGTTACAGGGTTCAGGTAAATTACTGGCCGGTAAAAAAGTAGAATTCACACCATTTGAAGGCGATGTTCAGGTTCTTGAGCCAAAATATGTGATCCTTGCATCCGGTTCTGTGCCAGTGAATATTCCTGTTGCGCCTGTTGATGAAGATTTGATCGTGGATTCGACTGGTGCATTAAAATTCCCTGAAGTACCAAAACGTCTGGGTGTGATCGGTGCCGGTGTAATTGGTTTAGAACTTGGTTCAGTCTGGCGTCGTTTAGGCAGTGAAGTTGTTGTATTCGAAGCACTGGATGCATTCTTGCCAATGGCTGATAAGGCACTTGCCAAAGAATTCCAGAAAATTCTGACCAAACAGGGTCTGGATATTCGTATTGGGGCAAAAGTTGCTGCCACTGAGGTCAATGGTCGTGAAGTGACCATTAAATATAATCAGGCTGGTGAAGATAAAGAGCAAGTATTTGACAAAGTCATCGTCTGTGTGGGTCGTAAACCTTATGCAGAAGGTTTGCTTGCCGAAGATTCCGGGATTAAATTGACTGAGCGTGGTTTTGTTGAAGTCAATGATCAATGCCTGACTTCTGTAGATGGTGTATATGCGATTGGTGACTTGGTTCGTGGTCCAATGCTTGCACATAAAGCCATGGAAGAAGGTGTAATGGCAGTAGAACGTATTCATGGTCATGCTGCACAAGTCAACTATGATACGATTATCAGTGTCATTTATACCCATCCGGAAGCTGCATGGGTGGGTTTAAGTGAAGAAGCTGCTACTGAAAAAGGTTATACCGTTAAAGCAGGTCAATTCCCATTTGCTGTAAATGGTCGTGCTTTGGCAGCGGGTTCTGCCGAAACAGCCGGATTTGTAAAATTCGTTGCTGATGAAAAAACTGATCGTTTGCTGGGTATGCATGTGATTGGTCCAAATGCATCAGATATCGTGCATCAGGGTATGATTGCCATGGAATTTGTCTCTTCAATTGAAGATTTACAATTGATGACTTTTGGACATCCAACTTATTCAGAGGTTGTACACGAAGCCGCACTTGCTGTTGATGGTCGTGCGATTCATGCCATCCAAAGAAAGCGTAAAAAATAAGTTTTGAGATAAAACTTGTAAAGACAATCCTTTTGCAATGAAGGGATTGTCACTTTAATGTAATAACAAAGTGTAAAAGTCTAGACAAAGATCTATGGTTGGGATTAGATAGATTGGCTAGCGTGAAAAATCAGAATGCACAACGGTTAAGGAAAAACAATGAATCTACATGAATATCAAGCAAAAGCGCTGTTAAAGAAGTATGGATTTCCTGTCCAAGACGGACTCCTTGCAACAACGCCAGATGAAGCCGCAGCAGCATTTGAAGAGCTGGGCGGAAAATTTGCTGTCATCAAAGCCCAAGTTCATGCCGGTGGTCGCGGTAAAGCTGGTGGTGTAAAAGTTGTAAAATCAAAAGAAGAAGCTGCTCAGGTTGCCAAAGATTTAATTGGCACACGTCTTGTTACGTATCAAACCGATGCCAATGGTCAACCTGTAAATAGTGTATTGGTTTGTCAGGATGTTTATCCTGTTGAGCGTGAATTATATCTTGGTGCAGTAGTAGATCGCTCTAGTCGTCGTGTGACGTTTATGTCATCTACAGAAGGCGGTGTTGAGATTGAAAAAGTTGCCGAAGAAACACCAGAAAAAATTATTAAGACTACCGTAGATCCGCTGGTTGGCTTACAACCTTTTCAGGCGCGCGAAGTTGCGTTTGCACTGGGATTAAAAGATAAACAAATCGGTCAGTTTGTAAAATTGATGACAGGTGCCTATCAGGCATTTGTTGACAATGATTTTGCATTATTTGAGATTAATCCGTTATCGGTACGTGAAAATGGCGACATTCTTGCAGTAGATGCCAAAGTAGGTATCGATTCCAATGCACTCTATCGGTTGCCAACACTTGCCGCAGAACGTGATAAATCACAAGAAAATGAACGGGAATTAAAAGCATCTGAACATGAGCTAAATTATGTTGCTTTGGAAGGTAATATTGGCTGTATGGTCAATGGTGCCGGTCTTGCCATGGCGACTATGGACATCATCAAACTCTATGGTGGACAACCTGCAAACTTTCTTGATGTTGGCGGTGGTGCAACCAAAGAGCGTGTGATTGAAGCGTTTAAACTTATTTTGGCGGATACTTCTGTACAAGGTGTATTGATTAATATCTTTGGTGGTATTGTACGTTGTGACATGATTGCTGAAGCCATTATTGCAGCGGTTCAAGAGGTTCATGTTTCTGTACCCGTTGTTGTTCGTTTGGAAGGCAATAACGCAGAACTGGGCGCAAAAATTCTTGATGAATCAGGTTTAAAATTAACGTCTGCCAATGGTCTTGCCGATGCAGCAGAAAAAATTGTTGCTGCTGTGAAGGCTTAAGGAGTATCAATCATGAGCGTATTAATTAATAGAGACACACGAGTATTGGTACAGGGTTTTACTGGCAAAAATGGTACTTTCCATTCTGTACAGGCACTGGAATATGGCACCAAAGTTGTTGGTGGGGTAACACCAGGCAAGGGCGGGACGACACATCTAGATTTACCCGTATTTAATACGATGAAAGATGCTGTACGTGAAACCCATGCAGATGCTTCGGTGATTTATGTACCTGCACCTTTTGTGCTTGATTCAATTATTGAAGCAGTTGATTCCGGCGTTAGCCTGATCGTTGTGATTACCGAAGGTGTACCAACACTGGATATGCTTAAAGCCAAGCGTTATTTGGAAACCAATGGTAATGGCACACGTTTAGTCGGTCCCAATTGTCCGGGTGTCATTACACCGGGTGAATGTAAAATCGGTATTATGCCGGGACATATCCATACCCCGGGTAGAATTGGTATTATTTCACGTTCTGGTACATTGACCTACGAAGCAGTGGCACAGACCACCAAGCTTGGTCTGGGGCAGTCTACTTGTATCGGTATTGGTGGTGATCCAATTCCGGGCATGAATCAGATTGATGCACTGAAATTATTTCAAGATGACCCAGATACCGATGCAATCATTTTGATTGGTGAAATTGGTGGTTCTGCCGAAGAAGAAGCGGCTGAATATATTCAATCCAATGTGACTAAACCAGTCGTGGGTTATATCGCAGGCGTAACAGCACCGAAAGGCAAGCGCATGGGACATGCAGGGGCAATCATTTCTGGTGGAAAAGGGACAGCAGAAGAAAAATTTGCTGCTTTTGAAAAAGCGGGGATTGCTTATACACGTAGTCCTGCTGAACTAGGTTCGACCATGCTGCAAGTTCTGAAGGAAAAAGGACTAGCATAATAAAATATTTAAAAAAAACCCTCTTTATGAGGGTTTTTTATTATAAAATGTGATGAATATTATATTTATTATTAATTTTGTGATTAATTACACTTATGCGAAGACAAGAATTAGACCTAATACGAAACGAATTTAAAACGACGAAAAATTTTCAGGTATTTATACTCAAGTATTTTGCAGTACCTCATAGAGAAGTACAGTACCTTGTTGCACAGGCGCAGTGGAAACAGATACAGCAAGAAACTGAACTTATTAAATATAATCGGGCAACTCAGAATTTTATTCAAAAATACAAGCTCCATCTACATGTAGAAATTCGTATTTTAGTGCTAAATGCAATGTATGCTCAGATAAAGAATCATCAGCATCAGTGGGCGCATGTGGCATTGAACGATGCTTATAATGAAGTCATTGAATATGCTAAAAATTTAGATCAGCACGATACTACAGTTTGCCGAGTCCTTATTTATGCATACTGGTTCAAGACTATGAGTTTAAAGCATAAAGATCAATTTAAGGCACAATATTTTTTGCATAAAATCAAGGCTCTTGATCAATCTCTGCAATTGGATGACGTTACTAAACAATATATATTGCAAGCGGATATCCTGTTGATGTTCATGCTGATTGAGAAACAGCAGACACAATTTCCGGCTGAGCATTTTTATCGAATATTAAATCAATTTGATCGTCATCAGGATGTCGGTCTACATATTCAATTTAAGAACTTAATTGGTGTTTATATTTATCAAAAGATTGATCTGGCTCGACCGATCAAAAATTATGGTGAAATTAAAATTTTTTTAGACTATCTTGATGAGCACAGCGCATTAAATATGATGCTATTGCAATTGGATGAACCAAAAGTTGAACAGCTTGTATTAATCAGAATTGCGTTCTTATATTGGTTATCGGGTAAATCCGACGAAAGTGAAGCATTTATATTGGCTTATTTTCATCATTTACCCTCCGCAATTGATTTAATTGCATTGGTGAAACAACGCTATTATTTTTCTTCACAAGATGCTCAGTATAATTTTATTGAGCTTATTCAACTAACTTTTGAAAAATATAAAAATTTAAATAAATATAGGCAATTGTTTAAAAGTTATAAAGATCGTGACGAGTAGTATCCAGAGTAAAGTGATATGGAAAATGGATATAAATGAATGAAGTGGGCAGGTAAATTAGGGTCTGTTGACATTTGATAAATAGATTGCGTTGTAGGCTAAAATTTCTTCAGACTAGGCACAAAGCGAAGGCAATGGCTATTCCCTTGTCGAGCTTTGTAACGACGTATGGGGGAATTTTAACCACAACCCTTTGGGACAGGGTTGTTTTTTGACACTACTGCGTTATGAATAGTTCATTTAGAATAACTAAATTTCACTATTCATGCCTTGTATTACCTAAAAAACAACCACTGTCGCAATCATAGACGAAATGTCAACAGACCCTATATTTATAAGAAAATAAGTTGTGAATTGTGTAGATAAAAAAAACGCAATGATTGGGGTGATCATTGCGCCATAATAACTTGCTTGGGGTATAAAATTAAGTCTTTGCTTAACTTGTTAAAAGTATTATGTAGCAACATCTAAAAAATTACTTTGGTAAACGCGTAAACGAATGTTAAAACAGGTAATTATTGTGATTAAACTACCTGTTTTGTTACTTAATTAACGCAGTGCAACATTAAAAACGAAAAAGCCCTAAACCTGCTTTAACTTCATCGAGAGTTTGCTGGGTAATCTGGCGGCATTTATCGGTACCATCATGTAATACATCCATCACATAGGTTGGATCTTTGGCCAGTTCGTTACGGCGTTCACGAATGGGTTCGATCAATTCTTTTAGTACTGCTTCTAGACGTTTTTTCACTGTACCATCACCCAAACCACCACGCCGATAGTGGGCTTTTAATTCTGCAACTTCTTCTTTATTGGGATCAAATGCATCTAGATAGGTAAACACCACATTGCCTTCAACTTGGCCTGGATCTTCAATACGTAAATGATTGGGATCGGTATACATGGCATTGACTGCTTTTTTGATGTCTTTATCGGTGGCATTCAATACAATAGTATTACCTAGAGATTTGGACATTTTGGCCTTACCATCGAAGCCGGGCAAGCGTCCAACTGTTGATAACAGTGCCTGACATTCTGGTAAGACATTCTGGCCAATCTGACGATTGACACGGCGCACCACTTCATTGGTCTGCTCAATCATCGGAATTTGGTCTTCGCCGACAGGAACGATTGTGGCTTTAAAGGCGGTAATGTCTGCGGCTTGTGAAACTGGATAGCAAAGAAACCCGGCAGGAATATCCCGTTCAAAACCACGCATTTGAATTTCAGACTTAATGGTCGGGTTACGTTCTAGACGGGCAACCGTGACAAAATTCATATAGTAGCTGGTGAGCTCAAACAAGGCGGGTAAGCAGGACTGAATACAGATGGTGGTTTTATTGGGGTCAATTCCAACTGCGAGATAATCCAGTGCAACTTCGATAATATTACGCTGTACTTTTTCAGGATTATCGGCATTGTCGGTCAATGCCTGTGTATCTGCCAGTAATAAATATTGTTGATGGGAATCCTGTAATCCGACACGCGTACGTAATGAACCTGCAAAGTGTCCCAGGTGTAATTGTCCTGTTGGACGATCTCCCGTTAAAATGATTGGACGTTCTACAGCTTGATTCATGACGACTCCCATTTTCGATATATAATAAATATGTTGGCATTGTAATTAGAGTTGCTCTGAAAGCCTAGTTATTCTTTTGCAACAAAAGTAAAAATAGCAAAAATTATGAATTGGGCTACACTTTCTAGGAGTCAATGGTAAAGATGAGGATAGAATAATGAAAAGAATCATGCTAACTGCCATATTACTGTCGTTATATGGCATCACCTTGAGTGCACCTGTAACCTATAAATCGGTATATAAAGAACCTAAAAAAACAGCTACCCAGCCAAATTATGTTGCACCTGATGACCGATATCCCAATCGCACCCATCTATTCTTATCCGCCTAGACAGCCTTTGCCTTCACAGCGGCCTCAAGTTGCTGTGGTTACACCGAATGTTCAGGTTTATATTGCAGCTCAACCGCAGTATCATTATCAAAGTAGTGAAGAAGTCTATTTACCTTATGGTGGAACCTATAAAAAAACCACAGAATATTTGCCACAATATCCGATCCATACTGCACCGCCACCACGAGATGCGATAATTATTCATCAGGGATATTATGATGCCCAATAAAATACCAAAAAAGTGCATTTATTGACAAAAAAGCTATCTGCTGACTAAATTTTAAAATTACAATGATGCCAAACACAATCAGGATAAAAGTTATGGCAAGTAGTTTGTTACTACTGTTGGATGATATTGCAACAGTGCTAGATGATGTTGCCGTGATGAGCAAAATGGCTGCCAAAAAAACTGCTGGGGTATTGGGTGATGATCTGGCACTCAATGCACAACAGGTGAGTGGGGTGCGCTCGGAACGGGAGTTGCCGATTGTCTGGAAAGTTGCAAAAGGTTCTTTTGTCAATAAATTGATATTGGTGCCCTTGGCATTGTTTATTAGCTGGATTGCGCCAGCTTTAATTAATCCATTGCTGGTGATTGGTGGTCTATTTTTATGTTATGAAGGCGTAGAAAAAATCATTCATACCATTCAGCATAAAAAGAATCCTCAGGCAAAACAGGATGTCCAAGTGGCACAGCAACAATTGCTAAAGGACGAAACATCATTAAGGCAATTTGAAAATGATAAGATTAAAGGTGCAATACGTACCGATTTTATTTTATCGGCTGAAATTGTTGTGATTACTTTGGGGACTATTTCGATAGCAGCACCTTTCCTGACTAAACTCAGTGTATTATCTCTCATTGCAATTGTTATGACGATCGGGGTTTATGGGCTGGTGGCATTGATTGTTAAAATTGATGATATTGGTCTGTACCTGAATGAAACCAAACAGGGTATTCAGGCGGCATTTGGTCGGGGCCTATTAAGTTTTGCCCCAATTTTAATGAAAACCTTGTCAATTGTCGGCACGATTGCTATGTTTCTAGTGGGTGGTGGTATTATTAGCCACGCTGTACCATTTTTACATCATATGACAGAAGATGCTGTGGATTACTCCGAGCATTTGCCTGCGGTGGGGAGTATTGTCGGGGCATTAACGCCTACGCTGATTAATTTTGCCATTGGCGCAGTCGCGGGTTTAATTGTTGTGGTCATCGTTAGCTTGTTGAAGAAAGTTTTTTCTAAAAAACAACAATCACATTAACTTTGTAGATAAGGTGTCGTTATGCGCTGGAAAGGTCGTCGGGAAAGTAACAATATTGAGGATCGTCGTGGTGGTGGCGGTGCCAAAGTGGGTGGTGGCATTAGTATCATTGGATTGGTGGTGGCTTTTGTCGCCTGGAAATTCTTCGGTGTGGATCCGCAACAGGCTTATCAGGCCACGCAGCAAGTGACACAACAGGCCAGCAGTCAATCACAAACAGCACCGACAAATGAAACAGCGGATCAGCAGGAAGCCAGACAATTTGTGGCGACTATTTTGGCCGATACCGAAGATACTTGGACTGATATCTTTAAGCAACATGGTGAAACCTATGTAAATCCCGGTTTGGTTTTATACAACAATGCAACCCCAACAGGCTGTGGTACTGGGCAATCTGCCATGGGGCCATTTTATTGTCCCGCAGATCAAAAAGTATATATCGATACTTCATTTTTTCAAGAAATGCGTAGCCAAATGGGGATTACCGGTGACAAAAATAATTCGGAGCTTTCCCGTAATGATCAGGCCGGAGATTTTGCTCTGGCTTATGTGATTGCACATGAAGTGGGTCATCATGTACAAACTTTATTGGGCATTTCGCAACAGGTCAATCAGGCACGTGCCAGTGCCAGTCAGGCACAGGGCAATCAACTTTCTGTGCGTCAGGAATTACAGGCCGATTGTTTTGCCGGACTCTGGGCGAATCATACCCAGCAACGTACCCAATTTTTAGAGCAGGGGGATATTGCTGAAGCTATGGATGCCGCAGAGAAAATTGGTGATGATTATTTGCAACGCAAAGCACGAGGTGCAATTGTACCAGACAGCTTTACCCACGGGACCAGTGCACAGCGCCAGCGCTGGTTTGAGCGTGGCTATCAGTCAGGTGATATCAATCAGTGTGATAGCTTTAGCGCTCAACAGCTTTAATCAACTTTTTACGATGAATAACAGATTGTAAAAGATCCTCTTTGTCCGGATAGACTGAGCCAGAACAATGCTTAAACACCAGTTACGCGCCATATTATTTGATCTGGATAATACCTTGACCCATCGGGGGAAAAGTATCCGGCGCTTTAGTGAATATTTTTCTCAGGTTTATCAAACAGACTTGGTACAGATTGATATTGATGTGATCGAAAAAATTATTCATCGTATAGATCAAGGCGGTTATCCCAAGGTTGAGTTATTAACCCATAAAACCATTGGTCATTCGGTTGCGTATGCTTTAGTTCAGGAATTGCATTGGCAGCGAAAACCGGATTTAGATGAGTTGGCTGAATTGTGGTTTACTCAATTTGGCTTGTGTGCGGTATTAATGGCTGGGGCAGAGCAAGTCTTACAACAATTAAAATCACAGGGTTTTAAACTGGCAATTGTCTCCAATGGCGGTCATGCCACACGGCTTAAAATTATCGAAGGTTTAGGCATACAACATTATTTTGATATGATTGTTAGTTCGGAATCTGTTGGCATTAAAAAACCAGCGCCTGGAATTTTTCAATATGTTGCAAATAATTTACAGGTTTTACCGCAACAATGCTTATTTATCGGTGATCATCCGGTGAATGATATTTTTGGTGCTCGTCGGGCAGGCATGCACGCCTTGATGCTGCAAGGATTTCATGATCAGGTTGATGACCAAGTGGTTTTGATTGAATCCCTCGATGAAATTTTACAGCATATCGAATTTAACGCTGCCTGTTGGTATGACCAAGGTGATCGTGGGTAATATGAAAAAAATCCATTCATTTTTTAACGATCAAAATAATTGAAATGATCATTTTCCTATTATAAAAGACGCCGTATTCTTCCTCCAAAGCCACCGTTTGTTACGGTTTGCCTGACTAAACTGCCATTGGCTTTATATTGCCAAACAATGTTTAAATCCCAATCAAGCCTAGTTATTGAGAATGATTTGTGTTATAAAATAACTTAAAATAAATCATTGATGTTGTTTTTAGAATTCTGATTTTACTACATTTATTTATAACGATTTGATGAATTATCCAGTTCATTTATAAAGAGGGCCTCTGATGTGGGAATTAATTACACAACCTGCAAATCTCTGGTTTTCCGTTGCCTTAACCATCATGCTGATGTTGGGTATTCTTGAAATTATCAATTTATTTGTGGGCGGTATTAGCGACTGGCTGGATCAACTTTTACCTGAAAGTCTGGCTGATCATGCCACACCCGACGTTCATCTTGATGCGACCTCCACAGGTGCTTTTGTACAGTTTTTAACTTGGCTCTATATTGGCCGTGTACCTGTATTGATGTGGCTGGTAGTATTTTTAGCCTCATATGGTGTTGCTGGGCTTATTTTACAGCATATTTGGCTGGTGATTTTTAACCAATATTTAGCAGCATGGCTGGCTGGTATCGTGGTATTTTTTCTGGTGTTGCCGATCGTACGTTATGTCTCGATGGGACTTTATCGCATCTTACCGAAAGATTTCACCACTGCCATTTATAGTGATGAATTGATCGGTTCTGTGGCACAAATCGTGATTGGTGAAGCACGTCAGGGTTATCCTGCACAGGCCAAACTAAAAGACCAGTTTGGACAAACACACTATATTATGGTCGAACCGGATCAGGATCAGGTGCTCAAACAGGGCCATGACATTTTATTGGTATCGAAACACAACACAATTTTTAAAGCAATCTTAAAGGATCAGATTTAATCCGGTATAGGGATTGCAAAATTTTAACAACAATTTGAATTGGGACTGTAGCAAATGATTGAAATATTGATTTTGGCCGGTGCGATATTACTCGGACTGATTATTCTTGGGGTGATTTTGGCACGACTATATCGCCGTTCGAGTAAGGAAGTGTCTTTTGTTCGTACTGGCTTTGGTGGTGAAAAGGTTATTTTAAATGGGGGGGCATTGGTTCTGCCGATTTTGCATGAAATTATCCCTGTGAATATGAATACTTTGCGTCTCGAAGTACGTCGTGCTGCTGATCAGGCATTGATTACCCGTGACCGTATGCGAGTTGATGTGATGGCAGAGTTTTACGTGAGGGTTAAACCGACCGCAGAATCTATCGCTACAGCAGCACAGACACTGGGACAAAAAACCATGTCGCCACAGGAGTTAAAGGATCTGGTCGAAGGGAAATTTGTTGATTCCTTACGTGCTGTTGCTGCGGAAATGGCAATGGAAGAATTACACGAAAAACGGGTGGATTTTGTACAAAAAGTTCAACAAGTGGTGTCTGAGGATTTATCCAAAAATGGTCTGGAACTGGAAACAGTATCTCTCACCGGTTTGGATCAAACCAGCTTTAAGTTCTTTAATCCACAAAATGCGTTTGATGCCGAAGGTTTAACCAAACTGACAGAAACCATCGAAGATCGTCGTAAAAAACGTAATGACATTGAACAAGACGCTGATCTTGCCATTCGTGCTAAAAACCTTGAAGCAGAACAAGCACGTTTGCAAATTTCTCGTGAAGAAGAATATGCAAAAATGCAGCAAGAACGTGAAGTGGCGATTCGTAAAGCCGAACAAATGGCAGAAATTGCCTCACAGGAATCAGCCAAAAAACGTGAGGCAGAAGAAGCCCGCATTGCTGCTGAACGTGAAGTGGAATTAAGACGTATTGCCGCAGCCCGTGATGTGGAAAATGAAAATATTCAAAAATCACAGGCTATTGAGCGTGCGACGGTAGAGCAGAAAAAAACCATTGAATTGGCTGAACAGGATCGTGCCATTGCCATTGCGGAAAAATCCCGTGCCGAATCGGAAGCAAAAGCCCAAGCCGATAAAGCCCGTGCCGAAGCAGTAAAAGCCGAAGAAGAAGTCATTACTGTACGGGAAACACAACGTGCCGAACGACAAAAAGCAGTCGAACTGGTAGCAGCGAAACAGGCAGCAGAAAAAGATGCGATTGCGATTACGGTTGCTGCCGATGCAGGGAAAAAGGCCGCCGCTGATGAAGCTGAAGCAGTGCGTATTGCTGCCGAAGCTGAGGCTGAAAAAGTACGCTTAAACGCCAAAGGTGAAGCCGATGCCAAAGTCTTGCTGGCACAGGCATTGGAGAAACAATATCAGGTGGATGCTGAAGGGACACGAGCAGTCAATGAAGCGGCGAATGTCTTGTCTGCCGAACAGGTGGAAATGCAGGTACGTCTGGCATTACTTAAGCATTTACCCGATATTATTCGTGAAAGTGTTAAACCGATGGAAAATATTGATGACATCAAAATTTTACAGGTCAATGGCTTAAATGGTTTTGCCGGAACGACAGCATCAGTTGAAAATAGTGACAATGGCAATAGTAATGCATCATTATCCGATCAGGTGGTGAATAGTGCTTTGCGTTATCGTTCTCAAGCCCCATTAATTGATAGTCTAATGAATGAACTGGGCTTACAGGGTGGCGATATTAATGGTCTGACTCAAGGGTTAAAGCCAAAAGCTGATAAATAATCCAATATGAGAAAAGAGCTTCATTTATGGAGCTTTTTTTGTGAAAATATAATCATATCCAGACCTGAATCGAAGCAAAAGCCAAAAAACAACAGCTCAATTGTATGGTGTATTCGGTGGTGTGTGCAGGGCAAAGAGTTAAAGATAATTCTAGTGATGACATCGTGGTGTAGTGATCTATAATATCACTTGACAGTAATAAAATAACTTTAAATAATAAGCTAGTCTATCTAGCTGAATAAGGTGAAATGATGACAACTTGGGCATTACAGGATGCAAAAAATCGTTTTAGTGAAGTTGTTCGTAAAGCATTATCAGAGGGAGAACAGGAGATTTGCGTAAGAGGACAGCCTGCCGTGACGATTATTGCCACAGAAGAACTGAAACAATTACGTCAGCAACACACCAATTTAGCTGATTTTTTATTAAACTCACCTTTACAGGGATTAGATATTCCAGAACGAGAGCAGGATATGGGTCGAGAGATTGACCTATGAAGTATTTATTAGATACCTGTGTAATTTCTGAATTTACCAAACCACAACCACATTCCAGCGTGATTCAATGGTTACAAGCGACACCAATACAATTTCTCTATCTGAGTAGTCTAACAATTGGAGAAATCCAAAAAGGAATTAGTCAGCTTGACGTTTCTATACGCCAACAACGATTACAATCATGGTTAGATGAAGATATTCCTTTACAATTTAAACAGCGCATTTTAGATGTTGATGAACAGACCTGTCGATTATGGGGACAGCTTTGCGGACAATATGGTAAGCAAGGCAGGAATTTACCTGTGATTGATAGTTTATTGGCAGCGACTGCAATATCCAGACAAATGGTATTGGTTACTCGAAATGAAAAAGATTTTTCTATTATTGCAGGATTACAATTACTTAATCCTTGGTTGTCTATATCAAATTAAGACCTATGTATTGCCATCAATCAAGAACACAGGACAATCAAAGTTGTGAATACTGATCTAGAGATATTAAATAAAATGCGTCAACTCATTCAAATCTTGGCTAAACATAACCATGCTTACTATGTCATGGACAATCCGAGCATTAGTGACGCCGAATATGATCAACTGTTTCATCAGCTTAAACATTTAGAAGAACAATATCCCGATTTGATCCAAAGTGATTCACCGACACAAAAAGTGGGTGGCGAAGCTTTAGCAAAATTTACTACAGTGATCCATAGTGTACCGATGTTATCGCTGGGCAATGTATTTAATTTTCAGGAATTGGAAGCCTTTGACAAGCGGGTACAGGAGCGTTTACCCAATCAACCAGTACAATACGATGTTGAGTTAAAGCTGGATGGTTTGGCGATTTCCTTAGTGTATGAACATGGGGTTTTGGTGCGTGGTGTGACCCGTGGTGATGGTGAAACAGGGGAAGATATTACCCAGAATGTCAAAACCATTCGCAACCTGCCTTTACATTTATTTGGTGCAGGTGTGGCAGTACCGGAATTATTGGAAGTACGTGGCGAAGTATTAATGCCCAAATCAGGTTTTGAAAAACTCAACCGTCTGGCCGAGGAAAAAGGTGAAAAAACTTTTGCCAATCCAAGAAATGCCGCAGCGGGTAGTTTACGTCAGCTTGATCCAAAAATTGCAGCCAGTCGACCACTGGCATTCTATGCCTACGGTATTGCGCAATGTGTACCACATCATGGTTTAAACTCGATGTCGGAAAGTTTGCACTGGTTGACTCGTCTTGGTTTTGAAATTGCCGAACGACAATGGCTGGTGGATAGCATTCAAGGGGTTGAGCAATGTTATCAGGACATCATGCAGGAACGTGCCAGTTTATCGGTTGAAATTGATGGTATGGTGATTAAGGTTGACAGTCTACAACAACAAAAACAACTGGGTTTTTTAAGTCGCGAACCACGCTGGGCAACTGCCTATAAATTCCCTGCACAGGCTGCCTTAACCACCGTTGAAAATATTGAATGGCAAGTCGGGCGTACAGGCACGGTTACACCTGTGGCACGCTTAAAACCTGTATTTGTCGGTGGCGTTACAGTATCTAATGTGACTTTACATAATATCGGTGAAATCTATCGTCTGGATGTGCGTATTGGTGATACTGTCAGTGTTTATCGCACTGGTGATGTCATTCCAAAAGTTGAAAAAGTCTGGTTGGAGTTTCGTCCCGAGCACAGTGAAGTGGTGCAATTACCTGCAACCTGCCCTGTTTGTGATTCGCCAGTGGTAATGCCGGAAGGTGAAGCATTAGCACGTTGTTCAGGTGGATTATATTGCTCGGCACAGCGTATTGAGGCAATTCGTCATTTTGTCGCACGTAAAGCAATGGATATCGAGGGTTTGGGAGATCGCTGGGCAGAGTCTTTACTGCATTTAAATTTATTGGGAAATGTGTCAGATATTTACCATTTGCATGAGCATCGGGAACAACTGCTTGGCATTGAAAAAATGGGTGAAAAATCGGTGCAGAATTTGCTGAGTGCCATTGAACAGAGTAAGGAAACTCAGTTACACCGTTTTATCTATGCTTTAGGGATTCGTGGGGTAGGTGAAACTACAGCAAAAATGCTGGCCAATACTTTTCAAACACTAGACGCCTTGATGGCTGCCGATCTGGAACAATTGAAGAAAACGCCTGATGTCGGAGATATTACTGCCGAATGGATTTATGACTTTTTCCACGCCGAACATAATTTGGAAGTGATTCAACGTTTATTGAATGCTGGGATTCACTGGGAAGCACCACAGGCACCCACTCGTCAGCCGTTAAATGGTGAAAGCTGGGTGGTGACCGGTACACTGGCAAGTATGGGACGTGATGAAGCAACGCAACGTTTACAGGCTTTAGGAGCTCGGGTCAGTGGCAGTGTATCGTCCAAAACCAAATGTGTGGTGGCAGGAGAAAAAGCAGGTAGTAAACTCGACAAAGCAGAAAAACTAGGTATAACGGTAATGAATGAAGATCAGTTTTTAGAATTTATCGCACAATATCAATAGGGGAACATATATGAAAAAAATCATGTGTATTTTGATTAGTCCATTACTTTTATCCGCATGTCAGACCATGACGGTCAGTGAGTGTCAAACAGCCAATTGGTCAGCCTTGGGTTCGCAGGATGCTTTAAAAGGCTATGCCAGCCGTGCTGAATCACGTCAAGACAGTTGTAGCAAACAAGGGGTGAATATTCCGACTACGCTAATACAGCAATATCAACAAGCATATGCGCAAAGTATTCAGCAATATTGTCAGCCGGAAAATATTTTTAACTTATCTTTAACGGGGAGTGGCAGCATTAGCGCCTGTCCAGAGCCGAATCATACCAAGCTAAAACCGTATCATCAGGTCGCATCCAATTATTATCAAACTCAGCAAAGTATCAAATATACTAAACAGGATATTGATCGTCTGGATGATCAATTGATTAAAGAAGAGGATAAGGCCAAAAAAGAAAAACTGATGCAGGATCGTATTTCCAAATCTCGTGAGTTGGAAAGATACTATGATGAATTAAAACAGGCACAAGTGCAGTTGGATGCACTTAAAAATAGCCTGCATTAAAATCAAAAAATGTTGTCTATCGTGATGAAAACGATAGACAACTGAAATCGTGGGTTAACGTTTTTTCACAATACCATCATCAATCAATTGCTGAAAATGCTCAATCAGACTTTGATGAATATCACGGTATTGAATGCCAAGTTCATCAATACTACGTTTATTATTAAAATAAATAGGGTAACCCATATTCAGTTTGACAAATTGACGGGTTAAACCAAATAAAGGCGCAATCAGCGTAAATACTGCTTTAGGTACTTCAAATCGAGGGAACGGATAACGACCACCAAAATGGGCTTTTAACACTTTCCCTATTTCTAATAAACTCAATGTCCCACCGCTGATGATATAACGGCCGCTAGCATCTGGCGTAAATGCAGCTGCAATATGTGCATCAGCCACATCACGCACATCAACAATACCATTCCACATTGGCGGTACACCTGCCAGCGTTGTCCCATCACCAAACTGTTGTAAGACTTCCACACTACCAGACTGAGTATTGGCGGTTAAAGAGGGTCCCATCACCAGTGCGGGGTTAATGCACACCAAATCCCAGCGACTCTGTTCGGATTGCATTTTCCACGCTTCACGTTCAGCTGCAACCTTGGAGTATGGGTAGGGTTGATGATCGGTACTACTGGTCGTATTCCAGTCATTCTCATCAAAACAACGATCTGGTTTTTTAAGAATCTCAATTGCATCACCATAGGTTGCAGCAATGCTAGAAGTCAAAACCACACGTTTGACGCTTTCGGTACGGTTTACAGATTCCAGAACATTTTTAGTGCCTTGAATTGCAGGTTCAATAATATCTTTTACAGCGTCTTTATAATTGCTCACCACAAAAGGCGATGCAGTGTGAATAACAATTTCACAGTCTTGCATTGCAGCATCAAAATCTTTTGGCTGGAGTAAATTTGCTTTAAAGAAATGAATAGCACCGGAAGAGCTTGCAGCAATATCAATTAAATGTTCAATACTTTTTTTATTTGCAGGATTACGCACCGTGGCATGTATGGTAAAACCTTGACGTAGCAAGTTCGCAATGATCCATCCTGCTACATAACCTGTTGCTCCGGTGACCAGAATAGGCTTGGATTTATCCACAATTGTCATATTCGAATTTCCTTTTTTATCGAGAAGACAGCAAGAAATAATACACACTAAAATATTTATCGTCGTTTCTATTGTGCGTATGAAACGGACATCTGACAAGGAATATTGAAAGACTGATGCGAATATTTGTAAATCTTGATAAAGCCATTAGATGAATTAAAACAATATTGCAAAATAAATAATATTATTGAATACAAATTCAACAGCTTAAAGAAAAGATAGTATTTAAATACAACCTGGAGATAAAGTGTAAATGCGTTTGTTTCTCATTTTTAATTATTATAAATCAAACATTTAAATACATTTTTGGCTTTTAAATTATCCTCCAATAGTGCATAATGCTTGAAAATTGAGGAGCAATATTATGAAAGGCAATCCAGCAGTCATAGACTATCTTAATATGTTGATCGGTGGCGAACTGGCTGCCCGTGATCAATATTTGATCCATTCCCGTATGTATGAAGATTGGGGTTTACCAAAAATCTACGAACGCATTGATCATGAAATGCAGGAAGAGGCAGCACATGCGGATGCGATTATTCGTCGTGTATTATTCCTTGAAGGAACACCGAATATGAATCGTGAAGATATTAATGTCGGTACCGATGTGGTGTCCTGTTTAAAAGCAGACCTTGCCCTTGAATATCACGTGCGTGAAAAATTGGCAAAAGGCATTAAATTGTGCGAAGAAAATGGCGATTTTATTAGCCGTGATATGCTGCGTCAGCAATTGTCTGATACCGAAGAAGATCATACTTACTGGCTGGAAAAACAGCTAGGTTTGATTGAGAAAGTTGGTTTACAAAACTATATCCAGTCACAGATGTAATCGTAATGAGATGAAAAGGTCGGCAATTGCCGACCTTTTTTATTCGAATAATTTGAAATAAACATTTAATATACTTTAAGCTTGAGAAAAATTTACTTACAAGTGATAATAATTATTATTTATATATACTTCTGGTGATTTGTACCATGTCACATTCCCCAGCAACAGAACTTGTCCAATATTATGATGAATTAGTGAATTATATCAGTAGAGTATTTGGTAATAGGCAAATTGCCAATGAGATTGTGCAGGAAACTTATTTACGAGTTTTACAAAAACCTGAAAAATTTAGCCAATTAGAAAATCCAATTGCATTTTTGAAAATAGCAAGCTGTAATATTGGACGAGATTATCTTCGAAAAAATCAATTAGAAATTTCTTATGTCGAGCAAGAAATAATAGCACATGAAGTTTTTTCTGAATTTAACAGCTTGTTTACCCAGCAGGAACTGGTCGTTGCAAAAAAACAATATAGCCAGATAATTTTACAAAAAATTCAACGCTTGCCGCCCACATGTCAGGATGTTTTTTTACTGATCCAGTTTTATGGCATGTCACAAGTCGAGGTGGCAGAGCAACTGGGCATTTCCAGAATGATGGTGATTAAGCATTTAACCCGGGCATTACAAAGTTTTCTGCCTGTTTTTATTGAGATTAAAGATGAATAATCCCATGGATCACAAACATTCCAAAAAAAATACAGTGCCATCACAACATAGTCTACAGGACATTCAACGCATGATTTCCTGTTTTGAAGACGAAATTCTGCCTAATATTCCATCAAAAGAGGAGATATTGCAGCGGGCCAAGCAACGCCGCTTGCAACGACAAAAAGTAGGTTCATCTTTATTGTCGCTTGTCGGGGTAGCAATTGGACTGTATTGGTATAATCCCAGCTATCAACAGCAAAGCTATGTGAGCCAATTAGGTGAACAAAAGCAGGTGATGTTAAGCGATGGCAGCCAGATTGAACTAAATACTAATACTAAAATTACTGTACAACAACACCTACGCAGTCGGGAAATCGTTTTGCTACAAGGTGAAGCCATGTTTACTGTGGCCCATGGACAGAATCCTGTTTCTCGTTTATTTGAGCGTGATTTTACTGTGACGGCTGGAGATGTATGGATACGAGACATTGGCACGATTTTTAATGTTGATAAACATCGTGATGATGAGGTAATGGTCACTGTACTTGAAGGTGAGGTGGAAGTTCGTCGTTTAAATGGCAAGTCTTTGTCAATGCATTTAACTGAGCAACAGTCGATTCATTATCAGAATGAGCAGTTCGGTCCAGTTAAGACGATTGATGGCTATGCCATCACGGCTTGGCAAACAGGAAAAATTGTATTTGAACAGAAACCTTTGCAGGAAGCTATTCATAATTTTCAGCGTTATTCTGATTTTACCGTTGAGATTGAGTATGATCAGCTCAAACAGATACCGATTAATGGTCAGTTTCAGGCAAAAAATTATCAACAATTTATGCAGGCTTTGCCGCATGTTGCGCCTGTAAAAATACAAAAGATTAATGAACATCATTGGAAAGTTGAACGGAAATAAAAATATTTTTCCAACTCAGGTTTACACTTGATGCAAATGAATCGTCTTAACACATGAGAATTACTTTTTTGTTAAGACGGAGTTTAAATCATGGGGATTCAAAAAACTGCTTTAAGTCTGGTGATGGCCACACTGTTGTATTCCACCAGTGTATATGCACAAAATGTTGAATTAAATTTACCTGCACAGCCGTTATCGCAATCGGTACAACAGCTGGCACGACAAGCCAATGTTGATATTATTTATATTGGTGATATTTTAAATAATAAAACTGCGCCCAAAGTACAAGGTAATTTATCTGTACAACAGGCATTACATCAATTATTGCAAGGTACAAATTTAGTTGTTGAAAAAAAGGGTAGTGTCTGGAGTATTGTAGAAGGGACTAGATCAAGTTCGCAGGGTGAATTGCGAGAGGTGACGAATAGTATACAATTACCTGTCATTGTGGTGAAAGCCATAGATGATGATCCAAGAGAAGACTCAAAAAACAATTATGGGGTCAATCGTTCCAGCAGTACGACTAAACTGGATCTGGCACTCAAAGATACACCGCAAAGCATTACCATTATTACCCAGAAACAGATCGAGGAGCAGGCACTGACGGATGTCAATAAAATATTGGAAGCCACGCCGGGTGTAACTGTACAAAACTATGGCGTACCGGGTGCGGGACGTGCGACATTCTATTCCCGAGGTTATGAAATTAATAATGTGATGGTGGATGGTGCACCGACATTGATTAGTGGTACACGGGGTATGGAGTTACTTGCAGGTATGGATACGGTAATTTATGACCGTGTTGAAGTAACTCGAGGTTCTACCGGCTTAAGTACCGGAACCGGAGACCCCTCTGCCAGCATTAACTTTGTACGTAAACGCCCGGGATTTGAAGCAGAGCGCAGTGGCAAGATTAGTTGGGGAATATGGGGAAAGAAGCGTGTTGAGCTGGATGTTTCGCAGCCTTTCACTAGTGATGGTAGTATCCGTGGACGTTTTGTGGGTGCTTATGCACAGGGTGGAACGTATATTGATCGTATCCAGGAAGAAACAAAAACATTATACGGTATCGTGGAAGCGGATTTAGGCGAGAAGACCACCGTTGCAGTCGGTGGTACATGGTTTGACAAAGATATTGATGATGCCAGCCCACATATGACAGCTATTTATTCAACGACTTATAATACATATAAATCGGGTCTATTTGATTCAGGAAGTCGAAAATGGAATGCTGCAACAGATTGGTCTTATGCACATACAAGAATGTGGAATGGTTTCTTAACGCTTGATCATGCTTTTAATGATCATTGGAAACTTTCTACCAATTACCAATATACGCGGAGTATGCCGGATCGTGTTTGGGGGATTTTAGGGTCGGAATGGTATAATGCGACTGATAATACAGCCAGTATTAGTATAGGTCGCGAAAATGATGATTCCAAAATTCATAATCTGGATATTAGCTTATTGGGAAAGTTTGAACTATTTGGGCGAGAAGCACAGATTGCTCTAGGGGCTAATGGTTTTAACCAAAAAACTTTTTCTCCAAATTATTACACATCAAGTTGGAGTAATTCTCCATCATGTAGTACATCAATACATGCAATTTGTACTACTCTGGAAGATTGGAATGGTCATATAGCTTATCCTGAAAATTCAGGGCGTACTGCTCTTAAATATGGTCAATATCCATTGGATAAAATGATTAGCCACAATGATATTCATGAAAAACAATATGGTTATTTTTTTAGTACAAAATTTGAACCTATAGATAAGCTTAAAGTTATTTTAGGTACACGTTTTAATCATTATGAAATTAAGAACAATTTTTATAATGTATCAAAAATAAAAGAGGAACTTAATTCTTATGAGTATTCACCAAAAGATAAATGGATACCTTATGCTGGTTTAATTTATGATTTAACACCTAATACGACTGCCTATGCCAGTTATACAGGGATTTATAAAACTCAATTAGAAAAAGATAAAAATGATAATTTCCTTCCATTTATTGAAGGGAACTCCTATGAAATTGGAGTTAAAGGTGCATTAATGGATAATAAATTAAATCTGGCAACGGCCATATTTAGAATGAAAGAAGAAAACATTGCTTATTTAGATTCGAGTCCAACTTCTGGTACATTTACCTGTACCCCAGTAACAGGGACAAGTTGTGAAATTATGTACGCTAGTGATGGACCTACTATCAGCGGCTTTGAAATCAGTGCTCAAGGACAATTAACCCCCAAATGGCTGATTAATGCTGGTTATACCTTCTTACATGTAAAATCGCAAAATGGCTATGAACGTATCTCAGGATCTTCCATGACCACAGGGGATTATAGTTATGAACGTCCCAAACATGCCATTAACTTGTCTACTTCATATTTAGCCACAGATAAATTAACTGTAGGAGGTTCAATTCGCTGGAAATATAAAACCACTCAAGGAATTTCTTACTGTACAGATACAGGGTATTGTTCCGATACAACGACGAGTGCTAATCAAATTGCCCGTTCACAGGGTGGTTTTGCTGTGGTGGATTTAATGGCACGCTATCAGATTAATGAATATATAAATCTGGGTTTAAATATTACTAATCTATTTGATAAAGAATATAGATCTAATGATCTGGGTAGTGTATATGGCATACCAAGATCAGGTACCATTTCTTTAGGATTTAAATTTTAATTAAGCTTCCCCTTATTTTTCACATTAAGGATAAGGGGGATTTTTTAATTTCATCATTTCAATAAGAGAGTTTTATATGGTGTATGGTCAGGAATATACAATCATTCGTGATTTGTTAAAACATAAAAATATCAAAGTCACTTTGCCAAGAATTATGATTTTTCAAATTTTAAAAAATTCCAGAAAACCCATAACAGCTTATGAGATTGAAAATATACTCATTAAGAAAAATTATCGCACCAATCTTGCAACTATTTATGCCACATTAAAAATTTTAAAAAATGCTGGTCTGCTTTATTATCATAAAATTAATAGTGAACAGGCACAGTATTCTCTCGCTTCCATACATAGTCCGATCCAAATCATGTCAGCCTACGGGATCATCCAAACTTTAGATAATGAAGAAATTGCTCAGCATATTCACCAATTGTGTATAAAAAAGCAACTCACTTTAAAATCCTATCAGATTACCATTCGGGTAGATTAAATTATTTCTTCTGCAATTTCTGTATATCCTTTAATACCTGATCAGCATGGGTCTGAGTATTAACACTACTATAATGATAAACCACGACACCTTGCGGATCGATTAAGAAACTTTCACGTTTGGCAACTTTGGCAATCCCCAGATTTCTCACAATCCCAAGCTTTTGCGCCAATTGATGATCTGAATCTGCTAGAATGGGAAAGGGTAGACCCAATTTTTCAGAAAATACCTGATGCGATTTGACATCATCCAGACTTGCACCTAATACCACCGCATTGGATTTTAAAAATTGCGGATAAAGTTCTTTAAATTGTTTGGCTTCTTGCGTACAGCCCGGTGAATTATCCTTAGGATAAAAGTATAAAACCACCCATTTACCTTTATAGTCTTTTAGTTCATGCCATTTCTGGTTTTGATCCTGTAACTTGAAGGCAGGCGCAAGTTGCCCCACCCATTGTTTTTGCCCTTCCTGACTGGGTTTAATGAGTGAGTTCTCGGCGAAACTTGAACTGGCTGTAATGGACAGCGCGGCGATTGAAATTGCACAACATATATTTTTTATCATTGTTGGAACCATAGGTTTAAATCGGAATTATTCTCATCATAGCAGAAATAATTTCTCAAATTATAAAAATTATTCGCTGAGATACAACAGGTCATTTTGCCATAGGACTGCGGGCTTAAATATGTAAAACTATCGCGATTCTGTTTTTGACCGATTTATTATGCACGACCCTTTTGACCATCAGCATCTTTGGCATCCTTATACTTCCATGATTGATCTTCTAGCGACCTTTAAAGTCAAGGCTGCACAGGGTGTATATCTTGAACTAGATAGTGGTGAACGCTTGATCGATGGGATGTCGTCGTGGTGGTGTGTGATTCATGGCTATAATCATCCACAATTAAATCAGGCGATTGAGCAACAGTTAAAATCCATGGCACATGTCATGTTTGGCGGACTGACGCATCAACCTGCAATTGATTTAGGCAAGCAATTACTGGAGATTGTGCCGCAGCATTTTAGCAAGATTTTTTATGCCGATTCGGGATCGGTTGCGGTTGAAGTGGCCTTAAAAATGGCAGTGCAGTTTTGGTCAGCAAAAAACGGATTAATAAAAGACAAAAATAAGAAAACCAATTTTATTACCACACGCTCCGGCTATCATGGCGATACATGGAATGCGATGTCGGTGTGTGATCCTGTTACAGGCATGCATCATATTTTTGGGAGTAGCTTACCACAACGTTTTTTTGTCCCTGCACCACAATCGCGTTTTGATGGCGAATGGCTGCCACAGGATATTGAGCCTGTAGAACTCATTCTTAAACAGCATCATCAGTCTATTGCTGCGTTTATTGTCGAGCCGATTGTACAGGGTGCCGGTGGCATGCGTATGTATCATCCGGAATATTTACGGCAAGTGGCTGCGCTGTGCAAACAGTATCAGGTTCTGCTTATTCTGGATGAAATTGCGACGGGTTTTGGTCGTACCGGTAAAATGTTTGCCTGTGAACATGCCTGTGTCGAAGCAGATATTATGTGTATCGGTAAAGCCTTAACCGGCGGTTATATGACCTTATCGGCCACACTAACCACCGATCATGTGGCAGAAACCATTAGTCAGGGTGTACCTGGTGCATTTATGCATGGTCCGACATTTATGGCCAATCCACTGGCATGTGCAGTGGCGTTAAAGTCGATTCAGGTCTTACGGGCGCAGGACTGGCAAGGCAAAATTATGCAGATTCAGGCGCAGATTCAATCCTCTTTGAGTGAGCTTGCAGCTTTGCCACAGGTGGCAGATGTGCGGGTACTGGGAGCGATTGGAGTGGTAGAAATGCGCCAGCCCGTGGATATGGCAGAGATTCAGCAGCAGTGTCTGGCACTGGGTATCTGGATTCGTCCGTTTGGTAAACTAGTCTATATCATGCCTCCCTATATTATTGATGTGCAGGAGTTAGATACTTTATTATCGGCAGTGAAAAAAATTGTGCGCTCTATTGCGTGAGCGATTAAATAAGGCACTTATTGCATGTAGGATTTATAGCAAAGTTCGATTTATGGGCTACATATCATATCGTCATACTTGCGAAAGCAAGTATCCAGAGCAAAGTTCTTAAGGCCTAGGTTTGAGCTTTTAGAGTTTGATTTAGGATACGTTAACTCTGGATGCCGGATCAAGTCCGGCATGACACAAATGTAGCTTACATTTTTTATATAATAAATCCTGCTGTCAATCGCAGAAAAATTGATAAAGATGCCAATAAAAGTCATCAAAATAATACTCAAGACACTGATTTTCTCTGGAAGATCAGCTGTTTTGGGTGATTTATACACCTAAGGCCACAAAAATATTTCTGACAAAATTGTCGGCAAAGATTCTCTACTATAACAGATTTATATTTATTGCTATGATGGCGACATTTTTAGGACCTCATATTTTCGTTTTGATTTGAAAATTTTGGTGCTAAGCCCATTTTTATAAACCATTTTCTCGTGTTTAGTGTGTTAAACAATTAAACAAGAATTCCATTTTAAGGTAATCCTATGAAAAAACTAATTGGTCTTTTCTTAAGTGCATCGGTATTGCTGACAGCATGCGGTAAACAACCGGAAACAGCGACACAAGACAAGGCAACCACAGATGGACTGCAAACTGTGGTACTGGCATCTACCGGTTCGGATGCCGATATATGGCGTTATATTGCGACATTGCCGGAAACCAAAGAAGCTGGCATCAAGTTGGAAGTGAAAAACTTTACCGATTATGTTGCCATGAATACTGCGGCGGCCAATAAAGAAGTTGATGCCAATGCATTTCAGTCGTATGCATATCTGGTTGCATATAACGCTGCCAATAAAGACAAGATTGCCCCTGTGTCTACCACTTATCTTGAACCGATGGGGATTTATTCCAGCAAATACAAAGCTCTTGATCAGTTTCCACAAGGGGCAACCATTGCCATTCCCAATGATGGTGCGAATGAATCCCGTGCCTTGTTGTTACTGCAAAGTGCCGGTTTACTTAGCCTAAAAGATGGTTTTGATCCAGTGAAGGGCACACCAGCTGATATTACTGCCAATACTAAAAAATTGGTGATTAAGCCGATTCAGATGGCAACCGCAGTTCGTGTTAAAGATGATGTTGATGCGATTATACTGGGGAATACTCTGGCGATGGAAGGCGGTTTGAACGTTCTAAAAGATGCAGTGTATTATGAGCCGATTGATCAAAGTACCAAATTGAATGTCAATGTACTGGCGACTGCCGAATCGCGTCAGAATGATCCAACATTACAAAAACTGGGTGGTTTATATCATACCGATGCTGTGAAAAAATATGTTGATGAAAATTTTGGCGGTACCAAGGTCGATGTAAATGAACCAGTAAGCTATCTTACAGGCAGCAACTAGTTCTATAATTCTATGACTGAAACAGCTAGAGGGAAGCTTTAGCTGTTTCTTCTTTTTTCAACAGTTCAAGCGATATGATTCAATTTAAAAATATATCTAAAGATTATCAGCTGAAAGGCCAGACCTTACATGCACTGGATCAGGTTAATCTGGACATTCCAGAAGGCTGTATTTTTGGCATTATTGGTTATAGCGGTGCCGGGAAAAGTACCTTGGTTCGGTTGATCAATCTACTGGAAAGACCGACAGCCGGGCAGGTGATCATCAAGGGTCAGGATCTGACACAACTTGATGCTGCTGCACTGCGCCATGAACGCGCCAATATTGGGATGATTTTTCAGCATTTTAATCTGTTACAAAGCAAGACTGTAGCGGCAAATATTGAAATGCCGTTAAAGTTGCTGGGAATCCCGAAAGCTGAACGTGAAAAACGACTGGAAGAATTGCTGGATTTTATCGACTTAAAGCACAAGCGTGATGCATTTCCAGATGAGTTGTCCGGTGGGCAGAAGCAACGTGTCGGTATCGCCCGTGCGTTGGCCAATCACCCAAAAATTCTATTATGTGATGAAGCGACTTCGGCACTTGATCCACAAACCACCAAGTCGGTACTGGCATTATTAAAGAAAATTAATCGTGAGCAGAATATTACCATTGTAATGGTTACACATGAAATGGATGTGATCGAAACGATTTGTGATCGTGTGGCAGTTATGGAAGCCGGCAAAGTCATTGAAACCGGTACGACGGTTGAGATTTTTAGCCAACCACAGCATCCGACCACAAAGAACTTTATCCAGACCGTGTTACAGCAACAATTACCCCAAAATATTTTTGCACAGCTGGAACATCAGCATCATCACAGTATTTATTGCCTGCAATTTATTGGCAAATCTGCCCAGCAACCGGTGGTACAGGCATTGATCAAGCAGTTTGATATCAGCCTGAATATTCTGTTTGCCAATATGACCGAAATTAACGGCACCGTGATCGGTCAGATGTTTGTGCAACTGTTGGGTGATGAGGCATTGATTCAACAGGCGATTGAGTTTTTACAGTCACATGAAGTTCGGGTGATTCAGTCAGGAGAACCAGTATGAGAGATTTAATCGTACAGTGGTTAACGGCAGTGACAGCACCGTTCTGGCAAAGTTCACTGAGCATGGATCAGTTTGTAACTGCCTTGCAAGAAACCTTTCAAATGGTATTTTTTGCAATGATTTTTGGTGGTATTTGGGGCTTTATTCAGGGCATTACCATGGTATTGACCCGTCCCAAAGGCATTTTACCTAATCGTGTGATTTATCATGGTTTAAATCCGCTGATTAATGCTCTACGTTCATTACCGTTTATTATTTTGCTGATTGCAGTGATTCCTTTAACCAAGTTTTTAGTCGGTTCTTCGATTGGTACTTGGGCGGCAATTGTGCCGCTAACGATTTATATCGGGCCCTATATGGGACGCTTAATTGAAACGTCTTTGCTCGAGGTGAATGAGGGGATTATTGAATCGGCACAGGCAATGGGGGCGACACCAGCACAAATCGTATTCAGGTTTATTTTACCGGAAGCACGGAGTTCGCTGATTTTAAACCTCACCACAGCCACGATTAGTCTGATTGGGGCAACGGCTATGGCTGGTGTTGTCGGTGCCGGTGGTATTGGCGATTTGGCGGTATCCTATGGTTATCAGCGTTTTGATAGTAGTGTGGTAATTTTAACTGTAGTGGTATTATTGATTCTGGTGCAATTTGTACAAATGCTGGGTGAATGGTTGGCAAAACTTAGATAATCTGGTTAAAAATTTTTAAACACCCTGTAACTTGAGCAGTATGATCAATTTGCCGGGTGTTTTTTTATGGTAGCATCTCAGCCCTGACCTGAACGGCCGACGTTCAATCTGACTGATGTGAGTATCAATGAATCCTTTATATCAATCTTATGCCGATACTTTAGAACAGTTAAAGCATAAGGATAACTTCCGTTTTTTTAAGAAAATTCAGCATCAAGGGCAATATGCCATATTAAATGGCAGCACCATGTTGAATCTAAGTTCCAATGATTATCTGGGGCTGGCGCAAAATGAAGCGTTAACACAACAGTTTTTTGATCTCTACCCGGTTGAAACCCGTCATTTAACTAGTTCTTCTTCCCGGCTACTGACCGGAAACTTCCCTGAATATGAACAACTGGAAGCCAGTTTAAGTCAAGCATTTGGTCGGGCCAGTCTGTTATTGAACAGCGGCTATCATATGAATATCGGTATTTTGCCCGCCTTGACTGATAGCAAGACTCTGATCATTTCCGATGAGTTGATTCATGCCAGTATTATCGATGGCATTCGATTAAGCAAGGCACAGAAACAACGCTATGTACATCAGGACTTAGCGCAACTGGAACAGCTTTTAATTCAGGCATCCAATCGTGACGAAATTGAAAAAATCATGGTGGTGACCGAAAGTGTCTATAGTATGGACGGTGATATTACCAATTTAAACGCATTGGTGGCCTTAAAACAGAAATACGCAAAAGTTATGCTCTATGTCGATGAGGCACATGCCATTGGTATCTATGGTGACAAAGGTTTGGGTTGTGCTGAGCAGCAAAATTGTATCGCTGACATTGATTTTCTGGTCGGAACTTTTGGCAAGGCCTTGGCCTCTGTCGGTGGCTATCTGATTTGTGATGAAATTATTCGTGAATTTTTGATTAATAAAATGCGCTCACTGATTTTTTCTACCGCCCAGCCACCACTGAATATGGCTTGGACAAATTTTATATTTCATCATATGCAGCAGATGCAGGATAAACGTCAGCATCTTTTACAGATTAGCCAGAAACTAAAACAGGCGGTGCTAGACAGAGGATTGGCTTGTCCAACTGATAGTCATATTATCCCGGTGATTTATGGTGAAAATCAAATTGCTGTGGATAAAGCCCTGCACATGCAGCGGGCCGGATTTTATGTTTTACCGATTCGTCCGCCAACTGTTGCTGAAGGGACTGCACGGGTACGAATCTCTCTCGATGCAAATTTATCGTGGTCACAACTTGAACCGCTTATTGCATATTTATAAGTTGGGGCGATATCTGCATTTGTCGATATACCTGTAAGATATGCTATTCTGTAGTTACATCTGTTTGTTTCGAGGAAGCGAAGGTCATGAGTATTAATCTTGATTTAGACCAGAATTTACTGGCAGAAGCAATAAAGCTTGGACATTTGTCAAATGCGCAAGAAGTGATTGATCTTGCATTAAGGGAATTTGTACAGAGAAGACAAGCACAGGAAGTTATTGAATTATTTAATACGATAGATATAGATGAAGATTATGATTATAAAATGATGAGACAGCGACCTCATGATTTTAGTTGATACCTCAATTTGGTCGCTGGCTTTTCGGAAAAAGCAAAAAACAAATACGGACATGCATATTATTACTGAGTTATCAGAACTTATTTTAAATGGTAGGGTAGTGGTTATTGGCGCCATACGACAGGAAATATTAAGTGGTCTTCGTGATGAGTTACAATTTCAAAAATTAAAAAACAAATTAAGCATTTTTAAAGATATAGAGGTGATTACTCAGGATTATGAATGTGCAGCACAATTCTATAATCAATGCCGTAGACATGGTATTCAAGGGTCACATATCGATTTTCTTATCTGTGCGATTGCTGTACGGCATCGATTAGAGGTTTTTACACTAGATCAGGATTTTAAGCATTATCAATCATATATAGGTGATTGTTTGTCAATATATGAACCAAAATCCTAAAGAGAGATATGCGTGATGAAAAATGCTGTGTATTTTATCAGTGGCATCGATACCGATATTGGCAAAACTGTAAGTACCGGGATTCTGGCCAAGCAATTGCTGGATCAGGGTGTCAATGTGATTACCCAGAAATTGATTCAAACCGGTAATCAGGGTTTTTCCGAAGATATTGCCCGCCATCGCCAGATCATGCAGATCGATACATTCCCGGAAGATCAGCAGGGTTTGACTGCGCCTCAAATTTTTGCCTATCCTGCATCACCCCATTTGGCGACCCGACTTGAACAAAAACAACTGGATTTAAAGGCAATTGAGCAGGCTACGCAACAACTGGCTGCCCGTTATGATGTGGTATTGCTGGAAGGTGCAGGCGGATTAATGGTGCCGTTAAGCGAGGATTTACTCACCATTGATTATATCGCGCAACAACGTTATCCGGTAATTTTAGTCACCTCTGGACGCTTGGGCAGTATTAATCATACCTTATTAAGTTTGGCAGTTTTAAAGCAATATGGCATTTCCCTCTATGCATTGGCGTTTAATGCCTTTCATGATGCCAAAGATCGCGTGATTGCCGAGGATACCCGACAATATCTGAAAAACTATCTGGCGGAACATTTTCCAGATGCATTGTGGCAGGAGATTGCCAGTATTTAATTCTTTTGATGACTGTAAAATCCTTTGGTTTCACAGCCAAATGATTTAATGTTTAATCCCCTTAAAAGCATCAAGCGCACGTTGTCGGCTTTGTTTTAAATCGACAATCGGTTGTGGATAGTTTAATCCTTCACCTACTTTAAGATAGTGATAGGGTTCATGAATCGCTTTATTATCCAGATGTGCCAGTTCAGGCAGCCATTGCCGGATAAAATCGCCATTGGGATCAAATTTCTGTGACTGGCTAATCGGGTTAAAAATACGAAAATAGGGCACACTGTCTGTACCTGTTGAGGCAGACCATTGCCAGCCCCCGTTATTGGCAGCCAGATCACCATCAATTAGGTGCTGCATAAACCATTGTTCGCCCAGTCGCCAGTCAATCAGTAAATTTTTACTGAGAAACATCGCCACAATCATGCGCAGGCGATTATGCATCCAGCCTGTGTTTAGTAGTTGGCGCATGGCAGCATCAATCAAGGGAAAACCGGTTTTCCCCTGTTGCCATGACTGTAAATCCTCAGGTGCATTGCGCCGTTGAATTTTACCGGTTTCGGCTTTAAAGAGCTGATGTCGGCTGACCTGCGGAAAACCGTATAAAATATGTTGATAAAATTCCCGCCATAATAATTCGTTCAGCCATGTATTAATGCCGTTATTTGAGCTAAAAAGCTGATTTTGATGATGCTGTTGAATATATTGTACACATTGCCGAATAGAGAGTATCCCTGCATTAAGATAAGGCGAAAGCTGACTGGTCCCCTGTATGGCGGGGAAATCCCGTTCAGTTTGATAATGCGTGATCTGATCTTCGACAAAGTGATCCAGTTTTGACAATGCAATATCCTCACCGACCGGCCAGTGTTGGCATCGCTTTTCCGATATTGAAGCAAAACCCGCAATGGACTGTGGTATGTCATCACTGGCAATATTAAGGGACTGCTGGAGCGTAGGTTGGTCATAAGTGTGCAGAATGTGCGCTTGATCCAAACGTTCATAACACACCTGTTTGAACGCACTAAAAACTTTATAATATTCGCCACTTTTATTTTTAATCGAACCGACTGGAAATAGTGTGCGATCAGAATATTCATGCACATCAATCTGCTGGTGCTGTAATCGCTGTTTTACTGCAAGGTCACGCTGCATTTCATTGATACCATATTCCTGATTCCAATAGACACTTTTAATCTGATGCTGCTGACACAGTTGCGATAACAGATCTGGAATATCCTGCCAAAGTTCAGTGTGACCAATCAGCAAAGGAATGTTAAGTTGTTTTAATTGCAGCGAAAGCTGTTGTAATTGTCTAAGCCAGAAATCGACTTTACAGCTGGCATCATCATGTTGTTGCCATTGTGTCGGGGTGATGATAAAAACTGCAATGGTCAAATCTTGCTCTGTGGCATGAAATAAGGCAGTATTGTCATTTAGGCGTAAATCATTGCGAAACCAGTATAAATTCATGAAAAGTCAGACAGTCAAAATTTATTTTCCATCATAACGTAATGTTGAAAGAAATTAAGCAAACAAGATGTAAATGAGAGATTAAGGAATCATCATGTGGCATAAATATTTTATTCAGGCGTTATCAGGTTTATTGGTTAGTATGGTGACATTGGCAACAATGGCCAAGACACCGAGCACAACGCAAATCATCGACTGGATAAGCAATTCGGAAAAGTCATATGCATCACCAGCAAATAAAATTGTGATTGAGCATAGCGAGGAAATTACATTGTTATCCGGTGAAAAAGCCTATGTCTCGGGCATTGAATTTGTCAATGCCGGACGTAATTTTGTCAAGGGTTATATTCTGACCCGGCCGGCTCTGAAACAATCACACATTCTGCAATTTGGTGGTCAGTCTAATACGTTTGTGGTGCATCAGGTGATTGTAAAAGGTAAACCGGTTAATCTGGTTGAATTTGAAGGTGCTGGTTCTGGGCAAGGTACAATTGGAAAGAGCCGTACACTGGCCTATTTTAAAAACTGGCAGCCGATAACGATTGCCGAGGCCAGATCCTATTATTCACCGGGGCAATATGATGACAAGCTTGGAGATAGCGATTGTAAAACCGGTGCCAATAATATCGGTATACTGAATGTGCTGGAACAACAGAGCATGGTACTCAAGACCGAAATCACTGGAAATGCCTGTGCATCACGTGTGCAGGATTATAAAATTCAATCAAAACTTATTCCGATTGTGCTGAAATAAGATTTGAAAATGAAGGACCATTTCAACAGAATAAGAGTCATATTAGTAATGAAAGAAGATACTTTTGGTATGATAAATGGAGGAAATCCAGGTTACGTTACTGCACACAAAATATGCTATCTCTTGTCTTTGATTACACGTTATATTGACAGCTTGAGCGACGATTTTAATATATCAGGAATATGGCCATGGTAGAAATCGAACTAAAATTTCAACTTCCTGAAAAGCAAAAAAAAGCTGTTGAACGGGCATTTAAAAAAGTAAAGGCACGGCAGATTCAACTGCATGCGAAATATTATGATACGCCGGATCGCATATTATCCCAACATGGCGTGGCGATACGTTTGCGCCTGGAGGGTGAAAACTGGATACAGACGCTAAAAGCTGCGGGAGAAAGTCATTTACACCGCATAGAAGAAGAAATATTTTTAGGTAAATGTGAACAGCCACCGGATTTAAATCTGGATTTATATCAGCATAATCGAAGCGTACAAACTTTATTGACCGAGATTCTGGGTGATCAGAAGGATCAACTTGCACTCCAGTTTGAAACCATTGTCCAGCGGACTTTTCATGTTTTTGAGGTGCATGGTAGCCTGATTGAAGCGTGTCTTGATGATGGTGAAATTCGTAGTTCGCAAACACATCAGAAAATTTGTGAAGTTGAGTTTGAACTCAAAAGTGGTGATGCGGCTACCTTGATTGACTTTAGCCAAAGTTGGGTAGAGCAATATCAGCTATGGCTTGATGTCAGAAGTAAAGCCGAGCGGGGAAGCCTTTTGGCAGCAGGTAAAACGGTTTCTCCTGCGACACATGCAAAATCTTTTGTACTGGATAAGCAGCTCTCAGCAGAAAATGCATTACAAAAGATGGTGATTAATTGTCTTAATCATTTATTGCCAAATCTTGCGGCAATTGCCGATGACATCGCCGAACCTGAACATATTCATCAGGCACGTGTTGCCTTGCGTCGTTTACGTAGTCTTTTGAAAAACTTTGGTAAATGGTCTGCACATGTCAATCCGGAATGGGAAGCTGAACTTGCGGCCTTATTCAGACAATTGGGTACAACCCGTGATCTGGATGTCATTACACTGGAAATTTTACCGAGAATCCAGCAGCAGACCGATGCACCTGTATTGCAAATTGATGCAGAAACACAGGCAACCGAAGATTCTAGTGCTTTATTCCGTCAGCCATCGACCGTAAAACTATTATTAAAATTACTGGAATTTTCCTATCGTCAACCTGGACAAAGCAAACAAAAGAATGTGTCGTTAAAACGACGGGTAAGTAAAAGATTAGATCATTTACATCATCAATTATTTCATGATGCAAAGCACTTTGCGGATATGGATGCCGAGGCACGTCACCGTACGCGGAAACGGGTAAAAAAATTAAGATACATTATTGAATTTATTGCGAAGATTTATCCGCAAAAACAAGTTGAGAAATATCTAAAATATTTGCAGAAAGTGCAAAATCATTTGGGCAAATATAATGATTTAATCATTGCGGAGCAGTATTTTAGTCAGCAAGTTCAACAAAACCCGGATTTTAATTTTGCATTGGCATGGGTAGGCACCGAACAGAAAAGTTTGCTGGTTAAAGTAGAAAAAAATCTGCTTAAATTTAGTCAGCTCAAAGGATTCTGGGCGTAATCCAAAGCAATGGTGGGGAAAGTTGTGGGCAAGGTGAATATTGATTCGGAGCAAAGTGTATAGCGGTTATAAAGTGTCATCACCTAAGATTTAAATAACCAAACGTCAGTTCGGGATAAAAGTATTTGTTTTGTATAAATAAAATTAATTTCAATGAAAGAATCACGACGGGGTCTTACAAAGTTAGGCATATTTTAGGATTAACCTTCGGTTCGACCTACTTTTCTTTCGGGAAAAGTAGGCAAAACCATTTGTCCGCTGCGGACTCGGTCAAATACCGCTAAAAAACAAATTAATTGAAAAACATTATTTTGCAGATAATTTGCTGACCTCGAACAAGCAGCGGACGCTGCTACAAAACCAATTTCTTCTACTCACCTTATCCCGAATTCACGTTAGCCAAAAAGATTGTTTTAATGTGCTGAATATGTAAGCATTGTCCATATTCAGCAGGTGATGTTAACAATTATTTATCATTAAATTTCTTAAAACCTTTATTGGCATAATCCAGCGGTTTTTTTGCGCTATGAAAAGGTGCCTTTCGTGCTGGTTGAGCATTTTGTTCGACATCATTTTCACTATCTCGGCGTTGTTGGCGTAGATATCCACCACGACGAGCTGGCATAGGTTTTTCAATCATTTTCTCATTACGGCGTTTTGCCATACCGTAAAGACCTGTACCTTGACGTGGCTTAAGCTCTACCAGCTTGGTCAGGTTATCGATGTCGTGTTTATCCAGTTCTATCCAGCGACCGGTACGTAATTCACGAGGTAAAATCACTGAACCATAACGGGTACGCAGCAGACGGCTAACTTTTAAACCTTGCGATTCAAACAAACGACGAACTTCGCGGTTACGGCCTTCTTTGACGACCACTTGGTACCAGCGGTTAATGCCGTCACCACCTAAATCGGTGAAGGATTCAAATTTTGCCGGACCATCATCGAGCTCTACACCAGCCAGTAAGGTCTGACGAATTTGTGGGGTGACTTCACCCATGACACGAACAGCGTATTCCCGTTCAATTTCATTCGATGGATGCATCAAGCGGTTTGCCAGTTCACCATCATTGGTAAATAACAATAATCCGGTACTGTTAATGTCCAGACGACCCACCATGACCCAGCGATCATTGGCAATTTGGGGTAAATGTTCAAATACAGTCGGGCGATTTTCCGGATCGTTACGAGAACAGATTTCACCTTCGGGTTTATAGTAAATCAGCACACGGCGGCGGATTTCATCTTCGATTTGATAACTGATTTTTCGGCCATCAATGCGCAGTTCATCCCCAGGTTCGATGCGTTCGCCGACTTGTGCAACACGACCATTGATACTGACTCGGCCAGCAGCAATTACCTCTTCCATATAACGTCTAGAACCTAAACCGACTCTAGCCAGTACCTTCTGTAATTTTTCACTCATAACTGCACAACCTTAAAATAAAATATACAAAATCATTTGCTTAAGAACATCGCGAAAAACTTTCTAGCTGTGTCAAAGCGTCCTGTTGATCTTGGATAACTGGGAGATCATTTAATGATGCCAAACCAAAGGCATTTAAAAAAATAGGGGTGGTAACTAATAAAGCCGGGCGTCCAGGTGCATCCCGAAAACCCGACTCTTTAATCCAATTCCATTCGAATAGTGTCCTTAACACCATACTATTATTACTTACACCACGAATTTGTTCGATATCGGCACGGGTTACTGGCTGGTGATAAGCAATCACTGCAAGCACTTCCAATAAACTTGGCGACAATTTGATGGGACGTTCCGGCCAAGCTTCATGAATCACATGGCGATATTTGGCACGTACCTGAAATTTAACGCCCTGTACAGTTTCAATCAGTTCAACCGAACGACCATGTTGTAAAATCGACAATTGCTGTAAAAGTTGACGAATTTGCTGGGTGGAAAATTGTCCGCCAAGTGCCTGCTTGAGCCTTGCGGTTGAAACAGGGGCATCACTGGCAAAAATAATCGCCTCAATCTGCATTAATGCTTCATGATGCAGATCATCCAGAGAGGCTGTATTTTCAGGAAAAGTTTGATTAGGCATAATGCTTTCCTTGAATACTGAGTGGACGGATATGCCCATCTTCAACAATCTGTACAAATTGCTGCTTTACCAGTTCAAGAATGGCCATAAATGTCACCACCATTCCCATGCGGCCTTGAGCAGGCTTGAGCAATTCGTCAAAACTTAGAATACCGCCTTCGGCAACGCGGTCACAAATGTACTGAATACGTTCTTCCAGCAAGACAGGTTCCTGTTCGATACTATGGATATAGGGTTCGGGGCGCTGAAAAACGCATAGCAGGGCATCGGTCAGGCTTTGCGCATCATAGCCTTCATAGACAATCCCTCGCTCCCCTAAACTGACTTTTGCATCAAATACATCACGTTCCAGAATATTCAACTGGCTAAGACGTTCGGCAGCTTGTTTGATTCTTAAATATTGTTCTAGTCGATCAATCAGTTGTTTTTTCGGATCATCTTCAAAGTTCGGTGCACTTTCCGGTTTTGGCAGTAGTAACCGCGATTTTAGATCGGCAAGCAGGGCAGCCATTACCATATAATCCGCAGTTAATTCGATGTTATCCGATTTCATTCTGTCCATATAGAATATATATTGCTGTGCAATGGGCGCAATATCCAGATGTTTGAGATCAAATCCGTTCTTTTGCACCAGATACAGCAAAAAATCCAGTGGCCCTTCAAATTGCTCCAGTAGGATTGCGAAAGCTTCTGGCGGAATATACAGATCCTCAGGAATATCCTGATAATATTCATCCAAAACACGGATAGAAAGCTGTTGTTCTATATTGGGATAAAGCTCTGTGCTCATTTCGATTATTTAGCCACGCGAATTTTCAAAAGCATGTTTTAGTATTGACCCAATAGACAAGCATATCAGGAGATTCGGCAAATTGTAGCCGATTTAATACAGTAAATAAATCATTAGATTTAAATCTAATGCGTTTTATTTGTAGATTAGGGTCTGTTAACACTTCATAAATGAATTGCGTTGTAGGTTAAAATTTTTTTAGACTAGGCATGAAATGAAGATAATGGTGGTTCCATTAGCAAATTTCATAACGAAGTATGGAGGAATTTTAACCACAACCCTTCGGGACAGGATCGTTTTTTGCCGCTACGTCGTTATGAATAGTTCATTTAGAATGACTAAATCTCACTATTCATGCCTAGTATTGTCTAAAAAACGGTCACTGTCGCAATCGTAGACGAAATGTTAACAGACCCTCAATTAATCCAAGTATTTCACTCGGAATTTTGGCATAATGGTCAACTTATACAGACCAAGGTCGTATTGTAACTGGTTTTTATCGCCACCTAAAAACATGAAGCAATGATCCATGCAATATTTTTATCTCCTAGTCCATTGACGTTAGTATTTGTATTGGATGTTTATTTGCAATGTGCTGCTGTATATACGGCATTTTTGATGTTGGCATGGAGTTGTTTTGTGTGATTTGCAATAAAATTTTATGACTAAGCTGTTTTTATCTACGTAATTTTATCGTGTTTTTGTTCAAACATTTGTAAATTTTGAATATTTTACCAGAAATGTTAGGCGCATTAATTTCGTTTTTGTGATTTGACTGTTTGAAATGCAATGGGCGTGAGCCAAATTGTCCAGTATCAAATCAAAAATCATTTTAAGGTAATGATGATGAAAAAATTCTTAAAATATTTAGCAATCATACTGTTGATTTTGCTAATCATCGGGCTAATTTTTTTATTTAGACCGATTACATCCAAACAGGTAAAAACTTCTAGTGAAGAACCTGTGGTGGATGTGGTGTTGATCGGCGGTGGCATCATGAGTGCCACGCTGGGTACATACTTTAATGAACTTGAGCCAGATTGGCAGATTCAGATGTATGAACGTCTGGATAAAGTTGGGCAAGAAAGCTCAAATGGTTTTAATAATGCCGGAACAGGACATTCAGGCTTTATGGAAATGAATTATACCGCTGAAAAAGACGGTAAAATGGATATTTCCAAAGCCGAGAATGTGGCTTCACAATTTGAAGTGGCAAAACAGTTCTGGTCTTACCAAGTGAAAAATGGCGTACTTGCGGAACCTAAAACATTTATCAATCCTGTAGATCATATTGCGTTTGTCTGGGGAGATAATGTTAACTTTCTGGAAAAACGTCATGCTGCCATGATTAAAAGTCCATTATTTCAAGGCATGGAGATCACAGAAGATCCAAACGTGATTAAGCAATGGGCGCCTTTGGTGATGAATGGTCGCAAGGCCTCAGAAAAAGTTGCTGCAACACGTATGGATATTGGTTCTGACGTAAACTATGGTGCAATCACGACACAGTTAGTCGATAATTTGCAAAAGCAATCCAAGTTTAAATTAAATGTATCGACAGAAGTGACTGGGATCAGTCCAAATGCAGATAAAACTTGGACCGTGCAATACAAGGATTTAAAAACAGGTAAAGCAGGGCATATCAAAACCCGTTTTGTCTTTATTGGTGCCGGCGGTGCCTCTGTGAAGTTATTACAGATGACAGGACTGGAAGAAGCAAAACAATATGCCGGTTTCCCGGTGGGTGGCGAATTCCTGATCACGGATAATCCATTAATTACTGCTCAACATACAGCCAAAGTGTATGGTCGTGCCGAACTGGGTGCACCGCCCATGTCTGTGCCACATATTGATACCCGTTATATTGATGGTAAAAAATATGTGTTATTCGGACCATTTGCCACTTATTCCAATAAGTTCCTGAAACAGGGTTCACAGTTTGATTTACTGGCATCTACCAATAGAAACAATGTGTTGCCAATGACAGCGGTGGGTATTGAAAATCTGGATTTGGTAAAATATCTGATTAGTCAGGTTGCTATGTCAGATGAAGATCGCCTGAATGAGTTGCGTAAGTATTATCCTGAAGCGCAGGCAAAAGACTGGCGTCCAAGTCAGGGTGGTCAACGTGTTCAGATCATTAAAAAAGAACCGGGTAAACCAGCAAAACTTGAATTTGGTACAGAAGTATTTGTGTCTAATGATCGTGGTTTAACTGCGTTAATGGGCGCTTCACCGGGTGCATCAACTTCACCGTATATCATGCTCAACTTGCTTGAAAAAGCCTTCCCGGAAAAAACCAGTGGTGAGTGGAATGCAAAACTGCATGATATTATCCAGTCTTATCAGCAGGATTTAAGCAAAAATGCGGCATTGCTGGATCAGATCCGTCAGGATACCAGTAAAACGCTGGGTCTGAATTATGCACCAAGAACGGTAACAACTACATCAGCAGATCATACAGCTGTTGCGGAAGTGCAATAAGCTTCTTGCTGTAGATGCATAAAAAAGTATGCTAAACATACAGGATAATAAATAGGCTGTTTCGACGGCCTATTTTTTTAGTAATTTACTCAGAAATCATTTTAGATGAGCAAATGACAATAGCAATGGATCTATCGTCAGAATGTTAAATCAACAAAATATGCATCATTTGGAAAGTTTGGATAGACATATGCTTACTGATCTATATCCCAAAATAGGCCGTTATCTGGTTTATCTTTTAATATTTTCTTTAGGAAGTTATGCACTCTTACAATCGATGTATATTCCAATTATCGGTGGCAAGGCCATCTTTTTTCTGGTGGTGCTTACATTGTTGATGCAAGTTTGGGCATCGATCAAACAGCACAAAAGCTATCAGGTTATTGCATTGTTATTAGGTATTATCGTGTTGATCTATGCTTCATTGACGCATACTTTAAACCATGCGTTGATTTTGTTATGCAGTACAAGTTTACTTGCATTACTTATCTTGGACAAAATTAATCCAAAGCCTGTTATTATTGCTGTGTTATTTATATTGGCCTTATTTTATATTCTGTTGATACAGCATCACTATTTGATGGAATTAAAACAACATTATCAGCAATTTGAGACAGGCGAAAGCTGGCAGCAAATGGGCGCTTTATAAATAAAGCCAAAATGCCTTTATTCAAGTCCCTATTCAAAGGCACTCACATCGCCCAAACCGCGTCGTACAATAATCGGGTGATCCTGTGACAAATCGATAATACTAGTGGTTGCCAACATACCAATGCCACTATCAATAAAGACATCGATACGTTTTTCCAGTTGCATTTCAATTTCATAAGGATCGTCAAGCGGGTCTTCCTGACCTGGCAAAATCAATGTACTGGTAATTAAGGGTTCACCCAATTCTTTAAGTAAGGCCTGACAAACCGGATTGCTTGGAATACGGATACCAATGGTTTTTCGTTTCGGATGCATTAAACGGCGAGGCACTTCACTGGTGGCGGGTAGAATAAAAGTGGTTAAGCTAGGTGTATTGGCCTTTAAAAGACGATACATGGCATTATCGACTTTGGCATACGTTGCAATATCGGATAAATCCTGACAAAGAATGGCATATTGATGTTTTTTGTCGAGTTGACGAATTTGTGCAATTCGCTCCATTGCCGCTTTATTTCCAATTTGACAGCCGATCGCATACGCAGCATCTGTTGGATATACGACCACATCACCTGCTTGAATGCTTTCCACAGCCTGACTAATTAGACGTGGTTGTGGATTATCCGGATGAATTCGTAAATGTAACATAATGGCTGGTCCTGTAAGTCTCGCTGTTTATATTATAACATTTTTTTGCTGTCTTGTTTTTAATCAAGTGCTTGCCGTGAAAACTCACTTTTATGTGGCATTTTCCCTGCTTTTATTTCATTACAAAGATATTGGATCAGGGTTAGACCATCTTTGGGAATTGTCGCTGGTTCGGCTAGATAATACTGAACTTGGGCAAAGACTTGATCTTTGAACAGTGCACCATTGCCCCCAGCACCGGTTAAATTATCCAAAGACACACGAAAAGGACGTAAGCAGGCCTGCGCAAATAACCATTCCAGTGCTTGTGGTTTAACTTCTACCTGTTCAAAAAGACATTGTTGTTCTGCCGTTCTGCCATCGGGTGCGTACCAGTAACCGAGATCGGATAAGGTGCGTCGTTTTGCGCCAGCAATGCACCAGTGACTGATTTCGTGTAGGGCACTATTAAAAAAACCATGAGCGAACTGAATTCTGGCAGGGTGCTGATCCGTGGCTGGAAAATACTCGGGTTCGTGTTCGCCACGTACTAAAATCACATTGTAGTGGGAAAACCATTGATTAAAGTGTAAAATCAGCCAATCTACCTGTGCATGTTCGTCAATACATGTTGACCATGCAGTTTGTAGGGATACACTTCGAGGTGAAGACGTTGTTTGAAGACGATTTTGTGCTTGCAACGGACTCATAAAAACTGATTTCTCTCAAACAATACAAAATTAAGCTGCGAAATTGTATCTTAATCTTTGACATTAGTTTGATGAATTTGTAGAATTGCCGCCTTAATTATGTCAGCAAATACCTTTCCGGCACAGATTGAGCCGTTTAAATGGGCAGAGCAAGGCTTTTCGTGGTCAGGTCAACTACCACTGTCAAGTTTTACTCGTATTGCTCACGAAGCTGTTGGATCGATTGATAATCAATGGGTTCAGGTCGACTGTAAGCTATCTATGGATGCTTATCATCGTATCGTATGGCTCACTGCACATTTGCAAGCCAGTGTAAATTTACAATGCCAGCGTTGTCTGGATGCCGTAGAAATACCTTTGCAATCAGATGTTCATGTGGCCATGTTGGATGATGAGTCTGAGATAGATCATTTGGATGAGGATGCTGATTTCATCATCTTGGGTGAAGATCTAGGGACACAAAAAGGTGATTTTAAAACGCCTGCAACTGTGGACCTGATTTACATTCTGGAAGATGAATTGCTATTGTCGATGCCAAATTCACCCAAGCATGATGCTTGTGAACATAAACATCGACCAGCAGTTCAAGCTGTGATAGATGAAAAACGGGATAATCCGTTTGAAATTTTAGCAGGTTTGAAGGGCAAACTTGGTTCATAATGTGTTATACTAGACCAAGATATTGATGTTCGATCCATTTTTTTTCGATCTTTGTAAGGAGCCTCTCATGGCTGTTCAGCAAAACCGTAAAAGTCGCTCTCGCCGTGATATGCGCCGCTCTCATGACGCTTTAACCGCGAGCACTTTAACTGTAGACCAAGCTACTGGTGAAACTCACCGTCGTCACCACGTGACCAAAGACGGTTTTTACCGTGGCCGTCAATTGTTTGCTCAAGCAACTGATGCAGAATAATCGTTTATATAACGATGATCTGACAATTGTTTGTCGCGCATAAGCGTAAAAACAAAAAATGGGGAAGCGAGAGCTTCCCTTTTTTATTGAATAATTTTTTTAAATTTAAGATTTTTATATATTGATCTTTAGAATTTTGGTTTGAAATAAGATGAAAAAAGATTGGGCATATAAAACAGCTTTTATAGGAACTTTTCTGATCGGTACGGGTAGTTATATTTATTCAGATTTACAAGCAAAAAATACGCCACTAGATTTAGGGACGTGTATTATTTTGGGCGCGTTGGCTTTATTTGCAATGCTGGCAATTTTGTACTATTTCCGAAGTGAAGATAAAAAAAGCAATCAATAGAAAGCATCGAAACATTATTTTTGTTTTTTAGTATGCGCTCATACGTTGGTCTAACTTTTTAATAAAGGTATATTTTGCGCTAGAACAAGTAAAATTTGCTTGTTAAGCTAACGTATTTACAATTGCAATATTCACATTAACGTCCGAAACGGGAAGTTCTATGTCTACATTACCATTCTCCCAGATTACCAAAGCCACTCAAACGGCTTTTATTTTTCCTGGGCAAGGCTCTCAAAAAGTCGGTATGTTGTCCGAATTGGCGGAACGTTTTCCATCAATTTTAGAAACATTTAAACAAGCATCGGATGCTTTGGGTTTTGATCTTTGGCAAATTGTCCAAACAGGTGACAAACTGAATCAGACCGAATTTACCCAGCCTGCACTGTTAACAGCAAGTATTGCATTATGGCGCGTCTGGCTAGAAGGGGGCGGTCTATTACCGACTTATATGGCCGGTCATTCGCTTGGTGAATATAGTGCACTGGTTGCCGCAGAGGCGTTGTCCTTAGCCGATGCAGTAAAACTGGTGCATTTACGTGGTCAATTTATGCAACAGGCAGTACCCCAGGGACAAGGGGCGATGGCAGCGATTTTAGGTTTATCCGATGATCAGGTGATTGTATTGTGCCAATCTGCATCGGAAGTCGGTGCAGGCAAGGTAGAGGCTGCAAACTTTAATGCACAAGGGCAGGTGGTGATTGCAGGGGATACCGAAGCGGTTGAAGTGGCGATTTCTAAAGCAAAAGAATTGAGCGGAAAAGCCATTGTCCTACCGGTATCTGTTCCGTCACACTGTAGCCTAATGAAAGCGGCTTCAGAACAGTTTGCCGAGGCGCTGGCAAAAGTGGATTTACAGTTACCCAAAATTGCAGTGATTAACAATGTCAGTGCAAATGTGGCAAACGATTTAGACAGTTTGAAACAGGCACTTGTACATCAACTTTACCAACCTGTGCAATGGACCAGGACATTGACTTATCTCGAACAGAATGATGTGCATTATCTGGTTGAATGTGGTGCTGGTAATGTTTTGAGTAATTTGGCAAAACGTCTGCCATTTGTAAACAAAGCTTTACCGATCGATACGGTAAGTCGTTTTGAAGATGCTTTGCATACCATTTTAACAGCTGAAGGAAAAATTGCATGACTCAGCCAAAGCGTATTGCTTTAGTGACAGGTGCTAGCCGTGGAATTGGCGCAGCAATTGCACAGCAATTGGCGCAGGACGGATTATTTGTTGTGGGAACAGCGACAACTGAATCCGGTGCAGCCAAAATTGCTCAGACACTGGGTGACAATGGTACTGGTCTGGTGCTGGATGTGCGTGATGCAGAGTCCATCGAACATGTTGTAACTCAGATTGAACAGCAATATGGTGCAATTCTGATTTTGGTCAACAATGCCGGTATTACCAAAGACAATCTGCTTTTGCGTTTGAGCGAAGAAGATTGGGATGATGTGATGAATACTCATTTAAAAGCCATTTATCGTCTTTCCAAGCGGGTATTAAAAGGCATGACCAAAGCCAGATTTGGGCGAATTATCAATATTAGTTCGGTGGTTGCACATTTTGCCAATGCGGGTCAGACCAATTATTCTGCTGCCAAAGCAGGAATCGAGGCATTTGGTCGTAGTCTTGCCAAAGAAATGGGAAGTCGACAAATTACGGTGAATGCGATTGCACCGGGATTTATTGCAACAGATATGACAGAACAACTGGATGCGTCAATCAAAGATAAAATGATTGCACAAGTCCCATTAAATCGCTTGGGTCAAGCCCAGGATATTGCAGATGCTGTAAGCTTTTTGGCAAGTGATCGTGCAAATTATATTACAGGTACGGTGTTACATGTAAATGGTGGCATGTATATGAGCTAATTATTATGATTAGCTTTGACAATATTATTTTTTAATCTAAAATGGCGTTAGTATAAACCGCCACAAGCAATGAGGAGAATTCCTGTGAGCGATATCGAACAACGTATCAAGCAAGCAGTTGCAGAACAACTTGGTATACGTGCCGAAGATATTAAAAACGAAGCATCTTTTATGGATGATTTAGGTGCAGATTCATTAGACCTAGTTGAACTGGTTATGTCTTTTGAAAATGACTTTGATATCACCATTCCGGATGAAGATTCAAATGCAATCACAACTGTACAATCAGCAATTGATTATGTGACTGCAAAGTTAGGATAGTTTGTTCGATTGTGAATTGATTATCGAAAAGGTCGCAATTGCGGCCTTTTTTTATTGGTTAAGGCGTCCCGCCCTGAAAAAAGTTTTCTATTTAAGCCCTACATAAAATAACAATTTATTGTGATTTGTTTCTTGTTTTTATTGGGTTCAGGGGTTAAAACAATTGAGACATTTATTTTTAATGTTCGTATAAACATATAATAGGTAATAGGAGAAATAGAATGGGTCTTTTTGACTTTGTGAAAGGTATTGGTAAAAAGAACAATGCACAGCCTGTAGAACAACCTGCTACACAGCAAACCACCACAGAACCATCAGCGCAAGAAGTTGCCAATAAATTGTTAGGTTTAGTCCAAGGTCTAAATCTTGGTATTAAAGGTCTTTCCATTAGCTACAATGCAACAAGCGATCTCGCCACGATTAAAGGTGAAGCGCAATCACAGGCCGATCGTGAAAAAGCTGTATTGGCAGTGGGTAATGTGGATCATGTGGCAAAAGTGGATGATCAACTCACTGTCGCCACACCAGAGCCTGAAAGTAAGTTCTATACAGTGAAATCTGGTGATAATTTATCTAAAATTGCCAAAGAAGTTTATGGCGATGCCAATCAATACAACAAGATTTTTGAAGCCAACAAACCTTTGCTTAAAGATCCTGATGAAATTTTCCCAGGTCAGGTGTTACGTATTCCTGCCTAGTCTTCTGTGTTATAAAAAAGAGTGATGATTCACTCTTTTTTTATATTTTTGTCCCATCCTAAATAAAGTTGACACTTTTCATTCTTAAATTATGGAGAGTGTTATGACTACACCACTTAAACGAACACAGCGAGATTATAGTCTTGCCTTTAAATTGTCAGTTGTTGATCAAGTTGAAAAAGGTGAATTGACCTATAAGCAAGCACAGGATAAATATGGTATTCAAGGTTGCTCTACGGTTTTGGTTTGGCTTCGCAAGCATGGTAATTTAGATTGGAGAAAAGGAACACCTTTTTACCATTTAGGTCAAACTACTATGTCTACTACGCCACTTACGCCAGAGCAACGGATTAAGGAGCTTGAACAGCAACTACGTGATACCCAACAGAAAGCTGAATTCTTTGAAGCGGTTGTTGATGTCTTAAAAAGAGATTACGGAGTTAGTATTGTAAAAAAGCCACGAAGCAAGTCATCAAGGAAAAGAAAGAGTTAGGCATAAGTATTGTTCAATGTTGCCGTTATCTTGGCATAACCAGACAAGCCTATTACCAACAATGCCAACGAGATGTCT
>NZ_OANT01000014.1 GCF_900096995.1 Acinetobacter puyangensis
ACCCAATCGCAATGGACCCAGGTCTGCGTTTTGCGATTCGTGAAGGTGGTCGTACTGTAGGTGCTGGTGTTGTTGCGAAAGTAACTGCATAATCACTTTTACAGTTGTAAAGAAAGCACTCCTTTTAGGGGTGCTTTTTTTGTTAGACAAAATAATAAGTTGTCCTTATCTGATATTAAACTGTCCTGTTCATCACCTATAGTATTTTCAATAAATCAGTAATATAAAACGATCAAAGCTTAAGTGTTCCCTATCATTGTGATTAATGATAAATTGGAGATGAAATAAAATGAATGCGAAAGTAAACATTTCCAGTCGTGCCGGTGCCAGCTTCCCTGTACGTCGAATGAATTTTGATTTTGAGCAAGTTCCGCAATATTGGGCCAGTGAATCTGCCGGCATTACTCACTTTTTGACTGCGTTATCGGCATTATTTCCTGCGGGTGAAAAGTTTTTTATTGACTCTGTCCGTGCGGTACGCAAACACCCACTGATTAAAGATGATGAAAGATTACAAAAAGAAATTAGCGCATTTATTGGTCAAGAAGCCATGCATACTCAAGAACATGTGGGCTTTAATGCCTCGGCACAAAAATATGGTCATGATGTGGCGACGCTAGAAAAGAATACCGATACAGTGATACAAACCGCACGCAAGGTTTTTGCCAAAGTGGTAAAACCGTTTGGTATGACGCAAGAAATGGTGGATCTTACCGCAACAACAGCATTGGAGCACTTTACCGCAACGATTGCTTCACAGTTATTAACCAATTCGCATATTCAGGATTTGATGACTGATCAAACCATGGCAAATATGTGGTATTGGCATGCGATTGAAGAGAATGAGCATAAAGCGGTGGCTTATGATGTGTATGAAGGTGTGTTTGGGCAAGGTATAAAAGCATATACACTGCGTACCAGTGCTTTGGTTTTCGCCATGACACTGATTTTTCTAACCCAATCTTATTTTGTGTTGCGTTTATTAAAACAGGATCAAAAATTAAATTTAAAAGAACTGCGCATGATTTATACTTATGCTTATAGTCCGTCGAAAGGCATTATTACAGGTATGACACGAGAAATGCTGGCTTATTTTAGGCCCAGCTTTCACCCAAATGATCTGGATACCAATGCCTTATTGGCTAAATGGAAAGCAAAATTAGGCCTATAAAGTTTTAAGCCAAAAAGAGCAAATTCATTGCTCTTTTTTTTGCTTGGATTAAAATGCTTAAAATTTTTAGAATTAAAGCTATCATGATTCGTTTGATGCAAACACAGGATATTGATTACGTTGTCCGTATTGAGCAACAAGTCCAATTCCATCCATGGACCAAAACACAATTTGCCGACAGTATGTTGCACCATCAGGCGACTGTGCTTGAAAAAGATAAACAAGTAATAGGTTTTTGTATTATGCAACCTGTACTGGATGAGGCCAATTTACTGCTAATGGCTGTTGATCCGCAGCATCAAGGGCAGGGATATGGTTTGGCCATATTAGAAGATGCCATTGCGCGATTAGGGGAAAAATGCATACAGATTTTTCTTGAAGTGCGTGAGAGTAATTTGGCAGCAATCGCCTTATATGAAAAAGCTGGTTTTCATCAGATTGATCTGCGGAAAAATTATTATCCAGCCCCACAGGGTAAAAAAGAACACGCCATTATTATGGCCAATCTTCTCAATACTGACACTTTTAATTTTAAACTAGATTAACGACTTAATTGTGATGGTAGGGTGGTGAGCAGTGAATCACCCAGACGCTGTACCTCTTCATCGGAAAGATGATGTGTTAATCGATGCCATTGTCCATCTAGTAATACCTCCAGTGGACTATATTGGATTTTATAGTTCATTTTTGTAGCGTGCGGTACCCAATAACCTAAGTAAAGGTAATCGAGTCCCAGCGTTTTGACATATTCAATCTGTTGCAAAATGGAGAATACGCCCAGACTGCGTTTGCTTTCTTCCGGTTCAAAAAACGTATAGACCGCAGATAGACCATCATCTAGTTGATCACATGTGGCAACACTTAATAATTGCTGATCTTGCCATAATTCCAGAAAGAAACTATCGGTACAGCTATGTACTAAAAACTTTTCAAATTGTTCATGATTGGGCGGGAACATATCACCATCAAAATGACGTAAACGGATATATTTTTCATATAGTTCATAATGATGATATTGCGCTTCATGGGTTGGTGTAATTTTAAGGTTTAAATCCTGATTACGTTTCCATGCTTTTTTTTGACTGCTGTTTGCCACAAAGTCATTGATGGGAATACGCGCAGACAAACATTGCCGACACAAATGACATTCTGGGCGATAAATAAAGTCACCACTACGACGGAACCCGGAACGTGACAATTCTGATAACGTGACGGTATCAATTCTTTGAACCGGATCTAAAAAAACCATACGGGCAGAACGACGTGACAGATAACTACAATCATGTGGTGGTGTGATGTAGTACTGCAAATCATCAAGTGACGTCAAGGGAGTGTATGATTTCATAGCTTAACTCAGTGTATTGCGTGTAGTTTTTTATGCAATGCGACCTCATAAGAAGAAAATACACTGTTTTGGTAGACTTTCCAATCAATTTGTGGCTGATTTACCACATTTTGTAATGTGCTTAAAAAATCAAAGCGTGTAATTGTTGTAGCGCCCAGACTTATCAGGTGATCATTGGGTAATTGACAGTCAACCCAAGGCGATTGTTGTTCATGGCAAAGTAGCATTAAACAGTAAAAAGCCATTTTTGAGGTATCAGTTCGGGTATTGAACATGGATTCGCCGAAAAAGCCTTTGCCTAGATTGAGTCCGTATAGACCACCAATTAATTCATCTTGATCCCAGATTTCGATGCTGTGGGCAAAGCCAAGTTGATGCAACTGAATATAGCTCTTGATGATGTCGGAGCTAATCCATGTTTCCTGACTATAACTGCGTGGTGCAGCACAGCTTTTAATGACTTGTTCAAAGGCACAATCAATCCGGATTTGATAATCTAGCTTTTTCATCGTGCGGATCAGGGTTTTACTGGGCACAAATATTTCTGGATAGATAATGCAGCGTGGTTCCGGACACCACCAGCAAATTGGTTCATCCTGATTAAACCATGGAAATAAACCGCGATGATAGGCAGCCAGTAAAGTCGATGGTTGTAGATCACCGCCTATACAGATCAGTCCTTGGCCATCGGGATCGGCAACTTCGGGATCTGGAAAATCATATATGCAATTAAAATTCATTGTGAACGATCAATTAATCCAATGCTAAGCATAAATCTTGTGGGTGTAGATAAAAGAAAAGAGCGCTATCGCTCTTTTCTTTAGAATGCTCTATTTGACATTGTTGTCCAGATAGAGATCGGCATCGAGTGCCGCCATACAACCCGAACCCGCAGAGGTAATTGCCTGACGATAAATATGATCAGCGACATCACCTGCGGCAAATACGCCAGCTATACTGGTTGCAGTCGCATTACCATGTGTGCCACTGTTTACCACAATATAACCGTCTTTTAGCTCAAGCTGACCTTGGAATATTTCAGTATTCGGTTTGTGACCAATGGCAACAAATAAGCCTTGAACCTCAATATCTTGAGTAGAATGATCCTGAGTTGATTTGATACGAACACCAGTAACACCAGTTTGATCACCCAATACTTCATCAACCTGATGATTCCAGATAATGGAAATCTTGCCTTCTTTTTCTTTGGCAAATAAATGATCTTGTAAAATCTTTTCAGAACGTAAGCTGTCACGACGATGTACCAGCGTGACATGCGCAGCGATATTGGAGAGATATAAAGCTTCTTCTACCGCAGTATTACCACCACCCACAACCATTACTTTCTGGTTCTTATAGAAGAAACCATCACAGGTCGCACATGCACTGACACCTTGTCCCATAAATTTCTGTTCAGATTCTAGACCAAGATATTGTGCTGTCGCACCTGTTGCAATAATTAAAGCATCACAGGTGTATTCTTCCATATCACCTTTGAGGACAAAGGGACGGGTTTTTAAATCTACTTCATTGATGTGATCATATAAAATTTCTGTACCAAAGCGTTCTGCATGGGCTTGCATACGTTCCATGATTGCAGGACCAGTCAAACCTTCTTCACCACCCGGCCAGTTATCAATTTCCGTAGTCGTGGTTAATTGGCCGCCAAGTTGTAAACCAGCGATAAGAACTGGTTTAAGATTTGCACGTGCAGCATAGACTGCTGCGCTGTAGCCGGCAGGGCCAGAGCCTAAAATAATGAGTTGAGAGTGACGTGTACTCATATCAATTTTCCTGAAACTTATTCATGTGATTTATGTGGTTGTGAGAATTATACGTGAAATATGCTTGAAATTGGCGGTAGTTTGGTAGAGTAATGTTGATTAAAGATATAGGTAATCTCGATTTTAGTTGAAAAAGCCAATCGAAGCGAAGCACAATCATACAAACGGACAAGATTTTCTAATTGAAGCAGTGCATAATATACGCTAAATAATGATTTCAAGATTTAGGCATTTATAAATGTGCCAAAGCTAGAATAGGAAAATAGATGAGTGTAGTGAACGGTAACTATGCACAACGTGTTTTAAGTACCATTTTTTTGGTGTCTTTTGGGATTTACTTGTTTTTGGCGACAGTAACCTACACCCCATTTGATCCAGGATGGATGCATGTTTCAAGTGATACGCAACAGGTGAGTAATGCCAGTGGTGTAGCAGGGGCGTGGGTCGCCGATATGCTCTATGGCTTATTTGGCTGGGCAGTATTATTGTTACCATTGTTTTTATTTATCGAAGCAATTCAGGTCTGGTGGCCACGTAGTTATTTAACACGTCCATTCCGATATGCTGCGCAGTTTTTTATTTTGCTGACCACGGCGGCACTGTTGTATTTCCTCTGGCAGGTACCCAGTGATGCTTTAGTCAATGCATCTGGTGGAATCATTGGTTATGAGGTTGCACAAAGTCTGGCGAGTATCTTTAGCCAAATTGGCGCAATTATTTTTTTGATTGTGTTTTGCGTCATTTTATGGACTTTGGCATTTAAAATTGAGTGGCTCAATGCAGGTCAACTGGTTCGTTCCATTCCCGGTTATTTGCAGGATATTTTTTATAAAAATGTACCTGCTGAAGCAGAAGATTACGATTTGAGTCTGGGCCGTGAAGAAGCAAAAAAACATGGTGCGGTGGCAGCAAATCGTCAACAAAAAGTTGCCGAACATTCGGCAGTAGCCACTCAGGAAGCGACGCAAGCTGATGACTATGATTTTGTTGAAGAGCAACTTCAGAGTGATGCAGAAATTCGTCAATTAGAAGAGAAAATTATCACTAAACCCAAGATTACTGAAGCAGATAACGTGCCTGTTGCAAATGTTTCGCCTAAGCAGACGGTACAAAGCGGTGAAGTATGGCGAGCAGTTGCCGGGCAAACAGATACAGTTGACAGCCATACGGATTCAGAGCACGCATCTTTGTCCCTAACAGATAGGGCAGGGCAGGCTGAAAACGAAACAATTAGTGAAACAGTTGCATTGCACACGCTACAGCAGACCGATTCTCATGATGAAATGGTTCAGTTAATTGAGCAGGCGGATCGTCATTTACAGGAACTGCCAGAACGTAAAGCGACATCTTTACCTTTACCAAACGATCTGAATGACACCATTCTGGACTGGAGTGATGATGAAGTATTTGATGAGCTATTGGCAGCTGTACCGCAGGATCAACAGAAAAAAATAGAAACACCAGCAGCTTCTATAACGACTCAAAAAGATCTTAGGGTGGATGCCCCTCAATTTGGTCATCGCGAAGTATTGAGTGCGGGAAATACCACAGACATAAATTCTTCGATTTCTCCTGTGGCAACACAAGAGGCAGAAGAAAACAAGCCGTTGAGTAAACAAGAATTTATAGAAGCATGGCATGAAACGGCAGGTAAACCACAAGAAGAAGAGTTTGACTGGGACGATCTGGATGCACCTTTAACAGATGCTTCGGGACGTCCTGTATCACATGCTTTTCAAGTGCTGGAAAAACGCAAACATTTGTCGCCTTTGCCGGGTCTGGATTTACTGGATCCTGTTGATCCAAATAAGAAGGTGAATTTTACTGCCGAACAACTGAGTCGGTTATCTGAATTACTGGAAATTAAATTACAGGATTTCAATGTCAAGGCAACTGTGATCGAAGCGCATCCCGGCCCTGTGGTCACACGTTTTGAACTTGATCTTGCGCCTGGGGTAAAAGCCTCGAAAGTGACCAATATTTCCCGAGATTTGGCACGCTCCATGTCTATGGCATCTGTTCGTGTGGTGGAGGTGATTCCGGGTAAACCTTATATCGGTATTGAAGTGCCCAATAGTGCCCGTGAGATGGTGCGTTTGATCGAGTTATTGGAAACTCCTGCCTATCGTGATCCTAGTGGTTTGATCAGTATGGCCATGGGTAAAGATATCTCGGGTAATCCGGTGCTTGCCGATTTGGCCAAAGCACCACATATGCTGGTGGCAGGGACCACAGGTTCGGGTAAATCGGTTGCAGTTAATGCCATGATTTTATCTATGTTGTTAAAATATCCACCTAAAGAATTACGTTTAATTTTAATCGATCCAAAACAGCTTGAGTTGGCAAACTATAACGATATTCCGCATTTGCTTACACCCGTAGTTACCGATATGAAAGATGCGGTAAGTGCCTTGAATTGGTGTGTAAATGAAATGGAACGCCGTTATAAACTGATGTCATTTTTGAAAATTCGTAAAATCACCGATTACAATCGCAAGGTTGAAGAGGCCATTGCCCGCGGTGAGGACTTAATTGATCCAACCTGGAAACCAAGCGATTCGGCAACACAGGATCGGGCACCTCGTTTACAGCCTTTACCGATGATTGTGATTGTTGCCGATGAATTTGCAGATATGATCATGCAGGTAGGTAAAAAAGCCGAGGAAATGATTACGCGTCTCGCACAAAAGTCGCGTGCTGCCGGGATTCATTTATTGCTTGCGACACAACGTCCATCGGTGGATGTGATTACCGGTTTGATTAAAGCCAATATTCCTACTCGAGTGGCGTTACGGGTTAACTCTAAAATCGACTCGCGTACTATCTTGGACGCAGGTGGAGCAGAAGACTTGCTTGGTCATGGTGATATGTTATTCCTCGGACCGGGTAAAATTGAACCGGAACGTGTACATGGTGCCTTTATTTCCGATGACGAGGTAAACCGGATCTGTGACGCATGGCGAGAACGTGGTTCGCCGGATTATGTCGATGAGATTCTAACGCCATTTGATGAAGAAAGTGGCTCAAATGGTGGTTTTGATTCCGGTGATGGTGATCCAAATCGTGATGCGCTCTATGATCAATGTGTTTCTTTTGTTTTGGAAACCCGCAAAGTTTCGGTTTCTTCATTACAGCGTAAATTTAGCCTAGGTTATAACCGTGCAGCGCGTATTGTCGATCAGATGGAAGAAAATGGTATCGTCAGTCCAATGGGCCCCAATGGTAAACGGGATATTCTGGTATAATATTTTTCATTGTGTATTCAGCCTCAACAATGTTGGGGCTTTTTAATTAATTGGTACGGCCAAAAAGGTTGTGATCAAGATAAATAAACTAAGGAACTTCATATGTTCATGGCGTTAATGACATTGGTATTTATCCATTTGTGTGCCCTGATTACGCCTGGACCGGATTTTTTTCTGGTGTCGCAAACTGCCATTAGTCATTCTCGCAAGGACAGTTTTTATGTCGTATTGGGTATTAGCTGTAGTGTCATGGTTTGGGCATTATTGGCATTGCTGGGACTAAATATTATTTTTGAAAAAATGGCTTGGTTAAGGCATGTTTTATTTATCTTGGGTGGCATTTACCTGTGTTATTTAGGTATACAAATGCTGCGTGCTGCATTTGCTAAAAAGTCTGATCAAGCGCCAACCATGCTGATTTTACCGCAATCAGGTGTACTATTTTTCTTAAAAGGTTTTTTAACCAATTTATCCAATCCCAAGGCAGTGATTTATTTTGGTAGTGTATTCTCATTGTTTTTGGTTAATCCCAAACTTGAGGGTTTGCATACCTTATTGTTATTCATCGTTACCATTGAAACGGTGATCTGGTTTAGTCTGGTCATGTTGGTATTTTCCATGCCACGTTTTAAAGCAGCCTATGAAAATGCTGCGCGATGGATTGATGGGATTTCAGGTGGGATTTTTACCCTATTTGGGCTGTATTTAATCGGACATAAATAATGAAAATAAAAGAAGCCTGAACATGCAGGCTTCTGGATTAAAAAGGTAAAGTTTATTTATTTAAGCAAACTTTGCCAATACCTCTAAAAATGCTGTGCTTTGACTCGGGTAGTGTGCAATCACATCAGTAATGGTTTGTCCCTGAGGATTTTTAGCATTGACATCACGACCATCTGCAACAAATTTTGTTAATAGACGTTCAAAATCAAAAGGACGCATGTGTTTAAAGGCATTATAGAGCACATGATAATCTGCATTTACGCCTTGTGGTGGTAACTGATTTAAATAGGCAAATACACGATCATCAGACCATTCTTCATTAAAGGTTGCTGGCTGTGATACTGCCATGAGGTTCTCCTAAAATTTTAATCCAATAAAAAGGCAAAAAACAGATATATACTGAATTTTGCCTTTATTCAATCTACACCGTCAACAAAAAACTTTGCGAGATAGATCTCTCATGTCGCAAACATAGACGAAGTGTCAACAGACCCTATTTATCTTCGGGTAAATTGATATTCATTTCAAGCATTTCAATATTTGCTTCGGAACGAACTTGCATGTTGATATTGGTTTCATCAACCCCACGCACATATCGATTGACCACCTGTAAAATTTCTTTTTTCATCTGGTCAATTTTATCTTGGCTTAAACGACGACCCAAACCTTGTTCAGAAGCGACAATCACTTTTAAACGGTCTTTTGCAGTTTGTGCACTACTTGGTTTTTCGTCTCCGCTAAATAATTTACTCCAAAATCCTGCCATGTCTATGCTCCAAATAATCGAGCTAACCAACCTTTCGGTTGTGCTTTAATATGACGATAAGGACGATCCTCGCCGAGGAAGCGGGCTACAAAATCATCATAGGCCTGGCCACCTTTAGACTCTGTAAACAGAATCACAGGTTTACCTTCGTTGGATGCCTGTAAAACGCTTGGACATTCCGGAATTACACCCAGTGTAGGTACACGTAAGATGTCTTCGGAAATGTCTTCAATGGTCAGCATTTCCTGCTTATCAGCACGTTCTGGATTGAAACGTGTGATACACAGATGTTTGCGGATACGTCCTTCTTTTTGTTCTACTTTTTTGGTTTTGCTATCGAGCATGCCGATAATTCGGTCAGAATCTCGTACAGAGGAAATTTCTGGATTGGTCACGATAATAGCTTCGTCGGCATGGTACATGGCAAGGATAGCACCACGTTCAATACCTGCGGGAGAGTCACAAATAATATAGTCAAATTCTTCTGACAACTCATCCATTACCCGTTGTACACCTTCATCAGTTAACGCATCTTTATCACGGGTTTGTGAGGCGGGAAGGATATACAAGTTATCAATATCTTTATCACGGATTAAGGCTTGCTGTAATCTTGCTTCATTGTTGATGACATTAACAAAGTCATAAACAACTCGGCGCTCACAGCCCATGATCAAGTCCAGATTACGTAGTCCAACATCAAAATCGATGACAACGGTCTTATGGCCTCTAAGCGCAAGGCCAGTCGCAAATGAAGCACTGGTAGTGGTTTTACCAACTCCGCCTTTGCCGGAAGTTACGACAACAATTTTAGCCACCGAATATACTCCTGTTAGGTATTCCTGCCCTGGAAAAGGGCTTTATCGATATTTTAGCCTACCTTAAATGGATAAAGGCTCAAATTCAAGTTCTTGATTGTGATTTAAGTAAATTTGTACCGCTTTTTTAAAATATTCGCTTGGAATATCTTCTGCCACATAATAAGTTCCTGCAATTGAGATCAGCTCAGCTTCAAGACTATTGCAAAAAATGCGGGCATTCATATCACCGCTGGCGCCAGCAATGACACGACCACGTGCAGTGCCATAAATATAAATGTTCCCCGAAGCAATAATTTCGGAACCGCTATTCATGCTGGCAGTCAATACAATATCGCCATTTTCCTCAACCAGACTTTGACCTGTACGTAAAATTTCGTCGTGGTAGACCGTAGGAAGAGCAACAGGTTTGATCACCGCGACTTTTTCGAGTACAGCTTCTTCTGTATGAACAGTTTGAGATGTGGCAGTGATGCGTTGTACTGGCTGGTCAGGCGAGATCACAGGAAACTGGATGGCACGTGCATCATCGCCCAGAACACCATCAACGGCAGCCATCGGCTGGAGTTTGTATTCAATCAGTAATTGAATCAATTCGATCAATTCTTGTGGAACAGTACTGTCAATAATGACCAGTGTACCGCTGTAATCATCATCGGCAAGAATTGCTGAAAGTTGCTGGCGGATATGATCGAGGTCATTGGTTTCAAAAGTCAATCTGGAAAAATTGACCATGCGTCCTGTGATACGAATATCAGCCATATGTGTTCCTTATGTGCAAATAGTCTAAAATGCTAATTGCGAGATAATGTATGTAAATGCTGTAATCCTAGTGGAAATTACCAAAATGTTCTACCCCAAATCGCCAATTTCATCAGACTGTTGATGAATTCAGCGACTTTTTATTTGAATGATTTTTCATTTAAATTATTTTCATCCAAAAGTTGTTGCCAGTGTTTAATTTTGACCTGCTCGCGAATACCGTTTAAGCTTTCACGGACAACCGATTCAACTAGTGCATCGATTTTTTCAGACCTTAAGGGCACTTGACTGATCTGAGTCGAAATTTCACTTAACAATGGATTGGCATTTTGCTGGCTAAACTGCGTTTGTTGGCTAAAAGGCGCAATAATACCCTGTGTGATATTTTCTCCCAGACGTTGTCCAATTGACTGGATTTGCTGTTCGATACGACCACCGACAATTGGAATCAGTCTTAACAATTGTGTCAGTTCCGGTGTATCTTCTATGGCCTGATTAACGATCTGGCCAATATTTTTACTGATATTATCCTGTTGTGCGGCCAATGCCTGAGCCAGTGATTGTTGTAGGGTTTCGGCTAAGGTATCAGCAAAAAGGGCACGGTGATGATCAATAATATTATGGATAATTTTATTGTGTATGTTGCTGGTATCAAGTTCTTTTTCGATTTGATTGAGTGCAGTCAGCACGATACGATCAGTCAGTTCTTCCATGACCACTTCATAATAAAATTTGACCCGAACCAGAATCCAACGCGGTACCACTTTATAACCCAGCTCATGTAAGCGATAAGCAATCACGCCGGCACGTAACAGTCTTAAAAAACGCAACATTGGGATAATGGCGAGTACTTCATACCAATGAATAAAAGGAAAAAACCACCAGCGACGATGATGTTTTCCAATGATGGCAAACACCCAACGAATCACCAGCTCGGAAATCAGAAAACAGATAAAATAAAAATCAATACTGCGAACAATCGGACTAAGTTGCTCGATATAGAATAGTCTTTCGCTATTTATACGTAGAGATTGAGCGATCCATGCACCAAAATCACTTAGAATAAATGCCTGTAAACCTAAAATGATGAGGTTAATCACGATGAGTGCCATCATCAACACATCGTAGGCAAGAAATTGTTTCCATTGCCAAGTAGTGTGGTCAATTGGACGAAAACTACTTTTCGCCTTATTTGGGGTGGCCATATTCAATCTCTTTAGCGAGTTGGATTATTGTAAATTTGCTTTCATTTGTTCGATACGTAGATCTTTTTCTTGCCAAATTTGATCGACCCATTGCTGGAATTTTTCCCGATAGGCTGGGTCATCTTCATAATTCCCGCTATTGATCCATTCCGGCAAGTCAATTTTTCTTAAGTCAACTGCAATCCGCGGTACGTCACCGAGCCAGAACTCGCCATAACCCGGTACACCATCCGGGTAAACAATGGTCATATCGACAAAAGCGTCAATTTCATCGTTTAAAATATTGAGTGCCAATGCCAGACCGCCTGCTTTGGGTTTCAGCAGGTTTTTATAAGGCGAATGTTGTGCAGCATGTTTTTCTACGGTAAATCGTGTACCTTCCAGATAATTTAATAAAGTAAAAGGCTGACTTAATAGTTGTTGGCAAGATTTACGTGCTTCTTCCATATCCCGAGTTTTTAATTGTGGATTTTTGGCAATTTCGGCTTTACTGTGCCGCTTCATCATGGGAAAGCCCAAAATCTTAAATGCCTGACCAACAAACGGAATAAAAATAAGTTCCCATTTGGTAAAAAAACGGGTGAGCGGCATCCGCGATACACCAAAATATTGATTAACCGTTGTATCCACCCAACTTTGATGATTACAGATCATCAAATATCGTCCTTGCATACTCAGGTCGAGTTTTTCATCAACCGTGATGGTCCATTTGGTATTAGGCAATACATGGTCAATCAGCCAGTTGTTGATACTCAGCCAGCTATTGGTAATTTTAATATTGGTTTCATCCACCTTTTTTGAATTGGCAATGAGTTTGGTTAAGCCCAATGCCAGAACCGGTGGACCATGCAGGAATGTACTTGCGGTAATGGTAGAGGCAACAGAGACACCACGACTGATTTTTTTTAACAAAGTATTGGATTTGGCCATTATCTACTCACGATCATAAGGGCTTATTGATAATTTTTTTCACCAGATATCAATAGAGCTTAAATAATGAAATTGTTAAGTTGCAACCTTAGCAAAGATTTTTAAAGCTGTCATTCCTATCATTATGAAGTAAGATGGAATAGTTTTATAACTGCTTTACTTATAAATATTACAAAATGTAAAAATAAACCGCTTTTTTTACAATATAGCCATGGAATAGGATTTTTATTGATTGATAATAGCCATATAGCAAACATAACAGATGGAGATATACAATGCGTGCATTCGCTATTTCAGCGTTGATCGGGGCAGTTGCATTAACTGGTTGTACAACTGATCCTACAACTGGTCAAAGAGACTACAACAAAACTGCAATTGGTAGTGTTATTGGTGCTGCTGCTGGTTATGGCCTTTCTAAATCGAATGCCAATTCCAGTTCGCAAAATAACCGTGGTGCCTTGATTGGTGCTGTGGTTGGTGGTGCAGGCGGTTATATTCTGGATCAACGTGAGAAAAAATTAAAAGAGCAACTGGCAGGATCAGGTGTAAGTGTAGATCGTAATGAAGATGGTTCAATTGGCTTGGTTATGCCAGGTAACATTACTTTTGCGACCAATGATGCAACCATTAATCCACAATTCTATGCAACACTGAACAAAGTTGCACAACAATTGAATGATGGTAAAGTTGCTGTTGTGGTATCTGGTTATACCGATAGCACAGGTAATGATTCGATCAATATTCCATTATCTCAACGTCGTGCCCAATCAGTACAAAACTATTTAATTCAACAAGGCGTACCCTCTAACCGCATCAATGCACAAGGTTATGGCGCAAGCAATCCGATCGCAAGTAATGCGACTGCTGATGGTAAACAGCAAAACCGTCGTGTTGAGCTGAGCATTTACGCAGTATCTTAATATTTAAATCAATGTTAAAAAAACCACGCTTCAATAGCGTGGTTTTTTATTAGAGTGATAACAGTATGGGGTGTATCACCAGTAACCCAAGACTTTCCACCACAGCCCGCCAATAAAGATAAAAATGATAATTTCGACCACACTCATGACAAATCCGGCTTTCCACCATTCGCCTAGCGTAATATAGTTTGAACCAAAAATAACCGGTGAAGTGCCTGTTGCATAATGCGTCAGCGTCATCATGATGCTGGAGGCGGCAGCCATAATCAGGGCAAAAAACATTGGTGGCGCACCTAATGCCAGACCAGCAGTATAAAATGCTGCAAACATTGCTGTGATATGTGCAGTCGTGCTGGCAAACATATAATGTGCATATAAATAGGCCAACATTAATAATAAACAAGCCGGTATCCAACTCCATCCGAGTTGTGCAATGTTTGACTCCAGAATCCCGGAAAACCAGCCGATTAGTCCAAGTTTGTTGAGGTATGTTGCCATCATCACCAATGCCGCAAACCAGGTAATGGTATCCCATGCACTTTTTTGTGTCAGAATGTCATCCCAAGTCAGTACACCCGTAATTAATAATAAACATAAGCCCAAAAAGGCTGTGGTGGTTGCATCAACAGTCCAAGCCTCACCAAAAATCATGGCAGGAATACCGGCCCATAACAATAATAAAATCCCAAATACACCGAGCATGATCAGTTCATGACGACTAATACCGCCCATCTCTTTGAGTTTTTCTTTGGCAAACTGGGTGGCGTTTGGTGTTTGTTTAACTTCAGGTGGATACATCCAGTACAATACCAAGGGCATGATGATCAGACAAATCAAGCCGGGTAATAACATGGCAATTGCCCATGTGGTCCAGCTCAGGGAAATCTGACTATTGGTGGCTTTTGCGACCAGATCAACCACGAGAGGATTGGGGGCAGTTGCAGTAATAAACATGGCAGAGGTAATCGGATTGGCATGATAATTTACCAAGGATAAATATTTACCCATGCGATTTTCTGTGCCTTTTTCCGGATCTGAATCGTAACTGTCGGCAATCGCCCGTACAATCGGATGAATGATCCCACCGCCACGTGCGGTGTTACTTGGCGTTACCGGTGCAAGTAATAGTTCCGACAAAACCATACTGTATCCGATGCCAATGGTGCGTTTACCCCAAACAGCAATAAACATATAACCGAGTCGTGCACCCAAACCAGTTTTTTGTAACCCCTTTGAAATCATGATAGAAATACCAATTAACCAGATGAGGGGATTGGCAAAACTACTTAAAGCATCTTTCATCGCATCACTTGGGTTGGGATTGGTGACACCGGTAATGGCGACCAGCATGATGGCAATGATGGCGATGGCACCGATGGGCATGGCCTTACCAATAATGGCCGCAATCACACCGACAAACATGGCCAGTAAATGCCATGCTTGAGGTTCTACGCCTTGCGGTACAGGAATGACAAACCAGATCATCAGGGCAATGACCAGCGCAATGGCAGTTGGAATAGGTTTAAAACCGAACATGATGTCCTCTATTGTATTTAGGTCATAGGACCGAGTGTGAGGGATATAGATGACACTATTATAATCACGAACACTTAAAACAGCTTTGTTTTTTAAATATTTTTAATTTTTGCATAGAAAATAGACGGTGGTGTTTCTTTAAATTGGCAAGATAAAATGTGACGAACTCAGCTGCATTGATCAATAGCGGTTTTGCTTTAGGCTATTTAAAATAGTTAGAGATAAAATTGACTGAGCATGATCATTTTCTGTTGTATTAAAATAACAATGATTGCATGTGCAAGGTGAACCATTATAATCACAGTTCGTTTTTGCATAGTGGAACGATCATCATGTCGGCAGGTTCACATCTGAATGATAAACAACAAGAGGCAATGCGCTATACCAAAGGGCCATTGCTGGTACTTGCTGGGGCAGGTTCAGGTAAAACCTCGGTCATCACCCAAAAAATTGCCTATCTGATTGAACAATGTAATATTCCGGCACATCGGATTACCGCAGTGACCTTTACCAATAAAGCGGCACGGGAAATGAAAGAGCGTGTGCTAAAACTGTTGAGTAAAGAACAATCTAAAGGCTTGAATGTCTCGACATTCCATACCTTTGGTTTAAACCTGTTACGTCTGGAACTCAAGCATACACCGCTGAAAAATAATTTTTCTATCCTCGATGCCGATGACTGCAAACGAATTTTGATGGATTTAATGCATCGCGATAATTTGGCAGGCGCAGAAAGTAAAGAACTGATTGCCAAGGCGATGAAAAAAATCTCCGACTGGAAAAATGATCTGATTCCACCGGAACAGGCACATGTCACTTGCGAAACACCGGAAGATGTTCAGCTTGCACACTTATACCAACTGTATGAGCGTAATCTACGTGCTTATAATGCGGTTGATTTTGATGATCTGATTGTGATGCCAACCCGACTGTTACAGGACAATGCCGAAGTGCGGGATAAATGGCAAAATCGTGTGCGCTATCTACTGGTGGATGAATATCAAGATACCAATACCGCTCAATATATGATGGTAAAACTGTTGGTGGGTGTCATGGGGCAGTTTACCGCAGTGGGTGATGACGACCAGTCAATTTATGCCTGGCGTGGTGCCAAGCCGGAAAATATGGCATTGCTGGCACAAGATTTTCCAAATTTAAAAGTGGTTAAACTGGAACAGAATTATCGGTCGACCAGTATTATTTTAAAAGCTGCCAATGCTGTCATTACAAACAACCCACATATTTTTGAAAAAGAGTTGTGGAGTGATAAAGGTCGTGGTGATGCGATTCGAGTCATTACCTGTCGTAATGATGATGATGAAGCAGAACGTGTGGTCAAGGATTTGATTACACATAAATTGATGAATGGTAAAAACTGGAAGGATTATGCGGTGTTGTACCGTGGTAATTTCCAGTCACGTGTGCTTGAAACACAATTACGCCAAATGCAGATTCCTTATAAACTATCAGGTGGACAATCGTTCTTTGCCCGGGCAGAAATCAAGGACGTCATGAGCTATTTGCGTTTGATCATTAATCCGGAAGATGACAGTGCCTTTTTGCGGATTATTAATACACCAAAACGTGCGATTGGTCCTGTAACACTGGAAAAGCTGGGGTTATTTGCGCAAGATAATCATTTGTCTTTATTGGGTGCAGCATCTGATCAGCGTTTAGCCATGGTTCTGCCCAAAAAAGCCATGACACAATTGCATGAATTTGGTGAGTTTATTGAGAACTTTACCCGTGAGCTGCATGATCATGATGATCCTGTACCTTTGGTTCGTCAAATGATGAATGAAGCAGGTTATATTGATTATGTACGTGAACAGGCAGCCACACCAGCACAGGAAAAAACCAAGCTGGATAATATCGAAAGTCTATACACCAGTATCCAAAGTCTGATTAATAAGGCTGATGATGTTGATGATCGCAATATTGAAAGTGCGATTCGTAAACTGGTGTTGATCGATATGCTGGAACAACAACAAGAAGCCGAAGATATTGATAAGGTCAATTTGTTGACGTTACATGCGGCCAAAGGTCTGGAATTTCCTTATGTGTATATGATGGGACTGGAAGAAGAGTTATTGCCACATCGTAACTCGATTGCAGCCGATACCATTGAAGAAGAACGACGTTTGATGTATGTGGGAATCACCCGAGCCAAGCAAGGTTTGACACTGACGCTTGCTGAGCAGCGTAAAAATGGTGGGCAAATGAAACAGATGAACCCAAGTCGTTTTCTTGATGAACTACCCGCAGATGAAATCGAATGGCTGGGTCGTAAAAAACCGGCAAATGCAACGCAGGTTGATCCGGTGGAACAAGCAAGACGAGCATTGGAAAATCTTAAAGCTTTGCGTAAAAGATAAGATGCATTTTTTGAAAGGATATTGAAGAGAGATTTATGAAAGTACAAGTCAAAGTTTTGGATGAGCGTTTAGGTAAACTATGGGATATGCCCAACTATGCCACCACGGGTTCGGCCGGACTGGATTTACGCGCCTGTCTAGATGAGGCAGTGAGTATCGAACCGGGACAAACAGTATTGGTCAAAACTGGTTTGGCGATTTATATTCAGGATCCGAATTTTGCCGGTCTGGTTTTACCTCGTTCTGGTTTGGGACATAAACATGGTATCGTTCTGGGTAATCTAGTCGGTTTAATTGATTCCGATTATCAGGGTGAGTTAATGGTATCGGTATGGAATCGTGGCCAAAATACCTTTGTATTGGAACCGGGTGAGCGTTTGGCACAATATGTGGTCGTGCCAGTGCAACAGGTTCAGTTTGACCTTGTTAGTGAATTTGCGGCTTCAGAACGTGGTGCTGGCGGCTTTGGCCATACTGGTAAGCATTGATTATTCTAAAAGCACAGCAGTTCTGAAATCAAATCAATACTAAAATCGGGTATTGATTTGATAAATTTTTCAGTATGATCACAAGGATAACGGTTTAGAATGATATTCAGACAAAGCACGAGATGGCTTGTCTGTCCTTATGATTGAAGATTTTATTGTGAATCAACTTGCTATTACAACAAACATATCGCCCCAGTGGGCTGTACCTCGAAAAATTTTCCGTGCTTATGATATTCGTGGGCATGTCGATCTTTTAACCGCAGAATTGGTTTATGCCATTGCGTTGGCTTTGGCGACCAATTATCGGGAACAACAACAAAAACAGGTGGTTTTGGGCTATGATGCACGTTTAAGCAGTCCCAAAAATGCCGAAATGATGGCACAAGCTTTGATCGCTTCTGGTCTTGATGTCATAGAAATTGGCTGTGTTAGCTCGCCATTATTGTATTTTACCGCATTACAACATGGTGGTAATGGTATCATGATTACCGCAAGCCATAATCCCGCACATGATAATGGCATTAAATGGCTAATCAAGGGCTTACCACCATCTCCGGCACAAATACAGCAGGTTGCAGACCGAATTGAACAACAGGATTTTATTCAGGGTAACGGTTGCCTGACATACGACTCAGCATTACCGTACTATATTGACTTTCTACAGCATGATATTTGCTTGCCAAAAAATTTAGCCATTAGTCTGGAAGGATTGAATGGTTCGGCAGGTGCTATTGCATTGGCTGTTTTACAACAGTTTGGATGTAAGGTTGATGCTTTACATTGCCATGCAGATGGTCATTTCCCTTTAGGTGCACCGGATCCGAGTCATCCTGAACGCTTACAGGCATTGGCTCAATCGGTGATTACTCATCAATCGCTTATTGGGATTGCACTGGATGGTGATGGCGATCGGCTGGTGGTGGTTGATGAACAGGGTGATTATGTCAGCCCTGATCGTTTACTTTGCCTATTTGCCAAAATTTGTTTATTACAACATGCCGATGCAGAAATCGTCTGTGATGTAAAATGTTCCAGTAAGATTGGGCAAATAGTTCGGCAATATGCAGGACAATTAACCATGATTCGTACCGGCAGTAGTTTTTTACGCAATTATTTATATCATCATCAGGCGATTTTTGGCGGCGAGTTTGCAGGGCATTATGTGTTTAATGATGGACGGGGCAAAGGCTTTGATGATGGTTTATATGCAGCTTTGCGGTTACTGGAATATTTAAGCGCAACTGGCCAATGCCTGAGTCAGATACTGGCTGAATTTCCTGAACGGGTGGCAAGTAAGGACATTTACATTGCCTGTGAAGGTGTCGATTGTCAGCAAATTCTGGCACAAATTGAACAATCTATTGATTTAAATACACTACATTTATGCAAAGTTGATGGAATAAGACTTGATTTTCCATTTGGTTTTGGCATTATCCGTCCATCGAATACGGGTGAATACTTTACTGTGCGATTTGATGCCGATAGTCCGGCGCATTTTGATGAAATTCGTCAAATTTTTGTGACCGCTTTACAATACGAATTTCCAGCCATTGCACAGGCAATCACCCAGATCACTTATTGAGGAGATGTTCATGTCAGCAAATCAACCTGCAATTGACAAAGCGACGGTTCTTACGGAAGCTTTACCTTATATTCAACGCTTTGCAGGTAAAACCATTGTAGTGAAATACGGTGGTAATGCCATGACAGATCCGGAGCTTGAGCGTTCTTTTGCCCGTGATATCGTGTTGTTGAAAACTGTCGGCTTAAACCCTGTGGTGGTACATGGTGGTGGTCCTCAGGTTGATCATTTTCTTAAACAACTTGGGCGTGAGTCTGATCGTATTGACGGCATGCGAGTAACCGATGAAGCCACTATGGAAGTGGTGGAAATGGTGCTGGGCGGTAGTGTCAATAAATCAATTGTCAATCTGATTAATCAGCATGGCGGCCGTGCGATTGGTCTAACTGGTAAAGATGGCAATCTGATTCGTGCCCGTAAACTGCTGATGGAAAAACAAAATGAAGATGGTTCTATACAGAAAATCGATCTGGGTATGGTCGGTGAAGTGGTTGGGGTAAAAATTGATGTGATCAATATGTTCGTCAATAGTGATTTTATTCCGGTTATTGCACCGTTAGGCGTTGATGAAGAGGGCAATAGCTATAATATCAATGCCGATCTGGTGGCGGGTAAAGTGGCTGAAGCACTGGGCGCAGAAAAGTTGATTTTACTCACCAATATTCGTGGTGTATTGGGTGCAAATAAGGAATTATTGACAGGATTGAACACCCATGATGTGGATGCCTTGATTGCAGATGGTACCATTCATGGCGGTATGATTCCCAAAGTGACCTGCGCACTTGATGCAGTAAAAGGTGGCGTTGGTAGCTCGGTCATTGTCGACGGTCGTGTGCCACATGCGACTTTATTGGAAATCTTCACTGATCATGGTGTTGGGACTTTGATTTCCAATCGCTTACACCATAAAGCATAAGGGTTATTTGATAGAGCAAATTGTATTGTTACGATTTGCTCTATATTTATCGTATCGCTTGCTAAAATAACTAAAAATATTGACTAGAAAAATCAATGATACAAGTAGTAATCATTATCGTTTGTTGTTAGACTTGTTTTGCTTCATATGTTGCGTTGCTGTCTTTTAAATATAATCTTTTAGATGCAGATGAAATGGTGAAATCGTTAACAACCAATAAAACTGATCATAACCTGAAAATTAGCCAATTTTATGCTGAAAATTATCAATGGCTATATGGCTGGCTATGCAAAAATTTGCGATCTCATAATCATGTAGAAGATATTTTACAGGATACTTTTTTAAAAATTTTTGTATCTCCCGAGCGTTTGGAGAAAATCAAGGAACCTCGCGCTTATTTATCCGTGACTGCCAAAAGTATTATGATCAGTCAGGCTCGGCGCAAGAAAATTGAAAATGACTATTTAAAATATCTTGCAGAACAGCAGCAACTAGAGGTTGATTATTCTCCCGAAGACTTGGTGATAGTGACAGAAACCTTGCACCGTATCGTTTGTGCATTAAGTGGTCTGGAGCAACGGCCGCGACAAGTGATGATGCTGCATTACTTGCATGGGATGTCACAAATGACGATTGCTGAAAAGTTGGGTATTTCCAGAACCACAGTACAAACCGACTTAATTAAAGCTGTGATGTCTTGTCATCGTTTGATGCAACAGGATTAATGTATAAACAAAAATGATAGAACCTGATCAGCCCCAACCAGATGTGACAGACAGCAAGGGAGAAGATGAGCTTTTACAGCAGGTTGCCGAGTGGCTGGTGAAAATGAGTGATGAGGATTGCTCAGAGGAAGATCGGCAGGCTTTTCTGGCATGGCAGAATCAGAATCCACATCGACGGCAACTGGTTGAGCAGGTACAGGCAACATTACAACAATTTACCCAGATACAACATAGTAATTCGCAACAGCTTTCAACACAAATTATTGAAGATACCCTGAATGATGACAGCCTGAACCATCGTGGTTATTCGTCGGGAATGTTGCGTTCAGTGATGATATTTTTATGTAGTGGTCTCATCATCGCCCTGATGGCATGGCAAATGCTGCCAATGCACGACTGGCTGGCCGATCGTCGTAATGCATATAATCAATGGACAGTGCAGTCCTTGTCAGATCGTAGTGAAATCAACATTAGTGGCAAAACTGCATACGATATTGATTTTGACCAAGCGCAACGTCTGATTAAATTGTTTAATGGCAATATTCTGGTTGATGTGGCAAAGGACGCACAGCGTCCCTTTGTAATTGAAACCAAATATGCCCGTATCACTGCTCTGGGCACGCGTTTTATTGTTCAACATTATGAGCATGCGACAATATTGATGATGTTGGAGTCGAAAACCAGTGTTGAATTATCGGGTTCAATCGCTGGATCAACCGAAAATATTGTGGTAGAGGCAGGGCAGCAAGTGATCATTGATGCACAGGGGATACATCCAAGCCACCAAATCTCACCTGAATTACTAGAAAGTGCATGGCAAAAACGCATGCTCGTCATTCATCAAATGCCACTGGATCAGGTGCTGGGCATATTGCAAAGTTACCAAAATAAGCGCTTAAGTTATGATGACAAACAATTGCAACACATCATCGTCAATGCGACCTTGCCACTCGATGGCGATGCTTTGCAATTGTTGCAACAGAGTTTACCGATTGAGGTACAGCCAGATTTTTTAGGGCGAGTGAAAATTACCGAAAAAAAATAAAAAGATGATGGCATCTAATACAAATCTTTTTAATATTGATCATAAAAGCAAGATATCGCTTTAATTATGAAAAATTTTTAAAAATAAAAAATTATAAAAAACAGTTAATTATAAAAAACATAAAAATATTTTAAGTTTTGACCAATCAATTTCGATTTTCATGCGTCCTATCCAATGAAAAAGATAAATGCTTATCGTTTTACTTTGCGTAACGTTATACTATCTATATGGGGCAACCATGATGAAAAAGCCGAATCCGTGTAAGAATTTTATTTTAAAACCCGTTGTACTTTCTATCCATCTTGCTTTTGCCAGTAGCTTTGTATTTGCCACCTCTAGTGCAACCGCCGGCAGTACCGAAAATATCCAGCAATATGCGATTGCGGCAGGGGATTTATCGCAGGCATTGAACCAGTTTGCAGTACAGTCCGGTGTGGCAATCTCGACGGAAGGTAAGGCGTTGACTGGCTTAACCACCAAGGGTTTATATGGAAACTATCGGGTTGAGCAGGGTTTAACTATTTTATTGCAAGGTACACCTTTTACAGCCCAACCGACCCAAGTTGGTTATATCTTGATTGGAAAAAATGACAATGACAAAGTGCAAGCTCGGGATATGGGGCAGTTAAATCCGATTGATGTGACTGCCAGAGGAACAGCAAATGGAAACGTGACCCAATTACCTGTAATTACTGTAAATGCAGAAATTACGGATGCTTCGGCTGATCAAGGCTATGTTGCCAAAAAATTAAAACAGGTCGGACCCTGGGGCGAAAAATCGTTACAGGATACGCCTTATTCGATGAGTGTGATGTCTAGTGAGCTTATTGAAAATACTGTTTCTGGTGATCTGGACCAGATGTTTAAAATGAATCCTGTTACGCAAAGCTCTGCTTTAACCACGGTCTGGGGATACCCTGTTGCTAATATTCGTGGTTTTAGTACCAGTGCAGGTATAGTCGATGGTATGCGCCTTTCTTCTTATACGTATGGCTTAAGTACAGAAGAAATAGATCGTGTTGAAATCATGAACGGCTTAACAGGGTTTATGTATGGTGCAGGTAATGTTGGGGGAACAACAAACTATATTATCAAGCGTCCCACACAAGAAAAGCTAGCCAATCTCACCCTAGGTAATTATGGCAATCAACAATGGTTTGGTCATATTGATTTAGGCAATAAAATTGATGAGGAAGGCCGGTGGGCTTATCGATTTAATGCCGCTTATCAAAATGGTGAAACATCAAAAGATGATCAAAATGTAGAGAAGCGACTAGTAAGTGGTGCTTTAGACTGGCAAGCGACAGATGAATTATTATTACAAGTACAAGCAGCACACAAATTCTGGCGAGTTGACCGTCCTGATAATCGTTTCTATGCACAAGGTATAGATTACTGGCCCAAAGCATATGATAACAGTAAAACCTTTTCACCATCATGGACATACAATCAGACCGAAAGTGATCGCGCCGGTATAAATGCAACATGGCAAATCAATGATATTTTTAGCCTTAGATCAGCTTATCTATATAAAAAAGATACCCGGGAATTTGTAATTATTTACCCAATATTTACTCCTAATGGTTGGACTATGTACAAACCAGGAAAAACTACGCCATACGATACCATCTCTCAGGGAGTATATAGCTATCTCGATGCGAAATTTAATACCGGAACAATTCAACATAAACTCACAGTAGGATTTTCGGGAGATAATTATCAGGAGAAAAAATATACCAATAGTTATGTTCAAGATATTGATTCTGCTTATGTCACCCCAAGTCGTTTAACAGCTGATCAACTGATGAGTTTAAACTCACCAAACTTTTCAACGAATTATGGTACTCGCTATAAAGCGACAGATAATACCAATAAAAATATTATCATTGGCGATGAAGTGATCTTTAATGATCAGTGGAGTGCGTTATTAGGTATTAACTACACAAAACTGAATGTCAAAAGTTATAGTACATCTGGTGCAGTCGCTTCTGGATACAAAGATTCGGCGGTTACGCCTACATTTTCCTTGATTTTTAAACCATTTGAACAACTTACAACTTATGCTAGTTATATGGAAGGATTGGAGCAAGGGAGTTCTGTACCTACAACCAAAAATGAGAATGATGAATATCTATATAATGATCCAGGTAAAATTTTTGACCCTTATATTAGTAAACAATATGAATTGGGTGCCAAGTACGCCTTTGCAGATAATTTATTATTAAGTTCGGCATTGTTCCGAATTGAAAAGGCCAATTCTTACGAAGAGGCAGCTTCAAATGGTAAATTAACCTTGAATCAAGACGGTTTACAAATTCATCAAGGCATAGAGTTAACATTGACCGGTAAAGTAACTGATAATCTGACAGTAATGACAGGAGGAACTTTAATGGATCTAAGTGTAGATAAAGCGACAAATGCAAATCTTAAAGGCAAAAAACCAGTAGGTGCAGCTTCAACTTTGGCAAAGATATATGCAGAATACAATCTTCCTTTTATTGAAGGCCTATCGTTGACAGGTGGTGTATATTACACAGGTAGCAAATATAAAAATAATACGAATACCCAAAAAGTTGATGGCTACACTTTGCTTGATGCTGGAGTTCGCTATAAAACACAAATTGGACAATATCCTACAACATTAAACTTAAATGCGACCAATCTGACCAATAAAAACTATTGGTCGTCAGAATGGCAGCTGGGCGCACCCAGAAATATTGCTTTCTCAGTTAAAACCCAGTTTTAATTGTTAACATAAAATCCTTTCTTGAATTATGTCATGGTTCAAGAAAGGACCTATAGAATTGGATAATTTTTTGAAACGATGTGACTTATTTAAGCACGAAGAAATAATTAGTGTAAAAAAACAACAGACCAATGAATCTTAAAGTAAAAAATTCATTTTTCCCTTGACGATAGCGGTAAATATTCATAATATTCGCCACACGGAAAGCGGATGTGGCGGAATTGGTAGACGCACTAGTTTCAGGTATTAGCGAGTAAAATCGTGGGAGTTCGAGTCTCCCCATCCGCACCAATTAAATAATAAAATCAATAACTTAAATTTTTTGGCGTAAATTTAACGCAAATCTAAAGTTCTCTATCATTTAAAAGTAATCTCATCATTTGCATACTGTCATCAATTGCTCATCGAATCGTCATTGATTTGTCATCGCTTTTATCTAGTGTTGGATAAAAATGAGGAGTACAAATTATGTTGGAAAAATTCAATCAGTACCGTCAAACGCTTACTTCACCGCGACTAAAAAATAAAAATAACGCTACGCAATTTCGTTTTGAATGGGTCGATGACCTAAAACAGTTGCGTCAGGTTCAGCAATTCAGAGCCAAACAATTTGCCGATCAATTCGGAATTTCTTTTGAGCAGGGGCTGGATCAGGATGTTTATGATTTCGGCTGTGAACATGCCGTATTACGGGAAAAATGGTCTGGAGAGATTGTCGCATATACCCGGTTAAAACAATTTAAAGGACATGAACTGGCACAAAGTTATAGTGCGCAGGAATTTGATGTGGTATCCCGATTGTCACATTTACCCAATATTGTCGAAGTCGGCCGTACCTGTGTGCATCCACAATTTCGTTCCGGTAAGGCATTATCGATGTTATGGTTAAATCTTGCACCAAAAGTTTTATGGGGCATGCGGGCGAAATATCTGATGGGCTGTGTCAGTATCCGTTTGGAGGATAATCTGGCCCGTGCTTATCATACCCATCGTTATTTACAGCAATTAGATGCTTCACAAAGCATCAATATTCAGTCAAAACAGCAATTCGAGCCAAATATACCGAGCCATAGTTTTGCGCAGGATGAACGCATTCCAAAGTTATTCGATGCTTATTTGAGTATGCAGGCAAAACTCTCAAAGCAAGCCTATTATGATAAAGATTTCAATTGTTTGGATTATTTTGTGTTTTTAGAAGTGAATCAGGTTGCCAAGTCATTTGTTATGAATAAAATGATTAAAAAATAGGTTTTATATATCTTTTATAGATAAGTATATATGGATTGAAATTTGCATCCCTATTTTTGCTCATGCACAATATAAGCAGAAATAAGGGTTAAATGAAATCTATGTGTCAGTTATTGGGAATGAATTGTGCAACACCTACGGATATTAATTTTTCGTTCCGTGGGTTTTCTCAACGCGCAGGTATTACTTCAGACCATTCAGATGGTTTTGGTATTGCTTTCTTTGAGGATAAAGCATGTCGATTGTTTGTAGACAATCAATCGGCTGTGGATTCTCCTTTGGCTGAATTAATCCGTAATTATCCGATTAAATCCCGAAATGTGATTGCACATATTCGTAAAGCAACACAGGGTAAAATTAATCTTGAAAACTCGCATCCATTTATGCGGGAGTTGTGGGGCCGTCAATGGATTTTTGCCCATAATGGCGATTTAAAGGATTTTAATCCTGTATTAAGCGGGCGTTATCAGCCAATTGGTGATACAGATAGTGAAGTGGCGTTTTGCTATATTCTGGAGCAGCTTTCTTCCCGCTTTGGTGGTGTTCAACCAACGCTGGATGATATTTTTGCATGCTTGGCAGAAATTGCCCCTCAGATTGCAGAGTATGGGACCTTTAATTTCTTTTTATCCAATGGTCAGGCATTATTTAGCTATGCAACCACCAAGTTACACTGGATTATTCGTGAGTATCCATTTCAAAATGCACATCTGATAGATGTCGATATGGATATTGATTTTAGTACAGTGACTACGCCTGATGATCGGGTAGCAGTGATCACCACCGAACCGCTGACCAATAATGAAACATGGCAGGCTTATCAACCGGGTGAGATGATTTTGTTTAAAGATGGAAAAATAGAAAAGCAGGCATTGACCATAGTAAAACGTTTACAACGTGAACGGCAAGATCCAAGTCTAATTCGTAAAACCAAAGCAGATATTTATTAATAAAAAGTAGGGTGTTATTGGCAAGTTTATTGCTTAATTGTCAATATATCTTCCCTACTAACTTATTGAATTGGTTAAAAAATACTTTAGCCTTTTGCTCAAGATTTACTGTTAATTCCATAATTTAATTCAGGAATTTTTTAGGATCTGCCTTTTTGGGTAATTCTTAGTAATTTACTTGTTTTTATTTAAATTTATTTAACAGTACCATGGTGCTTAGTGAGGCAACATAGGTCTGATCTCCATGGCAATGAAATGGTTAAGTGAATACGATACTGGTATCGAAGTGATTGATGAACAACACAAACGTATTGTGGATTATATCAATGATCTTGAAGATGTATTATCAATGGGTAATTATCAACGCTTTCAGATTCAGGACGTTTTGAATAATATTATAGATTATACCCAATCGCATTTTACCTTTGAAGAAAGTTTGCAGGAAGAAGCGAACTATAAATATCGTGTGCCACACAAACGTGTTCATGACCTGTTTATTCGTAAAGTTGAAAGTTATCGTGAGCGTTTCAATGCGGGTGAGTCGATTGAACAGGAATTGCATCAATTATTATGTAGTTGGTTAATTAATCATATTAAACATGATGACCGTGACTACGTTGGCGCAGTAAAAGAAAATATGATTGGTATTATCAAACAACACGAGAAGAAAAAAGGGAAAAGCTGGTTTGCTCGTTTTTTTAGTTAAACCGAAAATAACGAAATGGACTTTGGCTTCGCGCGGCAAATCATTTAAATGATTTGCTTTTTTTATGTCTGAAAGTTTTGCTTTTATGAGGTTTGAAAGGCAAAATACGCTTAAGTTTTTTATTGCAATTGCAAAAGAGGCATCATGCAAGACCAGCGCACTTCTTTCTGGACAACTCCTATTTTAGCCTTTTGTTTATCTTTATTGTTAAGTGTATCGCTTGCCCCAGCGTTGGGGCTGGTTGATTATCAACAATATGATTTTTGGCTATTTTGGGTGTTTTCCATGTTGATTTTGGCTTTGCCATTTACAATTTTAGAAATAGCTTTGGCAAAACGCGCACAATCTACACCGCTTCAAGCTTTTGTCAAATTAACCCGCGAAGCGGATCGCAGTACCAGATGGCGCTTAATTGGCTGGGGTGCAGTGGTTTTTATTCCTTTTTTGGCTGGTGGAATTTTAGAGTTTGCAGCTCAGCATATTGATACGCAGTTCACGTTGCCATTTTCTCATAGCATTTTGCTATTAATTTGTGCCGTGGTTGCAGTAGCCTTATCATTGTTACCTCGCCTGATTTTATTCATTGCCTTGTTCGTTGCGACATTGGCTGTGATCATCATTGGCGTGCTGTCCAATACCGTACATACATGGCAATGGACAGCATTCGAATTAAAAGAATGGGCAAAAGTGGTGACGCTTACATTGGTAACCGGTGGTTTGGGACTGGGGCTTTATTGGCAAAATGCGGTCAATGCGGTCAAAACTGAGCAGAAAGCGCTGCCTGTGGTTTTACCAATATGGCTCGCGCAGGTCTTGGGACTCGGTGCATTTATATTTGTGAGTAAAGTTCATTCTAATCTGCATGCGGTGGTTTTGCTGATTGCTGCCGTGATTCTGGCCGGGATTTTTTTACAGTATGTCCGTGAGCAATTTTTAGAGCGTCAGGTCTCTATTGTGATTCAGGCAATCATACTGTTACTGCCAATTTTGGTTTGGGCAATTCCTCAAGCAAGTTCAGCTTTTTATGATGTGGTGATTTTTTTCGGATTAGCCCTTTGTTTTGCTCATGCAGTGTTTGCCGGTTGGTTAATGAAAATTAGTCATTTGCGTAAATCAATTAATTTTTCCAGTGAAGCGAGCTACAATGTCTGGCGAGTGCTGATTCGTATTATTGTTCCACTTTCCATTATTTTGGCATTGATTGGCTGGATTATGGCATTGACGGGAGTTTGATTTGAGCTTGGCAAAAGTATGGGTTGTCTATTGTGCTGAAGATCAGCAATATGCAATTCATCTTCCTTTTCTACAAGGAATGACGGCTGCACAGGCTTTGACACAAAGCCAGTTGGCGCAAAAAGTGATATTACCTGAACCTTTGCAGCTGGGTGTTTTCGGTTTAAAAATTAAGGATCCGGAACATTATCTGTTAAGTGCAGGAGATCGATTGGAGATTTATCGCCCATTAAAAATGAATCCTAAAGAGGTGAGACGAAAGCGCGCAGCACAACATCCTGTTGGACGTTTTAGTCGGGGTAATCAATGGCGTAAGCAGCAAAAAACCACTGAATAATTCAGTGGTTTTTTTATGGGAGAGGGTTTATTGACTTAATGGTATTTTATATCAATCAAGTTGAAACATTGCTTATTCTTCAGGATAAGCGGCTTTTTTCAAGGCCTTGATGTCTGTGGTCGGTGAGCACAAGGAAATGAAATCATAGCCGTAACCACGCAACAAATGACCTTTTCTAACGGCAATCCATGTGGTATTGACACCAAAGATATCGGTATTGATCTGCTTTAAGCGGTGGTCGCGTTCTGCATCATAGGCCAGACTGTTAACGATTCCGACACCCATGCCCAGTTCAACATAAGTTTTAATGACATCGGCATCCAGTGCTGCCATGACGATATCCGCTTCTAATCCGGCATCATCAAAAGCTTTATCAATTTTTGATCGTCCGGTAAAACCACCATGATAGGTAATGAGTGGATAAGCGGCTAAATCGACAAGAGAAATTTGACTATGCTGGGCAAGCGGATGATCCTTCGGCGTAATCACCGAATGTTCCCATTGATAGTAGGGTGTACTTGCCAGCATTTCTTCAGCAGTTAAGGATTCAGTTGCGATCCCGATATCAGCTTCGCCCTGTAATAACATTTCGGTAATTTCAGTCGGGCTAGCTTGTTGCAGGATCAGATGCACTTTTGGAAACAGTTTTTTAAACTGACTGACAATCGGGGGTAATACATATCTGGCTTGGGTATGCGTGGTCGCAATGGTTAAGGTTCCTTCATCTACACGATTAAAGTCGTCTGCCAGACGTTTGATATTATCCGCATCCACAAGCATGCGTTCAACAATATTTAATAACGCTTGGCCGGGTTCGGTTAAACCCAATAAGCGTTTGCCTTTACGGATAAAAAGCTGAACACCTAACTCATCTTCAAGGTCTTTAATATGTTTACTCACACCTGATTGTGAGGTGTAGAGTGCTGCGGAGGCTTCGGTCAAATTATAATTTTGACGCACTGTTTCCCGAATAATACGGAGTTGTTGGAAATTCACTTTAATCTCTCTCCCAAATGATGAGCGTTACACCATTTAAGTGTGTGGTTACGCATATTGCGCTGCATCAAATAAATGGAAATTTGTTGCAGTAATCCAGACAGTTTGTTGACTGCGTAATTTTAAAAGGTCTGATTGTTCAGGCGTTAAGGAAATTTCGATGAGACGCCCATCCTGATCCTGTAACTCGGCACGGATATCGCCAGCAATCCAGACTTCACGTAGGAAATTGGCTTCTATTGCATTGTCGTGCGGTGCAGTATGAATGTGCAATTCATTTGGACGGGCAAATGCAATGATATTGCCATCTTGCGTTTCTGAATGTTGCGGCAGAATAATCTGATTTTGACCAAGTTGTAAGGTATTGTGTTGTAAAGTACCATCAAAACGGTTGGCTTGTCCCAGAAAATCAAACACAAATGGACTTGCAGGATGATCATAAACTTGACGAGGCGTGCCAATTTGTTCAACCTGACCTTTGTTCATGACCACAATCTGATCGGCAACTTCCAGTGCTTCTTCTTGGTCATGTGTAACAAAAATAGAGGTAATATGTAGCTCATCATGTAGGGTACGTAACCAGCGACGAAGTTCTTTACGAACTTTGGCGTCCAATGCACCAAAGGGTTCATCCAGTAACAATACACGGGGTTCAACGGCTAATGCCCGTGCCAGTGCAATACGCTGACGTTGACCACCAGAAAGCTGGGCAGGGTAGCGATCAGCCAGAAAACCAAGTTGTACCAAATCCAACAGGCGTGTCACACGTTTTTTGATTTCGGCTTCATTGGGACGTGTAGCACGTGGACGCACCCGTAATCCAAATGCGACATTGTCAAACACGGTCATATGGCGAAACAGGGCATAGTGCTGGAACACGAAGCCAACTTGACGGTGTCGGACATGCAGGGTTGTGGCATCGTGACCTTCTAACAATACCTGACCTTGATCAGCTGATTCCAGACCTGCAATGATACGCAACAGGGAGGTTTTACCGCAGCCTGATGGGCCTAGTAATGCAACCAGTTCACCTTCCGGGAAATCCAGTGTAATGTCTTTTAACGCATGGAATGCACCAAAATGTTTATTAATACCTTTAACTTGAATACTCATTTTTTTATCCTAAACTGTTAAACCAAGGTTGATTTTTAGTCCTAATCTTTATTGCGAAGCTTGATCATCATGTTGTAATGACTGCTCTTGACGATATTCGATCCAAGATTTCACAATTAAGGTGACAATGGCCAATAATGCCAACAGGGTTGCTACTGCAAAAGCGGCACTAAAACTATATTCGTTATAGAGAATCTCTACATGCAGAGGTAATGTATTGGTTTCTCCACGAATATGGCCGGATACCACGGATACCGCACCAAACTCACCCATTGCCCGTGCATTACATAGAATTACGCCATATAACAAACCCCATTTGATATTGGGTAATGTCACATTCCAGAAGGTTTGCCAGCCTGAAGCACCGAGTACAATCGCTGCTTCTTCTTCTTCTGTACCTTGAGCTTCCATCAGTGGGATCAATTCACGTGCGACAAAAGGAACCGTAATAAAGACTGTGGCCAGCACAATGGCAGGAACCGCATACAGAATTTTGACATCGTGATCCTGTAACCACACGCCCCACCAGCCTTGTGTACCAAACATCAGGACCAGCATTAAACCGGCAATCACTGGTGATACAGAGAACGGGATATCGATTAACGTGGTTAATAATGATTTCCCTTTAAATTTGAATTTGGCCACAGACCATGCTGCTGCAATACCAAATACGACATTTAAAGGCACTGCAATGGCAGCAGTCAGTAAAGTTAGTTTCACCGCAGATAAAGTATCGGGTTCCACCAAGGCTCTAAAAAATACCTCTATCCCTTGTCGAAATGCTTCAACAAATACCAGAACCAGCGGTAACAACAGGCAACTGGCAAAGAAAATCAGTGCAATTGTCAGTAAAATATAACGGACAATGGTCGGTTCACGGGTTGCATCACGAGATTGTAATTTAGTGGCTAAAGAACTGTTAACTGAACTCATTGTGCTGTTCTCCCAGTACGACGGCTTGCCCAAGTTTGTAATAGGTTGATGACCAGTAAGAATAGAAAGGAAATCACCAGCATCACTGCCGCAATTGTCGTTGCACCGGCATAATCATATTCTTCTAGGCGAGAAATAATCAAAAGCGGTGCGATTTCTGTTTTGAATGGTTGGTTCCCTGCAATAAAGATGACAGAACCATATTCCCCAACACCACGGGCAAAAGCAAGGGCAAAACCAGTGAGTAGCGAGGGTAGTAAAATAGGCAGAATCACTTTGGTAATGGTTTGAAAGCGATTTGCGCCGAGTGCACTTGCTGCTTCTTCAAGTTCAGTTTCAATGTCTGCAAGAACAGGTTGTACGGTTCGAACCACAAATGGAATCCCGATAAAAATCAAGGCCAAGGTAATCCCAATTGGGGTGTACGCAATTTCAATTCCAATTTTTTCAAAGTATTGTCCAACCCAGCCATTTTTTGAATAGAGAGCTGTTAATGCAATACCTGCTACCGCAGTGGGTAGGGCAAATGGAAGATCAACCAATGCATCGATAATTTTTTTACCAGGAAAAGTGTAACGAACCAGACACCATGCCAATAACAAACCAAAAACAACATTCACCCCGGCCGCAATCAGCGCAGTTGAAAAACTGAGTTGTAATGATTTTATAATACGTTCCGAACTCAGAATTTCCCAAAAACCATCCCAGCCTATACCCAGTGATTTGATAAAAACCGCGGATAGCGGAATAATTACAATCAAAGATAAATAGGCAAGAGTAAAGCCTAGCGATAGTCCAAACCCAGGAATAACACGGGATTGACGAGACATGGTCGCTCCTTAATAACCTTAAATGTTATAAAAATTAATTTTGATAAGCTGTCAGACCCCAAATGGCTATACAGCAAAATTGAAATGTTGATGCGTGTTAAAATATTCAGTATCTATTTTATGACTACACATCGAAATATTGTCCATGTAGTGCAGGAGTTCTGGCCAGTTGCCATAACCTGATGCGACATTGATATGACCTGCCAAGCCTTGATTGATATATGGAATATTCCATAATTTAGAATAATCAACGGCTTCAGCATAACTTAACCATGGATCATTTTCACTGATAATCGTCAATGCGGGAACATTGATACTGAAATTTTGAAATAATGAACTTAATTGCTCATTCGGTGTTGCAAAACCGTGTTGGCTGAATCGTGCTGGATTTGCTGGGGCAACCAGCAAGATCTCATGTATCCAGCGACTCAGGTTCGGATATTGATTTAAGGCAGCAATTGTTGTTAGGCAACCAAAACTGTGCGCCACGATACGTACAGGACGAGTCAGTTGATGCACATGCTGATAAAATTGATCAACCCATTGATTGAGAATCGGTCGATTCCAGTCTTGTTGTTCAACACGGGAAGAGTCAGAAAGATGACGTTGCAACCATGATTGCCAATGGTCTTGATCACTACCGCCTACACCAGGAACGATGACAGTATGTAAATGATTCATCTTCAACTCCTCCCGCCACATATTTACAATGGCTTGGTTTGTATTACTTAGTATTGTTTGCTTTTACAATTTGATCAAAGACACCGCCATTGTCAAAGTGTAATTTTTGTGTTTTCGGCCAGCCACCAAATTCTTTATCGATTGTCACCAGTTTTAATGGTTTAAATACATTGCTGTATTTTTTCAGAATTTGCTGATTACGAGGACGATAATAATGTTTCGCTGCAATTTCCTGACCTGCTGGTGAATAGAGATAATTTAGATAACCTTTTGCCAGATTAACATTACCTTTTCGCTCAGCATTTTTCTGTACGATGGCAACAGGTGGCTCTGCCAGAATAGATAAAGTTGGGGTAATAATTTCAAATTTGCCCGGTTGCTCGCGAATGGCAAGATGTGCTTCATTTTCCCAAGCCAGCAATACATCACCAATACCACGTTCTGCAAATGTTGTGGTTGAACCACGTGCACCTGAATCTAGAACTTTGGTATTTTTATAAATTTGACGTACAAATTCCTGTGCTTTGGTATCATTACCACCTGCTTGATGTTTTGACCATGCCCATGCAGCAAGATAATTCCAGCGTGCGCCACCTGATGTTTTTGGATTTGGTGTAATGATTTCTACGCCTGGTTTAACGAGGTCACCCCAATCTTTGATTCCTTTTGGATTACCTTTACGTACCAAGAAAACAATCGTAGAGGTATAAGGCGTTGAGTTGTCAGGTAACAGTTTTTGCCAGTTTTCCGGCAATAATTTTGCCTGTTCTGCAATCACATCAATATCTGCTGCAAGTGCCAAGGTCACGACATCGGCATTTAATCCATCAATCACTGCACGGGCTTGTTTACCTGATCCACCATGCGATTGGCGGAAATTTACATCCTGCTTGGTTCTATCTTTCCACCATGCACCAAAAGATTTGTTAAAATCATCATAGAATTCACGGGTTGGATCATAAGATACATTTAGGAAATCTTTTGCAGCAAATGTGGTGCTGGATAACCCCAGTAAAGCAATTGCGATACCTGTTTTTAGTTTTGAAAAATTCATGTGCCACTTCTCCTGATTCTTTTGTAGCAAGCTTATTTGCAATAAATTGTTAAGCCTGTGATGTGAGTGCAGCATATGCAATTTTTTAATCCATAAAAAATAATAAAAAATGTATTTAATATGAAAAAAAGTGATTTGTAATTTTGGGTAATTTTGAAATCATGACAAAATTGAATAAGCTTGGAAGAAAAAGTGTTATATCAGAAAAATGGAAATATTGTAAATCAACATATTGTTTCTATTGAAGATAGAGCGTTTTTATATGGTGATGGTTGCTTTACAACAGCACGCTTGAAAGCAGGTGAAATTATGCTATGGGAAAGACATTTGCATCGCTTGCAGCAGGCAGTTACTGCATTAAGAATGAATTGTGATATAGATTGCATAAAAAAAGATAAAGATCGCTTTCTGAAACATTTAGCCAATAATGCAACCGGAACCATAAAAATTGTCGTTAGTAGAGGCGAATCACAGCGAGGTTATGCTTTGCCCAATCAAACTGCCGATATTTATTTTTATTATTATCCGGTGTCGAATCATCTGACTCATCCGGTCATACTGGAGAAGGTCGGGATCATTGCAGAAACACTGGCAAGTAGTTTTGCCCCATTAAAAGGGATTAAAACCTTAAATCGCCTTGAACAGATCATGTTAAAAAGTATGGCGATGCAGCAGCAATGGGATGAAGCGTTGTGTTTTGATGCAGAGCAAAATTTGGTGGAAGGGATTTCCAGTAATTGTTTTGTATTCATTGATGGCATATGGCACACCCCCGATTTACAATGTACAGGTATTGATGGCATTATGCGCCGGGAAATTTTGGCACGTATGCGATACTATCAAATTCCACATCAAGTCCGTATGATTGGCAAAAGCGAAATTCCGCAGATTGATGCTGGATTTTTGTGTAATGCGTTACATCCTATGCACATCATGGGACAGCTGATGCTTGATCAGGACATTGTGCAATCGTTGGATCGGCAAAAATGTCTGCAATTATTTGACTTGTTACAACTTAAAGAATTGGTTTAATGTTTTATGGCAAAATCTAAAAAGACAGGCGCAAAGCAATCAAAAGTATTTGCTCAAAAACGTCGATTTAAAAAACCAGTTATCATTTTTGTTCTTCTCTTTATTGTTGCGGCAATCTGGGTTTTGTCACAAAGTTTATTTAAGAATTATCCTGTAAATAACAAAGTGCAATTATTGGCGATTGATAAGGGAGAAACTTATTCTGCCTTCATTCAACAACTTGCTGATCAGGAAAAAGTTAAATTTCCGATAGTTTTAAAACTTTATCAGAAAATTTTTATTCATGATTCTTTAAAAGCCGGGGTTTATCAGGTTCATCAAGGCATGAGTATACGTCAGGTATTGGTGATGCTCAGTGATGCCAATAACGCACAAATGAATCGTATTGCAGTGATTGAAGGCACGACATTCAAACAATTAAAGAGCAAACTCAAAGCGGATGCCAATGTAAAGAATACTATTCTAGGTTTATCCGATGCCGAGATCATGAAAAGTATCGGGGCAGAATACAGCCATCCTGAAGGATTATTTTCACCGAATACTTATTTCTTTGCCAAAGGCGAAACAGATCTCAATATTTTAAAAGAACTCTATCAGCGTCAGATTAAGGCACTTGATCGGGCTTGGAGCAATCGTGCGCCAGATTTACCGTATAAGAATAAATATGAAGCTTTGATTATGGCATCTATTGTTGAGAAAGAAACAGCACTGGAAGAAGAGCGTAGGCAGGTTTCAGGCGTATTTGTGCGTCGTTTACAAACGGGTATGCGCTTACAAACCGACCCAACCGTTATCTATGGCATGGGGGATAAGTATCAGGGCAATATCCGTCGTGAAGATTTAAGAACGCCAACGTCTTATAATACTTACACTATGCATGGTTTACCACCAACGCCAATCGCTTTGCCAAGTGAACGATCTATTGAGGCAGCCTTGCATCCGGATCAGTCCAAAAATGTCTATTTCGTGGCAACAGGTAATGGCGGACATAAATTCAGTGAAACACTGGAACAGCACAATCAGGCGGTAAGAGAATATTTGGCTGTATTACAGCAAAAACGTCAAGCCAATTCAAATTAAACCAACTCAGGACAATACACATGTTTATCAGTTTTGAAGGTACAGAAGGTGTAGGTAAAAGCACTTTAATCGCTACATTACATCAAATCCTGTCACAACGTTATGCGGTGGTATTGACCCGTGAACCTGGCGGCACCCCGTTGGCCGAAAAAATAAGAGAAATCCTTTTACAGCCAGATCAGGAAAAAATGTCCGATTCAACCGAGTTATTATTGATTTATGCAGCTCGTGCACAGCATGTCGAACAGGTGATTTTACCGGCACTACAGCAAAATAAAATCGTGTTGTGTGATCGATTTGTGGATGCCAGTATTGCCTATCAATATGGTGGACGCGGTATGGATCGAGGGAAAATCGATATTCTCACCCAAAACTTTGTCAAACAATTACCTGCAATTACCTTTTGGTTGGATGCTCCTGTGGCACTAGGTTTGCAACGTGCGCAAAAGCGGGGAGAACTGGATCGTTTTGAGCAGGAAAAACTTGAGTTCTTTAATGGAGTGCGTGTGGCATATCAGGAACTGGCAGAACAAGAACCCGACCGTATTATCCGTATTGATGCAACACAGCAACCCGAAGATATCGCGGCTCAAGCATTAGCACAGATTGAACAGCGCTTAAAACATCCAGAAACATTTGGCTAAATATAAAAAATATGGCTAGTTATTATGGGGATAATAACTAGCCCTGCTCTGGAGAAGTATTTATTTTAATTCTCTATTTTAGTTATCTAGATCAACTCTTAATTACCCTATGAACCAATGAATTATTAAATATATCAATAAATTCTGAAAAATCTATAAGGTGATAAAGCGTTAATCCTTATCATCAGTATAATGAAGTTTGGCATTTGAACTATTGCATAAGATTTCAAATCAACTGAATTTTTATCTTGTAAAAAATTAAATAAAACGAGTATTTCTAATCATTAAATTTAGATTTTCTAATGAATGGTATATTTTATATACAACTATTATTGGTTTTGGTGTGTTCAGCAATTCTTCAAAATCTTGACAAAAATAGTCAAAATTAGCAAAAAGTGACAATTTTTTTAAATATAGTGAAATGATAAATAAATAGAAGTAAAAATTGGCGGTATAAGAAATTAAATAAAGAAATATTTAATCGATCATTGTATAACAATGATAAGGATGGTGCCCGGGGCCGGACTCGAACCGGCACGCTTTGTGGGCGGGGGATTTTAAATCCCCTGTGTCTACCTATTTCACCACCCGGGCGTGAGCGTGATAATAGAGGACAATGTTTATAATGACAAGATCTAAGTGGGTTTAATTGCATTAATTATGATCAAAGGTGATGATAATAAACAAAAAGGAGTAAATTGAGGCTGTTATATCGCGTATGAATGAATAAACTTGAATCATGATTTTGGATAGAAGCTAAATCAAAATATATTGCGCTATATTTCTATTGTGTCATGAGATGTTCATTAAAGTGATATCGGGCTTTCATATTGCGCCTGTAGGGTGCTGCTAATGTTATTTTATGAGCAAGATCATGACGAAACATCTCAGCCGTAGAGAATTATTGCAGCGTACCTTATTGGGCTTTGGCGCATTATCCTTGCCAGTTTCACTGACTGCATGTAATAACGATAACGACGATACAACAGAAAATGCGATTCAAGTTGAATTTTTACATGGTGTGGCAAGTGGTGATCCATTATATGATCAAGTCATTTTATGGACACGAGTTACCCCTAAAGATAATAGCAGTCGCTTAAATGTTATCTGGGAAATAGCAACAGATCAACAGTTTAAAAATCTTGTCAATTCTGGTGCAGTTCAAACATCAAGTGTGTCTGATTTTACGGTCAAGGTCGATGCAGATAAATTATCAGCAGGGCAGCGTTATTTTTATCGGTTTAAATGTGGAACAACGTATTCTCCGGTTGGGCAAACCAAAACATTACCCAAAACTGCCATAGAAGTGAAATTTGCCGTATGTTCTTGCTCGAATTATCCGGCAGGTTATTTTTATGTCTATCGTGAAATGGCAAAACAGGATGTTGATGTGGTACTTCATCTTGGTGATTATATTTATGAATATGGTCAAGATGGCTATGCGACTGAAGATGCTGTAAGCCTGGGACGTACACTGGCAGAAGATAATCATCAGGAAATTATTCAACTAGATGATTATCGCAAGCGTTATGCCTTATATCATACCGATCCGGATTTACAGGCTGTACATCAACGTCATCCCTTTATTGTGATCTGGGACGATCATGAGTTGGCCAATGATACTTGGCGTGAAGGTGCAGAAAATCATCAGGATAACGAAGGCAGTTTTCTGGATCGAAAACTGGCAGCATTACAGGCATATTTTGAATGGATGCCGATTCGACCTGTATCTGAGAATGATCATTTAAATATTTACCGTCAGTTTAAATTTGCTGATCTGGTTGATCTGACCATGCTGGATACCCGCATTCTGGCAAGAGATCAACAGCTTGAGTATGCTGATTATATTTCTGCTCAAGGTGTGGATTTTGAAAAATTTCAGCAGGATTTAACCAACCCAATTCGGACTTTATTAGGTTATCAACAGCGAGAATGGTTACAAACTCAATTGAGCCAATCCACTGCGGTATGGAATGTGTTGGGACAGCAAGTGTTGATGAGTAAGATGTTGATTCCAGCAGAATTGTTATTATCTCTTGGTGCGATTACCAGCGGTAATGCAACTGCCGATGCACTGGCTGCCATGAATGCGACAATCACCGAATTGGTGATGTTGAAAATGCGTATGTTACAGGGCGATCCAACATTAACCGTGGAGGAAAAAGCCAGATTACAAACGGTTGCACCGTATAATCTGGATGCATGGGACGGTTATTTTGCCGAACGGGAAATTCTTTATGCCACCTTAAAAGCACTGAATAAAAAGGTCGTAGTGTTGGCAGGTGATACGCACAATGCCTGGGCATCTTATCTGCATGGTTATGATCAAACATATGTTGGGGTAGAGCTGGCAACAAGTTCGGTATCTTCACCAGGTATGGAAAAGTATCTGAATATTCCTTTGGCACAGTTACAGCAGTTTGAACTGGCCTTTACCACATTGATTGATGAACTGGCCTATTGCAATCTAAATCAGCGCGGTTATTTATTGGTAAATTTTGATCAGTCTCAGGTTCAGGCACAGTGGATATTTGTAGATAGTATTAAAACAACCGAGTATCAAGTGGATGAATCTCGTAAGTATGAATTGGTGCTGGATGTAAATTTGCTGGAAGTTCAACAAACGCAAAAAAGTGCCTAAGTCGAACATTTGAATTTTAAAATGGATAGACCTGATGCAAATTAGGTTTATTGTCTTGTATTCAGAATTTTTAGACATAAAAAACCAGCTTACGCTGGATCTTTATTTGCACCATTTATTCTATGATTAAATAAATGGTGCCCGGGGCCGGACTCGAACCGGCACGCTTTGTGGGCGGGGGATTTTAAATCCCCTGTGTCTACCTATTTCACCACCCGGGCTTGACCAAATTGGAGGCGGAGGTCGGAATCGAACCGGCGTCCACGGAGTTGCAGTCCGCTGCATGACCACTCTGCCACCCCGCCACATTTGGTGAAGCACATATTAACAATGTTTTGAAAAAAAACAATACCGTGGCGTGTGAATGTGCACATAAAAGCAACATATAAAAGAAAATTAAAATTTCAGCAGTGATTCATCGCTATTTATCTTGAGCGAGAATTTAACTTATGCGCGATATGATGTAATCCATAGATGAATGTTTAATAAGCTTTGCTAATCATGTATGATTTGCAACATTGATTTTTCACCAGAATTGGAGTTGCGCTGTGGCATTGGTATTAGATGGTCGTGCATTGGCAAAGAAAATTGAAGCAGATTTATTGCAACGTGTTGAACAATTAAAACAAAAATCTGGTCGCACACCGATTCTGGCCACCATTTTGGTTGGCGATGATGGTGCATCTGCTACTTATGTGCGTATGAAGGGGAATGCCTGCCGTCGTGTCGGTATGGATTCCTTAAAAATTGAATTGCCAGAAGAAACCACGACAGAACAATTGTTGGCCGAAATTGAAAAGTTAAATGCAAATCCTGATGTGCACGGTATTTTATTGCAGCATCCGGTACCTGCACAAATTGATGAACGTCTTTGTTTTGATGCCATCGACTTAAATAAAGATGTTGATGGAGTGACATGCCTTGGCTTTGGTCGTATGGCGATGGGTGAAGCTGCATATGGTTCTGCTACGCCACAAGGTATCATGACCACATTACAACAATATGGGATTGAAATTGCCGGTAAACATGCAGTCGTGGTGGGTCGTTCTGCGATTTTGGGTAAACCCATGGCAATGATGTTATTGCAGGCCAATGCAACAGTGACAATTTGCCATTCACGTACGCAAAATCTGGCAGAGCTGGTCAAACAGGCGGATATTGTGGTTGGTGCAGTGGGTAAAGCAGAACTAATTCAAAAAGACTGGATCAAACAAGGTGCAGTTGTGGTCGATGCCGGATTCCATCCTCGTGATGGTGGTGGCGTGGGTGATATTCAATTACAAGGTATCGAAGACATTGCATCGGCATATACACCTGTGCCGGGTGGTGTAGGGCCAATGACCATTACTACACTGATTCGTCAGACTGTGGAAGCAGCCGAAAAAGCCTTGGCTTAGTTCAATATGATAGCATTGCGTCAAGTGCCTCAGCATTTGCTTCAGGCACTGCATAAAATTATTCCAGATTGTGAGTTAATGGCACAACAATTGCCTGAAACACCTATATCTTTATGGTTGATTCCACCGGTTTTCTCGCATGATCGGCTGGATGATGAGGTGATTCGCCGTATCTGGAATGATACACCGTACTGGATTTTTTGCTGGGCATCGGGTTTGGCAATGGCACAATGGTTATTGAATGAGCCACAGCATGTGCGAGATAAAGTGGTACTGGATTTTGGTGCCGGTTCTGGTGTGGTGGCGATTGCCGCAAAGCTGGCAGGTGCCAAACGGGTAATTTGCTGTGATATTGATCCTGTTAGTTTGGCAGCTTGTCGTGAGAATGCCAGATTGAATGGTGTTGAACTGGAATATCTGGACGATCTATATCAGGCGCAGCCCGTTGATGTATTGTTGGCGGCTGATGTGTTATATGACCAGTGTAATCGTTTTTTTCTTGATGATTTCCTGAAATTTGCCGATGAGGTTTGGGTTGCCGATAGTCGGGTTAAAAACTTTAGTCATCCCAACTATCAAAAGCTTGATGAAAGAAGTGCAACCACATGGCCCGATCTGGATGAAGCACACGAGTTTCGTAATGTCAGTTTTTATAAAACCTTATAATTCTTTTCATGGAATTGCTGAGGCAAGTGTTTAATTGCCTCTACTTCAAAAAATTATGTTGGTGAACAGGTATAGCGAATCACTTTTAATGTACTTGGGCGGGTTTCCAGTGCCTGACGTTTTGAATAGTCTTCACTATTGGTGCTACTCGGGGTATTGGATAAACCAAAAGAGGTTTGGCTTTGCCCGAGTTTAACCCCTGCCTGTGCAGATTGTGGTTGCTGGTTGTTTATTTCTGCGGTGCTGAGTATTGTAATTGCAAATGAAGTGTTTGCTCCCAATACTTGTTGGCAGGCACGATGTAGTTTTTTTTGTTCATTTTGGTCTTTACTATTCGCCGCAAGGGTATAACGCAGAGTCGCAGCATTATTGCTTACATTTTCGATTTCAAAGCCAGTTACACCGTTATAGGGTTGTGGTTTGGTTTGACAGGCTGTGAGCAGGAAAAGGCTGGAAAGGGTGCCCAGTAAAATGAGTGCTTTCATGATAGATTCCTCGGTGATTATAAATAGTATGGCATAAAGCAATCGTTTTGCGTATTGCAAATTATTTTTCTGTGCTAGCGCATTAAGGCGGCGTGTAAACACTGAGATTGTCTTTTTGCTGTCGGTCAGCGGTGATTTCTGTATGATGATCTAATGAGTTTTTAATGCAAGTAAAACGCTGATCAAACACAAATGTATATAGATGATTGAGTAAGTAAGGATAGTTAAAATTGCCAAAGACAAATAAAAAATATATCGTCGCTTTTGATCAGGGCACGACAAGTTCAAGGGCGATCGTGTTTGATCATGATGCCAATGTCGTCAGTATTGCACAAAAAGAATTTACCCAAATTTATCCAAAAACAGGTTGGGTCGAGCATGATCCGATGGAAATCTGGGCCACTCAAAATGCAGTCTGGGTTGAAGCACTGGCGCAAGCTAACATTTCCAGTGAGCAGATTGCAGCCATAGGCATTACCAATCAGAGAGAAACCACCATTATCTGGGATAAACTGACGGGCAAGCCGATTTATAATGCGATTGTCTGGCAAAGTCGTCAAAGTACCGCGATTTGTCAGCAACTTAAGCAGATGGGATTGGAGCAACATGTAAGGCAAGTTACGGGACTGGTGATTGACCCGTATTTTTCCGCAACCAAGATTAAATGGATTTTAGACCATGTTGAAGGGAGTCGGGAACGAGCCAGAAAGGGTGAGTTATTGTTTGGTACAGTAGATACCTGGTTGATCTGGAAACTGACACAGGGTGAGGTCCATGTTACCGATTATACCAATGCATCGCGTACCATGTTATTCGATATTGAAAAATTACAATGGGATGACACCTTATTGCAGGCACTGGATATTCCCAGAGAAATTCTGCCAGAGGTACGTTCATCATCGGAAGTATATGGCTATAGTCATACCGTAAGTGGACAAGAGATTCGTATTCCGATTGCAGGGATTGCAGGTGATCAACAAGCGGCTTTGTTCGGGCAAATGTGTGTGCATTCAGGTCAGGCAAAAAATACTTATGGCACTGGCTGCTTTCTGCTGATGAATACGGGGAAACGTATTGTACAGTCAGAGCATGGTTTAATTACGACGATTGCCTGTGATGCGCAAGGTGGCGTTAGTTATGCGCTGGAAGGGGCAATCTTTAATGCAGGGTCTAGTGTGCAATGGTTGCGTGATGAAATGAAAGTCATTCATGACTCGCATGATTCTGAATATTATGCAACCAAGGTCAATGATAATAACGGGGTCTATGTTGTGCCTGCATTTACTGGATTGGGTGCACCATACTGGGATCCGGATGCACGGGGGGCAATTTTTGGTTTAACCCGAGGAGCAGGTGTCGAACATATAATCCGTGCAACACTGGAATCGATTGCCTATCAAACCCGTGATGTACTTGATGCCATGCAACAGGATGCACAGCAAAAATTAAAAACCTTGCGCGTCGATGGTGGTGTTACCAGCAATAATTTTTTAATGCAATTTCAGGCAGATATTCTACAGGTAGAGGTTGAACGTCCGACCATGAAAGAAACGACGGCAATGGGCGCAGCATTTTTGGCAGGATTGGCGGTGGGATTCTGGTCAGATCTACAGGAATTAGAAAATAAAACCTCTATTGAACAGATATTTCAACCGCAACGCCAACCAGATGAAGTGTCTAAACTGTATCAAGGCTGGTTAAAAGCTGTTGCACGCACACGCGATTGGGCAAAAGATGAGGTTTAAAACTACTGACACCATTAAATTGCAAAAGTAAGGAGCACAATTTTAAGGTTATGAATTATATTGGTTAGCATATTATAAAGGTGGTGGATATGCCTCATAACAAGATTGCAAAAGAAAAAATATATGATATTGCCATCATTGGTGGAGGTATCAATGGTGTGGGAATTGCTGTCGATGCAGCAGGTCGAGGGCTATCGGTATTTTTATGTGAGCAGGATGATTTAGCCAGTCATACTTCTTCTGCCAGCAGTAAATTGATTCATGGCGGATTACGTTATTTAGAACATAAAGAATTTAGATTGGTCAAAGAAGCACTGGCAGAGCGTGAAGTGCTATTGAAGAAAGCGCCACATATTATCAAACCAATGCGTTTTATCATGCCGCATCGTCCACATTTGCGTCCAGCATGGTTAATTCGTACGGGTTTATTTTTTTATGATTATTTGGGTAAAAGAGAAAAATTACTCGGTTCGAATCATGTTTATTTTAAAGCGGATAGTCCTTTAAATGCTGCAATTACACGAGGTTTTGAATATTCAGACTGTCGTGTTGATGATGCCCGGCTGGTGGTGTTGAATGCCGTGCATGCCCGGGAAAAAGGCGCACAGATTGTAACCCGGACACGTTGTTTAACTGCACAGCAAAAACAGACATATTGGCAATTGATGTTGCAAGATCAACAGGGACAATATCAGATACGGGCAAAAGTGCTGGTAAATGCCGCAGGCCCATGGGTAGCACAATTTATTCAGGAAAAGTTAAAGCTGAAATCGCCGTATGGTATTCGTCTAATACAAGGCAGTCATATTATTGTGCCTAAACTTTATCCGCAAAAAAATGCATTTATTATGCAAAATGATGATCGGCGTATTGTTTTTGCGATTCCGTATTTGACGAAATACACCCTAATTGGAACAACTGATCGGGAATATCAGGGCGATCCGGCACAAGTGAAAATTACGCTACAGGAAATCGATTATCTATTGCAAGTCAGTAATGCCCATTTTAAAAAACAGCTGACTCGGCAAGAGATCGTACATACTTTTGCAGGTGTACGTCCTCTGTGTGATGATGAGTCGGATAATCCGTCTGTGATTACGCGTGACTATACGCTGGCTTTATCGAAAGTGGAGGCTGAGCAGGCACCATTATTGTCAGTATTTGGGGGGAAATTGACGACCTATCGTAAACTTGCAGAATCTGCCATGCAGCAGCTTAAACCTTTTTTCACCCATCTCCCCCTTAGCTGGACTGCCTATGAGGCTTTACCTGGGGGAGAGAATATTTCCTCAATTGAACAGCTTGTCATTGAAATTAAAAATCAAGTTGCTGATACACCAGAGGATCTGGCACATCGTTGGGCAGACAATTATGGTTCACGTATCTGGGCTATTTTGGGCACGATTAATTCAGTCGCACAGTTAGGACAGGATTTTGGTCATGGTTTATACGCATTAGAAGTTGATTATCTATGCCAACAGGAATGGGCTGTAACTAGTCAGGATATTTTATGGCGACGCAGCAAATTGGGTTTGAATTTTTCTGATGATGAAGTTGCCGTACTGGATCGGTATTTAAACTCATACCATAGAGGTGCAGCAAAAGAGGTAAATTAAATCATTTTCAGATAATAAAAGGTCGCCGTAGCGACCTGATTATGTATGATAAAAACCAAGAGAATTAATATTTAAACTTTAAGGCAACTGAGTAGTTTGCAGGTTCGCCATAAAAGGCCTGACCATCAGTAAAGCTATTTAAATACTTTTCATTGGTCAGGTTATTACCATTGGCTTGAATAGTAATATGTTCGTTAATCTCATAACTTGTCATTAAACTCAATAATGCGTAAGAATCTTGACGTATATATGCATCATAAGTTGAATCATAACGTTTGATATTACTTTGCCATTGTAGGCCGGCGCCTACTTTTAATTTTGGAATAGTAGGCGGGATATACGTCGTTAATAGATTAAATGTTTGATTAGGATTATAGGTTCGTGCAGTGCCGCCATTTTTTAGATCTTTTAGGCTAAACTGTGTATATCCTAATGATACATTAATATTGTCGGTCAGTTGCCCTGATAACCCGACTTCTACGCCTTGTGAGCGTAGGTTGCTGATACCAACTTTACGATTCAGTGGATTGCCATCTGAGGAGCGTAAAGGATAATTATTTTCTTCCGTTCTAAAAATTGCCACCGTACCAGTGAGCTTATTGTCTAACCAAGCACTTTTTACACCGAGTTCATAACTTTTGCCTTCAATCGGGTCAGCGACTTGACCGGTTGCTTCATCTACTGAAGTTTGCGGACGGAAAATGGAAGTATAGCTTAGATAACCGGTATATTCAGGGGTGAAGTTATAGGTGATCCCTGCATAAGGAGAAAATTTACTTTCGTTATAATCCATCGCTGAACCATAACTTACTCCTTTACTTTTAGCTTGAATATAATTACCTCCTAGGATAACTTTCAGTTCATCATTGAGATGGAGGCGGGTAGCTGCATAAAAAGATCTGTTGTGTTGAGTATATTTCGCAGCCTCAGAGTATGCAGACCATGTCACGTTGGTCGGTGTCCAGCTTGCCCAACTCGTCGTGCATTGGGTTGTATAAGCCTGCTCACCAGATCCACGTTCGCAAAGCCCTACATTGCTATCTAAGATTATTCCGCTTTGTTGATCATCGTTCTGTTCATTTTTGGAGTAGGTATAACCTAGAATGGCTTCATGCTCACGATTAAACAGATCAAACTTTCCTTGTAGATTAAAATCGGCAATTTGTAATTTATTGAGTTCTCGTCCACCCCAGGCTGTAAAGTCTACGTTTGAGCCGTCTGAAGTTGGATAACCATAATAATATAAAAGCTGACTTTCACGGTCTTTTTTGTTTAAGTTATAGCTTAGATTGGCAGACCAGGTATTTAAAAACTGTTGTTTAAGTTCGATAAATGTATTTTTTGATGTGTTATCCCAGTATGTCCAGTCTGGATTAGGATTATAAGAGCGGTCATAACTGATTTGTTTGCCTGATGAATCTAGCAAGGGTAATGCACCCCAATTTACTGCATTGGGTTTTCTATTATCTTGACTATGACCAATCGTTAGAAGTGTGCGATCAGTAATATCCGCTTCTATACTTGCAGCGAAACCATTTTTTTCTACAGAATAATGATTTAAATATGAGTCACCAGTTTGTTCATAACCCAGTAGTCGCGCACGAATACGGTTATCATTGGTTAATGATCCTGAAACATCCGCTTCATAACGTTGTGTATTCCATGAACCATAACTGATAGCAGCATTCGCTTGAAATTCTTTGCTTGGTCGCTTACGGATATAATTAATTGTTGCACTTGGGTCACCAAAAGCATTCATTAATGCATTGGCACCTTTAACAACTTCAATGCGGTCATAAAAATAGCTGTCTGGATCTGTGTCATTATAATTCCAGTTACTGGCTGGAAAACCCACACCATCAACTAAAATATTTGAAATTTCAAAACCGCGTGAGGTATAGACTGAACGTTCTGTTTCTGAGGCTAACACAGTTACCCCAGGGGTATTATTTAATACATCTCTGGAACTGGTTAAGCCGAAATCATCAATTTGTTGTCTAGTTACCACATTAATAGTTTGAGGGGTTTGTTTTGCTTCAATATTAAGTTTGGTCGCACTTGAGCTATTTTTGATGGTGTAGGCTTTACTTGCCTCGGAGCTGGTATCATCTGTTGCTTTAACTTCAATGGTGGCCAGTTGCTGTACATCATCATTTGCAAGGCTGGTCATACTGATGATGGAGGTACTACAACATAATGCAATGTAGAGGCTGTGATAAGGGAACAGACGAGTGGAAGGCATGATATAACACCAGTTAATAGTAATGTTTATAATTATCATTTATGACTAGGATTATTGCAATAATGTGTAAAATTTATTTCAATAAAAAAGGCCGCCACAGCGACCTTTTATTTACTTACAGGGATATTTATGCAGATTTAACAGCGTTTAACAATTCAGCCTGACGCACTTTTAATGCTTGCGGTAAACGCTCGCCCAGTTTGTTAAATAATTCTGTGTGGCTTTCAATCTCTTTTAACCACAGATCTTTATCCTGAGAGGTCACTTTATCAAAATCTTCTGATGAGAAATCAGTACCTGTCCAGTTAAGATCTTGGTAGGTTGGAACAAAACCAATGGGTGTTTCAACCGCATTGGCACGACCTTCTACACGGTTAATGATCCATTCCAATACACGGGTATTTTGTCCAAAACCTGGCCATACAAAGTTGCCATCTTCATCACGACGGAACCAGTTGACATTGAAGATTTTTGGTAATTTATTGCCAGCAGATTCTGCTTTTTCAGCAACTTTTTCACCCATTTCCAACCAGTGATTGAAATAGTCTGCCATGTTGTAACCCGTAAATGGCAACATTGCAAACGGATCACGACGTACAATACCTTGTTGTCCAACCGCAGCCGCAGTTGTTTCAGATCCCATGGTTGCAGCTTTATATACGCCATCTACCCAGTCAAAGGCTTCGGTAATTAATGGCACGGTGTCGGCACGTCGACCGCCAAAGATAAATGCAGAAATCGGTACGCCCGCTGGATTTTCCCAATCGGCATCGATAGAAGGGCATTGTGCCGCAGATACGGTAAAACGTGAGTTTGGATGTGCAGCTTTTTCACCGGCGACATGAGGCTGACCTTTCCAGGTAATTAGGTCGGCTGGGGCTTCTTTGGTTAAACCTTCCCACCAAACTTCACCATTTTTAGTCACTGCAACATTGGTATAGATCACGTCTTTATGCATTGTTGCAATACAGTTTGGGTTGGTTTTGGTATTGGTACCTGGTGCAACACCGAAAAAACCTGCTTCTGGGTTAATGGCGTATAAGCGACCATCTTCACCTGGTTTGATCCAAGCAATATCATCACCGACTGTTTCAATTTTCCAGCCTTCGTAACCTTCCGGTGGAATCAGCATGGCAAAGTTGGTTTTACCGCACGCCGATGGGAATGCAGCAGCGATATAATGTTTTTCGCCTTGAGGATTGGTAACACCTAAAATTAGCATATGTTCCGCTAACCAGCCTTGTTCACGACCCATTGCAGACGCAATACGCAGTGCCAGACATTTTTTACCTAGTAGTGCATTACCACCATAACCAGAACCGTAAGACCAGATTTCACGGGTTTCTGGATAATGCACAATATATTTTTCGCTGTTGCAAGGCCATGCAACATCTTTTTGACCTTCTTCCAGAGGTGCTGCAACAGTATGTACACACGGCACGAATTCGCCATCAGTACCGAGCACATCGTACACTGCTTTACCCATACGTGCCATTTTGGTCATACTGACTGCAACATAAGGAGAATCGGTTAATTCAATCCCGATCTGTGCAATATGACTGCCCAATGGACCCATTGAGAATGGCACCACATACATGGTACGACCTTTCATTGAACCATCAAACAAACCATTGAGTTTGGCACGCATTTCATTTGGTGCCTCCCAGTTATTGGTTGCACCAGCATCTTCTTGTTTTTCAGAACAAATAAAGGTGCGATCTTCTACACGGGCAACATCAGATGGATCAGAATTTGCAAGATAAGACCCGGGATGCTTTTCTTCATTTAATTTTTGCATGGTGCCGTTTGCAATCATCAGGTCGATTAGACGTTGATACTCTTCTTCGCTGCCGTCACACCATTCAATTTTGGCTGGTTTGGTTAACTTGGCAATTTCTTCAACCCATGCGATAAGCTTGGGATGACGAACGAATTCTGGTGCGTTCACTTGGGTCATGTTGAGGCCTATAAGTAAAAATGTACAAAGTACAAATCATCACCGCGATACAGTGACATAAATGACTAAAAAATTGTGGGCGTATTAAAACATAGTTCAAGTTAAATGATAAGCAATTGAATTTGGCTTGTGAAAAAATGGAGTGATATTTTGATTTAAAAATCTTTTTAATCTAATGTGTTACAAGTCAACATTTATTTTTTTGATAAAAAAATGTCATATATTTCCATGGGAAATACCAGGAGATTTACTTGTCATCGTATCGTTATTGCAAATGCCTTATCGTTTTCTTAAGCAATCGTCTATGATAACTGATATGCAATAAACAAATAATGCTTTTAAGAGAAAAATCATGCATATAGCCCAGCCATTATCTATCGTTATGAATGTTCGTTCTGGACATCATGGACAGGGGCATGAAGTGGAAATGCAACTGATAGCCCAAACCCTTGAAAAAACTGGTTTTGCAGTGGAGATTTTTTTTACGACTGAAGATTTTCCTTTGCAGCAATGTATTCGAACTGCGATTGCCAGACATCAATCTTTTGAAATGGGTAAACAGGGATTGATTGTTGCAGCAGGGGGCGATGGTACGATTAATGCGGTGGCTCAGGCATTGGTTCATACCCAAATTGAGCTGGGCATATTGCCACTGGGCACGTTTAATTATGTCGCACGGGCACTATTTATTCCAATTGATTTGCCTGATGCTGTACAAAACTTAATTGATGGCGAACCCCGTGCGATCCATGTGGGGCAAGTGAATCAGATGATTTATCTGAATAATGCCAGTATCGGTCTTTATCCTGTGATCATTGAAAATCGTGAATATTATAATAAAAAGTTTGGGCGTTTTCCTTTGATCGCTTACCTGTCCGGACTAGATGTGCTGGTGAAATCACATAAGCACTATAATCTACAGCTTAAAATTGACGGACAACAGTATCCTTTGGATACCCCGATGGTGTTTTTTGGCAATAATCAATTGCAATTACAAGACTTGCGTTTAAAGCTGGCAGCATGTGCTGCACAGGGCAAATTGGCTGGTGTTGCGATTGGCAAAGTGAGCCGGTGGCAATTATTTCGGTTGATGATTAAGTTATTAAAAGGGGAGTTGGAACAAGCCGAAGATGTTTACAGTTTTTGTGCGGATCATGTGGAAATTTCCGCCACACGACCACTGATGAAAGTTGCATTGGATGGTGAAATATTAAAATTGCGTACCCCTTTAAAATTTTCTGTTTTGCATGATGCAATTCAAGTGAGAGTGCCACGTGTTGTTACATCTGTCTGATTTGCATTTTGGTACAGAACAGCCTGATCGAGTACAAGCGATTAGGCAATTTTGTCTTGATCACCCACCGGAATTGATTGTGGTCAGTGGTGATCTCACGCAGCGGGCACGGCTCCATCAATTTTATTTATGCAAACAATTTTTGGAAAGTTTGCACTGTCCTTATCTGGTGGTGCCAGGCAATCATGACATTCCGCTTTATCATGTTTGGCGACGTTTTTTTTCACCCTTCAATCGTTATCAATTATTTTTTGGTTCTCCCGAAAATGTGATGCAGACAGAACATTTTTATGTGATTGGCGTGAATAGTATTCGACCTAATTATCATACCAAAGGCTATGTTTCAACCGAACAAATATTGCGGGCGACGCAATTATTACAGCAGGCACCTGAACACTTATTGAAGTTTATCGTTGTTCATCAGCCATTTTATACCGAACCTGATGATAAACATGGCAGTAAAGATTGCCCCGTACTGGGTGAAATTGCCTTACAGCACTGGACTAAAGTCGGACTAAATGGATTGTTACATGGTCATTTACATCATTCTGCGGTGTATGATTTAAATCAGCTTTATCAATTGCCGGGTACTCAGGCGGTGTTGGATATTCATGCCGGTACTGCGTTGTCATTTCGGTTGCATCATGGACAGCAAAATGGCTTTAATCTGATTTATCCTGATGGAAAAATTGATGGATTTTTATTTAATCCTGCCACACAAATATTTGAAAAAGATCAGACATTATGGAAGTGTTGAGTTAATGGATTAAAAAATATACAAATCATACAAAAAAATTAAAAATTCCCCTTGAAGCTAAAATTTGTAACCCCACTACAGAAGCAACAATTTTTTATATCAAACATAAAAGTTGTGCAAAGGGTATTTCATAATTTTTATGTTGTTAATCTAGACTAAGTCTGATGGAGTTAAAACATGAGCAACATTCGTCCGTTACATGATCGCGTTGTGGTAAGACGTGTAGAAGAAGAAACTAAAACTGCGGGTGGTATCCTTTTACCTGGTTCTGCGGCAGAAAAACCATCACAAGGTGAAGTGATTGCTGTAGGTAATGGTCAAATTACGGATAACGGTGTACGTGCACTGGATGTAAAAGTTGGCGATAAAGTATTGTTTGCCACTTACTCGGGTACAACAGTAAAAGTAAATGGTGAAGAATTATTGATTCTTAAAGAATCAGATATTTTAGCTGTATTGGAAGACTAAATATCTCGATTAATATCTAAAACGATTTTAGATAAATAAATAGTCAGATTAAATAGATAAATGATACTTGGAGTTTAACATGTCAGCAAAAGACGTAAAATTTGGTGATTCAGCTCGTTCAAAAATGATTGCAGGCGTAAATGTGCTTGCCGATGCAGTAAAAGTGACTTTAGGCCCTAAAGGTCGTAACGTGGTGATTGACCGTTCATTTGGTTCACCCCACATCACCAAAGATGGTGTAACGGTTGCTAAAGAAATCACATTAAAAGATAAATTTGAAAACATGGGTGCACAATTGGTGCGTGAAGTGTCTTCAAAAACCAATGATGTTGCAGGTGATGGTACAACCACTGCAACTGTACTGGCACAAGCTATTTTAAATGAAGGGATCAAATCAGTTACTGCTGGTATGAACCCAATGGATTTAAAACGTGGTATTGATCTGGCTGTAAAAGTAGTCGTTGAAAATATTCGTACTACAGCAAAAGCAGCTGACGACTTTAAAGCAATTGAACAAGTGGGTTCAATTTCTGCAAACTCTGACCATACGGTTGGTAAATTGATTGCACAAGCCATGGAAAGAGTGGGCAAAGAAGGTGTAATCACTGTAGAAGAAGGATCTGGCTTTGAAGATGCGCTGGATGTTGTAGAAGGTATGCAGTTTGATCGTGGTTATATCAGCCCATACTTCGCCAACAAACAGGATACTTTGACTGCGGAACTGGAAACACCATTTATCCTGTTGGTAGATAAAAAAATCAGCAATATCCGTGAATTAATCACAGTATTAGAAGCAGTTGCCAAAACTGGCAAACCACTTTTGATCATTGCTGAAGATGTTGAAGGTGAAGCACTGGCAACATTGGTTGTGAACAACATGCGTGGCATTATCAAAGTCTGTGCGGTTAAAGCACCTGGTTTCGGTGATCGTCGTAAAGCAATGTTGCAAGATATTGCAATTTTAACGGGCGCAACAGTTATTTCTGAAGAAGTTGGTTTGTCTTTAGAACAAGCGACACTGCAAGATTTGGGTACTGCGCATAAAGTGACTGTATCTAAAGAAAATACAGTGATTGTTGATGGTGCAGGTGATGCCAATGCAATTGCTGAGCGCGTTCAACAAATTCGTGCACAAATCGAAGAAGCTACTTCTGAATACGACAAAGAAAAACTTCAGGAACGTGTGGCTAAACTTGCCGGCGGTGTTGCAGTGATTAAAATCGGTGCAGCAACAGAAGTTGCAATGAAAGAGAAAAAAGATCGTGTAGATGATGCGCTTCATGCAACACGTGCTGCGGTTGAAGAAGGTGTGGTCGCTGGTGGTGGTGTTGCTCTGGTTCGTGCCATTGCTGCGCTTGACGGCTTAACAGGTGCTAATGATGACCAAACTGTTGGTATCAACATTTTACGTCGTGCCATTGAAGCACCTTTACGTCAAATCGTTTCCAACTCTGGTGATGAGCCATCCGTTGTAATCAATGCAGTGAAAAGTGGTGAAGGTAACTATGGTTACAATGCTGCAACTGGCGAATATGGCGATATGTTGGAAATGGGTATCCTTGATCCTGCAAAAGTAACGCGTTCTGCACTTGAGCATGCTGCATCTGTGGCTGGCTTGATGTTAACCACAGAAGCCATGATCACTGACATTCCAGAAGATAAACCTGCTGCACCAGATATGGGCGGTATGGGTGGCATGGGCGGTATGATGTAAGCTGCTCAGCTATGGTTTAAATTATTGTAATTCAAAATAATTTAAACTTAATGTTTTAAGCTTACTCATCGTGTTACTCACATTTGGGTAGGCTACAAGAAAGGTCGCAAATAAAAGTTTGCGGCCTTTTAATTTTTCATTGATCGGTTATTTTAATTATAATTACTCCTTCTAATTGGTAGACCCATTATTTTAAGGTAGTATTGTTATATCGTACGATATAATTTTTACTGGTGAGCGAAATGTCTAAAACAATCCGGGCAAGAACAATAGATAAAACAACACCATTTACCATGGTTTTAGATGTAGACGTCATTTTTGATTCAGAAGCAAATGTATGGGTAGCAGATTGTGAGCCTTTATGTATTGTTACAGAAGCGAGTAGTTATGAACAAGTGATCCAACAGGTACGAGAATTAGTACCTGAAATGCTACAAGAAAATAATATTGATTTAGGTAACCAGAAAATTTATCTTAATTTTCAGCATTTAGATGAGTCAGCGATTGCCTAATGGGTGCTGGTTTTTATGCTATTGTGCTGGAAATAATCAAAAGGCATGGTTGTGTCTTTATAAGACAAGCGAAAGGCAGTCATGAAATATGGTTTAGCCCCATAAGCAATAGAAAATTTACAGTACATTGCACAGTTGCTTCCAGACATTCTGCAAATAAAATATTAAGAGATGCTGGTATAAATGAAAAATTATAAATAGATTTTGATCTGATTGACCAAATTATAGTAAACAAAAATCCCTGTATTTAATATGATTTAAAAAACAAATATTAGATCAAGAGTAAGTGCATTTAAGCCAAGATACGGAAATTTTTAAATAATTATCAAAATTCAAAAACACAAATAAATCCATGAATTTTATTGATTTAATTATTTAAAAAAAATTCTAGTATGGGACATCACCTGTCCATCCTATTGATTATTATGGTTGAATTAACATTGTATTTAAGAAAATAGATGATCATAGTCATTAATATAGAATTAGTCTTAAAATTGTTGATATAGAGATTACATATCGTGTATAAAAACATTGATCAAGTGTGATCTACCTTAAGAAAATCGTTGTTACATGAATCAAGTAAGAAAACTTTTGAATTGTTAAGCTGTTTGTGAAAATTAGAGTATTGTGGGAAATAGACAAAAATGTCGAGTAAAAATCAGTTAAATGTTGAGCAGCAAAAAGAGTATGCGATGTATCCTGTGCAAGAAATCCAGCGGTTGTACGAAATCCATCAACACTATCAAATGCTACTTATACAAATAGACCAGCTTAAAGTGGAAAATTATTCGCTTAGGCAGGAAATATTGGAATTAAATAAAAATGCTGCAAATAACAAAGCAGACTAAATTGATTCATAGGTATACAATTTAAAACGATTGCTATTTAAAAAATTCTGATTTAACAACATGATAAATTTTGGTGATAGGAAATATTTTTATCTCGATGAGGGGGGAATTTTTATCAAAATTATTCCCAAATGAGGATATTGATAAAAAAGTTTTAGGATTATCCTAGGGAAATATAAAGATGAGTGGGGAGTCTTATAATGAATGAAGTGATAGCGTTAAAGCGAAGTATGCCGAATAAAGAAGCAATATATGCACAATATCCTATAGGTGAAATTAAAAGATTATATGATTATCGGTTGAAATATCAGGTGCTAAGTGAGGAAATTGGGACGTTAGTAAAAGAGAATCAACAGCTTAGAGAAAAAAATATTACAATTGAAATCTATGCTGTCTGACCTGAATGATGAGTAAGATGCTCACGGAGCATCTTGCTGTATAAGCATTTCATCAATCAAATGATAAATAAGAAATTTTTGCTTATTATTAAGTTTTTCAAACTTATTGGCTAGGTCACCAAGCTGGATGGGGTGATTATATATTAATCCTTGATCTGGTTTGGATTCACTCGGTTGTTCTTCACCAAAACGTAGCCATTGGCTTGAGGTATCTAACCATGTTGCGAGGATCTGTAATTTATCCTGATTGGGAATAGCGTTACCTGACAGCCAATTACTGGCTGTTTGTACGCTAATGGATTGCCCGCTATAGCGTAAATTAAACTCCCGAGCCAACCAAGTGGGACTATTGACTGGCCAGCTGTATTTGGCCAGTTGTTGTTTAAGCCGTTGACTAAAGGCCTCTTTTGCATTTTTTTCCTGCATAAAACTACAATCGATGTTCAAGTAACTTTGGATAAGTTAACATGTTCTAAATCAAGTTTTGATTGATAAAGTGTTGTAAAAATAATTCTTATCATTTCATTTTTACTAATATTTATATAGATAAAAGATAAATGTAGATGGGGTTGTATTTTATATAACTTAATGTTTTTAAATATTAAATTTTGGTTTTCTTACTATTTTATTTAATGTTTTTATCTCTTTGCATGATTGAGTGTAAATTATTTTTAAAATTTAAATCAAATATTGATTGATAAAAATTTAAAGTAAAACTAGAATTGTATGTAAGGTATTAAAAGATGTATTTCTTGTGTAACGCAAGCCAAGAAATAAGATCTGAACCATTCATTTGATTTGTTCAAATGGAACCAGTTTGAGACTTACATGAAGAGAAGAACTGGCACTTTTGAGTAATGATAAATCTAAACTTCTTATAGGATGTTTTTAAAGATGAGAAATAATTTTAAACTTTCGGCGGTAGCAGTTGCATTGGCAACAATAACAACTGGGGCAGTAGCAGATACATTTACCGTGGATCAAACGCCTGGTTATGGGTATACAACAACGATCAATACAGATGCGTTAACGAGTGTTTCAGCGACAACAATTACAGCAGATACAATTACTTTAGCTGGTGCAGACCTTGCAACAAAAATTACCACTAATGAGTTAGAAGTAAATGGTCCAGTAACAGTTGATAATGAGAAAGCAACAACTACAGTTGATCAGGCAGGTACACCTGCGACTACACCAACATTTGGTGATGATGTGGATGGCGATGGCAAACCGGATACCCTAGTTCAAACTAAGGAACAAACCGATACTGTTACTGTAAATAGCCAATCGCAACAATACAATGAGAATAATTTAACTTTCTCATCTACAATTGAAAAAGGTACCCAAACTACAACTGATTCATATGTTGCTGATATTACGTATGATGAAAATGGTGTGGCAACTTATGGTACAAATATTCCAACAGGTCAGCAAGTTACTTCTGATTTAGAAATTATATCAGAAGATACTATTATTGTAGGTAAGGAATTTGATGACAGTACAACTGCATTAACTATCCGTAATAAAAATGCTGAGGGTGAAGCAGAATCTGTATTAACAGCTCAAGGTTTAACAACTGGTAATGTAACAGCAGATACAATTACTTTAGCTGGTGAAGATCTTGCTACAATAATTGCAGATGGTGATGCCGATACACTGGCAACTGCAAATACTTATACTGATACATCTGTAGCCACAGAAGCAGAAGCAAGAGAAGCAGGCGATGCAGCAACTCTAGCAGCCGCAAATACATATACAGACGATGCTGTAGCAGCAGAAGCAGCTGCACGCGAAGCTGGCGATGCCGATACACTCGCAACTGCAAACAGTTATACTGATACAGCCGTAGCAGCAGAAGCAACAATCCGTGCAGATGCCGATGCAGCTTTACAAGCAAATATCGATGCAGAAGCAGCAACTCGTGCAGATGAAGATGCAGCAATTCGTACAGAGTTGGCAGCAGGTGATGCAGCAACTTTGGAATCAGCAAAAGTTTATACAGATGATGTTGTAGCAGTTGAAGCAGCAGCACGTGAAGCTGGTGATCAGGCGATTCGTGATGATATTGCTACAAAAGTTACGACCAATGAATTGGAAGTAAATGGTCCAGTAACAGTTAATAATGTGAAATCAACAACGACAGTTGATCAGGCGGGTACACCAGCAACCACTCCAACATTTGGCGATGATGTTGATGCTGATGGTAAGCCAGATACTTTGGTTCAAACCAAGGAACAAACCGATACAGTTACTGTAACAAGCCAATCCCAATTGTATAATGAGAATAATCTAACTTTCTCATCTACAGTTGAAAAAGGTACGCAAACCACAACTGATTCATATGTTGCAGATATTAGCTATGATGAGAATGGTGTGGCAACTTATGGTACAAATGTTCCAACAGGTCAGCAGGTTACTTCTGATTTAGATGTTGTATCAGAAGATACCATCATTGTAGGTAAGGAATTTGATGACAGTACCACTGCATTAATTATCCGTAATAAAGATGCTGATGGTAATGAAGCACAATCTGTATTAACAGCTCAAGCTTTGACCACTGGTAATGTAACAGCTGATACAATTACTTTAGCCGGTGCAGACCTTGCAACAACAATTGCCGACGGTGATGCGGCAACTTTAGCCTCTGCTAATACTTATACTGATAATTCTGTGGAAGTAGAAGCGAAAGCACGTACAGACGCTGATACAGCTTTACAAGCAAATATTGATGCAGAAGCAACAACCCGTGCAAGTGAAGATGCAGCGATTCGTACAGAATTAGCAGCAGGCGATGTGGCAACTTTAGCCTCTGCTAATACTTATACTGATAATTCTGTGGAAGTAGAAGCGAAAGCACGTACAGACGCTGATACAGCTTTACAAGCAAATATTGATGCAGAAGCAACAACCCGTGCAAGTGAAGATGCAGTGATTCGTACAGAATTAGCAGCAGGCGATGCGGCAACTTTAGCCTCTGCCAATACTCATACTGATAGTGCTGTGACAACAGAAGCGAAAGCACGTACAGATGCTGATACAGCTTTACAGGCAAATATTGATGCAGAAGCAGTCACTCGTGAAGCAGCAGATAAAGCCAATGCCACTGCGATTGCCAAAGAAGTAGCAGATCGTCAGGCAGCGATTACGACCGAAGCTACAGCTCGTGAAACTGGTGATGCACAAACCCTTACAGATGCCAAAGCATTTACCACGTCTACTGCAACCACAACCTTAAATTCTGCAAAATCTTATACAGATACCAAAGCAACTGAAACTCTGACTGCTGCAAATGCTTATACAGATACTCAAGTCAGCCGTGTATCCAAAAAACTTGATGATGTAGAAAAAACTTCTTATCGTGGGATTGCGATTGCCTTGGCAGCACAGCAACAAGTGCCTAATATCAAGCCGGGTCAATTTGCTGTATTTGGTGGTGTAGGTCACTATGAAGGTGAAAGTGCTGGTGCATTAGGTGTTGTAAGTGCATTAGCTGATGGTCGTACATCAATCAGTGCAGCATTAGGTGTTGCCGGTAGCGGTGAAGTTGGTGGTCGTGTAGGTGTTGCTTACGTTTTCGGTGGTAACTAATTTAATATTAATTTTAAATTTTCATTTCCTCCTCTGTCCCCGCTTCGGCGGGGATTTTTTATTGCAAAAAGTAAAAAAGTCATCATTGTTTTTGATGGTGAACCAGATAGTTATTTCATCTTTTGTCATTTTTAGTGCAGAATAACTTTTAAAAAGTTATAGTCAGATCATGAAAAAATACATACAGGATAATTTCATAAATACATTAATTTAAAGGTCTTTTTTGAAATTAGTGTATGGGGTTAATAGTGATTTGACTATAGTGCAGAATGAAATGCAAATTAGTGCAAAATTGGTCGTAAACTTACAGTATGGTAAAAATGATTGAACTCAAAATATACACAATACCATACAATCTATATATATCGTGATATAACTTTATATATCGACATTAAAAAACCCCTAAGCATTGCTACTTAAGGGTTTTAGGCTTATATGTCGTTATGTAACGTCATATAAATTTAAGTATATGGTGGAGATGGGGGGAGTTGAACCCCCGTCCGCAAGCACTACACTCGAGAATACTACATGCTTAGATATCGTCTACTATTTTAACCCTTTGTGACCCGACGAACAGGGTACAAAGCGCGATCCTCTTAGTTTGGTATAAAGTCCCGAGGCTCAACTTTATACGGACTTGTGTGCGTGCGCTTCAGTCGGGCTACCAGACCACAAGTATTCTAGTAGGCGGACAAGCTGCCCTTAAGCAGCTAGAGCGTAAGATTCGTCGTTTGCGACTAAAAAAATGCAAATTTTATTTACGAGAGAAAATGCGCTCTCGGCATGCATCTATAAGTTTCATCACCAGCGTCGAAGCCAATAACATCCCCAGATGATTTGCCAATAGTAACAGAGAAAAAGCGAAATTACTAGCTTTGACTTTCCCTATACGCTATTGGCCTTGCACTATATATGGTGTGTTGTTGCAAAATTTCAAGAGGGGAAAATGAAAAGAAGAGGTTTATATATTATTATGGTGATTTGTTATTGAATGAAAATACCTGATTATATTGCGCCATGATTTTTGTATTGATTGATATTTCTTCATACAAGTTCATCTCAAGAGATATAAAATCTCATGCTTGTAAAGCAGGTTAGGTCATGATGACCCAACCTCTTTATTATGATTAATGGGCAGCACCTTTGGGAATAGAAACTTTTTTGGGTTTCGGCGCAAGCCAGACCAATGCCGCCGCGACAAAAAATAGTAATGTAAATAAGAGAAATACGTGATCGACAGCCACAGTAAGCGCTTCCTTGTTGACTAGATCGGAAACAATACCCAGCGCGACGTCGTAAGAGAAGCCATGTTGTTGCAAGCTCGTGAGTGTAGCATCGGGTTGTAAAGTTGAGACGATTTGATGACGTGCCATCGACGAACGGTCATCCCAAATCGTAATGGCAAGCGAGGCACCGATTGCTCCGGCAATGGTTCTTAAAAAGTTCATTAATCCAGCTGCCGAAGCAATTTCCTGCGGCAGTACCGATGCGAGTGCCAAGTTGGAAAGAGGAATAAAAAACATGGGAACGCCAAAGCCCTGCAAAAATTGCGGGAGGGCAACGACCCAGAAATCAGCATCGTTGGTCCAGAAGGCACGCATGAGTGTAACGCCTCCCAACCAGATTAACCCAAATGAAGCAATGGCACGAGGATCATATTTAGTGGACCATTTGGCAACCAGTGGCGACATCATAATACTGCCAAGGCCCATGGTTGCCGTTACATAACCAGCCCATGATGCAGTATAGCCAATATTGCTTTGTAACCATTGGGGGATGACGACAATACAGCCAAAAAAAGCACCAAAACCAAAGGCTAGTGAGACTACGGCACTGCTAAAACCAAGATGTCTAAAAATTTTGATGTCAACGACAGGACTGGATTCGGTACTTTCCCAGATAAGAAAACCGATAAAACCAAGTATGGCAATGATGGCAAGACTACAAATAAATGTACTGCCAAACCAATCATGTTCATGGCCCAGATCCAGCATCAGTTGTAATGCGCCAATCCACAAAACCAGTAAGGCTAAACCCACTACATCCATACGAAGTTTAAAGGTATCGGTTTCGGCTTCACGCAAATAATTCCAGACACCCAGCGCACAGATTATACCTACAGGAATATTGATAAAGAAAATCCAGTGCCAGGATAAATTGTCACTGATGGTTCCTCCAAGAATAGGGCCTAGAATCGGTCCGATGACGGTGGTCAATGCCCATATCGCCATGGCTTTGGCATGTTGTTCGCTCGGAAAAATACGCATCAACAAGGTTTGGCTCAGCGGCATAATTGGACCACCAAACAAACCCTGACCAATCCTGCAAATGACCAGCATAGCCAGACTATTGGACAAACCGCACAAGATTGAAAAAGAGGTAAATCCAATCAGCCCAATGACAAAGACTCGGACTGTACCAAAACGATTGGCCAGCCAACCTGTTAAGGGGACACAAATAGCTTCGGCAACCGCATAGGAGGTAATGACCCATGTGCCTTGCGAACTGGAAACAGCCAACCCACCTGCAATATGTGTCAATGAGACGTTGGCAATGGTCATGTCCAGCACCACCATAAAGTTGGCAAGTGCTAATAACATCGCCGCAATCAGTAATCGTGTACCTTGCAGACTGGTAGGAAGAGTTTGTGCATTCATGGCAGATTACTTGCTGCTTAAGTCGATACGCGCTTGCATGGATAGTCCGACCCGCAATGGATGGACAATCAATTCTTTAGGATCCAATGTGATGCGTACCGGTAGACGTTGAACTACTTTAATCCAGTTTCCGGTTGCATTCTGGGCTGGAATCAGGGCGAATGCAGCACCTGTTCCTCCGGCAATGCCTGTGACCTTGCCATGATAAACAATATCTTTACCGTAATAATCAGAGGTGAGGGTGGCAGTTTGTCCTACACGGACTTTTGCCAATTGGCCTTCTTTAAAATTGGCATCCACATAGAGTTGTTGTACAGGGACAATTTTCATGACGACACTGCCCGCAGCAAGACGTTGTCCAATCTGGATGTTGCGCTGTGTCACGATACCTTCTATTGGGGCGCGAATAATGGTCCGTTCCAGATCAAGCTGGGCTTGTTCGACATTGGCTTTGGCAACCAGCACATCAGGACTGTCATTTTCGGTGCTTCCTTGAATCAGGGCATCATTTGCAGCCAGATTGCTTTGAGCAGCATTGCGGCTGGATTGTGCCTGAGCCAGACCTGCCTCAGCGACTTGCAGTGCGGCTTTGGCTGTATTGACAGTCGTTTGTGCGGCACTTAAATCTTCTTTTGAAACTCCGCCGATAGCCACCAATTGTTGACGGCGTTTAAAGTCATCGAGGGCTTTATCATAATCGGCTTGGGCTTTGTTAATCTGAGCTTTGGCACTATGGATGACATCATTACTGACGTAAATTTGTGAATCCAGTGCACTGCTATTGGCTTTACTTTGTTTAAACTGGCGCTGTGTTTTGGTCAGTTGTGCCTGTGCTTGTGCCAGCGCAATTTTGGCATCATGGTCATCGAGCCGTACCAGAATATCGCCTTGATGCACCAACTGGGTATCATTGACCAGAACTTTTAGCACCTGGGCATTGGCCATGGACGTGACCTGTGCTGTATAGGCACCGACATAAGCATTATCCGTTTCAACTTCATCACTAAATAGCCAGCACCAGACCAAATATGCCAGTACCATGATGAAAATTAATAGAGCAAAGATTTTAAATAATTTTTTTCGTGTGGCTGCAAGTGAAGCGGCTTGTTGATTGTCGCTTTCGTCTGTATGAGGGACATCACTGCTAGGGTGTTGAGCGTCACGCATAGAACATTATCCTGAAATAGAACATGATCGCAATATTTAACCTGGATGTTAAAATAGTGTACTGATCAGTACACGAATAATAATCCTATTTCAGAAAAAAAACAGTCACTCTTTTTACTGCAAATGAAATTTTTTGAGTAAAACAACTCTAAAATGAATAAGAACCAATTGCCGTAGCAATCAGTTGATTTTCATTATTGGTTAGATTCATGCGCATGGTGCAACTTTTTCGACCCAAACGCAAAATGTCTGCACTGGCGATAAAATATTCACCTCGACCCGGTGCAATATAATCGATACGCATGTCCAAGGTGGCTAGACGAGAGACTTTTTTCACGGTATCGGCAAACTCTTCCGGTTTTGCCCGTTTATACAATTCACCCATGGCCACAATGCCGCCAATACTGTCTAGAATCGTCGCAGCCACGCCGCCATGTAAAATTTGAAATGCGACATTGCCAATTAAATACGGTTCCATCTCAATATAGGCTTGGATTTGCTCATCAACAATACGCATCTGCATATTATTGTGGCGAAAGAACGGCGAGGCGTTAAACGCCATACACAATTGCTCAAGGATGATCTGTATCTGACCCTGATTTTCAGGGTTTAAGTTTCCGGTCCATTCAGAACTACTCTTGCTCATTGGATTTGCTCGCCTATTTACTTTTCGATATTTCTCAATTGTTCACTTTGCCCATTTGTAGGCAAAGGCGTACAATAGTTGCGTATTCTAATCGCAATTTTTGAGAATGTTATGACTTATACGTTCAATCGTCCTGCATTTCCAGCAACACGCATGCGTCGTATCCGTAAAAATGATCAAATTCGTGAGATGGTAAGTGAAACGCAATTAATGGCAAAACAGCTTATTTATCCAGTATTTGTATTACCGGGACAGAATCAGCGTCAAGACATTCCAAGTATGCCAAAGATTCAGCGTTTATCTGCTGATTTATTGCTCAAGAAAGCCGAACATTTATTGCAATTGGGTGTGTCCAAACTGGCTTTATTTCCAGTAACACCACAGCAAGACAAGTCTTTAACGGCCGAGGCTGCATGGCATGAAGATGGTTTGGTGCAAAATACCTGTCGGTTATTAAAAAAAGAATTACCGGAAATGGTGCTGATTACCGATGGTGCGCTTGATCCTTATACCACGCATGGTCAGGATGGCATTATTGATGATACCGGCTATGTGTTAAATGAAGAAACCGTAGAATGCTTGGTGAAACAGGCGTTGAGCCATGCCGAAGCGGGCAGCGATATTATTGCCCCGAGCGATATGATGGATGGCCGGATTGCATCGATTCGTCAGGCACTTGAGCAAAACGGTTATATTTATACCAATATTATGGCGTATTCGGCAAAATATGCCTCCAGCTATTACGGACCATTTCGTGATGCTGTAGGGTCTTCTTCCAATCTTAAAGGCGGCAATAAATATAATTACCAAATGGATTTTGCCAATCGTGCCGAGGCGTTGCATGAAGTTGCACTGGATATTCAAGAAGGTGCAGATATGGTGATGGTAAAACCGGGTATGCCTTATCTGGACGTGGTTCGTGAAGTGAAAGATACCTTTGGCATTCCGACGTTTGTATATCAGGTTAGTGGTGAATATGCCATGCATATGGCCGCAATTGAAAATGGCTGGCTGTCCGAAAATGTGATACTGGAATCTTTATTATGTTGCCGCCGGGCGGGTGCCGATGGGATTTTGACTTATTTTGCCGAAGTTGCCGCAGAAAAGTTAAAACAGCTTTAAGGTTTTATATTCTTCATTATTTAGAAAAATTAAGGATGATGTGTGTCTTTCTCCCAAGAAAAAGTCATTATTATTGGTGCAGGCATCGTGGGTTTGATGACCGCACTAGAATTGATTGAACATGGTTATCATGTCGAAATTTTTGATCAAACCGACGCTGCCAAAGCGGCTTCATGGGCAGGGGGCGGTATTCTGAGTCCGATGTATCCGTGGAAGTATCATCCGGCAGTTAATCAACTGGCACAATTTGGCAAACAAAGCTATTTGAGCTGGAATCAAAAAGTGATGCCGATCTCCGGGATTGATTTTGAAATTGAACAGGTCGGTATGCTGATTTTTGATCATGACCAATATGATCGTGGTTTAAATTATGCACATGATTTTCATGAACCGGAACAGGCATCTAGTCTGTTGACTCAGGAAGATTTACATCAATTAAATCCTCGCTTGAATAAAACGCTTGATTTTGCGGTTTATTTTCCTCAACTGGCCAATGTACGTAATCCTCGTTTGACCCAATCGGTACTCAAATATTTACAACAACATCAGAATGTAACGATACGTCAACACATTGCAATTACAAAATTTACTCGAGATCGAAGTAAAATTATTGCTGCACTTGATGATCAAGGAAATGCATATAGTGCGGATCATTATGTGATTGCTACCGGCGCATGGACCGAAAGCTTAATACAGCCGTTTGGTTTAAAGCTTGAGATTAAACCGATTCATGGGCAAATGGTGTTATATAAAACTCCGGAAAAATGGCTACCCAATATGTGCATGAACAATACCATGTATCTGATTCCACGACGGGATGGCCATATTGTGTGTGGATCGAGTACCAATGATTTCGGTTTTGATCGCAATGTACGTGAAGACATTAGCCAGAATATTATTCAGTCTGCTTTATCACTGGTGCCTGATCTGGCTGATTTTCCCATTGTAAAACAGTGGAGTGGATTGCGTCCGGGATCGCCAACCGGTGTACCAAAAATTGGTCGTGTGGCAGATTTGAATAATCTCTGGATGAATGCAGGACATTATCGGAATGGTCTGGTGATGGCACCTGCTTCAGCCCGTTTGTTACGAGAGCAAATGCAGGGCATTGAAACTTTTGTTGATGCCGGCCCTTATCAAATTTAAGTTTTTTCTAAACTTTGGTTTTAAAAGTTTGTATTAAGGTTTGTGATGATGGGCTAGCATTTTGGCTGTTGGATTACCCAGAAACCAATAGCCAAGGAAAACTAGAAAGGCATTTAAGATAAAGAAAATTCCCAAAAATACAATGACAAATGCGCCACTACTGAAGGCATGCTGGATTGCAGCAAAATCAATACGACCCTGAGCAATAAACAATCCGATTAATCCTGCCACAATACTATATAGCCAGAAAATGCTGGCACACCCAATACTCAGTTGCCAGCGCTGCATGGAGCTAGGAAGTACTTTGTTGACTTTCACAAAACGCAGTGCCATGAGATAGAAAGCCAATAAATACGGCAGTAATGCAAACATGCTGACAATTTGTGCTGACAACATACCTAAAAAACCCAGCACAACGGTAAAAATAATTAGCCATAATGAAAAAATTGCATAATTTGCTAACAAGCGTGTCATATGAAAGTAAACGTGAATTAAGTTATCACCATCATAACATGACAAAAAATATTCAAAAAAATAGTTTTTTTAAATATTTTTTAAATAAGTTGTCAACCAATACGATCTTCATGACGTTATAGAAAGTAAGACCAGCGATAACTGAAAAAATTGCATGGCATCTGCAAGTGAAGCGTACATTTTAATCCTTTTTGTACGACTTACCGGATTGGTGGTCTGACTTTCTTTTGAAACGCTTTGTGTAATATATGGCATCTTATATAAAGCATTGTATGTTAAACCAGTTAAGCCTCGCATCTTAACTGGTTTTCTTTTGTCTGCGTGATGATGGAGAAAATATTTTCTTTTGTAAAAATTCCGAAACTTATCAGAATTTTAACGTGAATACCGCCGGAGTTATGCTAGATTCAAAAAGGAATTACACTCATTCATATTGCGCCTAAGCTTCACCGTGTCGCACCAACCTAAAGTCTGATATTGCATGATTTCTCGTTTCTTTATTTTTCGACCTATCTTTGCTTTTGTCTTGGCCATTATTGTGATGGCGGCAGGGTTATTCTCGATTAACAATCTGGCTGTTGAGCAGTATCCGGATATTGCACCGCCTCGGATCACCATTTCTGCAACTTATGCAGGTGCCGGAGCACAGGAGGTTGAGGATAGTGTTACACAAGTGTTGGAACAACAAATCAAAGGCATTGATCATTTACTGTATTTTAGTTCTAGAAGTGAAGCAACCGGACGTAGCCAGATCAGTTTGTACTTTGAGCAAGGAACTGATCCAGATCAGGCACAAGTGCAAGTACAAAATTCAATCAATAGTGCAATTTCCCGTTTACCTGATGATGTGCAGCGACAAGGTGTTCGGGTCTTTAAATCGTTAAGTGATAGCTATCTGGTCATCGGTTTATATGATGAAAGCGGTCGCTCCAGCAATATTGATATTTCGGATTATTTAAGCAACCACTTTGAATTGAGTTTATCCCGTCTGGAAGGGGTCGGTGAAATTAATGTCTTTGGTTCTCAATATGCCATGCGAATCTGGCTGAATCCTTTAAAACTACAACAATATAATTTGATGGTGGGCGATGTTCGCACTGCGATTGAAACCCAGAATGCACAAGTGGCGGCAGGGGCAATTGGCGATTTACCCATGCCAGCAGATCAATATTTAAATGCCAAAGTCACGTCTGGTTCGCTTTTACGCACACCGCAACAGTTTGAAGAGATTATTTTAAAAGCCAATGCTGATGGCAGTTTTGTTTATTTAAAGGATGTGGCCAGGGTTGAGATCGGTGCAGAAAATTATCAGGTTTTTAACCGTTTAAATGGTTATCCAGCCTCCGGATTGTCAGTATCGTTGGCATCAGGTGCAAATGCGATTCAAACTTCTGAAGCAATTTATCAACAAGTTGACGAGCTCAAAAAACATCTTCCCGAAGGCTATAAAGTGCTGTATCCACGTGACGGCACGCCTTTCGTTCAGGAGTCGATCAAGCAGGTGATCTGGACGCTGTTTGAAGCCATTATTTTGGTGGTTGTGGTGATGTTTCTGTTTTTACAAAGCTGGCGTGCAACCTTGATTCCTGCGTTGACTGTTCCTGTGGTCATTCTGGGAACATTTGTGCTATTGGCGGTTTTTGACATGTCGGTTAATACATTAACGCTTTTTGCACTGGTATTGGCAATTGGTCTGCTGGTGGATGATGCGATTGTCGTGGTCGAAAATGTCGAACGCATTATGCATGAGCAAAACCTTGATGCGAAACAGGCAAGTATTCAATCCATGCAGGAAATCAGTGGGGCATTAATAGGCATTACTTTAGTGTTGACGGCTGTATTTATACCCATGGCATTTTTTAGTGGGGCAACAGGGGTGATTTACCGACAGTTTTCAATTACTCTCGTATCTGCAATGACTTTGTCATTACTTGTTGCGTTGATTTTAACGCCAGCATTATGCGCTTTGTTATTAAAATCACAACAAAAGAAAGCCAAATGGGCAATTTGGTTTAATCGTGGGATTGATCGACTTAAACACAGTTATCTTCATGTTTCCAGAGCAATGATCCGATTTAAATATATTTCCCTGACTGTATTTGCTGTATTGATTGTCTGCTTTGGCTGGATTTATCGGGATTTGCCGACCAGTTTTTTACCACAGGAAGATCAGGGCATGCTTGGGGTACAGTTCCGTTTAGCTGAAGGCACGCCGATGCAACAGACAGAACAAGTAGGCAAACAGATTTCGGATTATTTTATGCAGCAGGAAAAAAATAATCTTAATGCGATTATGGTGGTATTGGGGCGTAACTTTTCTGGGACAGGACAAAATCTGGGGCAGGCTTATATTTCGTTTAAACACTGGGATGAGCGCAAAAATAAGCAGGATAGTATTCAGGCGATTCGTGCCAGAGCATTAAAACATTTCTCCCAACATCCACAGGCCAGAATTTCGGTCATTTTACCACCGGCCATTCGTGGATTGGGCGCTTCGGATAAAATGGAATTTTTCTTGCAGGATGTGGAAGGGATTGGTCGGGAAAAATTATTACAGCGTTTTGATGAATTACAACAGCAGACGAACCAGAGTAATGTCATTCAAAATATGGATAAAAAAACCAATGCGGATCAGGCGGTATTGAATGTTGAAATTGATCCGCGCTCGGCAATGAAACTCGGCTTAAATATTGCTGATGTCAACCGTACCCTGTCCACTGCATGGAGTGGCAGCTATATCAATGATTTTATTGATCGTGGCAAAATTAAACGTGTCTATCTGCAAGGTGATGCAGAATTTCGTGCAAAACCTGAAGATATGCGCTATTGGCATGTCAAAAATGCGACCGGTCAAATGGTGTCGTTTTCCCAATTTGCTCATGTGAAATGGCAAGGTGCACCGCCTGTATTGGAACGCTTTATGGGTTATCCGGCGCTGGAACTGGAAGCAGATACCAACAGTAATGCCAGTACTGGCGAAGGCATGCAGACACTCAGTGACTTGGTAAATCGTCAATCTGATACACAGTTGTCATGGAGTGGTTTGTCCTATCAGGAGCAAAAATCCAGCAATCAAACCTTGGGCTTATATTTGGTTTCTGTCTTGTTTATTTTCTTGTGTCTGGCAGCATTATATGAAAGCTGGTCAATTCCGACAGCTGTTTTGGCAGCAATTCCGCTTGGAGTCGGAGGCACAATATTATTTAGTGCATGGTTTTCTTTTCCCAATGATATTTATTTTCAGATTGCCTTACTTACCACGATTGGTCTGTCCTGTAAAAATGCCATATTAATGGTGGAGTTTGCAGCAGAAATACAACGCCAGGGCAAAACCGCCTACGAGGCGGCTTTAGATGCTGCTGCACTGCGTTTAAGACCGATTTTGATGACCTCGATTGCTTTTGGGGCAGGGGTGGTGCCATTGATGCTGGCAACAGGTGCTGGGGCGTTAAGTCGTCAGGCCATCGGATACAGTGTTTTTGGTGGCGTATTATTTGGCACAATTCTGGTTTTAATTTTTATCCCACTGATGTATGTTCTTATTCGTCAACGTAAACACGCAGTAAATGCAGCGGATTAATATAAAAGTATATATTTTTCAAGCGATATATCAGGTTAATATTTAAAGGAGTTAAGCAGTGGATACCAAACAGGTTCGTATAGTCGGGACATTAGAGGGGATTTCATTTCTGGTATTATTATTGATTGCCATGCCCCTGAAGTATATTTGGGATAATCCTATAGCAGTCAAATATGTTGGTATGGCACATGGGGTTTTATTTTTATTATTTTTAGGCATGTTATTGCTGCGCTGTGTCCAGAAAAAATGGCCTTTACGCATTTTTATTTTAGGTCTGATTGCCGCGGTTTTACCATTTGGCCCATTTGTTTTTGATCATAAACTTAAACAACTTGATCCACATTAATCCATGGCGGATGCTGATGATTACGGCATATGAGTAATGATATAGAACGTTTCTTCAGCCTAAATCTTATGACCAGTAAATCGAGCGAAATATATGTCAGAACAAAAAAAGTTGACGCAGCAAGAGGTGGTTGCGATAGAGCGTGATCTGGCAAAATTTGCCAATACCATGGATAGTCTGGTGCGGATTCCGTTTACCAAACAAGGCGTCGGGGCAGATGCTGCCTTAAGTACGATTCCATTTGCCGGAGATATTGCGGGTTTTGTATTAACCATTTATGCATTTAAAAAAGCCAGAGAAGTAGGCGTACCGCAAAGTAAACTTAATGGTGTGATCAGACTTGCTGTAATTGATATGCTGGTCGGTTTTATTCCAGTATTGGGGACGGTTTTTGACATTTTTATACGCCCTAGTCGTAAGACATTGGACATCGTGCACGCGCATATCCGCGACCATTATGCCATTCAAAGTGATATTCATGTCGTGCATCCATTTTTACACGAAGCGCTGCAACAAAAGCAGCAACATTCGGCATTTTGGCGTAATCCGGTAGTGAGCTGGTTGTGGTTGCGTATTCCAGATCTGTTGGGTTTGATTTTTATTATTGCTTTGGGGGTTTTATTAATCCTAGGCCTACAATGGCTTTGGCATCTGGACATCTGGCAAAAAATTTAAAAGGGAGCATGAATGGGAGTCAAACAGGATCATGTCAGTGCCAATTTACCTGCATTGAATTTTGAAGATACCTTGGCCTTTTATCAAAATTTGGGTTTTCATGCACAATATCTTTCCGATCAATGGATGATCTTGGTCAGAGGACCATTAGAAATAGAGTTTTTCTTGTACAGCACCTTACGGCCATCACAATCAGATCATAGCGTATGCATTTGGGTTCGGGATTTGGATGGACTTCATGCAGTATGGTCGGCATTGGACTGGCAACAATATACAACACCAGTCAAAATCACTGAAATTCTACAGGATGCTCAGATCAGACGTTTTAGTATTATTGATATAAATGGCAATCTATTGCGCTGTTTGAGTTTAAATCAAAATGGTACAAATTAAAAAATGCTTCTCGAAAGAAGCATTTTGGTTTTACTTATCGAACATCGAGTTTTTGTAAGGCAGCAACCCGTTGCTCAATACTTGGATGAGTGTGAAATAATGCTGCTAGGCTAAAGCCTTGATGTTGACCTTCAGCAATCGCAAAAGCCTGCATTTCTTTGGGCATTTGATCAGGCATTTCTGATTCCGATTTCAAACGAAGCAGGGCAGAGATCATCGCTTGTTTACCCGCAAGGCGAGCACCTGCCTCATCGGCACGATATTCACGATAGCGTGAGAACCACAGCACGATAGTGCTTGCCAGAATACCAAACACAATATCCAGTACCATGGTTGTGACAAAATAGCCAATACCCGGTGCTTCATTGTCACCACGACCAAACACATTACGATCAATAAAGTCGCCGACAATACGTGCAAAGAACATCACGAAGGTGTTGACCACGCCTTGTACCAAAGACAATGTGACCATATCACCATTGGCAACGTGACCAATTTCATGTGCAAGTACGGCACGTACTTCATCTGCCGACATTCTTTCCAGCAATCCAGATGACACGGCGACTAATGCATCGTTCTTGTTCCAGCCTGTTGCAAAAGCATTGGACTGAGTCGAATAGAAAATCCCAACCTCCGGCATTTTAATGCCTGCACGTTGTGATAAATCTGCAACGGTTTGTAATAACCACTGTTCCGCTTGATTACGGGGAGACTCAATAATTTGTGTACCAGTGGTTTTTTTCGCAATCCATTTTGACATGAACAATGAGATTAGGGATCCCACCATACCAAAGACAAAACAGAAGACTAGTAGGCTGCCAAGATTTAATCCGCCTGCGGAATGATAACTTCCAACACCTAGGATAGATAAAATAAGACCTGCAACTACTAGAACTGCGAGGTTGGTTAGCAAAAACAAACCAATCCGCATCATGAACGTAATCCTCTAAAAAAATAAAAAAGTAAGTGACTCATATCACCTGAAAACATGACTATAGCATGTCAGTTTTTATGGGGGAAATGAATGAGATTTCAAGATGTAAAAAAATTATTCACTAATACGAATATTCGAGGTGACAATCGCTGCATCGGTGACATAGGTGCGTGTTGCTGCACGGTCGGTATAAACACCCTCACTATAGACGATTTCCCGCTTGGGTGTAGACGACGCGCTCGGCGTATATTGACTTGAGGCAGAAAGGACTTTGACATCCTGAGCATTGCTGCTAGAGGAATTAGCAGCAGAATGGGCTAGATTCAGTCCGCTTGCATAAAGATTCTGATAGCGGCTCATCACTCGATTCACATAGTCGCGAGTTTCACGAAAGGGGGGAATACCGCCATATTTATCAACATTGCCTTCACCCGCATTATAGGCAGCCAGAGCCAGACTGGTATTGCCATTAAAGCGTTTGAGCAGCCAGCTTAAATATTTCGCGCCGCCATGAATATTCTGGTGTGGATCGAAAGCATTATTCACATTAAAACGACGTGCGGTAGCAGGCATGAGTTGCATCAAGCCTTGAGCACCGACTGGTGAGCGGGCATAGGCATTAAAGCTGGATTCGGTATGCATGACTGCTTTCAGCAAACCTTCGGAAACGCCATAGCTTTGCGCAGCAATACGAATAATATGGTCATAGGTATCTTTTGAGCGGCTAAAACTAGGCAACACAGATGCTTCTGAATTGCCCCAGTTTTTATAACGATGCACATTGGTATCGGGATAGTACGTCACTTTTTCTTGCTTATAACTGCCACTATTCACTTTTTTATTGGTGAGTAAGGCTGTACCTTGATGATCACGATAAACATATAAGTTACCTGCATGGCTGAATTGTTGAACACCTGATATCAAAATTATCGCTGTGCTGATTTTTTGTAATACAGTCATAGATATCATTTTTTTATTCATGCCACGCCGCCGAAAAAATTATTTGTAGTTAAAGCAAAAGAAGTGTATCAAAAAAACATCAGTTGTAAAAAAAACTCTACAAAATAGGGTTTAACTGTTTAAAAAATCGCTGCTAAAACTTGACATTCATTTTATCGAAAAATTTTCAAAATAAATTAAAAATTTTTCTAAATAAAAGGCTTGCTTTATTTAAGTTATTGAAATTAATTAATAAAAAATAGTGATTAAAAATTAACCAATCTAATGAGATGCCTTAAATTTACTTGCTCTGCTTTTGTCAAGCACCTAGTTATCCATAAAGTTATCCACAGGTTTTGTGGAAAACAAAAAAATGAGGTTTTCATCAATAGCTTAGCGGTCAATCAGAAAGATTAGCAGTTGATGATGATGCTTTAATGACAAACAGAAGTGCATATTACAAATATTTTGAGTAAAAGCTGATTGAGATGACTGTGTAAAATGTTGCAGATAGGGTAAAATGGCTGCCTTATTTTTTTCTGAGTATGGAAAAGAACGTGTCAGCATTTACGCCCGTCGAAGATTCAAGCCTAGGTTTTAACTTTAAGCCAGAATTGCCTACCAGCTCGGCTTATTATCGTTTATTGAAAAAATTACGTCGTCAAGTGGGTCATGCGATTCGTGATTTTAAAATGATCGAAGAAGGCGACAAAATCATGGTGTGTATTTCTGGCGGTAAAGACAGTTATACCTTGCTGGATATCCTGTTGCAGTTTAAACGGATTGCACCGATCAATTTTGATGTGGTGGCCGTGAATCTGGATCAGAAACAACCTGGTTTTCCCGAAGATGTGCTGCCGAGATATTTAGAACAAAATAATATTCCTTATTATATTCTGGAAAAAGATACCTATAGTATTACCAAACGTTTAACCCCTGAAGGTAAAACCTATTGCGCAGTATGCTCTCGCTTGCGCCGTGGTTCATTATATGGATTTGCACAAGAAATTGGTGCAACCAAAGTGGCCTTGGGCCATCATCGTGATGACATTATGGCGACATTCTTCCTAAATTTATTCCACGGCGGTAGTTTAAAGGCTATGCCGCCTAAATTATTATCTTCAGATAAGAAAAATATCCTGATTCGTCCACTGGCATATGTGGAAGAAAAAGACATTATTAAATATGCGGAATTACGCCAATTTCCAATTATTCCCTGTAATTTATGTGGTTCTCAGGAGAATCTGCAACGTGCCATGATCAATGAGATGTTAAGAGAGTGGGATAAGCAATATCCAAAGCGTTTACACAGCATCTTTGGCGCATTGCAGAATGTTTCTCCTTCACAACTTGCAGATCGTGAATTATTTGACTTTGAGATTCTGGATTCCGAGCGTGAATTTGATCTAAAAAGTCCCGAAGAATTGAAGAATCGTTTGGATGTGGTAAATTTGAGCATTGCTGCTGATTAAGCAAATTATTGGTTTTTTTGCCCTCATCCTGTTGATTAGGGTTTTGATTCTATGAATTTTTTTGTTAAGTGCCGAGTAGAGGATAATCCTCATATCGGCTTATAATTGACCTAAAAAATGAATCGCAAGTAAAAAATTACCTATCGCTTTTTTTGCTAGGCATGGTATAAACAATTAAGGATATAACGATGTACAAGCAACAAATGCTTGAATCATCTCCATGACGGTCTTACAAAGAAATTGAGGAATAAACATGCCTGCTTTTTTAACTGATGATTGGTTCTCTACTGTTGATCAATTAACCACTGAAGCGGGAGATTTAAACTTACCGCCTGCACTTGCAAATTTAGCTTTAAATTTGGTGGTTACAGATGCTGATGGTGAGACACAATTATCGCTTGCTGGTGGTAAAATCCAAAAGGGACTTGCTGATAATGCGAAAACCACTTTAAACATGGATGCAGAAACCCTGCGTAAAGTATTTTTAGAGTTTGATATGGCTGCGGCAATGCAGGCATTTATGACCGGTAAAATCAAAGTACAGGGCGATATGAGCCAATTGATGGCATTGCAAACTGCACAGCCAAGTGCTGAACAAAAAACACTATTCAAACGTATTCTCGAGCATACTGCTTAAACGTTTGTCATCTATATGCTGTAAAAAAACCTCGGATTCGAGGTTTTTTATGGCTTAGATTTGAGCAAGCTGCTCGGTCGTCTTGATGTGTTCCAGATAAATACGGATACGTTTGACATACTGAATGGCTTGTTTATGTCTGGCATTGGCGCGCTGATTATTTTCCAGATATTGATAGAGATGTAGCCACTGATCTGGATCTTTGCCCTGTTTTTGCAATCTTGACCGAATCTGATTGACTGCACCGGGGCCCATATTATAAGCCACTAATGCATACCAATTACGGTCTGGATAAGGGATATCCTGATATTCCTTCAGCATTAAATTAAAATATTTTGCGCCGCCTTGGATACTTTGTGCCGGATTGGTTCTATCTGCCACACCCATGGCTTTGGCTGTATTTTGCGTAAGCATCATCACACCACGCACACCGGTTGGAGAAACAGACTCAGGCTTTAAATAAGATTCCTGATAGCCAATGGCTGCCAGAAATTGCCAATCCAAGTTAAGTTGCTGTGCACTTTGTTTAAAGCTGGTTTTGTAAATGGGTAAACGTTGCTGTAAATTACGGGTAACGGTGTTTAAATCCTGTTGATTGACATAGTTTTGATCATAAAACGATGCCAGACGTTGCATTTCACCATTTTGTTTGCTCTGGCATAAGTGCCCCGTAGCGGTGACCGCCAATGGATCCTCTGCCGATTTAAAAACCCATGAAATATTGCTATTCAAGCCATATTTTTGCAGGGTAGATTGGGCACCGCAACTGCCTTCAACCGCAACTAATTGTACGTTCTCAATCTGATTTAAACTGGCTGTTGTTAAAGCAAATTGTGCTTTACCTTTTTTTACCCATTTCAGGGCAGTGCTATTGTCATCTACAGTGACAAGATTTAATTTTAGGTTCATACTTTTGGCATAACTACGCGCCAAATCATAGCCAAAACCATGGGTAAATCCATCATTTTGGAATACAGTTGTCGGGTTTTGTACTGCCACAACGGTTAAAGTATGATTGTCTTCTAATGACTGTGGATGCAAATAACCCTGAGTGACATTAAAGCTCATTGGGATAATTGCGGCGATCAGTAAGGAAATTTTGAGTCTGGGGCGAGATTTAAGCTGATTGAGGCATTGCCTCGATCGAGACTGTGGAGTGGGCTTCATTGTGTCTCCGCAACAAGTGAATCGTTGTCACAAGGTCAAATTGATTCTTGAACAAAACTAACTGTGGGTAGATAACATGACGCATATACGACACGTAAACTGAGAAAGAAAAGGCTTAAGCTGGGTTACAAAAAATGAATAAAAGATATACAGAGATATTGCAAAAACCTAAGATAGGCGCGCATTCTATCTATAAAATCGATTTTAGTCAAATTTTGTACAAATTATTTGTTACAACTTAAGCTAAATTAATGTTTTATTGTGGATTTTAATTGTGAAGTGCAGTGCTAGTTTTGATAAATTTTTATTATCTTTTGATGCAAGAAATGTAAAGGTTGTAATGGAAATATGAAATCCGTACTGATTACCCAAGAAGGACATGACAAACTGGCCAAGGAGCTACAGCAACTTTGGTATGTGGAACGACCTGAAATTACCAAAAAAGTGACTTGGGCTGCAAGTTTGGGTGACCGTAGTGAAAATGCCGATTACCAATATAATAAGCAATTGTTAAGAAAGATTGATCGCCGGGTACGTTATCTGGGTAAACGTCTGGAAGAGTTAAAAATTGTCGAATATTCACCTATCCAGGAAGGAAAAGTTTATTTCGGTGCATGGGTTGAGATTGAAAATGAACAGGGCGAAACAATAAATTTACGCATTGTGGGTGTAGATGAAATTTTTGATACCAATCCAAGCTATATTTCCATTGATTCGCCCATGGCCAAGGCATTGCTAGGTAAATCTGTCGATGATGAAATAGAGGTGGTGACGCCAAGCGGTAAAAAAACCTGGTTTATCAACCAGATTATGTACAAATAATGGTTTAAAAAGTGCCGGATTGTTTTGTTTTTATTCAATTGGCTGTAAATTTTAACAAAATTATTTGCCAATTGCCTAAAATCTTTATAAGATAACGCCCACTGGAAGCGTGGCAGAGCGGTTTAATGCACCGGTCTTGAAAACCGACGAGGGCGCGAGTCCTCCGTGAGTTCGAATCTCACCGCTTCCGCCAAATATTTAAATAAGCCCTTGTTTTTACAAGGGCTTATTTTTTATCTGTACTTTGCCCATATTGTAACCTACATAACGTCAGTTCGGGATAAGAGTCCTTGTTATGTATGAATAAATTAATTCCAATGAAAGAATCACGACGGAGTTTTACAAAATTAGGCATATTTTAGGATAAACCTGAGGCATGTATGCCGCAAGGTCTTGCACTGCGATTGAAATATATTTAAATCTTGTTCAGGTTCGATCTAAGAGGCATTGCCTCGCAAGGCTTTCGGGAAGAGTGGTGTGACCACGCAAGGGCAAAACCATCTTGCGCATGAGGAATATATTCCGTAAAGCTGATCACTGCAAACTCGGTCAAATACCACTAAAAAACTAAATTAATTGAAAAACATTATTTTACAAATCCTTGCAGTATATATGGCTTATGACCTAGAACAAGCAGAGGACGCTGCTACGAAACCAATTTCTTCTACTCATCTTATCCCGAATTCACGTTACTCTATGAAAATCACTTTAGGTTTTGTTGATGCCGACAAGCTATCCTTGTACTAAATGTGGTCTGGAGTCCTTATTTCGTCAATTTATATTTATCAATAAAAAAGGCCGCCGAAGCGACCTTTTATTTACTTACTGTGTCCCATCCTAAATAAAGTTGACACTTTTCATTCTTAAATTATGGAGAGTGTTATGACTACACCACTTAAACGAACACAGCGAGATTATAGTCT
>NZ_OANT01000017.1 GCF_900096995.1 Acinetobacter puyangensis
GCGACCTCACTTTGCCTTAAAATACAAAACGCCCAATGAGGTTCATCAGGCGTTTTATAGTTGAAATCAGTGTCAACTTATTTCAGGACTAGACAGACTCAAAACGCATTGCATTTTAGGGCAGAATTATCTTTAGAAAACTTTCACTACCGTAGGCACTCCGCACTTTGTTTAACGCAACATTTTAAACTCGTTTCATGCCATAAAATCGGCAAACGGCGATGCCACTTGAAATTCCTCTCTGCCGCAGGCACCTTGCACTTCATTTAAAGCTGCACTTTAAAATCGTTCATGCCGTAATTTAGGCTGGAAGCAATACTTCCAGAAACCTCTCTGCCGCAGGCACAGCGTTTGGCGTAAAATCAGCAAAATGCGTTGCATTTTGAAACCCCTCTCTGCCGCGAGCGCAGCTCTTGCCGTAATTTAGGCTAGAAGCAATGCTTCTAGAACCCCCTAAATTACTCCCATTCAATCGTGGCAGGTGGTTTGCTGGATACGTCATATACCACACGGGAAACATCTTTGATTTCATTCATAATGCGAGTCGAAATCTTATCGACTAAATCATAAGGTAGATGGGCAAAACGGGCAGTCATAAAGTCCACTGTTTCAACTGCACGCAGTGCAATCACCCAGGCGTAACGACGACCATCACCCACCACACCGACAGATTTTACTGGCTGGAATACGGCAAATGCCTGTGCAGTTTTGTCATACCAGCCACTTGCATGTAATTCCTGCATAAAGATATCATCGGCAAGACGTAAAATATCGGCATATTCTTTTTTCACTTCACCCAAGATACGTACGCCTAAACCAGGACCTGGGAATGGATGACGATAGATCATGCTATGTGGTAAGCCTAAGGTTGTTCCCAGTTTACGCACTTCATCTTTAAATAAGTCACGCAATGGTTCAACCAGATCAAACGCCAAATCTTCCGGTAAACCACCAACATTATGATGCGATTTGATCACATGGGCCTTGCCCTGTTTACTCGCTGCGGATTCGATGACATCAGGATAAATTGTACCCTGTGCTAGAAATTTCACGCCATCAAGTTTACGGGCTTCTTCGGCAAATACTTCAATAAACTCACGACCAATAATTTTACGTTTTTTCTCTGGATCAACTTCACCGGCAAGCGCAGTTAAAAAGCGGTTTTCTGCATCGGCACGAATCACACGAATACCCATGTTATCGGCAAACATTTGCATCACCTGATCGCCTTCGTTTAAACGAAGCAAACCATTATCGACAAATACACAGGTCAATTGATCGCCAATGGCTTTATGTAAAAGTGCTGCAACAACTGATGAATCCACCCCACCGGACAAACCTAACAAGACTTTTTCATCACCAATCTGTTGACGTAATTGCTCTACCCGTAAATCGATAATATGTTCCGGTGTCCAAAGACCACCACATCCACAAATCTGATGGACAAAGTTGGATAAAAGCTCTGCACCTTTGGCAGTATGTGTCACTTCCGGGTGAAATTGCACCCCATAAAAATGGCGTGTTTCGTCAGAAGCCGCTGCAAATGGACAGCTTGCTGTACTTGCCGTTACTGCGAAACCTTCTGGCAAACGACTGACTTTATCACCATGACTCATCCAGACATGCAGTTGACTTTCACGATCTTGCAAATTACCGATTAAGGCATCACGCTGTTGAATATCGACCTCGGCATAGCCAAACTCATGCACGGTACCCGCTTCAACTTTGCCGCCCAATTGTTCTGCCATAGTTTGAAAACCATAGCAAATTCCTAATACCGGCACACCGAGTTCAAATACAACTTTGGGTGCACGAGGACTGCCCTCAAGATGTACACTTTCCGGACCGCCGGATAAGATAATGCCGTTTGGATTAAACGCACGAATATCGTCTTCGGACATATCAAAAGCGTACATTTCGGAATAAACACCAGCTTCACGGACACGACGGGCAATAAGCTGACTATATTGTGAACCGAAATCCAGAATCAGGATGCGATCTTCAGTAATTTGGGTATTGGTAGTCATGAGCAACAACTATGCAAGGCTAAAAAGAATAAGCGCAACATTTTAGCATTTTTCCAATCATGACGCACTTATTCTTGCCATTGCAATTTGAATTTTTATTGTAGAATTTCCAGCTGTAAAATTTCGATATCGGTTGGTTTATAACGATGCGTATCGACCTCACCCACCAGTTTTACCCGACTATTCGGCTTAAATTGTGCAGGATGTAAAAGATCATCATCAATTTCGACCGAAATGCTGCCTGTTTGATCTTTAAACTCATAATGGTCTTTTTGCAGATGACGCACCAAAGTTCCATTTAAAGTAATAAATGATTCATCCGGTAATTTTTTTGCTTGTGCAACAGTCACTGGATGTTGTAATCCATGTGCAATCGCTTTGGCATCATCACCCGCCCAAGCAGGAACGCTAGCAAATACCACACTTAAAAATACAATGTTTAACCATGCTTTTTTCATCTCTTCTATACCTTTTATTACACTTTTATCACTTGTTATTAAAACAAATTTTAATGATTTTCTATATTTGAGTTTTGTAGTTCAAATACAAGATAAATGCAATATACGGCAAGTTAAAATTGCATTAAGCATTTGTGGATGTATGATAATAAAGTTACAATTGATAATCATTACTATAAATCTATTTTACTGCTCATGCCCAACACAGTTGAACATCTGTATAAAAACCACCATCAATGGTTGTATAGATGGCTGTGCAAAAAAATGCAAAGCCGTCAACAGGCAGAAGATATTGCTCAGGATACCTTTTTACGCCTACTCAATAAAAAAACACCCATCATTGCCAATGAACCCCGTGCATTATTAATGACCATTGCACAAGGGATTGTCAGTAATTTTTATCGTCATCAAAACATCGAACAAAGTTATTTAAACTTTCTTGCGACTTTACCCGAACAACATCATCCCGATCCAGAAACACAAGCTATTTTATTTGAAACCATCATTCAATTAGACCGACGTCTGGCTGGTCTGGATCACACAGTACGACAGACTTTTCTCCTCACCCAGTTAGATGGTTTAACGCAGGCACAAGCCGCACAGCAACTCAACATTTCAGTGCCGACTGTTCAGCGTTATATTGCCAAAGCATTGCATCAATGTTGTTTTGCCGAATTTAATTAAGATGTTATTGTTTAGGCCTATCCGGTTCTGTGTATAGCATTAGGGATTGTCATGTCGAATAAATCATTATTTCCCGATCAGTCGCATCAGATTCCGATACATATTAGCCAACAGGCAACTGAATGGTATGTCAAATTACAGGCCGATAATGTTACAGAACAGGATTTTATCGCTTTTGAACGCTGGTTGAACATAAATACATTACATCAGCAGGCATGGCAACGACTTGAAGATTTTGGCCTATCGCTCGCCCATATCAAGCACCCTTTACTCCAGCCAGCATTGTCAGCCATTGAACCAAGCCAATCAAGCAAACAGGCATATACACTTAAATCCATCCTCTGGCTCATGCTTTTTGGCAGCTCAATGTTTGGTCTATATCATGCACAGCAACAACAACTCTGGCAACAATGGCAGGCCGATTACAAAACCCGGACTGGTGAGCAAAGACATATCACGCTGGCGGATGGTTCACAGATTATACTCAATACCAACACTGCAATTAATATCATCTATGATGACAAACAACGCCGAATTGAACTGATCAAAGGTGAAATCCATATTGACGTCCTGACTGACACCAAACATCGCCCTTTCTCTGTGCATAATCGGGACGGTGTAATGCAGGATATTGGGACAACCTTTAATGTACGGCAATATGATGATCACAGTGTTCTGGCAGTGAGTGAAGGTGAAGTTAAAATTACAACACAACACTCCAAACAGGTGGCCCATCTTCTTGCCAATCAACAAATTGTATTTAGTAAAACGGCAATCCAAAATATTCAGGCACTGGATCGCATCTACACCGCATGGACCAAAGGTACACTGAATGTGTACAAAATGCCTTTACCTCAATTCCTAAACGAATTAAATCGTTACCACCATGGTTCGATTGGTTATGACAAAAATATACAACATCTTGAAGTTTCCGGCGTATTCCCCGTACAGGACAGTGAAAAGGTATTACAAGCCCTACAACATGGCCTGCCGATTAAGCTCAATTCACAATTTTTTTATTGGACCAAAATCTCTTTACAGGATGATCAACCTTAAATTAAGACACCCATCTTTTTAAAAAATTTATACCGATAAAAATCAAAAATATAAAAAAATTATGTGTTTTTTTTCAAAAAAACTGATGTGTTTTTGTTTTTCACGGGGCATAGCAAATGAAAAACAACTTTTTTACCATGTCGGGGAATAAATGAATGAAGCACAACAGATTTAAAACCAGTCTACTTCACCTCGCAATACAACGTGCGATTATTGCGGTTTCTTTGGTGACGACCAATACCATATTGAGTCAGACCGTCTTTGCCAATACTGCGATACAAACTGCCCAGTCCTATCATATCAAAGCCGGTAGTCTGGCACAGGCCATCAATCAATTTGCAGAGCAAGCTGGTATCTTATTAAATTATGATGCAAGACTGGTTGAAGGCAAACAAAGTCAAGGTTTAAATGGGACCTATACGCTGGCACAGGGCTTCAATACTTTGCTTTCTACACATGGATTACAAACCCAACAAACACCGAATGGCTATGTTTTGACAGAAAAGCCAAAATTAAGTAGTAATGCCTCAACTGAACAGACAACTTCTGATGCCATACAGCTTCCTGTCATTAATGTAATCGCTGATAGTGAAAAAACAGAAAAAACTGGTCGATATGCAGCCAGTGTAAGTACAACAGCCTTACCTTTCAAAGCCTCACTACGTGAAACACCTCAGTCGATTACTGTTTTAACCAGACAATATCTAGATGATAAAAAAATAGATAATTTAGCTGATGCAATTCGAAATACAACGGGTTTATCTGTGAATCAATACGAAAGTAATCGTGGTGGGTTATATGCTCGTGGTTTTAATATTGAAAACTATTTGATCGATGGTGTACCTACCAATATCAATGAACAATGGAGTGCGGGTGAAATCTTTAATAGCACTGCAATTTATGATCGTATCGAAGTCATTCGTGGTGCCGATGGTTTAATGACTGGTGTTGGCAAGCCTTCGGCAGTTGTAAATATGATTCGGAAAAAGGCCGATAGCAAAGAGCTTACAGGACAGCTTTCTATCGAAGGGGGTAGTTGGTCACATATGGGAACGACCGCTGACATTAGTACACCACTCAATAAAAGTGCCACAACCAGAGCTCGATTTGTTGTAGATTACGATACTAAAGACAGTTACATCGATGCCTTTGAAACTACACAACAGACTTTTTTTGCCACATTTGAACAAGATATCGGCAAAAATACTTTATTGTCTGGTGGAATCAGTTATCAACAAGATGAAACCGATAGCCCAACATGGGGCGGTATTCCTGCATGGACTGTTGATGAGAATATCAACGTTATTCCTTTAAGATTCGATCGTAGTAAAACTGTTGCACCAAACTGGTCATACTGGGATACCGACTACACCAATTGGTTTGTAAAAGCTGAACATAATTTTGGTGACGGCTGGGATGCGAGTATTAGCTATAACAATGGCAAAAGAAATTCTGATGCAAAAATTAACCTGTATTATTTGTATCCAATTGATCCAGACACAGGTAAGTCTGCGATGTTCCTCAAAGAATACGGGATGAAACTCCCTGTTGTAGGTTCTTCGGGGATGTATAACGTGAGCAACGAAAAAGAAGATTTAAATGTACAAATTAATGGAGAATTTGATCTCTTTAAACGTACACATGAGTTATCTTTTGGTTATAACATGTCGAGAGAAAAACTTTTAACGCATGGTCGTCCAGGTTCATTAAGTGCAGAGTTAACACCTGATATTTATGATTTTAATGGCAATATGCCACAACCAATATATATCAATCGTTCCACACCATCTATTAATCAAAAAATTTCACAAGACAGTCTGTTTTTTGCTGGACGCTTTAGCCTTTTAGACCCTGTAAAATTATTTGCAGGTACCCGTGTCGTCAATTACAAATTTAGGGACTATAAAGATAGTATCGCCACAAGTACCGACAATAGCCACAAATTTGATCATGAGTTTATTCCATATCTTGGGTTGGTTTGGAATATCAATGATCATTTTTCCACTTATGCGAGTTGGACAAGCATCTTTGAGCCACAAAACAAAGAAGATGTAAACGGCACACAACTTAAGCCGATGGAAGGAGATACTTACGAAATTGGCTTAAAAAGTTCACATTTTCAAGATCGTCTAACCTCTAGCTTATCTATTTTCCGCATGGAACAGGACAATTATGCAGAGCGCATTGGTACACGAACTGATGACAATGGTTTATTCAAAAATGTGTATCGAGCAACCGAAGGTGCTGTAAGTAAAGGATTTGAGCTAGAAATAGCAGGTGAAATCTTACCAAATTGGCATCTGATGACTGGATATGGTTATTTTAAAGCCAAAGAAGCCAATGGTGATGATGTTAGTCCATTAATTCCACGCAAACAATTTAATCTATTTAGTAAATATAAATTATCAGGTGTTTTACAGAACCTTACTGTGGGCGGTGGTGTGCGTTGGCAGAGCGAAAACTATCAATGGCAGTCGTTTGCTAAATCTTTAGGTGTGCCAAAACTAGAACAAAAAGCCTATGCTGTCGTTGATTTAATGGCACAGTATCAAATCGATCCATCATGGTCTGCACAGCTTAATATTAATAATGTATTCGATAAAAAATATTACGCAGTAACAGATGATGGCATGCAGTTATATTGGCAACCATCCCGCAATGCATTGTTAAGTTTTAAATACCAATTCTAATTTTTATCATACTGCCATATTGTTATGGCAGTACTCTTTAGTGAGTAGCTTAAGTTGATAGCACAGGAAAAGAAAAAAACTTCTCGCTGGTATAGAACCAATTTATGGATTCATCGCTGGGTTAGTCTGGTTATTGCCCTGCCTTTTGCCATTTTATGCCTGACAGGTTTAATCCTGATTTTCCATGAAGAAATAGATCATTTATTAAATGCTGCACCGAAAATAGAAACCATACAGGGCATCGAACATCGTCCTTTAATGGACTCAATTGCTGTAGCAGAACAACGTTATCCCGCTGAACATATTATCAGTACCACCCTTGACCCCGAGCATTTCCCTGGTCTTTTACTCATTGGTATGACCAAAGCAGGCGGTAATTTTGACAATGCGCGCTGGCTTTATCTGGATATCGCACAAGCGAAATTGGTGGATCAACCTGCTTTTGATGAAACATTCACAGGTTTTTTATTAGAGTTGCATGCACAATGGTTTCTTGGACCAATTGGTGAAATTATCGGTGCTTTCATTGCCTTATTGGTGTTAATGTCCTTAATTTCAGGTGTTGTGGTCTATGCACCTTATATTAAAAAGTTTTTATTCGGTGTTATTCGTTTTAATAAAGGGAAACGATTATTTCAGCTCGATTTACATAATCTAATCGGGTCAATGGTCCTTGGGTGGGCCTTGATTGTCACCATTACCGGAGTTTTGTTAGGTTTTGGTACTGTGGCAATCGGTATCTGGCAATTTTCAGAACTTGGCGCATTACAACAACAATATCAACATGCTCTACCAGCATTGCATAAACCAGATATGGATTTGGTTTATGCCAGTGCATCACAGGCAGCAGTGGGCTGGACACCATCAATCGTACTGTTCCCGGGTACGGAATATTCTACACAGCAACACTTTTTAGTCTTGTTAGAAGGAAATTCTGGATTTGATCAAAACTTATTAAGAATAGCCCTGATTGATGCTGCAAACTATGAAGTTGTTCAAGTCATGCAACTGCCCTTATATTTAAAAGCAGTTCTCATCTCACAACCATTACATTTTGGCGATTATGGTGGAATGCCACTTAAACTTCTTTGGGCATTATGTACCTTACTCACCTTATTTATCACCTTAAATGGTGCATGGTTATGGTGGGCAAAACGTCATAAAATTAATTAGGTAGATCGCCATGCAACATTACAACAATTTAAAACTTGTCATTTATCTCGCACTCATCAGTATATCCGGCATTATTATGATGCTTATTCTGGATGGGATCTATGATGAAATCATGCTCATAATTACCATAATTCCATTATTATTCGGAGCCTATCGTGCCTATAAAATCAATAAAAGATGAAATCTAAATTTCTTCATCACAAAACAATGACAACTGTTGTCATGTCACAGATCAAAATAACATGATTGGCAATGAGCCAATCAGATTGTCGTCTTTTATCGTGTGCTTAAAACTTATCAATGTCGAAGATCCAGCAGAATAACCTTGAAGTTTACACAAAAATTATACGATAATAATTATCATAACCATTCGATAACGGCTTATTTATGTCGAGTTCCAGCGCAAATCAGCACATTTCAAATTTATATCAGGAACATCATACCTGGATTTATCACTGGTTGTATAAAAAACTAGGCAACTCTTCAGATGCAGCAGATCTGGCACAGGATACTTTTTTACGACTGATAGCCCGAGAAAATACCACTCAGCTTCAACATCCGCGTGCCTATCTGACTAAAATTGCCAAAGGCCTGATGGTGAACTGGATTCAGCGTAAACATGTCGAACGTGCCTATCTGGAAGTTTTGACAGAGCAGCCCGATCTCGATTACCCATCTCCGGAACACCAAACCCTGATTATCGAAACCCTAACGCACGCCATTCAATTATTGTCCGAACTGCCACCACAAGTCAGATTAACCTTTTTATATTTTCAGCTTGAAGGCTTAAAACATCATCAAATTGCAGATAAGCTCAATATTTCGGTCAGCACCGTGAAACGCCATATTCAATGTGCCTATATCCATTGTCTGGATGCGATGCTTGATCTTGAGGATTTTTAACTGATGCAACAAGCGACGCGTCAAAAAATTATAGAAGAAGCCAGCGAATGGTTGATGCGTATGCAGGAGCAGGAACTGTCTCCACAAGAACAACAACAATTACAAGAATGGCAACAACAAAGTCCAATGCACCAAAAAGTTTGGCAAAATGCCCTAAAATTACAGACAAAATTCTCAGATGTGCCTTTAGATCTGCTTCATCCTGTACTGGATAAACTAGATTCGGCGAATGATCAACAATCGCATAAAAAATATATCTGGTTACTGGCAATTTTACCGGCTTTATCTGCGCTGTATTATGCCAATGACCAACAGCAATGGCTGGCTGACCATCGCAGTGCGGTGGGAGAGCGAAAAACCATTACCCTACCGGATGGCGGTAAAATCATACTCAACGGGCGTTCTGCCATTGATGTTGATTATTCCGATAAGCAAAGAACGGTGGTATTACGCAAAGGTGAAATCTGGATTGAAACCCAACCCGATAGCCTCAAACGTCCATTTATTGTAGAAACCAAACAAGGAACGGCCCAAGCACTAGGTACACAGTATCTGGTGCGCATGCAACCAAAGCAGACCTTTGTTGCGGTTCATCGAGGTGCAGTAAAAATTCGGACGCAAGTTAATCAGCAGGAAGCCATCTTAAATCTGAATCAACAGGCTTATTTTGATCAACATCATATTGATACAGTCCATCCGATGGATGTCAATCAATACAGTTGGACAAAGGGTTTTCTGATGGTCAATGAAATGCCGTTAAAAGATTTTATCCAGCGTTTACAGCCCTATCAAAAAGGTAAAATCCAGCTTGATCGGCATATTCAGGACATCAAAATCTCGGGGACTTATCCTGTTGATGATTTACAGCAGATTTATACCATGCTGGCGCAGACTTATCATTTAGATATTGATATTTATGCAGGCGGTTATTGGGTCAGAATCCTTCCGAAAAAAAATTGAACTTTTTTATAATTTTTATGAGCTACTTTTGCTTTTCAACTGGCATTAAATAGGAAAGCGTTTCATTCTTATTTAAATGGGGGCATCCTATGTATGCAATAAAAGTACGCTCAACAGGTCATCATCCACTTTTTAATGCCATTCGCACGCTAATGTTTGGTGCGGTATTGGGACTTTCTGCAACCAGCTATGCCAATACAACAGATTCGGTAAATCATTACGAAATCTCGGCAGGACAACTGGGACAGGCTTTATCCAGTTTTGCCTTGCAATCTGGTATTGCCCTGTCATTTGATCCGGCATTAACACAAGGTTTAACTAGTTCGGGCTTAACGGGAAGTTATACAACGGCACAGGGTTTTGCACAGTTGTTAAAAGGCACAAATTTACAATTGCTTAAACGTACTGATGGCTCATGGACATTGGAAAAAGTTACGACAGCACCACAACCCCAAGTCCGTGATATGGGGCAGTTAAAGCCGATTGATGTTAATGCGAGTGGTACAGCCAATCGTGATCCGAATGTGGCACAGTTGCCTGTGATTACTGTGAATGCAGAAGATGAAAATTCTTATACTGTGAAAAATACCTCGACTGCGACAAAATTAAATTTAAGTTTGAGGGAAACACCACAATCAGTGAGTGTAATTACTCGACAACAAATAGAAGATTTAGGGTTAACAACACTTAATGATGCAGTGCTAAAAACTATAGGATTAAGCATGCAAAAAACTGGTGCAGAACGTTATAGCTTTTATGCTCGTGGTTTTGATATTGATGCGATTATGTATGACGGATTACCAACTTCGTTAGCTAGTGCAAAGGACGCTCTTTCCTCTGCAAATCTAGCTATGTATGAACGAATAGAAATTGTACGTGGTGCCAATGGTTTAGTACAGGGTAGCGGTAATCCATCCGCAGCAATTAATTTAGTCCGAAAGAAACCAACGACAGAATTTCAGTCTTCCATTGGGCTAAGTGCGGGAAGTTGGGACAATTATCATACAGAACTAGATGTTTCAGGCTCATTGGCACAAAATGGAAAAATCCGAGGTCGAGCAGTTGCCACCTATGAGGATGCAGATTCCTTTCAGGATAAGGTAAATAGAGAACATAGCTTATTCTATGCAACGGTAGAAGCCGATGTGACAGATTCCACCACTGTCACAGTGAGCTATACTCATCACAATGAAAATAATAATGTAGCGTGGGGTGGTGGCTTGCCTACGGCCGTAGATGGTAGTGACTTACATTTATCCAGATCAACTTCATTTTTGACCGATTGGGATCACTGGGATAAAGAAATGGATACCGTGTCACTGGAACTTGATCATCACTTTGCCAATGACTGGAAACTACGAATATCTGGCAGTAAAAACTGGGCAAAATTTGACTATTTAGGGGGCTATCCAGGACGTTTAGCAAGTAATTTAAGTACTCTAAGTTATCGTGTATCTGGTGGTATATATGATGACACTCAAAACAGTTTTGATGTCTATCTAAATGGGCCATTTCAGTTGTTTAATCGAACACATGAACTGGTTTTTGGCTATAGTTATCAAGATGATGACTTCAATAGTCATGGCTCAGGAACAACAGCGGTAGCAACCATTACCGATCCTAGCTCATTTGATACCAGTTCGTGGGTTAAACCTACTGTAAACTTCTATGATTTCATAGATAATCGTGATATGACACAACATGGTGTATATACCACAGCACGTTTTTCAATTCTTGATCAACTTAAATTCATTAGTGGTGTACGCCTAAATTGGTATGACTATCAATATGTATATAACTGGAAAGGTTCAATCAGTAACACACAATCCAAAGAAACCGCTTATCCTACATTTTATTCGGGAATTATTTACGATTTAAATCAACAGCATTCTATCTATGCCAGTTATACCGATATATTCCAACCTCAATCCAGTCGAGATGCAAGTGGTCAGTTGCTTGAATCAATCAAGGGTAAAAATTATGAAATCGGTATCAAAGGTGAATATTTTGATGGTGCATTAAATGCCAGTATGGCAATTTTCCATATTGATCAAGACAATCGAGCCAAGGAAGTCAGTGACCCGACAGCGTGTAGTACCTATCCAAGTTCAACCTGCTATGAAGCAGCAGGATTAGTACAAAGTAAAGGTTTTGAAGTAGAAATTAATGGTGAAATTACTCCTAACTGGCAAGTGGCAGCGGGTTATAGCTATATTGATGCAAAATATAAAAAAGATAGTGATAATAGTAATATAGGAAAATTATTTGATACAGATATCCCAAAACATCAGGTCAAAGTTTCGACTATGTATCATTTGCCAAATGCTCTTTATCGCTGGCGAGTTGGTGGTAATTTTTCATATCAGAGTGGTGTTTATAATGAAGGCACGACTTCAGGACAAAAATGGAAAATTGAACAAGGTGGGTATAGTGTATTTAACTTGACCACAGGCTATAGAGCATCTGAAAAACTAGATTTACAATTTGCCTTAAATAATATTTTTGACAAAACATATTATCAGACCATTGGGCAAAATATTTCTAGTTGGCCTACAATTTTTTATGGCGCACCACGTAACTTCATGGCGACATTAAAATATAATTTTTAAAGAGAGATTCTTAATATAAATCCACCCTAACCCCGAGAGGCATTGCCTTGCAAGGGAAAGCAGGACTGTCAAGTTCCCACCAATATAGGTTTTTTCGGGGCTGGGCATATGCAATACGCCCCTACATTTTGTAGGGGTTTATTGTATAAACCCAACGATAAATTTTAAACTTCGCAAGGTATCTAATACAGTTTTGGATTCCTTGCGGCGTACACGCCTCATCCCCTCTTTTACAAAGAGGGGTTGGGGGAGATTCTAATATAAAATAAGGCTGCTTTTTCAAAGATGAGCTATATATGGCGTAAGGAGAAAGATTTTTATTAAAAATTATAACGTATTTCAAATACTTATGATTTACTTACAAAAGTTAACGTAAATTTATGAGCTTTTTTCCAATCTCAAACGTCTATATAAGTAAGAACAGGAGATTTTTAAGATATAGTGGATCAATCATAAGAAATATATTCCCTAAAATTGCAACCGACAACATTTCAACACGGTTTAATTTGTAAAATGTTTTTTATATGCATAATTATCTATATAAAATATGAGTATGTATTATGCGGTTTATTTGGTTGGGATAAAATAAAACGGCAAAAAAATCTCCAAAAGCATGGTTTAGATTTTGCAGATGTCAAAGTCGTATTTGATCAGCCTTTAGTACTGTTTGAAGATACTCGTATAAATTATGGTGAGCAACGTATGGTTGCTATTGGTTTATAGCAAATGTTGGTGGTTGTTATTGTTCATATAGAAGATGACAACACGATTCGTATTATCTCTATGAGGAAGGTGACACGCAATGAAACAGACATTTATTACCAAAATATCTGATGAAATGGACGATTATCCAGAATTCACACAGGCAGATTTTGATCGAGCAACTTTTCGTATTAAAGGGCAACCTGTAAGTAAAGACGTGTGGCAAAAAGCTGTACATACAAAGGTTAAAAAGCAAAAAATTAGCATTACACTTGATCCTGATGTATTAGCATATTTTAAAGCTAAAGCAGATGGAAAAGGCTATCAAACTTTGATTAATGCTGCTTTACGTGAAGCAATGTTAAAAGAACATTTTAAAGATGATTTACGGCAAATTATTCGTGAAGAATTAAAACATGCTTAAACTTTAGAGCAGTGCTGTCAAGTATAGTCATGAAAAAGATACCGTTTTGGCTATCATTCGAAATCTTTTCTAAAAATAAATCTATTTAATATCAAATACCTGTGCATATTTTACACCAAGAAATGTTAAAATCCAATAAGAATCCGCAAAACAGCAGCTTTGCGGATTCTGATCATTAACGAACTACACTTAGAAAATGTAAATGACGTTCATACTGGTCAATAATATCTTTTAATAGATCCTCTTGCGTCCAGTCCATCACATCATAATTTTGTCCACCTTCTCTTAAGGAAACTTCGGCCTGATAATATTTTTGCGTATCATCTTGCTCTGTTTCACTTAAAAAACTAGGGGGTTGAATTTCCCGGGAAACCACCTGATAGATAAAATTAATTTCTTCCTGATGATCAACACGTAGCTGTAAGCCATGCTCCACCGGGGAAATTTTGACCTGTAGATCATGGCGACGCTGTAACTCTCTGGACATACTAGCAAACGCCTGGGCAACCGTGCTTTCAATATACTGTTCAACTTCTTCCTGCGTATGCGGATAATGCATAATCAAACTCAGACGTTGCTGCCAGCTTCTGGGTGTGTGTATCGCATACGGCGTGGTACGAGCTGCCTGTAAGGCATTCATTTTAATCACATCTATACGTAATGCCTTGATCAAGCCGATACAAATCAGCAGCATGATAAAGGTAAATGGCAAGGCACTTAATATCGTTGCCGATTGTAATGCAGACAAACCGCCTGCAAGCAACAAAATAATCGCCAGTGTGGCCATTAATACTGTCCAGAATAGACGTTGCCATAAAGGTGATTGATCCGTTTTTGCCGTGAGATAATCGGTAACCAAAGCACCCGAATCAGCAGAGGTGACAAAGAACAATACCACCAGAACAGTAGCCAGTAGTTTTGATACTTCGGCAAAAGGTAAGCCATTTAAAAATTCAAATAATGCTACCGATGGATCCTGCTGTACGGCACTGATCAGACTGGCATGTCCTTCATGCAACACACTGAATAATCCGGCATTGCCCATAAAACCCATCCAGATAATAGTAAAACCAGTTGGGATCAGCAAAACACCGACAATAAATTCACGCACCGTACGCCCTCGTGAGACACGGGCAATAAACATGCCGACAAAAGGTGACCAAGAAATCCACCAGGCCCAGTACATAATAGTCCAACCGCCAATCCAGCCATTGGGCTGATAGGCATATAGATTAAAGGTCATGCTAAAGAGATTGGAAATATATTGTCCAGTGTTTTGCAATGTGGTTTGTAATAAATACACAGTGGGGCCGGCAAAAAACACAAACAGCAACAGGATAATGGCCAAAACCAGATTTAGTTCCGCCAGCCGTTTAATGCCCTTATCTACACCCAATACCACAGAAATTGAAGCCATAATACTGACCACAATCACCAAAATAATTTGTGTCGTTGCACTTTGTGGAATGCCGAATAAATAGTTTAAACCGGAATTAATCTGCGTCACCCCGAAACCCAGTGTGGTGGCAACACCAAATACCGTACCAATGGTGGCGAAGGTATCGACACTATCACCAATCGGTCCGTAAATTTTCTTACCAATCATCGGATACAATGCGGAACGGATTTTGAGAGGCAAATTATGCCGATAGGCAAAATAAGCCAGTGATAAACCCACCAGCGCATAAATTCCCCACGCATGTAATCCCCAGTGGAAAAAGGTAATACGCATGGCAGACTGAGCTGCGGCAATGGTTTCGGGATCTCCGGTCGGTGGACTGGTATAGTGCATAATTGGTTCTGCAATACCAAAGAACATCAGGCCAATCCCCATGCCGGCAGTAAACAACATGGCAAACCAGGATTGATTGCTATATTCAGGCGTACTATGGTCCGGTCCCAGTTTAATTTTACCGGCATCAGAAAAAGCAAAATAACATAGTACCAGTAGAAAAATAGCAACCGATAAAACATAGAACCAGCTAAAAGAAGTGGTAATCCAGTCATTCAGTTGTTTGGTTAACAATTCAAACGAATTTGGTGCAATCACGACAACTGCTAAAAAAATAGCAATGACAATGACTGCGCTAAAAAAAACATTCGGATTGATATTCTCAAAGCCTTTGACTGTTTTTTTGGAAGGCATATTTCCCCCATATATTTTTAAATTTGTATATTTCGCAGTGTTGCGGAGTATGAAAAAGGAATTTGCAGCAGCAAATAAAAGAGAGGGTGTACAGTTAAGTACACAGATATTTTAATAAATCACTTAAAAAATGCTGTTGTATTACTGTTAGAATTTATTTTTCAATCACTTATCTATTTTTTATCAAATCTTATGGCAGGAAAAGTCTTAGGCATATGTGTGCTCTGGATAAAATTTTAACACGCTTGTTTGTTTACACGAATGCTTAAAATCCCCTGTCCAAGACACAAACATCAAATTGCTTTTTAATACACCTTATTTACAATACTTGGCAAAGATAAAGAATTTATAGTCATGATAAAATGAAAGTATTTTACTGTCCTCAATGCCACTCCCAGATTTTCTTTACCAACTATTTTTGTGGGGGTTGCCAGCATCCGGTTGGTTATGTGCCACGCCTGCAAAGCATGATGACTTTCCATGTCGACGAACAAGGCTGGATGGCACTGGATGGTTCGGAAAAATTTTATCGCCCTTGTAGAAATTATAGTAAATATAACGTCTGTAACTGGATGGTGGAACAAGATAGTCCTTCGGATTTATGTTGTTCATGTCAGCTCACGACAGTGATTCCCGATTTGCACGAAGCAAAAAATATCGAATATTGGGCCAAGCTGGAAACAGCCAAACGCCGCTTTTTGTACATGACCCAACGCCTGAATATTTTCCCCTGCGCTAAAAAAACACCTGATGACCCACGGGGCTTAAGTTTTCATTTTCTGGTACCTACTGATGATCAACCAGTACTTACAGGCCATGCCCATGGTGTGATTACTTTAAATGCCTATGAAGCCGATACCGTCTATCGTGAAACTACACGAATTTCGATGGGTGAAAATTATCGTACCTTATTGGGACATTTTCGCCATGAAAGCGGACATTTTTACTTTGATGTATTGGTTCAAAATACGCCATGGATTGAATCATTTAGACAGCTTTTTGGTGATGAACGGCAAAACTACGGTGAAGCATTACAGTATTATTATGATCACGGGCCAGTTGCTAGGTGGCAAGAAAGCTATATCAGTGCCTATGCCAGCAGTCATCCATGGGAAGACTGGGCCGAAACCTGGGCGCATTATCTGCATATGATCAGTACGCTGGATACGGCTTTTTATACCGGTATCTCAATTCAAAAACAGTCGCCGCTTGATCACGAGCTTAAATTTGATGGTTGTCCTGTTGATAGTGCAAATTTTCATTTAACCGTTAAAAATTGGTTTGCACTTGCCTATGGTTTAAATTCGCTTAACCGGAGTATGGGACTAGAAGATGCCTATCCATTTACCTTGTCAGATAAAGTTTTGGAAAAATTACATTTTATTCATCAGGTATTAATGGATATTATTGATCAAAAAAATCTGGATCAACGCTTTAATACCACGTTTTAAAATGCAATCACCATAAAAATACTGGTTCTGCCAATCTATGGTGCAATTAAAATAGAATGATCACAATCAAGGCCTTTTCTGGGCGATCTGGTAATGCGATTGAAATCTATTCATGACAAGGTACATCTTTTCCCCCTTGCTCTTTTTTAACCGAACCTTTTTTCACAATTTATTGGTCTTTATGATTTTTAATGTTATCAAATAATTAGTTATTGCCAACAATCTAAAATCTGATTGTTAGCAAAGAACAATCTGAATTTTACACGCTTGTGGTATAGATATTGCTTCAACACTCCTATTCAGCACCCATCAATCGCCGGTTTTCATTGCCTGCGTTTGTTGGCATCCCACATTTGTATGCTTTGATACAAAAATAGGTATTAGGAGTCCATATGCTTAATCATATGTCATCAATAGACGAAAAATCATCTACCTGTGCACCAAAAAAATATTCTATACAGCATATGATGGACAAGTTCAAAAAGACTGCAATCGTAACAACTAGCAGTTTTTTAGCCATCACAGGATTATCGATTGCGATTTGCAGCACCAATGCACAGGCAGCACAACCCTTAAAAGCAGCATTCGTCTATCTTGGCCCTCCCGGTGATCATGGCTGGACCTATGCCCATGACCAAAGCCGTATCCGTACCGAAGCAGATTTAAAGGGAACAGTAAAAACCAGCTTTGTGGCCAATGTGCCGGAAACAGGTGATGCCGAACGTATTTTTCGTAATCTGGCACAGCAAGGCAATAAAGTGATTTTTGGTACCTCATTTGGCTATATGAATGCCATGGAAAAAGTATCGCGCCAGTTCCCAAATACCATTTTCATGCATGCAACAGGCTATAAATCCGGAAAAAATCTCGGTACCTATAATGTTCGTATGTATCAGAATGCTTACTTGCTCGGTGTACTTGCAGGTAAAACTACCAAAACCAATAAAATCGGTGTGGTCGGTTCATTCCCAATTCCGGAAGTTGTACGCAATATTAATGCCTTTACCATTGGCGCACGTAGTGTTAATCCAAAAGTGACCACACAAGTCATTTGGGTCAATACCTGGTATGATCCGGGCAAGGAACGTGATGCTGCCCTCACCCTGATTTCTCAAAAAAATGATGTATTGATGCAAAATACCGACTCTCCAGCTGTAGTACAGGCAGCACAATCAAAAGGTGTACATGCTTTTGGCTGGGATTCTGACATGTCAAAATTTGGTAGCAAGGCACATCTTGCCGCAGCCGCGATTCATTGGGACAAAATTTACGATAAAACCCTGCGTGATGTGTTGGCAAACAAATGGACCAATAAACCTATCTATTACGGTATCCGAGAAGGTGCGGTTGATGTTGAAAACCTGAATGCCTCCATTCCCGCAGAAACCAAAAAAATCTTTCAGGAACGTCGTGCCGCTTTAAAATCCGGCAAACTTAATCCATTCGCAGGTCCGCTCTATAATCAGGCTGGACAACAATTTGTCAAAGCAGGACAAGTGTATAGCGATGATGCGCTCAATAAGATCAACTTTTATGTCCAAGGCGTAACTGGTTCCTTACCAAAATAAGGTATTGATTAAAAATTTGATTTTTATTGAGGAGAAAGATGATGTCTGTGCAGTGGTTACCCATTTTACCGTCCGAACTTTTGCAAAATGCCGAAGTCTTAAAAGTACTGATCAATGGCAAGGAAGTTGTGGTGTGGCGCTCAGTATCGGGTCATGTACAAATTTGGGAAAATCGCTGCCCACATCGTAGTGTTCGTTTAAGTCTCGGGCATGTTGATGGTGAAAATCTGGTATGCGCCTATCATGGTTGGGAATTTGCAGCGCAAGATGGTTCCTGTCAGAAAATTCCGGCTCAGCCTGAACAACGTGCACCGAAAAGTGTATGCAGTAAAGCCTATCCGGTATCGGAAAATAACGGCATGATCTGGTTTGGTGGTTTTGACCTAGAGCTTAGGCCGGAACCCTTAGCTCAACAAATCCTATCTCTAAAAATCATACCTGTACATTATGCCGGATCGGTCCTCATCCATTGCACTATGGATGAAGTGACCGAGTTTTTACAGCATCTGCATTTTAGGCAAACCTCTCCTTGCGGTTTTTTAGGCGATGATGACTTTGCCGATGTTCAACTTTTTCTCACACCAACAGATGCTGAAAAAACCACACTGCATGCCCTGCAACCACAGGCCGAAACCGTACAACGCAGCCTAGACAGTTTATTTCAAATTCGCCAACAAATTGAGGAGCACCAATATGCCGTCCTCTAACCAAGATTTAGCATATTTGCCCATTGATCACTCACTGATTGGAGAGTGGATCGTGGTCGCATCTACAGAAGAATTTAAAGATAAAAGCAGCGTTACAACCCGTCTTGATCGGCAAGCATTAACACTTGATAAACTAGACCAGTACTATCAAATCCGGTTTCTGTCCAGCGAAATGCAGGATGTGCCCGTCCAGACGCAAGAAGCCTATGGATTTATCTGGTTATGCATCGGAACACCGAATAAAGCACTATTTACCCTAGAAGAATATGACCATCCACAGGCACGACTTGTACCCTGTGGTGCCTATGGCGTACGCACTTCACCGCTGCGTGCCGTAGAAAATTTTCTGGATATGGCGCATTTTCCCTATGTTCACACCAATATTCTGGGCGCAGAACCCTTGACTGCGGTGAAACCTTATCAAGTTGAACATCGACAAAATGTGGATGAGCTATGGGCGACTGAATGTGTTTTTACCCAGCCGCTTGCTGCACCCAACTCACAGGAACCACAGGAAACTGAATATATTTATCGGGTATTATCACCTTTAAATGTCTTACTCTATAAAATTAATACCGCAGCATCTGGCGTTATTCCAGCCGATGTCATTTGTCTTTTTATCCAACCCTTAGGTGAAACCCAGATTCGTGCCCATTTACTCATGGTACTGGATGATCAAAATAGCCATATGACAGACATGGTGTTATTCCAGCAAAAAATCTTTACCCAAGATAAACCCATTCTTGAAAATCATGTGCCGCTAAAACTCCCCTTGGCCGCCAGAATTGAGATTCCGACCCGAGCCGATGCGATGGCCACAGCCTATCGTAAATGGTTAGTCGATAAACACTGGACCTATGGCAGTGATTTACAAAAAGAGGTCCTAGCTTAAATGACAAATCTCGATCATTCTCCCCTGACCAACTCACCTCGCCTTATCCTAAAAGATGATCCGATGTCGTCGGATTGCTATGCGGTGCGTTTATTTTTATATTATCACCAAGTCCCATTTCAAAGTGATTATGCAGATATTGATCCTTTACAGCCCAGTGATAAAATTCCGGAACTGGCGGTTGCAGAAGATCAAATCATCTATGGCATACGCCCTAGCCTTGAGTTTCTTGCAGACTTTGCAGCACAACCCGATTGGGCAAAACCTTCACATACGCAACACTTCCAACACTGGGAAGACTTTCATCAACAACTTAAAAATAGTCTGGGGCGGCTGCGTCAAGCAAATTTAAGTATGTCCACTTTTCTGGATGATGAAGACATATTAATAGAAAAAACGAATAGCCTACTTAATCAACTCAATGATCATCTATGTGTCCAAACTGTTTTACAACAGCCTTGGTTGCTGGCAGGCAAAACACCGTCTATTGCAGACCTGACGATTTTCCCACTGGTTGCATTATCCATGGATGCAGGAATTGATCTGGATGATTTTGTCCATATCCGTCGCTGGGTACAACGCATGCGTAAGCTCCCTAACTTTGTTCCGATGCCGGGATTATTAGAAAGTTAAGCTGACCCAAGAGAGTTAATCTAGGAAAGATCATAATATCAGCATAATCTGTGTAATAAATAGAATAATCCCACAGATCATGTTCATCTAGAATGCTATAGACTAAATAGCAGATGATTCTTCCCGCAATAAGATCGCCATTTTTGCTGTATGTTTGGCCAGTCGCTCCAACCAGCGTTGCGCAATAATTAAGTCCAAGGCTTCGGCTGCATTAACTTGAGAAGTTGCCGATTGTGCCACAATATTTTGGCGAATTGCGGGTTGATGTATTTTAATTTGTGCACTAAATTGTTCTAAATTTTCCACATCCTGAGGTGGGATTTTCTGCGCAGGTGTTTGTTTGAAATACAGCACTAATTTTTCAATAATGCTAATAAATTCATTTAAATCCTCTGTATCAAAGTGTGCCCGCAAAATATCCAGATTGGCAGTATGCTGTAAATCTTCCCGTACAACCCGGGTATAGACAATCAAACGCATGAGCTCAATTAAGCGTTGTTGATCAGCCTGTGCTTGTGGTACAGGCATTTCCTTGAGATAGTCATCTACCTTCAACAGCACATAGTCCAACTCTTTGGTATTGATCATGGCACCAATAATTTCGCCTCGCCCTGCTTTAATCAGTAAGCGATACATATCTGCTAGACAATGGCAAATAGAATCCTGTGCCGTTGCAATAGCCAATGACGGCATGCTAAACAATGATTCATCCAAATAACGGGTTGTTTCAAGCTCTTTTTCCGGAATTAATTTACTAATCATACTTTGCAACTGAGGAATAAACGGCATAAAAATCATTGCGCCCATTAAACTAAAGGCTGTATGAAATGCAGCAATAATGATGGTGTTATCCAAAGTTGCAGCCCAAGACCAGTGTTTTAACATCCATAACATGGCAGGCATTAAAATAAAAAATGCAAAAACCGCTGTCACGACATTAAAAATCACATGGACTGCTGCGGTTCGTTTTGCACTGGTGGTTGCACCAATCGCTGCCAGAATCGCCGTCGCCACGGTACCAATATTCTGTCCGATTACCAGTGCCATGGCCTGTTGTACATCAATCGCCTGACTGGCCAGCGCTGCCAATGTGGCCGTAACGGCAGCACTCGAGGATTGCAGCAGGATCGTCATCACAACACCCACAAGCACCAGAATCAATCGTGTCAACAAACTATTATTCGACCAGATCGATAAATCCACGCGCTCGGCAAAACCTGCCATGGCAAGCTGTAACACATCTATACCAAAAAAGATTAAACCAAAACCAGCGAAAGCCAATCCCAAAAGTGCCAAGCGATCCTTACCCAACAACTTCATGAGGGCACCCACACCAATCATGGGTAAAGCAAAACTGGCAATCGAAAATTTTAATCCAAGAAATGCCACCATCCAGCCTGTACTGGTCGTACCAATATTGGCACCAATCACCACCCCAATCGCCTGAGCAAAGGTTAATACCCCTGCACTGACAAAACCAATCGTTGCCAATGTTGTTGCTGTAGAGGATTGCACCACCAAAGTAAAACCAATACCGGAAAGCATGGCCTTAAACGATGAACCAGTAAAACGGGATAGCCATTGTCGTAAAGACTCTCCGGCCATGGCCTTTAGACTATCAGTCATTAAGGACATGCCGAGTAGAAATAAACCGATCCCACCGATAAGTTGCGTAATGACTTGCAGCAAATGATCATCTCACGTTGATTTTTCTTTAATATATCAATAATTAGATATTTTTATCTATCAATCAGACTAATCGGTGGTAAAAATAGTGTTACTACCACATATTTTTAAAATACCTATTTTATCTTCTACTTAGCAAGCCTGTATTGATTGCTGAAATATCTTTTCAAATTTTAATGGACTTACTTTTGTAAGTGTCACAACTTGACAACCATTAAACGTCGCAAACTGTCTAACCAATACAATAAAAGAAGCTATCCATTTTTCTACCTCTATTTCCATATTTTCAATATGTATCTGTATCAACTCAAAACGTTGCTCTTTTCGATGAGCTTTACAATCTACACGACCAATAAATGTATCGCCGAATAAAATAGGTAAACAAAAATAACCATAATGCCTTTTTTCTTTGGGTGTATAACACTCAAGACGGAAATCAAAATCAAATATTTGCTTGGCACGTTCACGATGAATAATTACATTATCAAATGGAGATAACAATCGAACACTAGAAATGGAAAAGTTAAATGTTTGATCCATTAAGCCACTTTGCACAAAAATATCCGGTATACCCAACACATTAATTTTTTCTATCACACCCTGTTCAAGCATCGCATTCAAAACATCAACCACATTCTTTTTTAGTTCTGCGCCCGTTTTGAGATGTATAATTTGTTTAAACGTCGTAAAACCATAAGCTCGAAGATAAGTTTTGACTATGTATTCGGCAAATTCAATCGGACTGGGTGCTGTTGTATCGACGTTCTGCGGTAATACTCTTTCACAAACATCATAAGTTTTTTGCATCCCATGACGTTCACAAATCATTAAATCGCCCTGCATAAAAAGGCGCTCAAGTGCCAATTTTGTTGGTTTCCAATTCCACCAACTCCCGGCTTTTTTACTCTCACTTTCAAAATCTCTTGATTTTTTCGGCCCTTCTGCTCGGATTTTATCCATGACATACTTCATGATTTTTGGATCAGCATTATAGTAATGCGAAGGATGGTGCTTAACCGCTAACATTTGTGTTAAGACATAACGAAAATCCTTCATTGGAAGATAGGAGGCAGCGTGAAACCAATACTCAAACACTTTACGCTCTGTGACCAATGCATCTAAATATTCGGGTTGATAGTCTGGAATCCTTGTCCACAGCGTATGATGATGGGCACGTTCGACTATAGATAAGGTATCTATCTGTATATAACCAAGATGCTCTACTGCATTTTGTACTGCTAATTTCCCTTGACCAAATCGTGATGGCTGTAGTAATCCTTGCCGATCCAAAGTTACAGATCTAAGTCTCTTTAATATTGATATGTCTTTCATCTTAGTTCAAATTTATTCAAAAATTGAGACATTTGCATAACATTCCATGGATCTATAAATTTTACTGTTTTAGCACATAGTTAAACTAATTTACTTCTACACTATATTCCCAAAATAAACTTATTTTTAAATATGTTATTTCTGTGATGAGATTAACATAAAAAGATATTTCTCAGCCAATCTCATTTTTCCCCCCATAAAAAAACCCCCAAGCATCAGCTTGGGGGTTTTGAATTAATGAGCTGGCGATGACTTACTCTCACATGGGT
>NZ_OANT01000006.1 GCF_900096995.1 Acinetobacter puyangensis
TTCAAGCCTTAATGAAAGATGCCGAACGGGCTATTTTTAGTAAAGGCAGTGTGACATGGAAAAAATCCAGAGATAGCATTGTACTGGATCAAAAGCAGTTACTGAAACAACAGCCTGAACTACTGCAACAATATCCACAGCAACGTCAGGGTAGTCGACGTTTTAATGTTTATCCTGCAAAGGCATAAAGCATCTATCTTGACCCATGCATCACATTTTTTACTACCTCTAACTTTAACTGTTTTATTTCCCAAATTTCAAATATCTGCAAAGCCACCCCATTTGCCCCTCCTTCAGTCATGAAGAAAGGGCGTTGGCGCAGCTTTGCATTCTTGCATATCGCACATTTATGTCTCCCGTGCCTCAATACTTATACGCAACAACATCAATTTTTTTATTTCATCACTTGTTGTGGTTGAGGGAGCCGTGCATTCAATCGATATGGGAAAACCGTAAACAAATGCATCAAGGACCATCATCATGATTAAAGGTTTAGCAATTACCCCACCACTATTGGGGCGTATCAGTATCGGTAAAATAGTCGAAAAGAACGGCAAGCGCATTCCTGAAAAGGATGATCAATTCACGATTACCAGCCAGATTCAAAATAAAGATGGTTGGGTCAAGCATCCACTGGATGAACAGCTTCGAGCCAAAGCACAAAATGGCAAACTCAGAAGCATACCAGTGCGTATGATCTTTAATGATCCCGAACTGAATTTAAGAGCAGAATACACCCTGTTTGACCGACAAACGGGACGACCGGTCTGTGTCGGTAATGGTGAAACCTGCCAGCGACTCACCCAACAGGGTGTTGAACAATTACCCTGTCCATCGCCTGATTTATGTCCTTTGGCACAAGGTGGACATTGTAAGCCCTATGGCCGTTTACATGTCAATCTGGATGACAGTGATGAATTAGGTACTTTTATATTTCGTACCACTGGCTATAACAGTATCCGCACTTTAGCAGCACGGCTCAGTTATTACCATGCGGCCTCCTGTGGGCTATTGTCGTGTTTACCGTTGCAACTGACTTTAAGAGGTAAATCCACCACCCAGAGTTATCGTACTCCGGTGTATTACGTGGATTTAACTTTAAAGGATGGGATTAGCCTGAAAGACGCCATTCAGATGGCAAAAGAACTGGATCAACAAAGTAAAGCTGCGGGCTTTGAACAGGATGCACTGGATTATATTGCCAGAGTGGGTTTTAACAATGCGGTATTTGAACTACAGGAGGAGGAAGGCATGCAGATTGCCGAGGAGTTTTATCCTGAGATGATTGAGCAAGTTGGTAGTGTAGGGACACAACAGTTACAGCAGACACAAAACACTAATCCCCAACCTGATCTTAATCAAGTGATGCAGTTAAAACAGGGATTACGGCAAAGTGTTAAAGCAGTGAATTAATCCTGAATCATGGCTCAATGTTAAAAAATACAGAACACCGACTTGTATCGAGAGAAACCGCTCTCGATTAACAATTTGGAGTAACAACATGAACCCATCGACTGAATATCAATACCGTATCTTTAACATCAAAACCGTGATTGAAGTGACTGCGCTGAGTCGTTCTACCATTTATGAGATGATCAAACCCACATCACCATATTACGATGCCAGTTTCCCCAAACCAGTACGTTTAACAGAAATCCGTATTGGCTGGGTATCACAGGAAATCTACGATTGGCTGGAATTGAAGATCGCCCAACGGGAGGAAAAATAAAGGGAGGTCACTCCCTTTATTTTTTATTTAAATGAGAATTATTTAATAATAATATTGTTAACATAGGATAAATAGTGTAGATTATGTTTGTTTTTGTTACTTTACATAATTTTCAGATAATTCATAATTCATGCCTAAAATATTTTATTTTTCTCCCTTGCTGTATTGCCTTAGTCTTTGTGCGTATGCGCTTGATGATGTCTCACTCCCTGAGCGGATTCGTCAGGAACAACGCTTAAAAGAGTTGGGTCAGCATCTTCAGGAACAGTTGCCGCAACTGGCGCCACAGGTTGTAACCTCAACAGCAAATTTGCAACAGATTATCGTGGTGGAACAGCCCTGTGTTCAAATTGACAGGATTCAGCTGGTAGCACTTGATGGGCAACAGGCAGCTGATTTAAATCAATTTCAATTCATCCTGACGGCTATTAAAAAGCATCCACAACACATCATTGGACAATGTATGGGTAGCCAAAGCCTGCACAATCTGGTGAATTTTGCCCAGAACGAATTGATTAAAGCTGGATTTATTACCAGTCAAGTGGTGGTTAATCCACAGGATTTGAATCAAGGTGAATTAGCGTTAGGGATTCAGATTGGGCGTTTGCATCAGATCAAAGTGCAGGGTGAACAGGCATCATCTTGGCAAATTAAAACCGCTTTACCGTTTCGGCAAGGGGATATTGTTAATTTAAAACAGCTGGATCAGGGACTGGAAAATCTAAAACGTGTTTTTACGGTTGATATTCAGATTGTCCCAGCACTTGAGGCGGAACAGGAGCTTGCCGGCTATAGCGATTTACTGATTCAGTTACAACCGCAACAGAACGTAAATTTTAATTTGACGGTTGATAATTCCGGCAGTGACAGCACCGGCAAATATATCGGAAGTTTGGGAATAAGCTTCAATGATCCGCTCCGACTCAACGATATTTTATCTTTGAATTTTAGTCATTCACTGGATGACTTACATCAGAATCGTAATAAAAACCTATATGTCAATTACCAGATTCCGTTTGGTTATCTCGATGTGGCTGCCAGTTTTAGTCAATATCGCTACGATCAAAGTGTGCTGGGATATAACGGACCGATTTTATATCGGGGTGATAGTGCGCAAACACAGATCAATCTGTCCCGTGTGATTAGCCGTAGTGGAGAGCATAAAACCAGCCTGTATGGCAAGTTGTATCATAAGGAAAATAAAAACTTCATTGATGAGATTGAGGTGGGTGTACAGCGCCGTCAAACTTCAGGATGGCATGTCGGTCTCCAACATCGACACTACTTGGGCGCTGCGGTTGTAGATGCCAGTCTGGATTATCGCCATGGTACTGGTGCATTTAATGCCTTACTGGCACCGGAAGAGAAGATTGAAGATATTTATAACAACCGCCTCCCAGCCGAGGGCTATTCCCGTGCTCCCATCTGGCAGGCAGATTTACGCTTAAGCCTGCCATTTTTGTTATTGGATCAAGCTGCCCAATACCGTCTGAACTGGCATGGACAATATGCACCAAAACTCTTGGTGCCCAATGACCGTTTTTATATTGGTGGTCGTTATAGCGTGCGTGGCTTTGACGGTGATCTGATGTTGTCCGGCGATCATGGTCATTATTTACAACAGGAAATTAACCTAAATAGTGCATGGCCCAATACCCAGTTTTATCTGGGGATTGATCAGGGTTGGGTCAATGGCAACCATAGTTTACCTGGACAGCGTTACCTGATGGGCAGTGTGCTTGGCCTACGCAGTTACCAAAATAGCTTTTATCTGGACGTGTTTGGCGGGCGAGGCTTAATTGCACCTGAAAGCATTAAAAAAGACTGGATGACAGGCTTTAGTCTGAATCTTTCCTACTAATTTTAAAACCTAAACAACGATTGATATTAATTAAACTGATCAACAAGAGATTATAGTAATGAACAAGAACCGTTACCGTATTATTTATAATAAAGCCCGTTGCATGTTTATGGCTGTTGCTGAAAATGCCAAAAGTCAAAGTAAGGCTTCTGGACAAAGTTCAGGGATTAAAGCAGGGCAATTCGCCTCTTCTACAGATAGCACTGAGGAAAAAGCTTTTGCACAGCTTTGGCAGGTGAAAGCCTTGCTTGCCAGTATGAGCATATGGATGCCATTGGCACCGGTTTATGCACAAATACAGGCAGATAGTGCTGCTAATGCAGCCAATAGGCCGGTGATTGCTGCGGGGAAAAATGCAGCAGGTACCACAGTTCCGGTGGTGAATATTCAAACGCCTAAAAACGGTGTATCGCACAATATCTATAAACAGTTTGATGTGCTTGCAGAAGGTGCTGTTTTAAATAATAGCCGAACCGGGGCGAATAGCAAAACCGTTGGTGCAGTCGCTGCCAATCCGTTTCTGGCAACGGGTGAAGCTCGGGTTATTCTCAATGAAGTCAATTCGACTGTAGCATCACGTTTTGAAGGTAATCTGGAAGTGGCCGGTCAAATGGCCGATGTGATTATTGCCAATCCATCGGGGATTAATATTAAAGGCGGTGGTTTTATCAATGCCAATAAAGCCATTTTTACCACAGGCAAACCACAGCTCAATGCCGATGGCAGTATCCAGCAGTTTACAGTCAATCAGGGAAAAGTGACGGTTTCTGCACCAACCAACAGTACGTTAGGGTTGGGTGGTAATAACAATAATGCCAATTATGTTGATGTCTATGCCCGTGCCGTGGAACTGAATGCGCAATTACATGCCAAGAATGATATTCAGGTAATTGCTGGTGCCAATACAGTCAGTGGGGATTTACAGGATACTAGCGCAACAACCGGCACTGGTACAGCACCGACTTTAGCTGTTGATGTCAAAGCACTGGGCGGCATGTATGCGAATAACATTTATTTGATGGGAACCGAAAAAGGTCTGGGTGTGAGCAATGCCGGAACCATCAAAGCAGTCAATAATCTGGTGGTGACCAGTGCCGGAAAGATCGAAAATAGTGGCACACTACAATCGACCAGTGCGACACAGGGTTTGGTCAGTGTACAAACTACGCAAAGCGGAGCAAATGGTAATATTAATTCCAGTGGTTTAATCAACAGTAAAAGCATGCTAAGCATCGATGCTGCTAACGATTTAAATATCACCGGTAATCAGGTTCGTATCGACAATGGTGTGGTATCCCCCTTGATTTTATCGGCACAAGGCAACCTTAATATTGCCTCAACTGCACAAATTCGCAATCTAGGCATAAATGCCACCAGTGGACAAGGTGATATTTATATTGATGCTAAAAATATTAGTGCAGCCGATCAAGCCAGCATCAGCTCAACCGGCAATATTTCACTTTCTGCGACAGAAAATATCAGCACAGGTAAAGCCAGCGTATTGACTGCTGGTAACGATCTTAATCTTGCGGCACAAAATAAACTCACCGCAACAGAAAGCAACCTGACCGCAACTGGCGGCAATATCAATCTGCAAACAAGTAACAGTGATGTGAGTAAAAGCAATACCACATTGCAGGGTGCAACTTTAAATGCCGGTCAAGACCTTAATCTATATAGTAGTGGTGATCTAAACCTCAGTAACCTGAATTTTACCTTAAGCAATGGCAGTAGCACTGTTAAAAATATCAATGGCTATAGTGGTCGTAATCTGATCTGGAATAATACCGCAAAGGTCTTGCCACAAATCAGCGGGAAAGTGCTGCTTGATGCAGAGAACAATTTGACGCTTAGCTCCAGCCAGCTATCGGCCAAAGATAATATCCAGCTTCAAGCCGGCCAACTGACTTTAAATAGTGCATTGACCTCACAAAAAGCAATTCATCTGAGTGTGGAATTAAAAGATTTGGTTTTAAATCAGGCCTTGACCGCACAGGGGGATATTGATATTACGGCATTAGCAGGGTCAATCACCAGCAACAGCTTAAAAGCCAGCTCGACAGCAGGTAAAATTTCTATCCTTGCCAATAAAAATCTGACAATTAATTCATTACAAACCACCAATGGTATGTATTCCTATGAACTCAAGACAACTAATAAAACCAGTATTAACGGTGCAAAAGGAATTACATTAGGTTCTATTGGTGAGGGTAGTGTAAATATAAAATCAGTTGATCTCAGCGCAAATCAGGGTGATATTCAGTTGGTAGGTGGAAATGGTCTGAATTTATTAACGAATACCGATGTGGCGGTTCATAATGATGACATGGGTAGAGATGTTATTATTGGCAATACATTAAACGGGCAAAATATATTACTGCAAAACAACACAGGTAATTTACTGGTTGAAAATACCACGCTTACGGCAACTGATCGTATTCAACTCAACAGTGAAGGCAAAAATACCATTAAAGCCAGTACCTTAAATGCCAAAGGCAATATCGAACTATTTGCCAAAGATCATTTAAGCTTACAGAATGTAACCGCGAGTAGCGATAAACATATGGCACTGAATAGTAAAAAGAATATTTATATTAACAGTGACTATGTGACATCGACTGTCTGGACACCGAATAGTCAGAGTAAATTGACAGCTAAGGGTATTTTGTCCATGACCAGTGTTGATCATGTGACGCAAAATACCAGCTATACCGGTGGGGCGATTTCACTTGAAGCCAGTAATGCGCTGCTTACACCAGCCAGTACCACACTTACCTTTAATGCTGTAGACAGTGCTTTTTTAAAAAGTGATGCCAAACTAAAAGACTCTAATGGTGATTTGACCATTCAGACCAATGCAGCTTTAACCCTTGATCCAAAAATCCATAAGCTCAATGCGATTGGAGATATTGAACTGATTTCTAAAAATTCGGCATTAACTTTAAAAGGCGATGGTGGGACAGCGGGTAATGGTTCGGAACAGGTGATAAAATTAAATACTACTGGAGGTGGAATTCGCTTGGAAGGTACCAAGGTTGATATTCAGGGGGCACAACTGACTGCACAAAAAGATATTAATATCATCTCGAATAAAGAGGATATATTAATTGATGGAGTAAAGAATGTACTGAGCAATATTCAATCAAAGAAAACTTTTCAAAAGTATGTTGCACTATATGAATTAAAACAAAAACAGCTAAATGATTTCTTAAATAATGAGGATTATAAAAAATTTGATATTGAATTTACTGAAATTACAAAAATGAGAAACTTTGCATTAGAAACAAGAGCGAATGGAAATATGTCGGCATTTAATCATTTTATGCAACTAGCCTTTTTAAAACAAAAACAACTTGAAACTGACTATAATGTTAAAGAGATTTTATTGCTTAAACAACAACATGAAAATGAAGTAAAAGATGCTGAATCATATAAAGATTACTTCAATAGCAATATCAATGGCTACGAACATTCTGAGACCAATTTAACATCTAATACTGGTAATATCAACATTATCTCAAATAAAGGTTTATCCATTAGTGGTGGTGAACTCACTGCCAAAGCTGGACAAATCAATCTTGAATCTCGCGGTGTATTGGCGGAGCAATATACGTCTACAACCACGGATACAAACAACCAGAGCAAAATACTTGCTGCCAGTATGATTATTGATGGTCATACTAATTTCTATGACAAAGGTCAAGAAACTGATGCCAATTACAGTATGCGTACATTGGTTAGCCCAACAATCATCAGCGCAGATAAAGGCGTTAATATTAAAACAGTCGGCAAAACCACGGGTGATAATCTGGTGATGCAGGCGACAGGTATTACTGCTACAAATGGCGATGTCAAAATAGAATCAAATAAAAATATTCTGTTTGATGCTGCGATTGAGCAAAGTTATGATCGTAGCACCACAAGTTATAAGAAAAAGTCATGGGGTGGTCTTAAGAAAAAAACAGTGACTACAGTGACTGAGAACAATACTGCTGATGCAGCTTCTGTTGATATCAACGGTAAAAACATCAGCATAGAAAGTAAAGATCAGAATAAAGATGTAAGTATTGATATATATTCGGGTAAATTTACAGCGGAAGGTGGCAATATTTCGATAAAAGCAGGGGGAAATCTAAATTTTTATACCGTAGAAGAATCTTCCAGTAGTAATGTCGATGTCACCAAGAAATCCTCTTTTGCCGGTATCAAATATAACAAATCCAAAACCAATGCGACCCGAACACAGGTAACAGAACTCCCAGCCAAATTAAAAGCGGATTATATCGGTACTAAATCTGGTTTTGATACTCGGTTGGTAGGAACAGAGTTTGAATATTTAAAGGGAGCAGAGATCGTATCTGGAGGTAAACTGGAACTTATTGCAGCGAAAACCACGATTACCGATTTACTGAAAAAAGAATCGAATAGTGTTGTGTGGCAAAGTATGCAGGACAAAGGTTCGATTACAGAAACAGCCAAATTGCCAAGTTTTAATGGACCAATTAATCCTACCTTTAAAGCAGCAGGTGGGCTAGTCGTACAGGTTCCTGTTGGAGAAAAAGACGCTAATAAAAAAGAACTACGGGATGAGATTCTAAAGCTTGCAAATCAACCGGGAAATACTTATCTCAAAGATTTTGTAAATCGTACAGATGTAGATTGGCAACAAGTTTTGTTGACGCAGAAGGATTGGGATTATAAATCGCAAGGGCTGACAGGAGCAGGCGCAGCGATATTAGTTATCATCATAACAGTTGTTACCATGGGGACAGGTACGGCCGGAGCCGGAGCAGCACTATTTGGAACAACGACGACGACGACAACAGCAATGGCAAATGCATTTGTCACCTCACTTGCATCACAAGCGAGTGTGAGTCTGGTCAACAATGGAGGGGATTTAAGCAAAACATTAAAAGATTTAGGCAGTAAAAGCTCAGTCAAGAATCTAGTTGCTTCTGTTGCGACAGCCGGCTTACTCAGTCAAGTTGGCACAGCCTTAAATTTAAAGCCAGATAGCGCGTATTTTCCAGACCGACTGATGAATAACTTTGCAACTTCGGTTGGATCGACGCTGGTACAGACAGCGATCAATGGCGGAAACCTTGAAGATAATCTAAAGACAGCATTGCTAGCAGGGTTGGCAGGTGCACTGCAAGGAGAACTTGCAAGCCAGATTGGTACAAATCTGGATAAAGTTGATCCAACTGTATTTGAATATACAATCCATAAAATAGCGCATGCAGCGGTTGGATGTGCAGCAGCGGCAGCGACTAAAGCAAGTTGTGAAGCTGGGGCGATAGGAGCTGGTGTAGGGGAAATTGTCGCAGAGTTGATGATTCCAAATGGAAAAACATCGCTGGACTTAACCGATGCAGAAAGAATCAAGATAAAAGATACAAGTAAAATACTTGCTGGCGTAGTATCCGCCTATGCTGGTTATGATGTAAATACGGCTGCAAATAGTGCTACTGTTGCAGTGGAGAATAACAGTTTTAAAGCTGCCTCAGCTGTTGCAAAATCGGCATGGAAAGCAGGAAAGGCAATAAAAGAAGCATTGGATGCTGGGAAAAATGTGAATTTGAAAGAAATTCTAAAAGATGTCGTTAAAGGTGAAATAGATAATGGATTGGATAGTGTTAAAACAATATTAGATCCTAGAGCGAGTGCTTTTGATAAATCATTAGCAATCCTAGATTTAGCAATAGGCATTGATCTAAAAGCTGGGAAAAAGGTTGATAATTTGCTTCAGGATCAAAAAATCATTATTCAAAGTATTGGTGTAAAAGCTATAAATGGACGTATGCCGATAAATGCTGCGTATGCAGGAAAGGTTTATCCAGCATCGAAATTACCTACGACACTTAGAGGACAATATCCTGATGGTATTGCTTTTACGGTTCAAGGATTTCCAGATTTTAAACGATATGCTTTAAAAGATGTACGAATTCAACCAAGTAAGAGCAGAAGCATAGATGAGAATAGAGCAAATCTAGCAGCAGGATATAGAACAACCCCTGAAAAGTATACATGGCATCATCATCAAGAGAGCGGAAGAATGCAATTAGTTCCAGAGGAGTTGCATAATTATGTATATCATAGTGGTGGGTTTGCAAAAAACCAAAAATGATTGGAGGTAAGAGAAATGTATCAAATTGAATCAAAAGGATATCCAATCAGTGAAAATGATGTTATTGAATTTGAAAATTTAATTACATTAAAATTACCTCATGAATATCGTATATTTTTATTACAATATAATGTATGTATGATTTTTCCTGATTGTTTTGATTTTTTAGAAAATAATGAAAAAAGCGATAGTAGAATTCGTTATTTTCTTGGACTTAATGTTCATCCTCGAAAGGAATATTATTACTCACTCTATTGGTATTATGATCTGATGCAAAGGCGTATACCAAAAAACTTCTTAGCGATAGCACCAGACCCATTTGGAAATGCTATTTTGATACATTTAACTGGGGGCTCGATTTGGTTTTGGGATCATGAGTTAGAAGCAGATACCGAAGCAGGGGAAGAAGTTAGCATGGATAATATTTCTTTTATTGCAAATAGTTTAGATGAATTTCTTAATTCTTTGTATGAACTTAAATTAGAGGATGATTAATTTTTATCTCGTTCAATCCCTATGGGATTGAACGGCCGGATAGCACGTATTTTCCAGACCGACTGATGAATAACTTTGCAACTTCGGTTGGATTGACGCTGGTACAGACAGCAATTAATGGCGGTAATTTATCAGATAATTTGGAAAAAGCGTTATTGGCAAGGTTAGCAGGCGCATTACAAGGAGAACTTGCAAGCCAGATTGGTACAAGTCTAGATAAAGTTGATCCCAATGTATTGGAATATACGATCCATAAAATAGCCCATGCAGCGGCTGGATGTGCAGCAGCGGCAGCGACTAAAGCAAGTTGTGAAGCTGGGGCGATAGGGGCGGGTGTAGGGGAAATTGTTGCAGAGTTGATGATTCCAAATGGAAAAACATCGCTGGACTTAACCGATGCTGAGCGGACTAAGATCAAAGACACCACAAAAATTCTTGCAGGAACAGTTGCAGCATTTACAGGATATGATGTAAATACAGCTGCCAATAGTGCCAATATTGCGGTGGAGAATAATAGTTTAGCTAAATTGGCAACGACCGGAGGCAAGATTGCTTATAAAGTTGCTAAGCAAATTAAAGAAGCTCAAGCAAAAGGACAAAAACTAAACTCGGCTGATGTTGTCGAGATGTTTAAGAAAGAAGGTGTACAAGGTATTGTTGATATAGGTGACAATATTGCGACACTGATTAATCCTGCTGCAAGTATAGGTGATAAAGCCTTTGCTGCAATTGACTTAGTGATTGGGGTTGATTTAAAAGCAGGTAAGAATGTTGATGCTTTAATTAAAGATAAGAAGATCACAGGAAAAAGTTTTCCTAAGGAAAATTTGTCTTTTCATGAAGACAAGTTCAAATACCTTTTTGGAAAAGCGGCTTTTGATCCTCATAACACACCAAGGAGTATACAGAATAAAGAACAACTGGCTTCTGTGGGTATCTTTGATAATGTCCAGGGGCGGAATCGTATTATTAGACATTTAGCAGATACAATAAATCGTTCAGATAATATTTCCCAAACTTTTACCAAGAAAGTGAATGGTGTTGATATGAAATATGAAGTTAGGGATTCTCTTCTTTTTGGTTCTATGGGAGTGAGAAAAGTTGAATCAACATTTGAGATTATGCCAGATGGCCAACGTAGATTTTCTACTATGATTATTAAAGGAGGAAAGTAATGTCAAAAATTTTAATTCCATCATGTGATGACTTGGTTTCTATGTTTGGGTGCGATTGTAGTATAGATGAAAATTATACTCAGAAAATAGGATTTTTAGATGAAGATGCAAGTGAGCTGAATATATATATTGGGCTTGTAGATGATAGTGTTAGAATAATTTTAAATAAAAATTCTACCATAGTGAACGATATTTATATGGAAAAACTCGAAGAGTTTTATTTTGAAGAAAATAAGCAAATTATTAAGATGATATTCAATTCTTCTTATAAAATAACTATTGAAATAGAGCTGTGGAGTAAGTTTATGATAAAAATAAGTGGTATGGTTATTTGACCCGAAACTTGGTTAAGCCGATGATTCTAAAATTTGAATTATCGGTTTATCTTTATAATATATTGATCTGCACATAAAGAAGTATTGATGTCAACCAAACAACTGGATAATCCAACCTTAGCAAATAAAGCGATCAATAATTTTATACGGTAATCCTCCCATAAATAACCGAAGTTAAAAGTAGAGGTTAAGCAGCCATTGATCAAGATATCCAAACGAGACAACAGTTTGCAGAATCAAGTATAGATAAACTCGTCGAAAGTTTTCCTACAGCTTATTCAGCATGGCAGGGGATTGAAGAAAAAGTTGAGCATCATCAAGATTATTCTATTGTTTATTTAGATTTTATCGATCCACAGGAAGGTGCAGGATTCCGGATTACACTTAAGATAATTATCTTTGAGACTTTCTTTGCTAAAGTTACGTTTATGGATTATTTTTGTGAAGATTTAGAGTCGTCAAAAGAAATTTCTTCGCCTATTTTTGATTCTTTCAAGCCAAAATAGATTATTAAATTGAGCTAGCATTGCATTTATTGATTATCCCAGACAATGCCAGCCTTTTTACTAGTAAGGTTGAACTTGATAACCATACTTTTTAATTCCATCATCTATCTCACCGTTAAATGAATGACAATAGGCAAAATATAGATTGGCACTACTTTCCAAAACTCGAGGAACACCAAAGTCATTTAAAGGCAACACATCTAACTGACCACCCACACTTATTGAGGGTTGTTGGTATGAACAAACAAGCGTGATTTTATGGGGTTTCTTAGCCCATGAAATTTTTTTCGAAGCATTGGAAACATTCGGCGAATCACCACCCAGAATTCGCACATCTAAAATGACTTGATTAGGCGTGTTTTGGACAATTGAAGTTGAAACGGCCTTTGCCCATGAGCATGAATCCATATGACAACTACCATAGGTAATAAAACCAGTTTTTTGATTAATTTTAAAAGGTACTTGAGCTGCACAGATCGCCGGTGTCGCTGCAATGATAAGAAGTGTTGCTGTGATTAATTTTTTCATCAGTTTTTCCTTGAGGAGAATATAAATTTGTGAATTATTTGGAACGTAAAATCAGCGTACCGATGATGAGTAAAATCAGTACACCACCAATAAACTTACCCACAGAAGGAAACATCACCGCAGGCCAGACCAGCCCTTGACCTAAATTAAACATAAAGGACTTATCGTTATACTGTCCCCAGAAATGCTGATACACCGCAAAGAAGAACCCAATAATAAAATATCCACCAATCACCCATGCTTTAATGTTGTCTTTCATTTTTTATCCCCACCTACAGTAAAATTAACCAGCAGCATAAATAGACCGACTAGAATCATAAAACCAATAAATGGTAAACCTAGAAATGCCACAACAATCACCACAACCAGAATGCCTGCAAGAATACGCATAAGCCTACTCCTTCATACATTGCATGCCATATCGTACAATTTCATTTTGAAATTCCGCTGTTTGGCTAATGATATAAAACTTTTCCTCTAGTCGATCTGAACCATATTTATCTTCAATTTTTTCATAGACACACTCACAGGTAGAGCTATCAGCACCGCCCATTTTGCAGCCTTTAACAAATTCACGTTCAGATTTGCTTGTACAACCAGTCACTGACATGCCCAGCAATACCAGTGACAAGGCAGATAAATAAATTTTCATTGTTACTCCGTTCGTTATTATTTTTTTAGATATGATTCATGTCATTAATTCTGGATGTAATAAATAACTCATCCAGCCCCATGGCTAAACAAACCCCAATGAAAATAAAGCGCTGGATAGTATTCAAGCCAAAAGTATCAACATACTGACGCAACCATAACTAAAAAAGTTAAAGTAAAAGCAAGCAAGCCTTTATTTACAGGTTACTTTTTTGGCATTCTGAAATTCCATGATGGTAGTAATGCCTTCATAGCTTTCAAACTTTTGGTCTTTGGCGATGATCTGAATACAATCGCCTTTTTTAACGGATTTGAGGTTTTGATATTGCTTAGGCGTGAGGTCAACAGCATAGATAGAAATGTTGCCTTTATTGGTTGGAAAAAAAGCAGCTTCTTCACTCCATTGAATGTTGTTTTTTACTTTAACGGTGATGCTGGCAGCATAAAGGCTAGAAGTGGAAAATAGTGCAGCAACAGCCAATAGCTGAACTGATTTTTTGAATAAAGAGGGTGCAAGAATTTGCATGGTGGTAACTCCTGTATGTATAAGGAAGTTCTACCGAATCACTGTCAATTGATTATGGTGGCAGAACGAAAGGGGGTTGACAGACTGGACATACAGAAACCAGCACGCATGAAGCGTCCCCCTCCCGTTCTACCGCAAAGGGGGACGAGAAGGTTTCACACGAAAATTATGCTCAAAAAACATAATTCTGATGCGCTGTATGAACGGTCTGTCAAAACCGACTGACGATGTAGGTCAGCAAGGAAATGATAAGTTTATGGGGGGAGTTAGTCAATTGAAATGGTACGATTTATTGTGAAAAAACAGGCTAAAGTTTTATGTTTTATATGGAATCTAGGCACCTAGGTGATAGATATAAATCCAAATCAAATGATTTCAAGGCTGTCATGGGTTTTATCAGTATGGGCTTTTAGTTAAAAAATACAGCAACCTGTATGGTATAGAGAGAAATACCTCTCAAGCACCAACTGGGAGTTTGAACCATGCAATCTACTGAATATCAATACAAAATTTTTAACATTAAAGTTGTGATTGAAGTAACGGCATTAAGTCGTTCAACTATTTATGAAATGATTAATCCCAAATCCAGATATTACGATGAAACTTTTCCTAAACCTGTTCGTTTAACAGAGGTTCGAGTGGGTTGGGTATCACAGGAAATTTATGATTGGCTTGAGTTGAAGATTGCTAAACGAGAAGAAGCTTAAATGAAGTGAATTTCTTTTATTTTTTGAGCTGTACTAATTCCAATCTGGCAGTTACTGATATTTAATAACGCCTTAGGTTTCTTTTATAGTTACAACTTGGGTAACGATTACAAGCCATAAATTCACCATACGGTCCTGTTTTTTTCCAAATACGTCCTTGATTACATTTCGGACATCTCCATTCAGGAGGTATGCTGTGATTGATAGATACATTCTCCTTTTCAGGAATATAAATAAATGATTTTAAATCTGGATCATTTATAATTTCCTCAAGGAAAATAGATTTGCGTTCACCTATAAGAAACACTTTTTCTTTTGCACGAGTTAGGGCTACATAAAACAGACGGCGTTCTTCAGCAAAAGCATGTGTTTCAGGTTGAGGTAGCACTAGATTCAAAAGAGGATCGTCCTCTTTCTCAGAAGGGAAAGCACTGTTACCACTATTTAATCCTACAAGAATAACATAGTCAGCCTGTAAACACTTGGAAGAATGAATAGCTTTAAATTCCACAGAGCAATTTCCGAGAAAGGGGAGAACACTATCTAAATTTGGTTTGTGATGTTTATAGCGACCTAAAATATAAATTACATTGATTATGAGCTTTAACCGCTATAAATCGAATAAATATTTAACAAATTAATAGTAGTCTAAATTCACTATCTTTTTCAGCAGGTGCTCTGTGAACACAAGGTAAGACTTGTTGTGTTGAATGATCCACCGCCAAGCGCCAAAGATTTCCTAAACCTAAATTTACAGGTTTTGCATTAGGTTTAGGCTGATAATGTAAATCAAAAAAATAGTCTTCTAGAAAATTTTCAAATTCAGCTTCTGGGCCGTCATGTAATTTTTTAAGTTTTTCCCTAATTTCTGGAATTAAAATCTTTTGCTCAACCTGAGCATTAGGCAGGATATCACTCGTAGCGCCATAATAAGTACATAAAAAAGTATCCGTTTCGATGGGGGAGCGATCAACATGATATGAATATACATCTGTTGAAATAAAATCTAGTTCTTCATCACGTTCATAACTTTTAATTAAATTAAGAGAGGGAGAGGCTCCGAAATCAGTTAATAGCTGTAGATCCTCTAGGATAACTGTCCTTGCTAGGTTACCTTTTTTTGAAAGTTGCAGGGCTAAAAGATCCTCAACGGAAACTTCTGTAATATTCTCATTTAACTTAAGTTTAGCCACAATCTCTTTAAAATCACCAACCAAGTTTCTGTACCAGCAAATAGCATTCTTATCTCCTTGAAAATTGAAATTTACAAGTTCAGAAAAAGTAGAAACCACACCAATTTGATTGCTAGCCAAAAGTATATTTTTCATATCCGAGATCGATGTCCTCATCTGAAAAATGTGTATTGTAAAAAGTTCAGCACAGTTCAAGAGCCTATATTCTTCATTTGATGGAAGAAATATAGTTGCTAGGTCGCCAATTATTTTTAGTGTAAGGACTAAATTAAGCTTTATTGTTAAATATATAAGAAAATAATTTCATGAACTTAATTTGAAAACTGGTTTCATTCTGCATAAAAATAGATAAAATATCTATAAAATATTACCTTTTATATAAATATTAATGTTAAAGATTCATGTAATAGATGCGGCTCATGGGGATTGCATTCTTCTTTATTTCGATCACTCAAAAATTCTAATCGATTGTGGTCCAAAATCATTCAAAGCTCGTAGAGGTGTACTAGCTAATATAGAAAAGATTTTAGGTGGAAATAGTGTTATTGATATAGCGATAGTCACTCATAATGATGATGACCACATCGGTGGATTTGAATTTTTGCTCGATACTCCTATCAAAATTAACACTATTATTTTTAATAGTCTTCAAGATATTCCTGATATTATAAAAAGTTCACAGAAACAAATTTCATATAACCAAGATAATATCCTTAGACAAAAATTATTGGAAGAACGTGGAATTCAAATTCAATGTTTGACACGAAATTCTACTCCGTTAATATTCAGAGATATTAAATTAATTGCAATAACACCAACAGTTGAAACCCTAGAGCGAATGTTAAAAGACGCTGATGCTAAAAAAGAAAGAGAAGAAAAAAAGAAAAAGCCAAAACAAATTTCAAGTTCGATAACTGAAGAGATAAAACCTGCGAATGCTTTACAAAAAATACAATCTGATCAAGATGTTTTTACAAAAGATACTTCTATCACAAATAAGTCAAGTATTGGCTTAGTTGTTGAGTACAGAGGATTCTCAGGGCTTTTTCTAGGGGATGCTCATGCTGAGGATGTAATTGAAGGTCTTAAAATTGCAGGTTTTGGCAATCATCAATTTGATGTGGTAAAAATTTCTCATCATGGAAGTGAACGAAATACAAATATTGAATTATTAAAGCTTTTAGGTAAGACAGAATATATCTTATGTGCAGACAACGAGACACATCATAAGCATCCTAATAATACTACTTTAGCTAGAATACTAAGCTTGGATAAAAATCAAACCCTTCATTTAAGCTCAAATAATCCTAGTCTATCGGCAAAAATTGATGATTTTAAAAGTCTAGGTTTTAGTATTAATGAAACATATCCGACTAATGGAGTGAATACACTTTGCTATGAATACAAGTAATCTAATACAAGTTAAAGTACTCCAAAACGAATCTAGTGGATATTTTTTCAAATCCTATGATGACAATAAATCATTTGTCATCACGTCAAAGCATAGTATTTGCGAGTTCAGAAGTACTTGTGATCTTATTGAGAGTTCAGTTAAAGATTGTTGCAGAACCTGTCCACTAGAGTTTGATACTCAAAAAATTCAATTACTCAGTAATGGTAATGATGTTTCACTTCATATAGAAAAAATATATTATGACAAAGCAAAAGACTTAGTCATTATCAATGTAACTGAAACAGCTCATGATACTTTAATTATTAATGAAAAAAACATTAGTGATTACTATGTAAGTTTTGGGTTTAATAGTAGAGATTTTGGTGTAACACCATTAGTATTTGACGTGCCCAGAGTCGTTAATACACTCATTTATTACAATCTACATTCCGATCCAACTCCTAACCTAATAGAAAAAGAAGATAATTTTAAAGGGATTTCAGGTTCATTAATTTTTACACAACATGAAAAATACCCGACAGCAAAAGCACTTATCATCCATAATGAAAATCATAATGATTTTGGAGCTGAAGGTCTTGAAACTTTAAATTTTAGTGAAATCAATGATTTTTTCGAATGTAAGGTCTTTGATCAAAGATTATATATTCCAGAAGTACAGAAAATTAAAGATATTAGTCAACAAAGTTTAGAATTAGTTTCAAAGATGATTGATGGGGTAGAGTTATCTAGACCTATATTACACAAAGAGTTTGAAGATAAACTAAATTTAGGCAGATTTATACAAATTACTGGTTTGTCAGGTACAGGTAAATCAGTTCTATTAAGACAAATCGCTGAGTCAAAAGCTAATAATTTACCATTTTTATTCATTAAATCAGATCAACTTACGGGAAGTAATAATTGGTTAGAATATCTATCTAGAGTTGGATTACCGAGTTTTTCAATTTCAGAGTGGCTAATAAGTTTGGAAGTTGTTGGGGGGGCTCCTATTGTCTTTATTGATGGTATAGACAGAGTTAGTGAAAACAGCAAACCAATTATTGAAGATTTAATTCGTACAATTTTTAAAAATCCTGATTTAACCAATTGGAAAATTGTTACAACTTTAAGAGATACTGGACTTGAACCATTAAAAATATGGATCGGTGCTCTTTTAAAGAATACTAATATCCAAACTATCAACATAGAACTTTTAAATGATGATGAGTGTTACGCATTAGCTCAAAAAATTCCAAGTATTCAGCAGTTATTATTTAGTAATAATAAAGTCAAAGATATCATTAGACGTCCGTTTTTTGCTAAAGTTTTAACAAGTTTAAAAGCCAATAATTTTGAACCTGAGTCAGAACTAGAACTAATAGATGCATGGTGGGAACGGGGCGGATTTAATGCAACTGGTCAATCTATTTATAATCGACAAGATTTTTTAAAAAGACTTTCTGAACTTAAATCTCTAAACCTTAGCTGTAGTGTCAAGCGTAGAGAGATTCAACCTATCGACGCTTTAGATAGCTTGGTAGTAGACGGGATAGTTCATGTAAATTCTAAAAGTTCTACTGTTGATTTTACACATGACATATTTTATGAGTGGTCATTATTTTATCTTCTTTTAGAAGAAGAACTAAACTGGTTGAATAAAATAGAAACCTTTGGGGAACCTCCTTATATAAGTAGGGTTGTAGAATTGCTTGCACAACGAGAATTTATTGATGATCAGTGGGTGAATCATTTAGAAAACCCAAAATTTAAAGAACTCAGATCACAATGGTTAAGAGCATGGCTGATTGGACCAATCGGACACCCAAAATTCATTGAGTTGAGTAGAGGATATACACAAGTTTTATACGAAAAGGATTTCGATCTTTTTAATAAGTTATTAACATGGTTTCAAGCAGAGAAAACAAAGGCAAATCCAATATTCTTGGAACAGCCTGATAAATTACAATTTGCTATTCAACACCCTTGGCCATCTGATGCATTCTTATGGCGGACACTTTTAGAATATGTTTTGACATCAATACCAAGTACTCCACATCAATTATATCCGAAAATATTAAGAGTTTTTGAGGTTTGGCAGTATGTAGGTATTCATATACCTTCAAATCAAATGTCTGGAATGCTTTTGGAGGTATCAATTCACTGGCTTTTAGAAATTTCTAAAAAAGAGAGATCTAGCACTTGGGGACAAATAGTTAACTTAAAAGATTTTAAGTCTAGGCTAATTAATTTAATTTTAGTTTCAATACAATCAAATCCATCCTACATGGAAAGATATTTAAACTTTCTACTCTTGGAAAATGAAGTATCTAGAGATATTTATGCACATATAGTAGGTGCTTCACCCCTTATTTCACAACATCATCCAAAATTACTTGCTGATTTAACGCTAAAATTTTTATTAGATGAACTGCCTAAAGCACGTATAGAACGTGAGGAAAGGAGCTATCAAAGAACAAAGCAATATTATCAAGAGTTACTGGCTAAACCTGAAGAAGAAAGATCAGAAGAAGAACAATTAAGGATTGATCGTCGTGCCTTATTTTTTCATCAAGCACCATATCAACAAATTCAGAGTAAGGATTGGGAAAATTTATCAATTAAATATGAATCTAGACACTTTTATCCTAGCTCACCTTTAAAAGAACCATTTTCTTCATTATTGAAGTATTCGGAAGATAATGGATTACAGCTCATATGTGACCTATCTAACCATGCTATTCAAGCGTGGAAACAATTATGTGAAATTTCTGAACAAGTACCACTACCAACTATCATTGAATTTCCCTGGGGAGCGCAAGAATTTTGGGGAAATGAAAAGCAATATATCTGGAAAAAACCTGTTTGGATAAATAATGCGATTTCATCGGCCTATATGGCATTAGAAAAATGGGGTTTTGATCAGCTTGGAAAGGGTAGAGATTTTGATGAACTCATTCAAAAAATCACATCAGGGCATGAATCAGTAGCAATTCTTGGTGTAGTAAGTGTTTTAGCTCTAAACAAGCAAGTTATTTCTAACTCTATATTTCCATTTGTTACTAATTTAAAAATATTAGAATTAGATAATTATCGATTCAAACAAAATATTGAAACTGTAATTCATCACTACAATGAAGAAGATTACAAATCAAAATTAGAGTTATTATTACTAGATTACTTTATAAATCCTGAATTTAGTGACTTAACTAAAGATAAATTATCTAATCTTAAAGCCGATCTTCCTTTTAATTTTGAGCATGAAAAGGAAGATCACTCTATTATCAATTTTTTAAAAGAGCGGGCTGATTTTTACGCTGAATATGCCAATACTAAGAATTACTTTTACCAAGAAATTGATGAGAATCAAATTAATTTCTTCTTTGAACATCCTAAGCATAAAAAGCAAGCTGAATCGGAAGAACATAAACAACTAAATGAATTTTCAATATGTTCCAACATTACATATTGGGCTGAGAAATCATTAGAAGCTAATATAATTCAAAATAACTACACTATAGAATCAGTTATTGAATTCTTAAAAACTGTAGAAGAAGATAGCTTATTTCTTGATTCTTGTGAGATAGATGATGACTCATATGTAACCAGAAGAATGAAACAAAACGCTTCTAGTGCATTAGCTACCATGATCTTAGTATTTAGAACAGATCTTAAAGAAAGTGATCTAGAATGGGCTCGTGATATTTTAAACCAAGCAGTCCGATTACCATATAGTTCTTATGAAGTAGGGTGTCCACAAGCTTGCTTAACTTTTCATCCGAAGAAATTTCTTGCACAGGCTTTATCGAGCGAAATTATTCATGACAGCATGGATGATTCAACGTTTAAAAATCTAATCAATATTATAGAGAGTCCATCTCACGAAATTTCATTAGTGGCACTAAAAGAATGTCTTAAATTATTTGATAAACATCCTAAACTGACTTGGTCTGCAATTTATTTTGCATTTGCTCTATGTAAAAATCATTTAAAATATCGAATCTATCGATCAGATAAATATCCAGAAGCACAACAAGAGTTAAAACAGGTGTATGAACATTTAAACAACTATTTTAAATCTAAAGATGAGTGGTGTGCATTACCAATACCTGATGCTCCTTGGGTAGAACTAGATGAAGAAACAATTCAAAAGAAAAGAGAAACAGATAAAAGAAGTACTGACATAATAAATAAGCAAAGAGTGGGCTATAAGCCTAGATTAGGTCTTCATAAAAATTATTCAAAGTGGGTAAAATCAAATACTCAATGGGATTATCAGTTCTCAGAAAAAGTTATTCATTTACTGCCTGAGGAATTACTTCATGATACCTCTCAAACCTATATTCTCGATTTTTTAAAAAGTTGCTTAGAATGGACTATAGAAAAACAAGAACCTTCTTGGCTCGAAGAGAGTCAGAGGTTTGATGATAAAGATATTATTTATGAATGGAATCATAGCTTATCTAGTGCCTTAGCTAGGGTTGTTGGAATATTTCCTACAGAAGAAATCAAATCACAATTCCTTATGCCTATTCTTAACCTTAAAACAGATGCTTGTTGGGAGATGCTTTATTTGTTCATTGAAAATTATATTTGTCGTTATATTTATGATGCACAGAACATACCTAAAAATGCGTTAGATGTTTTAGACTTATGCTTGGAACGTTTTTTACATGCATCCTGTTTTGATAAAGAAGGTTATAGAGCAGGACAAATTTCAGGCTTTGTTCTACCTAAGATTGCAAAATCGCTGATGTATGTATCATTAGATCAAAATGCACCTTTAGCCAGCAGGTTTGTGAATGGTGATTGGTCTGAAATAGATATAATCTTACCTTTAGTTAGTAAGTATGTCCGAGCGGTAGGTTGGACTGAATATGTTATTCACCTATTCTTGAAATTGTGCGAGCGATCAATCCAAAATTATCCATCAAATATTTATGCTGATCAAATCTTAGAACTACTATTATTAGATGAGCAATTGAATTGGAATGAGCAAGTATATCAAAGGATATCTTGCCTTATCCAAATTTTTATAGATAAGGAACAGTTTATGCCAATAGAGTTACGACAAAAATTCTTAAAAATTATTGATTGGTTGGTTGATCACGGTGATCGAAGAAGTGCAGCACTTCAGCAAAGTACTTTTTTTCAAAAAGTGAAGAGCTCTTGAGCTATAGTTTCATAAGCTTATAGAGCTATTAAATTTCATCAAACATTTATCTAATTGAATATACTATGAATAATGAGAGTTTAATCAAAGTTATAACCCTAAATTCGGAATCTACGGGGTATCTTTTTTTATCATATGATGAGGCAAAATCATTTGTTATAACTTCTAAGCATAGTATTTGTGATCAAAAGGATAATTGTGACCTGTACAAGGATAAAATAGATGGATGTTGTAGAACGTGTCCCAAAGAATTTGCTATAGAAAACATCGATTTATTACAGGAGAAAAGTCAAGAAAAACTAAGTATTAGTAAAATATTTTATGATAAAAATAAAGACCTTACGATTATTGAGGTTAATAAAAAGGTTGCTAATAAATTAATCATTAATGAAGAAATTTATACTGACTCTTATCTGGCAAGAGGTTTCAATGAAAAGGATAACGATTGGATTAATTTAGATCTAGATAAACCTAAAGATTTCGGATCTCTGATTCTTTATCGCCATTCAAGTTCAAATCCAAATTTAGTAGAAAAAAAAGATAATTTTAAAGGAATATCTGGTTCGGTCGTTTTCACTTATCATCAAGATCATTCTCAACAAATTGCAAAAGCAATAATTATTCATAATGAAAACCATAACGATTTTGGTGCAGAGAATCTTGAAAAACTAGACTTTAATTTAATCAATAATTTTTTTGAATGTCATGTCTTTCATAGAAAAAAAGATATAGAGCTAGAAGAGCTAAAATTTCTATCACAAAAAAATCAAGGATGGTTATTAGAATCTTTCAGCAATAATAGAGTAGCAAAACATAGTTTTGGTCAATCTTTAGCTCCTAAGGATGCAAGTTTATCGAAACTATTACCTCGAGAAAATTTAATTAGAAGCATTCATAATAATTTATGTAGAGAAAATATTAGTTTTATCTTAGGAAAAGAAGGAGTTGGTAAGTCATGGCTTGCCGCACAAAGTTGGCTATCGCTAGAAGATAGACCTTTACATATTTTTCTGACTGCTCAAGATTTTAGTCAATTTAGTAATAATGACTTGGAACTATTTTTAATCAAAAAGCTTATAGAACAAACAAATGATGAAGAAAGTGAAATCTCATTTAAAAAATGGTCAGATAGATTCAAAAAGTGGGGGAATGGTCCAGATGAAAATCGTATAAATCTATTAGTAACTATTGATGGAATAAACCAAAAACCAAATATAGACTGGTCTCTTATTATCAATAAAATTTCTCATTTATTTGAAAAAAAGAAAGTAAAAATTTTAGTTACATCGAGAATCATCTTTTTTAATGAAAAAATCAAAAGAAAAATTATAGATAATTATGGAATAATAACAATAACAGATTGGTCTAAAGAAGAAAGAAACGAAATTTTAGCCTCAAGGGGAATTAATCCTACTTTACTTACACATAGTGTAGCATATTCTTTATTGAATCCCAGATTATTAAATATTTCTCTAAATTTATTCGAAATGCAAAAAATTCAGAAAATTGATGAGTTGGATGTCAATAGAATATTATTAGAACACATTAGACAAATGGAATCAGAGAATTATGAAAATATATCATATTCTGCATTTTTATTAAGTCTTCAAAATCATGCACAGGAAATTATAAATAGGCTAGTCAAGGATGAAAGAGATGACTTGAATTATTTTAAAGGAAATCTAAATGCTGTTGCTGAAGGTCGTTTTTTTGAAGTTGTGGAAAATGATCTTGATTCATATAAATTAAGAGATGAAGGGTTAAGTTTTTCATTAGGGTTAGAAATCGTCCTACAGCTAAATAGAATGAAGCGAAATGGAAAAAATCTAGATGATGGTTTAGCTAAAGTTATTGAACCGATAAATGCATTAGATAAAACTTCAGATATTATTATCTCTAGTCTTACAATATTAATTTTTGAACCTAATTATTATTCTAAAGAGGTCCTTTCTGCACTAGTTTCATGTTTTATTTATCTGCAAAACACTGATGAGTCACACCTTGGTTATTTTTCTACGATTGTTGAAAGGAAAACCTCTGATTTTATAAATATTTTAGAAGTACTATGTTTGGATGGGGGCAATCAACCAAATTTTAATTGGGTTCAACAATCGATTATATGTATTTCTCATACTTCAGAATCTTGGCCATGTCTCGAAGAATCTATAAAGAAATGGTTACAATATTATTCATTATCGCCAGAAAAAAAACTTTCACATTTTTCGAAAAAGGACGATAAAGATCGCTTAATTGCATTGGAAAAAAATAAGGCCGAAATTTCTGAAAAATTAAAAAAAATATCAACAATTGAAAAAAGATTAATTACTCAATTGACTGAAAATGAAAAAGATATTGATACATTAGTTATTACGGCATTCCATATCTTAGCAGGAAAACCATTAGCCCATTTGGCACCTGAGTTCACTAAATGGAGCTTCGGCTGTAGTTTAAATTCAAGTTATAATTCCCCACACAAAGACTTTATTAGCTTAATTAGATACAACCTTGTTGATTGGGAGAATACAAGGACGCAATTATTAAATGAAGCAAATATTTTGAATTCTTCAGACAATTCAATTGTGGCGCAATGGGCTTATATAAGAATACTTTATGCAACAGGTGAGTCCAGTGATGCCAAATTTGCGGAACATCTTGCTAAACAACTTAGAAATGATGCTTATTCTGGAGAATGGAGAAGAATAGAAAACTATTGCTCTACTGATCCATGTAATCCTGAATCACTTGAACCCGAAAATATAGTTAAAGCCATTCAAGTATGTAATGAACTAGATGTTAGTCAAATCTGGAATGATTTAAATCAGACTTCAAAAAGCCTTTTACTACATGATATTAAAACTAGTCTAGCACGCTTTAGACCAATAGAGATTATATCAAAACATCGAGAATTAATTACTAATATTTTGTGTCGAACTAAATACCCTTTACGATGTGGCATATTAAATGTGGATCAACATAATATTTTGTGCATGAAAGAGCATGTTGATAAATTATTAGAATTATATAAAATTAATAAAAATTCGGAGTTATTTGATGGTTTGACTGAAAATGATAAAAACTTTGTCACTCAATATTCAGTCATGCAAATTCTTCCACATATTAAACCAATTCAACAAATTGAAATTCTAATGAATTTCGATAAAGACGTTAATGTTTTTATTAATCTGATTGAAATTATGCAATCTTTAACTCCTGAAGAGTTTGATCAAATTCTTGATACTAAATTGCAAGAACATCAACTTTTAAATTTACTTTATTACGCCAATACCAAGGAAATTGCTCTAACGAAAACGTATAAGCAAATTTTAAAAGAACATTTAAGTAGTGATAATTCCTTTATAAGAACACAAGTTTTTAGAGCAATAAGTATTTATGATGATAAAGATTTATTAAATGATTTCATGAAGATAAATTGGTCAGGTTTAACAACAGATGCTAATGATCATGAGTTATTTTATGGCTCATTATTATGGCTACTATCTGCAAAAAATAATTTAGTGGATGATGAAAATGCAGTATTAAATATTAATACTCGTGCTTATGGTAATGCTGGTGATTATCTTTCGAATATAGGGTTGCGAAAAATAGCATATTCAATTGATACTATTTTTAAAGTTTTAATTAATGCTAACATCGATTTTCCAAATTTAGAAATTACTGAAAATTTTTCACTTAAAAAAAATGTTACTTCATCATTTTCAATCGAAAGAAAAGAGGAAACTGTTAACTTAGAACAACACTTAAAGTTACTTTCAGAATCTGGAGAAGATTTTGATATAAGACAAAAAAATCAAAATCAGAAATTTGAAAATTATCGAAATAATTTAAAGACAAAAGGTGCTGATCTTATCTCAAATGGAATGTTACCAGAAGCATTTGCTAGAATAGTAAATTCAGCTCCTGAATTGAAAGATCAATGGTTTATCACTTTTTCTAATTTACCAAGTATTCATGTTCCGAAATTTCATAACTTTATATTACTGCTGGCGTTTACTTATTCTGATAATGATGCCCAAAAGGCTCAATTTCTTTGGAATAAAATAAGCAATAGTGACTCTTATACAAATATAACAATTGGTCAGGAAAAAATACCACTTAAACAGATGTCAATTTGGGGGAGTTCAAATCGAGATTTAGATGCATATCGATTTGAACTACTAGATAAAGCACTCTCAGATCAACAAATATACACCCATGTGCTTGCAGCAATAGTAAATAATAATGAAACAATTATTTACGATTACATTTATCAAAAAATAAATTGTGTAGAACCATCTCAAGTTGCTAGAGGAATTCTAGTTGCTGGATGTTTAGATGAAAACTCTTTATCTGATGAACTATTTGATACATACAAAGATTACAATGGGATAATTGGAGAGGCATGCAAAGCATCTTTATATATATATGAAAGAAATATCTGGTCTAAATATTGGTTTAATAAAATGTTATCTACAGAGGATAACGAAGAGTTTTGGAAATATATGATTTTACTTACAAAAATTGTAGATTCAAGATTTTACAAATGGAAATATTCCTTATTAAAGGATAATGTTCTTTTCCGAAATTTTTATCAAAGTTTCAGGAATGATATTAATAATCGCTGTAAAAAATGGCAAAAAAAACGAGATAAAAAACTGTTTGGCAGTGAACCACCAAACCCTATCTATATTAATTTACAAGGTTAATCTGAGAAAATTATATTATGGACAATAACTTGTAGTGACTTAAACCTGATTTGACAGTTACCGATATTTGATTTAAGACTGTCAGTATAAATTTTTAACACATATATAGTCAGATTATGAGAAAATACATACAAAATAATTTAATAAGTATATAATTTTAATAGTCTTTTTTTAAATTGGTGTATTGGATTAATAGTGATTTGATTATAGTTGGTCGCCAGAAGCACTATATTTATCCACGACTTTTTTAGCCTTTATTGGTTTGTTGATATTTTTTTAGCAATTGTGCTTTGGTGAGTGGTTGATCAACAGAGGATACCTGAAAGCCTTCAAGTACCAAACTTGCTTGATAGTTTTTTAAACGGGTTTGTTGAATGTATTGTTTCTTTTTTTCAAAAGTATTTAACATTGTGTCTACTCAAATAAAGGCTATTTTGTATAGAGAAATTTTAGCATAGAAATCTAAAAACTATAAATAAAATGTAATTTCGCCAGTACAGAATTTTGCCCAATCAGCCATCAATGCTTTCCTTCTTTCAAGATAGGCTCCACGTAAATAAGCAGCCTCGACATCGTCAGGAAGTTTATGGGCAAGTACGTGCTCACAGACCTCTCTAGGATATTCAGTCTTATCGGCTGACCAGTCACGGAATGTTGAACGGAATCCATGTGTAGTGATGATACGATTTTGTTTAGGGTCTATATAGCCTATATCATCTTTTTCCAGTTGTTCTGCGTGCATACGTCTGATAAGTGAGGTAATTGACATATCAGATAACATGCCACCGCGAGGGGCTACGAAAATATATTTACCCAAACTTTTATTTAATTCTAAAGATTTGAGTATAGCAATGGCTGGATCAGATAAAGGTACTTGATGCTCTTTTCCAGCTTTCATACGTTCTTTGGGAATAGTCCAGACTTTTGATTCAAAATTTATTTCATCCCATGTTGCTCCGAAGATTTCACCAGAACGGCAAGCGGTCAGAATTGCAAATTCCAGTGCTTTTGCAGCAATACCGCCTTTAGTTTGTAGATGCTGCATGAATTTTGAGATATCAGTATAGGGGAGGGAGGGAAGTGATTTCACTTCACGTTTGAGTTTGCCAAGGATAGGTTCAAGATTTCCTTTCCATGCAGCAGGATTATCTCCAGAGACATATTCCATCGCTTTTGCATAATCAAAAATGTTTTCCAAACGTCCTCGAATACGTTTGGCCGTTTCATTTTTCTTAATCCATATTGGTTCCAGTACAGAGGCAATATCAGCCTTGGTGATGGTTCCAATAATACGATTGCCTAATGTTGGAAACACGTAAGTTTCAATTGTGGAGGCCCACTGGGTTGCATGTTTTGCATTGCTGAGTTCACGAGCCTTATTTGCAAAGACAATTTGAGCACATTCCTGAAAGGTTTTTTCTCGTTGTTTTTGAATACGCAGTTCATTTAATCGTTGTTGTTTTTCATGTAATGGATCAACGCCATCACGAATTTGTTTTTTTAGTTCACGGGCTTTTTCTCGTGCTTCTGCAAGTGAAACTTCCGGATAAGATCCCAGACCAATATCACGACGATGATTTTTTAATTCACCATAATCGTTTGCCCGTTGTCCGACTACAACACGTAATACCCATGCACGGGAATTATTGACAATACGTAAATGTAAGCCATCAACACCGCCAACCGCATGTCTACCATTTTCCTTAAGTTTTGCTACACTCATTGCAGAGAGTTCTTTTGCTTTCTTAGGCATAAGAGGTAATTTTTGTCCCACATAATAACCCACTTAAAGTAGCAGATTTAGTTAAATCATACAAGATGCTATCGGATAATTATTTCTATTAAGTATCTGATATTAAATGTTTTATAATATATTTCTGGACTATATCGGATGTTGCTTTTGCGGATTGATCCTCTGCCAAGATTCAAAAAAACCTGTTGAATAACAGGTTTTTTTATATCTAAAATTTTAACCCATGTAATATTTCATATAAAACTTTGATTGCATTACTAAAAATGAGAAAATTTGGATAAGTCTAGACAAACTATCTGGTTTTCTATACAGATATTTTAAACTCTGAAATGGTTATATCTACACAAATAATTGATCAAGTGAATTTTTAGGGCATTATTACAGTACATTCTGGTTGGTAAGAATAGGAAGATTGGAATTTGTGAGCAGTGTAATCAACAGGCGTATGTATAATCTTCCTATTATCTGGAAGAATGTAAGGTGATGATACAGATTTGGTTAGACTATCTGGATAAGTTAAAAAATAAGAGTTCAATTTGAAAAGACAAATTTGGTTATTGTATCTATACCACAGCAACAATTAAGTTTATCACAGGAAAAATATGTCTGCTTGCCTAGTCGGTGAAGGTAGAGTGATTCTTTTGAAGCTTTAGGACGATCAGGATGTGTACCTGTTACCTTTGGTAAAGCAACGGCTGCATTATATTTGATAGATAAATCAACATAAATTCTATCATCTTTGCAAATTGAAGTGTCTAAACAAATCAAAATTCGATCTAAATAAGCTATAGCTAGCTGTTGCTGGTACGCTGAGTGTGGCAGAGTTAAACTCTAAAAATATTGAATATGCTGCTGATACGATTGTGAATGGTATAAAGTAATATAATGCGATAGCTAGTAAAATTAAAAAATCTGACTATTCTGTTATAGTATTTTAGGAAAGATTTGTATATTTTAAAAATAATATAAAATAATCATAATTTTATTGTTAACGAACCTCTATGTTGGGTGGATTATACAGATGCAAAAAACTTTGATCTTATCGTTTATTGTATTCAGTATCTCGTATGGTTGTTCAAATAAAAGTTCACAGAATGCAACATTAGCAGATGAATCATCGGTAGAGCTTAAAAATATTGCACCTGAACTTCAAGCTTGGGCTGGTGAGTATTCAGGTGCAATTCCATACGTACCATGTTTTCCATTTTGTCCTGATTGTAAAGCAAGGGGTGTTAGATTAACTTAAAATCAGATAAAAGTTTTGAGTCGTATCGTACCGGCTACAGTGGTCACAATGATGAACAGAAATTTACAGGCTCTTTTGATTTTACTGATGATGAGAAAAATATTTTGGGTATGGTCGTTAAATTAGGTTAAATTGGTTATGAAAAATTTTTTAAAGCGTAAAAACAAAACTTGGTTTGTATTTTTCATCATGATTGTTTATTCAATTATAGGGGTTGGCATTGGCTTTTTAATTTATAGATAAAGTTAGAATAGTTCAAGTATTTTATTTGCTGGCCAACCAACACTAAAATACTGAAGTAGCATTGTCCAAATAGTCTATGTATGTAAAAGGGAAACTAATAGAGTAGATGGAGTGAGCTTGTTATTTTTAGGGGGATTACCGATCAGAAAAATATACTTTAATAATTAATTATCAGCTTTTCCCACTTTTTAATTACTTTAAAAGTTATCCTGTAACTACACCTATTTCTGTAACTAAACCTATTTCTGTGACAGCACAATATTATTATGAGGATTAAAAAATATTATTCTAAGTCAAAGAATTGTGCAACTGATCAAAGAAATTGATATATTCTTTATAAAGGAAATTTAAAGCTGAATAAATATAGCAATATTTGATCAATTAGTATTTTATTTTTAATTTCTTCAACCTTGATATTAATGTGGTTGGGTTAATATTTAATAGTTTGGCAGCACCATTTTCCCCGAAAATTTTATTTTGGCATTGCTTGATTGCCAGTGTCAGATTCTGGATTTCAAGTTCTTTGAGCTGTTCAATGGTAAGAACCTGTTCTGATAATGTTTTACTGTAATTATGTTGATGTACTTGCTCCTGTATATCGTCATACTCAAGAAGATATTTGAATGAAATAGTCCCTTGCTTGGCAGTAATTAAGGCTCGTTCAATAACATTTTGTAATTCACGAATATTACCAGGCCAATCATATTGTTGTAGTTCCAAAATATGTTTTTGCGAAAATGGTAGATACTGTATTTTCCGACTATCACTAATGAGTTTGGTAAAATGGGAAACTAATAGTGGAATGTCTTGTTTACGATCACGTAAAGCTGGTGAATAAATTGGAAATACATTCAGTCGGAAATATAAATCTTCACGGAAATGCTTGAGTTTTACCTCTTCTTTCAGGTTGCGATTGGTTGCTGCAATAATTCTGACATCTACATGTCGAGTTTTTTCTTCACCTATTCGCTCGAATGTACCTTCTTGTAATACACGTAGTAATTTACTTTGTAATTCTAAGGGAATTTCTCCAATTTCATCAAGAAATAGCGTCCCTTGATCTGCCAATTCAAATCTTCCTGCACGATCACGAACTGCACCTGTAAAAGCTCCTTTAACATGACCGAAGAATTCACTTTCAAAAAGTTCAGATGGAATGGCGGCACAATTGACACGAATCAAAGGGTATTGTTTGCGATGGCTTGACTGGTGTATTGCTCTAGCAATTAATTCCTTACCTGTACCTGATTCTCCATAGATCATTACATTGGCATCAGTTGAGGCAACCACTTTAATTTTTTCGATAATTTGTAAAATTGCTGGACTACTCCCTACAATTTCATGGTATTGGTTTTCTTGTAGAATTTCTTCTTGTAAATATTCATTTTGTTGCTCTAAGCGACTTTTTAATTCCTGTAGTTCTTCTAGGGCATGAGTTAGTTGTTTTTCAGTATTCAGACGGTCTGTAATATCACGGAATACGACAACTGCACCCACAATTTCACTATCACGAATAATAGGTGTACTGGTAAATTCTACGGGAAAATAACTGCCATCTCTTCGCCAGAAAATTTCCTGTATACCTTTATGTACAATTCCATCCTGAACAGCAGCGTATATAGGGCATTGTTCTACTGGATAGTGGTCACCATTTTCATGGGTATGGTGATGGATTTTATGAATATTTTTACCAAGCACAGCTTCAGGTTCCAAGCCTAGCATTTTTGCGCCCACAGGATTAATAAAGGTACATAACCCTTGTTTATTAATACTGTAAATACCATCTCCAACAGAACTAAGAAGCAAATGTTTACCGGTATCAGAATCAATAAATAGTTCCTGTAATGCCTGCCATTCCTTTAAGCCTGCTTTAATGACTTTATCTGCATTTTTATTAAATTGACGTAACTCTAAATCTTTAACATCAACAAGTGCCCAAATCAGTAATGACCGATTTTTATAAGTGATGAGAACCGAGTTCACATCTAGTTGTATTTTTTCACCATCCTTGTCAAAGGCATATAATTCATTATTCCAAGCCCAGCCTTTTGTTAAAGCCTCTTCAGTAAAAGCAATAAGTTGCGGTAACTGGCTGAAGTGTCCAAAAATTGAGGTCACACTTTTTTGAATCAATTCATGTCGCTTATAACGGAGTAACTGTGTAGCACCGATATTGACATCAACAAAACAATTCTGATGGGGATCAACCACGATCAGAGCTTGAGATGTGTGTTCAAAAGCCAGTGGACGAATAGAATCTTCAGTGGCATTCCAGTCAGAAATAAAATCAGTGTTTTGCATACTATGAACTTTCATAATTTTAACTATGAAAAATCATAATACTATGAAAAATCGTAATTTCCTAGTGGTTTTTTATCATGCAAAAATTACGCTAAATAAAAAATAAGATATTATATTTCAATTAAATATAAATATTTTTTTATTAAAAAAATAACTTGGCACAGCTCTCGCAATAACAAGGACAAACCAAATAAATGGTTGATTGTCAGTCGTATTAAAAGAGGATCTGCTATGCCAAAAGTTGATATTGAGCAATACAAAGAAGGTGACTTTCTTGTTGATTATGAAGAGAAAGTGTTTGAAGACGTAAAGGCACAGCCGGGTGAGAAGGCTTTGGTGACATTCCATACAGTGGCCTTTGAAGGTTCGATTGGTTTAGTCAATGTATTACAGGCAAAACGCTTATTGCGTAAAGGCTTTGAAACCAAAATTCTGCTCTATGGTCCGGGTGTACAACTTGGCGTACAACGTGGTTTTCCAACTTTAGGAGCAGAAGCATTTCCTGGGCATTTGGCTGTAAATAATCAACTTAAAGCATTTATGCAAGAAGGTGGTGAGGTCTATGCCTGTCGCTTTGCATTACAAGCATTATATGGTCAAACAGAAAAGGCATTAATTGAAGGTATTCGCCCAATCAATCCTTTAGATGTAATGGATCTAAAACTTTTAATGCGGCGTGACAATGCATTAATTATTGATACATGGACTGTATAAACATCTAAAAATAAGGGGGGAAATAAGATATGAGCCAAATCATTAAAGCCGCAGCAGTTCAATGTAGTCCAGTGCTATATAGCCAATCGGGTACAGTAAAAAAAATCTGTGACACGATTTTGGAGCTGGGTGAACAGGGGGTGCAGTTTGCGGTTTTTCCTGAAACAGTGGTGCCTTACTACCCCTATTTCTCTTTTGTTCAACCACCATTTGCAATGGGCAAAGAGCATTTAAAGCTACTTAAAGAGTCTGTCATTGTACCATCGGAAGCGACTAATCAGATTGGTGCAGCATGTCGTGAAGCTAACATGGTGGTGTCGATTGGGATTAATGAACGAGCAGGCGGCACGATTTATAACGCACAATTATTGTTTGATATTGATGGTTCAATTATCCAGCATCGTCGCAAAATCACCCCAACTTATCATGAGCGTATGGTGTGGGGACAAGGCGATGGCAGTGGTTTGCGTGCAGTCGATTCGGCAGTTGGACGTATCGGTTCACTGGCTTGCTGGGAGCATTATAATCCATTGGCACGTTTTGCCTTGATGGCTGATGGCGAACAGATTCATGCTGCAATGTTTCCCGGTTCTTTGGTCGGACAGATCTTTGCAGATCAAATCAGTGCAACCATTCAACACCATGCTTTGGAGTCTGGTTGTTTTGTCGTGAATGCAACAGCGTGGTTGTATCCCGAACAGCAACAACAAATTATGCAGGACACAGGCTGTCAGATAGGTCCAATTTCTGGTGGATGTTTCACTGCGATTGTTTCCCCAGAAGGCAAGTTTTTAGCCGAACCGATTACACAAGGTGAAGGGTATTGTATTGCCGATCTGGATTTTTCCTTGATTGATAAACGTAAACGCATGATGGATTCCGTAGGACATTATAGTCGTCCAGAGTTATTAAGCCTTCTGATTGATCGTCGCCCAACACAGGTATTACATGAATTTAAAGTAGACACTATATCGAAAAGAACATTGGAAAAAATCTCCGAGTTTGCAGAAGAAGATATCTAGCAAATGACATGAAATCAAGAGGAGAATGCTATGTCTGCAATTGAGTTATTAAGTGATTTGCAATGTAACGGTCTGAAATGGGAAGGGGAGGTTGGACTTTCCCGTAAAGGTGGAGCTGGTCCAAGTGATCACAAGGCGCTGACGCTTGAAGGTCAGACCTCAATGATTCCTGTTTTGAATCTGGCATCAAAAGATTCTCCTTACAGTGGTAAAAAAGATCCTGAAACTGGAGATGTAATCGTATTTAAAAATCGGATCCCTGTCGCTACACTTTCTGCACCAGCACGCCCAAGATTTTATGATTTGACAACAGCTGATGGTATTTCTTATGAACAGATTGCAACTTTACACAGCCATGATGTATTAGCAACCACAGTATTACAGCATTGTATTCGTATGAATGATAAGGCGACAGCCTGCCAATTCTGTTCGATTGATCAGTCTTTAAAAGGTGGGCGAACACTGATCCGGAAACGCCCTGAACAATTGGCAGAGGTTGCCAAAGCGGCTGTAGAACTGGACGGTGTAACGCAAATGGTGATTACCACTGGAACACCCAATACACCTGATCGTGGTGCCGAAATTTTGTATGACTCGGTAAAAGCCATCAAGGCGCAGATTGATCTACCGATACAGGTGCAATGTGAACCACCAGATGATTTTACATGGTTTCAGAAACTCAAAGATGCCGGTGCAGTATCTATAGGCATGCATCTTGAAGCTGTCAGTGATCGAGTCCGGAAAAAAATTATGCCAGGAAAAGCCGAAGTTTCCCTTGATGTGTATTTTGCTGCTTTTGCTGCTGCTGTTCAGGTGTTTGGTCGGGGGCAGGTGAGTACGTATATTCTGGCTGGTTTGGGAGATACTGAAGAAGAAATTGTCACTATGACGGAACGATTGGCAGAAATTGGGGTTTATCCCTTTGTTGTTCCTTTTGTTCCGATTCAGGGAACAGCATTACAACATCATCCAAAACCAGAACAAAGTTTCATGCAAAGGCTTTACCCTAAAATTGGTCATCAGTTGCGTCAATATGGGCTAAATTCTGAACAAACTAAAGCAGGCTGTGCTAAATGTGGGGCTTGCTCCTCATTAAAAGCTTATGAGTAGGGAGGTTGTGATGGAATTATCCCGTCATCCTTGGTTAGTAGAGCTCAATGAGGAGCTTAAACAGTTTATTACTGATGACATCATTATCAAGGTTGTTACTGAAGACTGGGAACGCTATCAGTATTACCAACTACGAGAAGCGATCTTCCGTGATGAACAAAAAATTCTGAAAGAAGATCGTGATGAACACGATTTTAAAGCACTGGGTATTGTAGCGATTGGACAAATGTTTGGTGAACATGATCGAGTGATCGGTGCAGTTCGTATATTTCCTGAAAATAAAAAATGCTGGTGGGGTGGTCGTTTATGTGTGGAGCCTTTATATCGTCATCATCACGCTATTGGTAAGGCTCTTATTAATGCGGCTGTTTCTACCGCTAAAAATCTAGGCTGTCAGACTTTCTTGGCGACGGTACAGCAACAGAACGAGCGATATTTCCAGAAGTTATGTTGGGATAGCGTTGAAGAACTCATCGTCGCCAATATTCCTCATGTGTTAATGCAAGCGCAAATTGAGCAATATCCATTACAGCACGTCATCATGCAGGCTTATAGTTATCGGGAGCTTTGCTGATGATACTTTTAGATTTATTAACAGCGTTAAAGAATACACCTGCAATGCGTTCCAAACAGGATATTCCGCATAATGCTTTAAGGCATATCTCAAGAGATATCCATACCTTAGATGATGTATATGCCTTACCTGCGGATGATACCGCAGCTATCCGTATGGGACAGCAATATTTGCTACATGCTTGTGAAGGCATGATTCCAAATTTTGTTGCTAGTCATCCTTACTTTGCAGGTTGGTCGGCAGTCATGGCGAATGTCAGTGATATTGCTGCTATGGGCGGCAAAGCATTAAGTGTTGTAAATAGCTATTGGCACACAGATGCAGGAAATGCAGAACAATTAATTCAAGGTATTCAGGCAGCATGTGAAGTCTATAACGTTAAATTGGTCGGTGGACACACCAATATTCAAGCAAATTTTCAGCCAGCCTTATCTGTAGCCATTCAGGGGGTAGCTCAACAATTATTGTCTGTTTTCCATGTGCGAACAGGACAAAAAATTCTAGTGGCCTTGAATTTAAAAGGCAAATTCCATCCTGACACCACCTACTGGAAATGTTTTGAAAATGTGCCAGCAAGTCTTTTACGGACACAGCTTGCACTTTTACCAGAAATTGCAGAACAGGGACTTGCCTATGCTGCACGGGATATTAGTAATGCAGGCATTCTTGGCAGCCTCTTGATGTTATTAGAGGCTACCGGATCAGGTGCGAAGATTGACCTAAATAAAATCCCTAAACCACAAACTATTGAATGGCTAAAATGGTTACAGATTTTTCCTAGCTATGGATTTTTACTCACTGCAGATCAGGCGGGATGTGAAAATATTATTGAACTATTTACCTCACAAAATATTGATTGTGCAGTGATTGGTGAAGTGACTGATTCGGGAAAAGTTGAAACTCAATTACAGGCGGAACAGCGTATTTTCTGGGATTTTCAGCAAGAGGCATTTACTGGGCTGAATTATCTGCCCATGCTGAAACAGTGTGATTTTTTTCCATCTTTAATTGGATCTGATGTACAGGAGCAGTCTAAATGCCAAGCGTAAATTTTACTGTTAAGTGGCCAAATGGCGAAACTGGACAATATTACTCACCCTCCACAGTCATTTATGAATATTTAAATATTGGACAAAGCTATCGCTTGGAAGATTTTCTTCGACAGGTTGAAAACGGTTTAAATAAAGCCTCGGATCGAGTTCGTATGCGTTATGGTTTTGCATGTAGTGCAGCAATGGATAGTCTCGCCACGATTAAACGTCAAGTGAAGATATTGGGACTTAGCACCCAAGATTATATTGAAATTATTGAAATCATGAATGAATAGGATAGATGAACCGCATGAACACAATTGACAAAGCAAAACTCGCAACACATTATGATGTGGTGATTGTTGGAGGTGGACAGGCAGGATTATGCGTCAGTCACTATCTTAAGCAAGCAAATATTCATCATGTTGTATTGGAAAAAGAGGCTGAACTGACACATGCTTGGCGTTCCAAACGTTGGGACAATTTCACATTGGTCACACCAAATTGGCAATGTTTATTACCTGACTACCCATACGCTGGAGCTGAACCTGATGGTTTTATGAAGAAAAATGAAATTGTTGAATATCTTGATGGTTTTATTGAAAAACTTAATCCACCTGCTATTTTAGGAATTAATGTCACCCATGTTGCAAAAGTTGGTAAGCAACAATTTGTAATCGAAACAGACCAAGGTACGACGCTTGCCAAACATCTTGTCGTGGCGGCAGGTGGATACCATACACCAATTTATCCAAAGCTCTCATCTTCGTTACCAGAGAATGTAATGGTTATTCATTCAGAGCAATATTTTAATCCTGAACAGATTCCAGAAGGCAATGTTTTGGTGGTTGGTTCTGGGCAATCAGGTGCACAAATTGCTGAAGATTTACATCTTGCAGGCAAAAAAGTTTATTTATCTACAGGTGATGCGCCTCGTTGTGCCAGATTCTATCGTGGTAAAGATGTAGTGAAGTGGCTATTTGAAATGGGTTATTATGAAACCACCGTTAAAGATCATCGTTATAATGAAGAGGTGCGTAATAGTACCAACCATTATGTGACAGGACGAGATGGTGGTCGTGATATTGACCTGCGTAAATTTGCTCTGGAAGGTATGCGCTTATTTGGGCGTTTTAAAGATTATAAGGATGGTAAGCTGATTTTTAGTCCAGATTTAGCGAAAAATTTAGATAGGGCCGACGAAACTTACAATCGTATTAACGCAAGTATTGATAACTATCTGTTGCAGAATAATATTCAGACTGATGCGTCTGCATCTGTATATGAGGCTGTATGGCAGCCAGAATCAGAAGTAACAGAAATTGATTTGGTAGCAGAAAATATTAGATCAATTATTTGGTGTATAGGTTTTAGACCTGATTACTCATGTTTTGATTTGGACATTTTTGATAAGAAAGGCTATCCACAACATAATCGTGGTGTCACCATTGATCCAGATGTTACCTTCATTGGCCTACCTTGGTTACATACATGGGGATCAGGACGTTTTCTGGATGTAGCAAAAGATGCTGAATTTATAGCAACGCACATTACACAGCAAATCAAATACTTCAATAAAGCAATGAACTCAATATCACCTACTTAACCACATATACAGTTTCAGTCTGATGAACATACTTTACTGATTCACGCCCGTCATAATTTAAAAACCTGTTTAAAAGTAACAGGTTTTTTTATGTTTAAAATTTCATTCTTAGAATATTTGAAATATAGCTGTACACGGTTAAAGATTTCCAACACATAGATATTTGATTTCCGTATATTCTTCCAGTCCATATTTAGAGCCTTCACGCCCCAATCCGGAGGACTTTACACCACCAAACGGTGCTTCGGTTGTCGAAATTAAACCGGTATTGATACCGACCATACCGTATTGCAATGCTTCTGAGACTTTAAATAGTCGATTGACATTCTGGGTAAAAATATACGCTGCCAGACCAAATTCGGTATCGTTGGCTCGTTCAATCACGTCATCCTCATCTTCAAACTTGAAAATTGGGGCAAGTGGAGCAAAGGTTTCTTCATTAAAGCATAGCATGGCATCATTGGCATGTTTAAGAATGGTGGGCTGGAAAAAATGCTGGCCTAAAGGTGAAACCTCACCGCCAAGAACTAGTTCGCCACCTTGTGAAATTGCATCCTGAATATGTTTTTGCACTTTAAGAACGGCTTTTTGATTAATCAGCGGGCCAATATCGGTATCTGGTTCCAGTCCATTTCCGACTTTTAATGCGGCCACCTTCATTTTAAGTTTTTCGATAAATTGATCATACAGGCTGCTATGTACAAAAATCCGGTTACTACAGACACAGGTTTGACCTGCATTTCTGAATTTACTGTCAATAGTGCCCTGAACTGCTACATCAAGGTCGGCATCATCAAATACGATTAAGGGAGCATTACCTCCTAATTCTAAGGAAAGTTTCTTAATCGTCGGTGCACATTGTTGCATTAACAACGCCCCAACAGGAGTTGAACCAGTAAAACTTAATTTTTGTACAATGGGACTTTGGGTTAATGGTGGCACAATATCCTGTGCATATCCGGTAATGATATTTAATACGCCGGGTGGAATACCAGCCTGATGTGCAAGTTCTGCAAAGGCTAGTGCAGTAAATGGTGTTTCCTGTGCAGGTTTAACAATAATGCTGCAACCCGCAGCAAGTGCTGGTGCCACTTTTCGGGTAATCATGGCTGCCGGAAAATTCCAAGGTGTAATTGCCACACAAACACCGACAGGTTGCCGAATCGTCAGCAAGCGTTTGTCGGCGCTCGGTGATGGAATGGTATCACCATACATGCGGCGACCTTCTTCGGCAAACCATTCAATAAAACTTGCAGCATAAGCGATTTCGCCTTCTGCTTCTTTTAATGGTTTTCCTTGTTCCAGTGTCATGATTGTGGCCAGTTCCTGTTTATGTTCAAGGATCAGGACAAACCATTTTTTGAGTAGTTCGACACGATATTTGACGGCGCTTTGTTTCCATGTTTGGTAAGCCTGATGGGCGACATTAATGCTCTCTTCAATTTGTGCGACAGTTAATGCAGGGATATGACCTAGTACTTCAGATGTAGCCGGATTAATGACTTCAATGGTTTGTTGTGAAGCCGAATCAATCCATTTTCCGTTGATATAGGCCGCTTGTTTGAATAAGGCAAAAGAATTTATGTCCATATTTATCTATTCCTGTGATGACTGATAGTGTCTGATCCGTGCTGATCATTGAATTAAAATTACTGATAAATCATGTTCTTAAATGTTAATTACGTGAAATTTTCAAACAATCTATTTGCAAAATGAATTTATCATGTAATATATGATATATCTTATATTAAATATCATTGTTAGGGAAGATAAACGATATGGAGAGATTGGTCTTTGGTGCACCGATGCGTTATATACAAGGATGGGGCGTATTAAATGAAGCGCTGAACTGGCTTAATCCCAATCACCAAAACATTTGTGTGGTGACAGACGCCTTTGTTTTAGATCTGATTCAGCCGACGCTACAGGCACAAGCCAAACAAAAAAATTTAGCCATTGATTTTGTGGTTTTTGATCAAGCGATTACCCGCACGCATTTGCAGCAGATGTTTGATCAGGTCAGACAGAATATCCCGGATATAGTGTTGGCTGCTGGTGGGGGACTGTCGATTGATGCAGGTAAGGCACTCGCACATCAGTTCAATCTACCTTTTATTACCATCCCGACTGTGGCATCAAATGATGCACCGACCTCGAAGAACTATGTGGTGTATACCGACCATCATCAAATGGATTATGTCGGGCATCTGGACTTTAGTCCCTGGGCAGTGATTGTTGATAGCCAAATTATTTCCAAAGCACCGAAAAAGTTTTTACTTGCCGGAATTGGCGATGCAATTTCCAAAAAATTTGAGGCGCGAGCCTGTTTGCAAAGTCAGGGCAAGAATATGTTCGCCACCCGTTCGTCAATAACCGCTGTTGCAATTGGTGATGCCTGCTTTGAGCAGATTCAGCAACATGCACAGGCCGCGTTAACAATTGCCGGAACAGGAAAACCCAGTGATGCGCTGGAAATGATTCTGGAAGCCAGTATTTTGATGAGTGGACTGGCTTTTGAAAGTGGTGGTTTATCCATTGCCCATGCCATGACTCGGGGATTAACTGCCATACCCGAAACATCACGGCAAATGCATGGTTTACAAGTTGCCTATGGTTTACTGGTGCAGCTATACCTTGATCAGCAACATGAAGAACTTGATCAACTCATTATTTTCTATAAAAAAATTGGATTACCAGTTGCTTTAAAACAATTGGGATTAACCCATATTGATACAGCTACATTGCACACCATTGCAGATTTAACATTGGCTGCGCCACATTGTAAAAATTTTTCCAGTGTACTAACACAACAGGATTTGGTTGCTGCCATGCAGAACATTGAAAATTTGGATAGACAGGAGAGATAAATGATCTCGCAAGCACAAGTAAGGAACACTGAGCAGATGCAATATCAACCCACAGCGCAAGAAATTGCATTTTTAAAAGAGAAGGCGAAATTTATTCGCAAGGAAACCATTCGTTTAATTGAAATTGCCAAGACTGGACATTACTCCTCGGTCTTTTCATGTGCCGAAATTTTTGCTGCTTTATATTATGACGTGATGAATATCAAGGTCGGGGAGCCTAAATGGCCTGAAAGAGATCGTTTTCTCATGGGTAAAGGGCATGCGGCAGTAGGGCAATTCCCGATTCTGGCAGAGCTGGATTTCTTTCCCAAAGCATGGCTTGAGGATTATACCCGCTTAGGTAGTCCGTTGGGCGACCACCCCGATATGAAAAAAGTCCCAGGAATTGATTTTTCTTCTGGCTCAATTGGTCATGCTTTATCCGCAGGTGTTGGTATGACACTGGCACAACGCTATACCGGAATTGCGCATGAGGTATTTGTATTACTGGGCGATGGTGAAATGCAGGAAGGGCAGGTTTGGGAAGCGGCATTAAGTGCTTCACATCACCAGTTAAATCGTTTGATTGCTATTGTGGATCGTAATGGTTATCAGCTGGATGGCAAAGTTAATGATGTGATCAATATTGAACCTCTGGCAGACAAGTGGCAGGCTTTTGGCTGGGAAACACATGTGGTGGATGGACATAATATTCAACAATTGACCACATTACTCAGACAAGTAAAAGCAGACAAAAACCGAAAAACGCCAGTATGTATTATTGCCAACACCTTAAAAGGCAAAGGTGTTTCTTATATGGAAACCGAACCGGGCTGGCATTTGGGCTATTTGTCGCCGGAAGATGCAGAAAAGGCATTACAGGAAATAGAGAATAAGGAGATTTAAATGAGCATCCAATCAACATCAAAATTGTCGCCCCAACAGCCACATCAGTTATCACCTCAGTCTTGGCAATATCGTGAACTGAATGCCAAAAATCCGGGTTTGGATTATTTATCTGATGCCCTGATCGAACTGGTTGAACAGGGCTATCCGGTGGTTGCCGGTTCGGCAGATTTACAATATTCAAATGGCTTAAACCGTTTTTCGGCTGCTTATCCGGAACGTTATATTGCTTTTGGTATTTCCGAACAGAATATGGTTTCTGCCGCGGCAGGTATGGCTACTTCCGGCGTGATGCCCTTTGTCGCAACTTTTGCATCATTTTTGGGATTACTGTGTTGTGAACAGATTCGTATGGATATTGCTTATTCGGCTTTGCCAGTTCGTTTGATTGGTCATCATACCGGTATCTCTCTGGGATTCTATGGTACATCACATCATGCAACCGAAGATATTGGAACCATGCGTTCGATTGCCGATCTGGCCGTAGTTTCACCTGCCGATGGCAATGAGTTAAAAGCTGCGATTAAAGCATCAGCACACTATGACAAGCCGATTTATTTCCGGATTGGCCGTGGGCGTGATCCTGTCGTTTATGAATCTGAACCTGAATTTGAGTTTGGCAAGGCCAAAATTCATCAACTGGGCAGTGATCTGAATATTATTGCCTGCGGCATGGCAGTCTATGAATCTTTGGCAGCAGCAAAATTGTTACAACAGCAGGGGTTTTCTGTCGGTGTGATCAATATGGCCTCGATTAAGCCCATTGATGCCGAGGCAATTTTACAGGCAGCCGCTTCGTCTAGTCGCATGATGACAGTAGAGGAACATAATGTTCTGGGTGGACTGGGTGCTGCGGTTGCCGAAGTCATTAGTGAATATGGTTACGCAGGAAAATTAAAACGCCATGGAATTTATGATGAATATAGCCTGATTGCACCACCGACTCATCTTTATCATCACTATCGTCTGGATAGTGAAGGGATCAAGGACGTCGCTTTGGAATTTCTCAATCAATCATGACATAGATCTGGTCATGCCTGATCAGATGCGGAGAATAGTATGGATAGGATATCCACGAACAATCCTCAACAGCAGCTTCCCGAGGATGAAAATACAGTTCAAATTACCGACCATGACCGCAAAGTTGCGGCATGGGGCGGCGCTGTCGGTACAGCACTAGAACAATACGATTTTATTATTTATGGTACAGCAGCAGCCTTGGTGTTTAACCATATTTTTTTCCCAAATGTTTCTCCGGCAGTCGGTTATCTGGCGAGTTTTTCCACGTTTGCCGTGGGTTTTTTGGCACGACCATTAGGCGGAATTTTCTTTTCCAAATATGGTGAAAAACTGGGACGAAAATGGGTATTGGTTGCAACCTTATATTTGATGGGTTTTGCCACCTTTGCCATGGGGTTGATCCCATCTTATGATCAGATCGGTTTTTTCGCACCATTATTACTGGTAATTTGCCGTTTTATGCAAGGGTTTGGTGCTGGTGCAGAAATGGCTGGTGCAACGGTACTATTAACAGAAACCGCCTTACCCAATAAGCGAGGGAAAATGGCTTCGCTAGTCTGGGTCGGTGCATCGGTCGGTACGGCACTGGGTGCCTTGGCATGGATTCTGGTTCAGCTTTTACCCGAACCGGATTTTTATGCTTGGGGATGGCGTTTGGTATTCTTTAGTTCGATATTTGTTACCTTTGCAGCATGGCTAATCCGTCGCAGTTTAAAAGAGTCACCTGTTTTTGCCGAGAAAAAACGTCATGCCAAACAGGAAAAAGCTATTCCATTACGCGAAGTGTTCCGTGATGGTAAACGTACCATATTCCGTGTATTCTTAATGAATGTAGGTGCAAATGGTCATTCATATATTTATCAGGCATTTATCGGTTCTTTTCTGGTATCGGTGGTCAAAGTCAACGCATCATTTATTCCCAAGACATTGTTGGTCGGTGCCACGATTGCTGCATTTACTTCGGTAATGATTGGTCGGGCATCGGATATTTATGGCCGCAAGAAAATCATGTATTTCATTCATACCACATTATTTTTTGCCACCATTCCAATGTTTATGTTACTGGAAACAGGAAATACACTGTATATCATGTTGGTGATTATCTTTGGCTTTATCTTTGCCGCAGAAGGTACAGTGAGTGCACAGGCAGCCTATTTCCCCGAATTGTTTGGTTCCAAATATCGCTATGCCGGCGTCACACTGGGACGTGAAATGTCGGCTGTGTTTGGTGGCGGGATTGGTCCAATGGTATGTTCTGCATTATTAACAGCTTTCTCCAATAGCTGGTTGCCTGTGGCGATTTATATGATGTTTATCATGAGTCTCAGTTTAATTGGAATCTATATTTCACCCGAAACCAGAGGCCGCTCTTTATATACGCCAGAAAATGCAATGGATGAAAAGAATACATTGAATGCAATAAAACAGGGGAATTCTTCTACCTTTAAGGCAGAAAAGTCTTAATTGCCTGAAGTAAGAAGGTACTGCAAAAGATGATTTGAAGGAACAACCTAAATGAAATGCTTTCAATCATCTTTTCAGTGATTCGCTGGATAAAGCAACCAATATAAACGCAGGATATTGAGTCATGGAGATAAAAACAGCTGTGATTACCGGTGGCGGTACAGGTATTGGATTAGCCACTGCTTTATTATTGCTTGAGCAGGGTTGGCGTGTACTTGCTCTGGGTCTGCAATGTGAGCAGGTGATTTCCGATCAATTTCATTTTTATGAGGTTGATATTTGTGATCTGGATCAGGTCAAGAAAATTTTTGATCACCAAGACAAGGTCGATGCACTGATTCATTGTGCCGGTATGATCAAACAAAAACAGGAATGGGAAATACCGACCTTTGAAAAAGTGATGGAGGTTAATCTTAATACGGCCTTTGCGATTACCACCTTATTACAGGATAAACTGATTCAGGCAAAAGGATCGATTATTCATATTGCCTCAATGTGGAGTTTTTTTGGTTCGGCTCAGTCGCCAGCGTATGCAGCATCAAAAGCCGGTGTTGCAGCATTGACCCGATCACTTGCTGTCGCGCTAGGTGCAAAAGGTGTACGTGTAAATGCCATTGCGCCGGGCTGGATTGATACTGCAATGGGTGCAACCGCCAAAAATGATCCCGAGCGTTATCAGAAAATTATTGATAGGATTCCACTAGCACGCTGGGCACAGCCAACAGAAATTGCACAGGTCATTATCTTTTTATTATCGGCACATGCCAGTTATATTCATGGTGCTGTTTTGCCAGTGGATGGTGGTTATAGCATCGCTTAAATCATAGTCTGCTGGCGCATTACATTTACAGTTTATTGTTTTGATTAAAAAGACTTTAAATGTTTTAACTGGCACAGTGCCGCATTATTTAAACCTCAGCTGTCCAGTTCAGCATGGTTTTGCCCCATTCAATATCGTCTTGTATAGCTTTTCTGGCTGCATCTGCATCGTGATTACGCAGTGCATCAAGCACATAAAAATGATAGTGCTGATCACTTTCCAGTTCTTTACGTGGTGTATTAACATGAAAACTGCGTAAGATCGGCCCCATCATAATCCACATATTTTCCAGCGTTTTGGAAATCAATGGACTATGTGCAGCATTAATCACGCCAAAATGAAACAGTTTATTCAGTTCAGCTGCTTTTTTTGAATCTACCGGTACAATTTTCTGAAATTGATCTTGAATGTTTTCCAGTGCCTGAAGTTCTTCCGGGGTAATTTTGATTGCTGCCATTGCAGCAGCTTCACCCTCAAGTAAAAAACGAATACGCTGAATTTCCTGTAACTGTTCATGAGTCAGGATGGGAACATAAATTGATGTCGCAGCTTTAATTTGTAGTGCCTGATCACTGACCAAACGGAAAATCGCCTCCCTGACTGGTGTAATGGATACCCCCATGGCTTTGGCAATCTGGGTTGGACGCAAGCGGTCACCCGGTTCATATTGTCCATCAATAAGTGCTTGACGCAGGGCATCATAAACACTATCGCTTAAATTACCTTTATGAATGACTTCAAAGCTTTTTTCAGAGGGCATATTAGAAAAGATGAGAAATGAATATGGCCTAAGTATACGCATAAATATTTAATATCTCTAGAATAGAATATATTATATATCAGAAGAATCAGTCACTTTTCTTGTTTTAATTTAGCTATAATTTTGATAAATAAATATTTTTATGAATGTTTGGTATTATTGGTTTTCCTGTATACGCTTTGACTGTTTGTTAGTGTGTGATTTGTGGAATTGGAGATGAATAGCTCACCAGCATTGAGTAACATATGAACACAGAAGTTCCAAAATGGCATAACAATTGCTTTTTTAACCATGCAATGAATTTTTGGAATCTGCCGTAATGACTTTAACACTTCCTCTTATTGATGTGGCTGCTTTATCCAGTACAAATTTTGAAGATCGCATTGCCGTGGCAAAACAAATACGTCAGGCCTGTCTGGATAAGGGGTTTTTCTATATTATCAATCATGGCATCAGTGCAGATTTACAGCAGCAAGTATTTCAATATAGCCAGCAATTTTTTAATTTACCGCTGCCAGCTAAAGAACAGATTAATAAAAATAAATCGATTGCTAATCGTGGTTATGAACCTTTAAAGAATCAAACGTTGGAGGCAGATGCACCACCAGATCTCAAGGAAGGTTTTTATGCAGGGCGGGAATATGCAATGGACAGTGAAGAAGTCAAAAATAAACGTTTTAATTATGGTCCTAACCAGTGGCCGGAAGATTTACCACAATTTAAACAGGTCATGATGCAATATCAGCAAGAGGTGGAAGCATTATCGATCCGCTTAATGCGTGCATTGGCGTTATCACTGGATTTGAACGAAGATTATTTTGATCAATACAATCAACAGGCCATGATTACCTTACGCTTGTTACATTATCCACCACAGCCTGCAAATCCCTTACCTAATGAAAAAGGTTGTGGCGCACATACCGACTTTGGCGGTTTAACTTTATTATTACAGGATATGAATGGTGGCTTGCAGGTTTGGGATCATCAGCAACACATTTGGCTTGATGCACAACCGATTGCGGGCAGTTATGTGGTGAATCTGGGTGATCTGATTGCGCGCTGGACCAATGATTTGTATCAATCTACGCGACATCGTGTAATTAATCGCTCTGGTGTAGAACGTTATTCGGTGCCGTTCTTTTTCGGTGGTAATCCACAACATGAGATACGTTGTATTGAAACTTGTTTAAATGAAGACAATCTTGCCAAATATCCGGTAACCACAGTCGAAAAACATCATCAGGAAATGTACCGGAGAACCTATGGATAAGCACATTGTATTAATACATGGCGCATGGCAGGGAAGCTGGTCATTTGATTTAATTAGGCCTTTGCTCATTGAACGGGGTTGGCAGGTGCATGCACTGGATTTACCTGGAAATGGTCATCATCCGGATCCTACTGTGGAAGTTTCTTTGCGCTCTTATAGTCAGTATGTTGCTGATTACATTCATGATTTGGGAGAAAAAGTATTTTTACTGGGCCATAGTGGTGGAGGCATTACGATTTCGCAAGTGGCAGAAATGATTCCCGATCGAATTCATGCGCTGATTTATCTGGTTGGTATGATGCTGCCCAATGGCATGACTTTTTTAGAACTAAAACAACTTTGCGAGGCTAGATTTCCGGGACAAAGCTTTGATGGAATTTCGCCTTATTTAAAATTTTCTGAAGCGGGTCAAATCAGTGAAGTAACTGAAGAGGGTGTGATCAAAATATTTTTACAGGATTATCCTGTGCTAGAAGCTGCAAGATTAGCGAGAAATTTTACTGTTCAAACCGAAACTGGACGTGATTTACGACTTCGTCTAAGCCCAGAACACTATGGCCGTGTGCCACGTACTTATATTGAAGCACTACAAGACCAGTCTTTAAATATCAAAATGCAGCGTTTGATGCAGGAACTCAGTCCGGGGGCAGAAATTTATACTGTTGATACCGGACATGTGCCACAGGTGATTGCACCCGGGCAAGTGGTAGAGATGATTGAGCGTACTGAGCAAAAATATCACTCTAAGCGAGTTTCATTTGTTACCTAATGACTAGAGTTAGCTTTAGGTTAACTCATCTAGACAACAGGGCCATAAACAGTATTATCAATGGAACGCTTATCGTTGAATAAAAAAGCATATAATCGACATGGGCTTTATAAATGATAATTTTTTAATTATATGAAAAACAATATCTTATTTTAAATTTATATCGTTTTTAGCTTTTATAAAGCGCATATTTTCCTTTTAGTTTTCTCCTCCTTGATACAAATCCGGTGGTTGATTGATAGCATATTGGTTTAAGCTATGCAGGACTTTTGTATTATTGACCAAAAATGAAACGGCATTTGAAGTTTTTAATACGATGAATAGATCAGTATATTTAAGTGGTTGTAGAAAAATTATAGACAGAGGTGATATATGGATCAACCTGCGCAAAGATCCGGAATACGTTTATTTACCGTATTCATTCTTGCATTGTTTGGTGTGGTTTTGCTCGGTGGCGGTATTTATCTAGCAACATTAGGTGGTTCTTGGTATTACATTATTACCGGACTGATTTTATTACTTAGTGCTTATTTCTTGATGCGTCGTTCCATCACAGCTTTATGGTTATATGCTGCATTGATGATTGGTACAGTCATTTGGGCAGTCTGGGAAGTGGGTACCGATTTCTGGGCATTGGCACCACGACTGGATATTTTGGGATTACTGGGAGTATGGTTACTGGTTCCCGGTGTGACTCGCGATATGGGGCAAACCAAAACCTCGGGTAAGGCGGTATTATCCGGTACATTAGGGATTGCAATTGTGGTGATGGTCTATTCCATTTTTAATGATCCACAAGAAATCCATGGCACCATCACCAATCCACAGCCACAAACTGCACAGGCAGTAGAGGGTGTTGACCCTGCGGATTGGCCAGCTTATGGACGTACACAGGCGGGTGTTCGCTATTCACCTTTAACCCAGATTAATGATCAGAATGTAAAAGGATTAAAAGTTGCTTGGACATTCCGGACTGGTGATTTAAAAACCGGACACGATTCTGGTGAAAGCACCAATCAGGTGACACCGATCAAGATTGGCAATAACATGTATATGTGTACCACACATCAGTATTTAATTGCGCTTGATCCTGCAACGGGTAAGGAAAAATGGCGTTTCGATCCAAAGTTAAAAGCGGATAAAACCTATCAGCATCTGACTTGTCGTGGGGTATCTTATTATGATGAAAATAATATTGCCGAATTTGCAAAGAGTTTAGTGCATAAAAAATCTTCATCTACGCAATGTCCACGTAAAATTATTTTACCGGTGAACGATGGTCGTTTAGTGGCAATCAATGCCGATAATGGCCAGCGCTGTGCGGATTTTGGTAAAAATGGCGAAGTGGATTTGCAAAAAGATATGCCATTTGCTTATCCGGGCGGCTATAACCCAACCTCACCTCCCGTTGTAACTGGGACCACAATTATTATTGCAGGGTCTGTAACGGATAATTTTTCAAGCAAAGAACCTTCTGGTGTGATTCGTGGCTATGATGTCAATACTGGTAATTTATTATGGGTATTTGATACAGGGGCACAAGATCCGAATGCCATTCCGGCACCGGGTCAGACTTTTGTCCATAACTCACCCAATGCATGGGCACCCTTGGCCTATGATGCCAAAGCCGATGTAGTATTTATCCCGACAGGAGTGGGAACACCTGATATCTGGGGTGGCGACCGTACCGAGTTAAAAGAACGTTATGCCAATGCTGTGCTTGCGCTGAATGCGACCACAGGTAAATTGATCTGGCACTTCCAGACCACGCATCATGATTTGTGGGATATGGATGTACCATCTCAGCCCACACTGGCCGAGATCAAGGATCAAAATGGACAGATGGTGCCAGCAGTTTATGTGACCACCAAAACCGGGAATGTCTTTGTATTGGATCGTCGTGATGGCCGTGCCATTGTACCGATTACCGAGCGTGCGGTACCACAAACCGTCAAACGTGGTCCACAAACCAAGGGTGAACATTATTCTCCGACTCAGCCTTTTTCTGATTTTAATCTAGCCCCGCAGCAGAAATTGACAGATAAAGACATGTGGGGTGCAACTATGTTTGATCAGTTGATATGCCGCGTTTCGTTTAAGAAATTGAATTATGATGGTATTTATACGCCACCTTCTGAAAATGGTACGCTGGTATTCCCGGGTAATTTAGGCGTATTTGAATGGGGTGGGATTTCAGTTAATCCTGACCGTCAAGTTGCTGTGATGAATCCCATTGGCTTACCGTTTGTTTCACGCTTGATTCCAGAAAATCCGGATCGTCAGAAAACAGCCCGAGGTGCGGGCACCGAACAAGGCATACAACCCATGTATGGTGTGCCGTATGGCGTTGAAATCAGTGCCTTTTTATCGCCATTTGGTTTGCCATGTAAACAACCATCTTGGGGATTTGTGGCCGGTGTGGATTTAAATACGCATCAAGTAGTATGGAAAAAACGTATTGGTACGATTCGTGACAGTTTGCCAAACTTAATGCAGTTACCGCCATTGAAAATTGGTGTACCTGGCTTGGGTGGTTCAATCTCGACAGCCGGCAATGTGATGTTTGTTGCGGCAACACAGGACAATTATATTCGAGCCTATAATGTATCAAATGGCGATAAACTGTGGGAAGCTCGCTTACCAGCAGGTGGACAGGCCACACCGATGACCTATGAAATCAATGGTAAACAATATGTGGTGATCATGGCAGGCGGCCATGGCTCATTTGGTACCAAAATGGGTGATTATCTGGTGGCCTATGCTTTACCTGATACAAAATAGCGTAGGACTTTATTCTGCTCAATAAATCATTGGGCGGTATATCTACAACAGGCATCAGAATCGATGCCTGTTTTTATATCTGGCTATCGATGTCTAAACAAAATCTCTTTTGAGCTAAATGTATTTTAACAAATACTTGCAAATGACGAAAAAACATTGAAAATGGTCGAAGCTTTGGGCATAGATGATGTGATGAAAAACAAAGTAATTGACGAGTTATTCGATAAATCAAAGCGTAACCAGATTTGGGTTGCGCCGATGGCCGGGGTCACGGATCGTCCATTCAGAACTTTATGTAAACACTTTGGTGCCGGTCATGCAGTCAGTGAGATGATGACCGCAGACAAGACCTTACGTATGAGTAAAAAAAGTCTATATCGGGCTAATTTTGATGGTGAAATTGCACCAATTTCGGCTCAAATCGCTGGTTCCGATCCTATAGAGTTGGCAGAAGCAGCCCGATATCAGGTGGCCAATGGTGCTCAGATTGTTGATATTAATATGGGATGCCCTGCAAAAAAAGTCTGCAATAAACTGGCAGGATCAGCATTATTACAGGATGAAGATCTGGTCGCACGTATTCTGGATGCAGTGGTTGAGGCAGTAGATGTACCAGTTACCCTTAAAACCAGACTTGGCTTTAAAAATGGTGAAGAAAATATCTTAAGAATTGCCAAACAGGCAGAGCAATCCGGGATTGCAGCTTTGGCATTGCATGGTCGTACCCGCGAAGACATGTATTTAAATACAGCACGTTATGATTTAATCAAAGAAGTCAAAAATTTAATCTCCATTCCATTGATTGCCAATGGTGATATTGACACGCCTGAAAAAGCCCGTTTTGTGTTGGATTATACCGGTGCTGATGCGATTATGATTGGTCGCGCTGCACAAGGTCGTCCGTGGATTTTTCGTGAGATTCAGCATTATTTGGCTACAGGGGAATATCTTGCTGCACCGGATATTATAGAAATCAAAGAGGTTTTGATTGGACATCTGGCCGAACTGTATCAGTTCTATGGTGAGTATTCCGGCTGTCGAATTGCCCGTAAGCATATTGCCTGGTATACAAAAGGGTTACGCAATAGCAATGAATTTCGCCAGAATATGTATCAGGTTGAATCAACAGCCGAACAGGCAAAGGTTGTCGAAAGTTATTTTAATGGATTATTGGCATTTGGTCAGAATATGGCGGATGTGCAAGTTATGTCTGCGCATGATAATTAGTACGCATCTATGCCATTATTTTTCCGTCGCAAAAAAAAAATTTTAAAAAGTACTTAATCCAGATACATAAAGATTTTTATCAGTGCTGAGTGTTTTTTAATAAAGGTGGTTTATATATTTGCACAGCCGATAAAGTGTAAATTCAAGCAAAATAACAGCACTGATGGCGAATGTTAAAATATCCTGACCATCAGTACATCTTTAATTTACTGTTTTACAATCAACACTGGAATATGCGATTGCGCCAGGACAGCTTGTGCCACGCTGCCGATCATTAGTTTTTTAACGCCGGTACGACCATGTGACCCCATGACGATAAGATCCGCATTGACTTCATCAGCCACATAGAGAATGCCTTCTGAGGGCGCACCATGATAAATTTTTGTTTGTACTTCAATACCATCATTGACAAAAGATTGTTGTAATTCTTCCAGTCGCGATTTTGCTCCTGATTCTGCTTGCATAAAGTAGTCTGTAATAGCAGGGGCAATTTTATAAAAGTCTACGCCAACAAAGGGATCAACTGCTACAACACTGAGCAAGGTAACCTGACTGCCACTTAATTTGGCTAGCGATAATGCATCTTCTGCCGCAGCATAAGAAATAGGGGAATCATCAACCGGTACTAAAATATGCTGATAAGACATATGTTTACTCCATATTTATCGTTGTATATCTCCCTTTATAAATAGCATATCTGGCTTGTTCGGGCAATTTATATCTTGATAAATTGGATAAGTGAATTGCCCGTTGGAAATATTTATCGGCTTGTTGCAGCTAACAGTGCGAAAATACATAGTTTTCTGATAAAATGTTGCACTTCATTTTAATTTTATAGTTAACCGAGGCAAAGAATGACGCAAGATAACGCTCAATCGACTTCTGAACAGCAAATTTCTGAAAACGATTTAATCGCACAGCGTCATGCCAAGTTAAAGCAAATTCAGCAACATGCGAAAGAAACTGGCACCAGCCCGTGGCCAAATACCTTTAAACGTGAAAATTATGCAGCGGATTTGCAACAGCAGTTTCAGGATAAATCCAAAGAAGAGATTGAAGCCGCAGAACATGTGTATGTAAAAGTTGCAGGCCGTGTCATGTTGAATCGTGGTTCATTTATCGTGATTCAAGACATGACGGGTCGTATTCAGCTATATGTACCACGTAAAGAGCTGGATAAAGACGTTCTGGATGTGATCAAAGGTCTGGATTTGGGCGATATTATCGCAATTCAGGGCTATATTGGTCGTTCTGGCAAAGGTGATTTGTATGTGCATATCGAACACTTTGAACTTTTGACCAAATCACTGCGTCCACTGCCAGATAAATTTCATGGTTTAACTGATACAGAAGTGAAATATCGTAAGCGTTATCTCGATCTGATCGTGAATGAAGAAACACGCAAAACATTTGAAATTCGTGCCAAAGTGGTGTCCGGGATTCGGACATATTTAAGCAATGAGCGTTTTATGGAAGTTGAAACCCCAATGATGCATGTCATTCCTGGTGGTGCTTCTGCTCGTCCGTTTGAGACCCATCATAATGCGCTGGATATGCCATTGTTTTTGCGTATTGCACCGGAACTTTATTTAAAACGTCTGGTGGTTGGTGGATTTGAACGTGTGTTTGAAATCAACCGTAACTTCCGTAATGAAGGTGTTTCAACCCGCCATAATCCTGAATTTACCATGATTGAATTCTATCAGGCCTATGCAGATTATAAAGATTTGATGACGCTGACCGAAAACATGCTGGAAAAACTTGCACTGGATATTCTGGGAACAACAGATGTACCATATCAAGGCGAAGTCTATAGTTTCAAAGGGCCATTCAAGAAAATTTCCATGTTTGATGCCATTCTTGAGCATAATCCAGAGTTTACTGCGGAAAATGTGAATGACCGTGAGTTTTTGGCCAAGTTTATCAGCGAACAACTCAAGGAACAGGTAAAACCGGGATTTGGTCTAGGTAAGTTACAAACCATCGTGTTTGAAGAAACCGTAGAAACCAAATTACGTCAACCGACATTTATTACCGAATATCCTGCGGAAACTTCACCACTTGCGCGTCGCAATGATGAAAATCCACACATTACAGACCGTTTTGAATTCTTTATCGGTGGGCGTGAACTTGCCAATGGATTTAGCGAATTAAATGATCCGATTGATCAGGCTGAGCGTTTTCAGGCACAAGTGGCCGAGAAAGATGCAGGGGATGATGAAGCTATGCATTACGATGCAGACTTTATTGAAGCACTGGAATATGGTCTGCCGCCAACAGCAGGTGAAGGCATTGGGATCGACCGCTTGGTCATGCTCTTTGCAGATGCACCAAGTATTCGTGATGTGATTTTATTCCCGCATATGCGTCATAAAAATTAAGTTCTAAAGATAAATAAAATAGCCACTGTTGTGGCTATTTTTATGTTATTAGTTACTTGCTGACTTCTTGTTTCGATTCCTCTGCCAATTTGCTAAGTTTCGGAATTAACTGAGTAAGATGAGTTTGCATTAACTGCATACTTTTATCAGCGACCAATGGCATCTTTTCAATGGTTGATTGACCAACAGGTGTTTTATAAAAGTCGATCATGCCGTTAATTTCTTCTTGTGTATATACTTCTGTGTATAGCTTGATAAAATCTGGCTCCAGTTTTTTCCATGATAGCTCTTGAGTGATGAGTTGTGCATATTTCTTATTAAAATTTTCATAGGCCTTCTTTGTGCTTAGGTCAGTATTACTGCCTTTATTTTGAACAGTTTGTTCAAAAATTGAATTCATGATCGGTTCAAGTTGAGTATAAGATTGATCAATCAGTTGTGCCGTTTTGGTGATTTTGAGTAATTCACGAATGGATTGTTCGCTTGCTGGTTGTGCAAAAGCCGTACAGGGAAGGGCAAAAGTAAGAATCAATGCGTATAGTGTTTTTTTCATGGTATAGATTTCAGCTATGTTTATCGAAAATACATGCTAAAAATTATCCTGCGCCATTGTCAAGTGCTAAACTGTGATGCTGTCTTATTATATAATGACGACTAAAATGAAAATGTATAAGGATCATTGTGCAACTCGATAAAATCTTACAATCTCAAGGGATTGGTTCACGCAAACATTGTCAGCTGTTAATTCGTCAAGGCCATGTCCGTATTGATGGGCAGGTTATCATGGATGTTAAGGCAAAATTTGATACCACAGATTTAATTTTTTCGGTATTGGCACAGGATTATGTTTATCGTGAACAGGTATATATTGCCTTAAATAAACCACAAAATTATGAATGTTCACATCGGCCACAACAGCATTTAAGTGTCTTTGATTTTTTCCCTGAAGAGTTATTGGCCAGAAATATTCAAACTGTAGGGCGACTGGATCAGGACACTACAGGCTTATTATTATGCACCGATGATGGTCAATTTTTGCATCAGCTGACGCACCCGAGAAAACATGTAGCCAAATACTATGTGATTGAAACTAAAAATGAAATTACCCAAGTGCAGATTGAAAAACTTGCGCAGGGTGTTAGCCTGAAAAATGAAAAAGGGATTTTTGCTGCACATTCTATTACTCAACTGGATTCTTATACACTGCGTTTTGCCATTGATCAGGGTGTATATCATCAGGTTAAGCGCATGTTACATGCTGTGGATAACGAGGTGATACGTTTACACCGTGATCAAATTGGTCAATTAAGGCTTGAGCAGCTGGATCTGGCAATGGGTGAATGGTGTTATCTTTCTCCAGAAGAAATGCGATGTGCTAAAACAAGTTGAATATCAGCAATTAAAGAAAGCAGTGATAAGTGTCAAATTCTTCATCCAGAACGAACCCAAGTTTTTCATACAATATTTTTGCAGCGAGATTGTCACCCGATGTTTGTAAGCTGATACGCAAAGCTTTTTGCTGCCGCGCATATAAAATTGCTGTATCGATCAACTGATGTGCGGACCCTTGCCGACGATAACTCGGGGTAACATAGGTATCATCCAGAATATAATATTCGGCACATTCGGCGGTGGAAAAACTAAGATAAAGCACGATAAACCCAGTAATGATGTTATCTTTCAGACTGATAAAAATCACACTTTGTTTATTTTTAAATCGTTTATATAAAAATTGCTGAGTTTGTTCTAAATTACTCGAACTTCCATAAAATTGTCGATACTCATCAAACAGCACGGTTAATAAAGGGATATCGGTTTCCGTTGCCTGTCGTACAATCATCAATTCATTCCTTATTCTTGCATTGTTTTATTCGAGCATATACAAAAAGAATTTAATATGAAAACAACATATTGTGAAAAAATGCAACGAAATAAATAGTTACGATTATTGCTGTTTGGAATTCAGGATCTGGTCTAACTCCAGAAATAGATCCTGATGGTTTTCTTCAGGTAGATTTTCACGTTGTGGAACAGGTGTAAAAGTCACCTTATTCTCAATGTTAAAAGGAATAGACTGTGTTAAAACAACCTGACGAAAAAACATACGGATTGCTTGCGCAGGCGTTAGCCCGAGTTGCTTAAATACTGCAAATGCTTGCTTCTTTTCTTCGCTATCAAGGCGAATTTGATAGACTTCTGTCTTAGCCATCGCAATAAACCCCATCAATACTAGACTATGATTATACGTTGTCATTACATTGTATCGTGATACATATTACTAAAAAAAAATATAAAATTCTAAACTTTTTTAGCATTATTTAGCTTTTTTAATGCTGATGAAATAAATAAGCAATTTTTATACCGCACTATCATAAGCAAATAAATCATAAGCAAATAAAAAAGCTGTCTCTTGTGAGACAGCTCTAAAAAGTTAAATGATGATGTGGTTATTTTTCAATGATGGCAACTACACCTTGTCCACCAGCTGCACAAATTGATACCAGCACCCGGCCAGAACCTTTTTGATTCAACAGTTTTGCTGCGGTTGCAATAATGCGTCCACCTGTTGCAGCAAATGGATGCCCGGCAGCAAGTGAGGAACCTTTTACATTCAATTTCGTACGATCAATGGCGCCAAGTGGGGCATCAAGACCCAAACGTTCTTTACAGAATGCTGGATCTTCCCATGCTTTTAATGTTGCCAATACCTGTGAGGCAAAAGCTTCATGAATTTCATAATAATCAAAATCCTGAAGTTTAAGTCCGGCACGCTCCAGCATACGAGGTAAAGCATAGGCAGGTGCCATGAGCAGACCTTCTTTTTTATTCACAAAATCTACCGCAGCAGTTTCAGAGAAGGTTAAATAAGCCAACACTTCATGTCCATTTGCTTTGGCCCATTCTTCTGATGCAAGCAGGACACAGGACGCACCATCGGTCAATGGTGTAGAGTTACCAGCAGTCATGGTTGCATGTTCGCCTTTACCAAAAACAGGCTTTAACTTTGCCAATTTTTCAGCAGTTGAATCCGGACGTAAGTTGTTGTCACGATCCAGACCCAAAAATGGCGTAATCAGATCATCAAAGAAACCTTCTTCATAGGCTTTGGCCATTTTTTGATGGGAAGCCGCAGCCAGTTCATCCTGATCTTCACGTCCAATATTCCATTCCAGTGCAGTAATGGCAGCATGATCACCCATGGCAAGTCCAGTACGTGGTTCGCCATTTTTAGGCGCATCCAGTAAATCTTTGACATTGATTTTGGTCAGTGCTTTTAAACGGTCTTTTGCAGTTTTGGCGATATTTAATTCAAGCAGCGCTTTACGTAAACCATCACCAAAGGCAATCGGTGCATCAGAAGTGGTGTCAACACCACCTGCAATTCCCACTTCAATCTGACCTAAGGCAATCTTGTTGGCCACCAGGAAAGCTGCCTGTAAACCTGTACCACATGCCTGTTGAATATCGTATGCAGGCGTTTCTGGTGCAAGTTCTGTACTTAAGACACATTCCCGTGTCATATTAAAATCACGGCTATGCTTTAATACAGCACCGGCCACAACCTCGCCCAGACGTTGACCTTGCAAGTTGTAACGTTCAATTAGACCATTCAATGCCGCGGTCAGCATATCCGAATTTGAGGAAGTAAAGTATTTTCCATTTGAACGAGCAAAGGGAATACGGTTACCACCGATAATTGCGACACGACGAATAGAATTTTGGCTCATGGCTTGTTCCTGTTGTTTAGGAGAGGTGGTGGATGCTGAAGAACGATTGCGGCGTGGCGATGCCGTGGTTTTTGCAGTTGCAATCTTAGCAGAGCTTTTTGGCGCTGCCGCATCTTCACCAGAAGAGATGGTTGATTTTGCCGTAACTTGACGACGATTAGGACTACGACTGGCAGCTTTTGGTTTAGGCAGTTTTTGTGTGGATTGAGACGTGCTAGTTGATGTTTCTGACACATCTTCTTTGGCCACATCGGACTGTGCTAAATGTTTTTGAGTGGGTTTGCTCATAAGGCTTTTCCAAGCATTTTAGTGTTTCTTGTACAGACAACATTAGCACAAACTGGATATACTCGTATTGACTAGAGTGACACAGAATAAGGCAATCAGGTCAAGTCTTAAGATTTTAGACTCAAGTATCATACAAGAGTAATTAAGTTCTTCTGTGTCCAGAGTGTAAGGATTGAATATTTTTCAAAGCTTCGGCTAAAAGATTTCAGTTGAAGATAAGTATATTGTTTCTGGCTTCAAAAAAAGAGAAATTGTCATGACTGATCAGTATCAAACATTTGCAAAATCACCTATCGGTAAATTTGTCATTAAAAATCTAGGTTTGCCGTCACCGATTGAGCTGGACCGTTTTCAGGTAGGTCAACCTGTGATTCAAGGCGCAGTCTTATTTGGCGCTGCACCAAATAGCCGCTTGACTGCTTCCATTAGTCAAGTGCTAAGCAATATTCATGCAGATGTGTATGCAGGCAATAATACGGCGCTGCAACAAGCAGCCGCTTCGGTTGGCTTGAATCTTCGTGCTTTTAATCAGGGTGATACAGCGTCCAAATTTAAAGCATTGGTGTTTGATGCATCAGGTATTGAAAATGCCGAGCAATTAAAAGCACTGTATGACTTTTTTCATCCGGTTGCGCGTCAGATCCAGACATCAGGTCGGGTCATTGTGATCGGTACTTCACCGGAAACTGCCAGTAGTGTTGCTGCTGCGATTGCACAGCGAGCGCTCGAAGGTTTTGTGAAATCTGTCGGTAAAGAGTTTAAAAAGGGTATTGCCGCGGAGTTGGTCTATGTCGATCAGGATGCACAGGATAATATTGAATCGACCTTACGGTTTTTGTTGTCTCCACGATCTGCCTATGTGTCTGGTCAGGTGATTCGTGTTTCCAATGCAACAACAATCGAAGTTGATTGGGCACAGCCATTGGCGGGGAAAACTGCTGTGGTGACAGGTGCCAGTCGCGGTATTGGTGAGGCGATTGCACATGTCTTGGCACGAGATGGTGCACATGTGATTTGTCTTGATGTTCCTCAACAACAGGCCGATCTTGAGCGTGTTGCAAATCAAATTGGTGGTTCTGTTCTCACATTGGATATTACAGCAAATGATGCCGGTGAGAAAATCAAGGCTGCAGCTGCGACTCAAGGTGGACTGGATATTATTGTGCATAATGCCGGGGTTACACGTGACAAGACATTGGCAAACATGAAACCCGAATTGTGGGACTTGGTGATCAATATCAATCTTGCAGCCAACGAACGTGTTAATGATTACTTACTAAATAATGCCGGCTTAAATGAAAACGGCCGTATTATTTGTGTATCATCCATCAGTGGCATTGCAGGTAATCTGGGTCAAACCAATTATGCAGTATCCAAAGCAGGTGTTATCGGGCTGGTGAAATTTACAGCACCAACCCTGAAAAACGGAATTACCATTAATGCCGTTGCACCTGGGTTTATTGAAACTCAAATGACTGCTGCGATTCCTTTTGCAATTCGTGAAGCAGGCCGTCGTATGAATTCCATGAGCCAAGGTGGTTTACCCGTTGATGTGGCAGAAACTATTGCATATTTTGCCTCTACTGCCTCTACCGGCTTAAATGGCAATGTGGTACGGGTTTGCGGTCAGAGCCTGCTTGGCGCTTAAACAAAGGCTAATTCAAATATCAAATTATTCAAGAGGGTGGTGTAATCCCCCTCTTTTTTAATCACAAGAGGTTCAACAATAGATGAGAACTCGTCATTTTAGTGCATTGCCTAAGGCTTATACAGTATATCCAAAGGTTATTCAGAGTTTAATTCAGAAAGCAAAAACTACTGAAAAAGTTTTGCCACGGGTGGAATATGTGGTGGATCAACTTGAGATTAATGTTCAGCATCTGAGCAAATATAATCGAATTTGCCAGTTTAAAAATGATGGTACTGTGCCTGCGATGTATCTGGCTGTATTGGCACAAAGTTTACAAATGCATATGATGACCAGTGAACCTTTTCCTTTTGTATTGCTTGGATTAGTTCATATCCGTAATAAAATCAAACAGTATCGTGTAATTCAGGCCGCTGAGACTATTCAACTTGCATGTAAATTCGGCGAATTGCAGCCACATGACAAGGGTTTACAATTTGACTTTATCATTAGCGCAAAAATCGGTAATGAAGTGGTATTTGAAGGTTTAACCACTTATCTTTCCAGACAAAAGGTCGATAAAAAAGTTTCTACTGAAAAGACGAAAAATGATCCTGTCGTGGATTATCAACTTCAGGATACTTGGACACTGGCAGAAAATACCGGTCGTCGCTACGCCCTGATTTCTGGTGATTTTAACCTGATTCATATTCATGCATTGACTGCCAAAGCTTTTGGATTTAAACAGGCGATAGCCCATGGTATGTGGAGTAAAGCAAGGGCATTGGCCGCACTGTCACCTTTACCAGCAGCCTATGAAGCAGATGTCGTGTTTAAACTTCCAATCTTTTTACCTTCGCAGGTTGAGTTTTTAACCGCACAAGTCGATACAACAACAGATTTTCTATTGCGTAATGCGAAAAATCATAAACCGCATCTGAATGGCGAGTTAAAAGCACTTTAAACATCGAGTATATGAGAATTCATCATATATTCAATTTAGCCTGACCTAAAAAAGCCAGATTAAAAAATCTGGCTTTTGTATTACACTTTAATATTAAAAATCAATTGGTTTGAATGCATTATTTGCCGTGGTCGGATCAATATTCATATTGTCCAGACGGACTTGAAGATTTTTGACATATTGCTCAAAACGCTCAATCCATGAACCTGAACGTAGCACCTGTAATTTGAAATTATCATCATCAATTTCCGATAAATGATAGATACAAGTGCGTTGTCCGAGCTGATCAAGAAAGATTCGGTAAAATGTGCTGGATCGGCCAATAATGACCACATGATCGCCATCAAGCCAGACATATTTTCTCACATCGGTATATTCATTCCAGAGCGATACACCTAAAGATTCCGGAATGCCTTTTTTCTGGTTAATTTCCGATTCGATGTCAAAAAGTTGATCAATCAACTCTTTTATATGCCCCGCAGTTTTGTCAATACTATCATTTGATGTCATTTTCTCATTCCTTTTTTCCGAGTTGTCTTAATTGAGACTTTAATAAAAAACACGTTGTGAATAAATATGATGAAAGTCTAAGGCTGAATTTTTAAATCTAAGTTTTTAAATTATAAGGGGAAAAATAAATAAATAAAAGGTCATATAGAATTTTTGACTGACTTTCTTGATTATTTTTGATCTCCAAAAATTTCATTAAAAATCGGGCATTTTCGCAATTGAGTGTTGCTATTTTCACTTTAGAATACAAAGTATGCGATACATTTATCTTTATCAAGGACTAGATCATGCAAGGTTTGAAAATCATCAAGAAAATTACCCAGGGGAAAAAAGACAATTACCGTGGGCAATGTGATGAACAGTTTCAGCCTGTTGCACAAGTTTTAAGTCAGATACAGCCAGAAACCACATTGGGCGGCGCTGCCATTAGTGTTTATTTTCAGGGGCAGCAGGTTGCCGAACTTTATACCGGAGAAGCCAAACCGGAAGAGGCTTGGGATCAGCGACATATGGCCTTGAGCTATTCAACCGGCAAAGCAATATTGGCAACTTTAACGCATATTTTAGCCAGTCAGGATTTGCTGGATTATGATGTGCCGATTGCACACTATTGGCCGGAATTTGCCCAAAATGATAAGGCAAAAATTACCTTAAGACATGTACTTAGCCATCAAAGTGGCTTGTATGATATTCGACATACGATTTCCAGTGCTGCGCAAATGCTGGACTGGCAAGGCATGTTACAGGCATATGAGCAGGCGACACCACGTTTTGCGCCTGCAACTGCGACAGCCTATCAAGCTTTAAGTTTTGGCTGGCTTGTCGGTGGTACGCTGGAAAAAATTATGCAAAAACCACTGGCAGAATTATTGCAGACCTATCTGGTTGAACCTTTAGCGCTTGATGGTGCATATTTTGGTGTGCCCGAAGATCAGCTTGAGCGTGTGGCCAAACCCTTTAAAAAGATCAAGGAAGATCAAGCACAAATCCAGAAACCACGTAAACCTTTAACAGCTGAAGGACGCAGGCCTTTAAGTTTTACCGAGCGAGTCATTAGCCTAAGCGGTATCAATCCTTATGATGCTGATGATGCACTGGTGCCGCGCAGTATGGGTAAATTTGATTTCTATAGTGATGAAGCATTACAAGCGATTATTCCGTCTGCCAATGGAGTATTCACTGCAAATAGTTTGGCGAAGATGTATGCCATGCTTGCCAATAAAGGGCACTGGAATGGTCAGCAATTGATTCGTCCTGAAATATTTGAAGAACTCAGCAGCATTCAGACTTATGCTCGAGATAAAGTGATGCCGATACCGATGCATTGGCGCTTGGGTTATCATCGGGTATTTACCTTGGGTAAGCGTGTGCCAACTGCTTTTGGTCATATTGGCTATAATGGTTCTGGCGCATGGTGTGATCCTACACGTAATTTAAGTTTTTCCTATATTCATAATTTTAAATCCGGCAACATTACTGGTGATTATCGTTTGTGGTGGTTAACTCAAACAGTCTTGCAATGTGCTGATGAAGCATTAAAAGGTCATAAAAGCTGGTTTTAGGCCAGTTTTGTCTCTGATTTTAAATCTAATATTTTAAACTGGGTTACATTTCTATATTGAGAAAAGTGATGCGCTCTGATAATAAGTAGTCATCATTTTCTAATTTTATCCGACATTGAAAACGCTCTTTTTATCGACAGTTTGTGCTGCAAATTTGGCCTTTAGTTCAATTGCCTGGTCACATGGTGATATGGACTGGAGCAGTATGACTATGGGAAAAAATCAATATCTGGATATTCCCGATTTGGGTAGTCAGGTGGGTTTAATTAGTCGCCAGCAAGAAAAACAAATTGGTGAAAAAGTATTGCGTCAGGTGCGCCAGCAATTACCAGAAATTCAGGATGCTTGGCTCGAAGATGAAATAAATCAAATTTTTGCCAGTATTTATAGCCAAACCAATATGGGTAAGCCTATTGCATTGGTTGTGGTACGTGATCAACAAATTAATGCGTTTGCCGTGCCTGGTGGTTTATTTGCAATTAACGCCGGCACTATTACTTCATCACATAATATCGATGAAATTGCGGGTGTTATGGCACATGAAATTGCACATGTTACACAACGTCATTACAGTCGCAGTCAGGAAGCCTTTAAAGGACAGGGACTTTTAGCTTTAGCTGGTTTATTGGCAGGTATTGCGGTCGCATCCCAATCGTCTGATGCCGGTGCAGCAGTCATGTTGGGTACACAGGCTGCCATGCTGGATAAACAACTCTCTTATAGTCGTAATCAGGAACGCGAAGCGGATCGTGTCGGTATGCAATATATGGCGATTGCTGGTTATAATCCGGAAAGCATGGCAGATTTTTTTGAACTGATGCAACGCTCATCGACACAATTAAGTTATTTGCCGGATTTCTGGTTAACCCATCCATTGACCACCGAACGAATGAGTGAGGCACGTTTAAGAGCACGTCAATATAATATTAAGACGAACAATAGCCTTGAGAAACAACAAAAGTTTGAATTGATTCGATGGCGTACTGCTGTATTGGGTGGTTATGCCAATCTTAATCAGCTAAAGTCGCTTGCACTGCGCAATTCCTCGGCGGCTTTGGCATTGGCGAGTTACTATATACAACATTCTCAATATCAGAATGCTAAGGATATACTGGATACGATTCAACCGACAGCCATTCAAAAAACTTTATATAGTCTGACTTGGTCGGATTGGTATATGGCGCAAGGACAGTATGAGCAGGCCTTACAGACAATATTACCCTTATATCGTATTGCGCCTGAAAATCGGGCAGTGGCATTAAAACTTGCGGAAATCTATATCTTGAATAAACAACCAAATGATGCCAATAAGATTCTAACCACCTTATCCAGCCGTTTTCCGATGGACACTAGTGTATGGCAACTGTTGCAACGGGCAGAAGATCTTCGAGTGGACAGTCCGGTGCGTGCGATCAATGTGTTGCGTTACCGTGCAGAAGTTCAATTCTGGAATGGTCAGGAAGAAGAGGCGATTAAAAGCCTATTACATGCGCAGCGTTTGAGTAAAGAGAAAAACAATGAAGCATTAAAGGCACAAATAGAAGGGCGTTTAAAACAAATGCAGGATGCCAGACAATTGAAAATTTAAACTTTCTCAAGGAGAAGAAAGATGATCAGAGGTCAATGTTTATGTGGCGAAGTCAAATATTCTTACAATGCGCCCATCGTAGAAACAATCATTTGTCATTGTCTGGACTGTCAAAAAGCACAAGGTTCTTTATTTGCATTTAATAGCCCAATCGACCAACAAAAATTTGGCATTGAACAAGGTAAGTTGGCATTAAAAGAATTTTTCTATACAGAAAACAAGGCACGGGTATTTTGTCTACATTGTGGCAGTCCTTTGTATTCCTATCGAAAAGATCTTCCCAATGTCATTCGACTACGCTTAGGTACAGTCACCGAAGGCAATATTCCTACACCCAAACAGGCTTTTTTTGTGCAACATTGCCCCGACTTTTTATTTATTCAATTATGTCAAGAATAAACAACCAGCTCCTAAGTAAAATTTATCTGATGAATGAGTTTGTAAAGGTGCATCGAGTTTGAGATCGTGATAATATAGGCTGCAATTCGGGTATTGCCCGATTTTTTTATGCGACCGATTCTTCGGTATTGATTTAATTTAGGTTTTACCACATGCCCATTTCAGAGACATGGTTGTTACCTGATGGTGTAGCAGATGTTCTACCCGAACAAGCTCAGGTAATTGAACGTTTACGTCGTCAAGCATTAGATTTCCTTGCACAGCGTGGTTATCAGCTGGTCTATACGCCATTTATTGAATATTTGGAATCTTTATCTTCTTTAAGTGCACTCAATCACGATCTGGATTTGGTGACTTTTAAGATTATTGATCAGATTTCCGGGCGGTTACTGGGTGTTCGTGCCGATATGACACCACAGGTTGCACGTATTGATGCGCATGTTCGTCCGGTTTCAGGCGTTGCCCGTTATTGCTATGCAGGAACGATTTTACATACCAAGCCGCAAGGTTTAACCGCTTCTCGTGCGCCCTTACAGTTAGGTGCAGAATTATTTGGTCACGATGGCTTGGATGCCGATCTGGAAATGATCGATATCATGCTGGGTGTGCTGAATGTTGCCGGTTATCAGCAAGGGCTGCATTTGGATCTTGGACATGTCGGTTTATTCCGAAGTCTGGTTGAAGTGGCTGGATTAAATAAAGACCAGGAACTTGAACTTTCTGAACTTTATCAGCGTAAAGCACTGCCGGAATTAAAAGATTTTACTGCAAGTTTAAATTATGGTTCAGACTTCTACGAATTAGGTCGTCTATCCGGTGATCTCGATGCGTTGGCACAGCATTTATCTCAGGATATTCTGAATCATGCAAGTTTTCATCAGGCATTGACTAGTTTACAAACTGCAATCGAGCAAATTAAATCTCGATGGCCGCAGGTATGTGTCGGTGTCGATGTGGTCGAGCTGCGTAGTTATCATTATCATACTGGCTTGATGTTTGCTGTATATGCACCGAATCATGCTATGCCATTGGCACAAGGCGGTCGTTATGATGGCATTGGCGAACATTTCGGCCGTGCCCGTGCAGCAACCGGTTTTAGTTGTGATTTATATCGTCTGGTGGCCAATCAGTTTGCTCAGGTGGAGTTAATTGTGGCACCAAGTGGACGTGAACAGAATTTACAGGATGTAATTGCGAATTTACGTCAGCAAGGGCATCACGTTATACAATTATTGGGACAGGATCAGCTTGATTCAGTGCCACAAGCGACACATCAGCTTGTGAATACAAATCAGAGCTGGCAAGTTCAAACGATTTAAAGCGGAGGAAGTTGTCTATAAATTTTCTGCTCTTAAATGATATCTGATTTTAAAAGTGGTCAAGGGAAAAACTCCAATAGCAACTTCTTTAAATTAAATTTTCTAAAAGATGTAATGAGGCAATTATGGGCAAAAATGTTGTGGTACTTGGTACCCAATGGGGCGACGAAGGTAAAGGTAAAATCGTCGACCTGCTCACTGACCAAGCGGCTGCTGTGGTACGTTATCAAGGTGGTCATAATGCTGGACATACGCTCGTTGTGGGTGGCAAGAAAACTGTATTACACCTCATTCCATCGGGTATTTTGCGTGATAATGTATTGTGCCTGATCGGTAATGGCGTGGTGCTTTCTCCAGAAGCCTTGATTAAGGAAATGGCAATTCTTGAACAGGAAGGTGTGCCTGTAAAAGAACGTCTTCGTATTTCGCCCAATTGTCCACTGATTTTGCCAAACCATATTGCGCTTGATCAGGCACGTGAGAAAAAACGTGGTAATGCCAAGATTGGTACGACTGGTCGCGGTATTGGTCCTGCTTATGAGGATAAAGTCGCTCGTCGTGCTATCCGTGTTGCAGATCTGGTACGTGGTGGCGATGCGCTGAAAAAACAAATTGAAGACTTACTTGAATACCATAATTTTCAGTTAACGCAGTACTATGGTGTTGAAGCGGTTAAAGTTGAAGATGTTATTGCTTTATGTGATGAATGGCGTAAAGTCATTACCCCACTGGTGATTGATGTGACTGAAACTTTGCATGATTACCGCAAAGCAGGTAAACCGATCATGTTTGAAGGTGCACAAGGCTCATTGCTTGATGTCGATCATGGTACGTATCCATTTGTGACCAGTTCAAATACCACAGCAGGTGGTGTAAGTTCTGGTTCTGGTCTGGGACCATTACATCTGGATTATGTCCTCGGAATTACCAAAGCCTATACAACACGCGTGGGTAGTGGCCCATTCCCAACTGAGCTGGTGTATGATGCTGCAACCGATACAGGTGATGCAATTGGTCGTCATCTGGGTACAGTTGGTCGTGAGTTTGGTGCGTCAACAGGTCGTCAACGTCGCTGTGGCTGGTTTGATGCAGAGATTTTACGTCGTTCAGTCGAAGTAAATTCGTTATCTGGTATCTGTTTGACCAAACTAGATGTTCTTGATGGACTGGAAGAAGTAAAAATCTGTGTGGGTTATGAAAATACAGATTCCGGTTGTGTCGGTTCGTCGGATGCATTTTCATTTGAACATTTGAAGCCAATATACGAAACATTACCGGGCTGGTCTGAATCTACAGTGGGTTTAACTGATATTCAGCAATTGCCAGAAAATGCGCTTGCTTATGTAAAACGCATTGAACAATTGATTGAATGTCCGATTGATATTGTTTCTACAGGTCCAGATCGCGCAGAAACGATTATCTTGCGTCATCCATTTAATGGTTAATGAGTTAAAAGATAAATGACCTTCCTCCCTTATTTGGGGGGAAAGTTGTTATTAGATAGATAATTGATTTTAAGCTGGCGTAGTATATTAAAAATAAGTTAGATCACCAGTAATTGATACTCATCCTGCGTGATCTTGATTTTAATCTGTTTATATTTTCGTTTATTAGGATTCATTGAAGAGCCGACGACTTCTTCAAAAAATTTACGTTCCTGCATCAATTCATAATACATGCGATAACCAATCAGTAGTTTTTCTGGCTTTTTTAATTTTTCAACTTCTTTAATTGATTCATTTAACTGATCAAAATATAACATCACATTAAGCTCATAAAATTCGCTAGGATTAAGTACCTAACCTTGTGAATTTGAGATGGTAACTGCACCATTTCAAATAAAATTGTTATTTTAACTTTTAACTTCGAGTTGGTATTCATCTGTTGTGACTTTGATTTTAATTTTCTTGTATTTACGTTTGGTGGGTGTCATTGCTGAATTCATAATTTCATCTGCAAATTTTGGATTGTCCATCAACTCGGCATACGCTTTATACCCAATCAGGAGCTTTTCTGGTTTTTTCCCAGATTTTAAGGCTTCATCTATCAACTGATTTAAATTTTTAATACTAATTTCCATCGACATATACTCATAAAAGTCTTTCAGTGATCTTAAGATTAAATTGTTACACCTAAAAGTCATTGCAGAAAATATACGTTTAGGTGTCTAAATTTTGCCACACCTTAAAATCAACCATAAACTATGGTTAATTTTAATGCATACTATTTATTTATAATTACATTAAATACAGCAATAATTAAATTCGCTCTAATAATATACCTGATTCTACATGATGTGTGTAAGGAAACTGGTCAAATAGGGCAAAGCGTTTAATCTGATGCGTTTGGGTTAAGGTCTTGAGATTGTCATGCAGGGTATCGGGATTACAGGAAATATAGATAATTCGTTGAAATTGGGCAATCAATTTTAAGGTATCATCATCAATGCCCGCACGCGGTGGATCGACAAACACAGTATCAAATTGATATTGTTGTAAATCAATATTTTGTTCTTTTAAACGACGAAATTCACGTTTACCTTGATAAGCTTCGGTAAATTCCTCTGCAGAAAGTCTTGCAATCTGTATATTATCAATTTGATTTTGCTGCATATTCCATTCCGCAGCATGTACCGAACTTTTGGCGATTTCTGTGGCAAAAACTTTTTTAAAATAATGCGAAAGGGGCAGGGTAAAATTACCAATGCCACAATACAGTTCCAGCAAGTCACCGGAAGTTCCTTGTGCAACCTCACATGCCCACGACAGCATTTTTTCACAGACTTTGGCATTTGGCTGGGTAAAACCATTTTCAATTTGTTTATAAATATACTGACGTTCGCCCACAGTTAATTTTTCTATCACAAATTCATCAGCAAGAACAATTTTTTGTCCACGACTGCGACCAATAATTTTAATATTCAGATCTTGCTGTAATTGTAGGGCGTGGTCTTGCCACTCTTGATCCAGTTTCCGATGATAAATCAGGGAAACCAGCATCTCACCGCTTAAAGTCGCAAGAAAATCAATTTCAAATAAACGTTTGGCTAATACCGGAATATTTTTAATGGCCTGTAATAATTTTGGCATTAAATCATTAATGGATTGATCTGCAATCGGAAATTCATCAATGCGAACCACAGTTTTATTTTTACCATCTTCGCTACGTTCAAACATGGCATAAAACATGTCATCTTCGCTATGCCAGATACGAAATTCTGCACGCATACGAAAATGTTGTTCAGGTGAAGCAAATACTTCTAAAGGTGGAATATCAAACTCAGCAAATTGTGCTTGGATACGCTGTGTTTTATCGTCAAGTTGTTGCTGATAGGCTTGGGTCATTATGTTGCAAGAATTTAAAAAAGTGGGTTGAACATTTTAGCAAAATCTCGTTAGAAAAACAGAAGATAATCTTAATGAAAATCCTATGTAGTACAACCGATATGTATAGCATCAAGATTAGAATTACTAAACAAAGCTAGCTATCATATATATTGACTTATAAATTGTAAGAGAATGTAAAAAAATGTGTTGACTAAAGTTTTCTCAATAGAAGATAATAGTTCTCATTAAAATTATCCTAAGGCATCATGGTGAAATTCATGGCTTATCAATCCCCACTTGCTATAGCAGTTAATATCTCTTTATTTTCTTTAGCTGCCACACTGAGTCCTGCTATTTTTGCTGAAGATAATGTACAGCAACTCCCAGTAATTGTTGTAAAAGCTGATTCACAGGAAACAGATGCGACGGGCAAACTTAAAAAAGATGCGACCTTAGGTATTCTTGGCGAGAAAGCAGTATTGGATACGCCCTTTAGTATTCAATCTTATACAGAACAAGCAATTAAAGATAAGCAGGCAGATTCGATTGCAGGCATTCTTAAAAATGATCCAAGTATTCGTACCACCACGAACAGTGGTCATTTAAACGAAAACTTTATGATTCGTGGTTTTGCTGTGACGTGGGAAGATGCCAACATCAATGGTTCTTATGGTATGTCACCAAGTGGCCGGACTCCAACTGATATTTTGAGCTCTGCCAGTGTACTAAAAGGACCGAATGCATTGATTGCTGGTATGGCCCCAGGCGGTAGTATTGGTGGTGTAGTGATGGCAACCACCAAACGTGCTGATCGAGATTTGACCCAAGTCTCAGCCATGTATGAGGATGGTGGTTATTACAAATCCGGTTTTGATGTAGCTCGTCGTTTTGGTGAAAATCAGGAGTTTGGCGCACGTCTCAGTGCGACCTATGGACAAGGCGAACATATTGTTGAAGGTTTAGAAGATAAAAATACCGCGGCCGTATTGGCGCTGGACTATACGACCGATCAAGCCAAAATCAACTTCGATGCCTACACCACACGTGACAGTCGTGATGGTGGCTCACCGGCGATGATCTCTTTTTCAACCTTGAAGCGTGTTTTACCCGCGCCAGATGGTAAGCTGAATTATTTCCCACATTTAGAAGGCATGCAAAGTGCCAACTATGTGGGTTTATCGGGTGAATATAAACTTCTACCTAATTTAAAAGCATTTGCTGGTGCTGGGTTCAATGAACGTGAATACCGTGGACATTTATTTGGGACACGTATGGTTGTACGGGATTTACCTGCCAATTATTGTGTGAGTGCTACTCAATGTCTAGGTAATACTAAGCCTCTAATTGGTGCGAATGGGGACGCCTTGGCACAATATTATAGAGTTGGTTCAAAAGAGCATAACACCACGTTTAATGCGGGCCTAGAAGGTCAAATTTTCACGGGTGATATTTCCCACACTTTGGCATTCCGTGCTGATTATCTAAAACGCAAATACAGCCAACATAAAGGGCGAGGTGCAGCAGAAGTTTACTTCCCAACCAATATCTATGATCCAAGCAGTGAAGGACATATGCCAAATACATGGCCAGAGATTGTTCCAACTGCGGATGATGTGTATGTCAGCTATAGTCTAAGTGACCAGATTTCTATGTTGGACGATAAGCTACAGTTTATTTTAGGTGTACGTTATCAAGACATGGATTTAAAATCACTGACAACCAATATTAAATTGAAAGATGATAAGTTATCTCCAAGTGCAGCCATCATTGTGAAACCTTTTGGTGAAGAAACCTCATTCTATGCCAGCTATGTTGAAGGCCTAGTGAGGGGTGCAACTGTAAGCGTAGCGACTGATGCAAATTACAATAAGACATTTGCACCGTTTGAAAGTAAGCAGTATGAAATTGGTGCTAAATATCAAGGCGATCGTTGGTTACACACTTTAGCGCTTTATCAAATTAAAAAGCCAAGTACGCTGACGGATTCAACCTACCGTGATTCAAATGATGCAAAAATTACCCAAATCACAACCGATGGTGCGAAGACTGAATCAAAAGGAGTTGAATACGGTTTTTCAGGTAAAGTCACTAACGACTTGATTGTTTACGGTAACTTGGCATACATTGATACCGAATATACAAAAGCGATTTCAAGTGGTGTGAATCTTTCAGGTAAAACCATTGAAGGTACACCTGAGTTCACAGCAGGTGTGGGTGTAGATTATCAAATCCCATTTGTTGAAGGGTTAAGCGTAAATGCGTTTGCTACCTATGTCGATGAACAATATTTAACTGCGGACAATACGCTTAAGTTACCTGATTATACTTTGGTTGATTTAGGTGCAAAATATACGACTAAACTTGGCGGTGTAAATACAACTTTCCGTGTCAATGTCGATAACGTTGCTGACAAAAAGTATTGGGATGGTGTGTTCACCAGTGGCTTTACCACGGTTGGTGCAGGTCGTAATTATAAGCTAGGCGTAACATTTGATTTCTAAATTTTAAGAACTTAAATCGATAGGCAGCTTCGGCTGCCTTCTAGTTTTTGGAATATAATATTGATACAATTAAAAAATATTTTAATTTAATAACATAAATTAGAAATTCTAAAATTAACAGTTAATTTATAATACACTCTTACAAATTGTAATAAAATGTAAAAAAATGTGTTGACTTGCTATGCTTTTAAGAAAGATAATAATTATCATTAAAGTTTACTAAGTGTTTAAGGTAAAATTCATGATGTATCAATCTCCCCTTGCTACAGCAATTAAAGTCTCAATGTTTTCTTTAACCGCTGTATGTAGTGTCACCATTTTTGCAGCAGATAATGTCCAGCAATTGCCTACGATTGAAGTACAGGCAGAAGAAGAAAATACTTATACTGTAAAAGAGAGTAATGCCGCGACAAAATTAAATTTGAGTCTTAAAGATACACCACAATCAGTAACAGTGATTACCCAACAACAGATAGAAGATCAAGATTTAAATACTGTAGAAGAAGTTTTGGAAAAAACTCCTGGAGTATATGTACGTCGTTTTGGCGCACAAGGTGCTATCGGTAATGGTGGGGAATATACTCTTTATTATGCCAGAGGAAATCAAATTCTTAATTATCAAGTTGATGGTGTTATGACATCGCCTGCGACCAGCGGAAAGAATGGTTCATCACTAAGTAATTTAGACCCTAGTGTTTATGAAAATGTAGCTGTAATTAAAGGGGCTGCTGGGTTGACCAACGGTGCAGGATATCCTAGTGCAAGCGTAGGTTTAAACCGAAAACATGCGACTAGTGTTAGTCCAACTGGTACAGTGCGCGTAAGTGGTGGTTCAAATAATGCCATACGCTCAGAATTTGATGTACAGCGAGCCTTAACACAATCTGGCGATGTCCGTGGTCGTGTCGTTGCGGCTTATGGTCAAAGTGATTCTTGGCGAGATTGGGGTGATCAATCCAATGCTCTATTATACGGTGTTGTTGATGCGGATCTATCAGACCGAAGTTCGTTGGCTATAGGTGCCATGTTGAGCCGTTCACGTCTGGATGGTCAAGGCATACATGGTTTGGATATGTATGGCGCGGATGGTAAGATTATGCCATTTGATCGGGAATTTAATGCCAGTGCACGTTGGGCTTATAGCCAAGTTGACACATTAAATCTTTTTGCGCAATTAACACATGAATTTGCAAATCGATGGAAAATTCAGGCAAATTATAATTACACCAAACAGGATATTGAATCACTGTATGGTGTTATTGGTGTTGCTCAGGTCAATTATACAGATATGACAGCTTCACTGGCTGCTTCACAAAATGATTTCAATCCTGAAGAACATAGTCTTGATGTTTCAGTCAATGGACCTTACCACTTGTTTGGCCGTGAACATGAGCTTATGCTGGGAGCAAGTTATCAAAACTTAAAAAGTAATAATAATGCGTATGCAGGGTACAGTGCGAGTGGCGTAATTGATTTAAACACATGGAATGGTACAATTGCTCAACCAGCTTCGGCAACCGTAGCTACAGGTGTAAGCAATAAAGATTATGAACAAAGCGGGTTTTACCTTGCAACACGTTTAAATCCTGTCGATCCATTACATATTATCGTTGGTGGCCGTGTTTCAAATTACGATTTAAAAACACATTCTACAAATACCATAAGAAATACTGTATCTAACTCACATGTTGATGAATCAAATGAATTAACACCATATGCAGGATTAACATTTGATATCACGCCATATTTGACAGCTTATGCAAGTTATACCAATATCTTTTTGCCACAAACCAATCGTGATTATTCATATAAAGTGCTTGATCCTCAAGAAGGGAATAACTATGAGGCTGGCTTAAAATCTTCATTTTATGATAATCGGTTGAATATTAGTGCAGCATATTTTCAAGCAAAAATGGATAATGTCGCTGAAGTGGCCGGGAAATATTCGGCTGATGATGCGGCTGTTCTAAATGGTTGGACAACAGTAGGAACTTCTTATCACCGTGGGGTAAAAGGGGCTGAAACCAAGGGTTTTGAAATTGAACTTGCGGGAGAAGTTTTACCAGGCTGGAATATTCAAGCAGGTTATACACAAGCAGAAACAAAAGATAATACTGGAACACGCATCAATACAGATATTCCAAAACAGCAAGTTAAATTATTTTCAACGTATAAACTTCCTGTTTTAGATAACAAATTGACAGTTGGAGCTGGCCTTAATTGGCAAAGTGAGTTTTATGACCGCAGCACTACTGGTGTAAATTATGAGGCATACAGACAAAAAGGTTTTACCTTGGTAGATCTCATGGCACGTTATGAAGTTAACCAAAATGTAAATCTCGGGCTAAATATTGCCAATGTGACGGACGAGAAATATCGTTTAAATACATGGGCAAATACGTATGGGGATCCAAGAACATATACCTTGTCATTCGCGTATAAATTTTAATACATAATAAGGCAGCTTTAGCTGCCTTTTTTGTCTGAGGATTAAGTGGTAGCATTACAGCCTCATTCATCTTTATCTACGACCTTCTCAAACATGATGTCTTTCTTGCAATCCAACATCTCAACGTTAAATCTAAAACAGTTAAAAAAAGGCGAACGTCGCTGGGTCGGACAAATTCAGGGATCGATTGGTAGTTTATTGCTGAGCGAAATTGCCCAGCAAGAAAAACGTCTGATGGTGATGGTCGCAAGAAATAATCAGCATCTGGGGCAGTTGGAAAGTGAACTGGAGTTTTACGGTGTTAAACCACAGGTTTTTCCGGACTGGGAAACGCTGCCATATGACCGATTATCACCGCATCAGGATATTATTTCCGAACGGTTGAGTTTACTGACCAATATTCCCAAGACCGGAATTGTTTTACTATCAGCGACCACGTTGGCGCAGCGAGTTGTGCCACCTGGCTGGTTGTTTGGACAGCATTTTGATATCAAACAAGGTGAAAAATTTGATATAGAGCGAAAACGGGAGCAATTGATCGCAGCAGGTTACCATCTGGTTGATACCGTCTATGAACATGGTGAGTTTGCGGTACGAGGCAGCTTGATGGATATTTTTGCCTCGGGTCAGGAATTTCCGGTACGAATTGATTTGTTCGATGATGAGGTGGAAAGCCTGCGTTATTTCGATCCGGAAACCCAGCGTACCACAGAAAAAGTCGAGAATTTTACGATTTTGCCTGCCAAAGAATTTCCATTAAAAGATGGACGCAGTACTTTTCGTAATCGTTATGCCGAGATCTTTCCCAATGCCAACCCAAAACGTAATCCTTTATATCAGGATGTGATGGATGGTCTGGCCAGCCCGGGACTGGAATATTATTTCCCGCTGTTTTTTGAGCGTGAACAATTACAACAAAGTCTATTTTTGGATTATATTCCACTCGATGCATTAATCGTCACTGAACAGCATTTGGAGCAGGATGTTGATCATTTCTGGCAGGAAGTCGAACGACGTTATCATGATCGTCGCCATGATATTGATCAGCCGATTGTGCCACCGGAGCAATTGTTTGTGCCACCGGTGCAAATTTCCCAGCGTTTAAATCAATATGCACGTTTAATTGTTGGCAATGACAGCGCATCAGATCGGGCTGGTGCAGTCAATCTATCCGGCTTGGAACCGCCAAAATTAAGTGTTGATCATAAAAATGAAGACCCCTTTGCAAGCCTAAAACATTTTATTGCCCAGCAAAAACAGCCGACATTGATTGTGGCTGAAAGTGCTGGACGACGTGAAACGCTAAAAGAGTCATTAAAACTAAATAAATTGCCTGTTGTGACAGGTTTTCAGCAGTTTATTCAGGATAAGTTAAATCTGGCGATCACTGATGCACCGCTGGAACGTGGTTTGCAGTTGCCCAACCAGTTGACCATCATTACTGAAAATCAATTATATGAACAACGGGTAATTCAGCGTCGTCGTAAGCATCAGAAAGAAGTATCGGAAGAATTTCTGGTCAGAAGTTTGACTGAGCTGTCGATCGGTGCACCAGTGGTACATATTGATTATGGGGTCGGGCGTTATGCCGGCTTGGTAACGCTGGATATTGATGATCAAACCCATGAGTTTTTACAACTCAATTATGCCGATGATGCCAAGGTCTATGTACCTGTCACCAATCTGCATTTAATTAGTCGTTTTAGTGGTGGTGATCCGGATCTAGCACCTTTACATAAACTGGGGACCGACCAATGGAATAAAGCCAAACGCAAGGCACTGGAACAAATCCATGATGTGGCAGCAGAATTATTGCATATCCATGCCCGTCGTCAGGCCAAACCGGGCTTTGCTTTTGTCGTGGATGAGGTTGCCTATCATCAGTTTGTCAGTGGTTTTATCTATGAGGAAACTGTCGATCAACAAAATGCCATTATTGCAACCTTACATGATATGCAGCAGGCACGTCCGATGGATCGTTTGGTCTGTGGTGATGTCGGTTTTGGTAAAACCGAAGTGGCAATGCGTGCGGCATTTGTAGCAGCACAAAATGGCAAACAGGTGGCTGTACTGGTGCCGACCACCTTGTTGGCACAGCAACACTATGAATCCTTTAAGGATCGTTTTGCTGATACACCGATTCGTATCGAAGTTCTATCTCGTTTTGGAACCAATAAGACCCATCAAAAAATCATTGAAGATATTGCTGAGGGAAAAGTCGATATCGTAATTGGTACGCACAAAATTTTGCAGGAATCGGTACAGTTTAAAGATTTAGGCTTGATGATTGTCGATGAGGAACATCGTTTTGGTGTGCGTGACAAAGAGCGGATTAAAGCATTACGTGCCAATGTCGATATGCTGACTTTAACCGCAACACCAATCCCACGGACCTTGAATATGGCATTTTCAGGGATGCGGGATCTTTCCATTATTGCCACGCCACCAGCACGACGCTTGGCGGTAAAAACCTTCGTAATGGAGGATACTGATGCCACCATTAAAGAGGCGGTACTCCGTGAGTTATTACGTGGTGGGCAGGTGTATTTCCTGCATAACGAAGTCGAAACTATCGAACGCACCGCAGAAAATTTACGGGTTTTATTGCCCGAAGCACGGGTTGCCGTGGCACATGGTCAAATGCGTGAAAAAGAGCTGGAACATGTAATGCAGCAGTTTTATCACAAACAATATAATGTGCTGGTCTGTTCCACCATCATTGAAACTGGGATTGATGTGCCGAATGCCAATACCATTATTATTGAACGTGCGGATAAACTAGGTCTGGCACAACTGCATCAGTTGCGTGGTCGTGTTGGTCGTTCTCATCATCAGGCCTATGCCTATTTACTCGTACCATCGATTAAACATCTTAAAGGTGATGCAGAAAAACGCTTAGATGCGATTCAGCGCGCCAATACGCTGGGTGCAGGTTTTGTACTTGCCACCGAAGATCTAGAAATTCGTGGTGCAGGGGATTTATTGGGTGAGCAGCAAAGCGGCAGTATGCAGGCGATTGGTTATAGCCTGTATATGGAAATGCTGGAAAAAGCCACCAAAGCCATTCAAAAAGGCAAATCACCAAACTTTGATGCGCCATTGAATTTAACCGCAGATATTAATCTGCATTTGCCTGCCTTGATTCCCGATGATTATTTGGGTGATGTACATCAACGTTTGTTATTTTATAAGCGCATCAGTAATGCAGCCAATGCCGAAAAACTGGATCATATCCGCGTTGAATTAATTGATCGTTTTGGAATTTTACCGCAAGCGGTTAAGGATTTATTTGCTGTTCATCACATTCGTTTAAAAGCGGAAACACTGGGTATTGCCAAGATCGATATCGCTAAAGGTGGCGGTAACATCGACTTTTTGCCCGATACGCCAGTACAAGCCATGACGATTATTCAATTGATGCAGAAAAATCCGACCCATTATCGTATGCAAGGTGGACAGCGTCTAAAAGTGACAGTAAATCTGGAAGAATCAGAAAAAAGACTGGCATTTGTACAGCAATTACTCGATGGTTTATTGCAAGCCTTACATTGATTTTGCTGAATATTGGGGGATTGGATATGGAATGGCTACTTAAGTAAATATTTGTCGAAAAACTTAATATCTATCGCATAGCTATGATAGTATTGCTGCATCGTAATAACTGCTTCATTTAATAGATATGTTTACTTTGCATCCTCAACTCGCCCAAGACACTTTTTTTGTAGGTGATTTTCCGTTGTGTACATGTCGTCTGATGAATGATATGCAATTTCCATGGCTCATTCTGATTCCCCGTGTGCCTGGTGTAAGTGAATTATATGAATTAAGTCAGGCGGATCAGGAACAATTTTTACGTGAATCAAGCTGGTTATCCAGTCAACTTTCCCGTGTTTTTCGTGCCGATAAAATGAATGTCGCTGCGCTTGGCAATATTGTGCCACAATTACATTTTCATCATGTGGTACGTTATCAAAATGATGTCGCTTGGCCAAAACCAGTATGGGGAACACCTGCGACACCTTATACCAATGAAGTTTTAAATCATATGCGCCAAACCTTGATGCTCGCTTTGCGTGGTCAGGGAGATATGCCTTTTGATTGGCGTATGGATTAACTTCCCTAAGCGTGGGAATTTAAACGATGGCAATGATGCAGAATGTCTTTGATTCCCATCATTTTAGCCGAATATTACGGATTGTCGGCTATACCATTTTAAGCCTGATTTTATTTGTTAGTAGTATTACCGAAATAAACGTTGAATTAAAATATTTATTATTAATTCCGTTTGTCATCATTGTTTTGTTGTATGAGTCGCTGGTTTTAAGAAAAGTAGAATATCACTTTGGTAAAACTGTCCGCAGAAATGTCCAATTTCTTTTTGATGTGGCACTGGTGACTTTGTATATTGCGGCAATACATGCACTGCTTATTCCAACATTAACCATTGTTGGGGCACTGATTTTTGCAGCAGTATTTGGACGTATCAACAAGCTAGTTTTGACCATTTCCCCGATTGTTAGTTTATTGCTGTTTTATCTTTCATCTTTTCTTGTGTTCGGTTTTCAGCCTTATTTAGAGCAAAGCAGCCGAGAGCTGAATGTACTTTCTATTTTTGCCTTTATGCTGTTTATTTTTATGGGCATGTATTACCAAACCAGACAATCCTATTTATTAAATCAAGAAAAACAATATTATATAGAAGAAACTAATCGTTATCTCAAGTTAAATAATCAACTGGCACGTTATGCGCCTATGCAGCTCTGGCAATCGATTATGCGAGGTGAGCTCGAGGCTAAGGTTGAATATAAACGACGTAAGTTGACAGTTTTCTTTTCAGATATTCAAGGATTTACAGATTTATCCGAAAAATTAATTCCAGATGATCTGGCTTTTTTATTAAATGATTATCTTAAGCACATGACCGAAATTGCCAAAAATTATGGGGGTACCATCGATAAGTTTATGGGCGATGGCATGCTTATTTTCTTTGGTGATCCAAATAGCCGTGGTGTAAAAGAAGATGCGGTGGCCTGTCTGGATATGGCGGTTGCCATGCGTCAACAAATGCGTATTTTGCGTGAACGTTGGATTAAAATGGGCTATGCTTCACTGCATATCCGTATGGGTATTGCAACGGGATATTGCCACGTGGGTAATTATGGTACTATTCATCGGATGTCCTATACCATTGTAGGGCGAGACGCCAATTTAGCATCTCGTTTGCAAACCGCAGCTGAAGTGGATCAGATTTTAATTTCCGAAGAAACCTTTAATTTGGTCAAGGAACAATTTTTATGTATTAAAAATCAACCGATGAAGCTCAAAGGTATTACCGAATTTGTTCGGTCTTGGCAGGTGGTTGAACGTTATAATGAAGCAGTTGACAAGTATCAACGTTGGTATGATTATGAATATAAGGGATTTAATCTACTGTTAAATCTAGACAAAACCACCATATATGAATATCCACAACTGATTAATGCAATGGAACAAACCATCGAACGTTTAAAATTACAACAAAAAAGAACCGATGATGATGGGGTAGTGGTACTAAGCGAGAGAAGTATTGTACATCTGCCGAATGATGATCATAAAGTTGATAAAACCAAATCGTAATCCAGTTTTATCCTCATCGATTAAATATACATTTTTTTATAATCGTTTAATGCTTTTCAGAGGCATGATTGATGGTATATTTGGGAATCTCGATTTCCAGATCTTCATCTTCAATTTCAACCTGACAAGACAAGCGTGATTCTGCTTCAAGTCCCCATGCCCGGTCTAATAAATCCGCTTCTATATCGCTCATTTCATCAAGCTCATAAAAGCCTTTACGCACTACCACATGGCAGGTTGTACAGGCACAAGACATATCGCAAGCATGCTCAATTTTAATCCCATGATCCAATAAGCTCTGGCAAAGATTGGCCTTTTTCTCAACTTCAAACTCTGCACCATTTGGGCAGATTTCAGGATGAGGTAAAACTTTAATACGTGGCATGGCTTATTTATCCTTGTCTTGTTGATTGGCGGCCCAATCTTCTACACGAGTACCTTTTAACGCATGATCAATATGGCGATTCATACGCATTGCTGCAAATAAATCACTATAGATTTTCAGATTTTCTACAGCTTGCTCAATTTTATCGATGTCCTGATCCTGCAAGGTATGCTCTAATATCTTCAATGTACTCTGTAAACGTTCAGCCTCTTCTGCACTTAAGAGATGCTGATCGACAGCAAGCGCCTGTTTTAGTGCTTCAATTTCACGCTGTGCCTCGACTTTGGTTTCTTGTAACTGACGATCTTTTTTGTCTTGTTCGGCAAACTTAAAACCTTCCAATAACAACCGCTCGGTATCTTTTTCTGACAGGCCATAAGAAGGCTTGATGGTTATCTTAGCCTGCACATTGGAGGTGGTTTCCAGCGCAGAAACATTCAGTAAACCATCGGCATCCACCTGAAAAGTCACTTCTATGCGTGCTGCGCCGGCGGTCATGGGTGGAATACCACGTAATTCGAATTTTGCCAAGGTACGGCAATGTTCAACTAAATCACGTTCACCCTGAACTACATGAATCAACATGGCAGTTTGGCCATCCTGATAGGTGGTAAATTCCTGACGACGAGAAACTGGAATAGACGTATTACGTGGAATAATCCGCTCAACCAGTCCACCCATGGTTTCTAGCCCAAGTGATAACGGTGTGACATCCAGCAATAGTGTGCCATCTTGACTGTTACCGACCAACTGGTTGGCTGTAATGGCCGCACCGAGTGCAACAACTTCATCTGGATTGATACTGCATAATGGTTCTTGATGAAAATAATTGCGTACCGCATCCTGAATGGCTAATGTGCGGGTTGAACCACCCACTAAAATCACCGAATTAATTTGCTCGGCTTTAAGCTTTGCATCACGCAATACTCTTTGACAAACCTGTAAAGTACGTTCCGTCACAGGCTGAATGATGTCTTGTAACTGGGTTTGATTCAACGTGGTATGCGCATCATGAAACTGAATATCAACACTAGTTTCAGTCGTCAGTTGCTCTTTGGCAGCCTTGGCAATCTGAATCAATTCTGCATGTTGCTGATTAGCAAGTGTCCCCAGAGAAAATTGCTGTTTCAGGTATTTGACAATCAGACGGTCAATATCGTCACCACCAAGGGCAGTGTGTCCACCAGTTGCCAATACTTCAAATACACCTTTACTAAAGCGCAGAATTGAAATATCAAATGTTCCGCCGCCCAAATCGTAAATGGCAAAATTTTGGTCTTCAGCAATTTGGCTGTTTTGATCAAGGCCATACGCAATTGCCGCAGCAGTCGGCTCATTCAGTAAACGCAGTACATTTAGGCCGATGAGTTGGGCTGCATCACGTGTTGCCTGGCGCTGGGCTTCATCAAAATAGGCCGGTACAGTAATAACAGCACCGGTAATCTCGTGGCCAAGGGAACTTTCTGCACGTTGTTTTAATGTTGATAGAATTTGTGCAGAAATTTCAACCGGTGTTTTACTGCCTTGTCTGGTTATAAAACTGGGCATTTCCTGATCGGTACCTTGTAATTGGTACGGATGCTGAAAACGAATATCAGCTTTGGAACGCCCCATAAAACGTTTGACTGAAACGATGGTATTGCTTGGGTCCAAGCTAATCAATGCTTTTGCAGGATTACCTACAAATGTGTCTTGTTCGCCATAATGTACAATAGAAGGTAACAGACTATGCTGATGTTCATCTTTTAAAATGATCGGTGTGGATGAACGTACACTTGCGACCAAAGAGTTTGTTGTGCCTAGATCAATCCCAATCCCAACACGATGTTCGTGTGGACTGCTTGATTGTCCGGGTTCGGCAATTTGCAATAAAGCCATAAAGAATTCCGTCTTAAAGATGAGAGGCGATTATTCAGCGATCACTCAAAATCATGATCATCAAAATCGTCAAATTGTTCATCGTTAAACAATTTGTCTTCAGCTTTATCAATATCGGCCAGGACGTGGCGGAAGAAACGTAATTTTCGTACAGTATCCCGTGCTTCACTCCAGTCCTGTGCATTAAAATCGATTTTGAATTCTCGAATCAGACTGGCAACCCACTGTTCAATTTCCTGACGTAGCAGCTGTAATTGAGGGGAGCTCGTGGCGTCTTCCAGTTGTTCACGTAATTCAAGAGCCGATTGTAAAAACTCAAAATCATGAATGGACTGTTCCAGTCCAAAATCCTGTTTTTTAAGTTTGAGTAAATAGGCTGCTCGACTATCAATATGCTTTAAGGTATCAAAAGCCTGATTGACTTCGCTTGATTGTTTAACTGCCTGTTCAATATTGTCTTGATTATTATCTGGATGAAATTTTTGCTGTAAAGCCAAAAAATTTGCTTTTAATAAATCAAAATCAATGTCTAAATTTGGGTCGAGGTCAAACAGTTCAAAATAAGTCATAACCAGCTACAGATAGATAAATGAAAGAAAAGCCAACAAAAACACGAGAATTTATTGGCTTTGTCAGGATGTTGGTTTGTGATTATACCGTGAAAGATTCACCGCAACCACATTCGCCTTTTTGATTTGGATTGCTAAATTCAAAGCCTTCATTCAAACCATTTTTGACATAGTCCATCTCAAGACCATCAAGATAAACCAGACTTTTGGGATCAACAAATACCTTAACACCATGGTTTTCGAAGATTTCATCGTGTGGATCGACTTCATCAACAAATTCCAGTACATAAGCTAGACCAGAACATCCGGAAGTTTTAATGCCTAAACGGATGCCTTCGCCTTTACCACGATTGGCAATAAAATTAGCAACATGTTGTGCAGCACTTTGCGTTAAATGAATCATCAAATTCTCCTTAACAGTTGCCAATCAAGTGCTTAAGCACCTTGTTTAACTTTCTTGTTACGATAGTCTTCAATCGCAGCTTTGATTGCGTCTTCTGCCAGAACAGAGCAGTGCACTTTTACTGGCGGTAATGCCAGCTCTTGTGCAATATCAATATTCTTGATGGATTGTGCTTCATCCAGTGTTTTGCCTTTTAGCCACTCTGTGACCAATGAACTTGACGCAATTGCAGAACCACAGCCATATGTTTTAAAACGTGCTTCTTCAATCACGCCATTATCATCGACCTGAATTTGCAAACGCATCACATCACCACAGGCTGGTGCACCGACCATACCTGTACCGACATTTTCTGCATTTTTATCCAAAACACCAACATTACGTGGGTTTTCGTAGTGATCTATTACTTTTTCGCTATATGCCATGACGCTTCTCCATACCTCGGGGTCAGCCAATATTTAAATGTGGGCGGTTCAATTACTTTTCAAGACAGTAATTAATGTTCTGCCCACTCAACTTTCGAGAAATCTATACCATCTTTGTACATGTCCCAAAGCGGTGAGAGTTCACGTAATTTTTCAACAGCTTGCTTGGTAATATCGATCACATAATCAATATCTTCTTCGGTAGTATATCGACCAAAGCTAAAGCGGATTGAACTATGCGCCAATTCATCAGATAGACCTAGCGCACGAAGTACATAAGAAGGTTCCAGCGTTGCTGAAGTACATGCCGAACCACTTGAAACAGCGACATCTTTCAATGCCATCATCAAGGATTCACCTTCGACAAAGTTGAAGCTGACATTTAAATAGTTGGCTACATTTTGTGTAGGATGACCATTTAAATACACTTCTTCCATGTCATTCAAACCGGACCATAATCTGTCACGTAATTTACGGATACGGGCTTGTTCTGCCTGCATGGTTTTGCCAGCAATTTCAAAAGCCAAACCCATACCAACAATTTGATGTGTTGCCAGTGTGCCGGAACGCATGCCACGCTCATGTCCACCACCATGAATTAATGCCTTAACACGAACACGCGGGCTACGGCGTACATATAAAGCACCAATACCTTTTGGACCATATACCTTGTGACCAGAAAAACTCATCAGATCAACTTTCAAGGTACTTAGGTCAATTTCAACTTTACCTGCTGCCTGCGCTGCATCGACATGAAAAAATGTTTTATTGGCACGGGTCAATTCACCAATTGCTGCAACATCAGTCACTGTTCCCAGTTCATTATTCACCATCATTAATGAAACTAAAATGGTGTCTGGGCGTAGTGCTTCTGCAACTTTCTCAGGGGTGATTAAACCTGTACGTGGTTCAGGTTCGATATAAGTAATTTCAAAACCTTCTGTTTCCAGATAGCGCAGAGTATCTAAAACGGCTTTATGCTCAATTTTAGAGGTAATGATATGCTTACCTTTATTCTTGTAAAATTGCGCCACACCAATCAATGCCAAATTATCAGATTCGGTTGCACCTGATGTCCATACAATTTCACGAGGATCTGCTTTAATGAGATCTGCAACTTGTTGACGAGCATTTTCTACGGCTTCTTCTGCATGCCATCCATAACTATGTGAACGGGACGCAGGGTTACCAAAATTCCCATCAAATGTTAAGCATCCTAACATCGATTCTGCAACTTCAGGAAGAACGGGAGTAGTTGCAGCATAGTCAAGATAAATTGGGAGTTTCATTTAAAATGTTCCTGTAACCGATAAAGAGGCTAGATCATCAACGGATGATTGGCGTAAAGCGACAGTCTGTACATTGTCTCGCTCGACAAGATCCTCAAGCGTAATACTTTCTAGGTAACTTGCGATATGATTTGACAAATTATCCCAAAGATCATGCGTTAGACACATAGCACCATTTTGGCAATTGCCCTGATGATCACAACGTGTTGCGTCTACAGTTTCATTGACGGCTTCAATAATTTCCAGAACGGTGATGCTATTAGCGGCACGTGCCAAATGATAACCACCATTTGCGCCTCGAACGCTTGATACCAATTGATGACGTTTGAGTTTGGAAAAAAGTTGTTCTAAATAGGCAACAGAAATCGTTTGTCTGGCAGCAATTTCTGCAAGCGTAATAGTTTGGTCGAGTGGCTGAAGTGCTAAATCGAGCATTGCAGTCACGGCATAGCGACCGCGAGTCGTGAGGCGCATAATCCGATCCTTATAAGCATGCTGGTGCGATAGGGCTATTATAGTTAATTCTGACTAATTTAGTCAACTTTATTTCAGTAATATAATTCTTGGTTTATTATTTAGTTATAAAAATTATACCAAAGTAGTGTAATAATTGATACGACCAAAATAAAAATAATTACGGCATAAATTCTACTCATCAATTTATATTTATGCTCTAAGGTTTTGAGATCGAATTGATAGGATTTATTCTCAATGGTTAATTGATTGATTTGAGAGCGTTGTTGTTCAATACGTTTAAATAAAGGCTCAATGCTTTGTTTCGGCAGTTTGGTACTAAAATCATCAGACGCTAGCCAGTTTTTCCAGTCTCGGGTCACTGCAGGCAAGCTAAGACTGCTTAAAAGTATCCGGAACTCATCATGTAAATGTTCTTCACCTGACATTCTGATCTTGTGAATGCTACTTTCGCTTCCAGTTAACAAAATCCGAAATAAATCAAGGCCAGAGGCATGAATGATAAATTGGGGTGCCTGGATATGTTGTGGTTGATGAAAATCAAACAATATGCCTTTTTGATCGAAGGTGACATAAAACACCTCACTGGGTAAAAAGGTATTAAACTGAATCGTAGTTTTTGACTTGATAAAGGGTTTTGCATGTTCACGAGCAATACGGTCATGCTTGAGTACAAATGTTAAAATGGTCTCTAGGAAAATTAAAACCAGAGATTGCAACAAATGTGGATTATTTTTGTTTTGTTGCGAATCATTCATAAATAAAAAAAACCTTAATACAATCCTTAGAATATTAAGAATTTAAGTTTAAAAGAGGGCATGCTGTCAATATAAAGTTTGAATATATTGGTAATTGTTAGACATAAAAATGTTGTTGGCGGTAATAATGTTGTTAAGATTGGCGATTAAACCTAATAATAATGTAAAATTTTGCAGAGATGGTCAAAAGTGAAGCATAAAGTAAATTTAGGAGTCGTCATCGATGTCTAAGACTGATACGGAACATCAAGATCAACCCCATGATCAAATTGCGACTGAACAGCAAGATACTAAGATTCCAGCGAAGCGGAAAAGTCCGCTAGAACTGCGTCGCTATACCAAGCAAATCTGGTTGGCTGGATTAGGTGCTTTTTCACGTGCAGAAGAAGAAGGCAATAAATTATTTGATTCTTTGGTCAAGGTGGGTGAAGAATTAGAAGCAAAAACAGTCGACATTGCCGATAATACAGCTGAAAAAGTGGGTGAAGTAACCGGTAAGGCAATTGAGCGTGTTACAGATACTGTAGATAAGGTTGAAAAACTGATTGATCAGCGCACACATCATACGCTGAATCGTATAGGACTGGTGACACCCAAAGATATTCAGTTGATTGAACAACTTTTGCTCAACTTAAGTGACAAGGTCGATCAGTTAGCAAATACCAATCAAAAGTTGATCGAAGAGATCGAGTATTTAAAAAAGAATAAAAAATAATCAATTTGTGTAAAAAATATGTTTCATCACGTTTTTTTTAAGCAAAACCCTCTTTCAAGTATTGCCTTCTCGGGAAGGCATTGCTATAAAGGCTTCTACGGCTAGTAGAAGATTTTTGGCTTTAATATTCAAACTATCAAATCAGAGGATGTTTTGCATGAATAAATCAGAATTAATTGATGCGATTGCTCAAAAAGGGGGGCTTACTAAAGTTGATGCAGCAAAAGCTTTAGATGCAACTTTAGAGTCTATCGGCGACGCACTAAAATCTGGTGACACAGTAACTTTAGTTGGTTTTGGTTCTTTCAGCGTGAAAGAACGTGCTGCACGTACAGGACGCAATCCAAAAACTGGTGAGGAATTGAAAATCCCTGCAAGCAAAGTACCGAGCTTTAAAGCTGGTAAGGGTTTAAAAGATTCTGTTGCGTAACTGTTGATGCATCTTAAACGCGCCTAATACTGGCGCGTTTTTTCTATTTAGATCAACACAAATTATCATAATATTGCTTGTGATTACTAGATTTTCGGCTAGTATTCGAATGTGAATTAATTTATTGGAAAACATATGGAAGCTTTTCGTACTTTAATTAGAGGTTGGCTCGGTAAAGTATTACTTGTGTTGTTTCTTGCACCTTTGGCCTTGGTTGGTATTGAAGGTTATTTCTCGGGTTCCAATGAGCCTGTTGCCGTCAAGGTAAATGGTGAAAAAATTACACAGAAAGAATTAGATACCTGGATAAAATCACAAAAAGACCAGTATTTACAAGCAGTCAATGGTGATGAAACTTTACTCAACAATAAAGTCATTGAAGATCATGTCTATGATGCTGCCATTGTGCGTACTTTACTGTTACAACAAGCTGAAAAGCTGGGTATTACCTTAAGTGATGAACAATTAGGTACCTTGTTGCGTCAACAGCAAATCTTTCAGCAAGATGGCAAGTTCTCGCAAACTTTGCTGGATAATTATTTAATGGGGACAAAATCCAACATTAACCAATTACTGACGGATTTTAGCAAACAAACCTCGTTATCTTTATTAACCAATAGCATTCTAAATACAGGCTTATATAGCGATAAAGATACGCAAAAATTGATCAACCTGTTAAGTCAGGAGCGAACCACCCATCTTGCAGAAATTCCTTTAAATCAGTTTGCACAGAATTTTGTTGCAAGTGATGCCCAAAGCAAAACTTATTTTGACAAGCATGCTAAAGACTATATTCGTCAGGCCAATGTTGATGTTAATTATGTGATTTTAACCAAGGCACAATTTGCCGATCAGGTACAAGTCACAGATCAGGATATTCAACAGCAATATCAAAGCTATGTTGCTGGTCTAAGCAAGGATGCCACGCGTCAGATCAGTCATATCTTGATTACCACTGACAAGCACACACCTGAGCAAGCATTAAAAATTGCACAGGATATTGAAACCAAGTTAAAAGCCGGTGAAAGTTTTAATGCCTTGGTACAGCAGTATTCCGAAGATCCTGTATCTAAACAAGAACAGGGTAAAGTCGATGGCTACACAGTTGGTGCATTTGGTGATGCTTTTGACAACGCTGTATTGGCATTAAAACAAGGTCAGACCTCTGCACCAGTAAAAACCGATTTTGGTTATCATGTGATTCGTTTGGATAAAGTTGACGGTCAGGAAGCGCCTGTATTGACACAGATTCGTGATCAAGTCGTGGCTGATGCAAAAAAACGTAAACTTGAAAATGCTTTTCAGGATGCGGTTAATAATGCCAATGATCTGGCAGTACAATCTGACTCACTTGAAGCCTTGGCCGATCAATATAAAGTTCAGGTTCAGTCTGAAAAAAATGTGACTCAGGCAACCAATAGTCCTGTACTGTCACAAGTTGCGGTCAAAAGCAAATTATTTTCGACTGAAATTGCCCAAGGGGATCAAAATGTCTCTACAGGTATTAATCTAAAAGATGATGCTGTATTGTGGTTTAAAGTATCTGCTTATCGTGCCGAACGTCCAGAAACGCTTGCAGAGGCCAAAGCCAAAATTCAGGCAAAATTAAAACGTGAAGAACAGATCAAACAGGCAAATGCTAGTGTCAAACAATTGCTGGCTGACTTTAAAACCAAGGCACCAGCTCAGGCATTGGCTGCAAGTTCATTGAAGTTTCAGGATATGGGCCCAGTTCCACGTTATAGTCAGATTGTTCCGATTGAGATTGAAAAGGCAATTTATAGTGTGCCCGCACCCCAGAAAGATCGCTGGTCTGCAACCACAGTCGGTGTAGGTGATTATTTATTTGTTGTGGCAGTGTCTGATATTGGTCAGAATCCTGCATTTCAGTTAAATGATCAGCAAAAAGCACAGGTTGTAAACCGTTTTGATTCACGTGGTCAACAAGAACTCAATGATTATATTGAATATCTGAAATCGACTGCAAAGATCAATAAAACTGAAAAATAATTGATCATCTTTTGAGATAAAAAACCGAAGTTTAATGCTTCGGTTTTTTTGTCTGGAAAGATAAAGCAAAAACTACAGCGAGCGCTCTTTATGAAAAAATGAAATTATTAGATTTTAATTTTGCCTTCAATACAAGTAACCGCACTACCACCTACAAGAATTTTATCTTTAAAAATCTGTAGGCTTACATGACCATCTCGACCCAATATTCTTCCTTGCGTAGATTGTATTGAGTTATATGCCATAAGTTCTTTGCTATAGTGGCGTATAAATGCAGCCACACTACCATTACCACTGCCACATACAGGATCTTCATTGACACTACATGCCGGTGCAAATGATCGGACTTCTATATGGGTCTTAGGATTTTCAGGATAAAAGCCATAAATACATATACCTGTAATCCCTTTTTCTCGATCATGAATTGCTAATTTAGAAAAATTTGGACAGGTTTCTAAAACAGCATTGGCATCTTGTGTCTGTGCAACAACCCAGCGTGCACCAACATCAATAAGAGCTGGTGTCAGTTGACGTTCAATTATGCATCCCAAAATATTTTCCAGATCATCCACTTGTGTTGTTGTAAGTGGGGTAATGATTGGCTCAGGTAACTCAAATGAAATGGAATATTGTTCCTGTACGTCACGGTTTACAGTTAAATTAATTAATCCTGCACCACATTCTTGTACGACTCTTCCATTTTTAGCAGAGATAATTCCAGCTTCAAGTAAAGCAAAGGCTGTACCAATTGTGGGATGTCCTGCAAAAGGTAATTCACTGACTGGCGAAAAAATACGAACATGATAATCTGCTCGGGCATCTTGTGCAGGGAGTACAAATGTTGTTTCGGAGAGATTCGTCCAGTTTGCGATAGTTTGCATTTGCGCTGTAGAAAGCCCATGCGCATTCATTACCACAGCGACAGGATTTCCTTTATATGGTTTTGTTGTAAAAACATCAACTTGTTTGAAAGGGATCATTTCTGTATTCCAGTTAAATCAATTGTTCATAAGATTTTTATTGCTTTAGGAAGGAAAATCAAAATATATATTGATGTTGCAGGGCAGGAAATGAGCCATCTTTGACCGCCGCAACATAACTTTCAATCGCTTCCTTGATACTGGTTTTATCTACCATAAAATTTTGAACAAACTTTGCAGGTTTATCATTTAAACCGAGCATATCGTGTAGAACCAAAACCTGAGCATCGGTTTCGGCCCCTGCGCCAATGCCAATTACGGGAATCTTAATTGATTTGGAAATTTTTGCTGCTAGATTCGATGGCACACACTCCAGCAATAACATGGCAGCACCTGCTTGTGCCAATTGTTGTGCTGTTTCTAACAGATGTTTTGCTTGTTCTTCTGTTTTACCTTGGACTTTAAAACCACCTAAAACATGAACAGCTTGTGGAGTAAGACCAATATGAGCACAAACCGGAATCCCATTTTGAGTTAATTGTTTGATTGACTCTGTAAGCCACAGATCACCTTCCAGCTTCACCATATGCGCACCAGCTTGCATGAGTTTTGCTGCATTTTTTAGTGCATGTTCAGGCGATGAGTAGCTCATAAATGGCATATCTGCAATGAGAAAAGCGTGCTCATTTCCTCTTGCAACACTTGCTGTATGGTATGTCATTTGTTCAACAGTAACAGGTAATGTACTATCATGTCCCTGTAAAACCATTCCCAATGTATCACCTACCAGCAGGGCATCAATTCCTGCCTGATTGGCAACTTTGGCAAAAGTCGAATCATAGCAGGTTAATACAGCGATTTTGTGTCCTTGCTCTTTCATTGACTTTAAAGTATTCAGAGTTATTGCTTTCATAATTATACCTTTGAAAAGAACTTGATAGAAAATTAGTGATGCTACACTCTGATTCTCTAAGCTAATTTCCTTAATGTTAGGATCTGTTCACTTCGACCAAATGGACCTTGAACATCATGCAAAATTGAACTGGTTAAACCTATGCCATCATTTCCATATTGCTGAACAGTCTCTAATCCTAGCCATTGACCAGTAGGATATCTGTATAAATGAATTTGTAGATCCAGATTGGGAAATCCCCATGTGAATTTTCCTTCCTGTCTTGGAACGATTCCATTTGCTGCATCTACCATGCCGATTAAATGAACGAAACTGCTGGTGGTTTGTCCTTCAACCATTTCTAAATCATTATTTAACCATACAATCGCTTTACCAGACCGGTAGTTTTCATCAGTTCTTGCCTGAATACTTTGGATAAAACCACCTGGCCATCGTTGCATTCCATTCCAGACAGCATATTTGTCTGGATGGGAAATCGATTGATCTTCAAGCCCTGCAATAGCGGTACTATCTTGGGTACACATTCTCCAAACTCTGGCAACAATACAAGTCTTACCATCAGCCTTCATTTCAGATTCAATCAGTTCAATTGTTTTGCCTCCACGGATTATTCGTGTGCTGATAGAGAACTCACCAAACTTGATAAGACCAAAGATATCGAAACTCATTCGACCAATACGCATATCTGAACGAGGAAAAAATTGTTCTAGCTCAGTAGCCATTATTCCACTGGCTGGTGCCATATGTTGTTCATGAGGATTCCAAGCACCTTGTGAATGTATAGTGGAACGATAATGAGCAGTTACAATTCCATTCGCAGTGGTACGATTTAATAATTGATAATAAGCAGCCATGACTTCCTGATCTTCAACTGTAAAAAAGTTATTATCTCAAAAGAATCCTTTAAATTGTGTATTTAATGGATTCTTTCCTAACCGAAAATTTGGGCGTTTAAAATTTGATTTGTTCAATTAATAAAATAATGGCAATGAAAACCATTAATGCACCTGAGATTCGACTGACGATTTGTGCCGCACGAGGACGAGAACTTAAAAGCTTTTGGGCACTAAAGCCAACAATAAGGTAAACAACACCGCAACTAAAAATATGAATAAGCCCCAACAGTACAATTTGGTAAGCTATAGGCCAAGAGCATGATGAATCAATAAATTGTGGCAATAGTGCAAGAAAGAATAAAAAAACTTTTGGATTTAGGGCACTAACACAGAAGCCTTTAATAAACCATGATTGGGTTGGCCTAGATTGAATGCTGCCATGATCATCACTCGTAATAACGGCAGGATGCAAAAATAAATTATATCCTATCGACAATAGATAACATGCGCCAATAATTGTAAGGGTAAGAAGCAACATTGGATGAGCAGCAATCACAGTTCCTACTCCAGCAGCAACAATAATTGTTGCAATAAAATGACCAAATAACAATCCTGTTACTGCTGCTGGGACTTTTTTCCCACGTATTCCTGCCGAAATTGCATAAGCCCAATCGACACCTGGGGTAATCACAAAAAGTATTGAGACGCTCCAGAAAGCTAAAAGAAGATTTAGTGACATGTTTCCAACTCAAATGATCATTTCTAGACTTTTAATCTGTACAAGATCACATGTAATTCGATTAAATATTTTTGAAAGAATATACTTTAATATATAGAATGTGCTTTTAAATATTCTTGTATTTATGCTTCAAAAAGGTGAAATATTCTAAATGGATAAGATTGATCGGAAGATTCTTGCCGAACTGCAAATGGATGGCCGTTTATCTCTCACAGATTTAGCTGATCGTGTAGGGCTTAGTTTGTCACCTTGTCACAGAAGATTAAGAGCATTAGAAGAGGTTGGAATTATAAAAGGGTATTGTGCATTAATAGATTTACCATTGGTGGGCTTTAATTTTTCAACTATTGTTTTTGTGACGCTTAAAGACGGCGACAAAGATTCAGTGCTAAATTTTGAAAAAGCAGTGATAGATATTCCACAAATAATTGAGGCTCAAAGGCTTTTTGGAGATCCTGATTATTTGCTCAAGGTCTTGGCGTATGACTTACAACACTTTCAGCAGCTTTATGATGAAAAACTGGCGGCAATGCCAAGCGTACAACGTCTAACATCTACAATAGTCATGAAAGACGTCGTTTCTAATCGTCAAATTCTCCTGTAAAGAAATAGAATGAATAATAATATTGGCTTTAAGGCGAATCTGATAAAAATCGGTATTATTGCTGATCCAGATGCTGTTGACGGTACTGGGTTGGACTAAATGAAAACTGGCGTTTAAAGGCCTGACTAAAAGCGGTTTCTGATGAGTAACCGACACGTTCGGCGATTTGATGAATATGTAAGGCACTTTCACGTAAATAGCGACTGGCCAAGCGCAGTCGATGTTGAGCCAGATAGGCAAGAGGGGGTTCGCCCATAATCACACTAAAGGTCTCGGCAAACTTGGAGCGTGACATACAGGACACTTGTGCCAGATCTGCAACGGTCCAAGATTTTTCCGGTTCGCCATGGATTGCAGCCAGTGCATTAGAGAGTTCGGGATGGGTTAATGCACTGAGCCAGTTGCTTTGATCATCATTGAGCTGTTCGATATAGTCTCTTACACCTTCAATGAGCAAGATGCCTACCAATCGATCAATCAAGGTATCTCGTCCTGGACGAATACGTTCGGTTTCCAGTGCAAAAAAACTCAAACCCACTTGTAACCATGGTGGAGCACCTGTACCCATGGCATTGTGAATACGCATTAATTTGGGTAAGGCCTGCATCAGTGGACGTGCCATGATACTGTCCATATGGCAACGAATACATAATAATAAATTTCGGGTCCGCTGATTTTCCTCGCCTACATGCAAGACATCATGACGATGTCCGGAAAATAAGTGACTGAGTTCCGGCGAATCTGGGTTTAGTGTTTGACATGATGTAGCAGAAAAGAAATGTGCTTTACCAGTTGGGATAATAATAATATCACCAATCTCTAACTCTACACACTGGTCTGTGTGTACACATAAATGAGCAGATCCGACCAGTAAGATATAAATCATACACTTATCTTGCTCTGCCATCTGGAATTGCCAATTTCCTCGGGGCTGTAAATAAAAATATTCAACTCGACTTAAGTGAATATCATCAAAAATTTTACTTAATGCGTCCATAGGCTCATACAGATTTGTGCAACAAATTATGGAATAAACGATAGAACCACAATAAGCAATAAAAATTTAAAAATACATAGCATTACAAGCCAAAAAGAGCATCACAACGTTTTTTTGGACGATCAAAACTGTTCGTACACTATGGAATCAGCCAGTATAGAAGGGTAGAAATCAAGAGTGGAAGCCAGAAGATGAATGCTCCAGCGAATTTAAAAGTTGTACAGGATCAGACAACTGAGAAAAATCAACATATCGACAAGAAACGTAAATTATGGCTATTAGGACCGGCCTTGCCTGTAATCGGTATGGGCATTATGCTTAGCTACCGATTTGCGCCAAAACCTTTAAAGCCTGTATTTGCTTTAGGCGGACCAATTGTACTGCATATCGTTATTCCAACAATTGATACCATTATTGGTAAAGATCCAAGTAATCCAGATGCGGAAGCGATCAAGCAGCTGGAAAATGATCCTTATTATATGAAATTGGTCAAATCCTTTATTCCATTGCAATATGCCACAACCATTTATGGCACATATTTGGCCAGTCGTGAAGAAACACCTTGGCACCATCGAATTTTACTTGGAATTTCCCTCGGTGCCATCAGTGGTATAGCGATCAATACTGCACATGAGTTGAGCCACAAAGCAGATCGCACTGATCATATCCTATCGCATTTGGCACTAGTCCCTACGGGCTATAATCACTTCCGCGTGGAGCATCCCTATGGTCACCATAAACGTGCTGCAACTCCGGAAGATCCGGCATCGTCACAAATGGGCGAAAGTTTCTATGCCTTTTGGCCAAGAACGGTATTTGGTTCATTAAAATCTGCGATAGAAATCGAAACACAGCGCTTAAAACGTAAAGGTAAGCAATTTTGGTCAACAGACAATGAGTTGTTACAGGGATGGGCAATGAGTGCAACATTCCATGCCACGATGATTAAGATTTTTGGCAAACGTGCCATTCCTTTTCTTGCCACACAAGCATTTTATGGCATCAGTTTATTTGAAATCATTAACTATATTGAACACTATGGTCTATTGCGTCAGAAAAAGCCTGATGGTAATTATATGCGTACCATGCCGGAACATAGCTGGAACAATAACAATATTGTGACCAACCTGTTTTTATATCAATTACAACGTCATTCAGATCATCATGCTTATCCAACCCGACCATTTCAAGCATTGCGCCATTTTGATGAAGCACCTGAATTACCAAGTGGTTATGCCAGTATGTTATTACCTGCAATGATTCCACCATTATGGTTTAAGATGATGGATAAACGTGTATTTGAACACTATAAAGGTGATTTGAGTAAGGCAAATATTTATCCAAAACGTCGTGCCAAAATTTTTGCAAAATTTGGTCTGCGTGATCAGTCCAAAGAGGAATTGGCATAATTCTGACCATACAACAATATTCAGTAGATCAATATTGTTATAAGCAATTTGTTTTTATACACAAAAAAGCTGAGTCATCATGACTCAGCTTTTTTATGTTTGACGTTCTAGCGTTGACTTTGTGGGACAGGCAAGAACTGGGTATTTTTATTTTCTGGGCGTTCAGAAATTATAATCTTGATGTTCAATTCTTTGCCATCACGTTGAATGACTGCCGGAACTTCGCTATTTGGTTTCTGACTGGCCACATAGGAAATTAATTGATTGGCATTGCTAATAGAATGTCCGTTAATTGAAATAATAATGTCACCTTTTTTGATCCCTGCCTGAGCAGCCGGACCACTTGGTAAGACACCCATCACTTGAACACCTGTTTTACTCTCCAGATTTAACTCATCGGTTGGGTTGAGACCTTTGACTTCAATGCCTAGCCAGCCACGAACCACCCGTCCATCTTGCAAAATGGAATCTAATACCTGCTGGCAAATTTGTGCAGGAATAGCAAAACCAATGCCGAGAGAACCACCAGTTTTTGAAAAAATTGCAGTATTGACCCCAATCAGGTTACCAGCCACATCAATTAAGGCACCGCCAGAGTTTCCGGGATTAATTGCTGCGTCAGTCTGGATAAAATCTTCGTAGGTATTAATGCCTAGACCGGTACGGCCTGTTGCAGAAATAATCCCTTGGGTGACTGTTTGTCCAACCCCAAAAGGATTACCAATTGCCAATACTACATCACCGACTTCATTACCGCTAAGTTTAAACGGCAGAACAGGCAGTTTTTCCAATTCGATTTTAATCACAGCCAGATCGGTTTCGGGATCTGTACCAATCACGGTTGCTTTGGCTTTACGACCATCATGCAGGCCGACGATAATTTCATCTGCGCCGGCAATCACATGGTTATTCGTTAGAATATAACCATCTGGACGCACAATTACGCCCGAACCCAGACTATTTTGATCTTCTGGTTGCAGTTGATCGGGAATTTGATCACCAAAAAATTCTCGTAAAAATTGTTCATTAATGGGTAGGCTTTGTTGTTGTGAGACTTTTTGTAAGGTGAAAATGTTTACTACAGCAGGTGCAGCAACTTTCACTGCACCACTATAAGAAACAATGCCGCCACTACGTGTGGTATCAATCAAGGGCGCAACTTTTTCTGCGGGCATTTTTATCCCATCAGCGGCAATGGGTGGCTTTGGCACTTGCAGTTTTTGCCAAGCAATAAAGCCCGCGATCACCAATACCAATAAAATCCAAGGTAACACCACAAATATACGGCGCACAGCTTAATTCCTCAAAAGTCTTTTAGCAGTCAATAAAAAAGCAAAGTTTACAAGTTGTTATAGTCTAATCCAAATTCAGTAATTTCTCACGATAGATCAAGCACATTTTGTAACACTTTGGTAAAATTAGGGCATAGAAAAACTCGGTAAATTCAGCAGCTTTTACATTAAAACCCTGTCTAGTCTATGCTAGCATGTTGTAAATCTTTTAATTTTTTGGAAGCAAAAGTGGTATGGCAAAATTAGTCGATATAGTGAAATGGTGTGACCAGACCTTACAATCTCATCAATTTAAAGATTATTGTCCAAACGGCTTGCAAATTGAAGGATGCACAGAAGTCGAAACTTTGGTTAGTAGTGTGACTGCCTCTTTATCAGCAATCGAAGCAACACTTGATTTAAAAGCAGATGCGCTAATTGTTCATCATGGTTATTTCTGGAAAGGCGAGCCAAGCCCTTTGACAGGATTAAAAGGTAAACGAATCAAACAACTGATGCAGGCCGATGTATCTTTGATTGCCTATCATCTGCCACTCGATGCGCATACTACATTAGGTAATAATGCTGCACTGGCAGATTTACTGGGTATCCACATTACTGCTGCACTTGATCCACAAGAGCGGTTCCCGATTGGTAACATCGGGACATTGTCGCAACCCCTATCACCGCAAGATTTTGCAAGTTTGTTAGCGCAGAAATTGGGACAAGTACCTGTCCATATTGCAACCGATAAAGAAAGTATCCAGACCATCGGATTCTGTACCGGTGCAGCACAAGACTTTTTATATAAAGCTGCACAAGCAGGCTGTGATGCTTATTTATCTGGCGAGGTGAGCGAGCGAACCTTTCATGAAGCACAGGAATATCATCTGGATTATTTTGCTGCCGGACATCATGCCACCGAACGCTATGGCATTCAGCGTCTTGCCGAAGCAGTTGCCAAAACCTTTAATTTAAGCTATCAATATATTGAGCTGAATAATCCAATTTAAACTGTATTGGATAGAGAAAATCTTTTGGAGATAAAAAGTCTTGACCTTAACTTAACTTGAGGTTTTATACTTGTTCAGCAATATTTTGAAGAATTGTAAATCACATTAGACAATGTCTTGGTGTATGTTTAAATGTTATACACTTATTGTATATTGTGATTTAACCACGCTAAAAATTGTTGAATTTTTAGATTACAATGTCTGCGTTAAACAACTCATCAACTTACCCAGCTATACGCAAGGAAATTGAAATGACAACGATTACTTTACCTGCATTACCTTATGCTTATGATGCACTTGAACCGCATATTTCTAAAGAAACTTTAGAGTATCACCACGACAAACATCATCAAACTTACGTAACCAATTTAAATAACCTGATCAAAGGTACAGATTTAGAAGGTAAAACACTGGAAGAAATCATCACAGCTGTTGCGGGTGATGCGTCCAAAGCGGGTGTTTTCAATAACGCAGCACAAGTATGGAATCATACATTTTACTGGAACTCTATTGCACCAAATGGCGGTGGTAAACCAACTGGCGCAATTGCGGCAAAAATTGATGAAGCATTTGGTTCTTACGAAAAATTTGCAGAAGAGTTTACTGCTGCTGCAACCACTCAATTCGGTTCAGGTTGGGCATGGTTAGTGGCTGACGAAGTAAACGGTAAATTATCCATTACCAAAACTTCAAATGCAGATACACCACTTGCACATGGTCAAGTTGCTGTATTAACGATTGATGTATGGGAACATGCATATTACATCGATTATCGTAATGCACGTCCAAAATATATCTCAACTTTCCTTGAAAGTTTGGTGAACTGGGATTATGCAAATGCCAAGCTTGCTGGTCAGCCTGCTGGTGTTGAAAAATAAATCATTATTTTAATTGAAGTGATCTTATCGGTTACTTTGGTTAAGTCTGGCCTAAAACATTTTATGTTTTAGGCCTTATTTTTAAACGCAATCATGACAACAGTGTTAAATTTTTGTCTTAAACCCACTTTTATCTAATGTTTGCTATAGCCACGATATCATTGTGTGCTTAAGTTAAAAGGTTAGTACTCAATTTTTAAAAACTGAAAGAATTTCATGTTGAATTAAATAAATATCAGTCTGTGCAAATCACAACTTCATGTTACAATGTGCGCCAATCAAAGTACGGCTATCAATGCCTTAAAACATAGGAACATCGCTAATGTTTGCCAATATTTCTCTTGCTGAATTTGATCCAGTATTAGCTAAAGCTATCGATGCTGAAGACAAACGTCAAGAAGCGCATATTGAGTTAATTGCTTCAGAAAATTATTGTTCTCCGGCTGTTATGGAAGCTCAGGGAACCAAGTTAACCAATAAATATGCAGAAGGTTATCCTGGCAAACGCTATTATGGCGGCTGTGAAAATGTTGATATTATCGAACAATTAGCGATTGATCGTGCAAAAGAATTATTTGGCGCAGACTACGCAAACGTACAACCACATGCCGGTTCACAAGCAAACGCTGCGGTATATCTGGCACTATTAAATGCAGGTGATACTGTGTTGGGTATGAGTTTGGCACATGGTGGTCATTTAACGCATGGTGCAAAAGTCAGCTTTTCAGGTAAAACCTATAATGCCATTCAATATGGCTTGAACCCGGAAACTGGTGAAATTGATTACGAAGAAGTAGAACGTCTAGCTGTTGAGCATAAACCACGTATGATCGTTGCAGGTTTCTCTGCCTATAGCCGTGTTGTAGACTGGCAACGTTTCCGTGATATTGCTGACAAAGTTGGCGCGTATTTATTTGTTGATATGGCACATGTTGCAGGTTTGGTTGCTGCGGGTGTTTACCCAAGTCCGGTACAAATTGCAGATGTGACCACAACAACAACACACAAAACATTACGTGGTCCACGTTCCGGTTTGATTCTGGCCAAAGCCAATGAAGAAATTGAGAAAAAACTTCAATCTGCGGTATTCCCGGGCAATCAGGGTGGTCCTTTAATGCATGCCATTGCTGCCAAAGCAGTATGTTTTAAAGAAGCCATGACACCAGAATACAAAACCTATCAGCATCAAGTGGTTAAAAATGCACAGGCGATGGCACAGGTATTAATCGAACGTGGCTATGACATCGTGTCCGGTGGTACAGACAATCACCTGTTCTTATTGTCATTGATCAAACAGGATGTGACTGGTAAAGATGCCGATGCATGGTTAGGTGCAGCGCACATTACGGTTAATAAAAATGCCGTACCGAATGATCCTCGTTCCCCATTTGTGACTTCCGGTATTCGTATTGGTACACCTGCGGTTACGACACGTGGTTTCGGTGAAAACGAAGTTCGTGATCTGGCTGGCTGGATTGCCGATGTACTGGACAGCAAAGGTGATGAAAAAGTAATTGCTGATGTAAAAGAAAAAGTTTCAGCAGTCTGTGCAAAATTCCCCGTATATGTAAACTAATTTATACGCAGATCAAGTAATTGGTCTGCTCAATAAAAAACCGACGATTAACTATCTGTCGGTTTTTTATTGTCTATTCGTTGTATCCAGCAAAATTATTAATATTTAAAAATGCCTTAATACTTAAATCCCTTCAAATTGAAGATGATCAGGCTTAATCGTGGTATTAGGATAAGAAAAATCTATGTTCAACTGCTTTTGTTGATATTTGCAATCGACCTGCATGGTCTGTAATCGTGAAGTCACAGGATTATCCATACTGCTTTTTCTCGGTTCATAGTGATAGGAAATCAGATGTTGGCTTGAAAATTTTGCATCATCGACTGTGCTCAAATGGAAGCTGTCTATACCATTCACAAATAAATAATTTTTGGTCATGCTACGACAAATCTGATCCTGTTTAAAGGCTTTTGGGTTCACATCATGGCAAGCTGTTATTAAAAATAAGCTATTGATTAATATTAGATATTTCATTTCTAAATTTCCCCATTTCTTAACTTCTGTATTGAAGGGTTAGCTTAGAATAAAATTATGTTAGGATACAGATACAATCATCGCTAAATAATGGTTACAGATAGATGCATAAGCAGGGATTTAAATATCAAAAGCTGGCGGTACACATCGAACACCAAATTACCAGCGGGCAACTTAAAAATGGCGACAGATTATGTTCAATTCGTGATTTTTCCAAACGACATGCCATTAGCCTAAATACGGCCAAAGCCTGCTATCAGTTACTTGAAGCCAAGGGATTAATCTCAGTTAAACCCAAATCAGGTTATTTTGTACAATATCAACCGCATCAGACGGCTGATAAAAATGCGAATTTTTTATCCTATCCACGTCAGGTTTCCAATCTTGAATTATTGGTTGAAATCCAGCAAGCAGCAATTTCTGCCGATCAGGTTCATCTTGGTACGATTCAGATTGATCCAAAATGGATTCCACTGGATAACTTGCGCCGTTCACTCAATCGTGCCATCAAGCATTGTAAGCCTGAAGATTTTTTACATTGTGATCGACAGGGACATATACAGCTTCGTACAGCATTGGTCGAGTTGTGGCGGGAAGATGGTATCTATATCCCGACCGAACAGGTGTTTATCAGTTCGGGCTGCATGCCGGCTTTGGCATTACTGATTCAGGTATTAAGCCATGAAAAAGATAGTATTATTGTTACCAGCCCAACTTTTAATGGACAGTTGCAACTAATTGCCAATCTGAAACGTAAGATTATTGAGATTCCGGCCTCATCACGGGGTATTGATCTTGAGAGACTGGAACAGGTGATGCAATCGGGGCAGGCGAAATTATGTTTATTGACTGCAAATTTTCAGAATCCTTTGGGTTATTGTCTCAGTCATCAGGAAAAACAACACATTGCAAAGCTGGCCGAAAAATATCAGTGTTTTATTCTGGAAGATGATGTATTTGCAGAATGTGGTTATCAGGTGCAACGTCCTTTGCCCATTAAATATTGGGATCAGGCCGGTTATGTGATCTGGTGTGGTTCAATTTCAAAATCATTGTCCCATGCCTATCGTATCGGCTGGTTTTGTCTTGGTAAACAGGCGATGGCTTTTAGCGCTAAAATATTAACTCAGAATCAGATGGTCAACACCCCCTTGCAGCTTGGGTTGGCAGATTTTATTTACAGTAAAGCCTATCGGGAACATTTATCTCATCTGCATCATATCCTTCAAACGCAGGTCAGGGCATATATTGCGTATATTCAGGCGACTTTTGCCGAATTACTGCTGGAATGTCATATGCCTACGGGTGGATATATCCTCTGGTTAAAGCTAAGACCGGAAATTAATAGTGTCGAGTTATATCATCAGGCAAAAGCCCATCAGATCAGTATTGTACCGGGACTGGTGTTTAGTGAAGATGGCAAACATCAACATTATATTCGTCTGAATGCCGGGCATATTCTAGATGAGAAAATGAAACAGGCCATTACGACATTGGCACAATGTAGTCGGATGTTGTATTTACAGCATATATTTTAGAATGAATAAACAATTCGTTGATGTGTTTAGATACAAATAGATTTTTAAAATCGGCAAAAATATGTTTAAGTAATACGTTTTTAAAATTCAGGATGTGTTCAAGCCTTTATGTCCCTAAATATTTTGCCCGGTTTATTTATATCACATGGCTCGCCCATGTTAGCTTTACAGCCTGGACAGGTTGGAGCAGCATTTGAGCGGATTAGTCATAATCTACCCAAACCCAGAGCAATTGTGGTGATGTCCGCACATTGGGAAGATATTGTGTTGGAAGTTAGTACAGCAACACGTCCAAAAACTTGGCATGATTTCAGGGGCTTTCCCGAGGCACTGTATAAACTGCAATATCCTGCACCGGGCGAACCTGAATTGGCAGAAGAAATTATCCAGCGTCTCCAGGACTCAGGATTCGAAGCCCATGCCAATGCCATGCGACCACGAGATCATGGGGTGTGGATGCCGTTATTACATATGTATCCGGAAGCAGATATCCCGGTAATCCAAATTTCATTGCCAAAATTTTATACGGCCAGACAAATTTATCAATTGGCAGAATCTTTGGCTTATCTACGTCAGCAACAGGTGCTATTGATTGGCTCAGGGAGCATTACCCATAATTTGGCCGAACTTCGCTGGCAAGAACAAAGTGATGTGCCGCTCTGGGCCAGTGAGTTTCGGAACAAAGTAGCCAGTCTATTACAAAATAGTGATTATGAAGCTGTCTTAAATTGGAAAAATTTACCTTATATTCAAAAAAATCATCCGTCTTTGGAACATTTGAGTCCCTTATTTTTTGCGATGGGCACCGGAAAACGTATGAGCGTAGTGCATTCCAGTTTTAGTATGGGCACACTGGGCATGGATTTATATCGTTTTGATTGATTTTTAATAGACTCGATGTGTATAGCAGGGAAGGCTGTACATGAGCAATTCTCTATCATATCTCTATTATATTCTTTGCCAAACTTTTTGCGAATAATTATTGTTAAAAAATGCTAAATATATGACGCATATTAATTTTATTTTACAAAAAGAAACTGGTCAAAACAAAAAGGCATTATATTTTTTTCTGCAATGGTTATATCTTAACAGGCTAAATAAATTAGAGTCGATGTTATGAAATTAAAACTTATTGCTGTGCTTAGCTTGTCTTTAGCCGGTGTATTGACAGCCTGTCAATCCAATCAATCTACAACCACGTCATCACAAAAAGAAGCGATACATGTGAAGCAGCATCTACAACAAACTTTGCAGGGATATACCTGGTCATATCAGCCACAACAAAATATGCCACCTATTGTACTGAACTTTCAGGATAATCGGATGAGCATTTATAGTGGCTGTAACCGCATGGGGACTGACTTTAGCCTGAATCAAAACACACTTAAAACAGGTAATGTCATCAGCACTAAAATGGCTTGTGAACCTGAGCGCATGAAACAGGAACAATTTGCAGCATCATTATTCCAGAATCGTGAATTGACGCTTAATCTTAATACAGCAAATCCAGATCAACCGCTCCTAACAGTTCGCGGTGCAGATGGTCAGCAATATCAGTTTATTGGAACAGCAACACCTGAAACAAAATATCAAGGACAAGGCGAGATTGTCTTTCTGGAAGTTGCACCAGAAACCAAGGCATGTGTTGGTGTCGCAGTACAGCAATGTTTGCAGGTACGGGAAATCAAATACAATGCGCAGGGATTAAAAACAGCAACCGGCAATTGGGAACTGTTTTATGGTCAGATTGAAGGTTTCCAGCATGATCCAAAGTTACGTACCATCATTCGTACCAAACGCTTTACTGTAAAAAATCCGGCAGCTGATCAATCCAAATATGCCTATGTGCATGATATGACAGTAGAACAGGAACTGGTGAAATAAGCGCTTAGCATTTATATAGAATATTTGTGTCAAGGTAGTTGAATCAAAAAAGCATATATCTTTTAGGGATATATGCTTTTTTTAATTGATGGTTAAAACGTCAAATATCGCTAGGCGATATTTAATTGTGGTGCGGTTTTTGCCTTTCTTAAAATAAATGCTTTTTTATCAGGATTTTGGGTCTCCAGCCAGTATTTCCATGTATAACCCGGCCATAAACTAAAGTTTTTACCTTCTGCATTGGTGTACCAGCTATTACAACCGCTACTCCATACCGTATGGGAGAGATCTTTTTGTACTTTTTGGTTAAAACGATCCTGCACATCAGTCTTGACTTCAATGCTGTCTGCACCTTGTTTTTTCAAAATATTCAGTATTTTTAAAATATATTCAACTTGTGCTTCAATCATAAAAATAATCGAATTGTGCCCCAAACCGGTATTCGGTCCAACCAGCTGGAATAAATTCGGAAAGCCTTTGGTCAATACACCATAATAGCTTTCGGCATTGTCTTTCCAGTCCTGCATCAAATCATGACCATCTATGCCTTTACATGGAAAATCTTTCATATAAATACGTGGGTCAGTGATAAAGCCCGTGCCATAAATAATGCAATCAATTTTGCGAGCCTTACCATCACTGCTGATAATGCTATCTTCGGTGACTTCCTGAATGCCATCAGTCACCAATTCCACATTTTTACGGTTAAAGGTCGGGTAATATTTGTTTGAAATCAGAATCCGTTTACAGCCCATAACATAATCAGGGATTAATTTTCTGGCAATTTCCTTGTCTTTGACCTGATAACGGATCCATGCCTCGACCAGTTTTTGCCCATACTTCATGATCTCGGGTTTAAAAATAGGTACCACTCTGGACTCATTACTCCAATACAGGCGGGCACGATGAATCTTTCGCAGCAATGGCACTTTGTTAAATAAGGTTTTGCTTAGATTGGAATATGGACGCTCATCACGTGGAATCACCCAAGCCGCACTACGCTGAAATACATACAGTTGTTTAACCAGAGTGGCAATTTCTGGAACATACTGGATTGCACTGCCACCGGTGCCAATTGAAGCAACTGTTTTGTTTTTCAAATCATAGGTATGATCCCACTGTGCAGAATGGAAAACTTTACCTTTAAATTTTTCTATGCCTTTTATTTTCGGAATCTGTGCAACATGCAGTGGTCCGGAAGCCAGCACCACAAACTGTGCCAGAATAGGGGATTGGTCTTTAATCTCCAGTCGCCACTGGGTATTTTGTTCCTGATAATATGCACCAATCACTTCCTGATTAAAGTGGCAATAAGATCGTAATCCAAATTTTTCTGTAGTATCCAAAATATAGTCATGAATTTCATGACAATTGGCATAGCGTTTTGACCAGTCGGTTTTTGCAGCAAAAGAAAATGAATACATATGCGATTGCACATCACAGGCAGCACCGGGATATTTATTTTCACGCCAGGTTCCACCGACTTCACTGGATTTTTCCAGAATCATGAAATCTGTATAGCCTGTTTGTAACAGACGGATTGCCATTGCCAGACCACCAAAACCGGAACCAATGATGGCAATTCCTGTTTGCCGTGTGGTGTTTGAGACTGATGTGACTTGTTGTTTTTCAGCCAAAGTTGCCATAGGATGACCTACCATAGAAAAGATATACGGGCAGGATAAGACAAAAAAACACTTGCCACCATGATCGAATTGACATAAAAGTTGATCATTTCGGCAAGGTGATGTCGAGAAATTGTGTATAACATGGAAAAGTGGCAAATGGATAGGTCGCAATGAAGCGTTCAATTATGGGACTCATGTATCTGATACAAGGCATGCAATCGGCAGGTGTCAATGTGCTATCCCGATTAAAAGAAATCGGAATTTTATCAGATCAATTAACGCCTACAGCACTGATACATCGTGATCTGGAATGGCAGATACAACAACATATTACTCAAGGACTTGATCCTTTTTTAGGGTTAAAGGTCGGACAGCACTATACGCTAGCAGGCTATGGCCCTTTCCTCATGTTTCTGATGACCGCAGAACATGTTGAACAGGTCTTACATCAGGCAATGCAATATCAAGGCTTAACCTACTTATCCGGAAAACTATCTTATGAGATTACAAAACAACATCTTATCTTACGTTATCAGCCGCTTGATGTGCAGGATGTGGTCTCGCAATTTCGCATGAATTCTGAAATTTCGGGCACTTATCGGTTTATCCGGGATATTTATACCATGTCCGGCTTGCCCAACTATGACATTGATGTTTATTTGCCAATAAGCCAGCCCACACAAACAGAACAATTACAAGCCTATCGCAATTATTATGGCGAAAATCTATGTTTTGGCTGGTCTTGTGCCGAGTTTTGGATTGATATCAGGATTCTTAGTCATCGTTTAAGCAGTGCCGATGTGATTATGCATGAGGTGTATCGTCAGCGCTGTGAAGAAGAGTTGACGAGAATGAATATGTCATCATCTGACACAGATCGTCTAAGTGAGCAAGTTCATGATTATTTATTGCTGCAACGTGAGGTGATGCCGAATCTAACTGCAATTTCACGGGCATTGAATATTCCTGAACGTACTATTCGTTATCAGCTGGCAGCGCATCAAAGTTCATTTCAACAGATTAGACAAAGTGTGATAAAGCAAAAAGCCGAACTTTTGCTCAAAGAAGGGCAATATACCATCGAAGAGATTGCACGTTCACTTGGCTATGCCGAAACTGCATCATACAACCATGCCTTTAAACGCTGGTATGGGATGAGTCCAAAACAGTTTCAGGCGATACATGCACATGAGGTATAATCCGATAAAACAGGTTTGCCCTGACATATAAGTTGCTTTCACTAAAGTTGGATTCTTTTTACAAAATAATGCGTATAATATCAAGCTATGTTCAGCCAATGAAAAACTTATCCAATATGAACAATATATACTCGACTGAAGTTTTATCTCCTGCCATGCGTTATCAACAGGCATTAGATTCCGGACAATTTACCCCGGATGTTGAACAGCAAAAAGCAGTGCAAACTTTGGATGAAGTATGGCAAGAGCTGATGCAACGCTACAAATCTTCCAAAAAGGCGTTTCGTCGTTTCCGCCGCCAAACTGCACCGGATGGTGTCTATATGTGGGGTGGGGTGGGTCGTGGTAAAACCTGGCTGATGGATCAGTTTTTTGATTCGATTCCGTTTCGCCGTAAAATGCGTATGCATTTTCATCATTTTATGCAGCATGTGCATCGGGAATTAAATAAACTCTCAGGTCAGCGTAATCCGCTGGATATTGTGGCAGATCAAATTTATCGTGATGCTGTGGTGATTTGTTTTGACGAGTTTTTCGTTTCCAATGTGACTGATGCCATGATTCTGGGTGATTTATTCCAGAAACTGTTTACTCGCGGTATTACACTGGTGGCAACTTCTAATATTGCACCGGATGGCTTATATAAAAATGGTATTCACCGCGATCGTTTTTTACCGACCATCGAACTGGTGAAAAAGCATTGTACAGTTTTAAATGTGGATTCAGGGGTTGATTATCGACTGCGATTATTAAAACAATCACAATTGTTTAAATCGCCACTGAATCGTGAAAATGAAGCATGGATTGAAGAGCGTTTTAATACCTTAACGTCAACACAAACTGTGGTTCGTGAATCGATTTTAATTAATCAGCGTATTGTTGCCAATCGTGCACATACAGAAGATGTGCTGTGGTGTGATTTTTCCGAATTGTGCCTAAAACCGCGCAGTCCAGCAGATTTTATTGAAATTGCTAATACATATAATACCGTATTAGTGAGTAGTGTTCCGCATTTAACCGATCAGTTATCTGATGGAACACGACGTTTTATTTATCTGGTCGATGAGTTTTATGATCGCCGGGTAAAATTGATTTTGACTTCGGAAGACTCGATTCTTCATCTTTATCAGGGTGAGAAATTGGCATTTGAAATTGAACGTACCCGTTCACGTTTATTAGAGATGCAATCGGAAGAATACCTGAATACCGAACACCGTTTGTCTGAGTCAAATAATACAGAGCATCAAAAGGTGATCTGAGAATAAACATGTTGTGTCTTGGCACCAAAATTTGCAAAAAAATCACTATTATTTTTTTGCAACATGTTTATTATTTAGAAATGGAATAAAAGTATGCAGATGTTTTTTCATCGGTATACTAACAGGAACCTATTTGACTTAAAGTAGCCAACAGTTAGGAAGCACAATGACCGAACGTATTCAACAAGGCAAACTTGCAATTGCCAAAGAACTTTATGATTTTATTGAAAATGAAGCACTCCCAGGTACGGGTATTGACAGTGCAACATACTGGAAAAACTTTGAGCAAGTCGTTGTAGATTTAAGCCCTAAAAACAAGGCGCTTTTAGAAAAGCGTGATGCGATTCAAAAACAAATTGATGAATGGCACCGTAACAACAAATTTGAATTAAATGCTTACAAAGCATTTTTAACTGAAATTGGTTACTTACTACCCGAAGTAGAAGATTTTCAGATTAGCACTGAAAATGTCGATGAAGAAATTGCCTTATTGGCTGGTCCACAGCTGGTTGTACCTGTGCGTAATGCACGTTACTGCCTAAACGCTGCCAATGCACGTTGGGGTTCTTTATACGATGCCCTATACGGTTTTGATGTCATTCCGGAAGATGGCGGTGCAGAAAAAGGTAAGGGTTACAACCCAGTTCGTGGTGCAAAAGTTATTGCTTTTGCCAAGGACTTTCTGGATAAAACCTTCCCGCTTGCTCAAGGTTCTCATGCCGATGCAACAAAATACGCCATCGAAAATAATAAATTGGCAGTCAGCTTAAAAGACGGTACAACAACTGCGTTGCAACATGAAGCACAGTTTGTTGGTTTTAATGGTGATGAAACAAGTCCAACAGAAATCGTGCTGTTAAATAACGGCTTACATGTCATTATCGAGATTGATGCCAATAGTGCAATCGGTCAGACAGATGCAGCTGGTGTTAAAGATTTGGTATTGGAAGCAGCAGTCACCACCATTCAGGATCTGGAAGATTCAGTTGCCGCAGTAGACGCCGAAGAAAAAGTTGAAGGCTATCGCAACTGGCTGGGTCTGATGAAGGGCACACTCGAAGAAAAAATCGAGAAAAATGGTAAAACAGTGACTCGTGCCTTAAATAAAGACCGCACTGTTAAAAACCTGATTGGTGGCACCACCACTTTACACGGTCGTTCTTTGATGTTGCTGCGTAATGTCGGTCATTTGATGACAAACCCAGCAATTCTTGTTAATGGACAAGAAATTTTTGAGGGTATTCTGGATGCGTTAGTAACTTCATTACTGAGTTTCGCTGACATTAAAGGTGAAAACGAAAATAAAAACTCACGTAAAGGTTCGATGTATATCGTTAAACCGAAAATGCATGGTCCGGAAGAAGTTGCTTTTACCGTTGAGTTATTTGAACGTGTAGAACAGGCATTGGGCTTACCAGCAAAAACGCTGAAAGTCGGTATCATGGATGAAGAGCGTCGTACCTCAGTAAATCTGAAAAACTGTATTGCACAGGCTAAAGACCGTACCATCTTTATCAATACCGGATTTATGGACCGTACAGGTGATGAAATCCATACCTTTATGGAAGCAGGTCCATTTGTTCGTAAGGGTGAGATCAAGGGACAAAAATGGTTCCCGGCTTATGAAAACCGCAATGTTATGATCGGTCTGGAAACAGGCTTGCGTGGTAAAGCACAAATCGGTAAAGGCATGTGGCCAAAACCGGATATGCTGCTGGATATGTACAAAACCAAAATTGAACATCCAGAAGCTGGCGCAAGCTGTGCATGGGTACCATCACCATCTGGTGCCGTGATTCATGCTATTCATTATCATCAATGTAATGTGTCTGAACGTCAGCAGGAATTGCTGAAAACTCAGCCTTTACCGCTTGATGACTTGCTGACACCACCTTTGGCCAGCGATATCAACTGGACAACAGACGAAATCACCAAAGAACTTGAAAATAACTGTCAGGGTATCTTGGGCTATGTTGTGCGCTGGGTAGATCTGGGCGTAGGCTGTTCTAAAGTGCCGGATATTAACAATGTCGGCTTGATGGAAGACCGTGCGACCTTGCGTATTTCTTCGCAACACGTTGCAAACTGGTTGCGTCACGGTATCGTAACGACTGAACAGGTTGAAGAAGTGCTGAAACAAATGGCGAAAATTGTTGATGAACAAAATGCCAATGATTCTGCTTATACGCCAATGGGACCAAACTTTGATGGGATTGCATTCCAAGCCGCTTCCGACCTGATCTTTAAAGGTGCAGAACAACCTTCTGGCTATACCGAACCTTTATTGCATGCAGCACGTTTGAAGTTAAAAGGTTATACAGGTGATTAATCCACATCTGTTTTAATCAAAAAACCGGTCTTTGATAAGATCGGTTTTTTATGGCGATTAGCATAAGCAATATACAATAGATTAACGATTACAAGAAAAGAAAGCATTCTTTTTTTTTAAAATTTACGATAGCTGCGCGCAATATGATTTATAAATTACGCTTGAGTTCTTTTTCAAAGTGTTTTACCGATTTAACGTATTTTCTCACTTTCCATCGTGTCCAGAAACTGGATTCATAACCAGTAGGTCCAACATTATAATAAGCAATGGCCTTTTTCCAGCTGCCGCCTTGGGCATGATAGGTAGAAAGGATATGCGCAGTACAATGGATATTAGTGCTTTCATTATAAAGATCATTACCACACACTTTTGCCCAGTAGCTTGGAATAATCTGGCCCAGTCCCACAGCACCCGTAGATGAACGTGCATTGCTATTAAAGTTTGATTCCTGCCGAATAATGGCAGAAACCAGTCTTGGATCAACATCATAATGATCAGCACTATTGATAATCATGGGAGAGAGCCGATTCGCCTGATATTGAGGTACTGCATATGCTTTTTGTAATCCGGCAGATAATTTATCTGCCCGTTTGGCGACAGGACCACCATGCGGACCTAAGCTGGCACAACCTGTTACGACAAGTGTAGAGGAGAGTAAAAAGGCTTTAATACTAAAGTTGAGATTCACATGACACCCTTGATTTATCATTTATGATCCATGATTTATTTTTTCACAAAGCGAAACTGAGTCCAAATCACTTTCTGATGGTAATCAGCGAATTGTTTTCCGTCAAATCCTTTTGGGGAATGTCTTAAATATAAACATCCCTAATGCAATGATCGCTTCTGGCTTAAAAAGATAAGGCAAAAGAGATCAAACTCATTTATAATAGACGCATCTTTGGGGAGTAGCCGCACGCTATAACGTGACAAACGTCAACATACTTGTTCAAGCTCATTCTATGGGTGAAAACATGGCGTTTGTATCTTGTTGTCAATCTGAGTATTTTTTATTCACTTGACAACCTGACTGGCAAGACCATTGACACTATTTTTGTCGTCACCGATGCATAGCCTTTTCGCCATTGCATGGTAGCTTTTGGCTGGCAAGAAATAGTTGTCAATTGTCTTCAATTGCCAGCCAGAGTATATTTTATGGAAGCATTTTTAATCTCCACAGGTCTAGTCGCTCTCGCAGAAATGGGTGATAAGACACAACTGCTTGCTTTACTTCTCGCTGCCAAATTCCGTAAACCTGTTCCCATTATTCTTGCAATTTTAGTTTCTACTATTGTCAATCACGCATTGGCTGCGCTTGTTGGTCAATGGCTAACCGGGCTGGTCAGTCCTGATGTGATGCAGTGGATTCTTGCCATCTCATTTATCGCCATGGGTATGTGGATGCTGATTCCAGATAAGCTAGACGATGAGTCGGAAAGTGTGAATCGCTGGCAAAAATATGGTGTGTTTGCGACCACATTCATTTTATTTTTCCTTGCAGAAATGGGGGATAAAACGCAAATTGCGACCGTCGCTTTATCTGCCCGTTTTGATCATCTGATTGCTGTAGTTATGGGTACCACAGCCGGTATGATGATTGCCAATGCACCGGCTGTGATTATTGGCGATAAAATGGCAAATCGCTTACCGATTTCACTGATTCATAAAATTGCTGCGGCGATCTTTTTTATTCTGGGTCTGATCATCATTGTACAAGCGTATATAAATTAATTTTCAAATAATATTAAAAAAGGATGGGTGCTAAACGCCTAATCCTTTTTTATTTAATGTTGGTGCTGCTGTATATGTCCATCATGTGAATGTTGATCGGGTGTATGATCATGCTGCTCGTTTTCCATTGTACAGTTATGGATATGTCCATGATGATGTGAAGCTGTTTCTGTCTGAATGGTGATGTGTTCAATGCCAAGATCCAGCATATTATGTTCTATCTGATGTAATAGAGTTTGCACATCTGCCATTTGCATAGTGTCATCCACCACAATATGACAAGACAAAATATAGCGTTTACTGGTTAAGCTCCAGATATGTAAATCATGGACATCGATAATATTCTCCAACTGCAAAATATCATGTTTAATTTTTTCAGGATTGAATTGTTCCGGTGTACCTTGCATTAGCACATGCGAGGCTTTTACCGCAACGAGGTAACCACTACGTAATACCAAAACTGCTACGATAATACTGGCCACGGTATCGGCCCAAAACCAGCCAAAGAACAAAATACATAAGGCCGCAACAATTGCACCGACGGAACCCAGTAAATCACTTAATACATGTAAAAATGCACCCCGCATATTCAGATCATGTTCGGTATCACTGCCTTTAAACATCATCCAAGCAACAAAAATATTAATGATTAATCCAATCACACTGATGCTTAACATACCTTGTACATCAATATGCTGTGGTGTTTGAAAACGCAGAATGGCTTCAATAAAAATATAAATTGCTATGGCAACCAGCGTAATACCATTTAAAGCCGCGGCCAGAATTTCAAAACGTTGATAGCCAAAACTTTTTTGAGTATTACTATTTTTTTGTCCAATAAAAACCGCAGCCAGTGCAATGCCCAGTGCCACCGAATCGCTGAGCATATGACCAGCGTCAGAGATGAGCGCCAAACTATTGGTCAGATAGCCACCGACAAATTCTACCAGCATAAAAATACTGATCAGCAGGAAACTAATGATTAGAACTTTTTTATTGGCAGGGATATGACTATGATCATGCTGGTCATGATCATGTGAATGTCCATCGAGACTCATAATACACACCTTAGTAGTGTTGGTGATTTCATGCTGTTATCGTTTGATAGGATAAATATAGACTTGTCAAATACATCTTCATTATTGCAAGCATATTCATTCAACCTTAATGATAAATTGCATATCAAGCTAAGTAAATGTTTTTTAAGTAATAATGGTATGTTATAAAGTTGCAATATTGGTAACAAGACTATGCAAATGATCAAGGATTCTGCCTGAAGATAACTGACAGTTAAAGGGAAATTAATTGATATATTGCGTAACCTACAATCTGATTAGGCAATATATCAATATTTTTAGTGTTTAGTTTTTTTCACAGAAATAAAATAACTGATATAGCACAGTGCAACAATCATCAGACAACCAATAAAACTGGCACGCATATTGGAATCGGTTGCCATACTCAAACAGGTTAAGACACAGAATATTCCACCCAATATCGGTGTAAGCGGATAAAGCGGTGCAGCAAATTTAAGTTGCGAAACAGTATGGCCAGATTTATACCATTGTCGTCTAAAGTTGAACTGACTCACGCAAATGGAAATCCAGACAATGACCATGGTAAATGCTGCAATATTCAATAAATTGGTAAAGATCACTTCGGGGGCATAAAACTCGGAAAGTAATCCTGGGATGGCACCCATCATGGTGACACATATTGCAATCATCGGTGTACCAGTACGACTCAGGCGGGAAAAAACTGCCGGAAGTTTTTGTGTACTGGATAAAGACCATAACATACGCGAAGCTGCAAACAACCCTGAATTTGCCGCAGAAAGCAGGGCAGTAATGATCACAAAACGAATTAAATCTTCTGCATAGGGAATACCAATGCGGGAAAACACACTGACAAAAGGACTATGACTTAAACCATGCGTATCGTTGACTGCGGTGGCTTGATAAGGCAATAAAGCACTGACAATAATAATAGTTCCGACAAAAAAGATCAGTAAGCGCCAGATTGCTGCATTAATAGCACGTGGGATATTTTTTTCCGGGTTTTCTGTTTCACCTGCTGCAACACCGATTAACTCTGTACCGGAAAAGGCAAAGTTAACCACCAGCATTGTGGCAAAAATGGGCCAGAAACCTTCCGGGAACCAGCCATCTTTGGTGAGATTACTCAATAATGGCGCAGTATCATAACCCTGCATCGGTATGATGCCGACAATTGCAGCTGTACCCAGAATAATAAAAAGTACAACTGTTGCCACTTTTACCAGTGCCAGCCAGAATTCGGCTTCGGCAAAAAATCGGGTTGAACTGATATTGAGAAAAAAGACAGTCGCAGCAAAAATCACAATCCAGATCCAGATGGGAACATGCGGAAACCATTCCTGCATCAATAATGCGGCAGCGGTAAACTCGGTACCTAAGGTCACTGTCCATGTGAGCCAGTACATCCAAGCCACCATATAGCCTGTAGCAGGATTGATATAGCGACCTGCGTATTCCCCAAATGAACCGGCAATCGGCATATGTACCGCAAGTTCACCCAGACACAACATGACCATATAGGCGATGAGTCCGCCTAGTGCATAGGCCAGAATCGCTCCAATTGCGCCTGTTTGCGAAATGACTTCACCAGAACCCAAAATAGTCCAGTTCCGATCGCACCACCTAATGAAATCATCACAAGATGGCGACCCTGCATAGAACGTTTAAGTTGTGGCGCTGGTGTAGTCATACACATATCGAACTATTTTAATAAAACCGGCTATTCTAGGTCCAAGTGCATTCAGAATAAAGTTAAATTGTCAAAAATAAAATTTGCCTGCTTAAATAATAAATCTTTGCTATACGATCAAACTGTTACATTGCGTGAGTGAGGTCTGCTAAATTCTTTTTATAAATAAGCAATATAAGCATAAATTATTTCATTTTTTTATATATTGATATAAAAAAATATTATAAGAAATCTATTTCATTCATATATCTGAATATTTCATAAAACTTAATTCATATTTACATCGCTAAAAATAAGATTGATCTAGTTATCAAAAAGTTAGTCGATTGTATGCTAGAATGCAGGGCTGAAATTTAACGTTATAGCTAGAGTCTGCAATGTCTGATGAAAGATTAACCCACCTTAAACAGTTAGAAGCTGAAAGTATTCATATCATACGTGAAGTGGCGGCCGAATTTGACAATCCAGTGATGTTATATTCAATTGGCAAAGACTCAGCAGTCATGCTTCATCTGGCCATGAAAGCATTCTATCCAGCCAAACTTCCATTTCCGCTATTGCATGTCAATACCGGCTGGAAGTTTAAACAAATGATCACTTTCCGTGATGAAATGGTCAAGAAGTTAGGTCTGGATCTGATTGAATATAAAAATCTGGATGGTATCGCACAAAATATCAATCCGTTTGATCACGGTAGTTCCAAATATACCGATATCATGAAAACTCAGGCCTTAAAGCAAGCATTGGATAAATATAAATTTGATGCTGCTTTTGGTGGTGCCCGCCGTGATGAAGAAAAATCCCGTGCCAAGGAACGTGTTTATTCTTTCCGTGATAATAAACATCGCTGGGATCCTAAGAATCAGCGTCCGGAACTCTGGAATATTTATAACGGTAAAGTCAATCAAGGCGAAAGCATCCGTGTATTCCCATTGTCCAACTGGACCGAACTGGACATCTGGCAATATATCTATCTGGAGCAAATTCCGATTGTGCCATTGTACTATTCAGCTAAACGTCCTGTAGTAGAACGTGATGGCACCTTGATTATGGTTGATGATGAACGCTTCCCATTAAGAGAAGGCGAAGTACCGGACATAAAATCGGTACGTTTCCGCACCCTTGGTTGTTATCCATTGACTGGTGCAGTGCAATCCGAAGCGGATACCTTACCTGAAATCATTCAGGAAATGCTGTTGACCACAAGTTCAGAACGTCAGGGTCGTATGATTGACCATGATGAAGCTGGTTCAATGGAAAAGAAAAAGCAAGAAGGCTATTTTTAGTCTAAGTTTCTAAATTAGGTGGAGCAAAAACATGTCTCATCAATCCGAGCTGATTAGCCAGGATATTTTGGCGTATTTAAAACAGCATGAACAAAAAGACTTACTCCGCTTCCTGACTTGCGGAAATGTTGATGATGGTAAAAGTACGCTGATCGGACGTTTATTACATGATTCCAAAATGATCTATGAAGATCAACTGGAAGCAGTACAACGTGATAGTAAAAAAGTCGGTACACAAGGTGATAAAATCGATCTTGCCTTACTGGTCGATGGCTTACAGGCAGAACGTGAGCAGGGCATTACCATTGATGTCGCTTACCGTTATTTCTCAACCGAAAAACGTAAATTTATTATTGCCGATACCCCGGGACACGAACAATATACTCGTAATATGGCGACAGGTGCATCAACTTGTGACCTTGCCATTATCCTGATTGATGCACGTTATGGTGTACAGACCCAAACTCGTCGTCATACCTTTATTTCGGCATTACTGGGTATTCGTAATATTATTGTTGCGATTAACAAGATGGATTTGGTTGAATTTTCTCAGGATAAATTTAATCAGATTCAGGCGGATTATCTGGAATTTATAAAATATCTGGGTGACCGTGCGCCAACAGAAATTCATTTTGTACCGATTTCTGCATTAAATGGTGATAACGTGGTTAATCCATCGGAAAATACGCCATGGTATTTTTCAGGAGAAAATCAAGGTAAAACGTTGATGAATATTCTGGAAACTGTGCAAATTGCCCATGACACCAAGAAAAAAGATTTCCGTTTCCCTGTGCAGTATGTCAATCGCCCAAATCTGGATTTCCGTGGCTTTGCCGGTAATATCGTATTAGGTTCGGTCAATGTTGGTGATGAAATTGTGGCTCTACCTTCGGGTAAACGCAGTTCAATCAAAGAAATCGTGACTTACGATGGCAATTTGCAACATGCATTTGCCGGTCAGGCAGTCACTTTAACTTTAAATGATGAAATCGACATTAGCCGTGGCGATATGATTGTTCATCCGCGGGCATTGCCACAGGTTTCCCGTGCAGTACGTGCGACCGTGGTCTGGATGAATGAACAACCCTTGGTTAAAGGTAAATTATATAATGTCAAGGTTGGGGTGCAAAATGTACCGGCTAAAGTCAGTGAAATTAACTATCGTATTGATGTCAATACACTGGAAAAAATACCGGCTGAACAACTTGAACTCAATGCCATTGCTGATATTACGGTAGAATTTGACCGTCCAGTTGTATTTGATAACTATCTTGACAGCCGTTATACCGGTGCCTTTATCTTTATCGATCGTCTAAGCAATGTCACCATTGGCGCAGCGATGATTGAAGATACTGCACAATTGTCTAATAAAGAGCAGGCTGTAAGTAGTGAAGAACGTGCAGCACGTTTGGGACAAAAACCTGCGGTATTGGCGGTAAATGCCGAAATCTTCAAGCAAGCGCAGCAATTGGAACGTGCTTTGCTGGAAAATGGTATTGTTGCCTTGGCAAAAGCAGGCCTGGATGCACAGCAGGTTGATCTATTACGAGAAACTGGTTTGACCATTATTGTAGATCAGGTTGATTTTGCTGATTCCAGTATTGATGCGACAACACTTGATGTTGCAGTACAGAAAATTCAGCAGCTGGTTCAACTTTAAGTTTAAGTCAACAGTAAAATTAAACCCGATGCTGAATGTATCGGGTTTTTTTATCTATAAAATACAAGGAAAATATGTATGCCACATGTCATTGTTGAACAATCTGCAAATATCAAAAAACTCAATGCAATTGATTTATTGACAAAAATTAATCAAACTTTATTTGCGACCGGTAGCATCGCCCAGCGCAATGACATCAAAGCACGTCTGCGAGTTGATCAGGATTTTGTAATTGGTGCAGGACATAATAATCAGGCTTATATCCATGTCAAAATATATCTACTGTCTGGCCGTACACTTGAGCAAAAACAACAGATAAGTCACGATGTATTGGATGTATTACAACAATTTGAAGATTTTGATGCCAATCAGCTAGAAGTTCAATTATGTGTTGAAATCATCGAGATGGACAGGACAGTCTACCAAAAACAGCTTAAGGCTTTCTAAAATAGATTTAAGCTGAAATAATCTGTAAAACTTCCTTAGCCACATTTTCAGTCAGTTGATTTAAACGATCAAGCGGGGAACCTCCAATAAAATATCGGAATGAAGAAATGTTCGCTTGATATAAAATCGAAATAAAAAATGTACCTTCCGGTTTTTGTGAAGATTCGCTACCACCAGGTTTAAGTAAACCGGTACAGGCCACAATCACATCAGCTTCAGTAAATAATTTTTTACCCTGAATTGCCATTGCATCAGTGACTTGTGCAGACTCCGCGCTATATTCTTCAATTAAAACAGGATCGACTTTTAAGATAGAAATTTTGATACTTGGATCGTAACTGACCAATCCACCCAATAAAATATCAGCACCGCTATTTTTGTAGATAGAAAATTGGCTACTGAGATAGCCGGAACTGGCACTTTCGATAAAGGCAATGGTCAGCTGATGTTGTTCTAAATAATCACAGCATGGTTTTAGCATGGTTTAAATCTCTAATCTATTGAACACAATAGAATTTTATTTAAAAGTTATGTAATTTTAATGCTTAAATATATCAGATTTTGAATGTTCAAAAACAGTTAATATTGTATTGAATAACTTAAAAAAACATAAAATTGATAGAAAACAACATCCAATTGGATTGTAATGAAAATCATCTATTTATCTTTATCATAAAGTATATAACCATGATTGTTTTAAATGTTTTTTTAAAAGTGAAACCTAATGCAAGACACCATTTTCTGGAACTTTTCCATGAAATTATTGAAGAATCCCGCAAAGAAGCTGGAAATCTGCATTATCAAATGGCTGAAGACATCTTGCAGGAAAATACATTCTTATTAATCGAACATTGGAAAGATGAACAAGCCATTGAATTTCATCATACAACACCACATTGGGATAAACTCGTTTCATCAATTGATGATTATCTTGCAGCACCTACAGTACTTAAACAATATCAACAGAACTGAACATTTAAATTGCTAAGGAAAAATGATGAAACTTTTTATCTATCAACATTGTCCATTTTGTTTACGTACCCGCATGATTTCTGGTTTTAAAAATTTAAATATGCAATATCAAGTGATTATGGAGGGTGATGCCGAAACACCTATTCGCATGGTCGGTAAAAAAGTGGTGCCCATTTTACAAAAGGATGATGGAACCTATATGACAGAAAGCATGGATATTGTGAAATATCTGGATCAATTTGGTGAAGAAAAATATACGCATGAGCCTCAAAATAGCGAAATAAGCGAATGGTGTGAGCGCGCAGCAGACGATATTTTTAAGCTAGCCATACCTAGATTTACCAAAGGACAATTTAAAGAAATTTCTACACCCGAAGCACGTCAATTTTATCGTGAGCGTGAAGCAAAAGCTTTTGGTGATCTGGATCAATTGATTGTAGATACCGAGCTTTATTTAAAACCGACTAATCAAAGCCTACAACAACTTGAGCCAATTCTTGCTAAGCACAATCGGATTGATCTGGACGACTTTAAATTATTTCCTTTATTACGCTCATTAACAATTGTAAAAGGTATTGTATTTGGTGAGCAGGCACAGACATATCTGGATAATATACATGACAAGGCAAAAGTAGATTTGTTATTTGATCAGGCAATGTAGGGATCAATATAGTCAAATTATGATTTTAGGCCCAGAATCATTCTGGGTTTAAATTTTATAAAATATTTCGTATAATGTATATTATGTTAAATAAGATATCTATGACAGCACCCTACATATTGCGTTCCGCAATCAAATGTTGGTGCTGCACTTGACGGCTCGGTAATAAATTACCTCTCGCTACTCGACTTATTTATCAATCAATTCTCTGGTTGATTTTAAGGATTTATTCGAAATAAAAAGCAGTTGTAATTCATTAAGTGAATAATAAGTTTCTTCAACCAATATTCCATAACTCAACTGTCCAAATTCATCTAAATCAACTGTACAACCAGCGATTCTCCCAAACTTGAATCTTTCTAAATAAACTTCATTCATAAAATCGTCGTTTTTAAATGACTGTTTGTATTCTTCAAAACTTTGCTCAAAAGCAAGATCTCGAAAACAGACCTCTTTACCTAATAATTCCTGAACAGGTGTAAAATCCATAATAGCCATGATGATCTCCTTAATAGATTGTTATGGTAGTTTTTAAGATTTCATCATAAACTTATCATAAATTTTGGAACAATGTTCCATAAAATAAAAAGTTTTGTTAATATATCAGTTGGTACATGGATGTGCTGAGTATTACTCATCATAAAAATTTTGCATATAGATAAGCTTTTACAGCAATTATTTCATTGATATTTCAGTGAAGTACATGCTGATTTAGAAATGACTGTTAGGGATTGATACATTGAATTTCTGTTAGTTTTTCAGCAAAATTTAAAGATGGAGTCAGTTACATTCAGTCTGGAAGATTTAAACAAACTTACATTTTCTCTTTCCCCTACTCATCTGTCACAGCAAGGAGTTGCTTAAAATGACGATTAAAAAAATTGCCATCATTGGCGCAGGCATTATGGGTAAGCAACATGCTCAAACCATTCAAAAACATCCCGAAACTGAACTAATTGCAGTATGTGATCCATTTTCGGAAGCAATGGCACAGGAATTTCAAGTACCAAATTTTAAAGATCTGGAAGAACTTTTGCAGAGATGCAAATTAGATGGTGTTGTCATAGCAAATCCCAATCGCTTCCATGTATCTACTGCGATCGAATGTATGCAATATGGTATTCCCTGTTTACTGGAAAAACCGCTGGCTTTAAATACTGAGGAAGCATTACAGTTAATTTCCGAACAAAAAAAACTTAATGTTCCAATTTTGGTCGGCCATCATCGTCGCCATAATAAAATTATTCAACAGGCTTATGATCTTATTCAACAAGGCATATTAGGCAAAATTAATACATTTAATGCATTATGGACAGTTTATAAACCTGATAGCTATTTTGAAATCGAATGGCATCGTAAGTCCGGTGCCGGTGTTTTAGCGATTAATTTAGTCCATGATCTGGATTTGATGCGTTATTTAAATGGTGAAATTGAATCAGTACATGCCATGACTTCACACCACAACCGAAAATTAGAGGTCGAAGATACAATTTCTATTTTAGTTCGCTTTAAAAATGGGGCGCTAGGCACACTTCTCGCTTCAGATGCCGCAGTTTCGCCGTGGGGTTGGGATCAAAATACCGAGGAAAATAAAACAAGTTTCGCATCTTCACCTGATCAAAATTGTTATTTTATCAGCGGTACCGAAGGTGCATTGAGTGTTCCAAATCTGGAATATTGGCGCTATCCTGATGACTCGACAAAAAGCTGGTCTACGGCATTGATTAAAAAGCAGCAGTTACCCAATAAAGATGAAGATGTCTATATGAATCAGCTTTCGCATTTTATTGAAGTCAGTGAAGGAAAAATTTCACCTCTTTCTTCTCCCGAAGATGCGATTAGAAATATTCAATTACTGGAATGTATTGAAAAATCTGCACGAGAACAACGTACTGTGCATATTGAACCATTACAATTTTTAGCTGCTACAGCATAATTACCTATACAAGAGGAACTTTTGGGTTCCTTTTTTATGATCTATTAAATATTTATTTATCACAAAATATGATCCATATATAAAAAATATACTTTAATTTTTTTATGGTAAGTCACATTTAAAAGCCAGTCTTTGATTTAAAAACTGGCTAGATTGCAATTGAGGACTTGGATTATTTCAATGGTGAAACAGCTGTGGGTAAAGCAATCATTGATTTCATTTCATGGGTAAGCCATTGTGGTCCGCCTTTAGGTGGCCAAATACCATCCGCAACCGATTTCGCACGGATTTCGGAACGTTCATTTAAAGATGTATATGGCCAGATACTTACAATACGCGGATTACCGTCCAGCGCATACATGGCAATCGTCAATTTGGAATATTGGGTACGTGTCGGTACGGCATTTTTCCAGGCATCGAGGACATGTGGAATACCGCCATGTTTTAATTCATAGGTACGGATTTCATAAACCGGGCCAAATTCACCTAATTCTACTTCAGGTAAAAAATCAAATCCGGCAAAATGCTCTACAGAATAACGGATAATATGTTCTGGACTATTGAATAAATTTTCCTGTTCGGCAAGACGCTGATTTTCACTTTCCTGATCGGCTTGTGAATTAAACCCGAGAAGAACGACAATTTGATTCAGTTGACCAATATCGGAAAAGAACACACCTAATAATGTAGCTTTGGCATTTTCTGCCTGATAAAACTGTTGAATACCCTCTGCGACGGATCCGGCGGTACCCATTTTGATGGTGATATTGATAAGTTGATAAAGTTTCATGCTGATTTGTACTCCTGTGCTAAACTTTGGGGTGGGTTGAGTTGCTGATTCGAAGAAGATGTTGTCTGGTTGAGTTTCCCGGCTGCAAATTGTGCAATACGCCAAGCAAAAACCATCCCCGGGCCTAATGTTGTTCCCGGTCCCGGATAAGTTCCTTTAAAAATTGAAGATAAATCGTTTCCACAAGCAAATAATCCGGGGATGACCTGTTGCTGGTCATCCAATACACGGCCAAACTCATCACCTGCAAGTCCGGCACTGCTAGCACAATCCATAGGAATGACGGGTAGCGCATAAAATGGTGGTTGTTGCAATTTACCCAGACAAGGATTCGGTTGAATCTCTGCATCACCATTAAAACGGTTCATCACACCAGATCCCTTCGCAAAATCGCTATCTTCACCTTTGTCCACCAAATGATTAAAGCGTTGTATTGTTTGTGTTAGACCTTTGGGATTAATGCCTGTTTTTTCTGCCAAAGCTTGTAAGGTCGGGGCAGAAAACAAATATTTTTCCTGTAAAAAATAATTCAGTTTTTTTGCGCCCGGTAAGACAAAGCCAAGCCCATATTTTTCAATCGCGGTGTGATCACAAATCAGATAAGAAACGATTTTATTTTTGCCCACATTACTTTTGATCTGAGCCATACAAAAATCGTGATAGGAATCTGCTTCATTAACAAATCGCTGCCCATCCGGATTAACGGCAATAACGCCCGGTTTTGCCCGGTCTAAAATAATATGTGGCCAAATTGCTTTATAGCCATTTTTATGGGTATGAATAGAACAGGGAAAATACAACACACTACTGTCTACAGAAGGATCAAGTTTTGCACCAATATGCATGGCTTGTGTTAAACCATCAGCAGTATTAGATACTGGTGCCAGCGAATCCTGAGTTAAACCTTGTGGAAAAAGTTGCTGCCGAATTTTACTGTTCCAGCCGATCCCGCCTGTAGCAAGTACAACACCCTGCCGTGCTTTAATGGTAATCGGCCCTTTTTCAGTCATGATTTTTGCGCCAATGACTTTGCCCTGTTCACAAATTAATGTTTGTAAAGGCGCATTGAACCATACAGGAACTTGCTTTTGTTTTAGGTTATAAAACAAACTCCCGACCAGCGCATTGCCCATAACCAGACGTGTGCCTCGGTTAAAACGTAATCTAGAAAGGAAATAAGGCAAAACCACCTTTAATGTCGTAATAAAATTACTGGCAGACGAAAATGGATTTAATAACGACGTTAATTCATTGCGGTTAACCATCATTCCACCCAGCCCCATAAATTCCGGACGTGGTGGACGTACATGTCTAAAATCTTTACCTAAAAGACTGCCATCAAATTCGGCGGGTGCAAGTGCACGACCGCCAAAAGCCTCCCCGGGCTGATTTTTAACATAATCAGGATGGGCCAGACAGGCATTTAACTTTACACTGGTTTTTTCATCCAGATCGCGAATCATCTGAGGACTGGATTGTAGAAAAGCCTCTCGTAGTGATTCTCCACCACGTCCGGCCACTACTGCTTTTAAAAAAATACGGGCCTGTTCAATATCATCCGGGACACCCGCTTTAGCGCTTAGATGAGAACCGGGTGCCCAGATTGTGCCTCCGGATGTTGCGGAGGTACCACCGACCTGATCTGTTTTTTCACAAAGCAGGACATCCAGACCATTAAGCTTGGCAAATAATGCAGCGGACATACCCGCTGCTCCGGCACCAATCACCAGTAAATCGACCACTTTTTCCATGTGATTATCCTTTTGCATGTTGTATTTGATTTAAATGGGCTTGTTTAGCTAGGTCTAAGCCAGCTAAATAACCAAAGGTCATGGCAGGCCCTAAGGTAATTCCACCACTTGGATATTGACCACCCATTATGCTGTTCATGTCATTACCGACTGCATATAAACCTTGAATAGGAAGATGTGTATGTTTATCCAGGACATTGCCGTCCAGTGTGGTATGTAATCCGGCAAAGGTGCCCAAACTACCAGGTACAATCTCTATGGCATAAAAAGGCGCATTTTCAATCGGTGCGATACACGGGTTCGGGAAGTGCTCACTATCCCCCTGTGCTTTTTGATAAGGCGTGGTTCCGCGAGCAAACTGTGGATCTTGCCCGTCTTTGGCAAAATGGTTGTAATTTTCTACAGTTTTTTGAAATTGCTGGATCTCAATACCACATTGTTGTGCCAAAGCTTGCAGTGTATTGTCAGATTTTAAATAGCCATTATCCAGCCAAGGTTGTATCGATAATGGAAATGGTTTGACTGCCCCCAGACCATAACGACGAATAAACTTATGATCGCAAATCAACCAACAACGTACCAATTCACCTGTTTTACTATGATTAAATAAGTCCTTAATAAATGCAGGATAAGAATCTCCCTCATTGGTAAAGCGTTGTCCATTGGCTAAAACAGCAATTAATCCGGGTTTGCCGCGTTCCACCAAATGAGGAAAACGACCCAATGTGCCATCCAGACGTGGCATCAGTGAAACCGGCGCCCAAGCACCTGCCGAAGGCAATTGTTGATCAACTTCTCCCCCTACTGCTTCTGCCAGATTCAAGCCATCACCAGTATTTGTCTCTGGTGCTGCCGAATAATGTGGTGTTCCCTCTGCGACATGTTTAAAAAGTTGTTTTTTTCTGGCTTCATCATGTGGAAATCCACCAGTTGCCAACACCACACCACACTTGGCATTAATTTGGACGATACCTTGCGGAGTGTTAAATAAAGCACCGGTAATTCGATTATTATCTTTAATCAATTCAATAGCCTTGTGATTGGCTAATAATTTTACCCGATAGTCCAATGCAGATTTTAACAGTCGTGCCACCAGAGCATTGCCATTAACGATTTGTGTTGAACGCTGTCTGAATAAAAGATCAACAAAATGACGAAGGACACGTTTGGTGGCATAGATAAAAGATGAAACATGACGAAAAGTATTTAGAAAATGTTTCATATCTACACCGGATGCAATTCCCATCCCCCACACGGTGGTTTCCGGAATTGCAGGCTTGAGCAAATGCAAATTGGGTCCCAACTCTCGCCCATCAAAAGGTGCAGCAACAATAGAGCGCCAACCAACACGAGAACCAGCGACATCAAAAAAATCAGGAACCGCAGTACCCATATTAAATTTGACCGAAGTTGATTTCTCAAAAAAATCAACCATCTCAGGTGCACGGGTTAAATAAGTATGAATTTTATTTTCATCATAATATTCAGCCAAAACCTGTTTAAGGTACTGTTTTGGCATGTCAATCGGTTCTGCCTGACCAGCTTTTTCTGCATGAGGCGTATTCGGTATCCATAACCAGCCCCCAGAAACTGCCGTTGTGCCGCCAAAAACTGTTGCCTTTTCTGCAACAATCACATTCAATCCTTGCGCTGCTGCGGTAATAGCAGTTGATAATCCACCCGCACCTGAACCGATGACCAGCACATCACAATGATGTATATGACGAATATGAGATTTAGATGTTTGAAAATCATGTTGTATTGACGCATTCATATCTTTACCCCGCCAATGTTTCCTGCTGAGTCTGAGCCACCAGTTGTTTCATGGCATCTAGATTGATTTGTGCACGTTCCAGTGCTGGTCGTTTCGCCAGTGTAGGGTTAGGAACTTCCGCTGCCAGCGTAATGTCTGGTGGTAACGCACGAAGCAATGCAATTAAATCAATTTCACCTTGGCCTGGTATCAAACGGTTGGAGCGTGCAATTTGAATTAGACCTTCATCTGAAGGGTCATATTTGGCCAGTCCATCGCAAAGTTGCACATAATTTATTTGTGCTGGGTTAAGCGATTTGATCTGTGCCAGGGTAGAATCGGAACGATCAAAATGTAAGGCATCAATCAAAATTGCTGCATTGTCCTGAGCAGATTGTTCAACGATAAATTTTGCCTGTTGCAAGTTCTTTACATTAGTCCAAGGCATAAATTCCAGATCACAACTTAAGCCATATTGTGCGCTGAGTTGACAAAACTCTGCATAGCTGTCAATTAGACGGCTTTGCTCAGGATCATTTCCTGCAACCAGAATATTTTTGGCATCGAGTTGCTGCGCTACATCTAGAAAACTCAAATAATCTTGAGGATTGAAATTAGGGGTAATCCGAATAATTTCGACATCTGCAACCTTTACTCCGGTATCCCGTAAGGCTGCTTTAGTTTCCTGAATGAGATGTGTATCCGTCAAAATTGGATAATCCTGTTCATTCGGAGCTGCCGGCAATAGGCGTAAACCTACTGCACTGTATCCACAGATCGAAGCAATTTTTACTGCGTCTACAGGTGTGACATCAGCCACTGTTAAAAAGGATAAGGAATATTTACGCTGCATCATGGTGATCCTTTTGATTTTCAAGCAAATAGGACACCATCAGATCACGAACCTGAGCAAACATATCTGTCCCTTTGACTACAGTGCACCCTTGCGTTAACGCATGACAAATGAATGGTGTATTTTCCGGACTGGTTACTACATCGGCCACCGCCATTTGTGCCGTAATCTGATTCAGTTGAAAGGCAGCAGAAGGATCACCATTCATGCCCATTGGGGTTGCATTGACCAGCACATCAAAACCCGTAGGATCATTATCATGCGCAAAGACTTTGGCTTTGCCTAGCTGACTGAGCTGTTCAACCAATTGTTGTTGTCGCTGGCGATCCAGTTCAAAAATGGCAAGTTCTGATACACCCGACAGTAAAAGCTCATAAGCAATGGCTTTACCTGCCCCGCCGGCACCAGCCAGTAAAACTTTTTTATTTTTTAAGATGATGCCCTGAGCCAGAATTGCTTGTACCATGCCTTTGCCATCTAGCATATCGCCTTCCCATCCTTGAGCACAGCGACGAATGGTATTAACAGCACCAATAAAACTTGCTCTTTCGGTAACTTGATCGCAGCAGTTTAAAGCTGAAATTTTATGTGGTACGGTGACAATCAAGCCATCTGTATTGAGCATATTTCCGCTGCTTTTGATAAAGTCAGCAAAATTATCCGGATGCACATCAGCAGGTGAAACAATCGCATTAAGTCCTTTATTGATGAGTTCCTGAGTTACCCCTTCTGGTGATTTCACTTGTTTAATGGGGTGTCCTACCACAAAATAGAGCCGTGTTGATCCATTTAATTGAATGTCCATTGATTCAATCTCCTTGTATATACATGTTTTAATTAAATTTGAGCGCTGTCGAGTTCACGTTGTTGCATTTTTTTGGGTGAATACAATATTTTCATCACCAGCAATGCCATCATGATGCCAGCAGTGGGTAGGCATAAAATTAGGAAAATTTTGTTGGCTGGCCAACCCAGACTGAGAAAGTATGCACCTGCAAATGCACTCGCTACCGCACCCAAGCGACCTATACCATGCATCCAGCTATTTCCTGTTGCCCGAGCAAAAACCGGATAGAATGAACTGGATATACTGTTAATGCCTGCATTTGCACCATTCATCCACATACCGATAAAGAAACACATGCCGCTATACAACATGAAGTTATGACCAACTTCACCAATAAAGAACATAAAGAAAATCGCAATGCCATAGCCAATTACCAGACCAATATGCGGGTTTAGTTTATCCATTAAATAACCACATGCCAGACAGCCAATCGGACCACCAAGTTGATAAATAGCGGTAATCAAGGATGCTTCACTAATGGTGAATCCAAATTCATGACTCATCATGGGTAACCAGCTACCTAATAAATACACTACAAATAAGCCGGAAGCATAACTCCACCACAGTAAAAAACTGCCAAGCACATAAAACGGACTAAGGACTGTTTTCACCGGATTATGAATGGTATTGGTTTTTGCTTTTGGTAAGACAAATTCTGTATTGCTGGTATTAAAATCAGGTGCCAATTTATGTACAATGGCATCAATTTCGGCTTTAGGATGTTTCTTTAATACCTTATATCCAATGGATTCCGGTAATTTAAACCAGGCAACAATAGCCAAAAGAATAGGTAATATTCCGCCAATGATCATCATGGCATGCCAGTTAAAATGAGGAATAACCCATGCTGCCAGAAATCCGCCAATTGCTGCACCAATTGTAAATCCGCTTAGAATCAGCGTTACCAGACGACCGTTCACCCGCATTGGAGAGTAATCTGTCACCAATGTCACGGCCTGAGGCATAACACCGCCCATAAATAATCCGGCTATTAGTCGGTAGATCATGAGTTCAGTTACATTGCTGGATAAGGCTGCCAGTAAAGTAAAAATACCAAAGCCCAGAAGATTGACCACTAATAAAATTTTTCGACCAAATTTATCTGCCAATGGGCCAGAGATTACCGCACCAAGTGCAAGACCTACTAATGCGGCACTCATAACAGGGGCCAGATCAGTGGTACTGATACCCCATTCCTGCTTAATCACAGGGGCCACAAAGCCCATAATGGAAATATCAATTCCATCAACGACGACAATCATGAGGCATATAAATATGATGAATTTTTGCAGAGGAGAAATTCGATTTTCATCGAGAAACTCCCTTAAATCTACCTGTTGAGTCATTTACTTGCTCCCTCAGCATTGACCAGATGATGATGCTTTTTCCGTGCATCGCTGGTTTTGTTATCAATTCAGGTTCATTTTTCATATGACCAATTGAATTTAATTTCATTGATCAAAACAATTCATCCAAAATTACATTTAAGATAGAATCTACAACTACTATAATGTGTTTTTCATACTTTTGGAACACTGTTCCAAAAAATATATCAGGATTTTTATGCTTAGTAATAATGATCGGTCTTTACAGGTTCTTGAAGCGTTATTAAAAGAAGTGAATGGCTGTGCATTAAGTCAGCTCTCTTCAGAACTGGATATCCCTAAATCAGCCATGCATCGTTTGTTAGGTGCCATGAAGGATATGGGTTATATCTATCAGGATGAAATCACCCAACACTATAAACTGACCCTGAAAATTGCCTCAATGGGTCTGACTTATCTTTCTTCCCGTTCTATTACAGAGACTTTTCAACCTTTTTTAAACGAACTGGCCCAACAATCAGAAGAACTTGTCCGCTTAGGTTTAATTGAAAATGAAAAAATTATCTGGATTGGGAAAGCACAGGGTGCAAAATCGGGTTTAAAATATGATCCTGATTCTGGTGGTGTGGCTTATCTTCCGGCTTCTGCATGTGGTCTTGCCTACTTATCCCATCTAAATCCACAAGATTTAAAACGTATTGTGGAACGTGAAGGATTCGAGAAAGCAGAAAATTTTGGCTCCAACTCACCTAAAAATCTGAAAGAGCTGGAAAAAATGATTCAGGCTTCTATTGATCAGGGCTATGGCTTAATTTGTGATACCTATGAATTGGGTATGACAGCAATGGCTAAAATTATTATTAATCCGACCACAGGCCAGCCTTTTGGGACGGTCAGTATCGCAGGTCCTTCAGTACGCTTAAATGATGCGAAAATACAGCGACTCGCTCCGGCCCTTTCTCAAACAGCCGAAAAAATTGGTCAGATTATTCATTTGGTGCACCGTTAAGTTTTGATAAAAAGTGATCGCTTGAGATCACTTTTTATTGATTTTTTCAAACATTCTATGCCTGATCAATCATATATCACTGTTCATTCACTTGCTAAACTGATCATTTTACTACGTGCCTTGTGCAGTTTTTTATAACTATCAATCAAGCGTAGATGACGATCCAGTCCTTCTAGCTGCATATTGGTTGGGGTCAGACCAAAGAAACGTACATTACCTTCTACTGAATCCAATACTGCATCCATTCGTATATCTCCAAACATACGACGGAAATTCACCACATAATCATCCAGTTCCAGTTCGTCATCTAATATAACTTCCAATACAACGTTTAGGCATTGGTAGAATAAACCACGTTCAACCGTATTGGTATTATATTGCAGGAAAGCCTCTACCTGTTCTTTAGCTTCTTCAAATTGCTTGAGCGCTAAGTGAATCAATAATTTCAACTCTAAAATCGTAAGCTGGCCCCATTCGGTATTGTCATCAAACTCAATGCCGATCAAGGTTTTAATTTCGGTATAGTCATCCAGTTCGCATTCTTCCAAGCGTTCCAGCAGTGCCTCAAGACTTTCATCATCCAGACGATGCAGGTTTAAAATATCGGCACGGAATGCCAAGGCTTTATTGGTATTATCCCAGATCAAATCCTCAACCAGATAAATTTCCGAATAATCCGGTACCAGAATCCGGCAAGCTGTGGCACCTAAATGCTCATATACCGCCATATAGACTTCTTTGCCCATTTCTTGAAGAATATCAAACAGGGTTGCCGCTTCCTCGGCATTGGCATTTTCCCCTTCACTTGAAAAATCCCATTCCACAAAATCAAAATCTGCTTTGGCACTAAAGAAACGCCAAGACACCACACCACTGGAATCAATAAAATGTTCGACAAAATTATTTGGTTCGGTGACTGCATTACTGCTAAAGGTTGGCTGTGGCAGGTCATTTAAACCTTCAAAACTACGACCTTGTAATAATTCTGTCAGGCTACGTTCCAGAGCCACTTCCAATTTGGGATGAGCACCAAAGGAGGCAAATACGCCACCTGTTCGCGGATTCATTAAGGTGACACACATCACCGGAAATTGACCACCAAGTGATGCATCTTTGACTAACACGGGAAAGCCCTGTTCTTCCAAACCTTTGATGCCTGCCACTATACTCGGATATTTTGCCAATACTTCCTGTGGCACATCAGGCAGTGTCATTTCACCTTCTAGAATTTCCCGTTTTACCGCACGTTCAAAAATTTCCGATAAACATTGTACTTGCGCTTCGGCCAAGGTATTCCCGGCACTCATGCCATTACTTAAAAACAGGTTTTCAATTAAATTTGAGGGGAAATACACCACTTCAGCATCGGATTGACGGATAAATGGTAATGAACAAATGCCACGTTCGGTATTGCCGGAGTTGGTATCGTATAAGTGCGAGCCAAGCAGTTCATCGTCCGGATTGTAAATTTCCAGACAATATTCATCGAGAATTTCTTCTGGCAGCTCATCATTTGGACCCGGTTTAAACCATTTTTCATCGGGGTAATGCACAAATTCGGCATTGGCAATCTCTTCACCCCAAAACTGATCATTGTAGAAAAAGTTGCAGTTTAAGCGTTCAATAAATTCACCCAATGCCGAAGCCAATGCACTTTCTTTGGTTGCCCCTTTACCATTGGTAAAACACATAGGCGATTGGGCATCACGAATATGCAAAGACCAGACATTCGGCACAATATTACGCCAGGATGCAATTTCAATTTTCATGCCCAGATTTGCCAGAATAGCGGACATATTGGCAATGGTTTGCTCTAATGGCAGATCCTTACCCGCAATAAACGTACTACTTTCAGCGGCAAGACTTGGCATGAGCAATGCTTGGGCATCTGCATCAATGCTTTCGACGTCTTCGATGATAAATTCTGGCCCAGTTTGTATAACCTTTTTAACGGTACAGCGATTTATCGAGCGTAGAATACCTTGACGGTCTTTATCGGAAATATCCGCAGGCAACTCAACCTGAATTTTAAAGATCTGCTTGTAGCGGTTTTCTGGATCTACAATATTATTTTGTGACAGACGGATATTGTCGGTTGGAATATCACGTGCAGCACAATAGACCTTGACAAAATAGGCAGCACATAAGGCAGATGAAGCAAGGAAATAGTCAAATGGTCCCGGCGCTGAACCATCACCCTTGTAGCGAATTGGCTGATCGGCAATGACGTTAAAGTCGTCGAACTTGGCCTCTTGTCGAAGATTATCGAGATAATTAACCTTGATTTCCATGCTGGCACCTAATAATGATGATGTGTCGGCATAGACACATAAAATTTCTAAATATTGATATAAGCCAAATGATAGATAATACATTGACTTAAAAAGCTCAACTTATGCGCTATATGTCGATGACAACAACGACTACACACATAAGTAAAGATCTTGCGGTATATGGCGGCTCATTTTACAGAATTATTGTACTTGATTAACGACTTTTATCTATTTTTCTCATTTATTTATCAGAATTGCTTAAAACAGGAACAGGATAGTTCAAGAATTTAGACAGTCCGGAGATTATCTTGAATATACCAATTGAAGAAAGTCCCTCTGCTTTTGTTACTATGCAGAGGGTAGAATTGTTCAATGATAATATAAAATATCAATCCCAAGATCGAAAGATTAGAATTTATACTTTAGACTTGCCAAAACATGACGTGGATTGCCATAAATCTCACTATAGCCTGACCATGAATATCCCAATTCGCTATAATATTTCTTATCAAATAAGTTGTTGATATTTAATTGTAAGCTTAAATGATCATTCACCTGATAAGTACCGCCGATATCAACAGTGGCATATCTATTTTGAGCAGTATAGTAATCTGTTTCAGAACGATACATTTTACTTTGTCCATAGATTGAAGCGCTTAAGTTAACTTTATCATAGGGTGCAGGTAGTTGATAATTAGTATAGATTTTCAAAAGATGCTGGGGTTCATCGGTGTTTATACGTTGTCCAATATTTGTCGCAATTGCATCTTTTTTATATTCAGCCTTAACATAGGTATAGCCTAAAGCAATTTGCCAATTTGGCGTAATTGCCCCCGTAATTTGAACATCCACACCATCACTTTGCACTTCTCCAGCAGCTCGAGAACATGAAATACTACCACTTGTAGGACAATTTTCTTCATCTCTTACTGCCCGATTTTGTTGTTTAATTCTAAAAATTGCCAAACTACTGGTGAGTGCAGCATCAAAATATTCACCTTTAATACCCAACTCGTAATTGGTCCCTGTTAATGGATCAAGTGTATTGCCATTTATATCAATACTGCTTTGTGGCTGGAATATTTCCGTGATACTGCCATACACCGAATGATTTTTATTGATATCATAAACCAAACCAAAATATGGCGTAAATTCAGCGCTTTCATCCAGACTTCTTTTCCATGTTGGCGTGGCAGTATACCACCCTGTTGTATCTTGCTGATACCAACCAAAGCGTCCACCGATCATGGCATATAATGGTTCAAATAGCTGTAAATTTACTGCCCCGAAAAGACCATGCTCTTCAGTTTTTCGTCCCCATAATAAAGGCGTTGTTGCAGGTTCGCCAATTAACCGATATGCATAAGGATTATAATTATTTATATCAATAATACGACCACCCCCTTGCCATGTCTCTCCACCTGTTGAATTATCTCTGCGATAATTTGCACCAAGCAGAAATTCATGTTTTCGATTAAATAAATTAAAATCACCATTTAAACGAATATCAAAAACATTCTGTTCCGTGCCATATTTCCAGCCAGACTCCACTTGATTAAACGTAGTTTCACTACCAGTGATACGCTCATTTAAACTGTATTTTGCATCAGAATCTGCTTTGATATGTGTTGCAGATGCTTTGATTGTCCAGTTGTTACTTAAAGTATGTTTTAGATCGGCAAAAATCGTATCGTTATCTCGATCCTGATAACTATTTGAAGTATCTAAATATGTTGATCGAGAATGGTTCATATGATTACCATTGGCATAGGTAGGGATCCCTAGAAATACTCCATTGGTTCGTGTACGCTGAATTGATCCACCTAAAGCAAGTGTCGTGTTGGCTGATAAATCTGCTTCAACTATGCCGTAAAAAGTTCCATTTTGGGTATTGGTTACATCGACGAAGCTATCGCTATCTTGCCATGATCCAGCAACACGTGCCCTTAAAGTATCTTGTTTATTCAAAGCATGACTCGCATCGATACTGACGTGTTGATTATTCCAGCTGCCATAACTTGCGCTCAAATTCAATAAGGGCTGATGTGTAGGCCGTTTACGAATTAAATTGATAGTCCCTGCTGGCTCACCCGCACCTTCAAGTAAACCAGTTGCACCACGAACAACTTCGACACGATCATACATCACCATATCAGCGGCCACATTTCTTTGATTAAATCCTGTTATATCAAGAGGAATACCATCAACATTGAGATGACCAATGCTAAATCCTCTTGCATAAGGGGTGGTTTCTTGACTGGAAATGCCTTGATTTTTTCCATAAAGGCCGGGTGTAACTTTAATGATGTCTTGCAAATCCTGTACATTAAAATCATCAATCTGTTTTCGAGTAATCACACTGACTGACTGCGGTGTTTGCCGTAATGATAAATTTAAACCCGTTGCAGTTGAAGTATCTTTAACTGTATAAGAGTTTTCATTTTCAGCACTCACCACAATTACAGGCAATTGCACTGTATTCGCATCACGATTCGCTGTACCTGCTGCATTGACCTCAATGGGATTTAATTGTCCCATATCACGCGCTAAATTATTCTGTTTTGCGGGTGACGGGTTTTCTACTAAAACATAGCCCTGTGCAGTCTTTGCTATTTTATAATGGGTATCCTTTAATAATTCTGCAAAACCCTGCTCCACATGATATGCACCTTGCACACCATTGCTGTTAATCCCTTTAATTTTTTCTGCATCAACGATCACAGATACGCCCGACTGCTGCGCAAATTTACTTAGGGTGCTTGATAATGTTCCAGCCCCAACGCTATATGTTTTAACTTCTGCCGATGCGTACACGATCGAGTTTAAACATAGCCCACTACTACCCAAAATCACCAAATGTAAAGCCAATGCAAGTGGTTTGATCTGGAACATAACCAGCCCCTTAAAAATATCAAGATTCATTCTTTATAACGATCATCTGATGATCACTACAACGTCCAAAAAAGCCAATTATGATTTTTAAATCTAAATCATTATTGCTTTTACTCACCTTGACAGTTGAACAGCAAGAAACTGGAACCAACTTTTGGAAAAAATTTAAAATTTTTATAATTTGCTTATATTTTAAGCAGAAATATCATGAATCGCATTAAAACACCGACATTGCACTTTGAGCAAATTCAGAATCATGCTGAGTCAACATCTTTTTATACAGGTGCTGTAATTCATCTTTCCACTCACGCATCTCCTGTAAAATCAATTCAGCCTGTTGCCGTTCCAGTAAGAATTGTTCGCTCATACTGAGGATATTTTCTTTATTGATCACATTGCCTTGTTTTCCGATTTGCATACTCAAGGTAGACGGCTTAAATTCCACATTCGGTACAACATCGTATAATGGAGCCAAATGCCAACGACCTTTTTTATAAATAAAGGCGTGATTTTTGGGGTGATCATCATTATTACCAATCATGGCATTGAAAATCATACGTTTGTAAAGCTCATGAATATCTTCAATCGCCAAACCTTTACGAATCATTTCATTGGCCATGAGTGGATATGACCAGCGACTATGATCAATACTTTTCCACGACGCATCCAGTAGAGTAAGACCACTCATTATAGGATAGCGTTTAAACTGCCCAGATTGTTCGTCATATTCACGATCAAAACGATCCAGAATTAACACATCTTTGGGCATATTATGATGCGTGACGGTTTTTAACGAATGCCCTGCCACGTTTAAACCTTTTTGTTGTGCGAACTGTAAACACAGAAATTCCAATCGAGGTATATTGACAATATCATCCCGATCTTTGGGTTTGGCCAGATAAAGTTTGTGTTGATCATATAAGGTGATTTTGGGACGTGCGCCGCCTAAAGATGTGGTTTGTGCCAAAGCCAAATGCATGCGTTGAATGGCTTCCCCATCCCGAATTGCATCTGAAAAATCAAGAAATTCATTTAAATGGATAAATGGTTGAAAATTTTCAGTAGTCGCTTTTTTGGTCACTCGCCTGATTTCACCCACACAAAGATTTCCAAAACGGTCGGCATTTTGCGCCTGAATTAAAAAATCCAGATCTGTCCAGGCACTATCCTTGTTATGCGCATAAATCCGTTTTAAAACTGCCTGTCCCCATGCATCAGGCATAATGTCCATCACAAAGCCGGGAATACCATCATTTGTGGTGATGGTATAGGGTGCCTTCCGCAGTGGATAATGAATTTCGTCAGGTACCCAATGATGCTGATAGTCAGGTGCATAGACAAATTGTCCAACGCCATTGTCTACAGATAATCGCCCTATCGTTACAAAATCAATCTGTTCTGGTAATTGTGCATAAAGATAAATGATCTGTTTCATCAAAAATTATCCTCATCTATTTTCGCCAGCCGAATTCTACGTTGTTTGGTTTTTTGTTCGGTTTCTGGTAAGGATTGATTTAACTGATCTAATATGCCCAAATACCATAATGCTTTAATGACGACACCGTATTCCACCGATTTGTCGCCGCGTTCGATTCTTTTAATAGTAGAAAGTGATGAGCCAATCGCCTGAGCCAAATCTTCCTGACGTAACTGTCGTTCAAGCCTTTTTTGCTTGATCAAAAATGCTAATTTTTCACAAAATATTTGCCCATCCAAAGGGAAAAAATTAATATTAACGCTCAAATTTGACCCCTTATAATAGTTAAAATATCATATATGAACTATAATATCAGTTGTAAACTATAATTCAAACCTATCAATGTATTCTTGTTCAAGAAGATGAAATATTCAATTCAACGAATCATCAGTTGCTTTTAGCTTATGGCTTGAAAATACGGACTGAGCTCGTTCAATTAATTACACTAGTTATAAGTTTAATTGAAATAAGCCATATCATTACAGAGTAGTCACTTACCCTGACTACTAACAATTTGTATTTGATTCATATCTCATTCCCCTATTCTGATAAATCCACCCAATAGATATATCCACCAATATGTTTAATTGATAATTGTGGTAATGCATTTTGTAACAATTGCATCGCATTCTCAGTATTATTCAATGGTACAACAGCCGTGACGTTGATATTTGCCAATTTCTTTTTATCATAATAAATATTACCTCGATGATGCTGATTTAATTGATCTAATACCACTGTAAGTGATTGTTCTTCTGCTACTAATGTTTGATTCTTCCATTCATATTCAATATTTTGAATATCCACGTTCGGCATAGTGTGAATACCATCATGGGTTAGATAGATGCGCTCACCGGCCTTGACTTGTCTTTCCTGAACAAATCCGTCTTTTATAGGATGTTTAGAAGAACGTGCAAGAACTTTGGATTCCAGCATGATCAAATCGGTATGGTCGATTTGATATTCCACACTAAATTTAGTACCCAATGCACGAATTGAACCTTGATCAACCAGTACACTAAATGGACGGGATGGGTCCGGTGCAACGTTTACTAGAATATCGCCTATAACCAATTCAATAATTCTTTGATCATTTGAATAGTGGATATTAAGTGCTGTTTTATTTTTTAAAGTGATTTGTGTCCCATCTGCCAGTGTCTCAGTACGCCACTCACCTGTTTTGCTACGAATATCTGCCAGCAAATAGGTCGGCGTATTTTGCTGGAAATACAGGGCTAAAGGTGTAAAGCCAGCCAGTAATAATAAACCATATTTTGTAGTGCGTGATTTGCCAGTTTTTTTCTTTTTTGACTGTAATAGAGGTTGAATCACTGTTTTATTTGAGCTGGGCTGCTGCTGGATAAGCTGCATTTGTGCAAAACACATTTCCAGTTTTTGGGCGATATGCAAATACTGGGGGTGTTCAGTTTTCCACTGTTGATAAGCATCTTGGGCCGACTGTTGCTCAACAGCGTCATCTGAATTGATCTGAATCAACCAGTCCGAGATCATTTCAGCAATGGCAAGTTCCTGATCTTGGTCAAGATCATTAGATGTGGGCTGATGCGGCACATTAGATTCCAGTAAAAAATTAAATAGGCGCTAAATATCAAATTCTAATTGGCGCTGAATGGTATAGCACGCCACTAAACACTGCGACAAATACTTTTGAATCATTTTGGTCGATACACCAAGCTGATTGGCAATTTCAACATAAGTATAGCCTTCCATAAAATGCGCCACAAATGCATGTCGTGCTTTCGATGAAACTTTATGTAATGCCAAACTGATTTGTTCTATGGCCGATAGAATCATCATACTTTGTTCAAGTGAGGTCTGCTGCTCGAGTTGCTGTTGTAATACTTGTAGTTCGGATAAATACGCAGCTTCAAATTGCTGCCTTTTAAGCTGATTAATCCAGATGTTTTTGGCTGTTGTGGTCAAAAAAGCTCGCGGTTCATGAATATCGAACAAAATCTGGTGTGATTGTAAAATACGGGCAAAAGTGTCTTGTGCAATATCTTCTGCATGATGTGAATTCCCCGTTTTCTTACGTAACCATAAATACAGCCATTCGTAATGTTCCTGATACAATAATGCCAAAGGCAGATCAGCGTTCAGACCGCTAGCCGCAAATTTCACAGTCCTAATTCCATTTTTAATTGGTGCTGCTATCATAATGCAGCTAAGAATTATTATCAATTGTAAATGTATTGGCTAAAATTGCATGCTTAAGCCCAAATCACCATAATTGCTGCAATCACAATCAACAATAATCCCAATTGATCTGTTTTGGCCAATTGTTCTTTAAAAAAATAAGCAGAAATTAATAAACTAAAAAAGATTTCAATTTGCCCCAGTGTTTTGACAATCGCAACTGATTGCATACTCATAGCGCTAAACCAACCCAAGGAAGCCAAAAAACTACATACACTCACTTTAAAAGTTAATCCGATGCGTTGCCACATTGCCCATAAGGTATGTCGACGACATAACCCCAGATAAAGCAATAAAATGATACATTCAAAACCAATCACCCAAGCCAGTACCCATGCCGCACGATGTAAAAATGGCAACATACCCAATTCAAGACTGGCTTCACGTACCAAAAGTGATGTAATCGCAAAACTCAAACCACTGCCCACACCGATCAGCAAAGTCGATAAAGACAGCGTCGTTTGATGACGCCCTTTACTGAGTAGAAATACAGCAACCCCACCAATCGCAACACCCAGATAACCCATAAATGTTAAATGATCGTGCAAAAAGATGACGCCAATAATGGCTGCCAAAATCGCCTCACTCTTGGCAAGGCCAACCCCAATGGCATAATTTTTTTGTTTAAAGAGCTGCACCATTAAAGCGGTTGCAATAATCTGGCTCAAGCCGGCAATCACAATATAAACCCAGAATTGAGCTGAAAAATTCACCTGCGCTACAATAGGTTTTTGCCAATAAAGCCCCGTCAAATAAAGTATTGCGAATGGAAATGCAAAAAGAAATCTTGCTAAAGTCACACCATACACATCAACACTGCTACTCAGTTGTTTCTGAAAGGCATTACGCCATGCCTGCATAAATGCAGCCATCAAAGTAAAAATTATCCAACTCAATGCCATATCCCAACCCAAGTCATTTCTAAGTGCACTAATGTACGCTTTTATCCAAAAACTCTCGATATTTTTTTATTTCAATTATTTAAAAGCTGAGAGGCAAAAGACCATAACGAGAAATGATTATTATGAGATCTGTGGCATAAAAATCCCCAATAAAAATTGGGGGCAATTCAAATCATACTTTTTCAGTTAACCATTATATGCACGTTCATTGTGATCAGAAATATCCAGTCCCTGCTCCTCATGTTCTTCACTCACCCGTAAACCGACAGTTAAATCAATGATTTTAAAGATTAGCCACGTAAAGAATGCACTATAAACTATCGTGACAATGATACCGATCATTTGTGCAAAAAATTGTGGTACAAATTGCAAGCCTTCAACATTGCCACCAAAAATAGGCGCAGCAAAGATTCCCGTTAAAATGCCACCCACAATGCCACCGATCCCATGCAAAGCAAAAACATCCAAGGAATCATCAATATTGAGTTTATGCTTGAGTCGGGTTACTGCAAAGAAACATACCATACCTGTCAATAAACCAATCACACTGGCACCAAACGGTCCGACAAAAGACGCTGCGGGGGTAATGCCCACCAATCCGGCAATTGCACCCGAAGCCAAACCGAGTGAGGTGACATGTTTATCGGTAATTTTTTCAATCAACATCCAGCCGACGATTCCGCCACAAGCCGCAACCTGAGTATTCATAAAGATTAAAGCCGCACTATGATTTGCTGCCAGAGCTGAACCGACATTAAAACCAAACCAGCCTGCCCATAACAACCCAGCACCAATAAAAGTATAAACCAGATTATGTGGTGCAAGACTTGAGGTTTTCCAGCCTTTACGTCGTCCTAGCATCAATGCACCGACCAAAGCTGCAATACCCGAATTGATATGTACCGCTGTACCGCCTGCAAAATCTAGTACACCCCAGTTATGCATGGCTGAACCAGGCCCACCCCAGACCATATGTGCCATCGGTGCATACACAAGAACTGGCCATAAAATCACAAACATAATCAAGGCACCAAATTTCATGCGTTCGGCATAGCCACCCACCACAATTGCGGGGGTAATCATGGCAAAGGTCATCAAAAATACGGTCAAAACATATTCTGGAATTTCGCCAGACATGGTGTACTCAGTCATCCCCTTTAAGAAGGCTTTGTCCAGTCCACCAATAAAGCTATGAATATTAAATACCCCTTCCTGCATGCCAGTAGCATCCACCACCAGACTATACAAAAAAGCGATCCACATCAGTCCCACAATGCCTGCAAAAGCAAAAAACTGGGTACAAATCGATAGTACATTTTTACCCCGAATCATACCGCCATAAAACAAGGCAAGACCGGGAATAAACATGATCATCACCAACACAGTTGCAGTAATCACCCATGCATCTCCGCTCCCCTAAATTTAAGGTGTCATTATCACAATGGTGTGTAGATTGTCATGCATCACACCATCATTCTCATCGGTTTTATTCAGCGTTTTAAATCAATTACTTTTAATAAGATAATGATTTAAATAGAGATTACGAACGTACACGAATACGTTCTGGATCGTAAAAAGGTAATGCCACCACTTGCGCTGTCAGACGTTTCTGTTGACCATCCAGCTTGCCTATTTCAACCGCAGTACCTAAATCTGCGTACTGTGGTGCAAGGCGGCACAGCGCAATCTGCTTTTGTAAAATCGGGGAATTAGTCGCACTGGTAATCACGCCCACTGGATAGCGTCCTGTACTTGGATAAACCAGATCACCATGTACAGCAGCTTGACTGTGTTCCAATACCAGACCCACCAATTTATGCCGACTTTGTGGACTTTGGTTTTGAATAGCATCTTTGCCAATAAAATTTTCTTCCTTGGTTTTTAAGGGCACAGTAAAGCCAATCCCCGCCTCAAATGGATTGGTCTGTGGGCTAAATTCATGTTCAGCAAAGATCAGTCCAGCTTCGATGCGCAACATATCCAGTGCATCAAAGCCCATTGGGGCAATCTCATAGGGCTGCCCAGCCTGCCAGATTGCATCCCAAAGCTGTGTGCCGTGATCGGGATGGCACCAGACTTCAAAGCCCAACTCGCCTGTATAGCCCGTACGTGACACCATCACTGGAAAACCTGTTGGTCCACCCAAGCGCCCCAAAGTAAAATGAAACCATGCCAGTTTCTCAATTGAAGGTTGATGTTCAGGTGTCCAGATCAATTGCTGTAATAATTCACGGCTATGTGGCCCTTGTACTGCTACATTATGAATCTGATCAGAAGATGCCCGAATACTGACTTGATAATTGAGTTTTTCAGCCTGCTGTTTTAGCCACACGCCTGTGTAGTCATCACCACAGACCCAACGGAAATTGTTCTCCCCCATACGGAAGATCGTGCCATCATCCAGCATTCCGCCTGTTTCCAGACAAATCGCCGAATAGGCAATTTCACCAATTGCTAGTTTTCTGACATTACGTGTCAGGGCATATTGTAGAAATTTCTCGGCATCCGGCCCGACCACTTCAAACTTGCGTAATGCAGAGAGATCAATCATCGCAACCCGTTCCCGACAGGCTAGATATTCAGATTTTGCTCCCCACCCATCGTATTGTGCTGCTACCCAATAACCACGATAATCGACGATATGTGAGGTTAAAGTCGCAATACGTGGATAAAATGCACTATTTTTAGTCATACGAGGCATCTCCTCAGGCGTAACACGGTAAGCGATTGATCGGGGAAAATATTCACTTTCATCATAAATTCGTACATGAATATCAGTCGGTATCCAGCCATTAGACGGATCAATGTCATCTGGACAGGCAGAAGATGCACACACTAAATCTTTGGCGGCACGTAACAACACATAATCACCCGGTCTGGACCATGGCTCGTCCATAGAAATCGTGCCACAGGCTTCAACTTGGGTGTTATAGAAGAAATTAATCGCAGGCCAAGCAGTTTTTGCAGCAATACCATGGCACTTCAGGACTTGATTAAAATTTTCGGTACAGGAAATATGCCCGAAATAGCCACTATCTTCATAAAATTTTGGGCTACAGGCAGTAAGAAACATGTCATGCCGCCCCACGGTATCCTGCACCATTTCGACCAGTGTTTGCATATTTGCCCCAGCAAAACGGGAGTGTAATCCAGGCGTGGGTGTACTGTGTCCAAGCAAAGTCCGTGTGGCAACTGCATCCAAACCTATTTCTTTGCCTTGCGCCAGTGCTTCGGCATCAAAGGCTAAAAAATCAGAACATTGCTTGCCAGAAACATCGATAATTTGTATCCATTGCCCTGCTTTAACCCGATAAGTTTTGGCACTGGCACGAGGAATACGGATTTCTTGTACGGGTGTTGCCAAGGGTTCAGGCAAATATTCTGTCAAGGCTTGTTGTGTATGTATAATTGCAGTGATCTCATTAATACATGCGTGTTGATCGATGCATAAATCTTGACCAGTATTAAAGACCATCATTTTTCCATCTTCAAGACAGCTAAATTTGATGTTTTGTGTACCGTCAATACAGACAATACGTTGTAGATCTTGCACATCAATCTGATGCTGCTGCAATTGTTGTTTTAAGCGCAGACTGGATTGACGATTTTGTTGTAATTGTGCCAAAGTCTGGCTGGCAGCAGTAATTTGAATGGTCCCTGCATCACTCATGGCTTGCACTAAACTGGGTTTAAAATATCCGTTAAGATCACGAATTAACAACTCAAGGCTTTGTCCTTTGGGAAGACAAAATTCAATCACATCACCTTGCTGAATATTGATTACTTTGAGATATTGTGCATCAATACGAATATTCAGTGCCTCAATTGGTTTTTGCAAATGAATATAATGCGCACCAATTTTGGCATTTTGCCTTTGCGACTGCTCCTGCAAAAGTTCAGACATATATAATACCTTGATCATTAAAAATTTATTCCAAAGCACACTGGCTTATCTAGGGTCTGTCATCATTTGATAAATAGGTTGCGTTGTAGGCTAAAATTTCTTCAAACAAGGCATGAAACGCAGGCAATGGTTATTCCCTTGTCAAGTTTCATAACGAAGTTTGGGGGAATTTTAGCCACAACCCTACGGGACAAGGAGATTTTTTGACGCTACTGCGTTATGAATAGTTCATTTAGAATGACTAAATCTCACTATTCATGCCTTGTATCGCCTAAAAAATGTCCATTGTCGCAACCATAGATTAAATGGCGACAGACCCTAGCCAATATCTAAAGTTTTTATGCAAAGCACAATCGCCCCAAAGGCATACTTAAAAATAGGTAAGTAAATTTACAGACCTTGGCATAATTTGTGCTAAAAATAACTAACAGGAATATTTTTTAATTTACAGGATATTTTAAAATGCGATTTAATACTGGATTTTTTTCTTATCTCATTCAGATGCAGACAATGATAGACAAAGCAAATTTGTTGCCAGATCTTGCCTTCATTATTTAAAAAGCAGTGCCACTTCTGCATATCAGCGATAAAACCATGTGCTTAGGCGGGAGAAATTAAGTTGTTAGGACAAAAATGGTGGAAGTCATTACGATTTGGTACTTCACACGCCTTGGCGTCACAACACATAGCACCAGCCTCAACATTGGTATTATCAGGTGCTTCACCAGAATATGCGCTTTTTTTGGCAGAACAACAAATACAATTGATTATTATGGATCAGGAATCCATCGCTTTGCCCCAGATTATTCAACAATTGCAACAAAGTTGGGCACGGCAATGTCATGATCGACAATTATTTATCGTCTATTGTTATCCTTTTAGTCATGAATGTTTTTTATATCATGCCCCAGAAGATTATCTTGGTGGAACGGAACTTAAATTTTTACAACAATTATTATTAAGAAAGTCCATTCAAGCCGATCAAAACCAGATAATTCAACAGGCAATTCCCTATTCCGATCAGCTTTTTTCCGCCAAAATGATTGCTAAAAATCATAATCGTTTCATTTGGCGTATCTATTTAACTGAAACAGCGCAATTTGATCAGCACTCTTTTGAGCCAGTAGATCGCTGTTTAACGTTAGGTCTACAACAGTGGTTAAATATTTACGATCGACAACAAGCGGTGTTAGAACAGGAACGCCGTGAATTTGCAGCGGAACTGCACGATAGCATTGCACAGGTCTTAGGTTTTTTACGTCTTAAATCGGCACAACTGCATCAAAGCTGTAAAAGCAATCCACAGTATCATGCATTATTAGAATGTACACATGAGCTTGCCAACTATACCCATTATGCTTATCAGCAAACACGGGATTTAATTACTGCATCCCGTCTGATTCATCAAGATCTGGATTTTTCCAGCGCCTTAAAAAAAATTATTGATGAGTTTTCCAGACAATCTGCCATAGATTTTGAACTGGACAATCGTGTCCCGCATTTAAATATTACCGCCAAACAAAGCATACAATTGATTTATATCATTCGTGAGAGCTTAAGTAATATTGTTCGTCATTCACAAGCTACGCACGCCAGAATTTATATTGAACAGCAAAAACAAGGCGATTTAAAAATTTATATTCATGATGATGGTATTGGTATGGCACTGAAAAATAAACGCAGCGATAGTTTTGGTTTGGAAATCATGCAGGAACGTGCCGAACGTATTGGTGCCAGTTTAAAGATTATGCCACGGCATCCACATGGTACAACTGTGTTGGTTCAACTTGATGCTTGCCCACCAAAGGAGAAAACCGATGCCATATAAAGTCAGTATCGTCGACGATCATGCACTGTTTCGACGTGGTGTTGCCGAGCTATTACAGCAATCTGCGCAATATCATGTCTTGGCACAATATTCCTCTGGACAGGCACTTTTACAGGACATGGCACAGCATTATCCAGATTTACTGTTACTGGATTTACATATGCCAGAGGCATCAGGTATTGATGTATTAAAACGCATTCGTGAAAATGATGCATCTCTTAAAATTGTCATGTTGACTGCCAGTGATGATGATCAACAAATTATTGAAGCCCTGCGTCTTGGTGCAAACGGTTTTTTATCCAAAGATACGGCACCCGATGAAATTCTGCAAAAACTGGCGCAAGCGTTAACTGGACAAACCGCACTAAATCAACATGGTATTAATGTATTGGCGCAACAATTACGCCAGCAACCTGTCATCAAAACCGCTTCTGATCTGGATCGCCCAGCGCAATATGCCAAAAATAGCGATTTGAGCATTTTGCAGGAAATTACCCAGCGTGAAAAAGAAACTTTATTGCTGATCGCCAAAGGCTTAAATAACAAACTCATCGCACGGGAACTTGGCATCAGCGATGGTACGGTCAAAGTTTATGTTAAAAATTTATTACGTAAATTAAATCTTCATTCTCGCCTTGAGCTTTCGGTCTGGACGCATCAACATTTAAATTTAGATTAGAACAATAAGGAGCGTGTGATGAGCAGATGGTTTCGTCGTCAATTTGAAAAGCAGCAACAAACACAACATTTATGGCTAGACAGTTTTGATCAATTCTCAGAAAGTATTTTGCTGCTTGATGAAAACTTTAATGTCATGCGTTATAACCATACGTGGCAACATTTTATTGAGTCCATTTTTCCACGCCAGCAGCAAGAAATTCCTTTACATTTTATCCGTGAGCTAAAACGCTATATTTATCCCGATGATCTCTATACGGTCACTCAACTGCTTAATCCTCACAACAAAAACACCGAACACGGCATTCGTTTGATTCATCAGCAACAATTATTCTGGTTTAAACTACGCTGTCAGCATGTTTATGATCCCCAACAAGCCACAAATTATTATTACTTTTTTTTAACCGAACAAACCCATCAAATTAAGCAAGCCTCACTACGTCTAGCCCAGCAACGGAGTTTAGATGGTTTGCTACAACGATTACCGATCATGTTGTATCGTTCACGAAATGATCGCAACTGGACCATGGAATACGTCAATGAAGGCTGTCAGCAAATTACCGGATATTTACCCGAACAATTAATAAATAGTCCTTTATATGGCCAGCGTATTTACCCGCCAGATAATGATTATGTCTGGTCATCTGTACAGCAGGCTTTGGATCATAAACAGATTTTTTATCTTGCCTACCGCTGGAGAGATGCCCATGACAATCTGATTCAGGTCAAGGAAATTGGACAAGGTCTTTACTCAAAAAGTGATATGGTGCTGGGAGTAGAAGGTGTAATCTTTAAAGATATGGATGCTTGATACAGATAAAAATGCTTAAAAGGATAAAGCGTTGTAACAACATGGCTACAACGCTTTTATTTTAAATGACTTAGAAACTTTTGCTCAGGGTAAATACTGCACCTGTATCAACCCCACGTTTTGTAACCCGTGCCAATCCATCCGTGTCAATATTGGTACCGACTGCCGCCAACTCTGCTGTTAAACCGGCCAAGGATTTTAAATCATAGCTGATGCCCACTTTCCAGTCGATATAATCGTCTGCACTGGCATCTGCCAAAGCACCAGTTTGATCAATGCTGGTATAGCCCAGTCCTGTCACAAGACCAAAGCCCGTATCGGCAATTGGCACTACATATCCCAAGCTGAAATTCCACTCATCTCCAGCAAATCCAGCATAATCATCACCGTAGTTAATACTGGTCAGTAAACTATCATGATTAATGATGACATCTGCAAAGCTTAATTTGACCGAAAATTCATTCCATGCCCAGTCCGACCAGCCGGGATAATTAAAACGGGTATAACTGATATCCAATACAGGTTTGAGGGTATCAGAAAAATTCAACTCGGTACTGTAACCCAAATAAGGACTTAATTCCAAATGTGGGCTATCATCACCAAAATGTACATTAGAACCAAACACACCCAAATACACCCCAGAATCATGGGAAACGGTAAAGGTCGCTTGTACCGCAGGATCATTTTGCGTTTGGCTTAAACCACGAAAACGATAATCTGTTGTCAGAGCCGCAGTTCCGCTTAAACTCAAGCCCAGAGAATTGGTTTCTTCCGCAGCGAGTGCATTGGACATTACTGCAACAGTCATTGCAAGGACAGCAGTTTGTTTTAACATATGATTGTTCTCCATCATAAATATGAATCAACGTGATTTGAAACTTGATGAAATCCTATCAAAACCCCTTAGCCCCAACCCAATAACAGCAATGCTGTCAAATTCAATCCTCATGCATGACAAAAGCCATGCAATTGTCAGAAAAATATTCATGAAATAAATAAGGATTGAAAAGCAGGTCTTGAATAACTTGATCAAATTTTAGAATTTCTGACCTGGTACCCAGTTTGTACCTGCCAATGGCACACGCGCCATCGCCGCAGATTCAACAGTTAATGCCACCAAATCTTCTGGATCAAGATTATGTAAGTGTGATTTTCCACAGGCACGTGCCATGGTTTGTGCTTCTAATACCATCACCCGCAGATAGTTAGCCAGATGACGGCCCCCCTCGACAGGATCAAGGTGCTTGGATAATTCTGGATCCTGTGTGGTAATCCCTGCTGGATCCTGTCCATTTTGCCAGTCGTCATAGTAACCCGCTGCCGAACCAATCTTTTTCAAATCTTCATTTAGACGTGGATGGTTATCTCCAAGTGCAATTAAGGCGGCTGTACCAATCGCCACTGCATCGGCACCCAGTGCCATTGCTTTTGCTACATCGGCACCTGTACGAATCCCACCAGAAACAATCAATTGCACTTTACGATGCATGCCCATTTCCTGTAGCGCTTGTACCGCTTGTGGAATAGCGGACAAAATCGGGATACCGACATGTTCAATAAACACTTCCTGTGTTGCTGCTGTACCGCCCTGCATACCATCCAGTACAATCACATCAGCTCCAGCCTTGACTGCAAGTTTGACATCGTAATATGGACGGCTGGCACCAATTTTGACATAAATCGGTTTTTCCCAATCGGTGATTTCACGTAATTCAGCAATTTTAATCGCCAGATCATCTGGACCGGTCCAGTCGGGATGACGACATGCACTGCGTTGATCGACCCCAATCGGCAAGGTCCGCATCCCTGCCACACGTTCTGTCACTTTCATCCCCAGTAACATACCGCCACCACCTGGTTTTGCGCCCTGTCCTAAGACCACTTCGATAGCATCTGCTTTACGCAGGTCATCTGGATTCATGCCATAACGGGAAGGCAAATATTGATAAACCAGATATTTTGATTGACCGCGTTCTTCTGGTGTCATGCCACCATCACCAGTTGTAGTAGATGTACCGACAATACTGGCACCACGTCCTAAAGCTTCTTTGGCATTGGCAGATAATGCCCCAAAGCTCATACCGGCAATGGTCACAGGGACTTTCAGATGAATCGGTTTTTTGGCAAATCGTGTGCCCAATACCACATCTGTACCACATTTTTCACGATAACCTTCAAGCGGATACCGTGACATACTTGCACCGAGTAAAAGCAGATCATCAAAGTGCGGTAATTTACGTTTGGTACCACCGCCACGAATATCATAGATTCCTGTGGCTGCGGCACGTTGAATTTCTTGAATGGTCAAACGGTCAAATGTCGCTGATTCACGTAAGACAGGGTCGATATGTGTTGTTGCTTGAGTCATGTTTCTTTCTCCAAATCAGACGACAGTGTTAGTAAGCAGATGCATTATCTACTTTGAAGTTATACAGTTGACGGGCTGAACCGTAGCGTTTGAAAGCGGCTGGATCTTCATCAAATCCTGCTTTTTGCAATAGTTCCTTTAACTCAAGCAAATGTTCTTCACGCATTTCTTTTTCAATACAATCCGAACCCAGTGATTTCACCGTACCTTTGACATAGATTCGTACTTCGTAAAGTGAATCGCCCAGTGCATCGCCTGCATCACCACACACCACCAGACGACCTGCCTGTCCCATAAAACAGCTCATATGACCAATGCTACCGCCCACGACAATGTCCACACCTTTCATGGAAATGCCACAGCGTGCGCCTGCATCACCATCAATCACCAGCAAGCCACCATGCGCTGTTGCACCTGCGGCCTGTGAGGCACTGCCCTTAATCCGAACCGAACCAGACATCATGTTTTCTGCAACACCCACACCAACATTGCCCTGCACGACAATATCTGCCTGTTGATTCATACCTGCACAGTAGTAGCCCGCATGTCCTTGAATATCTACTGTCACAGGCGCATTGATCCCCACGGCAATATTATGTTGACCATCTGGATTGGTGACTGTCCATTGTTTGACCTGTTCAACAATTTCAGCGGTATGCAAGGCTTGATTCAGTTCACGGATGCTGTCTTTGCTTAAATCATATGTGCTTTTTTCTGCACTCAATACCAATTCTTCTGCCAATGCTGTAGCACTCATGGTCTGCTCCTTAAATCTTTTTCAATCTTTAAATATTTATGTGATCAATTGGTTATGCCTTATGCGGCAGCTGTACGTTCCCAAACATATAAGGTTGCTGGTTCTGGTTCCCAGACTTTGGCATTTTCTATACCCGGTAATTTTGCCAATGCTTGATATTCTGAAGCCATCGCAACATAATCATCTGTTTCGGCAAGGATGGCCGGTTTACAAGCAATAGGATCACGGATCACGGCAAAACCATCACGGGTACCAATGGCAAAAGTAAAAAAGCCGTCTAAGTCATCTAGGGCATGATTGAGTGCCTGTGCCAAAGTATCCCCCTGCTGTAACCGCCAAGTCAGATAACCTGCGGCAACTTCGGTATCATTTTCAGTTTCAAAATGAATGCCTTGACGTTTTAATTCTTGGCGTAAACGGGCATGGTTAGACAATGAACCGTTATGGACCAGACACAAATCTGCGCCTGTCGAAAATGGATGACTGCCTTCCATGGTCACAGCACTTTCGGTTGCCATCCGAGTATGACCAATAATGTGACTGCCTTTCATTTTGGACAGACCAAAACGGGTCGCAATTTCCACAGGTAAGCCCATCCCCTTTAGAATTTCAATACTTTGCCCAACACTCATGATTTTAAGTTGCGGTGCAATCTCACCAATTAACTGACGTATAGTGGCTTCATTTGCTTCAGCTTTAATCACTGCCGCAGTGGCATTCTGGAACCAGTCAAAACCTGCGGGTAACTGCGCCTGTAATTTTTCGGCAAAACCCTGCCAGTTAAATGTTTCATCCGTACTTTGCAAGGTAAGTTTGACCCAGCCATCTTTGACTTCGTCACCATAAATCGCAAAACCCGCACTATCAGGCCCACGACCTGTCATGGATTCCAGCATTGGTTCAAACAGTTCACCAATTTTTGATTCAAGTGCTTGATTTTTTAAATAAAGACCTACAATTCCACACATGCTATTTCTCCAATTTCAATTTTGCTTGGTGCATCAATTCAGTTAAGCCGTAATTTAGAAAAACTCGGTATAACGCTGTACTTCCCAATCCGATACATGACGGGAGTATTCCACCCATTCCATGCTTTTTTGCTCGATAAATTCATCAACAATTTCTGCACCCAGTTTTTCTCTAAATAAAGGGTCTGCCTGTAATGCCTGCACCGCTTCTTTCAGTGATTGCGGTAAAGTTTCGATACCTCGTGCAGCAATATCTTGCAGTGACAGGGTATATAAATTTTCATTACATGCAGGTGGTGGGGTAAGCTGACGTTCGATGCCGTCTAATCCTGCGGCAATAATCGCAGCGGACACCAGATAGGGATTACAGCCCGCATCGGGTAGACGTAATTCAATGCGTCCATACGGAATACGCACCATGGCAGAACGGTTATTTGAACCGTAAGCAATAAAGGCAGGTGCCCAAGTTGCGCCCGAAAGTGAGCGTCCTACCACCAGACGTTTATAGGAGTTGACTGTCGGTGCACAAAATGCGCACAGGGCTGGTCCATGTGCCAATAGACCTGCAATAAAATGATAGGCCAGTTTGGATAGCCCCATGCCACTCGGATCAGTATCGTCTTGGAATAAATTACTGCTTTCGGCACTGGAAATAGACAGATGAAAGTGCATGCCATTGCCTGCACGTTTTGGGTCTGGCTTTGGCATAAACGAACAGATCATGCCCAGATCATTGGCGATTTCCCCTGCTGCCATACGAAAGAAGGTAAACATATCGGCCGAATTCATGGCATCACTGTAGGTATAGTTAATTTCAAACTGCCCGTTGGCATCTTCGTGGTCGATCTGATAAATATCAAAACCAACTGGAATTAAAGCCTCGGTCAGATTTTCCAGAAATTGACGAGAACGTGACAAGCCCTTATAGTCATAACAGGGCTTATCCAAACTGTCCGAGTCATCAACCAGTTTCAGTTTGCCGTTTTCATCACGACGAAATAAACTAAACTCTGGCTCCAAACCAGTATTTAATGTCCAACCTTTTTCCTCCAGACGCTCGACCTGTTTGCGCAAGACATAACGCGGATCATACGGATGTGGTTGATCATTCACATAGCCTTCACAGACCACGCGGCCATAACCCGGTTGCCAAGGCACAGGTATTAATGTAGATAAATCTCCCTTGACCATAAAATCCGGACCATGCGGTTGCATACCCATGCCCGAAATGGCAAAACCAGCAAAACCGACGCCTTTCTTTTCAATCGCATCTAAACCCGAGATAGGAACAGATTTGGTTTTTGCCGCACCATGAATATCTACAAATTGCGCCAAGACATACTTTAAGTTATATTGATCTATGACTTGCTGTACATCTTTACGATACTTGGACTTACTTGCGCTAACAGGTAAATCTTTTTTAAATTCTGTGACCTCGTGCAACATGATTGATATGCTCCTACTATGTTGACTCGAATTATTTGATCGGATCATGTTTTTGCAGTTTCATGCCACCGACCTTAAAATTCCTACCAAGAAATTTTATTTACCAATAAGAATGCAATTCCCTTGCCAACTTTTAAGGTTTGGTAGTTTTTAGCTGTAAATGCCTACTTTTTAAAAAAATCCTATAAGAAATATTTATTTCGCTTCAAGAATATATGCTAAGGTGTCAACTTAGGCTGCTGACGTAGCAATGAAGGCCAAAAGCAGAACCAAAAGAGTGCGGAGAGTGATCGATAATGAAACAAAACAAGACGGGTTTAAAACTTGAACAATACATTGGCATTCAAATCAAAAGGCAACGTCAACAACAGGGATTGAAACTTTCCGAAGTCGCAAATATTTCGGGTATTAGCCAAGGTATGCTCAGTAAAATTGAAAATGCACAGGTTTCCACCAGTCTGGATACCTTGAGTCGTTTATGTGAAGTGTTGGGCATTCCCATGTCAACCTTATTTAATCAGTATGATCAACAAGAAAGTGAAGCGATGCTGGTCAAATCTGGGGAAGGCATGGAAGTGGTACGTCGTGGTACAGAAAAGGGACATACCTATCATTTACTCACCCATTCCCGTGGACCGAAAAAAACCTTTGAAGCCTATCTGGTCAGTATGGATGATGCCAGTGAAGAATTTCCGACCTTTGCCCATTCGGGTGTTGAATTTTTATATCTGGTGGAAGGCGAAATTATTTACCGTCATGGACATGCCCTTTTCCACATGCAACCTGGCGATAGCTTAACCTTTGAGGGTGATATTCCACATGGGCCAGAAAAACTGGTCAAAGTACCGATTCGATTATTATCTGTTATGAACTATAGCCATCATGATGATTAATCCGTTTTTAATAACATCTCAACATTTAAAAAATAGACACTTCAACAATTATGAAATGTCTATTTATTTTTGAATATTGCTTCTTGTTTTATTAGAATTAAAGAAGTTTTTGAATTTAAATGATAAAATGTAAAAAATATTTTATAGAAAGAGTATTAAAATGAAAACAGCAATTTTTTTATTATTAGATAACTATGCTGATTGGGAAGGAGCGTACCTTTCAAGTCAATTAAATCAAAAAGACGACTGGCAGATTAGAACTGCTTCAACTCAAAAAGAAGTCATCTCAATGGGTGGATTTCGTACAACAATAGATTATTTGTTGGCAGAACTTCCTAAACCGAAAACAATAGATTTACTTGTTTTAGTTGGTGGGAAATCTTGGGAGATCGAAAATCAACAACTATTTGATTATATTTCAGCGTGTTTGCAAAATAGAGTTGTCGTTGGTGCTATTTGTGATGCAGTGAGCTATCTTGCCAAAAATGGCCTACTCAATAATGTTCAGCATACGGGCAATGCCTTAGCTTTTTGGAAAGACTTTCAAGGCTACCATAACTCAAAAGACTTTATAGAAAAACAGGCTGTTAAATGTGAGAATCTGATTACTGCGAATGGAACAGCTCCGCTTGAATTCACTCAACTTGTTTTAGAAGCAGTAGACGTCAGTTCAGAAGAAGCAGAGCAATTTTTTAATATTTATAAATTAGGCTTTTATGCATTTAGTCAAAAATTTGGCTCTCCTTTTTAGTAAAAAAAGAGCCTGTAAAAGCTTATCTCATCAAGCAAAATTTATAAATATGTCATTACACTACTTTTTTCTGTACGACTTCTGGTTCAGTTAAATAGGTTTCTAAAGAATCATCAAGTGCTTCAAGCCATGTCGTATGATGTGGCACAGCCATCGTACCTGTAATTGCCGAGCGATAAATATGATCACGAAATGTCATGATATTTTCTTTTTTATGCTTTTTCCATTCAAGGAAGATTAAACGCATGGCTTCAATATCAAAGGTCGGGTAATCGGTGGCTTCTATCAATTCCAGAATATAATCTCCCTGGAATTTATACATTTGCCCTGCTTCGGTCAGTGTTTTTTCTTCATCATGCCATTGCTGGGTATGTGCCTGCATCTCTGCAAGTGCGGGTAATTGAATCTGCCCCAAAATCACATCACGTGCGTACCATGCCTGTGCATCGAACATATTAAAGGTATACCATTGATCTTGCATGCCCAGATAAAACAGTTTTGGATTATTTTCAAATACTACCCCTTTATATAGACCCAAAGGATATAAACGGTTGTCGGTTTTTAAACGTAATGCTTCCTGCATAAATGGGAAATAATGCAGATAACCTGTACATAGAATAATCGCATCAACCTGTGCGCTGGAACCATCGGCGAAATAGGCATGGCTTTGATCTACACGTAACAAAGCAGGACGCTCTGACCAGTTCTTAGGCCATTTAAAGCCCATCGGTGCAGTGCGATAACAACTGATAATTTGTTTGGCACCATATTTATAGCATTGCGATCCAATATCTTCGGCAGAATAGCTACTTCCCACTACAAGCACGGTTTTATCTTGAAACTCTAATGCATCGCGAAAATCGTGGGCATGTAAAACACGCCCACCGAACCCCTCAAATCCTTTATATTCTGGTACTTTCGGTGTAGAAAAATGACCACTTGCCACCACGACATAATCAAAAACTTCAGAATATAATGCATCTTGGTCATAGTCATGTACCGTCACGGTAAATTGCTGTGTCTGCTCATCAAATTCAATATGACGTACTGCGGTATTAAAACGTACATATTGACGTACATCGGCCTTTTCGACACGGCCTTTAATATAATCCCATAACACTTCTCGTGGTGGATATGAACCAATAGGCTTACCAAAATGTTCATCAAAACTATAATCGGCGAACTCTAAAGCTTCTTTTGGTCCATTTGACCATAAATAACGATACATGCTGCTGTGTACCGCTTCACCATTCTTATCCGTTCCTGTACGCCAAGTATAGTTCCATTGACCACCCCAGTCGGATTGTTTTTCAAAACAAACGATCTCTGGAATTGCTATGCCTTTTGCCTGTGCAGATTGAAATGCACGTAATTGCGCCATACCACTTGGGCCTGCCCCAATAATTGCCACTCTAGTCATATCTAACTCCCAATCTTAAATAAATTCATTTGAATTGAGATTTACAATAGAGGCTGTGATGACAGGATAAAATTCCTATGAGTAGGTATCTCAAAAGGAGTAATCCGCAACTAAATCCAAGTTTTAAGCACAAATCACAAAATCAAACCACACGATATTCACTGTAACCGTCTGATCAGATAACAAGGTTGGTATATCTTTTGCTTTATTTTAGTGAAATTAATATTCTCAAAAGGAATATTTAACACATCATAATTCGATAAACTTAAAATAGGAAGGCAGATATGGTGTACCCATCTTTACGAAACCTAATCATGGTATGTAGTCTACTTTTACCTACATTCTCATTTGCTTCAGAAGCGACATTAAATCCAACCTCAACCGCATGGGTAATGACCTCGGTTATTATTGTGATGATTATGTTTATTCCCGGTTTGGCACTGTTCTATGCTGGTATGGTCAGAGCCAAAAACGTGTTATCTATTTTTACCCAATTTATGGTGATTGCAGGCATCGCAGGGATCCTCTGGGTGACACATGTTTATAGTCTGGCTTTTGATAGCACAGGTATGCAAGACGGTGTGTTTAATTTTGCCAGTTTTACAGGCGGTTTAAATTTGGCATTTTTATCCGGCATTAATGCCGATTCTTTGGCAGGCGATATTCCCGAATATGTCAGTATCGTATTTGGGATGACCTTTGCCATGATTACAGTTGCTCTGGCAGTGGGCGGTTTTGCCGAACGAATCAAATTTAGCGCAATTATCTTGTTTACCATCTTGTGGAGTACCTTTGTCTATGGTCCGATGGCACATATGGTCTGGGGTGGTGAAGGTGCACTGATGCATAACTGGGGGGTACTGGATTTTGCAGGTGGTACAGCAGTCCATATTAACTCTGGTGTCGCAGCCTTGGTCGGTGCGTTGATTCTTGGGCGACGTAAAGGCTGGCCTAGTACCCCAATGCCACCACACAACGTGGTGTATACCATGATCGGTGCTGGTCTATTATGGGCAGGTTGGTTCGGCTTTAATGTCGGTTCAGCTTTGGCTGCCGATTTAAGTGCAGGTTTGATCATGATCAATACCCAACTTGCAGCGTGTGGCGGTATTGTCGGTTGGTTAATGATTGAAAAATTTGTCGATCATCATCCCACCTCTTTAGGATTGGCATCAGGTATTATTGCAGGTTTGGTTGGCATTACACCTGCCGCTGCCTACGTTGGCCCATTTGGAGCAATTGTAATTGGCTTTAGCGCTGGAATCGCCTGTTTCTATGCCGTGACTCGCCTTAAATACAAACTGGGTTATGATGATGCCTTGGATGTATTTGCCTTGCATGGTGTGGGCGGTATTGTCGGTGGTATTTTGACAGGTATCTTTGCAGCACCCGCTTTAGGTGGCAATGTCGAAGGTTTGCAATTTATTCCGCAATTCTTTGCCCAAGTGATCGGAACATTATTTACCGTGGTGTATTGTGCAGTCTTTACTTGGATTATTTTTAAAATCATTGATAAAACTGTGGGCTTACGTGTATCGGCTGAGCAAGAGCAGCAAGGTCTGGATATTACCGATCATAATGAACGAGCATATAATAACTAGGCAATTTTGTTTAATTTAATTCATTTAAAAAGTCATCGTTACGATGACTTTTTTTATGCGTATTGATAAAAATACTGTATACCAACTCGACTATCGGTATTGATCCTAGAAGCCACTTTACCCCTTTTTAGGTATCTCCAAAAGGGAATTTAAATTCTTGTAAAAATATGATAAGACATTGATTAATAATAAATTTTATGCACTTTTTTAGAGCTTTTCGGTCATAATATAGCGCAGAATCAGCATAAAATGCCCTGTTAAGTATGAATTTATATAAATAATTTTTAAAAATCAAATAGATATAAAGTTGGCACATATTCTGCTTTCTTGTTGGATATAAAAATTTCCTATCGGTAATAATTTTAATGGAGTCTGCCATGCAACAAGCAATGTCGAGTACCCCTTTATATGCAACTGTTACGGATGATATGCCAAGAGCATCAGAGTATTTAATTATCGTACAAGATCAACATACGCCAAATGCGCAACAGCTATGCCAAAAATGCCAGCAGCTCGAACAAGCAGTGATTTTATCTGCCCATGATGATCCATCTCTGGCAGCACTGTTTCACGCCATTGCCGCAAATTTAACTGATGCCCATATCGGCATACATGCACTGGTCTATGGTGATGAATATTTCTTATGGCAAGTTGCACAACAATTATCCGTACACGGTTTGCTTAAAGATGAGATTCAACTCATCAAAAATGAAAGTCTGAATAAACGTATTTATTGTGTGCATTGTTTTCACTTATTCCAAAGTACTGCTGACGAATTTTGTGACTGTCCACAATGTGCAACCCATTTATTTATTCGCTCGCATTTTTCCGAACGTTTGGGCGCATATATGGCGGTATGTGCAAATGCCGAAGAAATTCAAGGAGAAACCGCATGAATACCTTAATGCCTGTACGGATTCGTGAGGTCAAACAAATTACCCCGATCATTCGTGAATTTACTTTTGAAGGCGTGGAACAGGATTTACTGCCTTTTTCTTCGGGAAGTCATATTGTGGTGAATCTGCCTATACAGGATCGGGTTGTACGCAATGCCTATTCCTTGATGAGTGATCCGCTGAACTGTCATCAATATCAAATTGCCGTGCGTTTACAGGAGCAGTCCCGTGGTGGTTCCCGTTATTTACACCAGCAGGCCAATGTCGGTGACATTTTAAAGGTATCAGCACCATTAAATTTATTTGCCCTGCATTCGCATGCCAGACATCATATTTTTATTGCAGGTGGCATTGGCATCACACCGTTTATGTCACACATCAAACACTTACTGCATATTGGTGGCAGTTTTGAATTGCATTATGCCTGTCGTGATCAACTCAGCAATGCTTATGAACAATTACTCACAGAACTATTCAAGGATCAAATCCATATCTATTCCGACGCTACCGGTAAACGTTTAAACCTCGAGCAATTACTGCAAAATCAAGGCTTAAATAGTCATGTCTATGTCTGTGGACCAGATCGTTTAATCGAAGGCGTACAGCAGGCTGCCACGGCGTTGGGCTGGTGTGATCGGCGTGTACATTGGGAAGCATTTAATGCCCCTCCAGCGGGTGCTGCTTTCGATGTCAACTTGATCAAAAGCCAGAAAAAAATTCATGTTGCCAGCGATTATAGCTTGCTTGAAGCGCTAGAAAAAAATGGTATCGAGATACCTAATCTGTGTCGTGGTGGCGTATGTGGTCAATGTGCAACGAGATATCAGCATGGTGAAGTTGAACATCATGACCACTTTTTATCGGAACAAGAAAAGCAACTTTTACTCATGCCTTGTGTTTCTCGTGCCAAGCATGGCTGTTCCCTTGATTTAGATTTATAGATGAAAGCGTGATAGGTGAAAACACATGAGCATTCAGTTTAATCTCGATGAAAGTATGCGTGGTCAGTTTAAATACCACAACAGCCCCAAGGCGATACAACGCTTCCCCTTTCCGTTCCCCGAAGACAGTTATATGTATTCGGTGAACCTTGAACCTGCATTGGCAAAACCAGATACGATATTTGCACATTGGTTTGATATTGATGAGCATTATCTGACCGAAACCAATGAGCGTGCTTTGACATTGGCCAGTGATCCAAACCGTTGCATTATTTTGCCGCATATGCAGCATGCCGCATGGGATTTGCTAGAAATGGCAATGCTGCATTTATCTCAGGATTATCCAGATCTATTTCAGTTGCAACGGGATGGCAAACGATGGCACTGGGTTAATCTACCATTAAATATAGATGTGCATTTCATCTTTGGTGATGCCAATAGCCTGCCTTTACCGCCCTTTGAATTTATCAGTCGTCAGTTGCAAGGTGATATTGCCATGTTGGATCAACGTGATGGTGATCTGTGGATGGATGCAGGCATGATTACCGGTCCTGCCGACTGGTCACTTAATTTTGATGCGGGCATGAGTTTTACCCAATGGCATGCGCCTGTTCCCAAAGTGGCACATGATCTGGGTGTATTTAAACGTGCCCTGCAATTCCTGCTCAATATTCAGGTAGACAATCCCTACCGCCGCCTCAACTGGACCATGACCATTAATCCACGCATGGACACCTCATCAGAAACCTATCATTTATGGGGACATGAACGCAGTTCGGTCACACTTGAGAATGTGGGCGAGTTAGTACATTTACGGGTTGAGCTGCAATTTATGCCACGTTTGGCGCGTAGCAATGCCTTGTTATTCAGTATTCGTACCTATTTGATCAGCTTGAATGATCTGGTTAGCAATCCCGAATGGGCGAAACGCCTGCATCGTGTGTTACGGGATTTACCCGATGAAATTGCCGAATACAAAGGTATTACCCGCTACCGCCCGACTGTCGTGCAATGGCTGAGTCAATTCGATCAAGCTTAATTTGCTTCACAAAACTTTTTAATCTAGTTAAAACAGAAAGGAAAATATTATGTCTAATTCTTGGCGCATTTCAGCATTGGCAAGCCGCCATCTGGCACTGGGCTCAACACTGCAAGACTGGAACGGTATGGGGACTGCATGGACATATGCAGGACAAGATGTTGCCGATCATCATGAGGCGATTCGTACCAAAGCAGGCTTGATGGACGTTTCAGGTTTAAAGAAGGTCCATTACGTCGGTCCTCATGCAGAAAGCCTGTTGGAATATGCCACTACAAGAGATATTTCCAAAATTTATCCTGGCAAATCAGCTTATGCCACTATGCTAAATGAAGAAGGTAAATTTGTCGATGACTGTATTATTTACCGTACCGGTCCCAATTCATTTTTGGTCGTGCATGGGACAGGGATTGGTTTGGAAATGCTGACCCGTGGTGCAGTCGGTCGTCAGGTCGCCGTAATCTTCGATGATGATTTGCATGATTTATCGTTACAAGGTCCAACTGCAATTGATTTTCTTGCCAAGCATGTGCCAGGGATTCGTGATCTAGCTTATTTTCATCACATGCAAACCCGTTTATTTGGTTGTCCTGTAATGATTTCACGTACTGGATATACCGGTGAACGCGGTTATGAGATTTTCTGTAAAGCCATGGATGCCCCGCTGATCTGGGATACCATTTTATCCCAAGGCAAAGATTTTGGTATTGTTGCTGCCAGCTTTACCACGCTGGATTATTGCCGTGTTGAAAGCTATTTATTGTTCTTCCCTTATGACAATTCTGAATATTTCCCATTTGCCAATGATAAGTCTGGTGACACATTGTGGGAATTGGGATTGGACTTTACCGTTTCACCGACCAAAGGCGAGTTCCGTGGTGGATATGAACATAAACGCTTGAAAGGCAAAGAACGCTTTAAAATCTTTGGTGTATTACTCGAAGGCGAACAAGCAGCTGCAATGGGTGACACACTTTGGGCAGATGGCAAACAGGTCGGCGTGATTACCTGTGGCATGTATTCCCGTCTGACTGGAAAATCCATGGCAATTGCCCGTTTAGATGTGCCTTATGCGGTTCAAGATACAGTGTTACAGGTAAAAGGCAGTTTAGACGTCAATGCCATTGCCCACACCTTACCCTTTGATGATCCGAAAAAATTAAAACGCCTTGTTAAAGGCTAATACCAGTTCCCCAACCTGTAAGCCCCTTGGAAAATCCTGCCCTCGGATGGGATTTTTCTTTTTCTGCGCAATGATGATGCTTTACGACGTGTTTTTATGATGATTGTTTATGACGGTCTTGCGCTGGATTAAACCATTTTACCCACGAACTATGCTGCCGTGATTGAATCGGCACAGTGGCAATTAAATTCTGTTTTAGCACTGACAATTGTTTTGCCTGCTTGGCAATCCGATATTTTTGACTGTGAATACATTCACGATCACCAAATTCACAACGATCCAGTGAGGTACCGCCGCACGGACCATTGGCCAGACCTTTCGGACAAGTTTCAGGACAAATATAGAGGGTGTCGGCCAAACGACATTGCCCGCAGCGATCACAACCGACACTAATCGATTTAATCCCATGTTCAACCGCTAAAATCGTTCGATCTGCAACCGGATGCTGCCAAAATTTTGCCTTAAACAACCAACGTCCAACAACCATTGCCACTTTTGAATTGAACAGTGCGTCATGGATATAAGCCAGACTATAATATTTCAACATTTGCCTAGCCCCAATAGATTGTGGCGGGATTAAATCTGGTCGTAATGCAGACATGTCTGGCAGTCCGAATAAGTCCAAATATTTTTGCCAGCATTGGCTAAAATCTAAATCTTGAAATTTCAGGATGGCTTGTTCAAGCTGTCTGATCTGTTGCGGCTGCTCACAGGCAGATAAATGAATCCCAGCAAAGCCTAAATGTTTGGCAATTAAAATATGTAGGGCTGCACGATGATAGACTTTATCTTCGGCATCTTTGGCATCACGTAAATGTTCCTGTTTGAGGAACTCCAGTAAATCAGGAGGAATGACAATCCCTGCAACACTTTGTTTGCATATTGATTTTGCACGAGCATAGGTCAAAGGCATCACACAAACCATGACCGGTATATGATAAGCATGTTGTGTTAAAAAAAGCTGTAATTGTTTTAACTGAAGCAAATCATAGCCCAGTTGCGTCACAATAAAATCAGCGCCTGCCTTAATTTTTTTATGCAGTTTTAAATATTGCGCTTCCCGTTCACTTTCGGTGTATTTAAAAGGATTAAATGCCACACCCAGATGAAATCTAGAATCGGCTTGCTTGGCATACATCACGCTATTAACGGATTCCAGATAACGACTACGCTGCTTTGGCTGTGTTTGTCCAAAATCATGATTTTTTAGTCGATCGCCTGTCAACATTAACACATCAAAATATTGTCGCTGGGCTGCCTCTTGCAAAAACTGTTTCAAATCCGAGATATCTCTACCCTTACCCGAATAATGAAGTAACACATTTTGCTGTGTCACTGATGTGTTTGATATTAAGGATTGAGTAATCTCAATGGGCGCACGATCCTCATCGGCATGTACACGATCTGCAATAGCGACACAGGTCGGATCGCCAGCAATGTCTTGAATAAAATCTAGTTGTGTTTGACCATGTTCAATATATTCAATGGAAAAACAAAATTGTCGCTTTGAAAAATAAGTTGCAAGGGTAGACATGAATCGCCAGCTTTAATATGAATCAGCTTGTCCAGCAGAGTAGACAAATTATAAGCTATTCTACATAAGTTTATGCCTTATGATAATGCACTATAAAGAGTCATCACTACGCCAATTAAAGGTGTACATCTATACATTTAAGGCTAAAAATTGCACTAAAATAAGGTTTTTATTCTCAAAAAGAATAAATTATTCTTAAATAATGCAAGCTATATGCCATAATGTAGATGTAATCTTATATTTTAACCTTTATTAAACAAATAGATAATTTAAAAATTAAATATTTTATTCTTTTTAGTTAAAAAATATTCTTATGGCACTAAATTTGCTTCATCAAAGATGCCCTCTCATCTTAGGAGTCAGTAAAATGGATGGAAAAAGTTTTTTTAAAATTAAAAGCATCAAACTACAAGATTCCAGTACCTGTGAATTGTATATGGAAAATGTGGATGATGCATCGGTCAAAGGCTGGGTCATTAATAATAACAATGGCTCGTTGATGCATAGATTTCATGAACATTTGAATAGTTTATGTAATGCTGAAAATCCATTTCAGACATTACTGGAATTAAAGCAATTTTATCGTGTAGACGTGCTGAATTAATGTCGATTCCCCATTAAGCAAGAAGATCTGTTGATCCCATGTCTTCTTGCCCGTCTTTTTCCTCTATTAAATTTCAATAAAGTTTCCTGACAAGAAAAAAAAATTCAAAAACTGCTAGACGTAGCACAAAATATATTATAAATTAACTGTAGATAAAATAAATTTCCTAAAAGGAAATTTAAACCTCCAACGAAATGTTTTTTATTTAATACTCAGCGATAAAAGCAAGAGGATTCCTCCATGCAGCAAGATATTGACCAATATATATTAAAGATAAGCTGTCCAGCCGCATCTGGTATTGTTGCAGCGATTTCTGGATATTTGGCAGCCAATCAGTGTTATATCAGTGAAATGGCACAATTTGATGATGAAACCACCAAGCGTTTTTTTACCCGTATTGTGTTTCGTTTTAATGATGGCTCTGGGGATATTGATGGCTTAAAAGCAGGCTTTGCAGATGTTGTTGATCAATTTCAGATGAAGGCAGAGTTTTTTGAGAAAAAACAACCCGTTAAGGTGCTGATTATGGTCAGCAAATTTGATCATTGTTTCCTCAACTTATTATATCGTCGTCAAAAAGGTGAGCTTGATTTTGAAATCACCGCTGTGGTTTCAAACCACTTAGACATGCGCCCTGTTGCAGAACGTGAAGGTTTACGCTTTATCTACTTACCTGTAACCAAAGACACCAAGGCACAGCAGGAAGCCGAATTGCTGAAAATTGTTGATGAAACCAAAACGGATCTGGTCGTGCTTGCCCGTTATATGCAGATTCTTTCCGACAATTTGTGTATCCAATTGTCTGGTCGTGCCATCAATATTCATCACTCCTTCCTCCCAGGTTTTAAAGGTGCCAAACCGTATCATCAAGCCTATGCCCGTGGCGTCAAACTGATTGGTGCAACTGCCCATTTTGTTACAGGTGATCTGGATGAAGGTCCAATCATTGAGCAGGAAGTTCAACGTGTTGATCATTCCTATCTGCCCGATGATCTGGTCGCTGTCGGACGTGATACCGAAACTGTAGCACTGTCGAAAGCGGTGAAATACTTTGTCGAACATCGCGTGTTTTTAAATGATGACCGTACGGTGGTATTCAAATGAGCATCAGTTTAAGTACAGAAGCTGTCAATAAAGTGATTGATGGTAAAGCCACTGCCGAAGTGGTACTACAAGAGGTTAAAGCCGAAGTCGATCAATTTAAACAGCAAGGTATTCAACCTTGTTTGGCGGTAATTCTGGTGGGATTTGATCCAGCCAGTCAGGTTTATGTACGCAACAAAGTACAAAAAGCCGAGCAAGTCGGTATACGCTCACTCGAGTTTCGTATGGATGCGGATACCTCGACTGAAACCTTGTTGGCCAAGATCAAAGAACTCAATGAAGATGCTTCGGTAAATGGCATTTTGGTGCAATTGCCATTACCCAAACACATTGATGAAAACACTGTATTGCAAAGCGTGTTGGCAGAAAAAGATGTCGATGGTTTTCATAGTGAAAATGTTGGTGGGCTTAGTCAGGGGCGTGATGTACTGGTGCCCTGTACACCCAAAGGCTGCTTACGTTTACTCAAGGATCATCTGGGTGATTTAAGCGGTTTAAATGCTGTGGTGATTGGACGTTCCAATATTGTCGGCAAACCAATGGCAAATTTACTGTTACATGAAAATTGTACCGTCACCATCGTACATTCCAAAACCCAGAATATTCAAGACATCTGTAAGCAAGCTGACATTCTGGTGGCAGCGATTGGTCGTCCACAGATGATTAACGCCGACTACGTCAAAGAAAATGCAGTGGTGATTGATGTCGGGATTAACCGTATTGAACAACACGGCAAAACCCGTTTGGTGGGTGATGTGGATTATGACAGTGTTTATCCGATTGCCAGTGCGATTACGCCTGTACCTGGCGGTGTCGGTCCCATGACCATTGCTTATTTAATGAAAAATACCTTGCATGCCACACATATTCAGCATGGACATTAACGCATTTTAACATCGCATTTCGCACGATACTTGGAGACATTATGCCATTGGGTCTGCTCAAATATGGATTAAGTTCAGAATATCCACTTGAAGTTGATTTCCCACCGCCCAAAGCGCTGAAATCAAGTTATGACGTGGTCATCATTGGTGGCGGTGGTCATGGACTGGCCACAGCCTATTATTTGTCAAAATATCATGGCATCACCAATATTGCAGTATTAGACAAATCCTATTTAGGCGGTGGCAATACTGCACGTAATACTGCGGTGATTCGCTCCAACTATCTCACCTCTGAAGGGGTCAAATTTTACAGTGAATCGGTCAAGCTGTTTAAAAATCTGTCCAATGAATTTGATTTTAACATCATGTATTCCGAGCGTGGACAGTTGACACTTGCCCATACAGATTCGACGGTAAGAGCCTTTCGACAACGTGCAGAAGTCAATAAACATTTTGGTGGTCGTACCGAAATGCTAGATCGCCAACAAATTAAGGAACTGGTGCCGTGCTTAAATCTTGATCCTGCACATTTACCTGTGTTGGCAGGTTTATGGCACATCGATGGTGCAACGGCACGGCATGATGCGGTGGCGTGGGGGTATGCCAAAGAAGCAGTCAAACGTGGCGTGGAAATCCATCAACTGACCGAAGTACAGGATTTTGTACTAGACGGCAATAAGATCAAAGCCATCAAAACCAATCGTGGCACAATTCAATGTGGTTGTGCAGTACAGGCGATTGCTGGTGCGTCCTCGATTCTCATGAATAAACTTGCTATTCGTGCACCGATTCATACCTTTCCGTTACAAGCGATGGTGTCACAACCGTTCAAGCCTTTTTTAACCCCCTTGGTCAGTTCTTCTGCCCTGCATTGTTATGTGCAGCAAACCAGCCGTGGTGAAATTGTGTTTGGTGGTGGCTCTGATCCCTATCCACTTTATAACACCCGTTCGACACTGGATTTAAAAGAAAGCTTATTGGCACATGCCATCGAAATGTTTCCGTTTATGGCAAATGTCAAATTGATGCGGCAATGGGCAGGGATTACCGATATGACCCCGGATTACAGCCCGATCATGGGTAAATCGCAATACGACAATTACTATCTTGATGCAGGCTGGGGCACATGGGGCTTTAAAGCCACACCAATATGTGGTCAAACCATGGCAGAGCTGGTGGCAACAGGCAAAACACCAAAATTAATTGCCCCGTTTGCTTTGGAACGCTTTAGTAAATTCCAGCAAGTCAATGAAATGGGCGCAACTGCCGCCAGCCATTAAGGAGAAAAATGATGAAAATTATGCATTGTCCACTTAATGGTGACAGAAATATTAGCGAATTCAGCTATGGCGGAGAATTTAAACTGATGCCCGACCAGAATCGCTGCACTGATGAAGAATGGGCAGATTACGTCTTTAATAGTAACAATATTGCAGGTGTTGTCACCGAATGGTGGATGCACACGCCAAGTAGTTACTGGTTTATTGCCGAACGTCATACCGTCAGTGATGAAATTATTGCCACTTATGATCCACGAGAATTCTTTAACAAGAAGGGTTTAAGCCCACAGGATTTTCTGGGTCAATCTGTTGCAGATCAATCTGCTTAGGAGTCTAAATCATGAATAAATCTCAGGCGACTGAACGGCTCCCCTTACCTTATGGTCTACTGCTTGATCGTAGCCAACCGATTTCGTTCCAGTTTGATGGTACGATTTATCAAGGCTATGCAGGTGACAATATTGCCAGTGCCTTAATCGCCAATCAACGCTGGATCATGTCCCGTTCATTTAAATATCATCGTCCCCGTGCGCCGCTGACTATGGCTGGACAAGATGCCAATACACTAATCCAACTCAAACAAGAAGCCAATGTACTGGCAGATACCACATTAATTCAGCCCAATCTTGTGGTAGAAGGACAAAATTTTAGTGGTTCTTTACTCAAGGATTCGGATGCCTTTTTGGGTAAATTTTCCAAATTTATGCCAGTGGGTTTTTATTATCGTGCCTTTTTTAAACCCAAAGGCATCTGGAAATTCTGGGAACCCATCATTCGTAAAAAAGCAGGCTTAGGCGTTCTGGATTTAAACTTTAAGCCCGAATATTATGACAAAGTTTATTTATTTACCGATGTTGCCATTATTGGTTCTGGTCCAGCAGGTTTACAGGCCGCATTAACCGCTGCCGATGCAGGAGCAAAAGTCATACTGATCGAACAGGAACATCTTCTGGGCGGCAGTTTAAACTATGCACGTTTTGATCTAGAGGGTGTTAAAGCCGAACAACTCAAAGCACAACTACTGCCCGCTGTAAAACAACATCAAAATATCACCATCATGACCGATGCAGTCTGTAATGCATGGTTTACTGACAATTATTTGCCGATTATTCAAGGTAAACGCCTGTTCAAACTTCGTGCAAAAAAATCTATCGTGGCAAGCGGTAGTTTTGATCAGCCTGTAGTCTTTCGTAATAATGACCTGCCGGGGGTGATCTTAACCAGTGCTGTACAACGCTTGATTAAACTCTATGCAGTAAAACCAGGACAAAAAGCAGTCATTTTGACGGGCAATGATGATGGTTATCTGGCAGCACTAGATTTCCTTGAAGCAGGCATTCAGATTCAAGCCATTGTTGATATGCGCGCCAATCCAGCCAATAATGCTCTAAAAATCAGTTTAGAAAAGCAGCATGTCAACTGCTATATGAACAGTACCGTTTATGAAGCACAGCATAGTACTGCGATGCAGCATGTCACAGGCGTAGATATTCGTAGTATTAGCGCCGAAGGACAAGTATCAAACCAGCCCACATCCATTGCGTGTGATGTACTTTGCATGTCTTCAGGCTATATGCCTGTCTATCAATTGTTATGTCAGGCAGGTGGAAAACTCAGTTATCTTGACAATAAAGCCATGTTTAGCATTACCGGCTTACCCAAAGGTTTATTTATTGCTGGTTCAGTCAATGGCATCCAAAATATTGAACATGTGCTTGCCGATGGTCAACAAGTTGCACAATTGGCATTAAGTGAATTAGGGCTTGTGGCTACGCCTGTTCTACAAACATTTAATGAAGCCTCGGTTAATTTTCCATGGCCGATCTTTCCCCATCCGAAAGGTAAAGAGTTTGTCGATTATGATGAAGACCTACAAATTGCCGATATTGTGAATGCCACCCGCACCGGTTATCGTGATGTGCAACTGGTCAAACGCTATTCTACAGTGGGTATGGGACCGTCACAGGGTCGTCATTCTGCCCTGCCAACTGCACGTCTGGTGGCAAAATCCACGCAGCGTAGCGTCACTGAAACAGGCGTAACCACTGCCCGTCCACCTTTTACCGTAGAAAAACTGGCACATGTCGCAGGTCGTGGTTTTGATCCCTATCGCCAAACCGCCATGCATCAACGGCATCTACAACTTGATGCGCAAATGATGCCAGCAGGGACATGGCAACGCCCTGCGTTTTATGGTGATGTCAATAAACGTCAGGAAAATATTGCCAAGGAAGTGCACTGTGTACACCACAATGTCGCCATGATTGATGTATCCACCTTGGGTGGTCTGGATATTCGTGGACCAGATAGCGCCGAATTTTTAAATCGCATGTACACCTTTGGTTTTGCCAAGCTGCCAATCGGTAAAACCCGTTATGCCGTCATGGCAAATGAACATGGTATCGTGATTGACGACGGTGTTTGCGCCCGCTTATCCGAGCAGCATTTTTATGTCACGGCAACCACCAGTGGGGTAGATCGAATCTATCAACAAATGCTGAAATGGAATGTGCAATGGCGATTAAATGTCGATATTACCAATGTCACCACAGCCATTTCTGCGGTCAATATTGCAGGACCCAACGCCCGTAAAGTCATGGAAAAAGTCTGTCATGATATTGATTTAAGTGCAGCAGCATTTCCTTATCTTGGTGTACGTCTGGGAACGATTCACAATATTCCCGTACGAGTGATGCGTGTCGGCTTTGTCGGTGAACTGGGGTATGAAATTCACTTTCCGACCCGTTATGGGGAATTTATGTGGGATCTGCTAATGCAGGCAGGTCAAGCCTTTGACATGCTGCCATTTGGTGTGGAAAGCCAGCGGCTATTACGTCTGGAAAAAGGACACATCATCATCAGTCAGGATACCGATGGTATGTCACATCCACAGGAAGTTGATCTGGGCTGGGCAGTTAGTCGTAATAAACCTTTCTTTGTTGGCAAACGCTCCATTGCCATTTTAGAGGCTCAACCGCTGAAACGTAAGCTGGTCGCCTTTGAACTGGATAAAAACAGTAAGCAACCGCTTGAAGGTCATATTGTACTCGAGGGTGATAATATTTCTGGCAACATTACTTCCTGTGAATATTCACCGACACTGGATAAAATCATTGGTCTGGCTTATGTGTCTATTATGCAAAGCACAGTCGATGCCACATTTCCGATTCGGGTGGAAGGTGCCGAGATCGTCCATGCAAAAGTCGTCAAAGCACCATTTTATGATCCAGAAAACAAACGTCAGGAGATGTAATGATGCAAACTCAAAACCAATGGCAACCTGCGGAACGTAGTCCGATTGAGAATATTAAAAGTCTAAATTATAAGGACTTTGGTCGTGGTAAAAGTTTTCTGGATCAGGCAAGTTCCTCCGAAAAAATCATACAGCAATGTGCTTTGCTGGATTTAACCAATCTGAGTCGCGTCGGTTTTCGTGGGATAGCCAGTGCAGATTATCTACACGATTTAGGTTATCAACTGCCAGACGTCGCCAATACTGCGCTAGCACAAGACAACGATGAATGGGTTGCACGTTTATCACTGACAGAATACTTGTTACTCGGCACACTCAATGATTTTGGTGAACACGTCGCAAGCATTGAGAAAAATTGGCAGGTATCGGAACACGCCAACTATTTGTTACCTCGTCAGGATAGTCATGCTTGGTTCCAGATCAGTGGTCGCTGTATTGTCGATGTGATGGCAAAACTATGTGGGGTAGATTTATCTCATAGCGTTTTCAGCACAGGACAAGTGGCACAAACATCTGTCGCCCGAATCAATGCCATCATCATCAATGTTTCCAGTCCCGATCTGGCAAAATTTAATATTTTATGTGATCGTGCCAGTGCGGTGTATTTATGGCAGGTACTACTGGATGCAATTGCGGAATTTGATGGACAAGTGATTGGTGTCAATATCAGTGCTTAAAAATAGTGTTGCTGTTACTGTAATATTAAAAAAACCAGATCACATATGGATCTGGTTTTTTTATGAATTTAATCTTCTTCAAATACAATTAGATTGAAGAGGATTGAACAATCAGGGGAAATTTATTTTCTCCGGACTTCTACATTTTAATCCTGTTAAATGTCTTAAGTTTGAGTCTTAAACTTGCTTTTTCTGATTCATCCAGCGATAAATCACAGGCAGTAACACTAAAGTTAATAAAGTAGAGGAAATAATCCCTCCAATCACCACCGTTGCAAGTGGACGTTGAACTTCTGAACCTGTGCCTGTTGCCAATGCCATCGGTACAAAACCAAATGAGGCCACACACGCAGTCATTAACACTGGACGTAAACGTAAAATTGCACCTTGCCAGGTTGCATAATGCAAATCATAACGTTCACGTAATTCTTTAATAAAGGTCAACATCACCAAACCGTTTAATACTGCCACACCTGATAAGGCAATAAA
>NZ_OANT01000008.1 GCF_900096995.1 Acinetobacter puyangensis
AGACTATAATCTCGCTGTGTTCGTTTAAGTGGTGTAGTCATAACACTCTCCATAATTTAAGAATGAAAAGTGTCAACTTTATTTAGGATGGGACAGTCTGCTGATTAAAGGATGCAAATTTATTTTGTGTCCTTTTTTATTTCTCTACTTGCATTAAGATATATCTTAATATATCTTAAGTGGTATAAAGAAATCAAATAGAGAAAACATAATGAAAGCTAATCATCAACATTCCTTTGTTGAAGATAAAGACAACCAGCATCGTGGCGGACGACGTAGTCGTTTATTTGAGGCAGGTCGAATCAAATTGCTGGTCTTGTATTTGATTCAGCAACAACCTAAACATGGTTATGAAGTAATTAAAGCAATCAGTGATCTGGTTGGCGGTGGTTATACACCCAGTGCAGGTACCATATACCCGACATTAAATACATTGGAAGAAGCGGGACTGATTATCACGCCTGATGCCGAAGCAGAACCCAAGCAATATCAAATTACTGAAGCAGGGCAACTTCATTTGCAGCAACAGCAAGACTTACTCGATAAACTGCTGGAAAAATTGCAAATGAAACGTAGCTTGCAGGAAAATGATCAATATCGGGATATTTACCGCGCAATGGAAAATTTAAAAACAGCATTACGTTTGCAACTTGCCGCAACAGACATTGAGCAAGAGAAAATTTATAGTATTGCTGAAAAAATAGATCAGGTAGCCGTTGCAATTGGCCGTTTATAGATGAGTAAGATGATGATGACGCAAGCTCAACAGCGTTTAAAAAAAGCTGGATTAAAAGTTACACAGACTCGGATTGCGGTGTTGACTTTGCTAGAAAATCAAACAGAAATATTTACAGTAAAGCAAGTTTATCAAAAATTATATAAAAATTTCAATAAATTAAGTCTAGCTACAGTATATCGTGTAATTAAGGATCTGGAAGCGGCGGGCTTAATTGTCCAACAGCAGTTTTATCGGGGTGACGCAAGATATTCGGCAGTAGATGTTGCCGAATCTCAGGTCTTGCAGATTAAATGTGTGATGGAGGACCATTTAAACCAGGCACAGTTTATTGACTCCTTGCAGGATTTATTGCAAACATTCAATATTCATTTGCTTGAGATTGAATTTAATACAGGGAATGATCCGAAATTACAAACACTTGGAATATAGAAGGAAAAGCCATGAAACAACATCAATATCATATTACGGTACAGCATGTGGCGGATGCCAAAGGTCAGCCTTCCACATATCAGGAAGATTTGAGCTTTGATGCGGCAAATCATGATGATATTTTTGCAATTGTGGAAAAATTGAAAAAATTAAATTTATTTGAGGATCCACAAACAGTCACATCTTTTGCGGTGGGATTAAAGCTTTTTAGTGAAGTGATGTTGGAGAATAAAAATCATCCATTATTTAAAGATTTTTCACCGCATTTTGGTCAATTTATGAAAAAACTAAAACAATCTAATGCCGAGGCATCATTTAAAGAGCTGCATAAATAGAAAAAGCGAGCAATAAATTGCTCGCTCAAAGATATCCTGAAATTATTCAACTGTTACTTTTACAGGTGTACTAAAGATACTGTAATTGTAGGTACTATCAATATCATAACGATAACCTGGTAAAACATATGCTGTCCCTTTAGCCTTAAATGTAAGGTTACGACCATTGACTGTATAGCTTGGTGCACCTGCCAAGATCACAAACTGGTTAGCATCGGCATTAGATTTAACGCCGTCCTGCGTTGTTAATTGGGCATTAATATTTAGTGCCTGTCCTACTTTGGCGCTCGCCGTTGCAGCTGTTTTAAGATCAACAACATATTTAGATGCATATTGAGCATAGTTGGTGGTTAAACCATAAGTACCTGCAACATAAAGTTTTTTAAATACAGTTTCATCATTTACTGTCCATGGCCAGAAGGTAATCCCGCGATGTTTTAGCGCTTCCATTAATGCTGATGTGACATTGCCATAAGATGGGTTAAATGTGGAAGTATAGCTTTGGCTCGATTGCATCACTGTCCGTGCATCTTTTAATACATTGCCGGAATTAGGTGCATTTGTCAGAAATCCGGTAGAAACGCCTGATAAAATGGTTTTCATGCGATTAATCTGGTCGGGAATAAAAGAAATTGTGACGATCTGATCATCCACACCATATTCTTCTATTTCTTTTTTCAACTGAGCGACAATTTTTTCATTACTGCTTTTTAATTCAACAAAGTGCATGACATCTTTATTGTTTTTTAGCTCGACAAAAAATTCACCCAACGTTGGAATTTTATAGCCTTTTGGTTTAGTGACCAGTTGTTTGACTTGTGCCAAAGACATTTCTTCGATTTTACCTTGACCCGTTGTGGTTCGGTCAACGGTGTCATCATGCATAATCACCAAATGATTGTCTGTGGTAATGTAAATATCATTTTCTACAGCATCTGCACCTAGACGAACAGATTCTTTTAAACCTTCTAATGTATTTTCATCTTCTAAACTTGGTACACCACGGTGGGCAACAATAAGTGGTTTACGTAAAAGTGTATAACGTGGAAGTTGTCTTAATACACTGTTAAATACATCACTGTTGGATGCCATAATACCATTGGCACCGGAAACAATGATATTGGCTGCATCACTTACTGTCGCAGCAGAGGAATCTACCCATACTGTGACCAGTAATTTCTGAATATAACTCAGATTCTCTTTTGTGGCCAAGCTGGCTGGCAGAATAACAATACGTGCAGCTGCTTGATTGGTTTGCCTAGCAATAGAGAGCAATTCTGCACGGCTATTACCCAGTGTGGTACTACGTAAATCCAAAGCAGTACGAATAGCTGGCAGGAGGCGATGTGCAGTACGTAATAAATCCGGATTGCTGGAGCTTAAAGTGATGTCTTCAAGATCGATTGATTGTGAAATATTTTTAAGCGATGCGAGGGTGGCTTCATCGTTAATTTGTAATACAGGAATGGTGCGATGTGTACTATCCGCCAGATACTCTTTTAAAGTAGTTACTTTTTTACCATTCAAATCATTGAGATTAAGACTTTTATCCAGTTGGTAAAATACTTGGCTGGCATTCGGTAGAGAATCACTGGCGGTCTGAACTTTTTGAATGATGGTTGGTGCTAAAGAAGCATAGGTCCCTGATTCCTGTACATCTGTTGCACTGCTATTGATGTTGGGTAAAGATTCCCACTGTTCGGTCACTTTAATGCTGTTTACTTTCATGACCAGACCGGCAGTAGATAAGCCAATTGCACCCTTGATCTGATCAGAAGGAAGTTCTACATCTTCCATTAACTGCTCATTCAGATATTGTCTGACGCGATTACCATGCACAATCACTGTGGCTTTATATACTTTTTGCGGATCAATGGCTTCGGTAAATGCCTTGCTACTCTGGACATTCCATTTGCTATCTTGTCTTAAGGCGAATTCCGTACCGTTACTGGCGGTTGCATTGGAGCGAATCGCAAACTGATAGTAGGGTTCCGGATTAGATGCTGTGCCGGTAGCGCGATAAACCACACTTCCCCAGCGCCCGCTATTGTTTGGATTTTCAAAGGTAAATTCGACATCAACCCGATAATCAGTATAGTTTTGTGTGGCTTCTGGCAGCATGACAGTGGTCATATTGGTATCATGCTTACGACCATCAATGTACAGATGGCCATCTTGAACGGCCACACTACCTGTATTCGCACTTACTGTTGTCCAGCCAGCCGGCAAGCTATTTTGTTCGGCAAAATTGACTTCATATAAAACTTTGGCTTCAGGTAAAGGTTCGGTCACTGAACCATCATCTGGATTTTCCGGTGTTTCTACTTCCGGTGGCGTGTCGCTATGATCATCGCTGCCACAACCGCTAAGCGAAAATGCCAGTAATATGGAGAGGGCAAGTGCGGATATCTTCATAATTTCTTCATCATTGTCTTGAAAGAGTTAAGAAGACTAGGGGGGAGTTATGACATTATTATTTAAAATTCTTTACAGTTTACTTAAGTTTTATTTAAAAAAATCGACTATTTCACAGAATGAATAAATAAGAAATATCCATAGACATCTCCTTTGAAATTGGTTTTGATAGATATTGGAACATGGAAAACGATTTAAAAGGAATAACATAAATATGCTTACACTTCATCACCTGCAACACTCGCGTTCAATGCGAATCCTTTGGGCACTTGAGGAGCTAGGGTTAGATTATCAACTGAAATATTATCAACGTCTGCCAAATATGTCGGCACCACCTGAGCTTAAACAGATCCATCCGCTGGGTAAAGCACCGATTTTAACCGATGACGACAAAGTGATTGCCGAATCTGCGGTGATTCTGGATTATTTACAAGCCAACTTTGATCCTTTACAGCAATTTAAGCCACTATCTGGTGAAGCACTGAATCAGTATCAGTATTGGATGCATTATGCCGAAGGTTCGCTAATGCCTTATTTGGTGTTTACTTTGGTGCTGGAGCAGCTTGGCGGAAAATCGGTCCCATTACTTGCCCGTCCTTTGACGAAAATGGTCGGACAACAGGTGCAAAACCAGTTTTCCAAGCCCAGATTAAAAGAACATATCGCTTTTTTGGAGCAACATCTGGCGAAACACCTGTATTTCACCGGAGAACAGTTTAGTTTTGCCGATATTCAGATGAGCTTTCCTCTTCAGGCTTTGGTGATGGCACAAAAGGGCAAACCATTACCAAATATTCAGGCATATCTGGCACGCATCGAACAACGTCCGGCATTGCAAACAGCTCGGCAAAAAAGTCCTGATAAAGGGCAGGTGCTTTAGATTGTGCTGACTTATTCCTATACCGATGTTGCCCGAATCGGCTAAGGATATTTTACCAATCAGCAACATTATTATTTCTTTTATAAAACTTGGCATTAATCACCCGAAACTTATGATGAACTGACCCGTCACAGAAATGGTATGCAATATGCATAAACTCATCCATAACATTTGTGAACTGCGAGGCGTATATGGCACATTCAGAATCTGAGATCGGATCAGGCATTGCAACAGAAGAAGATTATTTTGCCAAACGACAATTAAAGCAGGGAGCCGTGGGCTGGGTGCTGCTGGTCGGTTTAGGTGTTGCTTATGTGATTTCCGGAGATTTTGCTGGCTGGAATTTTGGTCTTGCACAGGGTGGCTGGGGCGGCATGTTTATTGCCACCGTGGTCGTGGCATTGATGTATTTATGCATGTGTCTGTCGATGTCGGAAATGGCGACCATGTTACCTACAGCAGGTGGAGGATATAGTTTTGCCCGTGCAGCATTTGGTCCGTTGGGTGGTTATTTAACCGGAACAGCCATTTTAATCGAATATGCGATTGCGCCTGCTGCGATTGCCGTCTTTATCGGTGCATATTGTGAGTCGTTATTTGGTATAGGTGGCTGGTTTATTTATCTGCTGTGCTACCTGATTTTTATGGGATTGCATTTAAAAGGTGCTGGAGAAGCACTAAAAATCATGTTTGTGATTACTGCAATTGCTAGTGTGGCATTGGTGGTATTTATTTTTGCCATGATTCCACATTTTAACAGTAATAATCTTTTTAATATTGCCCCTGGTGGAAATGTGGGAGCAAGTACTTTTCTGCCGTTTGGCTATATTGGTATCTGGGCTGCTGTACCCTATGCCATCTGGTTCTTTCTGGCAGTAGAAGGTGTGCCTTTGGCTGCCGAGGAAGCCAAAGATCCTGCAAAATCCTTACCAAGGGGGTTGATTGGTGCCATGTTAATTCTGGCTGCTTTTGCATTGTTGATCTTGTTTTTAGGTGCCGGTGCTGCCGGTGCCGATGCCTTAAAAGCCTCCGGCGCGCCGCTGGTTGATGCACTGGTCGCAGTGTATGGTCAAAATACATGGTTGGCCAGCTTTGTGAATTTTGTTGGATTGGCGGGTTTGATTGCGAGCTTTTTCTCGATTATTTATGCCTATTCACGGCAAATTTTTGCCTTGTCACGTGCGGGCTATTTACCGAAAAACCTATCTCTCACCAATAAAAATAAAGCACCTTTTCTGGCGATTCTGATTCCGGGCATTATTGGGTTCTTGTTGTCATTAACAGGTGAAGGCGACTTATTAATTTTGATGGCAGTATTTGGTGCCACCATTTCTTATGTATTAATGATGTTGTCTCACATTAAATTACGTTTATCCCGTCCAGATTTGAAACGTCCCTATAAAACACCCGGTGGTATTATTACGTCAAGTATTGCATTGGTACTGGCGGCAATTGCTGTTGTTGCCGGGCTGATGGTTGATCCCAAAGTATGGTTTATGGCGGCAGCAATTTATGTGGCATTTATTGCATACTTTATGTTTTATAGTCGTCATCATTTGGTCAGTGGTACACCAGAAGAGGAGTTTGCCCAACTTATAGCCGCGGAAGAAGAGTTAAACTAGGCAGGATAAGGGAGATCAAGCAATGCGTTATTATCAGGATGTCGGTCAGACACGCTATCATTTTAATGACCTGAAAAGTCTGTTGGCCAAAGCAACACCATTACGTTCGGGAGATGAGCTTGCCGGTATTGCTGCGCTGGATTCAACCGAGCGTGTTGCGGCCCAGATGGCTTTGGCTGATTTACCCCTGACGGTATTTCTAAATGAAGTGGTCATTCCCTATGAAGAGGATGAGGTGACACGCCTGATTATTGATCGGCATGATGCACAAGCTTTTGCGGAAATTGCCCATTTTACGGTGGGTGATTTACGTGATTGGCTGCTGGGTGAAGAAGCAACCACAGAAAAATTACAGCAATTACAGTTTGCATTTACACCGGAGATGGTGGCAGCGGTGAGTAAAATCATGCGTGTGCAGGATTTGATTTTGGTGGCAAAGAAATGTCGGGTCGTCACTAGATTTCGTAACACCATTGGTCTGGAAGGTTGCTTGTCTACCCGTTTACAACCTAATCATCCTACTGATGATCTACTTGGTATTTCGGCCAGTATTGTCGATGGTTTGATGTATGGTAATGGTGATGCTGTGATAGGCATTAATCCAGCAACAGATAATATTCAGAATTTATCCGATTTATTAAAATTATTGGATCAGATTATTCAGGAATATCAGATTCCGACACAATCTTGTGTGTTAACCCATATCAGTTCGGCAATACAGCTGGTGGAGAAAAATGTACCGGTTGATTTGGTCTTTCAGTCGATCGCAGGAACAGAAAAAGCCAATGAAAGTTTTGGTATTAGCTTACAACTCTTGCAAGAAGGTTATGAGGCTGGACTGAGTCTGAATCGGGGCACAGTCGGACAAAATGTCATGTATTTTGAGACTGGGCAAGGCAGTGCGTTATCTAGTAATACGCATTTTAATGTCGATCAACAAACCATTGAAGCACGTGCCTATGCGGTTGCACGGGAATTTAAACCATTACTGGTGAATACCGTTGTAGGCTTTATTGGTCCAGAATATCTTTATAACGGTAAGCAGATTATCCGGGCAGGACTGGAAGACCATTTTTGTGGAAAATTGCTGGGTGTGCCGATGGGCTGTGATATTTGTTATACCAATCATGCAGATGCCGATCAGGATGATATGGATATGTTATTGACTATGCTGGCAACCGCAGGAATTAATTTTATTATGGGAATTCCCGGTTCAGATGATGTGATGTTGAATTATCAGACGACATCTTTTCATGATGCCTTATATATCCGTCAATTACTGGGTTTGCAACCGGCACCGGAATTTTCGGCATGGCTTGCACAGCAGGGGATTTTCCAGCAACAACAGCATCATATTGAATGGGCGAAACAGTTACCACCGAATTTTGCACGTATTCTGGCATCTTAAGACAGGACATTAACGATGAAAAGTCATGAGCATTCTCCGGTGCATCAGGATATCTGGCAAAAACTGAAACAATATACCGATGCCAGAATTGCACTGGGTCGAGCAGGTTGTAGTGTACCGACCAAGCCTTTGCTGAGTTTTCAATATGACCATGCACAGGCAAAAGATGCAGTATTGCAGACTTTAGCTGTCGAACAACTACAACAACAGCTGACACATTTAAATCTGGATGTAGTGAGCGTAGATAGTCAGGCAACCGATAAAGCCCTTTATCTAAAACGTCCGGATCTTGGTCGGGTGTTGAGCGAGCAATCGGCAGAGATGCTGGCCACACTAGGGCAGGATGCGAGCTATGATGTCGTCATTGTGATGGGTGATGGCCTTTCTGCACGCGCAATTGAAGAAAATGCACCAAAATTGGTCGCTGAATTGGTAGATTTATTCAGACAAAAGCACTGGTCCGTTGCACCGCTTGTCATTGCAACGGGAAGTCGGGTTGCGCTGGGTGATCAAGTGGCAGAACGCCTGCATGCCAAAATGCTGGTGATGCTGATTGGTGAACGTCCTGGATTAAGTTCACCGGATAGTCTTGGGATTTATTATACCTGGCAAGCCAGAACGGGTTGTCATGATGCCATGCGTAACTGTATTTCCAATGTGCGATCTGCGGGATTACCAATTTTGGTTGCAGCACAGCGATTATTGGCATTGATGTCACAATCGTTAAAATTACAATTTTCCGGTGTTCACCTTAAAGATCAACATGAAATTCCTATGGTTGAAAATACGCAGGCACAACCGAAGTTATTTTTATTAAAGCAAGAGTCGGTTGATTAAATGAGAGAATAAGGGCTTGTTAACATTTCGTCTATGATTGCGAAAGTGGCCGTTTTTTAGACGATACTAGGCATGAATAGTGAAATTTAGTCATTCTAAATGAACTATTCATAACGATGTAGCGTCAAAAAACGACCCTGTCCCGAAGGGTTGTGGCTAAAATTCCCCCATACGTCGTTATGAAACTTGCTAATGGAACCGCCATTACCTGCGTTTCATGCCTAGTCTGAAGAAATTTTAGCCGACAACGCAATCCATTTATGAAGTGTCAACAAGCCCTAACAAAATAATGCCAAAGTAAGATATGAATTTTGCGCAAATATTTCTAATATAGTCAGATAAATATATTTTGGAAATTTTATGGCTGGGATCGTTCAGTCCTTATTGGATACAGATTTATATAAATTCACCATGTTACAGGTGGTGTTGCATCAATTTCCCCAAGCACATAGTGTTTATTTATTTCGTTGTCGAAATTCCACAGAAGCCGTTTATCCCTTAAGAGAAATCAAGGATGAACTGGATCGAGAAATTAATGATTTATGTCAGTTAAAATTTAAGGAACAAGAGCTGCAATATTTGCGTAACCTGCGTTTTATTAAGAGTGATTTTGTTGATTATCTGGAGCTTTTTCAACTCAAGCGACGTTTTATCGAAACCATTATTGATGACAATGGTGAATTGGTGATTCGGATTGAAGGTCCCATGGTTCAGGCCTTGTTTTTTGAGATTTTTGTGCTGGCGATTGTCAATGAGCTGTATTTTAGGCGTCTGGATGTTGAAGAAGCATTGATGGAAGGCGAGCGACGATTACAGGCCAAAGCCGCATTACTACGAGAATATGCGGAATTACAGGTCAAGGGTGAGCCGCCATTTTTGGTGTCTGACTTTGGTACACGACGTCGTTATAGTTATACATGGCAACGACATGTGGTCGAGACACTGAAATCAGCAGCACCTAATGTATTTCGGGGTACCAGTAATGTCTATCTTGCCATGCAATTGGGGATTACGCCGATTGGTACCATGGCACATGAGTTTTTACAGGCATTTCAGGCACTCGATGTCCGTTTAAGAGATTTTCAGAAAGCCGCACTGGAAGCTTGGGTACAGGAATATCGTGGTGATTTGGGAATTGCTTTAACCGATGTGGTTGGTATGGATGCATTCCTGCGTGATTTCGATTTATATTTTGCCAAGCTATTTGATGGCTTGCGTCATGATAGTGGCGATCCCTATGTCTGGGGGGATAAGGCCTACGCACATTATAAAAAACTAAAAATTGATAGTCGTACCAAAATGCTGACCTTCAGTGACAGTCTGGATTTACCCAAGGCATGGCAACTTTATCAATATTTTAAAGATCGTTTTCAGGTTAGTTTTGGTATTGGCACCAATCTGACCAATGATATGGGACAAACAGCATTAAACATCGTCCTGAAACTGGTTGAATGTAATGGTCAATCGGTGGCCAAAATCTCCGACAGTCCGGGGAAAACCATGACAGATAATGATACCTTTTTGGCTTATTTGCGTCAGGTATTCCAGATTGAAAACGAAGTTGGTGTGTAGTTTGCTTGAATATTGGAGAAATCAAGGCGGTTTGCATCATTTTGAAAAAGGATAGTGCTAATCCTGCAAATGCAGATCTAAATTGATGTGATAACATGCATACACCCACGATCGATGAGATAAAAGGCATTATGAATCCTGTTGCACCTTTAGGTTTATTGGTTGAGCCAGAACAATTTGCGCCATTTTTACATGATGACAATATTGTGATTGTTGATCTCAGCCGGGAATCGGTGTTTGAACAATTACATTTGCCTGGCGCGGTCTCAGTTCGGCCCAAAGAAATTGTTGAACAACATGAATTTGCATCGGGACTGTTACCGGATAATGCAAAATTACAAGCATTGATTGATCGTCTGGGGATCACTGTGAACCATCAGGTCATTGCCTATGATGATGAAGGCGGGGCTTGGGCCGGACGTTTTATCTGGAATTTACATTGTGCAGGTTTTTATCATACCAGTTTGCTTAATGGCGGTATTCATGCATGGTTAGCCGCAGGTCTTGCAACGACAACGGATATTGAGACAATCACGACAGTGGCTGATACATTTCAGGTAGATACAACGGGTCAGGATCAATTCCGCATTAGTTATGATGAATTAGCACAGCGTGTTGAGCAAAAAAATATTCAATTATGGGATTGTCGTACTGAGCAGGAATATACCGGTGTTCGGTTGGCGGCACGACGCGGTGGTCACATTGCCGGTGCAAAATGGTATGAATGGAGTACTGCCATTAATCGTAAAGATCATTTAAAATTACATTCTTTAAATCGTATACAACAGCAATTCGAACAACGAGGCTTTAACCTATCAGAACCTGTCGTGGTGTATTGTCAATCACATCATCGCTCAGGACTTGCTTATATTATCGGACGATTACTCAACTGGGAAATTCGTACCTATGATGGCGCATGGAGTGAATGGGGTAATCGCTTGGATAGTGCTGTCGTCACCGGAGAACAACCCTTTTGAGTACCAATAAATCGCTTTTTAATCAACTCTTCATCCGTACCCAGAAGCTATTGCCACAACATCAATTGAGTCGGTTGGTGGGAAAAGTTGCTGCAAGCGAACAACCTCTGTTAAAAACTGCTGTGATTTACGCTTTCAAACAAAAATATGGTATAGATTTATCCATTGCTGAGGCAGAAGAAATCAGCAAATATTCATCCTTTAATGCGTTCTTTACACGTGCATTAAAACCGGGGATTCGTGTGATTGATGAGGATCCAACCCATATTGTCAGTCCTGCTGATGGGGCAATTTCACAGCTGGGCAAGATTACTGCGGGTGAGATTTTTCAGGCCAAAGGTCAAAGTTTTTCAGTTGATCAATTGATTGCAGATCCGCAATTGGCCAAGCCTTTTCAGGATGGTGAGTTTGTTACAGTCTATTTGTCACCCAAGGATTATCACCGGGTACATATGCCGTTTTCAGGCCGATTGACAGAAACGCTTTATGTGCCAGGCGAGTTGTATTCTGTCAATCAGGTCACAGCAGAAAATATCCCAGGATTATTTGCACGTAATGAACGCATGGTCTGTTTATTTGATACCGAGATCGGGCGCATGGCTGTGGTGCTGGTCGGTGCGATGATTGTGGCAGGGATCGAAACCGTAGTAACAGGTAAAGTCAAGCCGAATGGTCGTATCGAAGTGCAGCAGCATGATGTGCAACTGGCGAAAGGTGATGAACTGGGACGTTTTTATCTGGGGTCAACCGCAATCGTATTGTTTGAAAAAGACAAAGTACAATGGGAACAACAGTTTAAGGCCAATGATACGGTATTGATGGGTAGCCAGATTGGTACACTATCAAAGGCTATTACCGTTGGGGAAGATAGCGTATCAATATGATATGGTGGATTGTAATTATTTTACTGGCAACATGGTTTTGGGGCATTTTTGGGCTATTTTTATCAGTATCTGCGTACGTATGTAGTTTAGCTATATCGCCTAGAAAAAAATAAATATAGCAAAATTCGATTTATGGGCTACATATCATCTCGTCATACTTGCCTTGCGAGATACATCTCTCAACGTATCCAGAGCAAAGTTCTTGAGGCCTAGCTTTTAGAGTTTGATTTAGGATCCGTTCACTCTGGATGCCGGATCAAGCCCTGCATGACACAAATGTAGCTTACTTTTTGAATTTTGCGATAGATGCAGAATTTTTTATAAAGTCAGATATTTAGTTAGAGCGATCAAGGCGTTGTAATGATTTAGATAATATTGCGAATACATGAGGTATAGCAAATTATTCCGTATCAACAAAATTTTCTTCGCTTTCAGGTCGATGCAAGCGATGTTTGGGGAATACTGCTTTAAAGGTTGAACCCAGCTGTTCTTTGGATTCGATTTCCAGATGACCATCATGCTGTGCCAGCACATGTTTGACAATGGCTAGTCCCAGACCTGTGCCCCCAGTTTCACGGCTACGTCCGCTATCTACACGATAGAAGCGTTCAGTTAAGCGGGGTAAATGTGTCGGATTAATGCCAATACCAGTGTCCTGTACCGAAAATACCGCTTCATCGCCACGATCCTGCCAGGCAATGGTGATGGTCCCTTGCGACGGGGTATATTTGATGGCATTGGTAATTAAATTACCAAATGCACTGGCAAGCTCCATATCGGAGCCGATTAAATCATTGTGGCTTTCCAGATTTAGATTAAGCGTATGACCATATTCGGTATTGTAGCCTTGTGCATCATCAAATAATTGATTCATCAATTCGGCCATATCAATGATTTGATTTTTGGCCTGTAGCGATTCATTTTCCAGACGGGACAGCAGTAATAAATCGTTCACTAATGCATTCATACGCCGGGTTTGTTGCTGCATTTGATCGAATGCACGTTTCCAGCGCTGTGGCATCTCTTCATTTTCGGATAAGGTTTCCAGATAGCCGCTGAGTACTGTTAATGGTGTACGTAGTTCGTGCGAGACATTATCAACAAAATCCTTGCGCATTTGTTCGAGTTTATGAATCCGTGTCACATCATAGGCGACCAGTAAGCGGCTTTCATAACCAAAACGGGTGAGTTTGATCTGCGTATAGCGTCCATCATGAAATGAGGATTCCACAACGATGCCATCGGGAAAGTCGTTGACGTGATTAAAATATTGAATGAAATCGGGATGACGAATAATGGTGAGTACTTGCCGTTTATGATCGCCAAATTTGAGGCTTAGTAGTCGTTCTGCCGCAGGATTCCACCATTCTATACAATGTTGTTCATCAATCAGTACGACTGCCTCTTCAAGTGCCATCAGTGAGGATTGTGCACGGTCAATTAAACCGACCATTTCCGCCTGCATCATTCTTTCCCGGCGCTGCGCGCGATACACGTTGAATAATAGTGCGCCCCAAACACCCGATAAATCGGGTGGCGGTTCTTGGGAATGTTGGCTAATCCATTGATTGACAATATAAAGGGAACGGAATTGCAGGGCAAAAAATAAAATCAGCCCTAGTGTAATACAGAGTAAAAAGTGATGGACACCAAGACCGATAAAACCGGCAATGATCAAAATAAGTGCCAGTCTACGAATATCTTCGGAAATATAACTTTTAAGTGAGCTATAACGCTCGGTAGATTGTTCGTCTTTTAAATCGTCGGGTAAAAAAGAAGAATCACTCATGCAACATTTAACCTACCGCAACATCGGTACGTGTAGAAAAGCGGTAGCCTGTACCACGAACGGTTTGTACATAACGGTCAGCAGCAAAAGGTTCCAGAACTTTGCGTAAGCGACGGATATGTACATCAATGGTGCGGTCTTCAATATAGACATTGCCGCCCCAGACCTGATCGAGTAATTGTGCACGGGTATAGGCACGTTCCGGATGCGTCATAAAAAATGCCAAAAGACGATATTCAGTTGGACCCATTTCCAGACCTGTACCTTCGAAACTGACACGCTGGCTGACAGGATCAAGGGTTAAGCCATTTACGTCAATGGCTTTTTCACCCTTTAATGCATTGGAGCGCCGCAATACGGCTTTAATACGTGAAACCAGTTCCCGAGTTGAGAAGGGTTTGGTCATATAGTCATCTGCACCGGCATCTAGTCCTTGAACTTTATGATCTTCTTCACCACGGGCAGTGAGCATAATCACGGGAATTTCTGACAATGTTTCATCACGTTTTAAACGTCGGCATAAATCGATACCGCTGACGCCATTTGGTAACATCCAATCAAGTAAGATTAGTGCAGGGCGCTGATCTACGATCATTTGATGCGCCTGTTTTGCATCACCTGCCTGTTGACATTGAAAGCCAGCCATATCCAGTGAGGTATGGATCATTTCCCGAATGGGTAACTCATCATCGACGATGAGAATATATTCATCTTTCACAGTAAGAACCCTATTTATAGTTTGGCTTTCGCCTTTTTGTTTATGACAGGTCTATTACAAAGGTAGAATATGACAATATTATTGCAGTGTCATAGATTTGTGGCAGATTTTGACAGAATTATGTAATCAAACAATTCTCATTGCCCATTTTTGTGACAGCGGGTTTATTTCTTATTGTTTAAAAAAGATAAAATTCCTCGATAAGCCAGACAACTTGCCGATAGCACTTCTACAAAGGGCTGTTTAAACCCCCCGACTACCCAGCGCATGGCAATTTGTGTAACATAACCATTTAATCCGGTCGCAATGAGCGAGGCTTCGGATTTATTTTTAAGCTGTTCGGGGAAAATCAGAGTAATAATATTAAAAATGGTTTGGTCAAATCGGGTAAAGGATTCATAGATGGTGTCGCCATGTAATTCCTGTACCAGTACAGCATCAATAAATAAAATTCGGGCAATACGCGGATCATCTTTAAGGGTTTTAAGCAAAACGGTTAATCCGGCTTCAATCATTTGTTCATGATCGGGTGCCGCCTGCATCACTGCCTGCACAATATTTTTTTGCAAATCGCTAATCAGTTGTAGATAAACGACTTTAAACAATTCTTCACTACGTTTAAATGACTCATAAAAATAACGTTCAGTCAGTTTAGCCTCATGGCAGATGTCCTTAATGGTGACAGAAAAAAAGCCATGCGTGCCATAGGACTGTAAACCTGCTTCAATAAATTTTTCACGGCGAATTTGTTTACGTTGTTCTAATGTGAGTCCCTTGAATTGGCGTGAAGCAGTTTTGGTCTTGCTTGTACTTACCGTCATCGACACGATTACCTAAAAAATTAAATGTATGTTCAATTATGCAATTATATAAGAATAAACTGCCGATAATGAATAATATATTGACAATATGTATTGTCAAAAATATAGTACAACTGTGAATATGGAAAACAACAATTCCTCATCCAGAATATCGAATGGACAGTTTATTAAAAGGTGGATCAATGAAAAGTTTTAAGCAAAAAGTTGCAGCCATTACAGGTGCAGGTTCCGGTATTGGACAGCAACTTGCGATTGCACTGGCAAAACAGGGCTGTCATCTTTCATTAAGTGATGTAAATGAAAAAGGTCTGGCAGATACAGTAGAGCAGACCAAATCCTATGGCGTGCGTGTCACCAGTAAAAAAGTTGATGTCGCAGATCGTGAACAAGTGAAAACATGGGCCGTAGAAACTGCACAAAACCACGGCAGTATCAATTTAATTTTTAATAATGCAGGTGTTGCACTGGGCGCAACCGTGGAAGGGGAAACCTACGACGAACTGGAATGGATCATGAACATCAATTTCTGGGGAGTGGTCTATGGCACAAAAGAATTTTTACCCTACCTTAAACAAAGCAAGGATGGTCATATTATTAATATTTCCAGTCTATTTGGTCTGATTTCACAACCTACTCAGTCTGCCTACAATGCCAGTAAGTTTGCTGTACGTGGTTTTACCGAGTCCTTACGTCAGGAACTGGATTTGGAGAATTCCGGTGTCAGTGCGACTTGTGTGCATCCTGGTGGTATCCGTACCAATATTGCCAAGGCTGCCAAGATGAGTGATAGCCTAAAGTCTTTGGGTATGGATCCGAGCAAATCAATTCAATCTTTTGACAAATTATTGCGTACTCCGCCAGAAGACGCAGCACAGGTAATCTTAAATGCGGTCAAAGCAAATAAGCCTCGTGTTCTCATTGGGAATGATGCCAAAGTACTTGATGGTTTACAGCGAATTCTACCAACAGGCTATCAGACCCTTTCTCGTTTCGCTGCAAAGTTGACACAGAAGCTCTAATGCTTGCATGTTGTTGACCGGGCAAAAGCCCGGTTTTTTATGACAATGATTTAAATAAAAGTTTTCAATGATCAATCATTCAAGCAGATATTAAGATGCTGGCTGTTTAACAATAATGGAATCAATGCCGCCATTTTGTAGTGTTTGCTGTGCAATACGGGCAGATTCCTGACTGTCATACGGTCCGGAGATCACGCGATACCAGACTTTATTGCCTTCATTGGTCATGATAACTTCGGCCGATAAACCATTGAGTACGATTTCTGCACGGCGGGCATCAGCAAAGTCGGGATCTTCATAACTACGTACCTGCAAAATGTAGCGAGGAGGCACTGGAATTTTGGCAGCTTGAAAACTTTCATCAAAAGGATCATTGACCTGTGAACTGTTGCTGGTTGTTTTCGCTGCTGGTGCTTCCACCACAACCACAGGTTGTTGGTTCTGGTGTTCTGGTACGGCCTGATCGGGAATTGGTGTTACCTGTTGTTGAGGTAAAAGATCATAAAATTTATAATCTTTATTGGTGTCCTGATCCACCTTTGCCACGGGTTGACCGGGTGTAGGGGTTGTTACAGGTCGCCATGGATTCCATAATGACAAGAAGATAGCCACACATAAACCTGCCAAAACAAAAACAATAAGCCATAGCCATGAAGGGATGGCTCTTGATGCTGTTACTGTTTTTGGGCGTTCTGAAACACCTCTAGGCGCTCTGCCAAACACGAGTATTCCTCTTTTCTTTTGACCATTATGGTTTTATATCGTCAATTTGTTCATTACGCTGTATGTCGCAACTGCAAAAGGGCATTTATCGGCCAAAACCTTTATCCGCCATACAGTGATGCAAAACAGTGTGCCTGAGTTTTACATCTATTCACCTTAAACACAGTTTAAGGTCTTGCGGCCATACAAAACATTGTTTTGCTTACATGGCCACCTTAAGCATGGCTTGCGGTCTTGCGACGATGTGTGAAGCAATGCTTTGTTTAACATGTTCCACCTTAAACACAGTTTAAGGTCTTGCGGCCATGCAAAACAATGTTTTGCTTACATGGCCTCAGGAGCGGACACACCAAGCAGGGTCAAACCATTGTGAATCACCTGTTTGACATTGGCTGCTAATAATAAGCGTGCCTGTGTCAGTTCCACTTCATCACTGAATACTTTGTTGTCGTTATACCAACCGTGGAACAATGCTGCAAGTTCTTTTAGGTAATTTCCAACTTGATGCGGTTCATAGGCATTGGCGGCACGAATAATGATTTCCGGATAGGCTGCTAGTTTTGCCAAGAGTTCGGTTTCTGCATCCAACACCAAGCGACCAGCAAACTGACGGGCCTGTGCCGGATCAAATTGATGATTGGCATGGGCTTTTTCCAGCATACGACAAATACGTGCGTGTGCATATTGAATATAGTACACGGCATTATCTTTGCTTTGTGAAACAGCCAGATCCAGATCAAAATCGATATGTTGTTCAGATTTACGCATCACATAATAAAAACGTGCAGCATCGTTGCCAACTTCATGACGTAATTCACGTAAGGTTACAAATTGGCCTGAACGAGAGGACATTTGAATCATCTCTCCGCCACGCCACAAGGAAACAAATTGCACCAGCAATACGGTAAGTTTTGATGAATCGTAGCCCATGGCATCAATAGCCGCTTTTACCCGTGCGATATAGCCATGGTGATCCGAGCCCCAAATGTCAACAATATGGGTATAACCCCGTTGTAATTTGTCGAGGTGATAGGCAATATCGGAGGCAAAATAGGTGGTTTGACCGTTACGACGTTTAACTACACGGTCTTTTTCATCGCCAAATTCTGTTGATTTAAACCAGATATTACCGTCTTGTTCATAGAGGTAACCACGATCTTGCAGCGTGTTTAAAGCTTCATCAATTTTTTGAGTTAATGAAGCTTCGCTAAACCATTGATTAAAGGTCACACCAAATTCGGCAAGGTCATCTTTAATATCATCGAGAATAGCGTTTAAAGCAGCTTGATGGAAAACACGATACCCTTCACCCAGCAATTGCTGTGCATTGGCAATCAAACCATCAATATGTTTTTCCTTATCACCGGATAAAATGACTTTATCACCATTGGCATCCGGTTCGGCAGCATATTGCACATCTTCGGGAACATTATGATAGACATCTGTCACCTTTTTAACGTAGCGATCGGCATCTTGATCAATAATGCTTTGTGCAATGTCTTTGACATAATCGCCCTGATAGGCATTTTTTGGGAAAACCAGTATCTGCCCTTGTAATTCCAGATAGCGTAAATAGGTTGAAGTGGCCAGAATATCCATTTGACGGCCAGCATCGTTGACATAATATTCACGCTCAACAGCAGCGCCTGTGGCTTCAAACAAATTGGCAACTGTCATCCCATAGGCTGCACCACGACCATGACCAACATGTAGGCTTGAGGTTGGATTGGCAGAAACAAATTCAATCTGAATTTTTTGTGCAGCGTTGACCTGACTTTGTCCGTAAAGATGTTGTTGTGTTGCAATTTGATCAAGTACAGCAAAGCGTTGATCCGCATTTAAAAAGAAGTTAATAAAACCTGGTCCTGCGATTTCGGCTTTACTGATTTCCGCAACGTTTGGCAGATTGGTCAGAAATTTTTCGGCAAGCTCACGTGGTTTTAAACCAGCGGCTTTGGCAGCAACCATGGCAATATTGGAAGCAAAGTCACCATGACTACGGTCTTTGGTCCGAGTGAGGACACTGTTATTATTCCAGTCTGGTGGAAGAATACCTTGCGCTTGTAGTGTTTGGACTGTTTGAGAAAGTGCTTGTTGAATTGCCGTGTTCATAACCAATCGGGACATTGCTTAAAAGAAAGCAAATATAGCAAATTATGCTGATCAAGGGGAGTATTAAGGCGGTATTGATGTGAGAGAATGAAATTTTTTCCAGATTCGGGGGATAAGAGGGTGTTGCACAATGAAATAAATCCATCTGGACTGCATATTCTTTTGAAATTTTCTCGTAAAATAAGGCTTAGCGTGGAAGAGGTTGTTTTAGATCATGCGTCATACATCGCCATATATTTTTGCTAAGGTCAAAAAACTGCCATTTAAATATGTCAATTTTGTGTTGCCCTTTATCTTATCGTGTTTGATGAGTGGCATTATTTCATTTGTTAATCTTGCGCACCATCTCGGTTGGGTTGATGGATTATTTCATCTCTGGCTTTCAAGCTGGTTATTTTCATGGTGTATTGCTTTTCCAACAGTATTGATTTTATTGCCCATTGTGCGGCGTATTACCGCCTGTTTTGTGGATGTGTCGATTCATTAAATCTGCTTAATTTACCTTATTGTTGTTAATGCATTGCTTCCCGATGACTTTGGCCTGTGCTGAGGCTAATGTGTTTATTTGTTGATATTTCTTTATTTTTATGTCAGTGCTCATTAGAAGTACATCATGTTCTTTTACCATGATGAACAAACTGGATTGAGGAGTAAGTAGATTTTGAATGAAATAATGATAAAAGTTGGGGCGTGGATTGATCAATATCCGTGGCTGGATATGTTGAGTTCCTTATCTATTTTGATCTTAATTGCATTTATTTCTTATTTTATTACCAAAAAAGTAGTCGTTGCGGGATTAAGACGATTAATTTCAAAATTACCTTTTGCCAATAATGATGTTTTTGCACATCATAGTGTGATTCGACGTATTGCCAATATTGTGCCTGCACTAGTGATTCTTAATGGGATTATCGGTATACCGCATTTATCGGATAAATTTGTCCAAGTGGTTCAAATGGCTGCACAGGCATGGATTTTCCTCACAATTGCCTTGTCGATTGCAGAAATTTTAAATATTTTTAATCTGGTGTATCAGCGTAATCCAAAGTCACACAATAAACCGATCAAGGGTTATTTACAGTTGGTGAAGCTGATTATTTTCATCGTCTGCGGCTTAATGATTCTGGGTACATTTTTAAAGAAAGATGTATTTACCCTGTTGGCAGGCTTTGGCGCAATGGCTGCCGTACTAATGCTGGTGTTTCAGAATACGATTTTGTCGCTGGTTGCCAGTGTACAGATTTCCTCTTATGACATGATCCGTATTGGTGACTGGATTGAAATGCCAAGTCTGGGTGCGGATGGCGATGTCATAGATATGTCCCTACATACAGTGACTGTGCAGAATTTTGATAAAACCTATACCACCATTCCAACCAATCGATTGGTGACGGATACCTTTAAAAACTGGCGGGGTATGGCAGATTCGGGTCGTCGCCGTATCAAGCGTTCGATTTTTATTGATCAAAGTAGTGTACATTTTTTATCTGATCAAGAGCTGAGTAAACTCAAGCATTTTCTCATGCTGGAAAAATATCTTGATGAGAAAAGTCATGAATTGCTGGAATGGAATCAGCAAGTCAAAGAAAGTATCAATCAACGTCGTTTAACCAATCTAGGGACGTTCCGGGCATATATTTTATATTACTTGCGTCATCATCCCGGTATTGCACAGGATCAGAGTATTGTGGTGCGTCAGTTGCAACCTACGGCAGAAGGTTTACCACTGGAAGTCTGGGCATTTACCAATACCACCAACTGGGCGCAATATGAAAATACCCAATCGGATATTTTTGATCATTTGTTGGCAATTATTGGTGAATTTGGTTTGCGGACTTATCAGGCACCCTCAGGTGCAGACTTTAGTCACTGGCTGGAGCGACAAAGTCAGGAATAACAGCAATTAAAGTAATCTACAAACATGACATGCTGTATAGATGGTGTAGCATGTCATGGATTTAAATAAGATGATCAAGCGCGTTTAAATTTTTGTAAAGTGAAGATCAATGCAAACAGGAATGACATCATAATGACAATGCATAAACCTGTCGCCAGATCCAGCCATGCACTTCCCCATAGACCCAAAGAAATACAAACCTCGGCACAGATAAAAGCCCAGAGCACCATTTGTTTAGGTGAGTGAGAAAGTAAACGGGCAGTCAGTGCAGGAATCACCAGTAATGCACCCATTAATAATGAACCAACAGCTTTTAAGGCAAGCACAGTAAATAACGCCAGCACCGCCATAAAAATAAGACGATGTACACCTGCATGAATACCTTCACTTTGCGCAATGTCTTCGGCAATTGCCAGACGCAGTTGAGCGCGCCATGTACGCCAAAGTATTGCAGCACCAATAATGATGGCCAGAACCAATGCAGGTAAATTTTGCCAAGTGACAGTGAGCAGATCGCCAAATAGGTAGCTCATGATTTCCGGGCGCAAGGCGGGTAAATGCTGAATGACCAATAAGCCACTGCATAATAAAGTTGCCGAACACAGTGCCAGCAATGCATCATTGGGTAAGCGTCGATCATGCAAAAACCAGAGCAAAGCGACCAAAAGCGCGGCCAAACAACAGACGCCTAGCCATAGCGGTAAGTGCAATAAGCCTGCCAGCGCCACACCGAGTAAAGTGCCATGTGCCATGGTGTCTGCAAAGAAAGACATGCGACGCCATAACATCAGGCAGCCCAAAGGGGCAGTTAATAAAGGCAAAATACAGCCCATAAACCACGCCGGACCAAGTAAGGCTAACCACTCCATCATGATTTATGGCTCCACTTCGGGATGAATATGTGGATGTGCCAGATGATCACAGGGTTCGGCGTGATCACCATGAGCACAATGGCTATGATGATGTTGATAAGGCACTCGATGTCCAAACATTGCTAGATATTCAGGATGTTTTTGAATGTTTTCCGGGGTGCCGGTACAGCAAATATGATGATTTAGACAGATGACGCGCTGTGTCCCTTGCATGACCCATTGCAGATCATGCGAGACAATTAAAATTGCACAGCCCAGTAGTTCCGGTAAAGTGCGTACATAGGCGTATAATTCTTCTTCTGATTGAATGTCCAGCCCCTGCATCGGTTCATCAAGGACCAGTAATTGGGGCTTTCGCAATAACGCCCGTGCCAGTAAAACCCGTTGTCGTTCACCGCCTGATAGACTTTGTACTGATGAATCCTGAAGTTTAACGATACCGGTATCTTGAAGAATGCGTGTTTTGTATGCCTGCTCACACGGTTCCAGTGCTAGTAAGTCTTTGACTCGAATCGGTAAGCTTGCAGAAGGATTGAATTTTTGTGGTACATAAGCCAAACGCAAATGAGGTTGCAGAATTACTTGGCCGTTTGAAGGTTTTTCGATGCCCAATAAGACTTTAATTAAAGTGGACTTGCCTGCACCATTCGGACCAATCAGGGTCATGATTTCTTTTGGATAAATATCCATGTCGATCTTGGCAAGAATGGATTTTTGCTCAAGTGAAACACTGACTTGTTTTAACTGAACCAAAGGTGCATTTGTCGTTATTGACATTGTTGGCAAATTCCAGAGATTTCAATAATGCTATGTTTGGCTTTGAATTTTCCCTGTGCTGCAATATGTGCCAGTTCATCAAATAGATTGTTTGCTGAAGTTTCCTTAACGGTATGACATTTTTGGCAAATCAAAAATGCAGCCTGATGTCCTTCACGTGGATGGCAACAAGGAATAAAGGCATTGATTGAGGTCAGGCGATGGACTAAGCCCTGTTCTAGTAAAAAATCCAGTGTCCGATAAACTGTCGGCGGTGCGGCAGGTCGTTCACTTTTGCCCTTAAGTTTTGCAAGCAAATCGTAGGCACCAATTGGTGCATTTGCGGCTAGAATCAAGCCTAAAACTTCTTTTCTTAACGGGGTGAGGCGTGCGCCTTCAAGTGCACAGATTTGTTCTGCTTCTTGTAAACGATCACTGATACTGCCATGATCATGAACACCATGTAGATTATCATCATGGGTATTGCCATCATGCTGTGTATGTGAGCATAAAGTCATGATCAAGTGATCCTATTAAAAAATAATCAGCTATTTTAGCATGTAACATGGGTCTGTTGACACTTCATAAATGGATTACGTTGTCAGCTAAAATTTCTTCAGACTAGGCACAAAGCGAAGACAATGGTTATTCCCTTGTCAAGCTTTGTAACGACGTATGGGGGAGTTTTAGTGACAACCCTGAGCAAGAGCAAAGCCCTGCTTTGCTCGCAGCGCAAGGCAGGGCGTTTCCCTTGCGGCGCAGTGCGCCTCATACGTCGTTATGAATAGTTCATTTAGAATAACTAAATCTCACTATTCATGCCTAGTATCACCTAAAAAACGACCACTGGCGTAACCATAGACGAAATGTCAATAGACCCTAATAAATAAATGAGCACAATAGTATTAAAAGTAGCACAATGTTATATTATAACGCTAGTCTTGCTTTGGATTTTAAACTCGTGCGTTATTTTTTTGCTGTGTTACTGATTTTGAGTCTGCCTCAATTGTCATTTGCCAAGGGGTTGGTGGTCTCTACCTATCCATTATTTCTGATTGCTCAGGAAGTTACTGCTGGTATTGAGCAACCTACATTATTGCTGACCCAACATCAAACTGGACATGATGCACAGCTTACCCCAAAAAATCGTCAGGCTATACAAGAAGCGGATTTGATCGTGTGGTTGGGTAAACAGCATGAAGTGCCTTTGCAAAGTACACTGGAAAATAAAAAAAATGCGATATCGATTTTGGACAGTAATGTTGTTAAAACATTGCCGCAACGGGATGTAAAAGGTAATATTCTGGCTTCTGATAGCATTGATACCCATGTTTGGCTTGAACCGAATAATGCAGTCCGTATTGCCTTTTTTATCGCTGCATTAAGATCACAACAGGAACCCCAAGCGAAAGCACAGTATTTCCAGAATGCCAAAGATTTTTCCAAAAAAATGTATGATGCTACCAATATCACCATCAATCGTAGCCAAGAGCGCAATTACTGGGCTTATCATGATGCCTATCAATATCTGGAACGGGCTTTACAACTCAAATTTGCGGGATCGTTGAGCTCGGATCATGATCTTGCGCCTACAGTGACACAAATTAAATATTTAACTACGCATCGTCCGCAGACACAAATGTGTTTATTGGCTGAATATCACGCAGATCAGTCCCTAATCCAGCGCTTAAAACCAGTAAAAATGGTGGCGGTTGATGAGTCCATGGCAGACCAAAAAGATTTTGTTACAGCATGGCTGAAATTGGCGAATTCTATTCAACAATGTTTTCGTTAAGGTTAAGTACAAAGTGTATGTGGTGATGAGATATCTGCATGTTCATTACTACATTAGTCGAAGCAGAACGAGTTTTGGCAAATTTTAACAGTACTTTCTCGGATAAAGATTGCATGTTTAGGGGTGTAACTCTATAATGCCTGCGATTAAAAACAATCATTCGCATATCTTATCCAAGAAAATTTGGAAGCAGATGGGAAATAAATGAGTCGAACTTATCGCTTAGTTGATAGACGATTAGCAAAGGCTTTACTCGTTTTTCAAGTCATCATGATTCCAGTTGCAGCAGTATTGGCTTGGCTAATACAGGATGCGATAGCCGCGAAAAGTGCAGCCTTGGGGGCGTTGGTATATTGGTTGGCAAGCAGTTATTTTGCTTGGCAGGCGTTTAAATCCTCTGGTGCAAGAGCATCCAGACAGATTTTAAGTAATATGTACCTTGGGCTCGTGGGTAAGTTTGTCATTGTGGTTGTTGGGTTGATTTTGATTTTAAGCTGTGTTTCACCCATAAATATGGTGGCAGTGATCGGTGGTTTTTTGCTTGTACAAGCAATGTCCTGGGTCGCACCTTTTTGGCTGGCTAGACACAAAGCTTAAATATGCGTCATGCATAATGTTGAAAGATTTTCACAAAGAGTTGATGTCGTGCAGCATGAGCATCAAATTTCTCTTTAAATAGTAATTTACATTGACCAGGTGTGATTTATGGCTGCTGAAGAACATGCCCTTACTTCGACCGAGTATATTAAGCATCACTTGACCAACATGACTTATGGCAAAATGCCGGATGGTTCATGGAAATTGGCCGAGACTGCTGAAGAAGCTCAACAGATGGGGTTCACTGCAATTCACTTGGATTCAATGGGTTGGTCAATCGGTCTTGGGATCATTTTCTGTTTGTTGTTCTGGATTGTTGCAAAAGCTGCCAACACTGGCGTGCCAACAAAATTCCAGTCTGCAATTGAAATGATTATCGAGTTTGTTGACTCAAGCGTTCGCGATACCTTCCATGGTAAATCACGTTTAATTGCACCACTTGCCTTGACGATTTTCGTCTGGGTATTTTTGATGAACCTCATGGACTTAATTCCAGTTGACTGGATTCCATATGTGGCTCAACAAATCGGTGCAAGTGTGTTTGGTATGGACCCTCATCACGTTTACTTTAAAATCGTACCATCTACAGATCCGAACATTACCTTGGGTATGTCTTTATCTGTGTTTGCACTGATTTTATTCTATAGTTTTCGTGAAAAAGGTGTGGCTGGGTTCATTGGTGAACTCGCGCTGAATCCATTTAATCCGAAAAACCCAGTGCTTAAAGCATTGCTCATTCCAGTAAACTTGATCTTAGAACTGGTTACTTTCTTGGCGCGTCCAATTTCATTGGCATTGCGACTTTTTGGTAACATGTATGCAGGCGAATTGATCTTTATCTTGATCGCTTTATTACCGTTCTGGATCCAATGGGCGTTGTCTGTGCCTTGGGCGATTTTCCATATTCTTGTAATTACATTGCAAGCCTTCATTTTCATGATGTTAACCATCGTGTACTTGAGTATGGCAAGCGAAAAACATTAATGGTAATGCCTGGCAGCATGATGTTGTCGGGCACAATTTTTAGTTTAAATATGGGTATAACCTAACCTTTGAGGAATTTTTCATGGAACTCACTTTAGGTCTAGTTGCAATTGCATCTGCTATCTTGATCGCTTTCGGTGCTTTAGGTACTGCGATTGGTTTTGGTCTGTTGGGCGGTCGTTTTCTAGAAGCTGTTGCTCGTCAACCAGAATTAGCGCCACAACTTCAAACGCGTATGTTCTTAATTGCGGGTCTTCTTGATGCTGTACCTATGATCGGTGTTGGTATTGGCTTGTTCTTCATCTTCGCTAATCCATTTGTAGGTTAATCGGCTTCATTCCTAAAACCATCTTTGAGGAATAGCTAAATGAATATCAACCTCACATTGATTGGCCAAGCGATTGCATTTGCACTCTTTGTTGCATTCTGCATGAAATTCGTTTGGCCGCCACTAATCAATGCGATTAGTGAGCGTCAGCGTAAAATTGCTGATGGCTTAAATGCTGCTGAAAAAGCGAAAGCAGACCTTGCTGATGCGCAAGCGCAAGTTAAGCAAGAAATTGATGCAGCAAAAGCACAAGCGGCGCAATTGATCGAAAATGCCAACCGTCGTGGAGCACAGCTTATTGAAGAAGCACGTGTACAAGCTGCTGCGGAAGGTGAACGTATTCGTCAACAAGCTCAAGAAGCTGTTGGTAATGAGATCAACCAAGCTCGCGAAGCCCTACGTCAACAAGTTGCTGCCTTGGCAGTTGAAGGTGCGGAGAAAATCCTCACTCAGCAAGTTGATCAACAAGCTCATGCTGTCATGCTTGAACAGCTGGCTGCGAAACTTTAAGCGAGGCGAAATATGGCTGAACTCTTGACGTTGGCACGCCCGTACGCCAAAGCAGCATTTGCTTATGCTTCTGAGCAAGGTGCGATTGACTCGTGGTCAAACGTATTAAACCTGCTCAGTGCAACGGTGCAAGATGAAGCATTTTCCGCTTATATCAATCGCCCTGAGTTAACACCTGTAGAAAAAGTGAAAGCTTTTGTACAGGTATTAGGTGCAGACCAAACCACTGTGGCACTTTCAAATTATTTGACTTTGCTTGCAGACAATGACCGTTTGGCGTTGTTACCTGATATCTCAGAAGAGTATGAACTACTCAAAGCACAGAATAATCATACTGTAGACGTTGTGATTGAATCAGCATTTCCTTTAACTGCTGAACAAGAACAAAAACTTGCAGAGCGTTTAACACAACGCTTTAACAGCAAAGTCAATGTTACGGTAGAAGTCAACTCCGACTTAATTGCTGGAGTGGTGATTCGTGCAGGCGATCAAGTGATAGATGATTCTGCGCTGAACAAGCTTGAAAAAATGCGGACTCGTCTTCTTGCGCAATAAAGAAGACTGAACATACAAAGAATTGAGGTAATAGCGCAATGCAACAACTGAATCCATCCGAGATCAGTGCGCTCATTAAACAGCGTATCAGCGATCTGGACACCAGCGCGACCGCAAAAAATGAGGGTACCATCGTTATGGTATCTGACGGTATCGTGCGTATTCACGGTCTGGCAGATGCCATGTATGGTGAAATGATCGAATTTGAAGGCGGCTTATACGGTATGGCACTGAACCTTGAACAGGATTCAGTGGGTGCTGTGGTTTTAGGTAGCTACTTAAATCTTCAAGAAGGTCAAAAAGCAAGCTGTACTGGTCGTGTATTAGAAGTCCCAGTGGGGCCTGAACTTTTAGGTCGTGTTGTCGATGCTTTGGGTAATCCAATCGATGGCAAAGGTCCACTCAATGCAAAATTAACCGACAAGGTTGAAAAAGTTGCACCTGGCGTAATTTGGCGTCAAGGTGTTGATCAACCTGTACAAACTGGTTATAAATCAGTTGATACCATGATCCCTGTTGGTCGTGGTCAACGTGAATTAATCATCGGTGACCGTCAAACTGGTAAAACAGCAATGGCGATCGATGCGATTATTGCACAAAAAAATTCCGGCATTAAATGTGTGTATGTGGCGATTGGTCAGAAACAATCAACCATTGCCAACGTAGTACGTAAGCTGGAAGAAACTGGTGCAATGGCATATACCACCGTTGTTGCAGCCGCTGCTGCTGATCCTGCTGCAATGCAGTATCTGGCACCATATTCTGGCTGTACTATGGGTGAATACTTCCGTGACCGTGGTGAAGATGCGTTAATCATTTATGATGACTTGTCTAAACAAGCTGTTGCTTATCGTCAAATTTCCCTGTTACTTCGTCGTCCACCAGGTCGTGAAGCATATCCAGGTGACGTATTCTATCTTCACTCACGTCTGCTTGAACGTGCTTCTCGTGTATCTGCGGATTATGTTGAGAAGTTCACCAATGGCGAAGTGACTGGTAAAACAGGTTCTTTAACTGCATTGCCAATCATCGAAACCCAAGCGGGTGACGTTTCTGCATTCGTACCGACGAACGTAATTTCCATTACCGATGGTCAGATCTTCTTGGAAACTTCATTATTCAACGCTGGTATCCGTCCTGCTGTAAACGCAGGTATCTCGGTATCTCGTGTGGGTGGTGCTGCACAAACCAAGATCATCAAAAAATTGGCAGGTGGTATCCGTACTGCACTTGCACAATATCGTGAATTGGCTGCATTTGCGCAGTTTGCTTCTGACCTTGATGAAGCAACTCGTAAGCAACTTGAACACGGTCAACGTGTGACTGAGTTGATGAAGCAGAAACAATATGCGCCGTATTCAATTGCTGACCAAGCGGTTTCAGTTTACGCATCTAACGAAGGCTACATGGCTGATGTTCCTGTGAACAAGATTGTAGATTTTGATGCTGCGTTAATTGCATATTTCCGCTCTGAAAAAGCTGCATTAATGCAAAATATCGATGAAACTGGTGATTATAACAAAGACATCGAAGCAGAAATTAAAGCAGGTATTGAGAGCTTCAAAGCGACTCAGGCTTACTAATTTGAAAAAGTAAGTTTGTTTCACGGATCAACCTTCGAAAGCTCGAAAGGGCTTTCGATGATTAGGTTAAGCGTATGGCAAATTTAAAAGAAATTCGAGCCAAAGTAGCAAGTATCAAAAGTACGCAGAAGATTACGCGTGCGATGCAGATGGTTGCTGCTTCAAAAATGCGTCGTGCGCAAGAGCGCATGGCTCAGGGCCGTCCGTATGCCGAAAATATGCACCGTGTAATTGCTCACTTGGTTCAAGCGAATCCTGAATACAAACACCGCTACATGATCGATCGTCCAGTCAAACGTGTGGGTTATATCATCGTTTCGTCAGATCGTGGTCTTGCAGGTGGTTTGAACATTAACTTGTTCAAAAAAGTAATTCAGCATGTCCAGCAGCAACGTGAGCAGTCAATTGAAGTTCAATTTGCTTTAATTGGTCAAAAAGCGGTTTCGTTTTTTAAAAACTACGGCGGTAAAGTGCTAGGGGCAACAACACAGCTTGGTGATACACCGGATGTGGAGCAGTTGACAGGTTCTGTGCAGGTGATGCTGGATGCCTATGATAAAGGCGAGTTAGATCGTATTTATCTGGTATCAAACGGCTTTATTAACGCCATGACACAAAAACCGCAAGTTGAACAACTTGTGCCTTTAGCTCCAGCTAACGAAAGCGAAGATCTCCATCGTCAATATGGTTGGGATTATATTTACGAACCAGAAGCAGAAGAATTGCTGAACGGTTTGTTGGTTCGCTATATCGAGTCTGTGGTTTATCAGGGCGTGATTGAAAATATCGCCTGTGAGCAATCTGCACGTATGGTCGCAATGAAAGCTGCGACAGATAACGCAGGTCAGCTGATTAAAGACCTACAGCTCATTTACAACAAGCTGCGTCAAGCCGCGATTACTCAGGAAATTTCCGAGATCGTTGGTGGTGCCGCTGCCGTTTAACATTATTAGTTTGAATTGAGGAGACAGCAATGAGTAGCGGTCGTATCATTCAGATCATCGGCGCGGTTATCGACGTCGAGTTTGAACGTAATAGCGTTCCAAAGATCTATGACGCTCTCCATGTTGATGGTACTGAAACGACGTTGGAAGTTCAGCAACAACTTGGTGATGGTGTTGTACGTACTATCGCAATGGGTTCTACAGAAGGTCTTAAACGTGGCCTTCCTGTAAGTGATTCTGGTGCACCAATCTCTGTACCCGTTGGTACAGGTACATTGGGTCGTATCATGGATGTTCTTGGACGTCCAATTGATGAAGCAGGTCCGGTTGATAGCAATACAACTTGGGCGATTCACCGTCAAGCACCGTCATATGCAGACCAAGCGGGTTCAACCGAACTGCTTGAAACAGGGATTAAAGTGATCGACTTGCTTTGCCCGTTTGCAAAAGGTGGTAAAGTCGGTTTGTTCGGTGGTGCCGGTGTTGGTAAAACCGTAAATATGATGGAATTGATCAACAACATCGCAAAAGCACACAGTGGTTTATCTGTGTTCGCTGGTGTTGGTGAGCGTACTCGTGAAGGGAACGACTTCTATCATGAAATGAAAGATTCCAACGTACTTGACAAAGTTGCGATGGTTTACGGTCAGATGAATGAGCCACCGGGTAACCGTTTACGTGTTGCCTTGACTGGTTTGACCATGGCCGAATACTTCCGTGACGAAAAAGATGAAAATGGTAAAGGTCGTGACGTATTATTATTCGTCGACAACATCTACCGTTATACATTGGCAGGTACAGAAGTATCAGCATTGTTAGGTCGTATGCCATCTGCGGTAGGTTATCAGCCTACACTTGCTGAAGAAATGGGTGTTCTACAAGAACGTATTACTTCAACCAAGTCTGGTTCGATTACCTCTATCCAAGCGGTATATGTACCAGCCGATGACTTGACTGACCCATCACCAGCAACAACATTCGCCCATTTGGACGCAACAGTTGTATTGAGCCGTGATATCGCGTCAAGTGGTATTTATCCAGCGATTGACCCACTTGATTCGACTTCACGTCAATTGGATCCATTGGTTGTCGGTACTGAGCATTATGACATTGCACGTTCTGTACAGAACATATTGCAACGTTATAAAGAGCTAAAAGACATCATTGCCATTCTGGGTATGGACGAATTGGCTGAAGAAGATAAACTGGTTGTTTACCGTGCACGTAAAATCCAGCGTTTCTTCTCACAACCGTTCCACGTTGCCGAAGTATTTACTGGTGCACCTGGTAAATATGTACCACTTAAAGAAACGATTCGTGGCTTTAAAGGTATCTTGGCTGGTGAATACGATCACCTTCCAGAACAAGCGTTCTACATGGTGGGTAGTATTGACGAAGCGATTGCTAAAGCCGAGAAGCTGTAATTAGCAACTCTAATTAGGAGGCTATCTCATGGCGACTATGCAATGTGATGTCGTAAGTGTTAAAGAGTCGATTTACTCTGGACAAGTTACGATGCTGATCGCAAAAGGTGCAGGCGGTGAACTGGGTATTTTACCCGGTCACGCACCGCTGGTAACCTTGTTACAACCTGGACCGATTCGTGTTCAGCTTGCCAACGGTACAGAAGAAATTGTCTATGTATCTGGTGGTGTGCTAGAAGTACAACCGAATGTTGTGACTGTACTTGCGGATACCGCAATTCGTGCAGACAACTTGGACGAAGCAGCAATTCTTGAAGCACGTAAAAATGCAGAAAGTTTGCTGGCGAACCAGAAAAATGAGGTTGATACTGCGGCTGCACTCGCTTCTCTTTCCGAGATTGCTGGTCAGCTTGAAACCATCCGTAAAATTAAAAATCGTGCATTGTAAATCAATGTCATGATTGAAGAGGCCACCGTAAGGTGGCTTTTTTATGGGCTGTGGTTTTTCAGATTGATTTAGCCTGTAACATCTGAACCAATTCTTCTACATAAGGATCAAGATCGGAATCCTGTTTCCAGATACACATGACCTCAGACATTAAGGTATTCTGTTCCAAACTTAACAATTTCACCTGAGGCGGTAGAATCGACTGAAATTCCAGCGGTACAATGCAAATGCCAAGATTGGCTGCAACCAATTGCAATTGTGAGATTTTTCTCGATTGAATGCTGGCTTTTTTAGGGAAAAAACCTCTGGATAGGCACAAATTGGAAACCAGATAACTTAATCCGCCACGTTCCGCATGCGGTGTCGATACAAACACTTCATCTTTTAAATCCTCGATTTTAATCTTTTGTAATGTGTCAAATTTTGCATGGGCAGTATTGACGGCTAAATATAAGGGTTGACGATAAAGAGATTGTGAATGGATCTGTTGCATATGATGCAAGACAGGTGGCCGAATCATGCCAATATCAATTTGATGATGCAGTAATGCCTGAATTTGTTGTTCCGAAGATAGCGTGTTGAGTTCAATCTGTATCTGATATTTTTTGCTGATGTAATCCAATGCTTGGATTTTCGTCTGATCCATTACTACACTACTCGAATGTGCAATTTTAATTACGCGATGAATTCCTTGGGCAATGTGCTGTGAGGATTGAATAATGTCTTGCATGCCATTGAGATGAATTTTAATGTTTTGATAGAACTGCTGTCCGGCAGGTGTTAGCTGCATATTTTTCCCACGTCGGTCAAAAATATCAAACCTGACGTCCTGTTCCAATAATTTCATCTGCCGGCTCAATGCCGATTGAGCAATATATAATTTTTCTGAAGCAGCAATAAAGCCGTTTTCTTCAACGATCTTGATTAAATACTGCAATTGCTTGAGTGTAGGCATATTGATCTTAAAATTAGATGGATTATGTATTTTTCTATATTAGATGAGATGAATTGTTTTGCCTAGACTGTTGTCATCAGTATAGCTTGGCAGGAATAGGCAATGCATCAGTTAAAAATAACCCTATGGATTTTGCTTGTAGTTGTTTTACTGAGTCTGTTTAATTTTTATGATCAAAAAATGTCAACAGATGCAGAACTTAATCAATATTCCAAAAAAAGTGAGTATTTAAATGATTCGGATTAATAAAATTATAGGCAATATCTACTTTCGTAAACATAGACGAGGTGTCAACAGAACCTAATAAAAATGGAATATTTAAAACGCATGATTCTATTTTTATTGTTTTTAAAATGAATAGGTCTGATAGCATATTCATTCAGATCAATGATCAGGGTTTAATATGGCAAATCGGGAATATTCGCAAGGTACAGCTTCACAGTCGGAGTTAACGACTCAATCCAATGAATTTAAGGCCATTCCATTGCGTAAAGCCGAGATTGGCCATGGCACCATCATTAAACGGGCTTTACCCAGTCGTGAAAAACGTATGATTGGCGCTTGGTGTTTTCTTGATCATGCTGGTCCGGTTGAGTTCCCGGCAGGTGATGGATTAGATATTGGCCCGCACCCGCATATTGGTTTGCAGACTTTTACCTGGATGATTGATGGAACCGTGATGCATATGGATAGTTTGGGCAGTGAACAGCTGATTCGGCCCAAACAGGTGAATTTGATGACAGCTGGCTATGGGATTTCGCATACTGAAGTTGCGCCGATGACCGAAACTCGCATGCATACTGCCCAGTTATGGATTGCCTTACCTGATGATCAACGTAATATGCCGCCACGCTTTGATCATTATCCAGTGTTGCCGACCCTTCAGAAAGATGGTGCCTGTATTACTATACTGGTTGGAGATTATTTAGGGCAAAGTTCTCCGGTCGAAGTCTATAGTGCATTGCTGGCACTGGATATAGAAGCAGTTGATGATGTGGATGTGGTACTTGAACTGAATCCGCAATTTGAATATGGGGTGTTGGTACTGGACCATCAGGCAGTGATCAATGGCCATGAATTGACGCAGGAAAATATGCTGGTGATTGAAACCACCCATGACAATCTACATCTACAAATGCAAAAAGGTAGTCGTATTTTATTGATTGGTGGCGAACCTTTTGACAGTGAGATTTTATTATGGTGGAATCTGGTGGCACGCAGTACCGAAGAAATTAAAACTGCACGGGACCAGTGGATCAATCATGACGCTCGCTTTGGTGATATTCCCAAGTATCTCGGCGATCGTTTAGTTGCACCCGTTATGCCCGAGAAAATGAAAGCATCAAAATAAGGATTAAAGATGGCGATTATTGCAACGACAAATATTTCAAGTTTAGCCGAACCATGGGCGGGTCAATTAAGCAGTGGTCGGCATCAATATTTAACCGATAAACCCGAGCAATTTGGTGGCAAAGATCAAGGACCTGCGCCTTATGATTATTTACTTGCTGCATTGGCTGCCTGCACCATGATTACATTACGGATGTATGCACAACATAAAGGATGGGATTATGGACATTTTAGCATTGAACTCAATTTTCATACCGATCAGACGGGTGAAGAGTGGATTTCAAGGACGCTTGGTTTTGATCGGGATTTAGATGAGATCAGTAAAGCGAAAATTTTAGAGATTTGCCAAAAGACTCCAGTGACAAAAACTTTATTGCGTGGCACACGTATTGATACACAGATTTTGGCATGATGTGAATCTGTCATCATTTTAAATGTTACTGATCAATCATATCCACAAATTTTGCATTTAATACTGTGGCAAGATCTTGTGGGGCAATACCAATGTCTAGTCCACGTTTACCACCACTGACATACATTTTTGCCAAGGTTTGTGCATGGCTGTCAATGATGGTGGTTAAGCGTTTCTTTTGTCCAAGAGGACTAATACCGCCCACCAGATAGCCGGTCAATCGCTCGGCATCATGCAGGTCAGCCATGCTTAATTTTTTACAACCAAAGGCATGCGCAGCTTTTTTCAGATTCAGCTGAAATGCGACAGGCAATACCGCAACATAGTGATTTTTGCCATCGGTCACCAGTAGGGTTTTAAAGGTTTCTTCTGGGCTTAAGCCCAATTTTTCTACTGCTTCCAGACCAAAATTATGATTGTTAGGATCATGCTCATATTCATGGATAGAATAGTCGATTTTCTTTAATTTAAGCAGTTTGCAGGCAGGAGTCATGATAAGAAGAAATAGCCAGAGAATGCTTTATGATAAAACAAATGGCTAGACATAAACTAGCAGTCTGATGGAAAAAATTATTTCTGGCGGGATCAAAAGGATCATTACATAATTGCTAAATTTTATCTTGTGAAATGATTAGGGCAGCATCATTAAAATGTTCTATTATCATAAAGTGAATAACTTTATTAAATTTAAGGATATAACATGGCAACAGATCAACAATTCCCTACACCAGAAAATTTGGGTATCGCAGCGTATAGCAATAATGCAGACGCCATTGGTAATACACCTTTGGTTCGAATCAATCGTATTATCCAAGGACACGCCAATGTCTTTGCAAAAATAGAAAGTCGTAATCCGGCATTTTCGGTGAAATGTCGTGTCGGTGCAGCATTGATTGCCGATGCCGAAAAACGTGGCGTATTAAAGCCGGGCATGCATATTGTTGAACCGACCAGTGGCAATACCGGGATTGCGCTGGCATTTGTTGCAGCGGCAAAAGGTTATCCGATTACCTTGACCATGCCCGCCAGTATGAGTATCGAACGTCGTAAAGTGCTCAAAGCCTTTGGTGCTAATCTGATCCTGACTGAACCTGCCAAAGGCATGAAAGGTGCAGTGGATGAAGCACAGCGTTTGGCAACTGAACATCCTGATACGTATTTCTTGCCACAACAATTTGAAAATCCGGCTAATCCACAAATTCATCAGGATACAACAGGGCCGGAAATCTGGGCAGCAACACAGGGACAGGTTGATATTCTGGTGGCAGGTGTCGGCACAGGCGGCACCATTACTGGGATTTCCCGTTATTTCGAACACAGTAAACAACAGCCGATTTATTCTGTGGCCGTTGAACCCGCTGAGTCGCCGATCATCACTCAGGCCAAACGTGGTGAAGATTTGACACCCGGACCACATAAAATTCAGGGAATCGGGGCAAACTTTATCCCAAAAAATCTGGATTTGGATCTTGTCGATGAAGTGATTGCAGTCAAAGGTGATGATGCCGTTGAATGGGCACGTAAATCTGCCACACAAGAAGGGATTTTAGTCGGCATTTCCAGTGGTGCAGCCTTGGCCGCAGCGGCAATATTGGCAGCACGTCCGGAGAATGCTGGTAAAAATATTGTGGTGATTTTACCAGATAGTGGTGAGCGTTATTTATCGACAGTCCTGTTTGAAGGGATTCTGGAAGATTAATGTCTGTTCTAGGATTTAAGATCTTTATCTAGCCAATGTTTAACCACAGCTTAAAAGGGAGTTCGCTCCCTTTTTTATTTTGCGTAAAGTTTTGTTATAGACTATTTAAAAAGTATAAATGAAATGACATTAATAACAGATAAATTTGCAATCGAGAATTATCATGCGTGTCGATATCTGGTCAGATGTGGTCTGTCCCTTTTGTTATATTGGTAAAAAACGACTGGAACAGGTGGCTGCTGAGGCAGGCGTGACGTTGGATATTCACTGGCACAGTTTTGAGTTGGATCCCAATGCACCAGCGAAACATCAACAATCCAATACAGAACGTCTGGCGCAAAAATATGGTCGTACAGTCACTCAGATGCAAGAGATGGAACGAAGCATTGCCGAACTTGCTGCAACAGAAGGAATTGATTTTCAATGGCAGAAGGCCAATTCAGGTAATAGTTTTAATGCACATCGAATTATTCATTTGGCTCAGAACAAGGGTTTGGGGAATGAGGCAGAAGAAGCTTTTTTCCATGCCTATATGACCGAAGGGCTGGCGATTGGTGAGCGGGAAGTGGTCGTGCACATTGCCGAACGTATTGGTTTGAGCTCTGTAGATGTGATTGAAGTGCTGGACAGCCAGCAATTTTCCGCAGATGTCCGTCAGGATGAAGCACTTGCACAACAGTTAAATATTACAGGTGTACCATTTTTTGTTTTTGATCAAAAAGTTGGATTATCTGGGGTGCAAGACCGGAGCGTATTTTTACAGGCGTTACAGCAGGCATTGCAACAGTCACAGGTTCCCGAAGCAGCATCTTGTGAAGGGGAACAATGCGAAATACCTGCAAAATCCTGATGTATTTAAATCATTAGAATGCAGTTAAATGACACATATTGATTTTGCTTTGCGTTAATTTTGCAAAGCAATTACATATTGTGAAATTTCAACCGTTATAATGATCCGCTATACTTGCAAACATTTAAAAAATCGAGTGAAAATCATGCGTGTACTTGTGGTAATGGATCCCATTGAAAACGTCAATTTAAAAAAAGATTCCACCATGGCGATGCTGTGGGCAGCAAGTCGTCGAGGGCATGCGTTGGGTTATGCCTTACAACAGGATTTATATATTGAGCAGGGTAAGGCATTTGGTTTGATCTCTCCTTTGACGGTGTCTGAGGATTACAACGATTATTATACGCTGGGCGAAAAGCAGAAAGAGTCAATCGCTGCTTATGACGTGGTGTTAATGCGTAAAGACCCACCATTCGACATGAATTTTGTCTATACCACTTATATTCTGGAACAGGCAGAACGCGAGGGTGCATGGATTATTAACAAACCACAATCCTTACGGGACTGTAATGAAAAGTTGTTTGCAACACAGTTCTCCGAATTACAGGTACCGACACTGGTCACCTCTCAACAGGGTTTAATTCGTGAGTTCTTGACACAGCATCAGGATGTGATTGTAAAACCACTTGATGGCATGGGTGGCACAGGAATTTTCCGTTTGACTGTCGATGGTGTAAACATTGGTTCAACGCTTGAGATTTTGACACAAAATGGACAACAGCCAATTATGGCGCAGCGTTATATCCCGGAAATTGTCGATGGTGATAAACGGATTCTGATGATCAATGGTGAACCAGTGCCATATTGTCTGGCACGTATTCCGCAAAATGGTGAAACCCGGGGTAATCTGGCGGCTGGCGGTAAGGGTGAAGCGCGTCCTCTCACCGAAAATGATAAAAAAATTGCAGCAAAAGTTGGTCCATTTTTAAAAGCAAAAGGACTGGTGTTTGTCGGTCTGGATGTGATTGGGGATTTTGTCACTGAGATTAATGTCACCAGCCCAACCTGTATTCGGGAAATTGACCATCAATTTGGGACTTCAATTGCCGATGATTTATTCGATGTGCTTGAACAGGGTCGTGAGTAATTATTTATCATACCCATTCGAAAATTTTTTGAATAAATTGGAAAAAGTAATTCTATGAATAAAGTATTATTGATCGGTGGTGTGTGTCTAGCTCTAAGTTTATCTGCTTGCCAACATGCACCTACCCAACGAGATACTGTCGTCAGTCAGCAGCAAATTCAACAGATTCAACATGATTTTCAAACCCATGCCATTGATGGAGTTATGACCATTTATAATGGGCAAAGCTTTGCAAATTTTGGCAGTGATGTGGATCGTGCCACACAGCAATATATCCCTGCTTCAACCTTTAAAATATTGAATGCCCTGATTGGACTAGAGCATGGCAAAGTGACCAGTTCGGAAGTGTTTAAATGGGATGGGCAAAAACGCAGTTTTCCAGCTTGGGAAAAAGACATGACGCTGGCACAGGCGATGCAGACATCGGCAGTACCGGTTTATCAGGAGTTGGCACGTAGAATTGGTCTACCATTGATGGCCAGCGAAGTCAAAAGAGTCGGTTATGGCAACCAAAATATTGGTACTCAAGTGGATAATTTCTGGCTGGTTGGGCCACTCACCATTAGTCCTGAACAGGAAGCAAAATTTGCTTATCAATTGGCTAACCAACAGCTGGCTTTCTCCAAAAATGTCCAACAGCAAGTCCAGCAGATGATATTGATTGAGGAAAAGCAGGGTTATAAGTTGTATGCCAAAAGTGGTTGGGGCATGGATGTTGAACCAATGGTGGGTTGGTATACAGGCTGGGTCGAACAGCCTAATGGGAAAGTTCAGGCATTTTCGCTGAATATGACGATGCAAAAAGACAGCTCGCCAAAAACCAGACAAACGTTGACAATCTCTACGTTAAAAATCTTAAAGTTACTCCCAGAGAATTTTTAACACATTTTGATTCATAAATTTTAGGTGCAACGATGGTTAAGCAGTTTTTGTTGTCATTCTGGCATAGCTTAAAACTTTTGCCATCGGCTTGGTTGCTATTGGTTCAGTTGCTGATTCTACTGCTTGCACCCTTTACCAACCATAGTGTGGCCAATAGTGCTGTGTCATGGACGCTGTCTGCAATTGCCCTGTTACTGGTGGCAAAAATCATGCGCACGACAACTGTGTATACGACGGTGACGGTGATTAGCATTGCACCGGCATTGTGCCTTTCGATTGCTGTTGCGCTGGGATTTGATAGTAAATGGATGGTGATTAGTGCCAATTTGTTTGAAGCCTTTGCTTATATGTATGCTGCCTATGGTTTATCACGTTATATGTTCCATGACAGATATCTGACCCGTGATGAACTGTTTGCCGCCGCCTCGGTATTTACGCTGATGGTCTGGTCATTTGCATTTTTATATAGTGCATGTCAGGCATGGGATTATCATAGTTTTAATCTGGTACAGGATACGGCACGTTCCTGGTTGGGCTTATTATATTTAAGTTTTAGTGTGCAATCCGGTACAGGTCTGAGTGATATTTATCCACAAGCGGATCTTGCGAGGGTGATTGTATCTCTACAGATGTTTTGTGGGGTCATGTATCTAACTTTGATTGTATCGCGTTTGATTGCCTTGCAATATATAAAACATCTACCTCGATCCAAGGAAGATGATCAATAAGCTTGTCTTAATTTTCCTGCACGATATAAAGATCAGTGCTGTTGTTGCAGAATGATTTCAATTTCTTCCTGTGCAGCAGCTTTGAGCTTTTCCCGCAATTGCTGCAAGGTCTGTTCGATATAATATTCGGCTTCAAGTTCTAGTCGGGTTTTTAAATCGTCCGCTTGTGGAGAACTGCTAAACTTATCCATAGTTTCGCTGCTATTTTGATCGTCATGATTAAATTGCTTGACTTGTGTGACATCAAATTTGGCAATTTGTACGGCGGTTTGATGCATGACTTGTTGCTGTAAATCTTTGGCAAATTGTTGTAAATATTCGGTCTGCTGCTGTTCTTTCAAACGATCTTGCGCTTCAATGGCGGCAATTTCTGCTTGTTGTTGTGCGCGCTTATCCGCCAATGCCTGTTCCAGAGCGGCCTGACGTTGCCGTTTCCGTTCTTCGGCAAGACGCGCTTGTTCGGCCAGAATTTCCTGTTTAAGCTGGCTATAAGCCTGATCAATTCTATGACGATTGCGGTGTTGTAATAGAACTTCTTGATGTTGCCACTTGGCAATCTGTGTATCAGGTTCCAACAATGCACAAATAAATTTTAATTCGTCACAATAGGTCTGGCGTACACTTTCAGGCGTTGCTAACCAACGTTGTTTGAAGTTTTCCCCCACATTTAACGCCACGACCTTGCTCCTTTTAGCCTTAATGAAAAAATTAAATTTTATGTACGTTGGGTTCAATCCCCAGTTTGCGATAGAATTTAAACGATTCTCGTGCAAGTTGTTTATCTTGCTCATTATTACCGACGATTTCAATCAAATGAAGTGCTGAATGTGGTAATTCGGTAATATTCATGGGTTTTCCCGACAAATTGATACAGACCTCAAAAGTTGGATTAGGTGGTGTTAAAGACAGGCAAATCTGTGCATCCTGTTGATCGATACCATGTCCAATAAAACTGCTGGCATCGAATTGCCAGAGTTGCAAATCAAATTCTTCACACGCATGCTGATCGGCAAAATACAGCCAGATGCGATGTTTTTTATAAATTTGCTGACACAAACGGCAAGCCAAGTCGACTTGCCGCTGCGGTTTTTTCTCGATCAGATAAAAACTGATTTTATGCATAAAACCGGCTTATCCTTGTGCGCGATTGGCGAGGAACTGCATTAATAAGGGAACAGGGCGACCAGTTGCACCTTTTTGTGCGCCAGACAGCCATGCCGTGCCGGCAATATCAAGATGTGCCCAGCGATAGTCTTTGGTAAAACGTTGCAGGAAACATGCCGCTGTAATGGCGCCACCAGTTGGTCCACCAATATTTCCCATATCGGCAAAAGGCGAATCCAGCAGTTCCTGATAATCATCGAGTACTGGCATACGCCATACCCGGTCAAAGCTCTGTTCACCAGCACTGATCAGTTCTTGCGCCAGCGCATTATCCGGACTGAATAATCCGCTTAATACTTTGCCGAGTGCGACCACACAGGCACCAGTCAGGGTTGCAATATCGATCACCAGTTCCGGATTAAAGCGTTTGATATAGGTTAAGGTATCGCACAGCACCAAACGGCCTTCGGCATCGGTATTCAGGATTTCTACGGTTTGACCACTTAGCGTGGTGACAATGTCCCCGGGACGTGTGGCATGTGCAGACGGCATATTCTCTGCGCAGGCCAATGCACCAACCACATGAATCGGTAAACGGCTTTCACACAGCGCACGAATTACCCCTAAGACAGTGGCGGCACCACACATATCAAATTTCATTTCATCCATGGTTGCAGCCGGTTTAAGCGAAATACCGCCGGTATCGAAGGTCACCCCTTTACCAACCAGTACTACAGGTTTTTCTTCACGCTGTGCTGCATATTCCAGTATCACAATCCGACCCGGCCGATCTGAACCCTTGCTGACTGCAAGGAATGCATTCATGCCGAGAGCTGCTAAGTCCTGTTCGGCGAGTACCGTCACTTTAAGTAAGTCGGGAAATTCTTTGGCCAGTTCAAGTGCCTGCTCGGCCAGATATTCCGGAAAACAGACGTTACCGGGGGTATTGCCCAAATTACGGGTATAACGTTGTCCTGTGCTAATGGCTTCAATCAGTGCAAGTTTTTCGGCATTCAAACTATTTGCTGCCTGATAAAAACTGATTTGTGTCAGCTTATTGTCGGTTTTTTTAGATTTAAACTGATCAAAACTATAATTGGCCTGCGCCAAGGCCAATGCAAATGTTGCTTGGTACTCTTCCGCTAGTGCAGAAAGATCAATCACGATGCTTTCGGCTTTCTTTTGTACTGCCTTGACAATGGTCTGTGCCAATTTTGTCACTTTGCTGGCACTGAGGTCTGCGGTATCCCCTAATCCTGCCAGATAGAGGACAGTATTATACGGACTTTGTTGTAATGCGGGTTGTAGATCATTGAATTTTGCCTGAAACTGGCTTGCTTTAAGCCATTCATCTATTTGATTAAATTGATATTGATCAAGTTGTTGTGGAATATTTTCTGAATGAATCAAGGTGATGAGTAGAGGAGAGCTGCTTAAATCTGAGCTTTCTGTGAACAGTGAAAATTTCATATCAATCTCTATATTTCGATCGCAGGGAATTGCGTGTTTTAACATAAATATACCGCTTTATTGCGCTTCTGCAAAATAACAATAGTTCTATATTTTGTGCAATCAGGTAAACTAGACAGCATTTGCACAATATGTTGCGGTTTATTTTCAAAATTCTTCGCGCAATTGAGTTATTTTATTTGGGCCTGCGACCCTTTCATCTTATGTTATTGATGGAAGATCGACATGTTCTCCCTTGTCAATTTTAGATCACTCTTGTGAGGACCACTCCTTGATCATCACACGTTATTTAGTCAAACAAGTTGTCACAACCTCATCTGTTGTGGTGGCACTGCTTACCCTAGTGATGATGGGAGGGCGTTTAATTAAATATTTTGGTGTGGCAGCGCAGGGACGTCTGGATGTCAGTGTACTGTTTAGCATCATTGGGTTTCGCTTACCCGAATTTTTAACCCTGATTGTGCCACTGGGCTTTTTTGTGGGATTGATGCTGGTGTTCGGGCGTTTATATGTCGACCATGAAATGGCTGTCCTTAACAGTAGTGGTATTAGTCGTGGTCAGCTTGGGCGTAAATTATTGCCGCTGGCTGTGGTGATTCTGGTGATACAGATGTTGTTGATGATGGTGATTTCACCTTGGGGGAATCGCCAGTTCGATCAATTGACCATGACTCAGGCAGTACGCAGCGGCTTTGATCTGGTTCGTCCCAAAGAGTTTATTTCCAGTGGGCCTTATACCATTTATGCTGGAGATTTATCGGAAGACCGACGCAGTTTAAAAGATATTTTCTTTTATCAAAAAGCTAAAGAAGCAGGCAAGCCCGATGTGATTATTCTTGCTAAAGAGGCACAACGTGTCGTATCTGATACCGAACATGCCAGTGTGGTCGATTTACATCAGGGGCGACGTTATAGTTTTATTCCCGGGCAGGCAAAATATCTACAAGCCGAGTTTGAAACTTATCGTTTACGACTCGAAGCTGAAGATGATCAGGAAATCGAAGCACAACGTTTAGAATCCATGACCATGTCACAGCTTTGGGACAAACGTCAGGGCAATCCGGTGATTATGAGTGAGCTTGGCTGGCGCGTGTTTGGTGCTTTTGTCATTATTCTGGCATTAATGCTGGCTGTGCCCTTATCTGAGGTGAGTCCGAGGCAGGGGCGTTATTATCGCTTATTTCCAGCCATTATGATTTTTGCCAGTTTAATCGTCGCCATGATGGCAATCAAAACTAGAATGACCAAGGGCGAACTGGGAATCTGGGCATATCCTGCGGTACTGCTTATTTATGCGGGCGTGGCATGGTTTTTTGCGCGTAAACAGGAACTGGCCCCCAAGATTAAACAACGTCTGGCAAGAGGGAAAGGTTCAGTATGAGTTCTAATCGAATTTTATCCCGCCATGTGGTGAAAAATACCGGCCTTGCCATGCTTGGTGCAGTCGGTATCTTGTTATTACTGCAAATGTTGTTCGGTTACCTGGCCGAGCTGGGTGATTTAAATGAACACTATAATGCATGGAATGCATTACAATATGTATTCTGGGATGCACCAAGCAAGCTACTGGAGCTGTTGCCTATCGCGGCCCTGATTGGTGCTGTGATTGGTCTGGGTAGTATGGCTTCCAATAGTGAACTGGTGGTGATGCGTTCGGTGGGGGTGAGTTTGTGGCGTATTGTCGGCTGGACCTTAAGACCGGCCTTACTGCTCATCATATTATCTTTTGCACTCAGTCAATGGGTGATTCCTTATACCAATGAACATGCCAAACTGACGAAAAAAGAAAATTATGCCGCCTCACTGGGTACAGTAAGGGGCTATTGGACTCGGGAAGACCAACGTTTTATTTATATTGATTATGCTAATGCACAAGGTCATCTGAATAATATTCAGGTCATGGATTTTGATCAGAATTTTCGGTTAGTGTCGACCATTAATGCCGAGCAGGGACAGTTTGATCAAGGTCAGCTTTGGCGGTTAAAAAATGTCAAGCAGGTGGATATTTTTCCTCAGGGTAATGCACAACAGTCGATTCGTAGCGAAGAACCGTTGCCTTTGGCATTGCAACCGAAATATGTGCATATGGTGACCGTTGATCCGGAAGATCTGGCACCTAGTAACTTATTAAGTCTGATGAGCTATATGCATGAATATAGTCAGGTGCCGAAAAAATATGAATTGGCCTTCTGGAAAAAAGTTGCTTCTCCGCTGAGTTTGATTGCTTTGGTGGTGGTGGCATGTTCGTTTATTTTTGGACCTTTGCGGCAACAATCGATGGGGTTTCGTCTGGTGATTGCATTATTCACCGGACTTGGATTTTACTACATACAGGATTTTCTGGGCTATGCCAGTCTGGTCTATAGCCCTTCTGCGGCGTGGTTTGTATTTGTACCGATTGTATTTTTACTGGGTGTGGGGGCGTATTTGCTGCACCGGGTACGCTAGCGTGTTGAGAATTATTTAATGACTTTATCCCGTAAAATTGGGTAAAATTGCATAACTTTTAAACCGATGATGGACGATTAAGAATGACCGATGTAGCGATGCATAAAATTCCACATGTTTTGGTGATTATGGATGGTGTTGGACATCGTGAGGATGTAAAAGATAATGCTTTCCTTGCGGCAAAAACCCCAAACCTGACAGCAATGCAAAGCAATCATCCGCATAGCTTAATCTCCGGTTCCGGTGAAGATGTTGGTTTACCTGATGGTCAAATGGGCAACTCTGAAGTTGGTCATATGAATCTGGGTGCTGGTCGGGTGCTGTATCAGGATTTTACCCGTATTACCAAAGATATTCGTGATGGCGTATTCTTTGAACACGAAGTGTTGGTCGATGCGGTTGAAAAAGCCAAAAGTGCAAGTGGCGCAGTCCATATTATTGGCTTGCTGTCACATGGTGGTGTGCATTCGCATGAAGATCATATTGCAGCCATGTGTGAACTGGCATTAAAACGTGGCGCCAAAGTCTATTTGCATGCATTCCTTGATGGTCGTGATACGCCACCAAAAAGTGCAGAACCGACCTTAAAACGGTTTGATGTCCTATTTGCACAATATCCAGGACAAGGGCGTATTGCTACCTTAATCGGGCGTTATTTTGCCATGGATCGTGACAATCGCTGGGATCGTGTGGAACAGGCTTATCGCTTATTGACTGAAGGTGAAGCGGCGCGTGTGGTAGACAGTGCGCTAGAAGGTCTGCAACAGGCTTATGCTGCAGAAGAAACCGATGAATTTTTTAAAGCCACACGTATTGGAGACATTGCCAAAGTTCAAGATGGCGATAGCGTGGTGTTTATGAACTTCCGTGCCGATCGTGCGCGTGAATTGACCCGTGCCTTTGTCGAAAAAGACTTTAACGGTTTTGAACGTAAAGTCGTACCGCAGCTCTCCAAATTTGTCATGCTAACGCGTTATCAGGCCACTATTGATGCACCTGTTGCCTATATGCCGCAACGCTTGGTGAATTCTCTGGGAGAATATCTGTCAAATCTGGGTAAAACCCAATTACGTATTGCCGAAACAGAAAAATACGCCCATGTCACCTTCTTCTTTAGTGGTGGGCGAGAAGATGAATATCCGGGTGAAACTCGTATTTTGATTCCTTCCCCGAATGTTGCGACTTATGATCTAAAACCGGAAATGAGTGCTTATGAAGTAACAGATAAACTGGTGGAGGCGATTAATTCCGGTAAATATGACTTATTGGTTGTCAATTATGCCAATGGTGATATGGTTGGGCATACAGGCGTGTTTGATGCCGCAGTAAAAGCCGTAGAAGCCGTGGATACCTGTCTTGGACGGGTGTATGAGGCGGTGATGGCAAATCATGGACATATGCTTGTGACAGCAGATCATGGTAATGTTGAACAGATGCAGGATTATGACAGTGGTCAGGTACATACCCAGCATACGACCGAGCTGGTACCTTTTATTTATGTAGGGCCAACTACGGCGACTATTCTGGAAGGTGGTGTTTTGGCAGATGTTGCACCAACATTATTAAATTTGATGAATATTCCTGTACCTGCGGAGATGCAGGGGCGTAATTTGATTCAATTGCCAAATTAATCATAAGGAACAACCATAGGAAAAATTATGTCGAACAAGCTGTATCTTAGTGGTGGTTTACTGGTTCTAAGCGTCAGCTTGTGTTTTGGCATCGTATATGCAGCTCCGACCGTCATGCAAAAAAGGGCGGCAACAGAAACAAAATCGACAGACATTGAACAAATAGAAACCGGGCAAACAGGATTAGGGCAAAACACTGGGCAGCCCGCACCCCAATATATAACATCTGCAATCTCTGAAGAAGATGAATTAAGCTTGAGTGAAGAAGAACAAACGGCTCAGGAGAACACGGATCAGGTCGAAGATGTGCCGATTGAGCAAATTCGAAACTTTATCGAAACATTCCAGATCATTAAAGACAACTATGTTGATTCACTCAGTAATACTGAACTTTTTGAAAATGCCATGCATGGTCTAGCAGAACGTCTGGATCCGTATTCTCGCTATTTGGATGCCGAGCATTATAAGCAATTATTGGATTTTACCGAAGGACAGATTGCTGAGCCGCAATTGAGCTTGCAGTTCAATGCAGACCAGCAAAACTGGCAATTAAACAAAATTGTTCGAAATTCTGATAATTATCGTCAGGGCTTAAGAGATGGTCAGATTGTTGAACGCATTAACGGGGTCAATATCCAGCCTTTGGATGAACGCAGTGTGCAAAGCATGTTGACCGGCACTTTGGGGAGTACCTTGAGTATCCGGGTGAAAGCAGATGACAAAGTACAAACAGTTGATGTGGTACGTGATCAGCAATTAAATTATGATGTCGAACCATTTTTGACAGATGATCGTATTCTGGTAATCCGCATTAAGGCATTTCAACAGGATACCACGGCACAGGTTCAAGATATTATCAAGGTATATCAGCAACGTACCACGATTCGTGGTCTATTGGTTGATATTCGGGACAATCCGGGCGGTTTGCTCTCTGCTGCGGTCGATCTGGCAGATTTATTTCTAGAACAGGGTTTGATTGTCACCACCAAAGGCCGTATTGATCCACCACAAAAATTTCAGGCACTCCCTAGCCAGAATCCGATTAATTATCCCATTGCTATTTTACAAAACCGTTTCTCTGCTTCGGCTGCTGAGGTATTTTCTGCCGCATTAAAAGAACAAAATCGCGCGCTAATACTGGGGGAAACCAGTTATGGAAAAGGTGCCATTCAGAAATTATTCCCGTTAAAACAGGGTGCATTGCAGTTAACGGTAGCGCTTTATTATACCCCGCAAGGGCATTTGATTGAGGGTAAGGGCATTGAGCCAAACGAAACCCTCAATATCAGTCGATCTTTGACGGATCAGCAGATTTTGAATCAGGCAGTAATTTCTTTTGAGCGCAGCTTGGTGAATCGTAGCAGTAATCCTTAAGGGCTTTATTCTTCGTCACTGTCGAGTTCAAACTTTTTTAGACGATAGCGTAGTGAACGAAAACTCATGCCCAGTTTTTTGGCTGCCAGTGTCCTGTTCCAATGGGTTGAATCTAACGCCTGAATTAATAAGCGTTTTTCGATATTGGCAAGATATTCTTCTAGTCCTTCTTTGGGTAAAGCTGTTTTATCCGATTGGGCTAAAATATCGAGAGTATTGGACTGTGACGGTGGAATATCTTGTTCAGCCTCAGGCTGAGCTGCTTGCTGGGAGGAACACGGTGCAGGATTTTGACAGCGTAAACCTTGAATATGCTCGACTTGAATGATATTTGCCTCGCATAAGGTTACGGCACGTTCCATCACATTACGTAATTCACGCACATTCCCTTCATAATAACCTTGCAATAAATATTCTTTGGCTTTGCTTGAGAGCTGAAAGGCATCCAATTGCCAATCTTGACAAATTTGTTGCAGAAAATGTTCGGCCAAGAGAATGATATCCTCGCCACGCTCACGTAATGGTGGAATTTTCACCTCAATCACATGAATACGAAAGAATAGATCCTGACGGAATTTGCCTTCCTGTACCATTTGTTCAATATCTTTATGGGTTGCACTGAGGATACGAGTATCGACACTCATTTCCTGATCACTGCCAACAGGACGAATTTTCTTTTCCTGTATTGCCCGTAACAGTTTCACTTGCATGGCTAAAGGTAAATCGGCAATTTCATCAAGAAATAATGTTCCACCATTGGCTGCTTGAAACAAGCCGATTTTGTCCTGTTGTGCTCCGGTAAAGCTGCCTTTTTTATGGCCAAAAAATTCGCTTTCCATCAATTCCTGTGGGATCGCACCGCAGTTTACTGGAATAAAAGGCCCTTCATTCCGGTTACTCAGTTGATGAATCAAACGGGCCACGACTTCTTTGCCTGTGCCTGATTCACCAGAGATATACACTGGCGCTTGCGAGCGAGAAAGCTTATGGAGGGTGCGTTTTAGATTTTGAATTACAGCAGAATTTCCCAGTAACATCTGATTTTCAATTTGTAGATCCAGATCGCTAATGGGATTAATGCTGCTTTTTAAGGCATGTTCAAGTAAATTTTTTAATTGTAATTGTTGAATAGGCTTACTGACAAAATCAAAAGCCCCGGCTTTTAATGCGGAAATTGCCACATCCATATTGCCATAAGCACTAATCACCGCGACTGGCAACTGACTATACTGTTGATTAATGTATTGCACCAACTCAATACCATTGCCATCAGGTAAGTTAAGATCAGTCAGGCAGAGTTGAAACTGATGTTGTTTTAATTGTTGCTTGGCAGTTTGTACATTTTCAGCGGTAACACAATCGACCCCCAAACGGCTTAAAGTCATTTGCATCAACAAGCGCAAATCTTCTTCATCATCTACAATTAAGGCGAGTGGTCGGCCATTGGGCTGATTCGTCTGTGTCATAAATTACAGTCCATAAAACACTAATTGTTGTTACTGGCTAGGCATTCTATACGAAAACATGCCCCTTGTGTTTGAGCAACATACTTCAAACGTGCATGATTTGCTTCACAAAATGTTTTGGATAAATATAAACCTAGACCCGTTCCATCCGTGGCAGTACTGTGAAAAGGTTCAAACAGATTATGTTGTTGCTGTTCGGGAACACCACTGCCTTGATCAATAATATTGATAAATACATCATCGCCCGCATGATGTGCCTGAATTTGTATTTTACTCTCGGGCTGTCGTTCATGACCATGCCGAATGGCATTGCGAATAAGATTAATCAGTACCAGACGTAATTGATGAGGATCGAAATATACACACAACTGTTCTGCAATGTCGAGTTGTAAAAATTGCTGAATATCGGATAAATCTTCCTGAATAAAACTTTGCAACCACGCTGATAATGTAATGTCTTCCGGCAAGGTATGATTCTGCCGGGACATATTGAGGGTATCTTCAATGATGCGATTGATACGTAAGCATTGCTTTTGAATCATATCGGTCAGTAATTTTTGCTGTTTGATCTGATCCTCTGCAATCAAATCATTGGCCTGAGAAATGGCCGCCAGTGGGTTACGAATCTCATGAGCGATGCTGGCAGAAAGTTGTCCTAAGGACGCTAGTTTAAGCTGTTGCACATGTTGATTAATGCGTTGCAGACTCTCAAATATCAGCAGGGTAAACTGTTGTTGCTGTGTGGCAATTGGACGATATTGTACCGAAATGCCTGCGGCATTGGGTTCGGAGAAATAATGAAAAATACCCCGAATATTATGCTGAGATTGCTGTTCAAGTTGTTGATATAGGTTTTTTTGAATGTCGTTTAAATTTTTATGTTGTTGTAGAGATTGAATGGTTAGACCCAGTAACAGACGTGCAGCTTCATTTAAGGTAATAATGTCAGCATTGTCATCAATGACCATAAAACCGGTATCCAATTGCTCGATGATACTTTGGTTAATATTTTGAAGTTGGATAATTTCCTTGCGTTGATCAACGGCCAGTGTTTCTACAAAGCGTAAGCGTTTGACCGCAATTTGCCCTAGCGCATAGGTGCTGATAAAAACCATTGCCACCAATGCTGAACTGCCGATAAAAGAAATTTGGGTGCCATCAAAAATACTAAAAAAGAATTGCTGATATACCACTGCAATCACACTTAATAAGGTGAGTGTCAATGCTTTACGTGGTGTAACTAACATCGTCGCTGTCAAGACCACCACCATGTACAATAACACAATGGCAATATTGGGGCCGGAACTTAAAAATAGAATCAATGTAATATGAACGACATCGATAATCAGATAGACGAAAATTTGTTCTTGTCGCTTTTTTTGATAAAACTTAAATGTAAAAAAATTGATAATACATAAGGACAGGTAAATACTGCTGATGGCGATATATAGTAAAGGATTTCGTGCGCCAATAATGAGATTGTCCATGGTTAGCAATAAGATGCCGAACAGACCAATGGAAAGCAATAAACGATAACTGGTATAGGACGAACCTAAACGATAGAGTGTATCTAATCGAGCGTATTGTCTGAATGCCATATTGTACGTTTAATTAAAATTAAGGTTTAATTAAACCATAACGTATTGCAAGATGGGTGAGTTTTACATCGCTATCGACGTTTAACTTTTCAAATATTCGGTAGCGGTAAGTATTTACTGTTTTGACACTGACGAATAATTTATCCGCAATTTCCTGCGCACTAATACAATTCACTACCATCAATGCTACCTGCATTTCACGTTCCGATAAGGCATTGAATGGAGATTGCTGGGTGTCAGAAAGATAAGAGCTTGCCAATTGTTCTGCGATATCTGCACTAAAATATTTGCCACCTTGCATGACTTTTTTGATTGCTCGTACCATTTCGGTCAATGGCGCACCCTTGGTAATATAACCTTTAGCACCAGCTTTTAATAATAACGAGGGATACGGTTCTTCGGCCAGACCACTGACAGCCAGTACATGGGTGTTGGGAACACTTTGCAATAAGCGGCGTGTGGTCTCTACGCCACCGATACCCGGCATATTCACATCAAGGAGAACGACATTGGGTTCTAGCTGTCTGGCCAGTTGTATGGCCTCTTCTCCAGACTCAGCCTGACCAATCACTTCAATTTCATCATGGTCTTCCAGCATGCGACAAATGCCTGTGCGAACCAACTCATGATCGTCAACAACTAAGACAGAGATCACACTTTTCTCCCATTCAAACTATTTTTTTGTTACATTAAGCAAAATTCGCTTGCAATTTCACCACAAATCTAGCAATCCTTATACAGTAATCTCAAACCCAATACATTTCTGCCGATGTTTTAATGCAATTTGCATCAATCAAAACATCTTCGCAGCTCGTGATGACGCAGGAAGCAGAGATATGATGAAAAGCAGTGAGAGTGTAATGCATAAAGACAAACAGCAGTCCAAAAAAATTGTGAGCGGTATTAGCTTGCTTGTGGTCAGTGCCTTGGCATGTAGTATGAGCTTTGCCGATGTCGTTGTTCAACAAAAGACTTCGTCAACTGGTGCGTGGTCGGATGCACAGGTTGGTCAGTTTTTATCGGATGATCAACCCAGCGCACAATTGACAACAGAGATCAAGCGGACAGAAACACAGCAGTTAAATACCACCATTAACAATAACACGCTTACCAGCAAATATCCAACTACGGCGACCAGTGGTTATAGCAGTGCTTATTTACAGCCAAATGTGAATGCACGAGCGGCAATTGTGATGGATGCCCAGACCGGTGAAGTGCTTTTTGGTAAAAATGCCAATACTGCTTTGCCCATTGCTTCTATTACCAAAGTCATGACAGCTGTGGTTACTGCGGATGCACGTCTGGATATGTCTGAACGAGTTACCTTACAACCGATTGACTTTGCCGGCGCAGGGGGCAAAAATTCCAGCTCAACCTTGCGTTCAGGCGATGTGATGAATCGTGCAGAATTGTTACTGGCAGCATTGATGAAGTCTGAAAATCCAGCCGCAGCAGCATTGGCTCGTACATATCCCGGTGGTCGTTCCGCTTTTATCGCAGCGATGAATAGCAAAGCCCGTCAACTGGGTATGAATTCTACTCGTTATGTTGAGTCTACTGGTCTGGATCCGAACAATATTGCTTCGGCACGAGATCTGGCAATTTTAGTGAGTGCAGCATCACAATATGGTTTGATTCGTCAATTCTCAACGACACCAAATTATGATTTCAACCTAGGTTATCGCGTGCTGAAATCAAACAATACCAATGCACTGGTACGTAATGGTGGCTGGAACATTAACCTGTCTAAAACAGGCTATATTAATGAAGCAGGCCGTTGTGTGGTGATGGAAACCACAGTCAACCAGCGTCCGGCAGTGATTGTATTATTGGGTGCGAGTACCACGCAAGCACGTAATAATGATGCTACCAGTTTATTAACTTGGTTAAGTAGCGGAATTAAATCACTTTAATTGATAATCTGTACTGTTCAATTCTCAAGGCGAATAGAACAGATATGATATTAAAAAAGTCTTAAATGATGAGTGAATTTGCAATGAATTCATTTTATTGTAGATTTTTGGGTCTGTTGACATTTCATCCGTGATTTATTGATGAAATGTCAGCAGTCCCTTAATTTATTATAACAATGATTTTGATCGGCTGGCTTCTATAAACTGTTGTTCTAACGGGCTAAACTGATGTTGTTTTCTTGAAATAATATAGCCTTTCATACTGCGATATTGTTCAGGGATTTCAATATATTGCTTTACCTCATACTTGGTTGTTAAGCTACGCGCAATTAAAGCGATACCCAGACCAAGCTGCGACAATGCGATGAGATCTTCCAATTCGGAAATATAGATTTTTTCAGGTAAGGGCAGGGTGAATTGTTGATAAAGATTATCTAAAATTGTCATATAACAACAATCTTTCGACAAACACAAAATTTTATGAGATGCCAGATTCTTAGCCAAATCGTGTTGTAAATTTTGTCCGATCAAAACCAGCTCTTCCTCTCCATGTGCTAAGTAATTAAGATTTTTATTATTTTTCTCACCATAAATATATGCAAAATCTAGCACCCCGTCGATAACTTCTTGTTCTAATGTTTTGGTATTTCCAGTTTTAAAGGTAAATGACAGATCATCATATTGTTGATGAATTTCTTGAACCAGATAAGCAAACTGATTGCCGCGCATGGTTAAATTAATACCAAAACGTAATACATTATTTTGATTGATGATTGCTCGTTCTGTTTCATCCCAAATCACCAGCAATTTTTTATAATGTTGGTAAATGATTTTACCTTTAGGCGTGAGTTCGACACCTCTGGCTTTACGTAGAAATAAGGCATGTTTATAGTGATTTTCAATTTTTTTGATTTTTACTGTCATATTGGATTGCAGGTGTCCCAGATGTTGGGCTGCTGCCGAGATACTGCCCAAATCGGCAGTGACGATAAATGCCTGAATATCACTTAAATCAATATTAATCATGAATACGTACTGACAGACACAAATTTATATCCTATCAAAAAAATAGATGGCTGTATAAATTAATAACATTTTTTTTAATATTAAGAGAGCGATAAACTCGCAGATAAGATCAAACATGATGATATTGGAATGAACTTAAAAGTATTTGCTGCAATCGTTTTGCTTTGTCTAACCTGGGGATATTTGTGGGTGCCAATAAAAATCAGCCTGCACACCTTTCCACCATTTTTCTTTACATCTTTAAGGCTGTTATTGGGTGCGATTTGTTTGTTTATCTTACAGCTTGTATTGAGGAAAAATATTTTTCCAGAGAAAAGTGAATGGCTGAAAATCTTTTGGGTCAGCCTTTTAATTTGTATTGGTTATTATGGCTTGTCCACTTTTGGAATGCAGTATGTGGGTTCTGGCCTCTCTGCAATTTTAGTCTATACCATGCCGATTATAACCAGTGTATTGGCACACTTTATTTTGGCAGAAAAACTTAATCGACAAAAACTGCTGGGTTTAGGCTTTGGGACGTTGGGAATCATTGCTATTTTATGGCCACAATTGCGTCATTTGCAGTTTAATTTGGTTTTGCTTGGAGAATTATTGATTATTCTCGCTGCTTTTTTCTGGGCATGTGCAACTGTATATACAAAAAAGGAATTTGCCAGTTATGACAAGTTAAAATTAACCATGTGGCAATTATTGATGGGCGGTTTGATATTATTGGGATTATCTTTTTTCACAGAAGCTCTTTTTTCTATTCAATGGAATACGTCCATGACAATAATTTATGTCATGTATAGTTCGGTACTTGGAACAGCGCTGGCATTTTTTATGTGGAACTGGATTGTAAGTCAGATAGATGCATCTATTGCTTCGATTTCCATTATGAGTGTGCCACTGTTGGGAATATTCTTTGGTCATATCCAATTACAGGAACCGTTGAGTTTAAATATTTTGATGGGTGCGATATTGATTTGTCTGGGAATTTTAAGTTGTTCGATTAAAAGTAAAAATGTTATGAAAATGAATTAAATCATGCATATAAAGAATCCGGGCCTAAACCCGGATTTCTTATGTGTAAAATTACATGTTTGGATATGAGGAGTGTACTCCGCAAGGATTATCCTACATGTTTGGATATGAGAGACACTGTCTCGCAAGACTATCTAAACATTACATGTTTGGATAGTTAGGACCACCACCACCTTCAGGCGTTACCCAAGTGATGTTTTGTGATGGGTCCTTAATGTCACAGGTTTTACAATGCACACAGTTGGCTGCATTGATCTGGAAGCGTTTGGAACCGTCATCATTTTCCATCACTTCATAGACACCCGCAGGGCAATAACGCTGTGCAGGCTCATCCCATTTCGGTAGATTGACCTCGATTGGAATATCTGGATTGGTCAGTTTTAAATGTGCAGGCTGATTTTCTTCATGCACGGTATTGGAAACAAATACTGAAGATAAGCGGTCAAAAGTGAGCTTGCCATCCGGTTTTGGATAGTTTGGCTTAAAGTGTTCGGCATCTACTGTTTTAATGACAGCAAAGTCTTGTTTCAGGTCATGAAGGGTAAATGGCACTTTAAAGATATTTTGATCAATAAAGTTAAATGCGCCACCAACCCACTGGCCAAACTTATGCATTGCAGCGCCAAAGTTACGTGCGTTATAAAGCTCTTCTTTTAGCCATGAGTTGTTGTATTTCTCGGTATATGTAGTGACTTCTTTGATAAAATAATCATCACCTTCGGTCACACGTGCCACCATTAAATCGCCACCTTTTTCGGTACCGGCCTGAATGGCTTCAAATACTGCTTCGGCACAGAGCATACCTGATTTCATGGCAGTATGAGATCCCTTGATTTTGGAGAAGTTCAGGAAACCTGCATCATCACCAATCAGACAGCCACCCGGAAAGGTCAGTTTTGGTAGCGCATTAAAGCCACCTTTGACTACGGCACGCGCGCCATAGGAAATACGTTTGCCACCTTCAAGGTATTGCTTGATCAATGGATGGGTTTTCCAGCGCTGCATTTCCATGAATGGATACATATGCGGATTTTCATAAGACAAATCCACGATCAGGCCGAGTGTGACCTGATTGTTTTCGGCATGGTATAACCACCAACCACCCGATGAACCTGTTTCAGATAATGGCCAGCCGGCACCATGCATTACCAGGCCGGGTTTGTGCTTGGCTGGGTCAATTTCCCACAACTCCTTAATTCCGATACCATAATGTTGCGGATCGACATCTTGATCCAGATTGTATTTGGCAATCAGGCGTTTACCCAGATGACCGCGGCAACCTTCAGCAAATAGGGTATATTTGGCATGTAATTCATAGCCGGGGGTAAAGTGTGCTGTGGGCTGACCATCTTTACCAATGCCCATATCACCTGTCTGGATGCCTTTTACGGTGCTTCCATCTTCATGATAAAGAATTTCGGCAGCAGCAAAACCCGGGAAAATAGAGACTTCAAGTTCTTCGGCTTTTTGTCCTAACCAGCGTACGACATTACCCAGTGAAATGACATAATTGCCTTCGTTATGCATGGATTTTGGCACCATCCAGTAGGGCATTTTCTGGGATTTTTCATCTGAAAGCAGGAAGTAGGTTTCATCTTGGGTCACTTCAACCGTAACTGGCGCACCTTCTTCTTTCCAGTTTGGAAATAATTCATTGAGTGCACGTGGTTCAAGCACTGCGCCGGAAAGGATATGTGCACCCACTTCAGAGCCTTTTTCCACGACACATACGGAAAGATCTGGTAAATTATTTTCAATCGCTAACTGACGCAAACGAATCGCAGCCGATAGACCAGATGGTCCTGCGCCTACGATCACAACGTCAAACTCCATCGCTTCACGTTCAATGTGTTCCATGTAGGACTCCTCAAATCATTGCCGGTGGCAACCGTAATCTTTAATTCGGTGCTGCCATGAGTATTAGATAGACACAAAGCCAACATCGTGTCACATTTGTTTTGGGATAGTATAGATTCAAAGGGCGATTAAGCCAATTGGCTGAGGCGTTTAATTTTGTCGTCAATCAGGCATAAAGCTTGATTTAGTAAGGATTTACCTTAAAAATGTGACGCTGCGGTCAGGGGAAGATTATGGTATCTGATGCAAATTTGCAAAGTTTGAGTGGTTATTTAACGCAATTAGAAAAGGAACACGCAATCCCACCTTTAGAGAAATGGAATCCAGAATATTGTGGCGAAATGGATTTGGTCATTAAGGCAAATGGTGAATGGTGGCATGAAGGCAGTCCGATTCGCAGACAAAATATGATTGATTTGTTTTCCAGAGTATTGTGGAAAGAAGAAGGACATTATTATTTAAAAACGCCTGTCGAGAAAATCAAGATACAGGTTGAAGATGTACCTTTACTGGTGACACAAGTAGATCAAATCGAAATCGATGGTCAGACTTATCTGCAATTTACCACGCAAACACAGGACGTGATTGTGGCAGATCAGCAGCATCCCGTATTTATACGGCGTTATGTGGATGAGGCTGGAGCAGGTGAGGAACGTCCTTATATCAAGGTACGGTTTGGTCTGGAAGCATTGATTCAACGGCAGGTATTTTATCATCTGGTAAATTATGGTGAGCTTTTTGATGAGCCACATGGCACCTGTCTAAAGTTACATAGTGGAACAACGCAATTTACTTTATATATGGAATAAAAAAATTATCGGTGTATGATTTCCCTAGCCTAAAATAGCGTCGATTATTTGTTTTATGCAAGCGATACAGCCCTTAAAATCCAGTGTACCTTCAATGTCACAGCCAAAATCCGATGCTCCGATTGGAATCTTTGATTCGGGCATTGGCGGACTGTCGGTTGCTTTGGAGGTGCTAAAATATCTACCGAACGAGCATATTGTCTATTATGCCGATACGGCAAATGTACCTTATGGCAGCAGAAGTGATCGCAATATCCGTGAATTAACTGCGCAGGCGATTGAATGGTTGTATCGACAGGGTTGCAAGATCGCAATCGTGGCATGTAATACCGCATCTGCCTTTAGTCTGGATTATTTGCGTGAACATTATGGGGAACAGTTTCCCATCATTGGGCTGGTGCCTGCGGTCAAGCCTGCGGTGATTCAGTCTCAAACCAAAACGATTGCTGTACTGGCAACGCCTGCCACTTTTCGCGGTAAGCTGATTCAGGATGTCATTCAGCATTTTGCAGTCCCTTGCGGGGTAAAAGTGATTCCGGTGACCTGTCCGGAGTTGGTGCCGCTGATTGAGCAGGGCCGTGCCTTAAGTGCAGAATGTCTGTTGGCATTGCAACAGCATTTGCAGCCAGTGGTTGATTTGAGTGCAGACTATCTGGTGTTAGGTTGTACCCATTATCCTTTCTTAAAGTCGGCGATTCAGCAGCTTTATGGTGAACGCTTGATCATGGTGGATTCAGGGCCGGCTGTTGCAAGACAATGTGGGCGGATTCTGGCAAAGTTCAATTTACTTTCTGATCATGCTGCACCTGATCAGACCAGATTAATGTGTGTTTTTAGTGCCAATAATAGTCAGACGATGCAGCCAGTGGTGCACAATCTGGTTGGTACACCTGAGGCATGGCAATTTGTAGATCTCAAAAACTTTATCCAAATGTCAACGGATTAACATTTTTTGCGGACAGAAATAAAAAGTTGTATATAATTGCATCTGATAAAGTGATTGTTTTTATACCTAGTTTTAATACATAGTTTTATTCAGGTAGGGGTAATGATGAATTGTAACAGTCAAGTGCCAGTCATCTCAGTAATGGAATAACGAGTGTTTTAAGGTTGCTTGCTTTGGTATTACTGTCTCACCGTACATGAAGATTACCTAGCCATCATACTATCTCCATGATGATCGATCATATTATAGACTGCAATAAAAATGTTTTCATCAATACAATGAGAGTTGCGCTATTAGGGGTGATGAATGTAAGTTTGACGTTCATTTTTTGTTTTAGGTTCGTAGTAAGATTTTAAGCAAAGGTTTTTTGATGACTGAAAAACGCTATCACGTTTATATTTCAACTGCATTTTATGGTGATGTGAAAGCAGAACGCTTAAAAATGGAGTATGCATTATTAAACATGGGTGTATTTCCATGGGAATTTAATGAACGTCGTACCTCATTAAATACTGCGCAAGCGCGTAGACAAATTGATGATTGTGATTATGTGATCTTTTTGCTGGGTGGTAAATATGGTGATGTATCAGCCTCTGGCATCAGTTATATGCATCTGGATTTTTTATATGCGCTGAATAAACAGAAAACGATCATTAGTTTTATCGACATTGCACCAGAGCAACGAACCGATTTGGAACCGGAAACTAATCCGGAAAGCAGCAAGAAATTTATTAATTTTCGTGCCCAAATAAAAAAAGATAGTCAATATTGTATTGAATATAATGGATTATTAGATCTTGAGCGTGCTGTTCGCAATACTTTTATCAAAGCGATAAAAGAAACGCCAGCATTGGGTTGGGTCAGACCAAAAGATAACGATCTACTACAAAATGAAATCCAGCGCTTACGCCAGAAAATTACAAAGCTGGAACAGCACAATACCCAGACAAAATATGAAATGAGTACGTCTGTAGTGGAGCCAGCTGTAGGAAGTAGCGACGAGAAAATTTTGGTGAGTTATCGTACCCATGCCTATCAGGATGGCAATTTAAAAGATATACATGCACAAAAACAAATGACTTGGGTACAGTTACTAAACATTCTCGCATCGCATTTTAAACAGCCTGCACTGGAAAATAATTTCCTGCGTATCTTAAATCATTATTTAGAAAGTACTGCACTGGCCGATGCCCGTGAAATATTACCGCGTGCCCATGCCGTCGCTCGTACTCAGATTGATGCCCGTAGTTTGCAACAAATTAAGCTACAAATGAAATGGAATAACTGGATTGTACCGCAACATGATTCGGATTCGGGTAGTCGTATCTATTGGCAGTTGACGACGGAAGGACAGCGTTTCATCTCCCAGAAAAAAGCCTGAGTGATGTGTTTTGCGGCTTGAAACAGGCGTCTAGAAATTGTATTTTGCTTGTGGACAAAACCTGTTAAGGTAGTGATAAATATCTTTTAGAGATCGTGGTATGCCTAAACCTAGAGTTGCTATTATTATGGCAAATTTGGGAACGCCTGATGCACCGACAGCAGATGCAGTTCGTCGTTTTTTAAAGCAATTTTTATCTGATCAACGGGTGATTGAAATTCCTCGTCTGATTTGGCAAGTTATCCTGCATTTATTTGTTTTACCTTTTCGTCCAAAGCGTGTTGCCCATGCCTACGCGAGTATTTGGCAAGAGGATTCGCCTATGCGTTCGATTTTAATGAACAAGGTGAAGGTGGTACAACAACAGTTAAGTCAGGAATATCCGGATCTGGACATCGAAGTTATTCCAGCCATGACCTATGGCAATCCCGGTATTCAGCAAGTGCTTGATCGTCTGGCGGGACAGCCCGTCGATCAGATTATCCTGCTGCCGCTTTTTCCGCAATATTCTGCGACTTCGACTGCACCATTATATGATGCCTTAGCAAAATGGATTCCGAACCAACGCAATCTGCCGGGATTAAGTATTATTCGGGATTATTATGCCCATCCGGAATATATTGATGCACTGGCAAAAAGTGTACGCGATTATCAGCAGCAATATGGTGTGGCTGAAAAGTTATTGATGTCATTTCATGGTATCCCGCAACCGTATGCCGATAAAGGTGATCCCTATCCACAGCGATGTCGTCAGACAGCCGAACGTGTGGCGAAAGCATTAAATTTAAGCGATGAGCAGTGGGCGATAAGTTTTCAGTCCCGTTTTGGCAAACAGGAATGGGTGAAACCCTATACCAGTGAGCTATTGGCAGAATGGGCCAGACAAGGGGTGAAATCTGTACAGGTCATCAGTCCGGCATTTTCTGCTGATTGTCTGGAAACATTGGAAGAGTTGGCAATTGAGAATAAACAGATTTTTTTAAATGCGGGTGGACAGAACTATACTTATATCGCAGCATTAAATGAACAACCAGAACACATTTCGTTATTTATGAGTTTATTACGGGCCCAGTTAAATATGGTGTCATATCATTTTGCGCAATCCTGAGGAGATCCCATGTTACGTTGCCAGATTGTTCCTGTCACTGCATTCGCACAAAATTGCAGCATTGTTTGGGATGATGACAGTATGGACGCTGTATTGATTGATGCAGGTGGTGAACCGGAAAAACTGCAACAGGCTGTACGAGATTTAGGCGTAAATGTGAAGGCCTTATGGATTACCCATGGTCATCTGGATCATATCGGGGCTGTAGGTACCTTGGCCAAAGCCTATGCTGTGCCAGTGATTGGGCCACAAAAAGAAGACCAATTCTGGGTGGATAGCCTACAGGAAGTTTGTCGGAATTACGGTTTTCCAGTGCCTGAACCCGTTCATATTGATCAATGGTTAGAAGGCGGCGAAATTTTAAAGCTGGGGAATTATGAATTTGAAGTGCGTTATACGCCAGGCCATACCCCGGGACATGTGGTGTTTTACTGCAAGCAGATGAATATTCTCTGGACTGGTGATGTGTTATTTAAGGGATCAATTGGGCGCACTGATTTTCCACGTGGCGATTTTGATACCTTGATTGATTCGATTAAAACCCAGTTATTTACCTTGCCAGACGATACACAGTTTATTTCAGGTCATGGGGCAATCAGCAGTATCGGTCAGGAAAAACAATTCAATCCCTTTGTTTCTGGAAAAGCTGGCTAAATCAAGAATGCTGATTATGCGAGATAAAGCCAATTTTGATTGAAAATTTTGATATCAAAGTCCAGACTATTACATATCTCTTGCAGATTAAATTGATTTTTGTCTTCTGGTAATTGTATTAGGATAGGTAAGCGTGATACACCATTATCCCCAGTTGGAAATGCATAATGGCGTTCTTGTTGATTAATAGAAATGAATGATTCAAATTCTAGATAAACTGAAAGGTTTGGAAAAACCTTTGGAACTCTAATAATATCTAAATAAGCAGCATTTTTTATTTCATTCATTTTGGCTCTTAAACGTGCATCTTTTGTCAATAGGGTTTGCTTTTTATTGAAAAAACTTTTCAAAAAAGATTGTTCTCTATCTTCAATTAGCCTTTTATTTTCTTTTATTTCTAATAGTATCTCCCTATATTCTTTGAGGGCAGACTTACTGATTTGTTTTAATTGAAGGACGGGTTCAAGCATTTTCTGACTTTTTTGTTCCCATTCTTCAGATGACATCATGACAAAAATATTTTGACGACGTTTTTTTAATAAAATTAAATAAGCACTTAAGCGACTTTCTAAAAAATGAGCCTGCTTATTGAATATTATCCCAGGTTGAGATTGGAAATCATGGAAATAACTTAGGATATCACTCATAATTTTTTTAATACTGATATATAAATAATTATATTCATCCGAGTGATTAATCTGTTTTTTTAAAGCAAATGTCAAAGGCTCTAATATATGAATAACAAGTTTATGTTCAAAATCTAGCAGTTTTTGTTGAATGAGCTTATCTAATGTTAGATGTGTTGCATCCAGGGTTTCAAATAAAAATACTAAAAGTTGTTCACTATTATATAGTTCAACTTTTTCCACCAATTGGGTTATAGATAAATTTACATGTTTTTCAATACTAATAATTTTATTAATTTGTAGTTCGAACTGTTCTCGATGATATGAATTACTAATTAAATCTAGATTCAGAGCTACACCATGAAAATAAACTTTATCGGTATTTAAAAAGCTTTCTTCTTGCAAAAAGCGACGAATGGAAAAGAAATTATTATGTAACGTATTGGTTGGCGCAAGTGCAAAAATATACTTTGATGTCTTAATAATCTCCAGCTGACGTATATGTTGCTGCTGTCTTAAAAAATCTCGGAGTAAAGGATCTGTGTGTTGAGCGAGTTGTCTTGGTGGCATGGTTTTAAACCAGTAGCCTAATAATTTTTGTTTGAGAAAAACTTCTATAATAAATACCTTAATGGCATCTGTGGTCAAATTTCGAGTATTGGGTGTGAGTTCAATCTCTTTTTTTGCAAATATTATATCGGCACACGTATAAATAAAGTCTTTACGGATTGATTGTTTTATTTTTTGTAAACTTAAATCTTCTTGAATATCAATCTCATCAATCTGAATTAGCATACTTTCCAGATAATCTGCAATTTGAAAAGCATTATTATACTTTTTCAATTGTTCAAGAGAGTTGAGTATCCTCAGGGCAAAATTTTTTATATTGATGTCTTGCAGATGATCAATTGTTTTAAGAATAGAAATTTTGTTTTTATAAACAAAAGTATCGTCTTTTTTATTCCATTCAATACCTTTTGAGCGCAAGATCTGTTGATATATATTTTCTTTATCTTGTTGATTTATAGTGACGAAAATATCTTGGAGTGAAAGTTTCCAGTAAAGGTCTAAATGAGGATCAATTTGTGAAATTTGTTCTCTTAATTGATAAGGAATATAGTCGCTCATTTTTTACTCAATTTATGAATTTAATTGACAACGATTTAATATTTTTTAAACTGACATAAATTTACGCTTAATATTAGGTAAATTATTCTATCTTTTGGATAGAAGACTAAATTAGTCTTGGTCATACTCTGGAGTATCGTTGGACTTTGCGTCTTGTGTGGGAACACGATATTCTTCATTTGCCCAGGCACCGAGATCAATCATCTTACAACGTTCTGAACAAAATGGACGAAATGGATTGTCTGTCCACTGGCTTGGCTTGCCACAGCGAGGACAGGGGAAGATTTTAATAGCAGCTGTTACCATGGTCAAATCATTCTTTCTTTGATAAACACAGACAAATTGTAACGTAATTGTTAGACTTGTAGGTGAAATTCTTGTGTCTGCATGTATGTATGTCTTATCCAAATATTCGTCCGTTTCAATACCAATACTTAAAAGCGCCTCGTGATTTTCAGGCCATTGAAAATAGTTCAATTTGTCTGGAGATTGGTGCCGGTAAAGGTAAACATGCCTGTTTATTTGCTGTTGCAAATCCTGATCGACATTTGATTGCGATTGAACGCACCCGGGATAAATTTCAGGCCATGCAGAAGCTGCATCAATCACTGGCGCTGCACAATATATTACCAATCCATGCAGATGCTATTCCCTGGGTGGTGCATGCGCTTTATCCACAGCAAGTTGAACAATTATTGATACTTTATCCGAATCCGGAACCGCATAATCCAACACAGCGCTGGCTGAATATGCCTTTTTTTGAATATCTACTTTCCAGAGTAAAATCGGGTGCGACCATTACCTTGGCAAGTAATATCGAGGATTATATTCATGAGGCAGAGCAGCAGTTAAAGCAAGTCTGGCATTTGCCCTATCAAAAAGAAAAGATTGCTGCGGATTCGGCACGTACTCATTTTGAAGTGAAATATTTGCAACGCGGTGAATTATGCCAACAATTAATTATCACCAAACCTGAAGGATATCAGACCCGATTTGATCAGGTCTTGCCACGTTGCGGGCAGGATCAATGAAAGCAAGAGTGGTCATCATTGGCGCAGGTCCGGCAGGTCTGGCCTGTGCAGAAATTTTATCGGAATATGGTCTGTATGATATTGCTATATATGAACAGAAACCGTCCGCAGCACGCAAATTCTTGATGGCAGGAAAAACAGGTTTAAATATTAGCCATCATGAACCCTTTGAGGATTTTATCACGCGTTATGATCATGCCGATTGGTTATACCCGATCATTGAAAAATTTGATGCAAATGCGATTCAGATGTGGATGCAGGATTTGGGAATTTCTTCGTATGTGGGCAGTTCAGGACGTATCTTTCCCAATGAAATGAAAGCAGCACCTTTGTTGCGTGCATGGCTAAAACGCTTGCAACAGCGTGGTGTCAGCTTTTTCTACCGTCATCAGTGCCTTGCCATAGAACAGCAAAAACTGACTTTGCTTGATCTTAAACATGATCAAACGGTGCAAACTCATGCTGATGCAATCGTACTAGCGTGTGGTGCGGTATCCTGGCCGCAACTGGGCAGTGATGGCAAATGGCAAGGCTGGTTGCAATCTTCTTTAATTATGCCATTTCAGGCCAGTAATGTTGGGGTGCTGGTCGATTGGTCATCTTATATGGCTGATTATTTTGGACAGCCGTTAAAACGGATTCGCGCGTGGATAGATGGAGAAAATCCACAGTTCGGTGAAATGGTGATTAGTCATTATGGACTGGAAGGCGGGTTGGTTTATCGTTGTAATCGTGCCTTAAGAGCGCAGTTACAGCGGCAGGGTGAGGTGGCAGAATTATGTCTGGATTTATTACCAGATTTGAGCTTAGACCAGATTGTATATAAATTACAACAAGGCAAAAAACAGTCCTTAAATACTTTATGGCAAAAGATCGGTCTGGATAAAACCAAAATTGCCTTGATTCGTGATGTGGTGCCTAAACAGGACTGGACTGATCATAAAAAAATGGCACAGCATATTAAACAGCTGGTGATATCCGTGCGGGGCTTTCGCCCGATTGAAGAAGCGATTAGCTGTGCTGGTGGGATTAAGCTTGATGTGTTGGATGAAAATTTAATGATCATTGGTCGGCAAAGCATTTTTGCCTGTGGTGAGATGCTGGATTGGGATGCGCCAACTGGTGGTTATTTATTGAATGCATGTCTGGCAACGGGGCGGCGGGCAGGTGATGGTGTACATCGGTTTTTAACGCGTTGATCCTGAAATTTTGCTTTGTTGAAGTTTATTTAAAATTCATGTTTTTGTCGGAAATTTATGTTTAAGTGAAGAATAAATCATTCATATTCGACATGACACTACAGTCATAATACATATGAGATTATTTCTAAATCATTAGGACGATTAATCATGACAAAAGCACTGCAATTCTCTAAATTAATTTTTGGTGCCAATGTATTTGGCTGGACTGTTGATCAGGCAGAATCCTTTAATCTGCTGGATTATGCACTTGAGCACGGGATCAGCAGCATTGATACAGCGGATATGTATTCGGTCTGGGTACCCGGGCATCAGGGTGGAGAATCCGAACGTATTATTGGACAGTGGCTTAAACAAACCCCGTCGAATCGGGACAAAATCACCTTAATCACCAAAGTTGGCATGAAAATGTCGGATACGCAACAAGGTCTATCTAAAAAGTACATTAAACAGGCCATCGAAGATTCGTTAAAGCGTTTAAATACCGATTATGTCGATGTATATTTAAGTCATTGTGCGGATGAACATACCCCGATCGAAGAAACATTATCAGCTTATGCCGAGCTTTTACAGGAAGGCAAAGTTTTAAATATTGGTGCATCTAATTATTCAGGCGCACAACTTTTGCAGGCATTGCACACCAGTGCCGAAAAAGGATTGCCACAATATAGCGTATTTGAACCTGAATATAGTTTGGTCGATCGTGAGCAATATGAAACCGAATATCAGCCAGTCTGTGAAAGCCATGATTTAAAAGTTATTACCTATTTTAGTCTGGCATCGGGCTTCTTAACCGGTAAATATCGCACGCTGGCAGATGTGGAAAAATCTTCCCGTAAAGACATGGTGCTTAAATATTTTAATGAACGTGGCTTAAATATACTCACGACTTTGGATCAACTGGCTGCCAAGTATCACGCAGAAGTATCAGAAGTTGCTTTAGCCTGGACCATGGCCCACCCAAGCATTACTGCCCCTATTGCTTCGGCAACGTCTATCCAGCAATTGGCATCTTTGGTCAACGCTACGCAGTTGACTCTGGAAGATGAGGATATCGCTTTATTAACACAGGTTAGTCAGTACTAAATGATAGAACTTTGGGACTTGGCAATGATTGCCAAGTCTGCTTGATTTTTATTTAGCAGTTAATGCTGTACCTTCAAAACGCACGCCTTCCCAGCCATTTTCAATAAATTGACGAATATTTTGGTGATCTGTACCATTCGGTGTATCCAGAACGGCCTGATAATGCTCGGCAAATAAACTTAAGGTTTGAGCCTGATCTAAGCCATTTAATTTTGCAAAGCTGAATACTTTGGCGCTGCCTTGATTCTGGTCTGCTGCATTATGTTGTTCACCGTTTGTAAATGCGGTTGGGGTATGTGTATAACGTGCATCAATATAAGCAATAACATCGTTAAAATTGAATGTACCTGATTGAAGTTGCTGTAATAAATCTTGAGCCATTGTGCTATTCCATGTAAAAAATTGACAAAAGAGTAGCAAGTAACCATCAAAAGAACAATCTGCTATCAACCAGCCTAACATTTAAAACACGATTTTAGTTTGCAAGATGGATTTAGCCTGCCGTATAGTGAGTGAAAACAAAACAATATATGGATGTGAAATGAAGAAGAAAACAGTGTTGATTACAGGTGCTTCAAGTGGATTGGGTGAAGCATTTGCAAAATATTGTGCCAAACAGGGATGTCATTTGGCCTTGGTCGCGCGTCGTCTGGAACGTCTGGAGCAACTGGCAGAGCAGTTACGTGAACAATATGCGGTTCAGGTCGAAGTCGCACAGCTTGATGTTACCGAGCATGACAAAATTCTACCTATTTTTATCGGCCTAAGTGATTTATTGGGACAGATCGATATTGTCGTGATCAATGCCGGCATTAGCAAAGTTCGTCATCTTGGTGATGATCGTCTGGATAAGGACATTGAGGTGTTGAATACCAATCTGATCGCTGCCATTGCCTGTTCTGATGCTGCACAGAAAATGTTTAGAATTCAAGGTCAGCCGGGTCATATTGTGGCAATTTCCTCTTATAGTGCGTTTATCGGCTTGCCACAGGCTGCGGCTTATTCGGCCAGTAAGGCCGCATTGGCAACATATTTTAATGCCATTCGCACGGGGTTGAGCAAACGGGGAATTGCTGTGACGGTTGTCTATCCGGGTTTTGTCCAGACCGAACTATTACATGGTTTTAATCCGCAACTGCCTATTGTGGCGCAGCCTGAGGCTGTGGCACAGCAGATTTATACGGCCATCATCAAGCAAAAAGCAGAGGCCATTGTGCCACCATTGCCATGGAAAGTTTTATATGGTTTGCAGCAAGTGACGCCGAAACCTGTATTGCGCTGGATCACACAATTATTATAACAATTTATGATTTAACGTAGGATTTTAAAGTGTCAAGGTTGAGCAAAGGTGCGTGGCAAAGTAGAATAAATCTCAATTTCATCAATTATTTTTTAAGTATTGGAACACATTGTTATGGCTGCACAACAACATACTCAACAACAAGCACAATCCATGGCTGAATTTGAACAACAATTACGAGACAAAGCGCAAAAAGGTGATCCGGTTGCCTGTTTTCAAATCGTTGAACATTTTGAGCGTAAAGCACTTGCAGCCAATAAGCTTGAAGCACAAAACCGGATTAATCTTTTACTTGAAGCATCCAATAAAGGCGTCGGAGCGGCCAGTTTATTGTTGGGACGCTGGTATTTAAATGGTCATTATGTCAATAAAGATCCAGCCAAGGCGATTTTGTTTTTTGAACATGCTGGCAATGTATGTAAAGATTCCTATGGCTATTATCAACTGGCAGAGATGTTTCAAACCGGTGTTGGGGTAAAAGCCCACCCTGAAAAAGGTCTGGAATATTTGAAAAAAGCGGTTGATTTGCATAATCCCGATGCAATTTTTACCTATGCCAGTCAGGTACTAAAAACCGATGCAGACAAGGCATTACAACTGTTAAAAGACAATTATAAAAAACAGCATCATGTACGCAGCTTACTGTTTTTAAATGATTCGCCTGAAGTTGATCAAAGCAAAGTACAGACCTTTCTGGAAAATCAGCATCAGAATGATCCACTTATCAGTGCATTACTGGCATTTCGTTATTTAAATCAAGGCAAAATTGAACAAGCCAAACAACTTGCCGATTATGCAGCCAGGCAAAACAATGCAGTGGGTTGTCATGTTCGCGCCCTGATTGAATTACAGGATGAACATGGCTCACAGGAATTAGCACAGCAATGGATGCTAAAAGCTGCACAACTGGGACATGTGGATGCATCTTATCGTGTGGGTATCAGTTTATTGGCTCAGGCCGAGCAACAAAACGATCCGGCCCTTGAAGAAAAAATTGTACACCAGGCCCTACAATTTATTGCACAAGCTGCGCAGGCCGGTTTTGCACCTGCACAATTTTCTTTAGGGCAATGCTGGTTACAGGGTATCGGTGTTGAAAAAAATCAGCAAGAAGGTTTGGGCTGGATTGAACGTGCGGCACAGCAGGGTCATGTTGATGCCATGTTTACGCTGGCTTTGAATCTCCCGGTTGATCATGCACAGCATCTGCCATTATTGCAGGCTGCGGCACAGGCAGGTCATGCTAAGGCTATGCTTTGCGTAGGACTTTATTTACAAAACCATGCGCAACCTGAACAAGCTGTTGAATGGTTTAAGCATGCCAAAGAACGTGGTGATCTTCGTGCCGACTTTATGCTGGGTATGGCTTATTTAACCGGTAATGGCGTAGCAGCCGATGCTAAACATGCGGTTGAAGTATTGAATCAGGCGGGTGAAGCAGGTGATATTGATGCCTATTTTGCTTTATATCAGGCGTATCGGGATGGCAACGGCGTACGTAAAAACAAGAAATCCCAAGCTAAATATTTAAAACTCGCACAGCAAGGTAATCATCCAGAGGCATTAAAAATAGAACAAGCTTGATGATAAACTGATTTTTTGAGTCTATTGCTCCTTTAACTTTAAAAGGAGCAATATAAAATTAAAAAATAAGTATTTGAATTTATTTTAAATATATCAATTTTTATACCATAAATAGTGTTGTTGAAAATAGCCCAATAAATACTCTAAAAATAAATGTGTTTTCGGTGGAATGAACTTTCGATGAGGAAAAACAGCATAAATTGTTGTGGGTTCAACTTGGTGGTCAGGTAGTACTTGCACCAGTTTTCCGCTTTTTAAATCATCGGCCACATGCCAGATGGAATGATTAGAAATGCCTAAACCAGATAAAGAGGCTTGTCGGATGCCTTCACCAGAATTTGAAATAAAATATCCACTGACATTGAGCTGTTGCATTTTTCCATGTTGATCAATGAAATTCCATGTATCAATCAAACCATGTTCGTGTTGTTGCAGAATGCAACGATGAGCGGCTAGTTCAGATAAATTTTTGGGTATGCCATATTTTTGCAGATATGCAGGCGCAGCACAGAGTAAACGTTGGTTTGGGGAAAGTGATTTTGCAATAAGGCTAGAATTTTTTAATTTTCCAATGCGTATGGCAAGATCAATGCTGTGCTGGATAAGATCTAAATTCTGATCACTTAGATCCAGATAAATTTTAAGTTCGGGATGTAACAAGGAAAACTGGGCAATAATAGGCGTTAACACCTTTTCCCCAAAAGTTGCCGAAGTTGTGATTCTTAAAGTACCGGAAAGAACAGGTTTTTTTAATTGTTGATGTAGATTGAGAAAATCATCGATCCAGATTCTACCATGCTCCAGTAGGGTGCGTCCTTCATCAGTTAAGCTCAGTCTACGGGTGGTGCGATGTAACAATCGCAGTTGCAAATTGTGTTCTAAACGCTGGATTTTCTGGCTGGCAACAGATACAGAAATATTTTCCGCTTTGGCCGCTTTGCTGATTGAACCTAAATCCGCTACTCGAATAAAAAATTGAAAATCTTCTGTATTCATTATCAATAAAATCAGGAAAGTATTTACGCATTATCGTGGTTTTTTAAATAGTATCCTAGCGTTATTGTGTTTCTAAGTTCATTCACATGTAATGATAGAGGCACAAGATGAAATACAATTTTTTAGGTCATTCCGGTTTAAAGGTTTCGCAACTTGGTTTTGGTGCTGGTACGTTTGGTGGTCAAGGTGAAATTTTTGCTGCCTGGGGCCAAGCCAGCCAAGCAGAAGCCAATACGATGATTCAGCTTTGTCTGGATGCAGGCATAAATTATTTTGATACCGCAGATGTTTATTCTCATGGCGAATCCGAAAGAATGCTGGGTAAAGCACTTGTTTCTGAAAGACAAAATAATATCATTTCTACAAAAGTGGGTATTCGTACAACTGATCATATCAATGACGCTGGCTTTAGCCGAAATTATTTGACAAGTGCTGTTGAACAATCCTTGAAACGATTGGGCACAGATTATATTGATGTTTTGCAATTACATCAGTTTGATAGCTTTACTGCCTTAGCTCAACTGATGAAATCCCTTGATGAACTCGTGCGTAGTGGTAAGGTACGGTACATTGGGGTTTCAAATTTTTCTGGTTGGCAATTAATGAAAGCTTAAGCAATTGCCGAGCAATATGGGTATGAAAAATTTACAGTGAATCAGGTCTATTATTCTTTAATTGGTCGTGATTATGAATGGGAGTTGATGCCGCTCAACCATGATCAGCAGATTGGCGCAGTGGTCTGGAGCCCTTTAGGCTGGGGACGATTAACAGGTAAATTTGACAGAACCCATCCTATTCCCGCACATAGTCGCTTGCATGATACTGCGCAATTTGCACCGCCTGTCAATGAAGAACATTTATATCAGGTGATTGATGTATTGCGAGACATTGCAGATGAAACAGGCTTTTCCATTCCGCAAATTGCCTTACATTGGTTATTACAACGCCCTACGGTGTCGAGTGTGTTAATTGGTGCAAGAAATCAGGCACAGCTTCAAGAGAATCTAATGAGTAAAGATATTCTTCTCTCCGACCAACAAATAGAAAAATTGAATCAAGTCAGTGCAGTTTATCCACCTTATCCTTATTATCCCTATTGGAATGGTCAATTTACTGAGAGATTTAATGGGTTGGTCACATCCCAGTTTACGCAATAAATGAAATTCTCCTTTTCAAAGCTCCGCAAGGGGCTTTTTTTGCATAAAAAAAGCGAAGTCACACAAGGAGAAGTGACTTCGCCGGGGGAGGAGAACGAGAATAAAGGATTTAGCTGCGTTTAAAACGGGCAAAGCGTTTGTTAAAGGATGCAACACGGCCTTCATTGTTGGCTTGACGTTGTTCGCCAGTATAGAAAGGGTGTGAAGCACTGGAAATATCCAATGTAACATATGGATAGGTTTGACCTTCGTATTCACGAGTTTGGGTTGGTTTTAGGGTTGAGCCAATGATGAAATACACATCGGCATTGGTATCGTGAAACAGGACTTTTTGATAAGCAGGGTGTATATCTTTACGCATGGTGATGACCTCAATTTCTATAATTTTATTGCTTGTTGTAATGTTATAGTATTACATATAGATTATTCAAGTCTAAATTGTAATTATTTTTTTGTTGTGGATTGGATGGTTGATGTTGTTAAGTTAAGGGAAATTTGGATTTAACAGTAGTCTAAAAATTATGTTCTACATCAAAAGCACACTCATTTTTTCTAAATCTTGGTCAATGGATCAAAAAATAGTAAAAAGTATCAGGATTGGTTGGAAAATAGTCGAAATTTTTCAGTTGGCTATTGGGGTGAAATTAGATGTACTGCAAGTTATTGAAATGAATTGAGTATTTTGCATAAGGTCATATTGTGTTAATTTCAACAAACTTTAAAAGATTTAAACGGAATATATGAACTTAATTTCAGCAGTTTTATTAAAGGAACATTCTATTAGTAGATGTGTTCAAGATGGAAGTGGAAATCCTAAACCGTTTCCAATTCTTGCTATTGATGGGATTCCATTAAATATATGGATAAATAAAAACACTAATATTATCGAAGAAACAAGTACTCTAGTTCCAGCACAAGGATGGTTGTATGACTTTGACAATAATCTGTCTTTAAGTAATGCATGGAAACTTCTAAAACCTGAAGCTTCTGAATATGGTGCTGTCTCTACAGTCGTACCAATTTTAATTTGTCCTGATGATTTAGATCTTGTATGTAGTGTAATTATGGTTGAACAAGTTGTTAATGAGTCCGAAGTTAAATGGATTCGCTTTGGGAGAGCATGGGCTAATATAAATGATCTAGTAACATCGGTAATTTGGGAGAATCCTTTTTCTTCTCCTGTCTTAACATTCAAATTTAGTAATTTTGAAAAAGCATACAATGACTTAAAAAGCTTAGATAAGATTTGGAATGAGACTATTTAACATATGGATATTATGCAGAGTGCATAATTAAAAGTTATTATTTTTCAATAAATTAAGGTTTTAAAAATCAACAGTAATCCATAAGAAAAGCGATTTGGAAACAACTCGCTTGTTTCTTTAAGTAGTTTTGGCATCTTCTACCAAGAAATTTGATTAAAAATAACAATTTTTAGCTTGATAGCTATATTTTTGTGATACATTATTGTATATACAATTTTGAATGTTTTTTATGCAACAGTATTTTGAATGGGATGAGGCGAAGAATCAGAAAAAACATGATGTTTCTTTTGAAACAGCAAGCCTCATTTTTGCAGACCCGTTAAGGATCTCAATCCAAGATCGACATACTGATGGTGAACAACGTTGGCAAACCATTGGCATGGTTAAAGGCGTACTAATGTTACTTGTGGCTCATACCATCTTTGATGAAGAGGATGGTGAAATTATACGAATCATTAGTGCAAGAGAAGTGACCAAAGCGGAGCGAGAAAAATATGAGCATGGTTAGATATACACGCAAAGAACTGAATGAAAAATTCAGTGACAAGCAAGATGCTGAAATTAAACGCTTGCTTGCAAAGGGAACTATGCCAGATGATCAATTAGATTTGTCTGATATTCCTGAAATTACAGATTGGAGTAATGCTGTTCGTCATGGACAACTTTATCGTCCAGTGAAGCAACAGACTTCCATTCGTCTTGATGCTGATGTCCTTGCGTGGTTTAAAGCCCAAGGTAAGGGTTATCAAACACGTATGAATGAAATCTTACGGGATGCTATGCTGAAAGAGTTAAAGAATCATCGATAAAATTAGTAAAAAGTATCAGGGTTGATTGGAAAGTAGCCGAAATATTTCAATCGGGAAAAGGGTGAAATTAGATTCAATATAACTTATTGAAATAAATAAACTAATTTAAGTATTTTGCATAAGGCGTATTATGTTAATTTTAGAAAAATTAGATTCTAATTCCTTTAGAGATCATTAATCCAATGTTCAAATTTATTATTCCTATCCTTTTAATTATTAGTCCAATTACCTATGCTGGCTATAATGTGTATATAACAAAAAAAGAATTCTATCTTAATGATGGAGAATGTATTACTAAACAAGAATGGAACACATATTTAGAAACAGACCCAACAATAACGGTAGATCTTCAAAATTCAGAAGAAGACTTTCTTGTATCCATTGATGAACAAGAGTTTCTTCTATGGTATGATCGTAATTCTTGTGACTTATTAACGAAAAATCCAACACCTGAAGCTATTGGTAAAATGATTGATATATCAAAAAAGTTAAAAGCTACTGTACAAGGTGAAGAATCAGAAATTTATCTAACTCCTAATGATGTGATTAAACGATAACTTAACATAAAACCACTCATCCAAACCATTTAACCTAACCCGATGGCACCAAATCTTCAAATAAATCATTCAGATTGTCATGCACTTTAAGATGAATCAAATTCCAATAATGTCCCGATACAGTACGGTTAATCATCAGAGTATCGGGTGAGGGTTGGAAACAATCCCAATATTTAAACGATTGTTTTGCCAGTTTTATCCCATCATGATGTGCAGAGTTCGCAGCAAAATCATAATTCGTGACCAACGGACGCATCAGAATTTCAAGCCAAGCCAAATACCAGTCCTGCGGAATTTGTCCTTTTTCCGTACGCACATTTAATGTGTGTAAATCATCTTCAATTGCCGGAATATTCTGTTGTCTTGCGGCATTGATCAAATGTTTATACGTACTGACGATTTCATTGCTTAAAGTTTTGACACCGCCATAATCATAAATAATTACGCTGCCATCTTCTCTAAATGCGAAATTACCGGGATGTGGATCGCAGTGGAAACGCTTCAGATAAAATATTTCTTGTCCAATCGCCTGAAACAAGCGTCGCCCCAGTTCATTGCGTTTTTGCTGTGACCAAGTGCTGGCTGTTTCAATACTTTCGCCAGTTTCTTGGCTTAATGTCAGGATACGGCGTGAGGAATAGTCGGGATAGACCTGCGGAATAATGATCTTTTCATCAAGTTGTTGATGAAAAGTACGAAATACCTGTAAGTTTTGCGCTTCGATTTCGTAATTTAGCTCGGTGTATAGACTTTCCTGAATCTCATGAAATATTTCATCTTGTAGCTTTCGGTCAATTTTAAGAACGCCCATCAGGCGCAATGCCAAACGCACTTGTTTTAAGTCGCTGTCGCAGGCTTCATCCACGCCCGGATATTGCACTTTTACTACGACGGCCTGTCCATTGTTTAAGATGGCTTTATGCACTTGACCAATGGATGCTGCTGCAAAGGGCTCATTGTCAAAGTGTTGGAAAAGTTGCTCGAGTGGTTTACCCAGTTCATTTTCAACTTGCCGTTTGATTTGATCAAAGGGCATGGAAGGGGCTTGACGCTGTAATTTGGCAATTGCAGTCTGAACTTCGGGTGGGAAAATATCTTTATATTGTGAGGCAATTTGTCCCACTTTCATCACTGCGCCTTTCATTTCACCCAGTGTTTCGGCTACTTTTATGCCAATTTCTTGATAGAGTTGCGTGCGTGATTCGAGTTTTTTGTCTTCATCGGCATTGATATTTTTAATCGAGTTGGAGACCGCCTTGCCTGCAATGCTGGCGGTCATTCCCGCAAGTTTCATAAAACGGCGACCTGCCGATGAATTCGAGTTTGCCATCGTAATCTCTGTAGAACCTCTAAATTTTAATTAAGTATGTCGAGATTTAATTCGTTCATCATGCTGCTGGCAATTAATACCTATGCAAAACACCGTGATGACGTGTTTTGAATGTACTTTGCTTCACGGCTCTTGGCAAGGCATGTTATGTGAGGAATGGTTACATGATGGTGAATAGCACATTAAATGGCTAGCAATTGCTACGCTAACCAAAAATGAGTGGTGATAAAAGTATAGTTAGCGTTTGCCTGTCGCAAGTTTATGATTGGTCATGATTAATCGACCAATCAAGAGAGTACAGGCAATCACCAAACCTACAATTAAACCAATCCAGACGCCTGCCGCCGAAAAATCGGCATAACGTGTTAGATAAACACCGACCGGAAAGGCAACGATCCAGTAAGCCACCAGTGTAATCCACATCGGACCTCTAGTGTCCTGCATACCGCGTAAGCATCCGGCAGCAGCGACTTGCCAGGCATCCATCAATTGATAAACAATGGCATACAACACCAGACCATAGGCAATATTAAATACCTCGGGATTATCATTATAGGCATGAATAATCCAGCTGCGGGAAAACCACAAAAAGATCATGGTGATCAATGCAAACAGTGTGGCAACCACAAAACCTAACTTTTGTACCTGACGCATGGCATCCCAGTTTTTGGCCCCGTAATATTGTCCGATCCGAATGGTCAAAGCAAGTGCAAGAGAAAGCGGGATCATAAACAATTGTGAAGTAATTGATATGGCAATCTGATGTGCAGCAATCACAATATCGCCAAGTGGACTAATCACCAGTGCAGCGGTACTAAAAATACTGACTTCAAAGAAAATTGCCAAGCCGATAGGAAAGCCCAGCATAAAGATACGTTTTATCCAGAAAGCATTGAGTTTCTCAAATTTCTGGAATAATCTGAACTCCTGAAATACCTTGGCTTTCTTTAAATAAATGATTAGAACAAATAGCATGGACCATTGCAAAATCGCATTTGCAACACCACAACCGGCACTTCCCATGGCCGGAATACCGGCAAAACCATGCATAAATAAGTAATTCAGTGGAATTAAAATCGGTAATGCCAATAGACTGATTGCAGTGACGATCCGTGGATGTCCCAAGGCTTCGCTATAACAACGTAATGCTGTATATAGCGTAATGGCTGGAATGCCAAAAGCGATGGCATGTAAAAATAAGGCTGCTTTTGCATGCAGATTTTCAGGAATTTTCAATAGATCAAAAAATTGCGGCATAAGATGCAGAATCATCATGCCTGCAATACCTAAAAAAATTGCAATCCATAAAGCCTGATGGGTGATGGTAGCAATATCTTGTTTTTGTTTGGCACCTAGTGCGGCAGCAATCAAGGGTGACGTTGCCATCATAATGCCACTACATAACAGCATTACCGGCATCCAGATCCCGACTGCAACAGCAATTGCCGCTAGATCGGCTGCCGATAACTGTCCTGCCATGACAGTATCAATCAAGCCAAAGCCCGCTTGTGCAAACTGGGTAATCAAAATAGGAATTATCAGTTTTAATAATTGTTTAATCTCAAAACCTAGATTGGTTGTTATTGACATAAAAATCTCAAAAAATTAATGTTGTAGCGTAAAAATAATACCCACTGCAATGAGTCCTGCACCAAAGGCACGTTGCCAGTTGATGGGATTTTTCTCCACACCCAGTAAGGCAAATTGATCAAGCAACATAGATGTAATGATTTGTCCAAATAAAACCACACCAGTAAATGTTAGAAACCCAAGTTTAGGTGCACTATAAATACTCATACTGATAGCATATACACCCAATAAACCGCCCGTCCATAACCAAAGGGGAACGTGTGTAAGTTGCTGTAGGGTTGGCTGATCAGCAGGTTCAAATAAAACCAACAGGGCAAGGCATATTGTACCGATTAAAAAAGAAAAAAATGCAGCTTGAAGCGGGCTGTTTAGATATTGTTGTAATTGGCTATTCACCGCAGTTTGGCTCGCCATTGCAATGCCGATGGCAATGCTCAGTATTAGAAGTAAAATCATATGAGATCGGCGCATATATAAAATATGTCAAAGAATGATGAGCTTCATTGTAATGGAACTCAGTTGGATAAGCGAAAGAGAAAAGTTAATACTGTACGCTTAAATAGAATAGTAATCATTATTATCTGAGTATATAATATCCACATTCCTTACAGATATTGATGTGATGACTTGCCCATGAATAGATCGAATGATGATGAATCAATCCACACAACAAAGCCAGAATAAGCAAGCTTTTACTCGGTTTTATGCGGAAAACTATAGCTGGCTGTTTAACTGGTTACGTAAAAAATTACAAAATGGCAGCAAGGCTGAAGATGTCTTACAAGACACTTTTACCAAAATTCTTAGTCTTGAGCGTTTGCCTTATATTCAGGAAGCAAAAGCGTATCTGACAGTGACAGCCAGTCGCATCATCATTGATCAAGCCAGAAAAGAGAAAATTGAACAGCTTTATTTACAGTATTTAGTTGAAAATCAGCAAGCAGATGATGAATGCTCACCTGAGCAGATTCTGCTTGAGATTGATGTGCTGAACCGAATTGCCAGTGTCTTGCGGGGACTGGAAGAGCGGCCTCGCAAAGTTTTATTGTTGCATCATATTGAAGGAAAATCTCAGACTGAAATTGCACTCATCTTAAACATCACTCGGAAAACCGTAAAAGCGGATTTGGTCAAAGCCATGATGTACTGCAATAGACAGTTAAAAAGCGAAATATGCTAAGTTACGCTTTTATATTCCACCTCTACTATTGATCTGTTTATGTCCGATTTGTCGAACCAGCAAGATCCACAGCATGATGCTCAACTTCCGGAAGAAATATTAGAGCAGGCAGCGCTGTGGCTGGTGACATTGGCTGATGAAGAAGCGACTGATGAGGATATTCAGGCATTTAAACAATGGCAACAACAGGATGTGCGGCATGTCGAGGCTGTGGCAGAAATGCAGCAGACCATGGGACTTTTTCATGAGGCACAACAGAGCTCACAAAAACATATTGCCAGTCAGGTGATTGAACAGGTTTTGACAGATACGCAATTAGACGAGCACAATAAAAGTTGGTCACAACCCCGTAATTTATTGCTTTTGGCAGGCATGGCAATTTTGCTGACGTTATTGTCATGGCAAATATTACCGACGGATTACTGGCTTGCTGATGCACGTAATGGTTCACAGGATTGGTCGGAACAGATGTTATCAGATCAAAGCCAGATCCATATGAGTGGTAAAACTGCATATAATGTCAAATATAATGCGGATCAACGTACCATCGAATTATTACAGGGCAATATTCTGGTTGATGTGGCAAAAGATGCGCAACGTCCCTTTGTTGTACAGACCGGATTTGCAAAAATTAAAGCACTGGGTACACGGTTTATTATCCATCATAACGAGCAACGTACCACATTGATCATGTTGCATTCTGCAACCGAAGTGGCACCAGTTGAAATTAATCAACACGCAGTTATCGTCAAGGCAGGACAGCAAGTCAGTATTGATGAACATGGGGTAAGTTCTGCATTACCGATTCAGCCTAGTACGATTGACCAAGCATGGCAACAACATGCTTTGGTCGTAGATAAAATGCCGCTTGATCAGGTTCTGGATATTTTACAAAGTTATCAATCCAAGACTTTATATTATCGTGCCGAAGATTTGCAGCATATTCAGGTCAGTGCGATTTTGCCTTTGAATGATTCTGCACTGACTTTATTACAGCAAAGTCTGGATATTCGCATCGATAAGACTTTACTTGGACAGATTAAAATTGAGGCTAAAAAATAAAATTTTAAGATGGAATAGGTGGTGATGGGATTTAAATGATGTTCCGCTCTAGGTATGCATTTTATGATACAAGAAATATTTAAAAATAAATAACTTTATAATTCAATATGTTGAATTGCTAATAAGAAAATTCTAAAAAAAGATTACCCATTTTTGTGCAATACGCAGTCTTAGTTAGTGAAAGTTTTTAATCACAAATGATGGGGATAATATGAATCAATCGCAAAATACTTTAATGAAACTGGGCTTAAAGCCTATGATACTTTCGATCCATATGATTCTGGCAGCAGGCGTAGCGATCACGACGCAAAGTGCGATAGCAAATACAGCGCCTGCCATTGAATATAACGTAGCGGCTGGAACATTAACGCAGGCATTGAATCAGTTTGCTTTGCAGTCTGGGGTAAAGGTATCGGTAGATAGCCAAAAACTGGCAGGATTACACAGCTCGGGTTTACAGGGAAAATATTTGATTGCGGAAGGTTTTGCAGAGTTATTAAAAAATAGCCCTTATCAAATTCAGAAAATTGATGATGGCTATACTATTGTTGAAAAAATAAAAACACTACCTACTCAAGCACGTGATATGGGACAGTTAAAACCGATTGATGTTTATACACAAGGTTAGGCAAATCGGAATCCGAATGTGGCGCAGTTGCCGGTGATTACTGTAAGTGCAGAACAAAGTACAACTGAAGGAACAGCTTCATATACAGCCAAAAGTAGCAGTACCTCAACCAAGCTGAATCTATCGCATCGTGAAACACCACAAACGGTCAAAGTGTTAACCCGTGAATATTTAGATGACAAAAACATTGATTCCTATCAACAACTCATAGATCAAATAACAGGCGTCACACTTATACGTTATGATACTCGAGGAACCCCTTCTTCAAGAGGATTTAGTACGAATTATATGCTATTTGATGGTAATCCGCTGGGAGTGCAGACTCTTCACTGGATGTTGCAGATTTTAGTCTTACCATTTTTGACCGTATCGAGGTTGTCAAAGGAGCCAATGGTTTAATGACAGGTGCAGGTAATCCGGCAATGGGGATGAATTTTATCCGTAAGCGTGCCAACTCCAAGGAGTTAACTGGTTCATTGGAGCTATCGGGAGGTTCATGGAATGATTATAGTAGCACTGCCGATTTATCTTTTCCCTTAAACAGTGATGGTTCAATCCGCGGACGAACTATATTTAGCTATCAGGATAAAGATTCTTTTCAGGACGTACGTCACACGACCAGAAAAACGGCTTATGGCGTAGTAGATATGGATTTAACCGAAGCTACTTATCTATCATTAGGCCTCAGTTATCAGGATGCAGAACGATATGGCGTAACATGGGGAGGTTTACCTGCATTTTATAGTGATGGCACACGTACCAATTTTGACCGTTCTACCAATGTAGGGACCGACTGGACAGAACGTAGTTACTCCCGAACCGCTGTATATGCCGATTTTAAACAGGAATTATGGAATGGAATTAGTTTTAATTTAAACGGTATCTATGGTCAGTCCAAAACTTGGGGAAAAATGTATAGTGCTGGTAGTGCAGTTGATAAGACAACAAATTTGAGTACAACCAACTCAAGTACATCAGCCAGAGAGAATAATGATAATGACCTAAATATGGATGGTCATTTTAAAATTCCATTTAATTTATTTGGATTAGAGCAAGAAGTCTTATTTGGAGCCAGCTTTAATCGATATGAAGTCGAAGATGATCTTTCAGCAACCATCACTCTAACTTATCCTACTGTTGATTTTAATAACCCTAACTATAATCCAATTGTTTCAATTGCACCTTATAATGCGAGCTCTCCAAATACAGTGACTCAGACAGCTACCTACTTTGCTAGCAAACTACATATATTTGAACCGTTAAAAGTCGTTGCGGGTGCTCGTTTTTCCAATTGGAAATATGAACAAGATAATGGTGTAGGGAATCGTAAATTCAATGATCAATTTACCCCGTATTTTGGAGTGATTTACGATTTTCTGCCAGATCACTCATGGTATGCCAGTTATACCGATATTTTTACTCCTCAAAATCGCAAAGAACAAAATGGTCAATATCTTGACCCAATTACTGGTAAACAATATGAAACAGGAATTAAAAGTGACTGGTTTGATGATCGTTTGCATACCTCATTATCTGTTTTTCAGATCCAACAGGATAATACTGCCGAAGCGATTGATAACGTATATGTAGTAAACACGACTGATCAGGCTTATCGAGGAGTTGATGGTGTTAAAAGTAAAGGCTTTGAGCTGGAAGTTGATGGTGAAATAACGGATAGCTGGCACATTAATTTTGGTGTTGCCAATTTTGATGTAAAAGATGCAAAAAGTAATAAGGTTAATACAACGTATGCGAGAACGACTGCCAATTTATTTACCAAATATACTCTGGATAAATGGTCTGTCGGTGGCGGTTTAAGCTATAAAAGCAAATTTTATAGTGATGTTGCTACATATAACCAGCGTGTACAACAAGATGGCTATGTCTTAGCCAATATGATGTTAGGTTATGACGTCGATCAAAATATTAAAATCCAGTTGAATGTAAATAATCTTTTTGATAAAACCTATTATGAAACTGTAGGCTCAAGTATTATTTATGGCTCACCACGTAATGCTACATTGAGTTTGAAGTATAAGTTTTAAATCTCTTAATGTGACTATATGTGTAAATACTTAACTTTCATTTATCCTGACAAGGATAATTATAGAAAGTACCTCACATGGATGCGGCAACAATCAGAAAAATGGCTGCCAAATTGGCTAAAGGTCTAAAAGACCTAAACCAAATGACAGCAGCCTTTAAAAATTCATGATAGAAACTGTATTCAATACATAGCTTTCAGATTATCTCAGGTATTAAAAAAGATTAGATGATGATAAATTATCATTATCTACTGAATAATATTGTGCTTATCACAGTAAAATTTAAATATATTTCAATTTCTTAATATAAGTTAACAAAACAATTCGAAAAATAATGAGCTTTTTTCAATCTCGTTTGCTATGTATATAGGAACAGGAAGTTTTAAGCATATTTTTGGATTAGTGACGTTGAGATAGTAAGTCTTAAATTTTAATGCTTAGGATTTATACCTTGCGATGCAGTGCATCTCACCCTTACAACACAAATTTAATTCATGAGGAGGGCGTATCGTATACGCCCGATTTCTGGGTTTAAAAAAGATGTAGGTAAACGTCAGTTCTTATGAGGAGATTGAAATAGCCTATTTTGCTTCCGTTTTGAAAAATTAAACGTGCGTACGGCCAGCTTCAAATAGGAACCATGTACGGCGTTCTGTTTCATCAATCCAGTTTTCAATCAGACTTGATGAGGCAATGTCGCGATATTCATCGGTAACATTATGTGCTTCACGTAATTTTGCAGTGAGATTTTTATTATCTTCACGTAATTCGGCAAGCATATCCTGTGGATCGACAAAATCTGAATCATTATCCACGACACGTTGGGTGCGGCTGACATGGCCAATCGAACGTAATGTGGTGCCCCCGACTTTACGAATACGTTCTGCAATTGGATCGCTCATGGCAAATATTTGTGTGGCTTGCTCATCAAACAATAAATGATAATCACGAAAATGCGGACCACTGACATGCCAATGAAAGTTTTTGGTTTTTAAGTAGAGTGCAAATACATCTGCCAGTAGACCATTTAAGGCAGCAGAAATATCACGGGTGGCTTCTTTGGATAAATCACTTGGAGTACCTAAAGCGGTACGATGTTTTGCGATTTCATGTTCAAGTTTACTATTGTTTGTCATTGTATTGCCTCTTTTATCTTTTTAGATGATGTCTGGATATCGACATTTTTTATTTCAGGGAGAGAAATTTACCGATCAGGATAAATTTTTAATCCATGAAATATCTGTTACTTATACTAAGCCTAGTCTTATCGATAGAGGGTTTGTTTTGGTAAGCATATGTAGGCTATGTTGGGCTTTGGTATAGAAAATGTGTGATGATCTGGACTTTTATTTAGAGGGGGTTGCAACCAAAAGTTTTCAATTCTGATATAACATTTTAAAAAAGAGTTGTTATGATCATGCCTTGAGTAAATTTTATGACATGATTGGTTATGGCTGCACAATTAGAAATTAGTTCACATGGCAATGAAAAACCACTTTCACCTGCACAGCGCAAGTTCAATCGGTTGCTGAAAAAGATCGAGAAGCAAAAACAGGAATTACATGACTGGAAAGAGGCCCAACAACAGATTCAGAAACAAGCTGCACAGGAACTTTTACCTAAATATGCGCAGTGGCATCAATACCTGTTTCAGCAAGTTGAGCAATTACAGCATTATAAACAACATTACAAAGTCGCAAAAACACATTTAAGCAAACTCGATTATCTTATCGAAAATCTGGTGTATATGTTATTGCATGTAGATACCTTAAAACCACTACAATACGAGTATTTAAAGGAAATTTATAAAGATTATTCGCAGCAAGAGATAGATTTGCCTAATGCCGCTGAATTAGCTAATGAACAAATCAATGAAGAAGACATCTTGGATTTTCAAAAACAAATGATCATTGATGATTTTGCAGAGAAATTTGATATAGATCCAGCATTGATCGATTTTGACTTTGATCCTGATGATCCTGAAAGTTTTGTAGAGAAATTTGCACAGATTTTACAAGCGGATCAGCAGCAAAAACAGCAGGAGTTTATTTCACAATTCCATTCAGAAGATCAGGCGTATTTTAATAAAATGCTGGAACGTGATCGTAAAAAAGAACAAAAGAAATTGGATAAATTGAAGCTGGCACAACAGCAGGCAAAAAAATCATTAAAAAGTATTTACTTACAACTTACAGCATTAATTCATCCGGATCGTGAACAGGATGAGCAAAAGAAAATTGAAAAAACAGAATTGATGCAAAAAGTCACTGAGGCGTATAAACAAAAGGATTTATTGGCATTATTGCAAATTCAGATCGAATTAGACCAACTCAATGCCGACAATATTGGCAAATTGGCGAAACAGCAATTGGAGTTGTATAACTTAAATTTGGAGCAACAATCAGGGAAAATTCAGGAGGAAATAGAAAGTATCATTTACTCATTTGATTGGCGTAAAACGATTTCGCCTTATAAAACCAAAATTACCGTGAGTGATTTGAAATCTAAATATCGAATAGAGTTAAATGAAGTGAATCAATTTATTCGTTTGTCACAAAACCGGGTGGAATTATTTTCCAGTGCGGAATCAATCAAGGTGTTTTTACGCCATTATCGGATTGATGAAGATCAACATTTTGATCTGTATTATTAGCATATCGCAGTATCTTAAAATGGACATGCTACACTATGTGATAAATTTTTGAGTCAAGCTGTATCCATGTCCTATCAGCCGCAAGCCATTCCATTATCATTATATATTCATATGCCGTGGTGCGTCCGAAAATGCCCCTATTGTGATTTTAATTCGCACGAACTGGCAGATGGACAACTGACACTGGATCTGGAGCAGCAATATTTACAGGCACTGGTTGAGGATTTTCGTTCACAACTGCAATTTGTGCAGCAGCGCAGTATTCAGAGTGTATTTATTGGTGGCGGTACACCATCGTTAATTTCTGCAACAGGCTATCAATGGCTGTTTGACCAACTCCGCCAACTTACAGCATTTTCCTCTGATTGTGAAATCACCATGGAAGCCAATCCCGGTACACTGGAACATGCACCATTTGAACAATATCTAAAAGCAGGGATCAACCGACTTTCGATTGGTGTACAAAGTTTTAATAGCGAGCATCTGGAAAAGTTGGGACGTATTCATAATGCGGAAAATGCCCGGTCTGCGATTGCCAATGCTGCCTTGGCAGGCTTTAAACGTATCAATGTTGATTTGATGCATGGTCTACCGCAGCAAACCTTGCAACAGGCATTATTTGATCTGCAAACAGCGATTGATCTGGGTGCAACGCATATTTCCTGGTATCAACTGACCATTGAACCTAATACCGTCTTTTATCGTTCACAACCGACTTTACCGAACGACGAGGTGTTGGAGCAGATTCAACAACAGGGCGAGCAAGTATTAAGTCGGCATGGCTTTTATAATTATGAAGTATCGGCTTGGGCCAAGGAGTTACCAAGTCGGCATAATCTGAATTATTGGCAATTTGGCGATTATCTGGCAATCGGTGCAGGGGCACATGGCAAAGTTTCTTTGCAAGACGGTATTTACCGCTTTCAGAAAACCCGCTTGCCAAAAGATTATCTGGCAAAAAGACCTGCTGATCATTTGCAATTCAAAAAAATTGCAGAGGATGAAATGCCATTTGAATTTATGATGAATGCTTTGCGTTTAACTTCCGGCGTGGCGAGTGCGTATTATGCGCAAAGAACAGGTCAGGATTTGCAACGGTTACAACCGATATTGAATCAGCTTCGAGAAAAGCAATTATTATTGCCTGATGCCGAACAACTGGCGTGTACCGCATTGGGTAGAATGTATTTAAATTCGGTACTAGAAGATTTTTTATGAATGTATGCCATTGATCAGCGACAATAAAAAAACCTCCCATCAAAAATGATGAGAGGTTTTTTAGAATTCTGGTGGGTCGTCCGCGGCTCGAACGCGGGACCAACAAATTAAAAGTCTGCTGCTCTACCAACTGAGCTAACGACCCCACAAGATCAAAACTTAAGATGGTGGGTCGTCCGCGGCTCGAACGCGGGACCAACAAATTAAAAGTCTGCTGCTCTACCAACTGAGCTAACGACCCTGAACAAACATTCAAACGTTGTTTGAATGTGCAGTGCAAGAAAAGAAGAAGTCTTCTAGCACCATCTCGTTTTGATGCTGCGTATTGTAGCAATTTATTTCGTGAACACAAGGAAAAATTAAGGTTTTAGGATATATTTGGCTATAAATAAGCCATCTAAAGCCGGATTTTTGCACTTAAACATCTGATTCGACTTTTGATCTCAAATCTAGAGTAAAAATCAGACCCGGAATGTTTTTATACAGGCCGGGTTTAGCGTGGATATTTAAAAGCGATATTTAGATGCTTGAATATCTTTAAAAATTTCAGGCGTGATTTCGCAATATTGATTTTCTCCGGGTAATAAAGCATATAACGTTTCATTACAGGCTTGCGGATCAAAGGCTTCATCTTTTAGCTTGTTTTTGGAATATTTAAAAGTGGCGGTGGTTTCAACCTGTTGCTGAATGCGTAAAAACACAGGAACGGCATAGGCCGGTAATTCAGCCTTAAACTGGCTTGCCATCTGCACCAAGTCCTGCTCATCAAGCGATTGCTGATCTTTGAGGGTGATGGCTGCCATGCCTGCACGTCCATTGGTATTGGGAATCTCTACGCCATACACCACGGCTTCTGAAATTTTAGCGTAGTCTGCAACGATATTTTCGACTTCTGTGGTGGAGACGTTTTCACCTTTCCAGCGGAACGTATCGCCTAAGCGGTCAACAAATTGTGCATGACGGAACCCAATATCCCGTACCAGATCACCCGTATTGAAGTAACTGTCTCCTGTTTTAAAGACGTCTTTAAAAATAACGGCTTTATTTTTTTCGGAATCGGTATAACCGTCAAATGGGCTACGAGAGGTGATTTTTCCGAGCAATAAACCTGTTTCGCCGGTTTTGACTTTTTGGCAGAAACCATTTTTGTCACGGATTGGCGCATTCGTTTCTTTATCAAATTTGATGATGGCATAAGGTAGGGGTGAAAAACCGACGGTATTGTCAAAATTAAACAGGTTGCTGAATCCAATATTACCTTCACTTGAAGCATAGAGTTCCAGTACTTCTTCAATGCCAAAGCGTTGTTTAAAGTCATTCCAGATATTGGGACGCATACCATTGCCAATCATTTTGGTAACGCGATGCTGGCGTTCTTTTTCCGAAGGGTCTACGTCTATCAGATAACGGCAGAGTTCGCCGACATAACCAATGGCAGAGGCATTATATTTTTGCACATCATTCCAGAAATTGGATCTGGAAAATTTACGCCGAATAGCGAAAGCCGCCTGACCTGCGATGACACCACACCAGCACACCACCATACCGGTTGCATGATAAAGCGGTAATGTCGAATACATGACATCATCTGCATTTAGATTGAGAATATGACCATAAGTGCCATAAGCCAATGTCCAGCGACCATTGCTAAATACCACTGCTTTGGGTAGACCGGTTGTTCCTGAGGTATAGATATAGAACAATCCATCATTCGCATAGACATGTTTTGTGGTGGGTGGATTGAATTTTGCGTAAGCGGAGATTTTCTCGGCAAGATTGCTAAAGAAGGTCGGCGCCTTGCCTGCATCCTGTTGGGTAGCCTGATCGGCAAACCAGTAAAAACGATCGGCTTTGAGATGCAGTTGTTCACGAATATTTAAGATCGCATCTTGGGTTTCCTGTCCTGCAACCAAGGCAATCGGTTTGACCAGATTAATGCTGTGGGTCAGTACCTTATTGGTTTGAGAGGTATTGACCAGTGCACTAATGACACCGATTTTTGCCAGCCCCAGAATGGTTGCAATCAGTTCTGGACGGTTTTCCAGCATGACGGCAACGACATCTCCTTTTTTGGCACCGATAGAGAGGAAATAATAAGAAATTTGGTTCGCCCATTGGTTTAAGGCATCGTAGGAAAATTTTTGCTCTTCATATAAAAGTGCTGTGCCTGAAGGATTTTTTTGTACTGCTTTTTCAAAAGCCCATGCCAAGCCCGTAGGTGTGGTTGCTTTGCGTAAGTAAACTTGGCGTAAACCATCTAAAATATGTGGCAGTTTCCTTGCAACACCTGGAACACGCTTAACAACGTCCGTTATACCAATGACTTCATGCTTAGCACTTGGGTTCATACTGAGAGTTCCTATCTATTCTTTTATATACCAATACTTGAATTTTAAAAACCTGACCATTTTATACAGAAAATCAATCCTTAAAATGACGGAAAGTGACGAAAGAGTTACTCACTGGTCAGGTTGTAGACTATAAAAAAACCTAGTCAAGGTCATTGACTAGGTTGTTTGGCATTAGAGGCAATTATGCATCTGTTACTGGGGGTGTTTTTTTCGGTGGACGTCCACGGGGACGACGAGGGCGAGCTTTGTCATCCTCTACTTTCACTTTACGACTACGGGTCGTTTTGGCTTTGCTTTCTTCAGGCGCTGCTTCAGCTGTTGTTTCTGGCTGAGTCTCATCCAAAGCAATTTCAACCTGAGCTGTTTGGTCCGCAGTATCCGTTGAGGTCGCAGCAACTGGTTCTGCATCTACAGGTGTTTCTGTCACGTCACTTGCTTGCTGTGTTGCAACATCAGGAGACGTTAAGGCGAAGTCCTGTTCGGCAGGTGCATTATCGACTGTCTCAACCTCTGCAATAGTTGCTGTTTCTGCAATGTTTGATTCAGCAGGTGTTGTCGTTGCCGGTTCAACAGTTGCTTTTACCTGAGCTTGTGCATCTGCCAACAGTGCTTGTTTGGCCTGACGACGACGTTCGCGTGGGTCATTGGCAACACGAGAACTTGGTGTTGGTGGTGTTAAAGGCAAGGCTTCAACCGGTTCCGGATTGACCTGAGTCGCCAGCTTGACATCGCGTGTTACAGGTTGTTGAGGTTGCTGATCTTCTTCACTTTCCTCAACGGTCGCAACCACAAAACTTTCAAGGTGCTTTTGCAAGGCACGATTAAAGGTCGGGATCAGACCAAACTGATCAATAAAGATTTTACTGTCTTCATTGAAAACCAGTTGAATCAGACTGCCTACATTATACTGAGCAAGACTTGCCAGTGCCTGTGGTGTTAATAATGCAGCCTGAGCCTTTTTGTTGGCTTGTGCAGCACGTTTTTCTGCTTTAAGACGGCGACGTTCACGTGGATCATTGATGGCACGTTTCGGTTCCGACTGATCCACTTCTGCCTGTTTCTCTGTTTTTGCAGCTGCGACAGCAGTTTCTTTTGGTACTGCTGACGACTGGACTGCATTTTCAGTGACTGGCGCAGTTGATTCTGCAATCACAACAGTTTTGGCTTTTGCAACAGGACGTTTATTTTCCTGTGTTTTAGCTTCAGATCCTGCATGCGTTGCACTGCTATCGGATTGACCGAGTGCCAAAATTTCTGTTTGAGCCGTATCAAGATTGACCAGCAATGCCGTAGGTAAAATTTCCGGCTTGGTCTGTTCGATAATATGCACCTGAACGCCATGATCCTGTGATAGACCTTGTGACTGATCCTGTAAATGGTCTTCAGCTACCGGCGTTGTCTGATTTGCTTGCGCTAAAACAGACTGATCACGATGACGCTGTGGACGAGGCGGACGACTTTGATTGCGTTCACGACGTGGCACACCCACATGTTGCTCTTGTTGCTCCGCCCCATGATTTTGCTCATTCGGGCGTTTGTTGTTACGGCGTTGGTCTTTATTGCCATTGTTGTTTTGACGAGGCTGTTCCTCTAGCACTTGTGCTGCGACAGGTGCTTGTTCAAAACGCTGCTCACGCTGATCGATGCGAGGTTCACGCTGTTCATTGCGTTGTTCAAAACGTTGCTCATTGCGAGGTTCGCGCTGATCGCTACGAGGTTCTTTACGGTTACGCTTATCTTTACGACGAGGTTGACGTTCTTCCTTGTCATGTTGTTCTATGTCGGCTGTCACTTGAGGCGCAGTTGCTTGCTGACCCAGATAGGCATTGCCGTAATCGGTATCTGGTGTGGCAGATGCAGGTGCAGCAACTGGTGTGGCGATTTGACCGTATTGTCCACGACTTACTGCGCCATTATTGACCAGTTGTTCAATGGCTGCGGCAGCATGTTGAGCAGTACGACTTTGATCAACGGTTTGAGCCTGTTTTTGTACAAATAGGTTTTCCAGCCATGCGCATGGGCTGGCAGAAGGCGCTTTACTTTTTACGACTGTGGGTGTTGCAGCTGGTTGTGCTGCGGTGGCAATTTTTGGTGCAACAGGCTGTTCTATTGCTGCTGGTGCAGCTTCATGCAACTGTTCTTCGATGTGCCAGCCAGTAGATTCGTAGCCTAGATCTTTTTCGCTGGAACGTGTAGCCGCAGTACGTTCATAACTGGTTGGGGCAAACCCTTCCGGATTGTACTGGATTTCGTAATGCGGGGTTTCCAGATGCGGATGTGGCAATACGGTGACACGTACACCGGAGGTTTGTTCCAGATAAACGATGCTGTGACGTTTTTCATTTAACAAGAAGGCTGCAATTTCAACCGGAACTTCAACCTGTACTTCACCGTGACGTTCACGTAATGCAATCTCTTCTACTTTACGCATAATCGACAGAGAGAGCGAGCGCAGATCACGCACCATGCCGGTACCGTGACAGCGTGGACAAACATAACCGGTGGCTTCTTCCAATGACGGACGTAAACGTTGACGGCTCATTTCCATCAAACCAAAACGGGACAATTGTCCGAATTGAATACGGGCACGATCACTTTGAGTGGCTTCACGCAGTTTGGCTTCAACCATGCGTTGATTGCGCTCTTTACCCATGTCGATAAAGTCGATCACAATCAGGCCACCCATATCACGCAAGCGCAATTGACGGGCAATTTCTTCGGCAGCTTCAAGATTGGTATTAAGTGCAGTATCTTCTACATCCTGACCACGGGTTGCCTTGGCAGAGTTAATGTCAATTGCCACCAGCGCTTCGGTTTGGTCAATGACAATCGAACCACCGGACGGTAATTTCACTTCACGTTCATAAGCAGTCTGGATTTGGCTTTCGATGGCAAAATGGGCAAACAAGGGCTCATTTAAGGTATAGGTTTTAAGTTTATCCAATTGACGTGGCATGACTGCTTTGACAAAGTTATAGGCTTCGTTATAGGCATTTTCACTGTCTATCAGGATTTCTGCGACATCATCACGCAGATAATCACGAATTGCACGTGTTACCACACCGGCTTCCTGATGCACCAGCATCGGTGATGTCCCAGCTTTTGCGGTGCTTTGAATTTGTGCCCAAAGATCCAGCAAATGCTGTAAATCAAGCTGCAATTCTTCCTTGCTGCGGCCAATCCCTGCGGTACGTACAATCACGCTCATACCTTTGGGGATATCCAGCGCAGCCAGAATTTCTTTTAGCTCTTCACGAATTGATCCGGAAATCTGACGGCTGATGCCACCCCCTTTGGGATTGTTTGGCATTAATACCAAATAGCGACCAGCAAGTGAAATGAAAGTAGAGAGTGCAGCACCTTTGTTGCCACGTTCTTCTTTTTCCACTTGGACCAGTAATTCTGTCCCTTCGGTAATCAGTTCACGGATATTGTGGTTGTGGCGAGGATCACCATTTAAATAAGAATTGGCGATTTCTCTTAAAGACAAAAAGCCCTGACGTTGTGCGCCATATTCGACAAAAACGGCTTCTAAAGAGGGTTCAACACGGGTCACATGACCCTTGTAGATGTTGGCTTTTTTCTGTTCTCTTGTACGGTTTTCCAAGTCAAAATCGTATAAGCGATTGTCAGTGACAAGTGCAACACGAACCTCTTCGGCATGTGTTGCATTAATCAACATACGTTTCATGGGTGTAATACCTTCTAGTGATATACACCAACAAATTGGCAAGGTGGCGCAAATGCCTAACAGACTCAATTATCGATAATTTGGGTAATTGAGCTTAGGGTGGATTTTGAACATATCATGATGTCAAAGCCACAATAATCATTGAACCTCAAGCTACCTGAATATTCACTGGTAAACATGCTGTATATAAGGTGATCTAAATGGTGATCTTTCGCAATGCTATATCTTATTTGTCATCTATTCATGGCATTCTCATCATGAAATAGGCGTATGGCAGCAGACCTTAATATATCGTTTCGAGTTACCTGAATATCTCTCTAGGGCGCAATTTGTGTGATGCAATCAGTTTACATATAAACTAACAAGATTGTTGTTAGCGACAATTTGTACGGAGCAATATGATTTGTGCGATTAATTTGCAAAAAACACAAACACATCACCAATTTGCCGATATAATTTGCCCTCGGCAAAGGCATATTCTTTGAGGACCGACACGCAATCTTATGTGCATCATTTAATCGCTTAAAAGTCGATTAAGTCACGAGATGGACTGTTACGCTGGTATCCGTGCGCTGAATATAGCAAATGCTTCACCATCTGCCTATGGGGTAGATCCTTTTTTTTAAACATAAATGCTGTTTATTTGTTTAGAAAATATCCAAAAATGAATTTTTTAGAGCAATAGACCATATGACTGAATCCAAACCTTCCCATTCTGATCAACCTTGGCAGAATGTCACCTGGTTTGATGTGACAGAACATCAAGAGGGGCAGAGAATTGATAATTTTTTATTTAGTCGCCTCAAGGGTGTACCGAAAAGCAGGATTTATCGATTGATTCGGGAAGGCGAAGTGCGTGTGAATAAAAAGCGCATTAAAGCTGATACCAAGTTAAATATTGGTGATCAGATTCGGGTTGCACCGATTCGGTGTAAACAGACAAATAGCCAACAGGCCAGTACCGAACAACAGCCGCCGATTGGAGACAAAATCGCAAAGGGCTTGCTTGATCGTATTGTTTTTGAAGATGAAGGTCTGATTGTGGTGAACAAGCCTTCCGGTATTGCCGTACATGGCGGCAGCGGTGTTGCCTATGGTTTGATCGAAGCATTGCGTCATGCAACAGGGAAAAAATATCTGGAGTTGATTCATCGTATAGACCGGGATACTTCCGGGCTGGTGATGATTTCCAAAAAGCGCAGTGTGCTCAAAGCTTTGCAGGACGATTTGCGTGCGCATCGTATCAAGAAAACCTATGCTGCGATTGTGAAAGGTGTGGTGACCATGGATGAGCAATTGATTGATGCCCCCTTGTTGCGTTATGAACTTGCCAATGGTGAGCGTCGTGTTCGAGTCGCCAAAGACGGTAAACCCAGCCAAACCGAATGGCGTGTAGCGGAGCGCTTTAAACAGGCAACCTTGATTCATGCCTCACCTTTATCCGGACGTACCCATCAGATTCGTGTCCATGGTTTAAGTATTGGCCATCCATTGCTGGGTGATGATAAATATGGGCATCAGACGCCGTTTCGTGCAGTAGAACCACGGCGGTTATGCTTACATGCCAAGCGCTTGCAGATTCCGGGTTATCCTGTGATCGAAACAGCTTTACCCGAAGATATGCAAAATGTGCTTGCGCAATTACGAAAACTTTAGACAGGAACAACAGGTGAACGCAGGGTCTGATTTGGGTGATTTTAGTGTGATGGATTTTGATTTAATCGTATTTGACTGGGATGGTACGCTCTATAATTCGGTTGGTCAGATTGTCAACAGCCTGCAATTTGCAGCACAGCAATATCAGCAACCTTTAACGGATGATGCCGCAAAAAGTGTGATTGGTTTGGGGCTGCCGGAGGTAATGCAGACTTTATTTCCAGATGTCCCGCATTTACAGCAGAATATTTTGGAAGCGTATTCTGCCCATTATGTGGAAAATTCCGGACAGGATGCATGGTTTGATGGCGTAGCAGAGTTACTGCATGGCTTAAAAAAACAGCATAAAAAACTGGCCGTGGCGACAGGCAAAAGCCGTAAAGGTCTGGATCGGGTTTTACATCACACCGCGAGTCTGGATTTATTTGATGTGACCCGCGCCGCCAGTGAAACACGTTCCAAACCTGATCCATTAATGTTACGACAGATTCTGGCAGCAACAGGTATTACAGCTGATCGGGCGATCATGATTGGCGATACCAGTTATGATCTGCATATGGCACAAAATATCGAGATGCCAAGAATTGGCGTGAGTTATGGTGTACATTCGGTTGATGTGTTGACACAGTTTAAGCCGCTTGCGATTGCCGACAATGTTCAGCAATTACATCAACTCTTATTATCTGATTGATGAATGGATTAAATGCGATGATAACTTCGTGTATTGACAGGTATCATTATGCTGCTGGTTCACACTGTGTATGATCAAAAAAATCTGCCTGAGTTTTGCATCAAGATCAATTTTTATTTGAAATTCGCTATCATTTGGGCAGATAATTCCACAAATTTTTGATGTTCCTGACTATGTCCATTTCTAAAGATATTTCGCTTTCTGCTATTGTTGCAGGCTTTATTGCTGTGGTAATCGCTTATGCCAGTTCTGCGGTCATTATTTTTCATGCTGCACAAATGGGGCAACTGTCGACATTGCAAACCGCGTCATGGCTGGCTTCCGCCTCACTGGGCTGTGGTGTGGTAACGCTGATTTTAAGTCTAAAATTAAAAATGCCGATTATTACTGCATGGTCTACACCGGGTGCTGCATTACTGGTGACCGCATTACCCTTATATTCCTTGAGTGAAGCGGTAATGGCCTATATCGTTTCGGCGGTTTTGGTGATTATTTTTGGGGTAACAGGACTATTTCAAAAAGTGATGCAAAAAATCCCGATGAGTATCATTGCTGCCATGCTGGCGGGGATTTTATTACAGTTTTGCTTGCAGGCATTTATGCAGATTCAATTGCAGCCCGTTTTGGTTCTGTTAATGTGCATCACATATTTTATTGCGAAATTGCTTTTACCCAAATATTCCATTGTATTGACCTTATTGGTCGGGATTGCAATTGTTTTACTACAAAATGATCTGGCATGGTCCAGTATTTCATGGGCAGTTGCACAGCCGGTCTGGACCACACCGACTTGGTCATTGTCTGCGATTTTTGGTATTGCCTTGCCTTTATTTATTGTGGCGATGACCTCGCAAAATGCCAGTGGACTGGCGGTCATGCAAACGTCCGGCTATCAAGCACCAGAATCCAAACTGATTACCTATACTGGCGTGGCTTCATTATTGACTGCGCCATTTGGTTCGCATGGTGTGACATTATCTTCGATTACTGCTGCCATTTGCACCAGTCAGGATTGCCATCCTGATGCCTCGAAACGCTATATTGCAGGTTTAAGCTGCGCATTTTTTTATTTTCTGTTTGCGGTTTTTGCGCAAAGTATGGTGCAGCTCTTTGCACTGGTACCCAAAGCATTTGTGGTTGCAATTGCTGGCTTGGCATTATTTTCTGCCTGTAGTCATGCCTTAAAAACGGCATTGTCCGAGATGCAACATCTTGATGCGGCGATGTTGACATTTATGGTGACGGCATCCGGTTTAACGCTGTGGGGCGTTGGATCTGCATTTTGGGGATTATGTGCCGGCATTGCGTTATATCTATTAAAGCAGGTGATTGATTTACGTAGCCATACATAGACGATCATACTTAAAAGATCATACATAACATATGCTGCTCTATACAAAAAATTGGATTAGACTAGAGAGAAATATCACACTTTGAATCCCTATAAAACAGATATGACCACAACACCTGCTAAAATAGAAAAAACACATTCCAGTCGTATCGTTGTATATGCCGCTTTGGCTGGAAATTTTGCCATTGCCATTGTCAAATTTATTGCCGCTTGGTGGACCAATAGTTCGGCCATGCTCAGTGAAGCCATTCACTCTTTGGTGGATACTTTAAATGAAGTGCTGTTATTGCATGGCTTAAAGAAATCCGAACGTGCACCTGATGCCACGCATCCTTTTGGATATGGGCGTGAACTGTATTTCTGGGCATTTATTGTGTCCTTAATGGTGTTTGCCTTGGGATCAATTGTGTCTATTTATCAGGGTGTGCACCATATTTTAAATCCGGAAGAAATCAAGGATCCTCTGGTGAACTACATTGTGTTGGGTATCGCCATGTTGTGTGAAGGCACGTCATGGGGCGTAGCACTGAAAAATTTCCGTAAGGAAAAAGGCAAGCTTGGTTATTTTGAGGCTTTTCGGCGTAGTAAAGATCCCACTACTTTTACCGTGTTATTCGAAGATTCCGCAGCATTGATTGGTTTAACGATTGCCTTGGTTGGTATTGCCGCCAGTCAGATTTTTAATCTACCGATGCTGGATGGTGTTGCATCTATTTTGATTGGTGTGGTGTTGGCGATTGCTGCAACCCTATTGGCACGGGAAACCAAGGGGTTATTACTTGGTGAAAGTGCCGATCCAAAATTACGCAATCATTTAATGTTGATCGCTGCCGAAGATGAAGCGGTGTTAAATGCCAATGGCGTATTGACCGAACAAATCGGTGCACATCAGGTACTAGCATTGTTAAGTCTGGAATTTAAAGATAGTCTGACCAGTGACGATATCGAAAATTGTATTAATCGTATCGAAACTGCTGCCAAAACAGCGCATCCGGAAATTGTCACCTTGTTTATCAAACCACAAACCCAAAAAGTCTGGTTGCAACGTATGCAGGGGCGACTGGAGCAATAGCATTATCATTCCCATAGCAGTTGGTTTATCTTATGACGAAAAATAGCAACAGCACAGATCAGCATTTGCAATATAGGCTATCTACTCAAAGCTGTATTCGGCATACCTATATTCGCTTAAACAATGCGTATGAAACATCGGACCATTGCACTGGTGATGAATTTCATAATCTTGCGCCACGTCCGGAATATCAAACGCTTAGCAATATTTTAAAATGGATTGCGACACGACATAAAAGCAAATCGACATGGCTGGCACAGGAAAATGCTCCACAATCTGATTTGCCTCAGCAATGTGATGCTGCCGAAATTACAGATTGGCAAGTCTATTTTATTGGCCATGCCACGGTATTGTTACAAATTGGCCGCTATAATTTTTTAACCGATCCGGTGTGGTGTGATTATGTCAGCCCACAACAGGGCAGTGGCCCCAAACGCTTTCGTCCGATGGGACTTGCACTGGAACAATTGCCAAAGATTGATGCAGTGTTACTGAGTCATAATCATTATGACCATATGGATCTGGCCACGTTAAACTGGCTGGTAGACCGTTTTGATATGCCGATTTATACAGGTCTTGCCAATGGACAATATTTGCCCAAACATTTTAAAGTGATCGAAATGGATTGGTGGCAACAGCAATATTTTGGTGATCAGGGTGAATTAAATATCGTGTATGTTCCCTCACAACATGGTTCTGGTCGGGGCTTAAGAGATCAGAATCAGGCATTGTGGGGCGGCTTTTCGATTTTATCTGATGCCGGACATGCCTATTTTGCTGGAGATGCTGCATATAGCGAGCATTTTAAACAGATTGCTGCGAGACTAACGCCGCCGAAATTGGCATTATTACCCATCGGTGCCTATGAGCCGCGTCGTTTGATGCAATACTTGCACATGAATCCTGATGATGCAGTCAAGGCACATCTGGATTTACAGGCCGAGCAGAGTGTGGCAATTCATCATCGTATGTTCCAACTGACCGATGAAGAGATGTTTGCACCCGAACAGGATTTACACACGGCCTTATGTCATTATCAAGTGCCAGAGCAGCAATTTGTTTGTCTTGAAGAAGGACAGATGATTCAAGTCTAGGCGATAGATAGCATGAAATAGGATGTGTTATGCCGAAAAATTACGCCTTACTGATACATCGGACGGTCTTCACTTAAGGTAATGAGACCCCGAATACAGCGATACACATGCCAGATCCATGCAATCCCCACAATGCTCAAGCCGAGTAAGGGGGTAGCACTCCACCAAGGTGAATGATAGACAAACACCACCAGACAAACACAGGCAATGGCAACAACATTCCAGAATAAATACCACCAGAAACTACGGATTTGCCAGATAAAATGGCTTTCCAGCGCAGTACCTTTGACTGAATCAAGCTTGATATAATTGATAATAATGGCAATGATCGACAAAATCCCAGCACTGAAAATCGATGCAATATAAAGTGCGTAAAGCACATAAGTCAGTGTTTTATTGTCTTGAGAACCAAAGTTTTGATGATTCATCTCTTGTAGATCTCTGTTTTGTATCGTGTCCATGAGGATTGACCTTGATTATATTAAATACTCTTGTGCAAATACTGCAAAAGCAATTAAAACAAGGTTTAAGACAATCGACAGTGCAAAATAGGTTTTAAATGGTTGTTTTTGTGTCTTATGACGAAAATGTTGCCGTGCAAACCATGCGGCTGTCCAGCCGCCCAACACATTCATCAATAATAAATGCTGCTCGGAAATCCGAAAATCACCATTTAAAGCCGCCTGTTTATCTTTCTGATAGAGCCAATAGGTATAGGCATTGATTAGCATAATGATCATTATGCTTAGCATTGGCAGTTTGCCAAAAGAAGACAGCACAAAAAGTGCAACCCAGTAGATCAGCATGAGTATATACATTGGATGCCAAGCATTTTTTTTGCTCTGTTTTGAAGCTGAAGCTGCGCTTTGTTTACCTTTTACTTGCCCAGCCTTGACATAACTGACATTGATGGCTTGCGGGCGAGATTGATTGTCCAACCCAAGATCATATTCCACCACACAGCCCTGAATCGGGCGAGGGCCGGAACGCTGAAAACTTTTAATATGTAAAAATACCCGTTGATGTTTTGGATCGCTAATACCCTGAATAAAGCCATAACCCTGTTCATCATGCCACTCTACCAATCGCCCCTGATACCGTGCCATTAGATGTTGTACTCCTGTGTCAGGCGATTGATCAGCATCAAGCGCATTTCTTGCGGATCTTTTTGCAAAATATCACTGCCGGTCCGGCCTTCTGCCTGATTGCGCTCTGCCACTTGTAGTCGTGATAACCAGAAGCGACATGCTGCCATGGCCAGATAAATGTTCAGGCAGGCTTTTTCATCTGTGCTAAGCGGACGGATCTGTTGATAGGCAGTCATAAAGGCTTGTGCTTTGTCATTGTCTAGACTGACATCGGGAAAATTGCTACAAAAATCATTGAGCGTAATACTGATATCCAGTAGTAATTCATCACCATTTAATTCGGAAAAATCCAGAATCCCGGTCAGTTGATCTCCGACATACAAGGTATTGTCACGGAATAAATCGGCATGGATTAATCCTTTGGGACGATCCGGAAACTGCGCTTGAGCCGTTTCAAATTGTCTAAATACCCGATCTAGCAATTGCTGGTCATCTGCGGACATGCGTTGATATAAGGTTGTTGCAGTTTTTTGCCACCAGACTTGTCCATGATTATTTTCACGTTCCAGCGGAAAGTTTTGCAGTGCCAGATGCATTTTTGCCAATGCTTGTCCGATTGCTGCGACTTGTGCAACTGTTGATGGAATCGGATGCCCGCCTGCTAGACGAGGTGCGATTTGTGCGGGTTTATCTGCAATAAAATGAATGGCTTCACCATCATATTTTAAAGGTACAGCGACAGGTAGATGCTGCTGACCCAGATGTTGTAATGCCGGAATCAATTCGGAAGCAGCCGCTTTGTCCAGTTCCTCAAAAACGGTCAGTACATATTGCTTATTATCCTGAGCAGTTAAAAAATAATTGGTATTTTCAATGCCGCCCTGAATGGGCTGGATCTCAACAATGTCTAATCCAAAGTCTTTGGCAAAGTGTTGTACTTGTTCAAGGCTAAGTTGTGTATAAACCGACATAATGAAGAAAACCTGCGGACAAATAAAAGATTTTTGTTAGAATAACGCCTTATTGTCATAAGTTGTAGCTTTCCTGACAATTTATCAAGCATCTCTATAGCGTTTGGACGAAATTATGCTAGCAAAACGAATTATTCCATGTTTAGACGTCGATAATGGTCGAGTGGTCAAGGGCGTCCAGTTTGTCGATATTCGTGATGCAGGTGATCCGGTCGAAGTGGCCCGCCGTTATAATGAACAGGGTGCCGATGAAATTACTTTTCTGGATATTACCGCCACACATCATGGTCGGGATACCACCTATCGGACTGTCGAACGCATGGCAGAAAGTGTTTTTGTACCGTTAACTGTAGGCGGTGGTGTGCGTAAAATCGAAGATATTCGATTGCTGTTAAATGCTGGCGCAGATAAAGTCAGTATTAATTCGGCTGCGGTATTTAATCCGGAGTTTGTTGCTGAAGCTTCCAATCGTTTCGGTGCGCAGTGTATTGTTGTCGCGATTGATGCCAAAAAAGTTGCCGACAATAAATGGGAAATATTTACCCATGGTGGGCGTAAACCAACAGGTATTGATGCCATAGAATGGTCGGTGAAAATGGCCGAACTCGGTGCTGGTGAGTTACTGGTGACCAGTATGGATGCCGATGGTACCAAGGCTGGCTATGATCTGGGATTGATGCGTACCATTAATGATCGTGTCACGATTCCAACCATTGCATCTGGCGGTGTTGGCAATTTACAGCACTTGGCGGATGGGATTTTAAAAGGCGGTGCAGATGCCGTGTTAGCGGCCAGTATTTTCCATTTTGGTCAGCATAGCATTCCGGAAGCCAAAGCTTATCTGGCAGCACAAGGGATAGAAATGCGTTTATAAAAAGATGGAATGCTAAAAAAGTTAATTCTATATAAGATGAGTAATAAACATTTGCTACGTGGAAAGTCATTTGCATTGTTCGAGGCAGCATAGCATCTTTAAGATACTGTTGTGTGATGAATTAGGTAGAAATAGGTATTGGACGAGTTTGCAAACGACAAATGGTTTTGCCTACTTTTCCCGAAAGAAAAGTAGGTCGAACCTGAACAAGATTGAAATATATTTCAATCGCAGTACAAGACGAAGTGGGTTATTCCAATAATTGGCTTTTAAACAACAAGACACCGCCTTAATGGTGTTACTTTTTTTCAAAATATTGTTTAATTATTTATCTTGAGCTGATATTAAAAAATTACTTAATCATGATGTTGGGTTTTTATTGCTGTTCCTTACCCCCAACGACCTTATACAGTAAAGCGCCAATCACACCACCAATGATCGGTGCCACCCAGAATAACCACAATTGACCTAATGCCGCAGTTTCGGCAAAGAAGGCAACACCGGTACTACGTGCAGGGTTTACCGAAGTATTGGTGACCGGAATACTGATTAAATGAATTAAGGTCAATGCCAGACCAATGGCAATCGGTGCAAAACCTGCTGGTGCACGACGGTCGGTTGCCCCTAAAATCACAAATAGAAAACCCGCAGTTAAAACAATTTCAATAATTAATGCTGATAAAAGGGAATATTTACCAGGAGAAAGCTCGCCATAGCCATTAGAGGCAAAACCGCCTGTACCAGCAAAACCAGCCTGACCCTGAACAATTAGATAAAGAATAAATGCCGCAATGATGGCACCAATCACTTGAGCAACAACATAAGGTACAACCTGACCGGCTTGGAAGCGTCCGCCAGCCCATAATCCCACTGTGACAGCCGGATTAAAATGTCCACCCGAAATATGGCCCACTGCATATGCTGCGGTGAGTACCGTTAAACCAAATGCCAGTGCGACACCGGCAAAGCCAATCCCAAGTTCTGGAAATGCTGCTGCAAAAATAGCACTACCACAACCACCAAATACCAGCCAAAATGTCCCGATAAACTCTGCTAAATACTTATTCATCATTTTTCACCCGAATAAAATCAAATTGAGATGTGTTTTAGTTTTAAAATGCGAGTTTAGCATGTGTAAAACATTAAATAATTCGCATTTTCATGTATCTTATCCAAGATAAATGATTTAAAAAAGCAAAATTGTTGAAAATTTATACTCACATTGTTTGGGGTAAAAAAATAGTGCTGTTTTTTTCATCAAATCTTCATAACAATTTGGTAGTTTTTCATACAAAGAATTTTATTAAATTCAGTTTGATCATGAGGTGTGCTATGGGGCAAATAATCTATAGCTTAGACGATATTAAAGACTGCTATTTAAACTTTCTACAGAAATCGGATTGCCCAAAAATAGAGAATTTAACCAATTGGGGGCGCAATAGATTCTTTTTTAACACCTATTTTACGGTAAAACACTGTCATCATACATCGAGTAAAATATGGATAGAATTTAACGCCAAAACATATGATCTTGATATTGCTCAGGCACCGGATTTTTTAGATCAACGCAATTATATTGCATGGTTACAGCAACATTTTTTACACGCCTAATGTTTTAAAGGTGAATTAGCTAAAAAACATACTTATCTAAGAATTCATGGTTTAAAAACCAATTCTCTAATAATCAAGGCTTTTTCTGCCAGAAAGGATTATCAACTTCTTCTGCATCTTCGGGCGGTGTTAATTTTTCGGGTAATGTTTGTTGTTCCAGATAATCAACCATTTCGTTCAGTAGCTGTTGTAATTGTTTGGCATAGTGCAAACCTTGTTGATCAAGGGTGATTTGCAGACTGCCATAAATCGATAAGCGCTCACCCTGATTTTCCAGTGTGAGATTATCGATCGTGCGACTGCCTGTTGCATCTTTAAAGGGTGTAAAATCCATGGCATTCTCGAGTTTAACTTCTGTTTGGGACTATTCCTGTTGTTTTAACCAACGCAGCAAAGGCAATAAGATCTTATTGAGATTGGAGAGTTTGTCTTGCTGTTGATTGATCTGATCCAACTGTTCATCTATTGGCGATGTATTCGGATTCTGTTGCACTGAGGGTATCGCTAAATCTAAACCAGAAGTATAATTTTTTCCAACGATAAATTGTTTTTGTGTGGCTTTGATTTGATCCGCCGAAATATCTGGCGCACATTGACTGATCAGATCATTTTGCAAAAATTTGGGCTGTTGATTGGCCTTAACCTTTCTGGCTTGCATGGGCAAAGCATAGACCTGCCGTTTAGTGTTTTCGGCGGCTTGCGGGAAAATATTAATGCCGATGGCTTCTTCTAATGCACAAATGCTGATGAGTTTTGCACTACGACTGTTATCGTTGCTGGACAAATACGCACTCGCCATACCGATTCTAGGAAAATAAACTGCTTTATAGACATGACTCGGAACAAGGACTGCATGTCCTTTTTTAATATATTTTACTTTGGCATTTAAATAAGCAGGTCCGGTTACCACGTAGGCATCCAGTTTATACTTACTGACCATGGCCCGTGTGGCTTCTTCAATTTCACGCCATGTATTTTGGTTATTGTCAGGCGCTTGCGGAATGATATTGGCAAGGGAAAAGCTGTCATATTGTGAGACTTTATCGCCCATATCGCCATTGGGTGCCATATGCCCACGATCATAACCAGAACCGCGATAATCTTCGAGTAATGCACGGGCATTTACGGGTAATCTTGCTTCAATATGGAAATTATCTTCACGTTTGATTTTTTGCGCTAAACGCTGTGGCGTAAGTTTTTCTGCGACCCATAATGGTGTTTTGGAAATACCAGAGTAGTTTAAACTGAAGCCTTGATAGCACAGAGGATAGGTTTGATTTTTTAATTTCGGATTGATCAGTTCGGGTGCGGCTTCCTGATGAAATTGATTTAGACATAAATCTCGATTGAAACTGAAAATATTGCCACTACTCTGATTGGTCATCTTCCAGCTAAAAAATGCAAGCACCGGGACAAAAACAGAAATAAGACGCTTTTTTAAAACCATTGAATAGCCAAAAGAATAAAAGTTACAAGAATGCTGTGTTGCCCGAATCTTAGCAATCAAAGTTTACGCTGTATATGAACAAGTCCTGTTTTTCTTACAAGATCATTACAGGTGTTATGAATTTGAACAACCTGAAACCAACAAAGTTCACAAAGCAGTGCTTTACCGTACTCACTCAATAGAGATGCTACACCGCTCTGGAAACTGGAAATATTGATCCAATGTGACAAAAACGTCCGGAATGGTGTTCGAGAAAACCCGTTAAATATACTTCTCTCTTTACCCGAATTTTCTCATATGGCCTCTTAGCATGACTCAATCATTGATAAAAAGGAGATGATGATGACCAAAATACATTCAGGACTGGTTTCAATTGCAACCATGGTCTGTGCAAGTGCTGCTTTTGCAGAACCCCCTTTGCAGCCTGGCGATACTTTAGAAAGTTTGGCTCAGGTTAAAGTTGAAACCACCATCAATGGACAGCCCGGTTCACTGGAACAGATGGGTATTCCAAAACAGGTCATTGCACAAGCAATTGCGCAAAATGCAGTGATTGACATACAAAATCAAACCTTAATCGCTGCATCAAGCATAGCACATGCTGGTGCTGATGACTCACTGGCACAGCATACACAACCTTCATCAACCGATATTCAGGCACAGGCAGAAAATCCTGTGGTGGTCAGCGATGACCCAAATGTTGTGGCACAGTATGAACAGCAACAATTGGCAGATGAATCGCAACACCTTGCAGCACAACATGCAAATTCTGATTCCGCTATAGTTGCTGAGACAGATTCAACTGCATTGGCACAAAGCGAACCACAACCATTGGCAGACGAATCGCAACATCTTGCAGCACAGAACACTGGTTCAGATCCATCAGTAGCGGCTGAAGTAGATTCAACTGCACTAGCACAAAGTGAACAGCAACCATTGGCAGACGAATCACAACACCTTGCAGCACAACATGCAAACTCCGATTCCACTGTAGTTGTCGAAGCAGATCCAAATATGGTAGCGCTTCAACCCAATCAGCAGATTGATCAAGATAGCGCCGCTGCAATACCAGAGCAAAGCCTAGAGCAAATTGATCCAAATGCACAGGCTGTCCCTGCGCAAAGTGAACAAATGGATAATACGCAACAATACGGTGATACTGAATCAGGTTTACCTGAACCATTGCAGTAAATTTTTGATTTTGAAAAAAGCCTGTTTTTACAGGCTTTTTATTGGTCTAAATTTCGATTTGGGTACCGAGTTCGACCACACGATTGGTTGGGATTTGATAGAAATCACTAACAGGGCTGGTATTACGCTGCATGGAAATAAACAATTTTTCACGCCATGGTGCCATGCCTTCGCCAACTTTGGAAATCACCCGATCACGGGAAATAAAGAAGCTCATTTGCATCATATTAAATTCGATATCCAACTCATGACATGCCTGTTCTAAAGCTTTTGGAATATTAGGTTCATCTTTAAAGCCATAATACACTACGATTTTAATAAAACGTGGATTTAAGCGATCAATATAAAGCCGATCCTGATCGGTCACATACGGGACATCTTGCGTCACAACATTAATTAAAAAATTCAGCTCATGCAGGATTTTATTGTGTTTAAGATTATGCAGCATCGCATGTGGCACAATCTTAGGTGTGCTGGTCATAAAAATTGCCTGTCCCTTGACGATTTGTACATTGTCACCCAGATGCTTGATAAATGTTTCCAGTGGTAAGGCATCTTTTTCTAGTTTGGTAAACATCAGCTCACGACCACGTTTCCACGTCATCAACAAAGTAAATACTACGGCACCAATTGCAATCGGCACCCAGCCACCGGCAATAATTTTAAAGGCTGTAGAGCCGACAAAGATTAAATCGACCACAAAAAAAGGTGTCATCACCAAGATGGTTTTTAGTAAAGACCAACGCCAGTATCCATACGCCAATAAGGCGATTAATACGGTGCCACACAGCATGGTCATGGTGACAGCAACACCATAGGCACTGGCAAGACTTAAGCTGTCTTCAAACAATAAAATCAGAATAAATACCGAAATAAACAGTGTCCAGTTTAAAAAAGGCACATAAATCTGCCCTTGTTCGGATTCCGAGGTTTGTTGAATCGATAAACGCGGTAGGTAACCAAGCTGAATGGCCTGTTTTGCCATCGAAAAAACCCCGGTAATCACTGCTTGAGATGCAATAACCGCTGCCAGCGTTGCCAATCCGATCATGGGATACAAACCCCATTCTGGCACCATGAGATAAAATGGATTTTCGATGGTTGCCGGGTTACGTAATAATAATGCACCTTGTCCGGCATAATTTAATAATAAACACGGCATGACAATAATAAACCAGGCCATACGAATAGGCAGTGCGCCAAAATGTCCCATATCGGCATAGAGCGCTTCACCACCTGTAATGGTGAGAATGACTGCACCCATAGTAAAAAACGCCACTAAAGGCTGATGCCATATAAATTCGACTGCCCAGTGTGGACTCACCATAGTCAGCACAATCGGTGTTTGCACGATACTGTAAATACCCAAAAATCCCAGACTTAGAAACCAGAGCAGGGTGATCGGACCAAAAAATTTGCCCATCACCGCTGTACCGTGTCGTTGTACCAAAAATAATGCTGCCAGAATACCGATGGAAATTGGCACAATCCAGTCATTAAAAATAGGTGTAGCAATGCTGAGACCTTCAACCGCAGATAACACCGAAATTGCTGGTGTGATAATGCCATCGCCAAAAAACAAAGAGGCACCGATAAAACCAATGGCGATCAGTACAATCTTATATTTCTCAATAAATCCCTTGGCACGCAAATTCAATGCAAGCAGCGACATGATGCCACCTTCACCATTATTATCGGCCCGCATGATAATACTAATATATTTGATGCTGATGGTGAGCGTCATACACCAGAAAATCAACGATAAGATGCCTAGAACACTTTGGGTCGAAACAGCGATGTGTGCCGCAGCAAAACATTGTTTGATCGCATAAAGTGGACTGGTTCCGATATCACCAAATACGACACCAAGTGCAGCCAGCGTAATCGCAGGAAGTGCGGTTTTTTTAACGTGATTCATCTTTTTTTAAAGGTCAGCTTCGGTATTTTTGCGCAATGTTAGCATTGTTTTCACTTTTAACGTGTAATTCACTTGGCAATCTTTACATTTTTCGTTATTATCGCAGCCCTTGGTGAGGTGTCCGAGTGGCTGAAGGAGCACGCCTGGAAAGTGTGTATACGTTTGCGCGTATCGAGGGTTCGAATCCCTCTCTCACCGCCAAGATTCATTCCAAAGATGTCCGGTGGAATACGAAAAGGCTTAAGCTGCAAAGGTTTAAGCCTTTTTTGTTGTCTCATGCTATCGGATGATATCTATTGCAATCCTGCTATAGTTGGGGGTATAAATGGGGGTACATATTGATCCCCCCATTTTTTGTACCCCCAAATCTTCTCCAGGATATGTAGTCATGCTCACAGATGCCAAAGTCAGAAAGATCAAACCATCAGAAAAGAAAACCCGTTATGCTGATGAAAAAGGCATGTATTTGGAGGTTACACCATCAGGTGGTATGTATTGGCGTATGAAATTTCGTCTTAATGGCAAAGAGAATATTTTTAGTATTGGCATATACCCTGAAACCACACTTGCACAGGCAAGAAGGATTCGAGATGAAGCACGGTTACAAATAAAAGATGGAGTTAATCCAAATGAAGCGAAAAAACAAAAGAAACAGCAAGTAGATGAAAATCTCCTCTTTAAAGCTCTTGCAATGGAATGGATGGAAGACCGTAAGGCAGTGATAAAAGAGGCTACTTATTTACGTGATTTATCTGTATTTGAAAAAGACCTGTTTCCTTTTATTGGGCAAACTCCAATAGACCAGCTCAAAGGTAAAGATATTCTTGCTTGTGCGAAAAGAATTGAGGAACGTGGTGCTCAAGAAATGGCTAAACGCTCAATCCCTCTGGCTGGACGTATCTTTCGCTTTGCGATACGAAAGGGCATCATTGAAAATGATCCGACACCTCATCTTCAGGAAGCCTTAAAGCCACGTAAAGTAAAACATATGGCAAGACTTGATATCTCTGAATTCCCAGCTTTTATTGAGCGCATGGATCGCTATCACGGTAATATTATTATCAAATCTGCATTACAACTGATGACACTTACATTTGTCAGAACAGCAGAACTAAGATTAATGGAGTGGGAAGAAATCAATTTTGAAGAGAAATTATGGCGTATCCCTGCCGATAAAATGAAAATGGCTTTACCCCATATCGTACCACTGTCCACTCAAGCTATTGAAATTGTTGAGGCATTGAAACCAATTACAGGGCACAAGCAATATGTGTTCTATAATCATAGTACAGCTAAACCGATGAGCAGTAATGCGCTTTTATGCGCAATTCGTACAATGGGATATAACGGGAAGATGACCGGACACGGTTTTCGTGGACTGGCTTCAACAACACTTCACGAACAAGGCTATATGCATGATGCGATAGAAATCCAGCTTGCACACAGGGTAGGTAATGCCGTTTCTCAAGCCTATAATCATGCGCAGCATCTAGAATATCGTATCAAGATGATGCAGGAATGGTCTAATTTTATTGATGGATTGAGGAGTAAAGTGATTTCATTTCCTAAACAAAAAATTGTATAAAATTTTTAGTAGAATAATATAAAGAACAACCAGCCGCTATGTCTAAGGAAGCTTAATTAAATTAACATAACTGATTCTGGTTTTGTATATCATGCAATTGTATATGAAGTCTATAATTTAAAGGGTATATCTAATAATTAGTCACAAAGTATTCCAGTAAAAATTCAAATTTGATATATTCTTAAGCTAACCCTGATCTTTGATCAAAGGATTTACATAGTGATGTAGATGAAAGTTTATTTTAGTAGAAATTTATCATGACCTTAGATATTAAAGGTGGTTTAAAAAATACTCCTCCTAGTGTAAACAGATATGTTGTTATTGAGGAGTTGCTAGCTAACGCTATTGATTCGTATTTAATACGTAGAAATGAAGACTTAAATCCTCCCAAGCTTTCTATCACTTTTGAAATAGAGTTTTATCAGAAATCATTATTTGAAGATGACGAATATGATTTGGCTATTTCTTGCTTGGATAATGGAGCAGGATTTGGTAATGCACAAGTCAAAGCTTTTATTACGAAAGATTCAACATTTAAAGATTACTTACAGATAGAAGGGCTTGGGAAATGTAAGGGTGCAGGAAGAATCCAGTTCTTTCATTACTTTGAATCATTAAATATCGATAGTAATTATTTAGATACAAAAATTTTAAAACGTAGAAAACTATCTATAAACTCAGAAACGATAGAAGTTTCAGAATCACAATTCAATCAATATGATGTTGAATCTCAAGATATACATACAAAAATTACTCTTAAAGGTATCAAACAGAACGCATTTAAAAACTTTAGCGATATATCTATTCGTAACGATTTTTCAGCACTTTCAATTAAAAATTATATTTTAACAGCATTTCTTCAGCGTTTTCTTCTTTTAAAAGATATAGTTGGAGAGTTTTCTATTGTTTTTAATGAAAATAATAATAATAAAAAATCTTCCTTTGAAATTTCTTCTATGGACTTACCCACTCCTGTAGATACTAAAACAATATATATAAAATGTTCGCATAGTAATTCTATTAAACCAAAATATAATCTAAAAATTACAAGGTATTCAATTACTTCATCTGAAAATATTAATTTACAACACGAAATTGCCCTCTGTGCAAATTCTGCAATAGTTTATTCTCTAACAAAAAAATTTTTCCGTACAGCATCTGATATAAAAAAACCTATTGATGGTCAATTTGAATTGATCCTAGTAGAAAGTGAATTTCTTGAAGGCAAAGTGAATCAGCAACGTGATGGGTTCAATATTCCAAAAGACTGTGGGAATGGTGAAGATCTTATTGATGAAATTTCAATGCAAGATCTCATTGAATCTCTAGAAGACTATGTCTATTTAATTTTAACTCCAAAAGATTTTGATAAGAATTCTTTAATAATCTCTACTCAGGAGAGATTTGGTATATCTCGGACAATGCTTGAAGAAACTAACATTAAAATTCACTACAGTGATACTGAAGAAAATATTGCCAAACGTGTTTTAAAAAAACTTCAAGATGAGATTGTCAAAGACACATCAAACTTATTTGATATAAAACAGGAGGTACTAGAATTAGACCCTCGTAGTGAAGATTTTAGAACAAAAATTAACGATCTTTCTTGGAAATACACAAGTACCCTCAAAAAAATGGATATGGCTAACTTATCTCAACTTGTGGTTCGCCGTTCCTCTATGATTGAAGTATTACGAAAGGCTGTAAAGCTTATGCTTGCTTGTCAAGATAAATCCTCTTGTGTCCGACGTGAAGATGAAAGAATAATTCATAATATTTTTTTTCCGACTGGAAAAAATAATACTGAAAGCATAGATCATGATATTTGGATATTAAATGAGGAATACCATTATTTTGAGCATATAGCCTCAGATAAACCACTTTCATCATTTACATTTAAAGGTAATAAAAAATTATTTGAATCAGACATTGATGAAAGTTTGGAAGCTTTATTCAAAAAAAATAATCAAGACCATTCTAAAAAACGGCCTGATATTGCAATTTTCAATGAAGAAGGTTCTGCTATTATTATTGAATTTAAAGCCCCTAATGAACCTCTTCAAGATCATATTCCTGATTTAGTCCAGTATTCTAGACTTCTGGCAGCAAAATCTGGTGGGAGAATAAAAAAATTTTACGGTTACTTGATTGGTAATACATTAGATGAATCAAGAATGCCAACGCATTATGAGAGGTTTCCTAGTGGTGATGGATATTTTAACACGAGCCCTATCATTAATCCTGAAACAAGGGCACCATACGGTGAATTATACTCTGAAATTCTTTTCTATGATCAGTTTATAGATCGAGCAGAAAAAAGACTAAATATTTATAAGAAAAAATTAAATATTGAGTTTTAGTCTGCATAGTACCTAAATAGAACCAAAATGATTAAAACAACTCCTATTAAATAACTTCAAACAATAGCAAGTTCAATTGAGGTGATAGTAAAAGGAGGGCAAAATTCTAGTACAATTTGGCTGTAATTGGATCATAAGTCACTTGTGTAATAGTTTCATCCTTAATTTTTTCGACAATTTCATCAATGATATTTATTGGCACCAAAAACCACTCTTTAGGTTTTACTGGGTTTCCGAATCTATCATCAATAGTAATATCAAGTTGAGCTGATTGTAGAACTTTATGAATAAGTTTTTCTAACCTATGCGGAACAAGATTTTCAGGGAGAGAATACGTTGCCACAATTTCAACATCAGCTAATAAATATGTAGCATCTTTACGAGCTTCCTTAATACGTTTATTGACTTTCCCTGTAGTAACACCAATTTTATGGATAATATTTTTATTTTTCTTGATATAAGGGTGATCAGAAAGACTTTGTAATACATAAATTGAGCCACTTTTAATCTCAATTTCATTTTTTAGTTGAGGCAGATTTCCTGGATCAAATAATGGGCCTGTATGATTCGCAACTAATATACGTCTTCCGGCTACATCTTCATTTAAGGCTTTTTTTAATGACCGCATTAACAAATTACTTTCAGTTCCATTGGAATAGATTGTTCTTAGTCGTGCATCATTTTCACCATTAGGGGCCTTAAAATATTCACCTATTTCTGCAACGTAGACAATTTGTCCATCCACAATAAACCAATCATGTAATTCGATACTTGCATCTTTACCAAATGGCTTTGTAATCCGTAGTCCATTTTCTAGTTCTTTGGAGATTTGATCAAATATCCCTTTGAATACATCGAAGTCTGCACATGCTTTTCGAGTCGCTGTTAATTCATTTGCTTCACGTTCTTTTTGTGATCTAACATGTTGTAGTGCCATAATATTATCTTTACTTTCAACTTCAATCCCTAATTCAGAAAGTAAGTCATCATCCTCTAATTCAGACATATCAGATGGTGTGGAAGTAGTGCTATTTAATAGATCATGTTGATCAAAGTGCTCTAGAAGAGATATGGCTTCAGGCAATTTTCTAAGTTGATCAAGCCTAACAGCATAAAGGCGTTCAAAAATATCAGCATCATTTGAGTTTGATGGAACTCTTTGGTTTTTTTCATAGAATTGAATAATTTCCTCAAACCCAGAGATCAAACGTTCTTCTTTGGCTGTATAGGTCACCTGTTCTACTGGTGCTATATCTATACCTAATTCTGATAGTAAATCGTCATCAGAAATATCAGCCATAAAATTTACCTTTTTAACCTAATAGTTCGAACTTATCGAGATGGGTCACAACAGATCTCATTGCAGAGTTCTGCTTAATTTTTCCAAGACGAGATGCATATAGTTTTTCGAAAATATCTGCATCATCATTAAGGGATGGAACGCGTTGATGAGTTTCATAGAAAATATTAATTTCTTCAAAACCAGAAATCAGACGTTCTTCTAACGGACTTAGAACCTTCGCAGATTTTAACTCAAGTTCGATTTCTAGTTCATCTAAAATTTGTTCATCTGAAAGTCGTTTCATTGCTTATTATCCACTGTCAAATACTAGCTTTCGCTTTTTCTTGTGCCTTAAATCTTGTAAAAGCAGCAACACCTTCCGCCATTCTTTTTTCCCAAGCATCTTGAGAATTCATATCTGGTAAACGACCACGTTCTTTTTTAAATTGCACTGCACGAATTGCTAAGTCTTTTGCCTCTACAGGGCTTAGATTGATGCGCTTAGCAGAAATATGAGCTTGGACTTGACGCAGTGTAGCCTCATCCATTGCCTTTGAAAGTACAGCATAAGCTGATTCAAATGGGTTGATATGATCGATTAAGTCAATATCGAGATCTCTGACATTTATAAACCTTTTTACGCCTTGAATAAAGGCTAAATTTGATTCAGGTTTGTTATCAGGATCTGTAAATTGGGGAGTAGTGCCACCAAGCGTTTCCTGTGCTTGTTCAAGTTCTTTCTTTGCTTGTTGAATTAAGTTGAAAGCTGCAATTGCATGCTGACGAACAGCTTCTTGGTCTTCGGTTTCTAACTCTGGATATTTTTCCTGAACAATTTTACCCAATGCCAATTGTGTTAGCTCTTCTGGAACAATATTTTCTTGGTCGAATAAGCCTCGTTCGATTGCTGATTTATTCTGTACAAAAGCTGTGATGATCTCATTCAAATCTTCCTTGCAGATTCGATTAGCTTCTTCAGATGCGGGTTTTTTAAGGCCATTAATTTCAACATGGACTTGTCCTGTTTTATCATTAATACCTATATTACTTTTTCCTTTTTGATAACCGTCTTCACCATAATCAAAGCCATCTAAAGCACCTTGATCTTTGGGCGTGAACTCAAAACGAGGGGCAAGTACTTGTTCCATCAATAGACTTGCAGCAATCGCTTTTAGCATGTCATTGACAGCCTCAACTACAAGCTTTTCTGAAGCATCTGGTTCAGCAATTAAATTGGTAAATTTAGCACGATATTTACCTTCGGCATCACGTGTAGCACGACCAATAATTTGCACAATCTCCGTCAAACTACTGCGATAACCAATAGTGAGAGCATGTTCACACCAGATCCAGTCAAATCCTTCTTTGGCCATACCTAAGGCAATAATGATATCAACATGGTCACGATTAAAACGTTGCTTTGGATCTTTGAGTGCTGTTAATACTTTGGAACGCTTAGCTGCATCACTATCATCTACAAGGTCTGCAACTTTTAGAGTACGTTTGTTACCAGATTTGGTTGTGATTTCGACTAAATGAAATCCTGTCTCATCATCTACGCCTTTCCACGTGCCTAGCTCATCCATGATATGTTCAACTTCAAGATGTTTACCAATTTTGGTACTTTCTTTAGAGTTGACGTTTGGGATATGGATAATCGTTTTTAGGCTAGGATCTAATACTTTCATTACAGCATCGGTATATTTTCCTGTATAGAAGAAATAACCAATATCCAGTGCTTTTAAATAGCTATAACCATTTAATTGCTCATAGTAAGTATAAGTAACAGTCTCAAATTTATTTTCATCAGTTGGAGAGAGTACAGCTTCTGAATCACCCCTAAAATATGAACCTGTCATTGCCACAATATGAGCTTTATCACGTTCAATAAATTGGCCTAATTGATTACCCAATTTATTATCAGGATTGCTGCTTACATGGTGGAACTCATCAATTGCTATAAGCCGATTGTCAAAAACTTCTACACCGAGTTCTTCCACTGCAAAACGAAAAGTTGCATGTGTACAAACTAATACTTTGTCATCACTCGTTAGGAATTCACCGACAGCCTTTACCTTTGACTTAGCAACTTTTTCATCATCGGCATTTGGAGCATTGCATAAGTTCCAGTGTGGTTGTACTTTCCAATCTGCCCAGAAACCGGACTTAGTCAGTTCTTCATCTGCGAAGCTACTGCCAATAGAACGTTCAGGAACGACAATTAAAGCTTGTTGAATACCTTGATGGGCTAATTTGTCTAGGGCAATGAACATCAATGCACGTGATTTACCAGAAGCAGGTGGAGACTTAATTAATAAGTATTGTTCTCCCCGTTTTTCAAAGGCACGTTCTTGCATAGGTCGCATGCCTAGCTCATTTGCTTTGTTTGATACCCCTGTGCAAGCAGTTTTGATAGAAACAGCAGGAACAGTCCGTTTATTTGTTGGATTTTCTGAAGTTGTCATGCTTATTTCTTTCCTACTTGTTTTGAAGTCATTTCGGTATACATTGAAAATAGTTTCTCAAGACGCTCTGTATCATTCTTAAAGCGACGGCCAATATAAATACGTTCTAGAACTTCATCATTTTGCTCATGAGCAGCACGTAAGTTTTCGGGCATTTTTTCTGGATCGTAAAGGTCTGCAATCGTTGCAGGGAAATGTGCTTCCCGTGCCAACAAAATATTTTCAGCACAACGGATTAAATCTGCTTTATTTTTTTCTGTTAACTTAGGGAGTGGAAAAGTGTTCCAACCCAAAGTATTAGAGTATGAAAAGCTAAGTCCCAATCTAACGCAAACAGTACCTATCCATATCCAGTGCAATCTGGACGCAATTAGTGAAATACACCATATTGGAGCATCGTATAAAGCAAAATTTCTGTCCCCTATTACAGAACTATTATCTAAAAGACCAACAGGTAAATATGGTCGATTTTCTGAACTTACTCGGGGGGTGACAATTACAGTTTTTTTAGCTAGTCTTGGCGTTTTAAACTGATGTGATCTTATAGCTAGACTTCTTGCATAGGCATCTCTACTAGCAAGTCTCGCACTTTTTACTAGCTCAATTCTTTGATTGATTCTAACGATGTTTTTAGCTTCTTCTAAATCAGTATCTTCAATCCAAATACAGTATCTTGTCTCACCATTAATGAACTCTTTCGAGCCATAAAATGGTTTTATGAATTTTTTTCTTTCTAATTTGGATAGATTCAAGTCGCTCAACTCACTTGAATCTAATGTTAAAAATCCTCCATCATCGGCTTTATTGCCAAAATCCATGACTGGTAAGGAATTCAGAGGTTTCATTGCTTTATCAATAATAACTGTATCGCTAGCTACTAAATAAGGATTTATATTTGTTACTGTTTTACAATTAACTACATTAGTATCATCAACTTCATATAAAAATTTGAGCTTCTTTTGTTCATTTGTAATACCTACGATTACAACAATTACTCCAGCATTATGAGAGGCAAGATTAGCCCATTTAAAAGATTTATATGCAAATGAAATCTGGAATTTCTTTTCATAAATTGAAGGCCATAAGAATGGAACTTGTTGTCCCTGACAAATGCTATTAGTTGCAACAAAAGCAATATTACAGGCATACTTTGTTGAAGCTCCATAATGAGCTGCTTTCATAAACCAGCCTGCGACATAGTCCAAAGCTTTCCAGTTTTTCGTAGTATTGGAGAAGACTAATTCTAAATCTTCTTTTTGTGCTTTACTTTGCCATGTTGATCCTAAATATGGAGGATTTCCACATATATATATTTCCCCCCCTTCATATTCAAAATTGAACTCTGGTTGATTAAGCGGAGTTTCAAATAAATCATCTGCTAAAATTTTGACAGTACTATCAAAAGGTGGAAATATTTCTAACCAATCTAAACGCAGAGCATTCCCACAAATAATCCAGTTTTCTTTAGATAGTGGTAACACTGTCTGTAAAGCTTCAATTTGACCACAATACTGAACATTTGACTGGTATTCAGCAATCACTAATGCCAATCTTGCAATTTCCGCAGGGAAACTATTAATTTCAATACCACGGAAATTAGTTAGAGGAATATCTGTAGCACGACCATTCTCACCACGTAGTTCATTAATTTTATTTTCAATTTTACGGAGTTGTTTATAAGCAATAACAAGAAAATTTCCAGAGCCGCATGCTGGATCAAATACACGTATACGTGCAATTCGTTTACGTAAGTTTAAGAGTTTTAGAGGACTTTCCTTAGCAGCTTCTAATTGTTCATTTAAATCATCAAGGAATAAAGGGTTTAAGACCTTTAAGATGTTTGGCACACTAGTATAGTGCATTCCCAATGAACCACGCTCGCCATCATCGGTAACAGCCTGAATCATTGAGCCAAAAATATCAGGGTTGATTTCTTGCCAATTTAGCTTTCCAGCATGTAATAAATAAGTACGGGCAATTTTGGAAAATTTAGGAACTTCTGTACTACCAGAGAATAGGCCGCCATTTACATACGGGAATTTTCTCGCCCAAACAGGAAATTTTGTTTGCTCACGTTGAGGATGATCCACATTCATCGCATGGAATAACGTACTAATGACTTCATGCGTGTTACTTGAGTCACGTTCCGACATTTGTTCTATTGTCTGAGTAAAAATTCCACTTGGCTGGAAAATTTCAGTATCTTCTGCAAAGAAACAAAAAATTAAACGTGCCATGAAATGGTTCATGTCTTGGCGACGTTCCTCAGTCGCCCAGTCTGGATTTTCTTTTAATAATTCGATGTAGAGTTTATTTAAACGTCCCGTTGCACGTACATCAATCGGGTTATCTTTAATTTCCCGAATAGTTGAGATGCCTGCTAGTGGTAAGAAAAACCCAAAATGTTCTGCAAACTTAGAAAACTCAGAACTAATGGTTTCCCCAGAAATAAGGTCTTCAGCTTGTAAGTTGAGGCCATCCGTTACCAGAATAAATTTAGCTTTTGCTTTCTCAGTTGCCTTGCTTTCTCGTAGTGTGTTCAAAGTCTTGGTGACTAAGTCCTGATCACATACAGCTATATGAATATAATTTCTTTGCAGAACACCGTTCTGAATATCAGAAGAATTACTTTGACCAGCACGTAATTTTTTTATAGTTGTTTCTTTATTGCCAAAAGCTCTTAAAAAGTCATAAGCAAATTCTTGAGCATCAAACGGCTTTTCTGCAAGTTCGGATACGGCTGCTTCAATTTCAACGGCATTCATTAGGTAAATGGATTATACAAAAAGATGTTTGAGATATTAGCAGATAAATATCATTTTTTTTAAGTGACTTCTCCGAAAGACCAATAATTGAGGCAGCATTTTAAATAGAATAATTTTTAAAGAGTATACCGCGTGAAGTAATTAAGTAAACATGAGAAAAAACATCCAGATTCTCAATTGACTAACTTCCCCCATAAATTTATCATTCCCTTACTGGCCTACATTGCCAGTCGGTTTTAGCAGACCGATTCACACGAGAGCATAAAAAGGCTTACAGCCTTTTTTTGTTTACCCTGTCGTACCCCTCTGCGGTGGAACGGGAGGGGGACGCCTTCGTGCGTGCTGGGTACTTGTGTGACCAGTCTGCTAACCCTCTTTCGTTCTGCCACCATCATTTAGCAGTGATAGGTAGAACTTGTTTAACACACAAGGTGCTTTATCATGCAATTTTCTTCACCCTCTTTTATCAAAAAATCAGTTCAGCTATTGGCTGTTGCTGCACTATTTTCCACCTCAAGCCTTTATGCTGCCAGCATCACCGTAAAAGTTAAAAATAACATTCAATGGAGTGAAGAAGCTGCTTTTTTTCCAACCAATAAAGGCAACATTTCTATCTATGCTGTTGATCTAACCCCGAAGCAATATCAAAACCTCAAATCCGTTAAAAAAGGCGATTGTATTCAGATCACCGCCAAAGACCAAAAGCTTGAAAGCTATGAAGGGATTACTACCATCATGGAATTTCAGAATGCCAAAAAAGTAACCTGTAAATAAAGGTTTGCTTTCTTTTACTTTAACTTTTTTAGTTATGGTTGCGTCAGTATGTTGATACTTTTGGTCTGAATACTATCCAGCGCTTTATTTTATTGGGGTTTGTTTAGCCATGGGGCTGGATGATTGATCTATTACATCCAGAATTAATGACATGAATCATATCTAAAAAAATAATAACGAACGGAGTAACAATGAAAATTTATTTATCTGCCCTGTCACTGGTATTACTGGGAATGTCAGTTGCTGGTTGTACGAGCAAATCTGAACGTGAATTTGTTAAAGGCTGCAAAATGGGTGGTGCGGATAGCTCTACCTGTGAATGTGTCTATGAAAAAATTGAAGATAAATATGGTGCAGATCGACTGGAAGAAAAGTTTTATATCATTAGCCAAACAGCGGAATTTCAAAATGAAATTGTACGATATGGCATGCAATGTATGAAGGAGTAGGCTTATGCGTATTCTTGCAGGCATTCTGGTTGTGGTGATTGTTGTGGCATTTCTAGGTTTACCGTTTATTGGTTTTATGATTCTGGTCGGTCTATTTATGCTGCTGGTGAATTTTGCTGTAGGTGGGGATAAAAAATGAAAGACAACATTAAAGCATGGGTGATTGGTGGTTATTTTATTATTGGGTTCTTCTTTGCAGTGTATCAGCATTTCTGGGGACAGTATAACGATAAGTCCTTTATGTTTAATTTAGGTCAAGGTCTTGTATGGCCTGCTGTGATGTTTCCATCGGTAGGTAAATTTATCGGTGGTGTACTGATTTTACTCATCATCGGTACGCTGATTTTACGTTCCAAATAATTCACAAATTTATATTCTCCTCAAGGAAAAACTGATGAAAAAATTAATCACAGCAACACTTCTTATCATTGCAGCGACACCAGCAATCTGTGCAGCTCAAGTACCTTTTAAAATTAATCAAAAAACTGGTTTTATTACCTATGGTAGTTGTCATATGGATTCATGCTCATGGGCAAAGGCCGTTTCAACTTCAATTATCCAAAATACGCCTAATCAAGTCATTTTAGATGTGCGAATTCTGGGTGGGGATTCGCCGAATGTTTCCAATGCCTCGAAAAAAATTTCATGGGCTAAGAAACCTCATAAAATCACGCTTGTTTGTTCATACCAACAACCCTCAATAAGTGTGGGTGGTCAGTTAGATGTGTTACCTTTAAATGACTTTGGCGTTCCTCGAGTTCTGGAAAGTAGTGCCAATCTATATTTTGCCTATTGTCATTCATTTAACGGTGAGATAGATGATGGAATTAAAAAGTATGGTTATCAAGTTCAACCTTACTAGTAAAACGGCTGGCATTGTCTGGGATAATCAATAAAGGCAATGCTAGCCCAACTCAATAACCTATCAAACAGATTGAATTAGACTAATGGTCATCGCTGAAGGCAAAGACCAAGCCCGTAGTACGAGCGAGTAAAATCGGCAATGGTGGTTCAATATGAGGTGAAGTTGTACGTTTACAAAAACAGAAAGTCTGCTGGGTGGGTAGTGATTTTTAAATTTGTGTTTGGTAGTCTTACATCTTGTCCTTAGGCTTTTATTAGCACTGTGATCAAACTACTTGCCAATTAATTTAATTTTTCTGGCTCAGTGGACTTTAACTAAAATAAAACATGTTTGATGTAATTAATAAAAAATATTTAAGATATTTGCGAAAAGTATCGGAATTGGTTGCAAAACAACCAATATATTTCAATCGCTACAGTCTGGCCTGAAGTGTATTGCAAATTATTGAAACAACTAAACTAATTCAGTTGCTTCGCATAAGGCGTATTATGTTAATTTTAGATAAACTTCATTTAGTGAGATAAAAATGCAAAATAAAATTTTCTATTCTTGGCAATCTGATTGTCCATCTAATACGAATAGAAATTTGATCAATACCGCTTTAGAGAAAGCTATAGAATCGTTACAAAAAGATGATACTACTACTATTAATCCTGTTATGGATAGAGATACTTTAGGGGTGTCAGGTTCTCCTGATATTGTTCATTCTATATTCTCCAAAATAGATAATACTTTTGCCTTTGTATGCGATGTTTCAATTATTGATCCGACTTCATCTCGTCCTGCACCAAATCCAAATGTACTAGTGGAACTTGGTTATGCAGTAAAAACGCTCGGTTGGAATCGAATTATTATGGTCATGAATACTGAATACGGAGAACCAGATAAGCTTCCTTTTGATCTCAAATCAAAGCGTGTATTAACTTATAGACTTTCTGCGACTGAAGAAGAAAAAGCACCTATTAGAAATAGTCTTGCAAAAACTTTTGCAACTGCATTAAAAATGATTTTTGACCACCATCATTCTAGTTCTCCTTCTCAAACTGTATTAGAAAAACCAGAAGTTATTAACTTTCGTGAGTCCGATCGTAAACTATTTGATGAACTTAAAGAGACGCTTCCTTTTAAAGGGAGTATTAGCTTTATTGATGAGCAAAATATGGCTGGGTTTTCATGGCCATCTTCTTCTTTAGATCAATTAGATAATTTTTATAATAATTGGGTAGATGCTGAACATGAATTTATTGACCCTGAACTCGAAGAGTTGAGATCCAAACTCTATAATTTAATTGGTAACTACCTTGGCCAAATTGCTGTTAATACTTTTCCAGCTAACAACCCAAATCGACAGACAGTTCCTCCAGAATGGGAAGAGAATAACCCAAAACATTTTTTTGAGGTGGTTAAGAACCTACATGAAACTGCTGGGCAAATTGTAAAAATGCATCAAGATCTTATCAGGTTAGGTCGGCAGAAGATGGATCATTAAAATAATCGCCATTTAACATAATGGTGCTTATCCGAAATAAACAACTTGTTACTTGGTTTACTATACCACACCAATATTTTTCAAAACAATCTTGTTCTGTATTTCACTCAACAAAAAATAAAGGGAGCCACCTCCCTCTATTTATCCTCCCGTTGTGCAATCTTAACTTCCAGCCAGTCATAGATTTCCTGTGATACCCAGCCAATACGGATTTCTGTTAAACGTACTGGTTTGGGGAAACTGGCATCATAATACGGTGATGTGGGTTTGATCATCTCATAAATAGTAGAACGACTCAGCGCAGTCACTTCAATCACAGTTTTGATGTTAAAGATACGGTATTGATATTCAGTTGATGGGTTCATGTTGTTACTCCAAATTGTTAATCGAGAGCGGTTTCTCTCGATACAAGTCGGTGTTCTGTATTTTTTAACATTGGAAAGTCGCTAAGGTTTAATTCACTGCCTTGACACTTTGCCGTAATCCCTGTTTTAACTGCATCACAGGATTAAGCTCGGCATGTGTACTACTATTTTGTGTTTTGGCGTTATGCTTTTGTCCTTCCACATGTGGATGGTCTGCCTGCTCAATCATCTCAGGATAAAACTCCTCGGCAATCTGCATGCCTTCATCCTCCTGTAGTTCAAATACCGCATTGTTAAAACCCACTCTGGCAATATAATCCAGTGCATCCTGTTCAAAGCCTGCGGCTTTACTTTGCTGATCCAGTTCTTTTGCCATCTGAATGGCATCTTTTAAATTGATCCCGTCACGCAAGGTTAAATCCACGTAATACACCGGAGTACGATAACTCTGGGTGGTGGATTTTCCTCTTAAGGTCAATTGCAATGGTAAACACGACAAGAGCCCACAGGATGCCGCATGGTAGTAACTAAGCCGTGCTGCTAAAGTGCGGATACTGTTATAGCCCGTGGTACGAAATATAAAAGTACCTAACTCATCACTGTCATCCAGATTGACATGTAAACGGCCATAAGGTTTACATTGTCCGCCCTGTGCCAAAGGACATAAATCAGGTGATGGACACGGCAGTTGTTCAACACCCTGTTGGGTAAGTCGCTGGCAGGTTTCTCCATTACCGACACAGACCGGTCGTCCCGTTTGTCGGTCAAACAAGGTGTATTCTGCTCTTAAATTTAGTTCGGGATCATTAAAGATCATGCGTACCGGAATACTTCTAAGTTTGCCATTTTGTGCTTTGGCTCGAAGCTGTTCATCCAGTGGATGTTTCACCCAGCCGTCCTTGTTTTGGATTTGACTGGTAATCGTGAATTGATCATCCTTTTCAGGTAATCGTTTGCCGTTCTTTTCGACTATTTTACCGATACTGATACGCCCCAATATTGGTGGGGTAATTGCTAAACCTTTAATCATGATGATGGTCCTTGATTGCATTTGTTTACGGTTTTCCCATATCCATTGAATGCACGGCTCCCTCAACCACAACAATTGATGAAATAAAAAAATTGAGGTTGTTGCGTATAAGTATTGAGGTACGGGAGACATGAATGTGCGATATGCAAGAATGCAAAGCTGCGCCAACGCCCTTTCTTCATAATTGAAGGAGGGGCAAATGGAGGTGGCTTTGCAGATATTTGAAATTTGGGAAATAAAACAGTTAAAGTTGGAAGTAGTAAAAAATGTACAATGGGTAAAAATAGATGCTTTATGCCTTTGCAGGATAAACATTAAAACGTCGACTACCCTGACGTTGCTGTGGATACTGTTGCAGTAGTTCAGGCTTTTCCTGTAACGCAGCCTTTTGATCCAGTACAATGCTATCTCTGGATTTTTTCCATGTCACACTGCCTTTACTAAAAATAGCCCGTTCGGCATCTTTCATTAAGGCTTGAA
>NZ_OANT01000002.1 GCF_900096995.1 Acinetobacter puyangensis
GACTCAGATTCCGACAGTGACTCCGATAGCGACAGCGACTCAGATAGCGACAGCGACTCAGATTCCGACAGTGACTCCGATAGCGACAGTGATTCCGATAGCGACAGCGATTCAGATTCCGACAGTGACTCCGATAGCGACAGCGATTCCGATAGCGACAGCGATTCCGATAGCGACAGCGATTCCGATAGCGACAGCGATTCCGATAGCGACAGCGACAGCGACAGCGACTCAGACTCCGACAGCGACTCCGATTCCGACAGCGATTCAGATAGCGACAGCGACTCAGATTCCGACAGCGATTCAGATAGCGACAGCGACTCAGATTCCGACAGTGATTCCGATAGCGACAGCGACTCAGACTCCGACAGCGACTCAGATAGCGACAGCGACTCAGATAGCGACAGCGACTCAGATTCCGACAGTGACTCCGATAGCGACAGCGACTCAGATAGCGACAGCGACTCAGATTCCGACAGTGACTCCGATAGCGACAGTGATTCCGATAGCGACAGCGATTCAGATTCCGACAGTGACTCCGATAGCGACAGCGATTCCGATAGCGACAGCGATTCCGATAGCGACAGCGACTCAGACTCCGACAGCGACTCAGATAGCGACAGCGACTCCGATTCCGACAGCGATTCAGATTCCGACAGCGATTCAGATAGCGACAGCGACTCAGATTCCGACAGTGATTCAGATTCCGACAGTGATTCAGATAGCGACAGCGACTCCGATTCCGACAGCGACTCAGATTCCGACAGTGATTCAGATAGCGACAGCGACTCCGATAGCGACAGCGACTCAGACTCCGACAGCGACTCAGATTCCGACAGTGACTCAGACTCCGACAGTGATTCAGATTCCGACAGCGATTCCGATTCCGACAGCGACTCAGATAGCGACAGTGATTCAGATAGCGACAGCGACTCAGACTCCGACAGCGACTCAGATAGCGACAGCGACTCAGATTCCGACAGTGACTCCGATAGCGACAGTGATTCCGATAGCGACAGCGATTCAGATTCCGACAGTGACTCCGATAGCGACAGCGATTCCGATAGCGATTCCGATAGCGACAGCGACAGCGACTCAGACTCAGACTCCGACAGCGACTCAGATAGCGACAGCGACTCCGATTCCGACAGCGATTCAGATAGCGACAGCGACTCAGATTCCGACAGCGATTCCGATAGCGACAGCGACTCAGACTCCGACAGCGACTCAGATAGCGACAGCGACTCAGATAGCGACAGCGACTCAGATTCCGACAGTGACTCCGATAGCGACAGCGACTCAGATAGCGACAGCGACTCAGATTCCGACAGTGACTCCGATAGCGACAGCGATTCCGATAGCGACAGCGATTCCGATAGCGACAGCGACAGCGACTCAGACTCCGACAGCGACTCAGACTCCGACAGCGATTCAGATTCCGACAGTGATTCCGATAGCGACAGCGACTCCGATAGCGACAGCGACTCAGATTCCGATAGCGACAGTGACTCAGATAGCGACAGCGACAGTGATTCAGACTCCGACAGCGATTCCGATAGCGACAGTGATTCCGATAGCGACAGTGACTCAGATTCCGACAGCGATGTTGATCAACTAGATGCACCTAATGCGGACGATGATCAAGGTACAATCATTGGTCCAATTAGTAATAATGGTGTTACAGATGACTCTAAACCGACTTTCTCTGGTATAGGTGCGGTAGCTGGTGCAATTATCACAATTTACAATGGTAATGAAGCGCTTGGTACAACGGTTGCTGATGACAATGGTGATTGGACATTCACTCCAGATGTTGATTTAACAGATGGCGAATATTCAATTTCTGTTACTCAAACAGTAGATGGTACGGAAAGTGAAAAATCAGAAGAACTTAACTTTGAAGTTGATACTGTTATAGAAGCACCAACAGCTGAGTTTAGTGATGATGGTTCACAAGTGGTTGGTACAGCCGAACCAGGTTCTACTGTTACAGTTAAGGATCAAAATGGTGATACATTAGGTACAGCTGTGACAGATGCGAATGGTGATTACACAGTTGATCTGGAAGAAGCATTAACCGATGGTGAAACTGTAGAAGTAACAGCAACTGATGCAGCAGGTAATGAATCTGATGCAACAGAAGCAACAGCACCAGATATTGTTGTAGATGCAGTAGATAATGTGGCCGAAGCGAAAGTTGATTTCACATATCCAGTGAGTGAGTCTGAATATAACGATATTATCGATAGAAGTTGGTTGATAAATATAGGTAGTATTTCTGATTCAGGTTATTTCTCAGTTGGAGAAGATCAAGTTTCAAATGCAGTGATTACAGTATCGACCGGATCTTTAGTGAATCTGTTAGATAGTGCAACCATTCAATTGTATAAAGAAACTTCCACAGGTAGCTGGGAATTAATAGCAGACAACTCTTCAGCAGGGTTGTTAGATCTTCTTGGTATATTTGGTGAATCTACAGAAATTGGTGTAAATGGATTAACGACTGGTAACTACCGTTTAGATTTCAGTGGAGGTTCATTGATTGGTGTTGGCGGTTATCTCAATGTTGATGTTCACTTAACCAATTATGATACTTCTTCTAATCCGGAAGTGACCGGTGTGACAGCAGTAGAAGGTAATGTGATTACTGATGCTGATGATACATATGGTACAGATAATGTTCCTGCTACAGCAGTTGTAACTAATGTTTCTGGTCAAGATATTACGGGCGAAACAACCATAGTTGGTACGTATGGCACGCTCATTATTAATACGGATGGTAGCTATAAATATACTCCTAATGCAGATATTACTGCTATTGGTAATACAGAAGTATTTAGCTACACAGTGACAGATTCTGTAACTGGTAAATCCGATACTGCTAATCTGATCATCCAGATTGGTACTGATAGTGATCTTGATCTGGTTTGGGATGCAACAGATCCAACTGTTGAAGCATCAACAGTTGTCGCAACTGATAACACAGATTTTATTGGTGTAAATCAGACCAATCAGGTTGAAACACTTGCGGCTGATACAGGTATATTAACTGCATCTGTAAGTCGGACAGGAAATTTAATTAGTGGCTATACGTACACGCCTGTTGCTGGTGCCGATACATCTGATGTGGTGACTGTAGATGCAAATGCATCAGCGGTATTAACCATTAATGTAACGACTACAAGTGCTTCTGGTGCGGATAATGATACCTTTGGATATCTGGTACAGAAGTTAGTTGATGGTGTATGGACAACAGTCTATACATCAGCTATCACAACATATGATTACCCATTCTTAGGTAGTTCAAGTGCAACAATCATTGCTGATACGTATACTATTTCTTCAGAAAGCGTATCTACGCAGTGGAGAGTAGTATTTAACAGTACTGAAAGTAATACTACATTCTTAGTTAATGGTACAAATAGTACAACAGTTCAGACATCTGTACAGGCAACATTGACTCATCTTGATGACTTCATAACGACATCGATCGATTCGGAAGTGTCTGGTAATATTTACACAGATGATGATGGAGCCGGTGTGGATACTATAGGTTCAATTTACACAGATCTGTATATCTCTACAGATGGTGGAAATACTTATAGTGATCAGATCGTAAGTACTGGTACGAGCATTATAGGAACCTATGGTACATTGACCATTAAATCTGATGGCAGTTATACCTATATAGTAACGGATGCTTCCTTAAGTTCTGGTGCGAGTGAAGAGTTTACTTATAAACTTGTCGCGCCAAATGGCGATGAATCTGTTGCAATACTAACTATTAATGCTGGTGTGAACTACAGTACTGGTATAGGTAATGACATTATAACAAGTTCTGCTGGTAATGATGTCTATACTACTAATGCAGGAGCTGACACCGTAATCTTCGATCTACTTAATGGAGCCGATGATGCAGGTGGTAATGGCAAAGACAGTTGGACTGACTTCGATGCTGATCAAGGAGATAAGATTGATATTTCTGATTTGTTAGTTGATTTTGACGAAAATACATCAGATATCAAAGATTATATCTCTTATGAAAATGGTGTACTCATCATTGATCGTGATGGTACGGGTGCAACACATAATCAAGTTGACTTAATTAGTTTCACAACTGATAAGACACTTGATGAGTTGATAGCAAATGGTAATATCATTTTCTAATATCAGTTAATCAATAGAAGCAAGAAAGAGGATCTTCGGATCCTCTTTTTTTTTTTGATGCTACTAAATAAACAATATTGAAATTAATTTAAATAAAAAATTAGAAATGTTTAAATTATTACATTAGATATAACATTAAAAACTAATTTTAAATTGCAAGATTTAAATTGAAAATAATTAAATTATAAGCTTGATGAAATTTACTAAAATGCTTGAATTAAAAATAATAAATGATATATTTGTATAAATAGTATTTTTTAAAATATGGTTTAATCCTAAAAATGTCAATTACATCTTATACAGACTTGAATCAATTTCAGCAGCAACTTAATCAATGGTTGGAAGAAAAATTTACACACTTAGCAGAACAACAAGATTATTTTGCTATTTTTATTTCCTATGGAAGCCGTACTCAGCGTTGTAAAGTATGGAGTAATTCTGATACTCATCCACAAAAGTTAATTAAACGTAGTCTCGATTTTTTTGAAAAAATATTTAAAAAAGACCGATGTTTACCTGAATTTATAAAAATTGATGTCGCTTATAATATACAGAAAAAAGCATGGCAAAACGTACTACAAGAAGTTAATCAACAAACACATAATAATCATTATCGTAAAGGAATAAGTTTTGATGAAAAATTTGCAATAAATTTTCTGGAACAGGAAATTTATGCGAAAGCCATTATCCGTAGTGTGGTGTTTAATGAACCGAATTTTTTTGATGAAAAAAATCTCAATGATGCAATTAAAAGTAAATATCCCATAGTCAAACAAAAGATTCAATTAGATAAAATAGAAACAGCTTGGGTATTTGATACCTATGCTACTTTTTATGAACAAGGACAATGGTTTGAATTACAATCGACAGGCTGTGAAAATGGTGTACGCCAATTAACAGGAGATAAAAAACAACAGATTAAATCCTTGATTCTAAAAAATGCAGAGTTTTTACATCATGAAATATTAGAAAATGGTCGATTTATTTATGGATATTTCCCTGCCTTTAATCGTGAAATAAAAAGTTATAATACAGTACGACATTGTACTGCAATTTATGCATTACTCGAAACATTAGAAATTCTATATAATGAAAGCTATTTAGCTAAAATAAAGCAATCTATTCAGTATGCAATCGATAATTTTTACAAAGAAGTCAATGATAAAGCATTTATGATTGATGGGAACGAAATCGATGCAGAGATTAAGTTGGGATCGAATGCCGCTGCAATTTTTATGTTTGCAAAATATCAAGAAATTACAAAGGATAACCAATATCAACATTATGCCGAAACATTAGCAGAAGGCATACGTTTTATGATTGATAAAAATGGTGAAACGACACATGTATTGCAATATCCATCCTTAGAAACTAAAGAAAAATTTCGAATTGTTTATTATGATGGTGAAGCGGCATTGGGGTTATTACGACTATATCAAATTAATGGAAATCTAGAGTTACTAGACACAGTTAAACTGATGTTCGAACATTTTATCAGTAAAAAATATGATAAATATCATGATCATTGGTTAAGTTATTGTACGAATGAATTGACCCAAATATGTCCGGAAGAAAAATATTTTCAGTTTGGTTTAAATAACTATTTAAAGCATATGAAATTTATTCGTGAACGGAAAACTGCTTATGCAACATTTTTGGAAATGATGATGTCCGCCTATAAAATGGTAGTCAGAATAAAAGAGCAAGGTTTTACAGAATTATTTGAATCGGCAAAATTTGATGAATTAAAACAATTAATTGAGTTGCGTGTTGAGTTCCAGCGTACTACAGGATTCTTCTATCCTGAGGTAGCCATGTATATGGCCAAACCAGACAAAATACTTAATGCATTTTATGTGAGACATGATCGTTTTCGTACAAGAATAGATGACCAGGAACATAACTTGTCTGGTTATGTGGCTTATGTGAATTTTTTTGGGGAAAATAATGATAAATAAGATGATAGAGAATTTTGCATTTATAAATGAGCAACTTAATCAAAAATTAAAAGGAAAAAATATTATTATTAAGATTTTTGATGATAATCCTATTACAATTTTTAGAAAAAATATTGAGCATAAAGTTGTTCCGGCATCTACAATTAAAATATTTTTACTAGATGTTATATTAAAACAAAATGTGGATTTGCAATATTATATTGAAATTATGGAAGACGATATTGTTAAGGGTAGTGGAAATAATTTAGTTGTAGGAGATAGTTATAAAATTGAAGATTTAATAAAAAACTTAATGATCTCATCAAGTAATACGTCAGCTAAGGTTTTGAGTAGATATTTATCTGAAAACCATGATATTTTATATTTAAATGTAATTAATGAAATAAACAAAAAAAAAGGGATGCTTAATACAAATTTAGTCAATGAACATGGGCTGGCCAATAGAAATCAATATACTACTATATATGATTTATCATTGTTTATGGATGAAAAAATTAATGACCATTATTTGCTTGAATTTATGAATATAAATGAATATGAATTTTATTCAAAAAATGACAGAGAAGTGAAAATAAAAAATACTTTTCTTAATATGGAAAATAATATAATATTAGGTCGAAAAACTGGAACATTGGTTCCTAATGTGTATAATATAATATTGTTTTTTGAAATTAATTATTTTAAAGGTTATATCATAGACTTCTATAATGAAAGTGCTTATGATAGGAAAAAGGATGTTGAATTGGTTGTAAATTTATTAAAAAGCATTGGAGCTTAATCATGATTTTTGCAATTTTAAAACCAAGTATGGTTATTACAGAAGTGGAAAAAGTATTTATCAGTGTTGCACATGAGCGTAAGCATGAAGCATATGTATTTATTGCAAAAAATATTAATTTTGAGAAAAAACAGATTAAAGGTATAACACTTGAAAATAATGAAATAGTAGAAAAATATTTCGATTTTCCTGATGTTGTTCAAAATAGATTGGCTGTTAAAGCAGAGGATGTGGAAAATTATTTAAAACTTGCAGACATGATTCCTTTCACAAATAATAGAATTGGGGATAAGGAATTTATATATAACAAGATAAAAAATATTGAAAGCTTGAAAAAATATCTTATAGAGGTATTGAAGCTTGAAAGTTTTGAGTTATTAATTGATAAAATAAAACAACATGGAAAAGTTATTTGCAAACCAAGTGCAAGTAATCAGGGAAAAGGCATATATAGTATTATTAAAAAAGATCAATACTATATTGTTAAGTCATTGGAAAGTGAAAGCATACTTGATGTTGATGGTTTGAAGGGATTTTATAAAGAAAAATTTATTAAAGGATATACAATATCACCTTTTATAAAAAGTGAAACAAACCTTGGACAAACAACGGTTTTCCGTATGCATTTAACCAGAGGAGAAAAAGGTAAGTGGCAAATGATTAAATTTTTCCCTTATGTTAATTTAAATCATAAAATAGATATTACAAATGGAATGCTAGGTGCTTTAATCACTACACGAGAAAATTTATTTTTAGAACAATATTATTCAGATTCATATAAAATAATACAAAATGAATTAAAATCTCTATTCAGAGAATTTACAAAAGAATTTCAAAAATTATATCGATGGCGTTTAGATGGTATAGGATTAGACTTAGGTATTACACAAGAAGGTAGTATTTATATTTATGAGGTCAATGTTGGAGCAGGTATTGGCTTTATGGCATATCCTGTAGCCTGTTCACAAGTATCATATTATGAATGGCTAGCAATAAATGCAAAAAAACCTTTTATTAATAATTTCTTACCTATTAATTTAAGAAAATCAAATACCTTGACAGCTAGATTATAGGTTTTAAGATGAGTGAAAAAAGTCTTTGGGCAGTAATTTGTGGAAATATTCGTGATGAGCTAGATTTTAAGCTTACCTTGACTCGACTTATTGAGCTACGTAGCATAGGTAAAATACAGCATATTGTAGTTTCTACTTGGAAGGGTGAAATTGAAAAATATCCTGAATTACGCAAGCAATTAGAAAGTTTACAAATATATGTATTAGAGTGTTATCCCTTATCGGATACCGTGGAAAAAACACCTACTGGTTCTGTAAATTATTGGCGACAAGCACGTCAATTATTATTAGCTCTTGATTTTATTCCTAAACATGATTTTGTATTAAGAGTGAGAACGGATCGCAGTCTAAATTATATTAATCAAATGGAGAAACTTGGAGTTTTTGAAAATTATAAAATTAAAGTCAAGGAACTTGGATTATTTCCGAAAATATTTGAATATAAAGTAACAGTGTTTGCACCTAAAATGGTGCGTTTATTACACATGATAGATTTTGCTATATTAGGGCAAAATAAAGACTTATATAAATTCATTAATTTTGATATACATGAACTATATTTTCAAAAAGAAATGGTTGCAAATGTACAATGGTATGCTCAACCTTTTTTAAAGGTGTTTCCAATATTACGTGATTATATGCGATTCACACAATTTGTTCACACAGTAAAAGTTTTAAAAGATTATGTAGAAAAATATAAAGAGGACTCTGTTTTTCCAGAAGTATATTATAAAGTTTATGCGATTTATTTGCTTATTCTATATACTCATTTTAATATAGTATATACAGGGAATTTAAATAAAAAAAATATAGATAAGATAGGATTTTATCATTTTTTTTCAAGTAGTCAAAATAGAGGCTTACAACATACAACTTTAGGTACATCTATTCGAGATCAAGAAATTTTGCATATGGCTATTTCTGGTGAATTGACAAAATCTAAAGCATATGAGCGTTTTTTATATTATGTAAATAAAATAATTGCTTATGGAGAAAATGATGAAACTTTTGAATTATCTTATCCTGATTATAAACAATTGGTAGATTTAGTTAATACTAAATTTTATGAACAATCTGATGATTTAAAATGGTTTAAAGGTCTTAGAAAACCACCAGTGAATAAAAAAAACTTATTTAAATATAATGAAAATATAGATGTATCAATGTTGGATTGTATTACATGTAAAGCATCAGATTGGTACAATTTAAGTCATACTCAATTAGTTGAAAAAGATTTATATGATTTATGGTTGAAATTAGAAAATCCTACAGCAATCACAACTGAAAAAATGTTATTTCCTATAGCGCGTACAGGTAATGAATATGCTATATATATTTTATTAGATCTATTCGATAAAAATTTAATATCAGATATTAATATCAAAGAATTACTACGAGTAACTTTTTTTTATTTAGATATTCATGTAAGAAGAAAAACTCAAACTAATCAAACTACATTTATTATATTAAAACTCTTGTTGATGTATGAGCGTGCAATGGTTGATATAGAACCAGATAAAATTATACCCTGTGGATTTGAAAAATTCTTGAATGTAACAGAAGTAAATGAAATTTTATCGGGAAATAAAAGTAGTTATATTAATATAGTTAAATCTATTTTCAAACGTGTTGTAAATGATAATACACCAGAGATAAATCTTATGCTTGCAAGCATTGAAAATCAATCTGTTAGTCAAGTAGTTTTAGATAATTTAAAGTTGAATAAAAAAATCAATGAGATTGTTATAGCTGAAAAAAAATGGTTGGCATATTTAAATCTGGAGAATAGACTATGAAAAGGTTAATTTTGGATATTGATGATACTATCTGTACTACAATAAATGGTGATTATCAAAATGCTGTGCCAAATTTGGCAGTAATTACTAAAATTAAAGCATATAAAGAACTAGGTTTTGAAATCTGCTTTTCTACCAGTAGAAATGTTAAAACATATCATGGTAATCTTGGAAAGATAAATGCAAATACACTACCTATTATTATTGATTGGTTAAATAAACATAATATTCCTTTTGATGAAATATATGTTGGTAAGCCTTGGTGTGGTTTTGATGGATTTTATGTCGATGATAAAGCAATTAGACCTGATGAATTTGTTACTTTGTCTTATGATGAAATTAAAAAATTAATAGGTAGTGAGTAAAAAATGTTTGTAATACCAATGGCAGGTCTTAGCTCTAGATTTTTTAAAGCAGGTTATACTGTCCCAAAATATATGCTCGAATTAAATGATATCACTATTTTTGAATGGTCAGTTTTATCTTTTAAAAAATATTTTCAATCAGATAAATTTGTTTTTATTTTATTTGATCATTATGATACTCCAAATTTTGTTAAAGAAAAAATAATAAAACTTGGTATAATAAATTATCAAATAATCATTTTAAATAAATATACTCTGGGACAAGCTGATACTGTTTATCAAGGAATTAAAGATATTGAAGAAGATGAGATCTATGTTTTTAATATTGATTCTCGTTTAAATAATTTTGAAAAATTACCTTTTCAAGTTGACGGATATCTCGAAGTTTTTAAAGGAGAAGGGGAGCATTGGTCTTTTGTGTTACCGGGTGAAAATAATACGGTGTTAAGAACAACTGAAAAACAGAGAATTTCAGATTTATGTAGTAATGGTTTATATTATTTTGCTTCTTTGGAAAAATACAAAAAATATTTTACCGAAGAGCTAAAATGTTTTGGAAATAATGAAATTTACATAGCACCAATATATAATAAATATATTGATAATGGTGAAAATATTAAATATAAAATTGTTGAATTAAAAGATATAGATTTTTGTGGCACACCTATAGAATATCTGGAAACTTTAAAAAAATATAATAAGGAGGGTTTATGATTTTAATTGCATCAGCTGCATATGTAACAACCGATTTTCAGGTCGAATTAGGAAAAATTCCGCCTTGTTTATTGCCTATAGGTAATAAAAAATTAATTGAATTACAGTATCAATCCTTAATAGAGACTTTTGCTGATGAATCTATATCAGTTTCACTCCCAGAAAGTTATAATCTGTCAGAATCTGAACAGAAATTATTTGATAATTTAAAAATAGATATTATTTTTGTGCCTGATGCTTTCTCACTTGCAGAATCTTTATTATATGTTATTAATACAAGTGAGTATTTATATAAAGATGATACTTTTTACCTTTTGCATGGTGATACGTATATTAGTGATTTTTCTCTACTTAAATTTCATAATATACTTGCTGTTTCTCAATCAATAGATAGTTATAATTGGGAAGTTGTACGCAGTATGGAAGATCATGCACTTGTGTGGAGTGGTTTTTTTAATTTTTCATCGATAGGTTATTTGCTTAAGGCTTTAACCTTAAATAAATATAATTTTCCCAAAGCAATAAAATTTTATAATGATAAATATTATTTAGAAAATATTGAAATAAATAATTGGTATGATTTAGGGCATGCTTATACTTATTTCTCAACACGTGCAAAAATTACGACTCAAAGAGCCTTTAATGAATTAAAAATTAAAGATGGTATTGTTTATAAAAGTGGAAATCCAAGTATAAAAATTGAGGCTGAAGCAAAATGGTTTGAAAATGTACCATATAAATTAAAAAAATATATTCCAGTATTATTAGAGCATGGAAATAAAAATGATCAATATTACTATTGTCTTGAATATTTGCCCTATATTCCATTAAATGAATTATTTGTTCATGGTAAAAATGAATTATTACAATGGAATAACATCTTTGAAAAACTAAAAACATATTTAAAATGTTCTCAGATTGAAGCTTCAAATGAACAAAAAGAATCAATAGATAACGATTTATTAAAGTTATATTCAATAAAGTCAAAAGAACGTTTTCTGACATATCTTGAACAGAAAAATATTTCAATTGATGAAAAAATTATGTATAAAAATAAAATTTTACCTTCATTGAGTCAGATTTTGGAAGAATGTATTACTAGAACTACATCTTTAGATGCAATTTATGGAATTATGCATGGGGATCTATGTTTTAGCAATATTTTGTTTGATTCTCGCGGAGATAGAATTAAAGTTATTGACCCTAGAGGATTAAGCTATGATAATAATTTTACAATATTTGGTGATTTAAAATATGATTTTGCAAAACTTACCCATTCAGTAATTGGATATTATGATTTTATTATATCTGGTCATTATAAAATTATTGAAACATCAAGTGGTTCTTTAGAATTAATCTTTGATATTGATAAGCGTATAGAAAATATTTCTAATCATTTTTATAAGAGTTTTATAATAAATGAATTACATGTAAAAGAAATATTGCCTCTAGTTATATTATTGTTTTTTTCTATGTTGCCATTACATTCGGATAGACCTGATCGGCAGAAAGTAATGTTTTATAATGCACTAAGGCTTTATTATGAGTATATGCTTTGATTTTGGAGAGTAAATATGGATAATGCACTACTTATTCCTATTCATGGGAAGAAATTTAATTGGTTATATCTATTTTTATTATCTATTCCAGATTATGAAATTGATGATCTTGATTTCGACATTGTTCTTTTAGTTTCAAATGAAAAGGAAAAAATACAAATTTCTCGTGCTATTTCATGCTCATTACCTCAATTTAAAGATAATATATTATTTTTTGATGTTTATCAATTTATTGAGTCATCATTGCAACATGAAAAATTATTATATAGATATATCAATAATATTGATCGGTGTATAGTAAATCTTAAAAAGTTTTGTGCAATTTATTGGGCAAAAAAATATTATAAAAATATTGCAGTTATAGATTGTGACTCTGCTTTTAATAAAACAACAAAAGGTTTTTTTGATTGTTTATTTAAAAATTATCAGACAAGATATTATTTTGGTTCTAGCATAGAAAGTAATGAGCTATGTAATAATGTCTTAAATCATTGTGCTGGGTTTTTTAATGAGAATCTGAGAGAGAATATATCTCAATTAACTAATGGTTTTAAATGTTATCCGTGGTTTTTTGATGTGCCATTTTATCATGTAGATGATTTAAATGAATTTTATGATTATTTCAATTCATCTGAATTTGATGGAGATTTTTGGATGGCTATAGAATGGGAGAGTTTTGAACATATTATTTATATATATTATTTATGTTTATTTAAAGATGCAAGTATATTAGATTATTCAAATTGCGTGAGAAGTGTAATACCAGAGACTTTATTGTTAACAGAGCTTAATAAAATTTACTATAGATATAATTATTATCCAGTATGGATTAGATTTAGAAATGTATTAAATAATCCAGAAAACGTATTAACTAATCAACCAAAAATGTTTTATCATATAGATAGGTTGTAGTAAATTTAAATTCTATATATTTTATAAATTAAAAATGATAGGTTAATATAGGAGTTGGTGTTATTGAATAATGCATTATAATTTAAAGAATACTTTTTAAAATTAAAAAGTATTTTGATAATATTTAATTAATGTATCAAAAATACAGATGAGTATTTGTCTATTTGTTAATCTTATATCAATCCATTCATTGGATAAACGTGCATGATTAATATATGGACATTCAACAAGAATAGTTGGTAATCCTAGGTCATTGCCAATATATTTATCTGAATATCCATCTCTCGGTACTCCTAGCCAAGTTAGATCGCCATCGACTAAGTTATCAAACTTTTTATGGTACCATACAGCAAGTTTCTGAAAACTTTTAAATAGTATTTTTTGACTCCAGTTATGGGAGGCACAACCCCAAGTTAAAGCTAGGTCACTATGGTCATGTAAATTAATAAAACACATACTATCCTTTTTATGTCGATTAATCCAATTAACTAATATTTGATTTTCAATTTCGGATAAAGGTTTTTTACCTTTATATTTACCAGCATTTTCCCAGCCATTAGGAAAATTTCTATTAAGGTCAACTCCATTATGGTTTCTTCGCTGGTTGTTTTTAGTCCCTGATGAATTGATAGCAGGTATAATTCTAAGTGAAAAAGAGGTTCGAATTGCAGATAAAACATCATTGTCTATAAATTTTCTTAATAATTCATCACATAAAAGCATTACTGCTATCGTACTTGAAATCTCTTGTCCATGCTGTCCAGTAACAATTAATAATTGTGGAAATTTATTAATTGAAATAGGTGCAGAAGACATTTTTCCAATACCAAAAGGCGATAATACGTATTCTCTAATCTCGTTGCCAAGCATATCTGTTCCCAATAAGTTCATAGTAATATGATTGGGAAAATCAATAGTTAATTGATCATAAAAATTATATACTAATTTTAGCATGTCTCTTGATGATAATCGAATAGAGTCATTTGACATATTATACCAAGCATGATCATTTATTTGCATTGTATTTACTACTGTATAGTTACTATCATAATTACTGAATTATAGTTACTAATTTGACTTTTGTGAATCGAATGTTAAATATTTTTTATTGATCATTAAGTTTATTTTGACATATTTATAGGAGTATTGGGATATGAATTGTTTTTATATGATTTTCATAAATAGTAAACTATTTACAATAGCGGTTAAAATTTTAATTTTATTAATTTTGGGTTTATTGTTTTCTATTCAAATTTTTGCAAAGTCCCCGTATAATAAGTTAAATGATAAACTTGATAATCTTAATGTTGTTTATCTAAATAATAAAATTAGAGTTTATTATTCCAATGATCTAAATAATATAGATTTTATTGTTGATAGAGTAGATATAAATAGAAATAATATTCCAGATTATGTGGAAAATATCGCAATACAAGCAAATGCAACCCTTGATGTGTTGAATCATCTCGGCTTTATAAATCCTTTGGAAAGTCAACGTTATAAAGGGGTGGCACAGTTTATAGATATTCATCTGATTTCTGTTAAAGGCAATGGTGTGGCATATGAAATGCCTGCTATGTGGGGAAACAAGAAAAGCAAACAGGACAAGATAGCATTGTTAGTAGTTATTCGTAATAATATAGAAAACTTTCCTGGTGATTATTGGACAACTGTTACACATGAATTATTTCATCTTTATCAATACGGTTATAGCCAATTTAAAGGTGGTTGGTATTTAGAAGGAATGGCCAATTGGGCTGAAAGATCTTTAAGAGCTGGCGCTGTAGGAAGAAATTACAATCAAAAACTACCTCAAACGCAAGCAGAACTAGAAAAAATTTATAATACGCCATATAATCATCTATGGCATCGTTTAGCGGTTTTGTCAGATAAAACTGATGGAACAATGAAATTACCCCAATCTTTATTAAGCCAAACCTATGTTGATGGTAGTAAAGTTTTTAAAGATGATAAATTACGTGGCTACAAATTTATGAGACGTATTTTAGAAAATTTGACTATAGCTTCAAATGAAATATCTATACAAAATAATAGGGATCCATATTATTGGGCTGAAAAAGATCAAAGAAGCGCATTGAATCGTCCTATTATTCTTAGGGTAATTCAGCAAACAATGCATGAGTTTGGCATGAATAAAACATCTGAAGAGAAAAATTTTTTACAATTAAAATAGGGTCTGTTGACATTTCGTCTATGATTGCGACAGTGGTTGTTTTTTAGGCAATACAAGGCATGAATAGTGAAATTTAGTTATTCTAAATGAACTATTCATAACGCAGTATGAGGCGCACTGCGCCGCAAGGAAAACAACCCTGTCCCAAAGGGTTGTGGTTAAAATTCCCCCATACGTCGTTACAAAGCTCGACAAGGGAATAGCCATTGCCTTCGCTTTGTCTTGCGGAGTACACTCCTCATCTGAAGAAATTTTAGCCTACAACGCAATCTATTTATCAAATGTCAACAGACCCTAGGATATTATAGAACAATTTAAATTTAATTTTATCAATATTTGCTAATCTATTCTAATAAAAAATGAATAGAAATAAAATTGTGATTTAAATACTGATTATTAAACCTAAGAACTAATTACTTAATCAAAATTTAACTTTATGTTAATCTTAAAAAGCTTTAATGGCAAATAAACTATATTTTGTAAATAAAGGTTAAAGTTATGTTAAAAAAACTGATTAATTTTATAATTGTTTTGATTTCTTTCTATGGAGTAAATATCTATGCGAATGAAATAAAAACTTTTGATCTTCATTTTGTCGTTATCACTAATAATCCAGATGCCAAAACCAAAGTTAATTTAAATCAATTATATGAAGAAGTAAATGTTCTTAATAAATATTTCGTTAAGGAAGATCGTTCTTCAATTGTCAATTTTAGGTTTAAAAGTGCTTCTCTATATAATGACATCAAAAGCTCAACTTGTCATTTAGTTGATTTAGGTGATGCAATGCAGCCTTTTAATTTGGAAAATGCAGCTACCTTATTTAATGATTGTACCGATCTTAATGTAAGAGATAAAAATGCAATTAATATCTATATTTTTGATGAATATAGTGATTCTAAAGGTTTTAATAGTATTAACAGTTATGGTAAAAGAAATAGTAATAAACCATTTATATTCTTGGACTGGAAAAGGCTAAATCATACGACACAATCTCCGGAAGAACATGAAATGGGACATGCATTTGGTTTAAGTCATGTTTGTGTACCGGGCGCAACAATAAATAGCTCCACTAATATTATGGCAAGTGCAAGCTGTGGTTTAGGATCTGGGGGTAAACGAGATATAGGGTTCGATGCTAGTCAGGTACAAACTATATTACATTATGTACCTTTAATTGAGGCAAAACTTGCTTCTCAATAATTTTAATGTATTAATTTATCTGAAAATTGAATGAATATAAATTATTATATTTTTTTAATCTGTTGTGTGAATGTAGCAAATGCTGCTTACATATATAATTCATCAGAATTAATGCTTGCAACGCTAGATACCATATATAAAACTGGTGAATTTACTATTCAACTAATCCAAATAATACAGATTATATTCCGGATCAAACCGATATAAATAATAACAGTATTCCAGATTACGTCGAAAATGTAGCAATTCAGGCAACTGCCACAACCGAAGCGTTATCTTTATTAGGTTTCGTTCACCCTTTAGATAGTGAACGTTATAAAAATGTTGCACATTATATTGATATACATCTTATATCTAGATCTGGTAATGGTGTTGCCTATGAAATTCTCAGTAATTGGATTAACAAACCGATAAAAGAGAATAAATGTGCATTACTTTTAGTTGTTCGCCATAATTTGGAACAATTCCCTGGTAATTATTGGACGACAGTCACCCATGCAATTTTTCATTTATATCAATATGGTTATAACCAGTTTAAAGGTGGCTGGTATCTGGAGGGAATGACGAATCTAATGGAAAGACTTTTAAGGTTGGGTACACAGGGTGGTAATGGCCTGACACCTTTACCAGCAACCCAAACTGAGTTGGAAAATAATGTGTATAATGTTGCCTACAATCAACTTTGGCACCGTTTGGCCGTATTATCAGATAATACGAATGGTCAATTGAATTTACCATTCGAACTTTTAAACCGTACCTATACCGATGGCAGCAAGGTTTTTAAGGATGAAAAACTAAAAGGGCATGCTTTTATTAAAAAGGTTCTGAAAAACATGAAATTGAAAACAGATTTGATTTCATCTCAAAATAATTGGGATCCACATAATTGGGCTGAAAGCGATCAAATAAGTCCTAGCAATCGGCCATATATGTTGAATGTTATACAAGAGACAATGTATCAATTTGGTATGAATCAAATACTTGAAGAACAAAACTTTCTTAATCTCAATTAAGGCATAGTGCTTTGTCCATGTTGATGCTCAATTTGAGCATCAACTAGTTATACGATGCTAAGGTAATAGCAAGTGTTTTAAGTTGTGCGAAATTACAAAATCTGTATATTATCATATAAAATACTTTATATAGCTCATAGCTTTGTGCTTAAACTAAGTCTTTTTGAATAAGCTAGCATGTGAATGATACATATGTTTTTATTGAAAATACTCGTGTTGAATTCTTTGTACAATCCCTGTGGCGATAGCTGAAAACATCAACTATAGCAAAATTCAAAATGTAAGCTACATTTGTGTCATGCCGGACTTGATCCGGCATCCAGAGTTAACGTATCCTAAATCAAACTCTAGAAAACTAAAGCCTAGGCCTTAAGAACTTTGCTCTGGATACTTTGAGAGATGTGTATCTCGCAAGGCAAGTATGACGACATGATATGTAGCCCATAAATCGAATTTTGCTATAACAATTCTTATGTTTGAAAAACTTAACTTTAACTTGTGGTTTATATTAGAAGCATTTCACTATATGAAATAATATGGTTATTTTACTTTTAGAATTAAAAAATGTATAAATCATAAAAAATTTTTATCAAAAACAAAATTTTAGTAGGTAACATGATATGTCTGGTTTTTGTCCTAATGCTCAGCAAGACATACAAATGTCATACGGTTCATTACAAAGTAGAAAAACTACCTAATGCGTTAGATTGATTAATAAATTTAAAAAATCATTATATTACAATAAATTGAAAATAATATTGTATGCCTAAATATGTTTAAATTTCACTCATTCAATTGTTTTTTTTATAAAAAAACAATCATGTTTTCATTATTTTTTTCACATAGAGAATATTGTTTTACTTTGCAAAATTTCTAGGATTTAAATCTATTGATAAAATTTAATTATTTGTTTTATAAGGAATAAATATTATTATTAATCCTCGATGGTATATTTATTAAATTTATGTTTAAAACATCTATATGTTTTAAAAGACATATTTAATATGTATTTTTTTATTGGTAAAAATATATAGAATGTGCGATGTATTAAGCGTTTTATATTGATTTTGTGCGGAGAATTTAATTTATGCGTACATATGCTTATGTAAGAATTGATCCAAATACACAAGAAAATATTAATTATCTTTTTTTCTTTCAAAATTTTGGATACTCAGTTCCTGGTCAGCGATTGATTGTAGAAGAAGTTGCAGTTGATACATCAATTATTTATAGGGATAAATTAATTAATTTAATTAATTATGGTTTAGAAGAAGGAGACTTACTTATATTCAAGGGTATAGATTGTTTAGGAAGTAGTTTTGAGGAAATCTATAATATTGTCAATACAATGGAGGATAAGAAAATAAAAATTATTTGTCTAGATTTCTCAAAAAAGGAAATTATAGAAGATCTTAAATTAATTTTCTTTCATTTTTTAAAGTTATGTTCTAGCTTTGAAAGTAAATTAAAAAATAGAAGAAAAGGAAATCACTTAAATAGTAATTATGTAAAAAAGGTTGGAAGGCCAGAGATATTAACAGTAAATCAAAAACAGGAGGTATTAGATAAGTTTAAAAAGGGCTATAGTGTTTATGCACTTGCCAAGGAATATTCGGTAACTAGAACTGTAATCCAAAGATTATTAGATAAATCTACTAAAAATCTCAATACTATAAAGCGAGTACAGTAGTTAAATTTAATAGGGTTTATAGGTTTTTATGCTCAAAAATAAATATCTTAAAGAATTAAATTTTGACCGAAATTTATTTTCTTACTTTCTTATGAATAAAGGTGTAATAACGTATGATACGATTATAGCTTATTATCAGCCTATTGTTGAATCTATTGAAAGTAAAGATATTTTTTTATTTGAAGCTTTAATGCGTTGGGATCATGAAAAATATGGGATAATCAGTGCAGATTCTTTTATTGATTACTTTAAGGAGAATGGAGATATTCTCGCATTAGGAAGTGTTTTTTCATTTCGGGTTTTTCAGGAGTTTTTTTTATTAAATCAAATTAATGATGCTAATGCGAGTGTATCTATCAATTTTTCCATTAGAGAGCTGAGTGCCCCTTTTTTTATGGAAAGCTTTAAGATAATGATACGCCAGTCTGGTTTAAATCCAGAATTATTTGTCATTGAGTTATCTGAACTTGAGTTTCTTGATTCATTGGTTCTCTATAAAAGAATTCTTTACCAATTAAAAGAAATGGGGGTGAGAATATGTATTGATAATTTTGGTCATAATTTTTCTAGTTTTACTTATTTATTAAATCTACCTGTTGATATGGTGAAAATTGACAAATTTTTTGTTCAGAAAATTAATAATGATCAAGAGGTATATTTGATTATAAGTAGTCTGATTAATATTTGTCATAATCTAAGTATTAAAGTGATTGCTGTAGGTGTGGAAACCGAATCGCAATATTATTTATTGAAAAATATGAATTGTGATTATTATCAGGGTTATTATTTTTCTCAGCCATTTTCTTTAGATTTGATAGGATTCTATTCGATTAGCTGATTTAAAATACTGATCACCATTGAATGACTGACAATAGTTTTGTATGCATACTAAACTACTGTCAGTAGATTTGCCCATAGAGCTAACGGCTAATATGATTAGGATAATGCAGTACGTATGGTCTCTATCATAGGCGTCGTTGCTCGTCCAATCAGTTGATGTAAATCTTTTTTATTGCTATACATGGCACCCTTAGAAACCCCTTCATCTGCATTTGCCAATATGGCTGCGAAAGCTTCAGGTAACCCTACTTTGATTAAAGTCTGTTTAAGCTCACCTTCTGATAGATCCTGATAAATTACATTTTTTCTTGAAATCTCAGTTGCCCATTGTGCCACATCATCTAGTGTATAGCTGTTATCACCAGCCAATTCATAGATTTTATTTTGATGTCCATCATTAGTTAAAACCTCAGCTGCGGCGGTGGCATAGTCCAGACGTGATGCGGAGCTGATTTTTCCGTGGTGTGTTGCGCCAATGATTGCACCAGTTTCGATGGACTGCGGCAATGTCATTGCATAGTTTTCACTGTACCAATTATTTCGCAGAATGATATAAGGAAGATGAGAAGCCTTGATCAGTTGTTCTGTTTCGATATGTTCTTGTGCAAGGCTTAAAGGCGATTGATCGGCATCAAGCAAGCTGGTGTATGCGATCAATTGTATCCCGGCCAGTTCGGCCGCTTTAATCACATTTTGATGTTGTGCCACACGTTTACCCACTTCACTGGAAGAAATCAGCAATAAATGGGTAATGTCTTTTAATGAAGAGAGTAGTTGTTCAGGATTGTCATCGTAATTAAACGGTCTAATTTCGACACCATATTGATTTAAAACTTCTGCTTTGGCGGGATCACGAGCCAGAGCAACAATATTAAAAGCTTCGGTACGTTGCAGCAATTGTTGTAATACCAGCTGACCAAGTTGGCCAGTTGCACCTGTGATGGCAATACGCATGAGATTTTCTCCATATTTGCAATGAATAGCGGTTTAGAATGTTGTGTACAATTATTTTATTCTCTATACTTACAAATAGTAAGTACTTACCTAAACGTAAGTAAAGGCTGTTTTATTATTCTTTTGTAACGGTGAGTACGATGTATGCTGATGATAGAAAAGGGTATGTGTTAGCACAGGACTGTCCATCCAGACAGATTTTGATGAATTTAACCAGTCGCTGGGGCGGACTTGTGCTGATCGCTTTACGGGGACAAACCTTAAGGTTTGGTCAGTTACGTCATTGCATTGGTGGAATCAGTGAAAAAATGTTGGTGCAAACCTTAAAGGCATTACAACAGGATGGATTTATTGAACGGCAGATGTATGCAGAAATTCCGCCACGTGTGGAATATTGTTTAACCGAATTTGGTGAACAGGCCGCGGAAAAGGTATTTCAACTCACCTCATGGATTGAAGAATCCTTACCTGATATTTTGCAACGTAGACAAGCCATTGCAAATGTTGACGACTAATTTCCATTGCATCATCATAAACCATCGAGAATTTTTGAAAATCATGGCATAATACGCCGCTTTTATATTGAGGTTGAGGATTGGACTATGCGCTTTGTTGATGAAGCAGTCATTACGGTAGAAGCTGGAGATGGCGGCAATGGCGTAGCCAGTTTTCGCCGAGAAAAATTTGTACCGTTTGGTGGGCCTGATGGCGGCGATGGTGGTCGCGGTGGCAGTGTCTATCTGGTCGCAGATGATGATACCAGTACGCTGGTTGATTATCGTTATACTCGCCGTTTTCGCGCAGAACGTGGTAAAAATGGTGCAGGCGCAAACTGTACCGGCCGTGGCGGTGAAGATATCGTTCTTAAAGTTCCGGTTGGGACAACCATTGTTGATATTAATAGTGGCGATATTATTGGCGATCTAATTGAAGATGGTCAGCGTGTGATGGTTGCTTGTGGTGGCGATGGCGGACTAGGCAACACACATTTCAAATCCTCTACCAATCGTGCGCCAAGAAAATGTACACATGGGGGTGAAGGCGAAGCACGTGAAATTCGTCTTGAGCTTAAAGTACTGGCCGATGTTGGTTTATTGGGTATGCCAAATGCAGGTAAATCGACATTTATCCGCGCGGTAAGTGCTGCAAAACCAAAAGTTGCCGATTATCCATTTACTACGATGGTGCCAAATCTGGGTGTGGTGGATGTGGATCGTCATCGTTCTTTTGTTATGGCTGATATTCCCGGTTTGATCGAAGGTGCAGCCGAAGGTGCAGGTCTGGGGATTCGTTTTCTAAAACATCTGGCACGTACCCGAATTCTATTACATATTGTTGATGTACAACCGATTGATGGTTCCGATCCCGCTTATAATGCCAAAGCCATTTCCGCAGAACTGGAAAAGTTTTCACCGACTTTGGCACAGCTGCCAGTAGTATTGGTTTTAAATAAACTGGATCAATTGAGTGAAGATACCAGAGAAGAGTGGTGCAAACATATTTTAGATGAGTTGCAGTGGGAAGGTCCGGTCTTTAAAACCTCTGGTTTGCTTGCAGAAGGGACCAAAGAGGTTATTTATTATTTAATGGATCAGATTGAGCAACAAAAAGAACTTGAAGTTGAAGATCCTGAATATGCTGCACAGGTACAAGCTTTCCGTGCGCAACTGGAAGAAGAAACTCGTGAGCAAACCATTGCTGCAAAAGAAGCTTATCGTGAAAAACGTAAAGCACAGCGTGAAGGCCTGGAAAATGATGATGGTTTTGATGACGACGATTTTGATGACGATGACGACGAAATGGAAGTGATTTATGTGCGTGATTGATCTTTGTGCATGATTGATATAGTTGGTCTATATGGCTAATTTATATATGATTGGGTCACGAGATCATGCACATTCTGGTTGAATGAAGATGATAGAAGTAATAAACGATAAACGTGTCTTGTCCAATTGTAAACGTATCGTGGTCAAAATTGGTTCTGCATTATTGACTGCCAATGGACGTGGTCTTGATCTGGACGCGATTGCGCACTGGGCTGGGCAAATTGCACAGCTGCATGATCAGGATTTTGAAATTATTCTGGTCTCTTCAGGTGCAGTTGCCGAAGGTATGGTGCGTATGCATTTACCAAGTCGTCCGGAGGATCTGCCTAGTTTGCAGGCGTGTGCAGCAATTGGTCAAATGGGATTGGTACAGGCGTGGTCAAGTGTGTTGGAGCGTCATAATATTCGCACCGCACAGGTGCTTTTGACACACGATGATTTGACCGATCGTCGTCGTTATCTTAATTCCTGTGATGCGTTGCAACATTTAATCGACTGGCGTGTCATTCCTGTGATTAATGAAAATGACACGGTCGCGACAGATGAAATCCGTTTTGGTGATAATGATACACTTGCAGCCATGGTTGCAGCACAGGTTCATGCCGATTTACTGATTATTCTGACTGATCAACAAGGAATGTTTGATGCTGATCCCCGTAGCAATCCAAATGCAAAATTACTGTCTACTGTGCGTGCTTTAGATGATCGACTTTTTGATATGGCAGGTGGCGGCGGTATTCTCGGTCGTGGTGGGATGTTGACCAAAGTCCGTGCTGCACGTTTGGCTGCAAAATCAGGCTGCCCGACTTTGATTGCCAGCGGTGAAAGTGAAAATGTATTAACTCGCCTAATGAATGGCGAAATGCTAGGTACCTTGTTTACCTCAGATAATGATCGTATTACGGCACATCAGCAATGGCTTGCAGCACATTTACAAACCGCTGGTCGTCTGGTGTTAGATGATGGTGCGGTTAAAGCAATTAAGGAAAATCATCGTAGTTTATTGCCTGTAGGTGTTAAAACTGTAGAAGGGCATTTTGAACGTGGTGATGTGGTGGAATGTGTAGATGCAATTGGTTTGCGTGTGGCAGTGGGGCGGGTAAATTTTAGTTCGCGTTCTGCCGATTTAATTAAAGGACTGGCCTCTAATAAAGTGCAGGAAGTTTTAGGTGAGGCACGTTCTCTGGAAATGATCCACCGCAATCACATGGCGATTTATTAATATTGATGTAATTTGATGGTAATGAAATATTGAGTAAGAAAATTGCTGAATATTTCATTTCTATTATTACGCTAATCTCAACTTATTTAAGAATATCATTTTTCACTAAGATACTAATAATATTATATTTTTTTAATTTTTAATGCCTACAGCAACCAACATTGCAGGTACTGGGGATGCACACCTCGTGTATCTCGCCCACTCACCGAGCCGCTAGAGGCGGTGAGACGAGCAATATTTGTGTAAAATCAACAATTTTAGATTATTTAACGTGAATTCGGGATAAGGTGAGTAGAAGAAATTGGTTTCGTAGCAGCGTCCGCTGCTTGTTTGAGGTCATGAGCCATATATGGCGCAAGGATCTGCAAGATAATGTTTTTCAATTAATTTGTTCTTTAGCGGTATTTGACCGAGTTCGCAGCGGACAAATGGTTTTGCCCTTGCGTGGTTATACCACTAATCCCGAAAGCCTTGCGAGCTATAGCTCTCAGGTCGAACCGAAGGTTAATCTTAAAATATGCCTAATCTTGTAAGACTCCGTCACCATTCTTTCATTGAAATTAATTTTATTTATACAAAACAAATACTTTTATCCCGAACTGACGTCATTTATTAATCAGTTAATAATGAGTTAAAGTTGAGATTGACGTTATTATTTTATAGATTATCCAAATCATTCACATTAAAAACTTCGGCTTACCACAGTACCATTAAAATTCAGGCAATCTTCAACCCGGATGCGCTGTATTGGACTTAATTCTTGTAGATCAAACCAGCGATAGACATCATGCTCATCACTCAATTGAATAACTGCATCTGCTGCTAAGGAGCAGCGAAAGATAAAAGCATGTGAATTGACATTGTGGTGATAGTACACACCACTCAGATAGTTAACAATCACTTCACATCCTAGTTCTTCCTGACATTCCCGTAAAAGTGCTTGATGAATGGTTTCACCGGGATCAAGCCCACCACCGGGTAAGCCCCAGTCCCGATTGGCATAATTGGCTTTTAGCAACAAAATTTGCTGCCTATCATTAAAAATGACCGCATGTGAACTCATGCGATAAAGATCATGAAATGCCATAGCTTTTCCATCATTTAGGGGTTAAAAAACCGGGACACGCCCGGTTAAATGTCGATTATTGTCCAAAACGGGACAAATCTTCTTCCGGACGGGCAGTGAGGACTTCAATGCCTGTTTCAGTGACTAACAATGTATGTTCATACTGCGCAGACAATTTATGATCTTTGGTCACAACTGTCCATTTATCACCCAGCGTTTTGGTTTGCCAGACACCAGCATTGACCATGGGTTCGATGGTAAAAGTCATACCGGCTTCAAGACGCATGCCAGTACCTTTTTGACCATAATGTAAAATTTGTGGATCATCATGGAATACAGTACCGATACCGTGGCCGCAATATTCACGGACTACACTAAAGCGTTGTGATTCGACGTATTTTTGAATGGCGTAGCCAATATCACCGACATAGGAGCCTGCTCGGACAGTTTCCATGCCGATATACATGGCTTCTTGTGCCACTTCGCAAAGACGTTTGGCTAGAATTGTGGTCTCACCGCCAACGATATACATCATGTTGGTATCGCCATGGTAACCATCTTTGTTGACAGTGACATCAATATTTAAAATATCGCCATGTTTTAAAATTTTATTTTCAGAGGGAATGCCATGACAGACCACATGGTTAACAGAGGTACAAATAACATGTTGAAATGCTGGACGCCCATGGCCACCGCCGTAACCTAAACATGATGGATTGGCATGTTGGACATTGACAATATAGTCATGACAAATCGTATCGAGTTCTAACGTACTTACCCCGGGTTTGATATATGGCTTAATCATCTCTAACACATCCGCTGCCAGTTTGCCCGACACGCGCATTTTTTCGATCGCTTCAGGGGATTTGATTAAACGGCGAGGTGCTGCATTAAAACTATTCATAATCTTCTTCAAAAAATTTTGGCAATTTATAAGTGACTATGGTATAAATACCCGCCCGTTTTATCAAATGGTTTTTTTGTATTATCTATACTAAAAATTTCAATGATGAAATGGAAAAATCCGCACATATGTCGTCACATTGCTCTGGGTGCTTCCTAGGGGGCTGTTGCCACTTTATATGTGAGTTGCGTTGTAGGTTAAAATTTATTCAGGCGAGGCATGAAACGCAGGTAATGGTGATCCCCTTACCAAGTTTTATAACGAAGTATGAAGAAATTTTAACCACAACCCTTCGGGACAGGGACGTTTTTTGACGCTACTGCGTTAAACATTATTCATTTAGATTGCTAAATATCATAATGTTTGCCTTGTATCGTCTAAAAAACGCCCACTGTCGCAGCCACTGATAAAGTGACAGCAGTCCCCTGTGAGTGGAGAATGCGGACATATGGAGGCCTAACCCAAAACTGTAAGGTAAAGAAAATGGCAGATTATAAAGTAAGTATGCGTGACCTTCTTCAAGCTGGCGCGCACTTTGGTCACCAAACTCGTTTTTGGAATCCAAAAATGCGTCAATATATTTTTGGTGCACGCAACAAAATTCACATTATCAACCTTGAGCATACCGTTCCTGCGTTAAATGATTCTTTAAATTTTGTAAACCAATTGGCAAGCAAAAAGAATAAAGTATTGTTTGTTGGTACAAAACGTGCTGCGTCTAACATCATTCGTGAACAAGCGCAACGTGCTGGTCAACCGTATGTAGATCATCGTTGGTTGGGTGGTATGTTGACCAACTGGAAAACACTTCGCCAGTCTATCAACCGTTTAAAAGATCTTCAAACTCAATCTCAAGACGGTACTTTTGCGAAATTGACCAAACGTGAAGCTTTGGAACGTACGCGCGAAATGGAAAAACTTGAGCGTTCTTTAGGTGGTGTGAAGAACATGGGCGGTTTGCCTGATGCATTATTCGTTATCGATGTTGATCACGAAGCAATTGCAATCAAAGAAGCGAACAATCTGGGTATTCCAGTGATTGGTATCGTTGATACCAACTCTAATCCAGATGGCGTAGATTACGTGATTCCTGGTAATGATGATGCGATCCGTGCAGTAACTTTATATGCTTCTGCAATGGCAGATGCGATTATTGCTGGTAAAGAATACGCACAAACTCAAGCAAATGCACAAGCAAAAGTTGAAGAGCCTGCTGTAGAAGCAACTCCAGAGGCTTAATGCACTAAATTGCCAAATTTGTCATCATGGCGAAATGCGATGATGGCAAATTAAGGCATGTAGTGATGCAGACGGCCCTCGGCATACTTAGGGCCGTTTTTTGTTGGAAAGATTTTTGACATAATCCGAATTTAGGAGAAAGGCATGAGCTCAATTACTGCAGCCATGGTAAAAGAATTACGTGACCGTACTGGTCTTGCGATGATGGAATGCAAAAAAGCATTAACAGAAGCTGCTGGTGACATCGAACTTGCCATCGATAACCTTCGTAAATCTGGTCAGGCAAAAGCAGCGAAAAAAGCGGGTAACATTGCTGCTGATGGCGCTATTGTTATTGAGCAAGTTGATAATAAAGCGATCGTTTTGGAAGTAAACTCTCAAACTGACTTTGTTGCAAAAGATGAAAACTTCTCCAACTTCTCCAAAAAAGTTGCTGCGGCTGCTTTGGCTGCAAACGAAACTGATCCAGCGAAAATTGCTGAATTAAAACTGGAAGATGGCCAAACTGTAGAAGAAGCACGTATTGCACTTGTACAAAAAATTGGTGAAAACATCCAGATCCGTCGTGCGCAAATCATCGAAGGCGACAACCTTGCTGTTTACAAACACGGTTTAAAAATCGGTGTTGTCGTTTCTTATGCTGGTGATGCGGAAACTGGTAAAGGTCTTGCAATGCATATTGCAGCATTTAATCCGGTTGCAGTAAGTGCTGAACAAGTTCCTGCTGATCTGGTTGCCAAAGAGAAAGAAATCGCAGAAGCAAAAGCACAAGAATCTGGTAAACCAGCAAACATCATCGAAAAAATGGTGACTGGTTCTATCGAGAAATTCTTGAACGAAGTTGCACTTGATCGTCAACAATACGTTATCGACAACGACAAGAAAGTTGCTGATGTATTGAAATCTACTGGAACAACAGTGACTCAGTTTATTCGCTTTGAAGTAGGTGAAGGTATTGAGAAAAAAGCAGAACTAAGTTTTGCTGAAGAAGTTGCTGCTGCACAGGCTGCTGCGAAATAATACGATTGACCACAGGCTAATCGTGTGGGGCTGGATATGTTGAATGTTCAGTCCTTTTTATTTGTACAAAAAAACAGTAAGCTTATGCAATGAGGAGGCTGTTGACAGGCCATCAATGCATTCCTGAGTGGAATGAACGTCAATAGACCTGAGCGAATTTAAAATATCTGAGAATCCATCATGTCTAATCGCAAAGTGAACAAGGCATCGGTAAAATTACCTTTTCCAATACCAAGCAAAGATGAAGGTGAGCAAGACGCTATCCATAACCAAATACGTCCAAAGCCGGAGCAGTATGCTGATCGAACCTGGATGCCGCCTCGTGGTACACGACGTTCCATGGGTAAACGTTGATCTTTAAGGAATATTTTAAGCAAAAGATCAACTTAGTTGAGATGATTTAAGGAGAGAATCATGATCGCATCGCAAGCAAAGGTTGCCAGCCGAGTGAAAATGGATTTGCAGCCGACCAATACGGCGTTACCTGTTGCTATTGATCGGCCTCGGTTGACTATGCCAATCAAAAATTATCAGGATTTTTATGGTTTTTATTTAACCGAACATCATGATCTAAAATGTAGACGTTTGCATTTTCTAGGCAGTAGTCTAGGCTTACTGGCATTGATAACTGCTGTAGTCAAAAAACAAAAAAGATATGTCGGCTATGGTTTGTTGGCTGGTTATGCCTGTGCTTGGGTAGGGCATTTTGTATTTGAAAAAAATAAACCTGCTTCCTTTAAACAACCTTTATATAGTTTTATTTCTGACTGGCGTATGTATTATCATATTGTGACTGGTCAGATTAGCTTATTTGATCATGCGAAAGATCGTTTTCCACATTAAATGTGTTCGGCTTACATAAAAATTCTGTCGTAAAATTCGTGGCTTCGCTACAATATCGAAAATTTTAGGCTGAACGTTCGAGGTGGATATTTTTAGCCTAGACCTCTTATGGTAGCGATATTTGCCAGAAAAATTGCGTCAAGTTTTTTTGATTTATTCAGGGTAGCTCTATTTCTATGAAAAAATGGTTAATGCGATGCATCATGTTGTTTGTTTGTTTCGTATTGCTGATACAGATCTGGATTTTTACCAGTTTGTTCTGGTGGCGCACCCATCCGGTGGAAACTACAATGTTTATGCGAACATATTACTGGACCACGCCGGATGCCAAAATTTATCATCAATGGAAAGATGCAGATCAAATCAGTGATCATTTTAAACGTGCTGTGATTGCTGCTGAGGATGGACGGTTTTTGCAACATAAGGGTTTTGATTGGGACGGTATGATGCATGCCGTGCAACGTAACGAGAAAAAAGGGGAAGTTATCGCCGGCGGTTCCACCATTTCCCAGCAATTGGCAAAAAATCTTTTTTTATACAATAAACGTTCTTATATTCGTAAAGGGCAGGAGGCAGTTGCCACATGGATGATGGAGCGTATGTGGTCAAAGCAGCGTATTCTGGAAGTGTATGTTAATTCGGTGGAATTGGGGAAAGGGATTTATGGGGTTGAGGCAGCTTCACAACATTATTTTGGGAAAAGTGCCAAAAACTTAAGTCGGAATCAGGCGATTAAACTGGCAGCAATGTTACCAAATCCAAAATATTATCAGGATCATCCCAATGATCGCAGATATCAGTTTAGACAACGCTTTATCAATAAATATATTTCTCATGCCACACTTCCAAGTGATGATTGATTGCTTTAATTGTTATTTTTTGGCTCTATCCATTAATGAGCAGTCGCTGGTTTTATTCTTTTTTTCAATATAAACGCCAGTCTTAACTTTAATTTATCTTTTTTGTTTAATAAATATGCTTAAATAACATCAGTTCGGGATAAAAGTATTTGTTTTGTATAAATAAAATTAATTTCAATGAAAGAATCACGACGGAGTCTTACAAGATTAGGCATATTTTAGGATTAACCTGAGGCATGTATGCCGCAAGGTCTTGCACTGCGATTGAAATATATTTCAATCTTGTTCAGGTTCGACCTGAGAGCTATAGCTCGCAAGGCTTTCGGGATGAGTGGTATAACCACGCAAGGGCAAAACCATTTGTCCGCTGCAAACTCGGTCAAATACCGCTAAAGAACAAATTAATTGAAAAACATTATTTTACAGATCCTTGCGCCATATATGGCTCATGACCTCGAACAAGCAGCGGACGTTGCTACGAAATCGATTTCCTCTACTCATATTATCCCGAATTCACGTTAAATAGATATATAAGTATAAATTTCAACCGTTTAAAAATTAATTTACCTCGCTACCTTCGGCAGCGAGCTGAGCAATATTTGTGTAAAATTAATAATTTTAGATCATTTATTGATCAGTTAATCATGAATTAAAGTTGATATTGACGTTCAAGTATAGATGCCAATCAATCGATTTTAATTCATAGTTCGTCTTAACGTAAATTTACAAAAGCAAAGCTGTATTGATCAAAATACTTATTATAATGACCAGATGGTCAGTAATGTGTAGTAAATAAAATGGGATTAAATTCAGAAATAGATATAAACAGAGATCATCAGAATCATTCATCTGATATTTCGATATCTGTTTCCCAGCGAAAACGGCGCAAGGAAGCACGTCCACAAGAAATTATTGAAGCTGCTTTTAGGATTTTTAGCGTACATGGCTATGCAGCAGCAACCATGATGCAGATTGCTAAAGAAGCCGGTGTGGCGAAAGGCACGTTATTTTTATATTTTCCCACCAAAGAAGCCTTATTTAGGGCTGTCATTCACGCTTTTTCCAAACAATACCGATTGAATTTAGAGCAAATTTCTGATCAATCCGAAGTGAGTGTTGAGCAGTGTTTGCAAGCAGTTTTACTTGAAACAGCACGACAATTACAAGATCCAAAAACCACGGCTTTAATCCGTTTGATGTTGGCAGAAGCAACGACTTTTCCGGATCTGGCGGCTACCTGGCATGAGGAAATGACGGATAAAGTCTGGAAAGCATTTGATCAGCTATTTTTAAATACATGGGGTGGTTCAAATAATAATATTGATTTGTATCGATTTGTTCTGACTGGTCCGCTTATTTCTGCAATGTTGTATCGCATGTTATTTCAGCATTTGCCTGTTGCAATGCCGGATTTGGAACAGCTCGCCAAGCAATACACACACATACTTTTATCAGCCATGCAAAATATTCAATTATCCGATACGGAGTAATCAACGATGAAAACTGATGTACTGATTGTCGGGGCAGGGCCGACAGGCCTGGTACTCGCCCTATGGTTAACCAAACAAAATGTTGCGGTACGTATTATTGATAAAACCGCAGAAGCAGGTACGGCATCTCGTGCTTTAGGGGTACAGGCAAGAACCTTGGAACTATATCGACAAATGAATCTGAGTGATGAAGTAGTCGCAGCAGGACAGCCCAATCCAATTATGAACTTGTGGTCGGATGGTAAAAAACGTGCGCATGTATCTTATAGTGATGTGGGGGAACAAGTCACACCTTATCCATATATTCTGCTCTATCCACAAGATCAGCATGAGCGTTTATTAATTCAGCATTTGGAGAAACTGGGAATTCAGGTTGAACGCAATGTTGAATTGGTTTCATTTGAAGATCAGCAAGAGAAAGTGGTCAGTCAATTAAAGACAGCAGCAGGTATGATCAGTTGTGAATCACGTTATGTCGCAGCATGTGATGGGGCTAAATCAACAGTTCGGCATATTCTGGGTACAGATTTTTCCGGTGGTACCTATCCGCAGATTTTCTATGTGGCAGATGTCGATGTTGAAGGTGCAGCCGTAGATGGACAAGTTCATCTGGCGCTGGATGACGCTGATATTATGATGATGCTAGCTTATGGTGATCTTGGTCAGGCCAGACTGATTGGTATTGTGAATCAGGATAAAATTCATAAAGCGCCATTAACATTTGATGATGTTAGTGACAAAGCAATAAAAAGTCTAGGATTAACGGTTAACAAAGTAAACTGGTTTTCTACCTATCGTGTTCATCATCGGGTCGCAAAAGATTATCGCCATGGCAATGTGTTTTTATTAGGAGATGCTGCGCATTTGCATAGTCCGATTGGTGCACAGGGCATGAATACCGGAATCGGTGATGCGATTAATCTGGCATGGAAGCTTGCAAATGTAATTCAAGGACATGCTGATCAAAGCCTGCTCAATACTTATCAGATTGAACGTCATACCTTTGCCGAGAAACTGGTGAAAACCACAGATCAAATGTTTAGTTTTATGGTGGCTGATAATCCATTAACACAGGTTTTACGTGCCAAAGTTGCACCGATCATTGCACCACTGATTTATAACATTGATTTTGTTCGTAAACATATGTTTAAGATTATGTCGCAAATTTCTTTAAGTTATGAAAATAGTCCTTTAAGTCTAGGTAAAGTGGGCAAAATTGAGGCAGGTCAACGCTTACCCTGGTTGAAAACTGCATCTATGGATAATTTTGATTCTTTAAATCAGATGATTTGGCAAATTCATGTGTATGGTCAGGTTACAGCAGACGTGCAACAATGGGCAGTACAACATCACATTGTGATCCAGCAGTTTGCATGGCAAGCCGAGTTTAAGCATGCCGGTTTTACTGAGGATATGGTGATTCTACTGCGTCCTGATAGCTATATTGCTGTGGTTTCTTGTGCTGAAGATGCAGTTGATTTGTTGCAACAAGTGACTGAACTTTATCATTTTCATTGAGCATTCATCACATCATGATTAATGCGTAGCATGTGAGGTAAATTCATTTGCTTTACATGCTTTATTGTTCGTAGATTTAATAAACTAAAGTCTAAAATTGTAATATTTTTATCGAACTGTCACAATTTTGACGCATAATAACAATACAAATAGGCATAACTTAATTTAGGGCATTATTCGATGAATCAAGTGGTCGAAGTGGCGAATAACTATACTTTTCATGATCGTTATATTAATCGTGAGCTATCAATTTTAGACTTTCATTTGCGGGTTTTAGAGCAGGCAGTTAATCCGGGGCATCCACTGCTTGATCGTTTAACATTTTTATTAATTTTTTCCCGTAATATGGATGAGTTTTTTGAAATACGTGTTGCTGGACTCATGGAGCAACTGACGCTTGGTAATGAAAGTCATACCCCGGATGGATTAACGCCAAAAGTAGTACTCGAGCGGATTTCAGAAACAGCGCATGCTGCAATTGAACGTCAATATCGTATTTTAAATGAAGAAATTTTGCCAAAATTACGAGAAGAAGATATTTGTTTTCTCAAGCGTAATGAACTATCAGCAGAACAACTGGCATGGATTAAAAAATATTTCCAAGAGCAGGTTGCACCGGTTTTAACGCCGATCAGTCTTGATCCGGCGCATCCTTTTCCTCGATTGGTGAACAAAAGCCTGAACTTTATTGTTACGCTGGAAGGTAAAGATGCCTTTGGACGAAATATTGATCTTGCGGTGGTGCCTGCACCACGTTCTTTACCTCGTGTGGTCCGCCTACCTAATGAACTGACAGGCGGTAAAGAACACCATGTGATGTTATCTGCCATTATTCATGAGCATGTGTCTGATCTTTTCCCTGGTATGACGGCAACCGGATGTTATCAATTCCGTGTGACACGAAACGCTGATTTAGCATTAAATGAAGATGTTGAAGATTTGGCTAAAGCCTTAAAAGGTGAATTGAGCTCTCGTCGTTTTGGTCAGGCTGTACGTCTTGAAGTCACCGAAAGCTGCCCGGCACATATTTATGACTATTTGTTAAATGAATTTGAGCTTGACGACAGTGCATTATATAAAGTCGAAGGTCCTGTTAATCTGGCGCGATTAACCTCTGATTTTAATCGACCACATTTACGTTATGTGCCGTTTACGCCAGTGATTCCAAAAGCTTTTAAAAAATCTGAAAGTATATTTTCTGCCATGAAAAAGCAGGATATTTTATTGCATCATCCGTTTGAATCATTTGGTCCAGTTATTAATCTTTTGCGTGAAGCGGCCCGTGATCCGCAAGTGCTTGCGATTAAGCAAACACTTTATCGTAGTGGTGCAAATTCTGAAATTGTTCAGGTATTGGCAGAAGCAGCAAAAAATGGCAAAGAAGTTACGGCGGTCATTGAATTGCGTGCCCGTTTTGATGAAGAATCCAATATTGCAGTGGCTAACGTATTGCAAGAAGCTGGTGCAGTGGTGGTCTATGGCATTGTGGGGTATAAAACTCATGCCAAGATGATTCTGATCGTGCGCCGTGAAAATAATAAATTGATTCGCTATGTGCATTTGGGCACAGGAAATTATCATGCCGGTAATGCGCGTTTGTATACCGATTATGGTTTATTAACCACGGATAAGGAATTATCTGAAGATGTACATCGTGTCTTTCAGGAATTGACAGGCATGGGCAAAACAGTGAAATTGAAAAAACTGTTACATGCGCCTTTTACCTTGCATCAACAATTAATGAATTTTATTGATACTGAAATTGCCAATGCCAAAGCCGGTAAAGTGGCCCGTATCATCGTAAAAGTGAATGCATTAACCGAAAAACAGTTAATGGATAAGCTATATGAGGCATCGCAGGCGGGTGTGCAAATTGATTTGATTATTCGTTCAATCTGCTGTCTGCGTCCGCAATTACCGGGTTTGTCTGAAAATATTCGTGTGCGTTCCATCGTGGGCCGTTTTCTAGAACATACTCGTGTCTATTATTTTGAAAATGGTGGACAATCACGAATTTATTGTTCTAGTGCCGACTGGATGGATCGCAACCTGTTTAACCGGGTTGAAGCATGTTTCCCGATTGAAGATCCCGTGCTTAAAAAACGGATCTATGAGCAAGGTTTGATTAATTATTTGGAAGATAATCAGCAAGCGTGGATTTTACAGCCCAATGGTCAATGGTTACGTGTAGAAATGAAGGAAGGGGAAAAACCGCATACTGCACAAAAAGTCTTACTTGATCAATTAACCTAAAGCTAAAAGTGATATTGAGTTTTATTGATATGACTTAAATAACAATAATTATTATGTTTAAAAAACACCTTCTGCCATAGGGGAGAAGGTGTTTTTATTTGCGGTAAGTTTTAATTTATAAGGTAATTTAAGCCCTTAATTTCGCCAAAAAACGTCCGATACGGGTAATGGCTTCACGTAGTTCAACCGGAGCTGGCAGGAATACCACCCTGAAATGATCAGGTGTTGGCCAGTTAAAGCCGGTGCCTTGTACTAGCAGTACTTTTTCTGCTTTTAATAAATCTAGCATCAATTTCTCATCATCGTGAATCGGATAAACATTCGGATCCAGTCGAGGGAAACAGTACATTGCACCTTCGGGTTTAACACAGCTAACACCCGGAATTTCATTGAGCATTTCCCAAGCAATATTGCGCTGCTCATATAATCGTCCACCCGGACGGATTAAATCATTAATCGATTGATAGCCGCCCAGCGCTGTTTGAATCGCATATTGTGCCTGATGGTTGGCACATAAACGCATGGAAGCCAGCATATCCAGACCTTCGATATAATCTGCTGCCTTGGATTTGTCCCCGGAAATGGCAAGCCAACCGGAGCGATAGCCTGCAATACGATATGCTTTGGATAGACCGTTAAATGAGATACATAAAACATCTTTGGCAATCGAAGCGACGGCAACATGCTCCAGACCGTCATATATGATTTTGTCGTAGATTTCATCGGCAAACAAAATTAAATCGTATTTACGTGCCAGTGCGACAATCTGTTCCAGTATATGGCGAGGGTAGACCGAACCAGTTGGATTGTTTGGATTAATCACCACAATACCCCGGGTATTGGCGGTAATTTTGCTTTCCATATCGGCAATATCGGGATACCAGTTGTTCTCTTCATCACATTTATAGTGGATTGCTACGCCACCGGAAAGATTGACTGCTGCGGTCCAAAGCGGATAATCTGGCATCGGAATCAACATTTCGTCGCCATCATTTAATAGGCCCTGCATCGACATCACGATGAGTTCGGAGACGCCATTGCCAATATATACATCATTGACATGTAGATCTAAAAGACCTTTTTGCTGGTAATACTGGCAAATGGCTTTACGGGCAGGAAAAATGCCTTTGGAATCGGTGTAGCCAATTGCATTGGGCAAATTCATGGCAACATCATTGATAATTTCCTGCGGTGCTTCAAAGCCAAAAGGTGCAGGATTGCCAATATTGAGTTTTATAATTCTATGGCCTTGTTCTTCCATTTCATTGGCGGCTCGTAACACAGGTCCACGAATATCGTAACAAACATGTTCGAGTTTGGCTGATTTTTTGATTTCTCGTTCAATTTTTTTGCTCTGGTTGATTGCAGTATTTTGAGTCATGACAGGATTCACTTTGGCATATCGGTATAAATAACTTTTGAAGGTCTCAACCGTTAATAGATCAAGATCATGTTGATCTCGCAGTAATTCAACAATTTTTTCATGGGTAAAGCCGGATTGCTGATATTGCCTGATCACAGGTAACAGATTTTTAAAAACAACGCTTTTTTTTTGCGACATTTTTCTATCCTATACAACAGTGCGCCAAGCATAACACCATCTTTGCTTACTTTAAAGCGCATCATAAAGAAAAATGCTTTCTAAATTCAATTATTATGCTTACTATTTGCTTTCTTTAAAATAAATCACTAATTTTTTATAAATTACACAGTTAACTACTAGAATTTTGATGATGAATGGCGTAAATATAAAACCTGATCGTCATGACATTTTCAACAGTAGAATGAAAGGAGCGGGCAATGGGAAAAGTCAATAAAACAGACCGCGAATGGCAGCGAGAGCTTAGTCCAGATGAGTATCGTATTACTCGGCAAAAAGGGACAGAGCCAGCTTTTCAAGGTAAATATTGGAATAGCAAAGCCGAAGGAACATATTATTGCCGTTGTTGTAATACACCCTTATTTTCATCCGAAACAAAATATGACTCTGGTTCAGGTTGGCCAAGTTTTTATCGTCCCATCAATAATAGTAATATTGATGAACATACTGATCAAACTCACGGCATGGTGAGAACTGAAATTACCTGTCATGTGTGTGATGCGCATTTAGGACATGTTTTTGAAGATGGGCCGGAACCCACAGGATTACGTTATTGTGTCAATTCCGCATCATTAAAATTAAATACAGCAGAAAAAAATGACGAGGATAACTATCCTTAAAGGAGAAATAAGCCATGACTAGTATTTATCAGTTTGAAGCAGAACGTCTGGAAGGCGGGGAACAATCACTACAAGATTATAAAGATAAAGTGATTTTGATTGTCAATACTGCCAGTAAATGTGGTTTTACACCACAATTTACAGGGTTGGAAAAACTCTATACAAAATATCAGGATCAAGGTTTCGTTATTCTAGGTTTTCCTTGTAATCAATTTGGTGGACAAGATCCGGGATCAAATGAAGAAATTGGGGAATTTTGTCAGCGTAACTATGGCGTAAGTTTCCCGATGTTTGCCAAGGTGGATGTCAAAGGGCCGGAAGCTCATCCAATATTTCGTTACCTCACCAGTGAAACACGAGGATTTATCAATAAAAACATTAAGTGGAATTTCACCAAGTTTCTAGTAGATAAAACAGGAAAAGTCGTTGGCCGTTATGCACCGACCACCAAACCGGAAAGTCTGGAAGAAGATATTGAAAAGGCTTTAGCCGCAGGTTAATGACCATTTTCTGTAATGGTTAAGAGGCCTTGAAATTTCTATAAATGAAATACATGAGGACAAGTCATATCGAAGATGATTTGTCCTTTTTAGCTAAGAATTTTGACAAAATATATACAAACAATTCTCATTATCATAATATATACGGTATTGCTCACTTTTATGTAAATGATCAGCATGGATATTGCCTTAAAATTTAAACAACAACAGTTGTTTGCCGACCTCTATCAGGCGCATTATGCGTGGTTATATCATTGGTTGCTTAAAAAATTAAGACAAAATGAACAAGCAGAAGATGTCGCGCAAGATACTTTTATGCGGATTTTATATACACAAAATTTTGAAAATATTACCCATCCTAAGTCTTATCTTGCGCAGACAGCTACACGTATTATTATCGATCAAACTCGGCGTAAACAGATTGAACAGGCCTATCTGGATTATTTAACCGTTCATGAACAACTGTATGACATGGACACGCCAGAAAATATCTTATTGGCGGTAGAATTACTGGAAAGAGTGGCGCGTATGTTGGATGGTTTACATGAACAAACCCGACAAATTTTTCTGATGCGTTATTTGGAAGGCTTAACTCAATTACAAATTGCAGAACAATTGAATATTTCCCGTCGTGTGGTGCAGGGTGCTTTAGCGAAAGCCATACAGCATTGTGATCAAATTTTACAGCATGATTAAATAAAGGTTTGTTATGTCTGATCTGTCAGGTCAAATTTCGTCAACCTCTGATGAAGATATTTCCGTTCAAGCAGCAGAATGGTTGGTACGGTTGGATGATGACGGGACTGATCAGACCACACAGCATGAATTTGCTTTGTGGCTGGCAAAAAACCCACGGCATATTCAAGCCATCGAAAGAATGAAAAAATTGTTGGGTGATGTTGAGGCTTTACATCAATATTATCCGGACCTAGAAGTTGCCAAAGTCATTCTTCAGCAGAGTTTAAATCAATCGGAGCAGTCCAAAACGCATTATCTTTATCAGGGACTGGGTGTATTGCTGATGTGCAGTGCGCTGATCATTTTCTTTGCATCACAATATGCACCTTTGGGTTACTGGACAGCAGATCAATATAATCGCAGTCAATCTTGGCAACAGCATACTTTGCAGGACCACAGTCAGGTAAAAGTCAGTGGTAAAACAGCTTATAATCTGCAATTTAATCAGCAACAAAGAACACTAGAATTACTACAAGGCAATATTTTGCTGGATGTTGCAAAAGATGCACAGCGTCCGTTTAAGGTAGTGACTTCTCACGCTACGATTCAGGCATTAGGTACGCGATTTATGGTGACGCAAGATGGTCAGCGGACAATTTTAACCATGTTGGAATCCAAAACCGCAGTATGGCCAGAGCAACAGACCAATGACAAAATTCAGGTGGTTGAGGGGCAACGAATTGAAATTAATGCCAAAGGTATAGTAGATCGACAACCTATCCAGATTAATGCTCATCTATTGGAACAGGCTTGGGATCAACGCAAACTGGTTGCCAATGGTGATGACTTAACCGATATTTTGGACTATCTGGAGATGTATTATTCTGGCAAAATTATTTTTGATCGTGCCAGTTTGCAAGGTATTCAGGTGACAGCCACCTTACCGCTGGATGATGTTGAAAAATCATTACAGGCTTTGGCAGAGGAACTCAATCTGGAGATACAGCATTCCATACCGTATGTGGTTAAAGTGGTGAGAAAATAAATCTATATGCGTTGAGGAAAATCTGATGATATGCTGATCATTAATCCATTGTTATTTTTAATTCATGATTCTATGGTAATAAGGAGAGGAAAAAGGAATGACAAGCCTAATTATTCCAAATGTCAATGATGCCATGTTTTTGCAACTACAGCAAAGAGCTAATCTTAATGGTTATAGTCTGGAAAAAGAATTATTGTTAATTTTGGAGCAGTCTCTTTGTTCATCTACACATGTTAAGTCTATAGACAATTCGCCACCAAAAGATTTAGCAACTCGGATTCACGAACGTTTTAAAGATTACGATGTTTCAGATGTTGTTTTCTGAACGTCCTATTAAACCAGATCTGGTTCTTTTTTAAGTCGGAAATGTACTTTGGTGACCAGGAACATCAAAGATTTTGATGCAATTGCTAATTTACAGGTATTTAATCCTTTTAGTATCTAAAAATAAATTATAAATATCATTTATTTAAAAAATATTTAATAAAATTCAAAAAATTTTCGTGCAGAAATAATTTTCATTCGTCTTTATAAGTACGCATTCATTTAAATGGGGGAAATAAGGATGAAAACTACACATGGTCAGTTATTAAAACCACTGGTTTTGGCAATTCAACTAAGTCTAGCAGCCGGATGTAGCATATATGCTGTAAACGGCCATGCTGAAAATCAATATCTTCAATCTTATAATATTGGTGCAGGTGCTTTAAGTGATGCCTTAATGCAATTTTCACTTCAATCCGGCACAACCCTAACGATTGAGCATAGCAAACTCGAAGGTCTTAAAACAGCTGGCTTATCGGGTCAATACAGTATTGAAAGTGGTTTTAATACATTACTGGAAAATACGCCTTACACCATTCAAAAAAATACAGATCATTATATTTTGGTGGAAAAGCCACAAGGACAACAGCCACAAGCTCGTGATATGGGGCAGTTAAATCCGATTGATTTAGTTTCAAATAGTAGCCGTGGAGTAGTAGTAAGTGATGGTATAAATCAACTCCCTGTAATTGTAGTAGCGGCAGAAGATGAGAAATCCTATACCGTAAAATCCAGTAAAGCCGCAACTAAACTCGATTTAAGCTTAAAAGAAACCCCGCAAAGTATTACTGTTTTTACTCGTCAACAAATAGAAGACCAAAACCTGAATAATGTCAGTGCGATACTGGCACAAACACCGGGTGTGACCAGCATAAAAATAGGGCAAGAAGGGACTGGTTATGTGTCATATTATTCTCGTGGTTTCGCAATTAATAATTATTTGCGTGATGGTATTCCAACCTCTGCCGCATCTTTCGGCGGAAGTGATTATATTGGACTGGAAGATTCTGCCCTTTATGAACGAGTCGAAATTACCAAAGGCTCAACAGGTTTAACCAGTGGTTCGGGCAACCCAGCCGCCAGTTTAAACTATGTACGTAAACGTCCAACCGAAGATTTAACAGGTTCAATTCGTGTACAGGCAGGAACCTGGGATAATTACCGTAGCGAGGTTGATGTCAGTGGTGGATTAAATAATGATGCTTCAATTCGTGGACGTGCCGTTGCAGTTTATGAACAAGGGGGTAACCAACAAGACCGTTATCATCGGCAAAATGCAGTATTTTATGGGGCATTAGATATAGATTTATCGGATAAAACGACATTAACCACTGCCCTTACAGCACAACAAATTAAACTTGATGATTCTTCAATACATAGTTTTGGGTTTATTACCAATGATACCCCACCGCAGCAACAAACCACTTTCGGACGCAAAGACAACTCTGCAACGGAATTTGCCTATAATGATATTAATAAACTCAATATTTTATTAGGTATCGAACATCAATTTAATGACAACTGGCAAGGTATTATAAATTACACCTTTAGTAATAACTCTAAAGAACAATTATCCAGTGGCGTGGGTACAGCAGCTCTTGTTTACGATTCAGTGTATACTGCATCTAGTGGGTTAGTTTATCAGCCTGGGGAAATGTCATTTGGCAATCGTAAATTGATAAGTTCTCCAGAAGTACGAGCTTTAGACATTTATGCTTCAGGTCATTTTAACGCTTTTGGTCATGAACATAATATTAGCTTTGGCATTAATGGTTATACCAATAAAGACAATGGTTATACCCTGATTGCACCAGATCGTGCAGTGCCGATCGCTGGTTATAATGGTCATGTATCTAGTCCGAATTTTGAAAATTCTACACGATATAACAGTATCGTAGATGAACAACAACTCGGTGCTTTTGCAGCAGCAAAATTACAGTTGCTTGATCCTTTGAAACTCATAGTCGGCTCACGTTTTAGCAACTGGGAGCGAAAAGTCAGTGGCAGTGAACAAAAACAATCTGGCGTATTCACACCATATGCAGGCTTGATTTTTGATTTGAATCAAAATATCTCACTGTATGCCAGTTATACTTCAATTTTTAACCCTCAAACCAGCAAAGATGCTAATGGTAATTTTCTTGACCCACAAGAAGGAAATACTTTTGAAGCAGGCATTAAAGCCGATTTTTATGATGGACGTTTAAATTTGGCAGCTGCTTATTTTGATATGCAGCAGGATAATTACGCTATTGCTGATGGTACAAATATAACTCCCGAAGGTAATCAGGCTTATATAGGTGTTGATGGTACAACCGTCAAAGGTTATGAATTATCGCTTTCAGGGGAAATTCTACCTAACTGGAACATTAATGCAGGCTACACGCATACAGATGCCAAGGATCGCAGTGGTAGTATTTTGAATGCACAGCTTCCAGAAGATACCTTTAAATTATTTAGTTCTTTTAGATGGAATAAAATAACTATTGGTGGTGGTGTAAACTGGCAAAGTGAGTTTTTCAACAGTAGTGCAACAACGGAGATTGCAAAAGCCAACCAACGTCAGGATGCTTATTGGCTGGTGAATCTAATGGGGCGCTACCAAGTGAATGATGCAATTAGCATTGCTCTCAATGCAAATAATGTGTTGGACGAAGAGTATAAAACTTACGCCTATAACTCATGGGGCGCTGGACGTAATGTTACAGCGAGTTTGACCTATAAGTTTTAAAAGCAAATCCCTTAATATTAATCCACCCTAACCCTCCTTTAAGAAAGGAGGGAACGTTGCGTATCTAATATAGTTTTGGATTCGCAACACTCCTCCCTTTTTTAAAAGGGAGGTTGGGAGGGATTTAAAGTAAAGGGGGATTTCTATAAATCAAATTTTTTGTTATACAATGAATTGATCAAAAATATAAAAGCCATATCATGCCTAAATCTTATAATTCTATACTCAAACAACCAGCTCGTGATTTACGCAAAAATATGACCGATGCGGAACAGAAATTATGGCAAAGACTTAGACGCAAACAAATTTTAGGTATGCAATTTTATCGTCAAAAACCATTATTAAATTTTATTGTGGACTTTTATTGCCCTGCTGCAAAATTAGTCATTGAATGTGATGGTAGCCAACATCATACAGAGGAAGGACTTTTGGCTGATCAAATAAGAGATTATGTATTAAATGAAGCTGGTTTAATGGTTTTACGTTTTGATAATCGTCAAATTTTATTAGAAATAGATGTTGTATGCTCAGTCATTTTCGACCAGATAAAAAACAAAATTAATGATACCGGAACGTAAGGTTAAATTTTAAAAGCAAATTCCCAAATATAAATCCACCCTTGCGGACTTGCGCAATATATTGCTCATCCTTTGAAAAAGGAGGGATGAGAAGTGTACTTCGCAAGGTATCTAATCCGGTTTTGGATTTGCAACGCTCCTCCCTGAGATGTGACTAGAGCATCGTAAGATTAGTTAGTAAATAAAAGACGAGATTAATCCGGTATTCTTTTTGCCTATGCGATTACATGAACAATAGGTGCATGAATCACTTGCAATGGTCGATTCTTTACTTTTTCGCGAGCTTGCCACATATCATACTTCGCTTGCATCTGTAACCACAGATCAGCACGACCGCCACGTTCAGTGCCCAACCATGCTTCAAGACGTAATGCCATTTCAGGCGATATAGCTGCTTTCTCATTGAGTACGCGCGATAATGTCGCACGGGATACACCAAGCTGTTTAGCCGCTTCAGTTACGGTTAAAGCCAGTGACGGTAAAATATCTTCTCGCAAAATTTCCGCTGGATGTGGTGGGTTAAACATTTGTGACATGGTACACCTCTCTTAATGATAATCCTGATAATCAACTAAAATGGCGTCTTCATTTTCAAACTTAAATGTTAAGCGCCAGTTCCCATTCACTGATACAGAATAATGCTTCTCGACATCTTGGTTTTTCGGGTTTTTACCTGTTAATGGGTGTAAGCCCCAGCCTAGAACATCCATATCAGAGGGTGATATAGCGGTATCCAATACCAGCAGTTGACGGCGTAATTTTTTGGCATGTGCTGGCTGAATACCTGCGGTTGAACCTGTTTCAAAAAACTTTTTCAAGCCTTTATGCCGAAAAGACTTAATCATGCTAATCACTTTATCCGAATAAGTTTTATTGTATAGCGGAACGCTACACGCATCAACAAGTTTTAATTTGTGCAGTTATTACATAATACAGTATTCATCTAAAAATTTTTCAAAAGAATGACAAAGCCCAATAGTGATATTTACAAAATCAAAATTTTTGTCCATAAAAGCAGATCAATATGGTCAAAATAAATATTTATATGCCAATCTCAACTTTTATAACAATCTAAATTTTATAACCTTTTAATAAATTTAGCTTTTAGCAATTTTTTGTCGGCTACGTCAACAAAAATTTGCAGTTACTTGCGAAGCTTTAATCGCTTCTCAGGGCATAACGCCCCCACAAACCTCAGGGCTGTCAAGTTTAACCTACAGTCATTCCTGCCTTGCGATACTTTAGTCGCATCTCAGGAATCCAGAGCGTCCATAACCGTTTTCCTTGCATATACCGTACTGGATGCCGGATCAAGTCCGGCATGACGAATTAGATTTTAAAGAACTTGACAGCCCAGCTTTGGAAAGGAGGGAATTTCTACGAATTCAATGCATTATGTAATTCCTTGCGCAGTACACTGCTCATCCTCCCTTTTTTTAAATGGGTGAGCAGCTTTACGGAATATATTCCTCATGCGCAAGGAGGGATTTAGAATAAAGCGGGATTTTAATATGGAATAAGACTGCTTTTTTAAACATAAGCTAGGTATAAAGCAAGACAGGAGATTTTTAATTAAAAATAAATCTATTTTTTGGAAAAAGCAATCCATGCAATCAGGCTACCCAGCAAAGCCAAGAACATATCCTGATGTGCATCCCAGATATCGCCTTGTTGACCATTATAATTTTCTGCTTCTTCGGGGGATAAACCAATCGCAATCCACCACTCGATTAATTCATAAAACATACTGCTTGCCATCACCCACATAATACAGATCAAGGCAATTTTATAGGATTGTTTTAATGGGTTTAACCAGTGCTGGAAAATCTGATAAAAGAACGGATAGAGTAAAAAGCCATAAGCAAAATGTACAAAGCGATCAAACATATTGCGTTGCCAGCCAAAAAATGCATTTAGATCAAAATGAAATAATGACTGAATCCAGTTGTTATACGGTACGTAAGAATATAAATAATGCGCTGCAACGATATGTACCGCCAGAAATCCACAATATAAAACAAAACTGAGATTGGATAATGTGATTTTGTGATTGGCATAGAGTAGGGCAATTAACATCAATACAGTGCCGACCTGATGTAATAAATAGGATTGCATTTCTAACGGATTAATTGATGCAATGGCAATCATGCCAATGAGTGTGATGATACATGCCCATTTGATCTTATTCATTTTAGTTTTTCCGTATCATTCAATAAAAATACCGCCACAATTGTGACGGTATTCAGAATAAAAATAAATTTATTTATTCAAATGTTTCTTTAAATCTTTGGCTTGCTGTTCTGCATTACCGGTATACGTTGCCGGACTAAGCTGTGCTAGACGGGCACGATCTGTTTGCGGTACTTGTGCCAGTTCTTCACTTTGTACAAAACCAACCATCATGTCACGGGTCATGGCTTGACCACGGGTCAATGCCTTGAGTTTTTCATACGGTTTTTCGATGTTATAACGACGCATCACAGTTTGAATCGGTTCGGCCAGAACTTCTTGTGCCTGATTCAGATCTTCCAGTAAACGGTTGGCATTCAGTTCGAGTTTGCCAATTCCTTTTAAGCAGGCATCAAAAGCAATTAAACTTTGTGCCAGACCAACACCCATGTTACGCAGAACAGTCGAGTCTGTCAGGTCACGCTGCCAACGCGAAATCGGTAATTTTTCGCCTAAATGTGCCAGTACCGCATTGGCAATGCCTAAATTACCTTCTGAGTTTTCAAAATCAATCGGATTGACTTTATGTGGCATGGTTGATGAACCGACTTCACCTTCTTTTAAACGTTGTTTGAAGTAACCCAGAGAAATATAGCCCCAGACATCACGGTTAAAGTCGATCAAGATGGTGTTAAAACGACGCAGGGCATCAAATAATTCTGCCATATAATCGTGCGGTTCGATCTGTGTGGTGTATGGGTTAAACGTTAAGCCCAGTGATTCAACAAATGCCTGTGAATGTGCTGCCCAATCAATGTCCGGATAAGCAGATAAATGCGCATTGTAGTTACCTACAGCACCATTGATTTTACCCAGTAATTCTACTTGTTCAAACTGGCGGATTTGACGCGATAAACGATAGGCGACATTGGCCATTTCTTTACCCAGCGTTGTTGGGCTGGCAGTTTGACCATGAGTACGTGACAACATTGGCTGTGCGGCATGGGTTTCAGCCAGTGCAGCAATCCCAGCCAGAATTTGACGCATACTTTGTAATAAGACTTCACGACCTTGTTTTAGCATTAACGCATGAGACAGGTTGTTAATGTCTTCTGAGGTACAGGCAAAATGGATAAATTCGCCAGCTTCTTTGAGTTCGTCAATATGAGCGATTTTTTCTTTTAAGAAATACTCAACCGCTTTTACATCATGATTGGTGGTGCGTTCAATTTCTTTGATACGCAGCGCATCATCTTCGGAAAAGTCACGCACAATGGCATCAAGTGCCGCATTGGTGTCTGCACTAAAAGGCTGAATTTCGCCGATTTCAGCATGATTTGCCAAAGCTTGTAACCAGCGTACTTCAACAGTGACGCGGGCATGAATTAAACCAAATTCGGAAAGGTAAGGACGTAAGGCATCGCATTTGCTAGCATAACGTCCATCGAGTGGAGAAAGTGCGGTTAAGGTTGACAACATGGCAAATCCTTCATTTCAGTCAGGCGCAATTATAAAGATTCAGATTCCACTTCAAGCTGTTGTTGCTGGTGCTGGAGTTCTGCAAAATATCGAATGTGTTTAAGTATTTTTCCTTTGGAAAAAATCATTTTCCATGGGCTGCCGCCGAGATCACGCCAATAATGAGCAGCTTGTAATCCTGCAAATAACAAGGCGCGAATCAGCGCAACTTCATGGTTATTTCTAAAGGCTTGTGATGAGCCTTTTACCATGATACGGGGTTTTAAATGGCTGGCGGTATCACTATAGGTCTGTGCAAGTGCGGCAATGATACTGCTATTTTGATAGTCATGATCAAAAAAAGCGAATTGACGGATAATTTTTTGCTGTGTTTGCTCAATTTTTGCCGGGTAGTCTTTATGGGCATAAACTTTGGCAGACAATTGCAACAATGACATTGCATAACGCAATGCCTGTTTGGGATTTTTGGTTTTTACACGTGGATAGCGTTGTTTAGGTTGCGGATCATAGGGCATGACCAGACTTTGTTCCAGTGTGTGTAAGCCAAGATGCACATCGCTTAAAGATTTAAAGAACACCAAGCTATTTGAGTTTGGATTGTGCCCGACACGAATATTTAAAGATGCCTGTAACAGAACTGTTGCATAGTGCTGACCCAATTCCCCAACCCGCTGCGAACCCGTAGTGGCAATGGCATGCACCAGTTGAGCCGCCTGAAACACCGCAGCAAGGGCAATCGCTTGATGCTGTTCGGTATTGAATTGATCTTGATCAATGAAGGGTGCTGGTATTGTCATAATTTAACCCTGCAAATAATGGGGGAGCGGTGCATTGGTGCTACGAATCACACCACCACCCAGACAATACTGATCCTGATAGAATACCACGGATTGGCCCGGTGTCGCTGCGCGCTGTGGTTGATCAAACACCACTTTCACGCCTTGAGAGAATTCTTCATGAGGATAAATCACACAGCCTTGGTCGGGCTGACGGTAACGGGTTTTTGCGGTACAACGAAAACCTGACGCAGGAATATCCTGTTCACCGGCAATCCAGTAAATTTCTTCACTATCGAGTTCTGTGCTCAACATCAATGGGTTTTCATGACCTTGTCCGACCACTAGACGATTGTTTGGGATATCTTTGTACAATACAAACCAGGCACCTTCGTCGGCATTTTTTAATCCGCCGATTCCAATGCCACCACGTTGGCCGAGGGTGTAATACATTAAGCCATGATGCTTGCCAATAACGGTGCCATCTTCGAGTAGGATTTCACCGGGTTGCGCAGGGAGATATTGTTTAAGAAAATCATTAAAGCGGCGTTCGCCAATAAAACAAATACCAGTCGAATCTTTTTTGCTGGCTGTGGCTAACTCAAGTTTTTTGGCAATTTCACGAACTTGTGGTTTTTCCAGTTCACCGACTGGGAACAGGGTTTTATTGATTTCCCGGCCATGTACAGCATGTAAAAAATAAGTTTGATCTTTATTGTTATCTATGCCACGTAGCAATGGTGCATAGGCTTCACCTTTGCTGTTAAGACATGTTTCGCCGCGGCGACAATAATGACCGGTGGCAATATAATCTGCACCGAGTGTCACGGCATAATCAATAAAGGCACGGAATTTGATTTCTTTATTACACAAAATGTCGGGATTTGGCGTGCGTCCGGCAGAATATTCTGCCAGAAAATGTTCAAACACCCGATCCCAATATTCCATGGCAAAATTGGCGGTATGCAGTTTAATGCCCAGACGATCTGCAACCGCTTGTGCATCAGCCAGATCCTTGAGTGCTGTACAATATTCCGTGCCGTCATCTTCTTCCCAGTTCTTCATAAACAGGCCTTCGACTTGGTAGCCTTGTTCTAAAAGAAGTGCAGCCGAAACCGATGAATCTACACCGCCAGACATTCCGACGACGACACGTTTTTGCATATTGCTTGCAGGCATATTGAGTTAAGCTTCCAAATTTGAGGTAGGAGAAATAAAAGGATGTTCATAAATCAGCGACAATGGATATTTTTGTCCACTTAATGCATCTTGAATGGCTTTGATGACCAAAGGACTGCGGGCACGTCCCGAGTTCTGTAATTCGTTTAGCGTTAGCCATGTAGCACGAATAATTCCGGTATCAAGTTTTTGTTGTGTATCCTTAATCGGTTTGGCCAAAAAACAGAAACGGAAATAGGTACGATCTGGAAACATCGGTGGGGTATAGGTATAAAAACCCAGCAGATCGGTAATTTCAACCTGCCATGCGGTTTCTTCTAGGGTTTCACGTAAAGCAGCTTCAATCAGGGTTTCGCCTGCTTCAACATGTCCGGCCGGTTGATTATAAACAGCATGGCTAAAGCCTTCGCTGTGTTCTTCGACCAGCAAAAAACGATCATCTTGTTGTACCACAGTGGCAACAGTGACATGGGCAGACCAAGACATTGTTTATACCCCTCAAAAAATTACGCTATATGATACGAAATTTAGCGGCTAAAGGCCAATACTTCTAAAAGGTTGGGTGATTTTGTCGTTGAATTGAAAAATCTATGCCGAATGATCATTTTGATGTAACTTATGTTGATTCATGACTTTGACATAATGTAGGGCAGAATAAGACAAGAAGGCTAGTTCTTTTTCCGTCAATGGACGTACTTGTTGTACAGGGTGACCGACATATAAATAACCGCTTTTGAGTACTTTACGGGGCGGTACCAGACTACCTGCACCAATCATCACATCATTTTCGATAATCGCATCATCAAGGATAATACTATTGATGCCGACGAGTACCCGATCGCCAATACGACAGCCATGTAAGTTGACATGATGACCAACCGTGACTTCTTCACCAATAATCAGTGGGGAGCCTTGAGGTTTTGACGCATTTTTATGACTGACATGCAACATACAATGGTCTTGTACATTGCTGTTTTTACCAATCTGAATGGAGTTCACATCACCACGAATGACTGCAAACGGCCAAACGGAAACATTTTCGGCCAAACTGACTTCACCTATGACAACAGCCATTTCATCAATATAACAACTGCTGTCAATCTGTGGGCGATGTTCAAGATAGGGGCGAATATTATGTGTCATGCTGACCTGTAGCGATGAAAGAAAACCACAGCATTATAAATAAAAAAAGCATTCACTTGGACAAATGAATGCTTTAATTAAAAGATTTATTCAGGATTAGAATAAATTACTAAAGAATAATTTGATATGGTCAATTAAACGCGAGAAGAAACCAGCTTCTTCAACGGGTGTTAATACCACAAGTGGTTGTTCGGCAATCACTTTGCCATCAACCAGTGCAGAAATCTTTCCAACAACCTGACCTTGTTTCAAAGGTGCTTCAAGTTTTGGATTTACATTGAGTTTGGTTTCAATTTTACTGCTTTGGCCCTTTGTCATGGTCACAGCAAAAGGATCGGCAACCCCAAGTGCTACTTTATCTTCTTTACCAAACCAGACCGGTGCATTGGCCAGTGTTTTGTTGGCAGGTCGAATCACCACAGTTTCAAAGTTACCAAAACCCCAGTTGAGTAATTCACGGGTTTGAGTTGCGCGGGCCTGCATGGTTGGTGCACCAAAAATTACCGTGATCAATCGCATTGGGCCGCGTTTGCTAGAGGTGGTCAAGCAATATCCGGCTTCGTTGGTATGGCCGGTTTTTAAGCCATCAACACTTGGATCGGTATACAGTAAGGCATTACGGTTGCCTTGTTTGATACCATTAAAGGTAAATTCTTTTTCAGAGTAGATCGGATAGTATTTTGAGCTGTCATGAATAATATGTTTGGCCAGTAAAGCCATATCCAAGGCACTGGAATAATGACCTTCGGCAGGCATACCAGTCGCATTTGCAAAATGCGTATTTTTCATGCCAATACGTTCGGCTTCCTGATTCATCATGTGGGCAAATGTACCTTCATTGCCCGCAATGTGTTCCGCAAGTGCTTTAGAGGCATCATTGCCGGACTGTACGATGATGCCACGTAGCATTTCCAATACTGTAGCTGTGCCATTCAGTGGGACATACATACAAGATTCGGCACTACTACCACGACACCAAGCAGATTCATTCATACGAACTTTTTCATTTTCCGTGAGTTCGCCTTTTAGTAATTTTTGCTCGATGATGTAACTGGTCATCATCTTGGTCATGGAAGCAGGGGCAAGATGTTCATTTTCATTTTTTGCCGCAAGGATTTGACCCGATTCGTAGTCCATGACGACATACGCTTTATTGTCCAGTTCCGGTGGAGAAGCAATTACAGTCGCTGCATATGTAAAACTATATGATGTACTTGCTAATAAGAATAATGCAGCAGATGCAAGTTGGCGTGCCATTATTAGAGTTCCAGTAATTAAAATTTGATGTGGTAAGAATGCGCCATTCTAAAATAGTCAAGCCAACAAGCCAAATGGTTTAAGACGTTTATTAAAAAAAACTGTCAAAAATTTATTTTTTCTTGCCCCATTCAATCATATCCAGACAGACTGCACGATTTGATTCACTGCTGGCTGAGCTGACATTCTGACGGAATTGTTGCAACAAGTTTTTATAATCTTCATCTTCTTCATTTAAAAACTGTAAAGCCAACTGAGGATTGGACACATCTTTTAATTTTACATCTACATAGCGTTTATAAGCTTGATCAAAATTTTTATTGTTACCAATCAATTTTGGACAAATTTCAGAAAAAACCTGAGCATAAGCCAGATCTTCTTTTAACGAGCCAATATCGGAACTAACATCGACTACGTCGCCATTATTATGGTTGGCATGTTTGTCCTGCGCTGCATTGGCAAATACCGATAATCCAAGACATAAAGTGGAAATACATGCTGTTTTAATCAATTGATTCATTATAAAAACTACCTTAATACGACATTACACGTTAAATTGCGTTTACAATACCCAACTGTTTTTGCTTTCGCTATATAAGTTTTGTAGAGATTTTACGTGAATATTTTAATATCCAATGATGATGGTGTTTTTGCACCGGGAATAATTGCGCTGGCCAATGCCTTGCGTGAAATTGCACATGTTACGATTGTGGCACCGGAAAGTGAAAGAAGTGGATATTCTTCGGCATTAACGCTGGATCGACCTTTACGACCTATTCAAATTTCCAAAGATGTCTGGGCCGTCAATGGTACGCCGGCAGATTGTGTCTATTTATCCATGAACGGATTATTTAATGACAGAGAATTCGATCTGGTGGTGAGCGGCATCAATAGCGGACCAAATTTGGGTGATGATGTTTTATATTCCGGAACAGTAGGCGCTGCATTTGAAGGGCGGCTGATGAAACAGCCTGCAATCGCGGTGTCGTTTTGTGGACAGCATGTACGCACTTATCAGGATCCCCAAGATTATGAAAAAGCTGCACAGTGGGTCAAATCATTTATTCAAAGTGGTTTGCCACAATTGCCAGCAAGACATATTTTCAATATTAATATTCCAGATGTTGCACATTATTCGGGTGTACATATCACCCATCTTGGACAGCGATCACAATCCAAACCGATCACCACACAAGTTGATCCACGGGGCCGTCAGGTTTACTGGATTGGGCTATCAGGTGAGGCAGTCGCTGCACCGGGTAAAGTTGAAGGGATTCAATCGGATTTTTATGCGATTGCCAATGATGCTATTAGTATTACCCCGATACAGATGGATGCAACCAATTATGACGTGTTACATGAGTTAAACCAGATTTTGTCAACACAGGGCATAGCAGTAAATAATGATATCAGCGAACGGACTTGATCATTGTTGATGGCTTAACTGATGCTGAAATGAATGTATGGCATAGGATAAGCCTGTATTTTTGTTTAAAAAGCAGGCAATTATCCAGAGTTATGTTATGAGTTTGTTTCATTCCTAGCAAAGGGATATAAACTTTTCTTTTTGATTTGTTATGCTAAGACAAATACTTTGATTGATTGGATAGATGAATGGCTTGGGCAGCACCTTTGTTGATGAATAATAAATCTATAAAGACAATCTTATCGGCAAGTCTTCTTGCAAGTACAGTATTGGTTGTGGGCTGTGCCTCCAAGCCAACCGTAAATAATTCTCGGGTATTTTATGTACCAGAATTTTATACCGTACAACCAGGCGATAGCTTAAGTAAAATTGCTGCAAAATACGGCCTCAATTACATGGATGTTGCGCGTTTAAATAATATCGATGCAATTGATAAAATTTATGTCAATCAATCCTTAAGATTGCGTGACAATAGCAAGTCTTCCACCCGTCTGGTACGCGGTACACCAATTGAGCCTGTACCAGAAATCAAGCGTCAAAGTATTGCGACGCAGGCACAAACTGCAACAGTGCCAACACAGACAGTTCCTGTACAGCCGACAACACCACAAGTTGGACTGGGCGCAGCCACAGTACCACAGATTAATCCGAGTCATTCGACAGTCACAAATAGCCAGATTAAATGGGTGGTGCCGAGTTCAGGACCGATTGTTGCGCGCTTCGATTTAAATCAAAACCGAAAAGGTCTTTATTTTGGTGGCAAAATCGGTGATCCGATTTATGCAGCAGCCAATGGTGAGGTAGTGTATGCCGATGATGGTTTAACTGAATATGGCAAATTAATTTTGGTGCGTCATAGCAATGGTTATATCACAGCATATGCCCATAACAGTAAATTGCTGGTTAAAGTAGGGGATCGTGTCACCAGTGGGCAGAAAATTGCCGAAATGGGTAATAGCGGTGCGACGAGTACGATGTTGCAATTCCAGATTCGTCTTGATGGAAAACCAATCGACCCGATCACGGTGCTGCCCATCAGTTAAATGATTCCAGATGACTGATATTGGGATTTGTGTATAAAGCCCTTATGTTTATATGGTTTTTCTTGTATACTCACTCACTGAATATGTAAAAATAACAAAACAGTGAGTGATTATGTTAGATAATTTACGGGCAATGGGTGTTTTTGCTTGTGTGGTAGAGCGTAATTCTTTTAGTGGGGCAGCCAGAGAGCTCGGTATTACAACAAGTGCTGTAAGCCAGCAAATACGCTCATTAGAACAAGAAATGAATGTTACACTACTGCATCGTTCTACCCGAAAGATTAGTTTGACCGAAGTGGGACAGGCTTTTTATCAAAGCTGTCAGGAAATGATGGCAGCTGCTGAACGGGGCAAGATCCGAATCAGTGAATTGCAGGACAATTTAATTGGTGAGTTGCGCATTGCCACTACGCCAGAATTGGGTGCAATGCATATTGTTCCTGCATTATCACAATGGATGATGGCGCATAGCAGTTTAAAAGTCCGGATTGAGGCAGCACATCATTATGTTGATCTGGTGGATCAGCATATTGATATTGCGATTCGCATGAGTCCCAAGATGGAGCAGCGAGATGATTATGAATTTATTCCGATGGCACGGGTTGAGCAAGTGCTACTGGTGTCGCCGTCTTATTTAAATCAAAATACTTCAATTGACTGTCCGCAGGATTTGGTCAAGCATGAGCTTTTACCGATTGATTTAATGACGGATTATTCAAAGTTCAGTTTTACGCATGCGACAAGTGGCGAGAAAGTACAGGTTGAAATGCCTGTACGTATTCAAACCAATAATGTCTATGTGGCAAAATCGCTGTGCCAGAATGGTCATGGTATTGCCAGAATACTCTATCTTGATGCGCAACATGAGTTGCGGAAATCGGAACTGGTTGAACTTTTACCGAATTGGAAGTTACCGGAATATATTTTGTATGCGGTGATTTTAAAGCGCGAACAACAACCAGTGAAAATTGTCCGTTGTATTGAAACCTTAAAAAACTTTTTTGCGCAGTTGCCTGGTGGCCGATAAATATTTCATTGCGATTTCATCACATATTGTTCAGTAGGAATAGATTTTAATGTTAGTGGTTTTTATCAGGAATGACTTTACAAGTTTTTAAGCAGTGCGTCTCTATAGGGCTTGATAACAATTTTCCTCACTGAATTTAATAGCAACATGCTATGTTAAAAAGCCACACAGTTATTATTTTTTTAATGTGATGTCTTTTTGCTTTAAAATTATACCCATCATTTTTATCATCACTTTGCTATGTAGTGGGCTTGTAGGATGTCGTTTGCCGATGAATCATAACAAACCGGAAGCATCTTTCGCCGTTGAAAATCCATATTGGTTAAATGAAGCAGGTGTTCAGGAAAAACTGGATCAAGGGCTAACTGCTTATCTGGGTTTGGATGATGCTTTTATCAGTATTGCTTCGCGAATTTATTTGATTCGTCATGCACAGCATCATCTGGATTTGCAATACTATATCTGGAAAGATGATTTTATCGGTCATCTCATGCTCTCAGAGCTATTAAAAGCTGCTGATCGTGGCGTAAAGGTTCGCTTACTGCTGGATGATCAAAATGGTACACAGTTGGACCCTACTTTAAAAATTTTGGTAAATCACCCTAATATTCAGATCAGATTTTTCAATCCATATAAATTCCGTCATTTGCGGGTATTGGATTATATTTTTCGCTTAAAACATGTTAATCATCGCATGCATAATAAATTGATTATTGCAGATGGCGTCATTGCAGTGACGGGCGGACGTAATATCAGTAGTGAATATTTTGATGCCAGTGAACAATTTCAGTTTACCGATATGGATATTTTATTTTATGGTCATGCAGTTGAACATGCCAATGCAGTTTATCTGGAATTCTGGAATGATCGGTTGAGTTATGCTGTACAGCAATTTATAGGTTCCGGCAATGAACAGCACCTTGAACAACTAAGACAAAAATATGCTGCGTATCATCTGAATGATCAAAATGTGGAAGATAAAATTCGACAAGCACAAGAATTATTAAAAGTTCGTTTACAGGAAGATCCTGTAGAATGGGCAGAGGCTCATTTTGTTGCTGATTCACCGAAAAAAATCACGGGTCAGGCAACCGGCAACGAGTTGATTTATCATCAAATGTATCAATTGATGGGGCAGCCAAAACAGCATTTGGAACTGGTGTCTGCGTATTTCGTCCCGACACAGCGAGGGGAGCAGTATTTATCCTCACTGGCGAATCGTGGTGTCAATGTGCGGATTTTAACTAATTCATTTTTGGCTAATGATGTCGCTGTGGTGCATGCTTTTTATCAGAAATATCGTAAAGACTTACTGAAAAACGGGGTACAGCTCTATGAATTTAAACCCTATATTCATCGAGATAAACCGACTTGGTACGAACTGATTACCGGGAATATTATTCCCGCTAAGGGCAAAAATAATTCCAGTTTGCATGCCAAATTCTTTGATATTGATGGCAAAGTGTTTATTGGTTCATTTAATTTTGATCCACGATCTGCCAACCTGAATAGTGAAGTCGGTTTGGTGGTCGAGTCTGATCGCTTGCAGGATCGTGTCTCTCAGTCACTGGATCAATACTTACCCCAGATTGCATATCAACTTAAACTGGATGTGCAGGGAGAGATCATCTGGATTGAATATACGGCGGATGGAAAACAAATTATCCATAACAAAGAACCTGAATCCAATAAGTTCCAACGATTTATGATTAAATTTGCTGCAATTTTTCCGGTAGAGTGGTTAATGTAGAGTGGATTTAGCACAAAAAAAGAAGCTGCCATATTATAGGCAACCTCTTTTTAATCTCAAACAATTGTCAGATTTTGATTATTTTAGAAAGTCCTGAATAATTGGCACCAGACGATCCAGCAAATCATCTGCCTGTTGCTGCGTCATGTTTAATGGCGGTAATAAACGTACCACATGGCCGGCAGTCACATTAATAATTAATTGTTTTGTATCACGTGCGATGGCAACCAGTTCGGCACAATCTTTGGGTAATTCAATCCCAATCATCATGCCAAAACCACGTACTGTGACATTCAGACCTGCAAGGCGGGCAGTAAACTGCTCAACCAGATATTGCCCAATCTGTGCAGCATTTTCTACGGCATTTTCTTTAAAAATGGTATCAATGACTGTATAGACCACACGACTGCCTAGTGCTGTACCACCATAAGTTGAACCATGATTACCAGCTGCCAGTACACCCACCGCTGGACCTGCTACCATCACCGCACCAATTGGGAAGCCATTACCTAAGCCTTTGGCTGTGGTAAGTACATCAGGCTTGATGGTGGTATGTTGGTAGGCAAAATATTTACCGGTACGACCATTACCGGTTTGAACTTCATCCAGCATCAATAACCAATTGTGCTGGTCACACAATTCACGTAATTGCTCTAGATAATGAAAACCTTGTGGTGCAGTATTAACACCGCCTTCACCCTGAATCGGTTCAACAAAAATGGCAACAATGTCATCACGTTCACTGGCAAGTTGGGCAATGGCTGCGACATCACCATAAGGTACGCGTAAAAAGCTATCAACCAATGGCTCAAAACCTGCCTGAACTTTTTTATTGCCAGTTGCGGATAATGTTGCAATGGTACGACCATGAAAAGAATGATCGGCTACGATAATCTTACCGTTGTGAATACCACGGTCATTGCCATATTTACGGGCAATTTTAATTGCACCTTCATTGGCTTCTGCACCACTATTGGAAAAAAATATCTCGTCCATGCCGGATACTTGGGCAAGTTTTTGTGCAGCAGCTGTTTGCCATGGAATTTCGAAAATATTACTGGTATGAATCAAGGTGTGCGCTTGCTCGGCAATGGCATCGGCAATCACAGGGTGAGCATGTCCCAAACCACATACCGCAATCCCGGTTAGTGCATCTAAATATTCTGTACCATCTTCGGTATAAAGATATGAACCTCGACCTCGGACAAAGGCGATCTGTTGACGACCATAGGTTGGCATCAAATGACTAGGTTGATCGCTTTGAATCGGTGCGGGCGTATACTGGCTCATTTCCATCTCTTTATACAAAACAAAGTGTTAATCTAAGCAAAATATTGTCATAAAAGAAAGCCCGAATGCCGATATTTTTGTCGAAAAAACCAATTGGGACTACGCAATGAAGATGTTTTGTCTATAATAGGCAGATTGATAAAGAGGAATACACCATGACCGAACAAGTACGTGATACCGAAGCGTTGATCCGTGATCAAATTGCCAAACATGCGGTATTGCTTTATATGAAAGGCACACCACAATTTCCACAGTGCGGCTTTTCTGCCCGTGCAATAGAAGTTTTGAGCCAGATTGGGCGTCCATTTGCCTATGTGAATATTCTAGAAAATCAAGATATCCGCGCAACATTACCAAAAATTGCCAACTGGCCAACTTTCCCGCAATTATGGGTGGCAGGCGAATTGGTGGGTGGTAGCGACATTATGCTGGAAATGTTCCAGAATGGTGAATTACGTACCCTGATCGAAGAACATAGTCCTGAGCAAGGATAAGACGAGCATTGCTCGTCCCTTGCGCAAGGCGAGCAGTTGTGCTGCAAGTTGTAGGACTATCTGCCAGTTATTACGATGTTAAGCTTAAGCAAAGCATTTTTGCTTAAGCTGCTTTTCAAAGAGGGGATAACAAAGTCTATTTAAACAGGATTGATCTGATGATCAAGAAAGCTATTTAATCCCTTCATCACGTTTAAATACATATTCAGATGCATTCGAGTTTTCTTCATCAAAATAATAACCATCCAGATCAAACGCTTTCAGTTGTTCAGGCTGTGTGAGGTGATTTTGGATAATAAAGCGTGACATTAAGCCCCGGGCTTTTTTTGCATAAAAACTAATAACTTTATATTTGCCATTTTTTTGATCTAAAAATACAGGTTTGATAATATTTGCATTTAAAGTATTTTCTTGTACAGCTTTATAGTATTCATCAGAAGCAAGATTAATCAGAAGATCATCTTTTTGTTGCTGCATATCTTGTTTTAATAATGTACTAATCCGATCTCCCCAGAATTGATATAAATCTGATCCGCGTTCATTTTTTAGTTTTGTTCCCATTTCCAAGCGATAAGGCAACATCAAATCCAATGGACGTAATAAACCATACAAGCCTGAAAGAATACGTAAATGTTGTTGTGCAAATTCAATATCTTGTTCGGACAAGGTTTCTACATCAAGCCCGGTATACACATCACCTTTAAAAGCAAAAATAGCCTGTCTGGCATTATGTAAGTCGAAATCTTTTTGCCAATCACGAAAGCGTTCAACATTTAAGGTGGCCAATTTATCACTGATTTTCATTAAGCTGGCTAATTGCGTGGCGGAAAGTTTACGACAGCTTTCTATTAATTCTGCCGAATCTTCCAGACAACGAGGCTGGGTAAATTGCTCTGTGGCAAGTTCTGATTCATAGTCGAGTGTTTTTGCAGGGGAAATAACAATAAACATAATGATTGGGCAAATTTGAAATGGAGTTTAAATACTGTAACAAATGCTGAAATTTATGCCAAGAACTGATTTGTATTGCCTGAATACTTGCTAGAATACGCTTGGATAAAATAGGTGTGTTATGACAGAACAAATTTTCCTTCAAGGTGAAGCCGGACAAATCGAAATTTTTGAAGATTGTCCAGAAAACATTAAAGCAATTGCAGTTGTTACCCATCCCCATCCATTAATGGGGGGGAATCCACAGCATAAAATTCCCCAGTTGATTACAGATGTTTTGCTTGAAAAAGGATGTTTAGTGTGGCGGCCCAGCTTTCGTGGTATGGGACAATCTGAAGGGGCACATGATCATGGCAATGGCGAAAGTCGTGATGTGGCACTGTTGAGTCTGGAACTGCAAAAAAGATATCCAGATTTGCCATTTATTGCGGGTGGTTTCTCATTTGGTTCCCATGTCTGGTCTAAAAGTTTTCATTTACTTGCCGAGCAAAACCGACCTGAAAAACTACTACTCGCAGGTTTGCCTTGTGGTTTTGTACGCGGCGCTGTAGATTATCAAACACCGCAAATCGATAGTGATATTCTACTTGTACATGGTGAGCAAGATGATATTACACCTCTACAAGATGTAATTGACTGGGCAAAACCGCAACGTCATCCGATTACCATTATGCCGGGTGCCAATCATTTTTTTACTGGCTATTTAAAACCTTTAAGATTAATTATTGAGCGGTATTTTGTCATCTAAATAGGCACATTGATTACAAATATACTCAGTAAAGTTGTAATAATATAGAGGACAGTTAATCCAATATAGTTTGCTTTACTGAGGTTTTTTTTGATTATTCAATATATTAAATAGATATGAGATATTATTATTCAGTATTTTTGGATAGAACTCTTTACACGATACTATCTTTCTAAAATTAGTCAAAAAATAAAACTAATAATTACGACACATTGAGGTATTGCTGGTATGATCCGGTCCCCATGAACGGTAGCCCTGCGTATCAATATGAATTTGCCCGGAGGCATAAACGCCTAGACCCATATTGAGTGTTTGACCATGTTGATTCCAGAAATTACATAATTTAATTTTTGTATCTTCAATCAAAATAATATCTTCAGGTTGGGTGGGATATTCAGGACCAATACGAAAATCAATAGCCGCATTATGGACATGTTTTGAGCCTGCTGCACCACCGGCACAAATATTTAATGAATAATCCCGATAAACTGACGTAATTTCATAATTCGTAAGCACTTTAGTATCAACTAAATATTGCAGAATTTTCAAGGTAGGCAATAAATTATTCCAAAGTTCTGGAGTTGGTACCGAATAGGGTGCATAACCACATTTGGCCCAGTCTCTTGCATTACGTAATAATTGATAGGTTGGTACCGCGGTATTGACACGATTTTCTTTTAAAAATTTTTCGTAATGACGCACCCGTTCTTTATGCTCACCTTGATTCAGCCAAACCAGATAATTGGCAGGTGGCTGTTTTAGCCAAGTTTGCTGTACAGGGGGCTGCGGTGCTTGTTGCGGATTAATGATAACTTTTCGGGCAGTCTCAGGTAAACGCTGCATCGATTGAGTCGATGTCGTAGTACATCCGGATAATATGAATGGACATAAACTGAGGAGTAAAAAGCACTTCGCAGTATTTTTGAATTTAATCGGGGGTATAATTTTCGTCATTATTATAGTTTAGGTGTAAATTGAAAAAGATACAAAATGTACTTTGCAAAAAAATGTACAGCAAACGTATGTTGAGGGTTAAAACATACATAACCCTCAACATGTTAAGAAGATTAACGTTCCAGAAATTTTAACTTGTCTGGTTTACCATTCCATTCTTCACGATCTTCTGGTTGATCGCCAATTTGGGTAATATTATTACCTGACCATTTTTCTGCCAGTTCCGTATTAATTTCAATAAAGATTTCCTGTCCCTCGGGCAGTTCATCTTCCGAGAAGATCGCATTGGCAGGACATTCCGGCTCACATAGCGCACAGTCGATACATTCGTCTGGATTGATGACAAGAAAGTTGGGACCTTCATAAAAACAATCCACAGGACAAACTTCTACACAGTCTTGGTATTTGCATTTAATACAGTTTTCAGTAACGACAAAGGTCATGGCGACAGCTATCCAATATTCAGTTTGGTGAAAATTTTGCTTATTCTAAGGAAAAAAAACATAAAGTACCAATCTCTTTTATTGATAACGGTTATAAAAACAATGTAAAAGCATAGCTGAAGTCATGATATGACTGAATTCTGCTTAAATTTTAAAAGCAATAAATCGATCACTAAGGTATGGTCACACCACCTTGGATTTTATCCATAATTTTTATATGGTTTTTTTCACTGATTACTGAATTTAAGCAGTAAGATAAGGTAAAATAAAACCATATTATATTTATGGTTTTATCTAAATGGCTGAGTTACTTTCTCCTGCGGGTTCTTTAAAAAATATGCGTTATGCTTTTGCCTATGGTGCAGATGCGGTATATGCAGGGCAACCCCGTTATAGTTTACGTGTACGTAATAATGAGTTTGATCATGACAATTTAAAAATTGGTATTGATGAAGCACATGCATTGGGGAAAAAATTCTATGTGGTGGTGAATATTCAACCGCATAATGCCAAATTAAAAACCTTTATTCGCGACCTTGAACCCGTGGTCGCTATGCAACCCGATGCACTGATTATGTCTGATCCCGGTATTATAATGATGGTTCGAGAGAATTTTCCCGATATGCCGATTCATTTATCGGTACAGGCCAATGCAGTGAACTGGGCAACGGTAAAGTTCTGGAAAAATTATGGCATTAGCCGGGTGATTCTTTCCCGGGAATTGTCGATTGAGGAAATAGCCGAAATACATACCCATGTTCCGGATATTGAACTTGAGGTTTTTGTGCACGGTGCCTTGTGTATGGCATATTCTGGACGTTGTTTATTGTCTGGTTATATGAATAAGCGTGATGCCAATCAAGGTGCTTGTACCAATGCTTGTCGCTGGGATTATCAGGTTCATCCGGCACAGGAAAATGAAACTGGTGAAGTGGTATTGAAATCTTCCATACAAAAATCTTTTGCACAAAAAATTGAACCGGTATTGCTACAACAAGGCGATAAACCGGAATTGATGGAAATGGATGAAGATGAACATGGTGCATATATCATGAATTCAAAAGATCTTCGTGCTGTGCAGCATGTTGAGCACTTGCTTAACATTGGCGTGGAGTCGCTTAAAATTGAAGGACGAACCAAATCCTATTTTTATTGCGCCCGCACAGCACAGGTCTATCGTAAAGCCATTGATGATGCCGTCGCAGGAAAACCTTTTGATCAAACCCTGATGACAACCTTGGAAGGTTTGGCACATCGTGGTTATACCGAAGGTTTCTTGCGTCGACATGTACATCAGGAATATCAGAATTATGAAACAGGCTCATCACGCAGTTTTCATCAGCAATTTGTCGGCGAAATTCTGGATCGTGACGGTGATTATGTCCGTGTTGCAGTAAAAAATAAGTTTTTATTGGGAGATCGACTGGAATTGATGACACCGCAGGGTAATCATATTTTTGTGTTAGAAGAAATGCTGGATAAAAATCATCGGTCAATTTCCGATGCAAAAGGTGATGGACATATTGTGAAAATTCCGGTTGAGCAAAGTATCGCCATTGAATATGCATTATTGATGCGGTTTTTGCCGGAAGTTTCCAATCTGGATCGTATTGCTGTACAGGCGTGTGGATAATGCCATGGCTTTGCTGATTACGTCGAAATGTATCAATTGTGATATGTGTGAACCAGAATGTCCAAATCAGGCGATTTCTGAAGGTGAAAAAGTCTATGAAATTGCTGTGGATTTATGTACCGAATGCGTTGGTTATTATGATCAACCGACCTGTATTCAGGTCTGCCCGATTGATTGTATTATTCCCGATCCTGCCCATATCGAAAGCAAGGAAGAATTGCTGATCAAGGCAAAACAGTTGATGCAGCAATAATCAGTATCCAATGATGAAAATTGGTGATCAATGCATCAATTGTCAGGCACAGTTAACCTGTTGTACTTTGATCAAGCCTGATTTGAATACAAATCAATGTTTCGCAATCGCAGTACAACAGGACATATTTTTAGAAAATAAGATGTTGTGCAGACATTAGACAATAACTGCCGATAGCCAGTACAAAGACACCTAGAACGTAGCGGTATTTTTGTAGCTGCTGTTTATAGTGTTGTAATTGTTGCATCGTAATCATCATATTTTCTCCATTTAATTAATTCAGCTCATCATTGATCCAGTGCTTCCTGATAACGGCGATTTACTTCGTCCCAGTTGATTACATTAAAAAATGCAGCAATGTATTCTGGGCGGCGGTTTTGATATTTTAGGTAATAGGCATGTTCCCATACATCCAGACCTAAAATAGGGGTGTTTTTCTGTATTAATGGGCTATCCTGATTGGCAGAACTTTCTACAACCAGTTTTTTTTCTGGGGTCACGGCTAACCATGCCCATCCGGAACCAAAGCGAGTCAAAGCAGCCTGAATAAATTTTTGTTTAAATTCTTCAAAATTACCAAAATGCTTATCGATTTCTTCGGCAACTTTTCCGGTTGGATCACCACCAGCATCTGGTGCCATCACTGTCCAGAACAGACTATGGTTGGCATGTCCACCACCGTTGTTAATCACTGTATTTTTAATGTCAGCGGGAACATCATTGACACGGGCTACCAGTTCTTCAACAGGTAATTTTTCCCATTCGGTGCCTTCAATGGCCGCATTGATATTATTAATATAGGTTTGATGATGTTTGGTATGATGGATTTCCATGGTTTTACTATCGATATGGGGTTCTAATGCATCATAAGCATAAGGAAGTGGAGGGAGTTGATATGTCATAGTCTACCTTGGGATAATGAAGTTGTTTTACATATGCTAATAATTATCATATACAAAAGTAAATTTCAATCATTTCCATGTGTTAATTGTTTAAGACTTTATCTGAACTTTGATTTATGTGACACTATCCATTATGACAAGTCAGAGTGATTGGTGATGAGTACAGAAAAAACGCGTCCATGGATCGTAGTGCTATTAGTATTAATTTTATTGGTCTTTATTGTTGTAGGTGGCTATGCACTGTATCACGATGCCTCGTCTATTCTAGGTTATCTTTTTCTAGGATTGGGTCTGGGTGGTTTAATTGCAGGCTGGGGGACTTTAATGAATGACCGAGAAAAAAAATAATACGAAAAAATTATCAGATTTAGGACAAGACGTTTATGCCAAATATTGAAATCATTCAGACAGATATTACGACATTAAAAGTTGATGCCATTGTCAATGCTGCCAATTCTTCATTATTGGGCGGTGGTGGTGTTGATGGTGCGATTCACCGAGTTGGCGGGGTAGAAATACTTGATGAATGTAAAATGATCCGGGAAAAGCAGGGCGGCTGTCGTACTGGACATTCGGTTGCAACGGGCGCAGGGAAGTTACCTGCACAATATGTGATTCATACGGTCGGACCAATCTGGCAGGGCGGCAATAATGAGGAAGAAAAGCTTCTGGCAGCGTGTTATGTGAATAGCCTTGAGCTTGCAGAAAAATTAAAGTGTAGCAGTATTGCTTTTCCAAATATCAGCACAGGCGTTTATCATTTCCCCAAAAAAGAGGCAGCAAAAATTGCACTTGCTACAGTAAAAAAACAGTTGCATCATTTAAGTTGTGTCGAAACCATATATTTTGTTTGTTATGATCAGGAAAATTATTTAATTTACCAAGACATCATGACTTATTTTTCAGATTTATAAGTCTTAAAATATGCAATTTAAAATTCAAGCGGTGCCTACACATATTATTACTGGCTTTTTAGGTGCCGGTAAAACGACTGTATTAAAACATCTATTACGTCAAAAGCCAGCGCATGAGACATGGGCTGTTCTGATGAATGAGTTTGGTGAAATTGGTATCGACCAGACCTGGATTGCCGAGCAAAATGGTGTGGCAGTTAAAGAAGTATTAGGCGGTTGTTTATGCTGTACCTCACAATTGCCGATGCAAATCGCACTGGCCCGACTGCTCTCGGAATTTAAACCGACAAGATTGTTTATCGAACCGACAGGTTTGGGACATCCCAAAGAACTGGTGGATCAACTCAGTCAGGCACACTGGCAGACCAGTTTGTCATTGCGTCAGGTGGTCACTGTGGTTGATGGACATAGATTACATGAACAGCTCTGGCAGCAGCATGAGATTTTCTTACAGCAGATTGATGTGGCTGATATTGTACTGGTGTCCTATCATCAGCAAATGTCGGCGCAAGATGAGCAACAACTGACGCATTTAAAACAGGCTTATCATGGGCTGGATAAGCAGTGGTTTTTAATTGATCATGGTCAAATTGCATTGGAACAGCTTGATCAATTGCATACTGCTGTACAGATCAAGAAACAATCCTTGTTAATACTGCAACAGCAAAATTTAAGGCAGACAGAAATGGCCGAGCCTAAAACTTTGCCGTATCATTATGTTTCTAAAAAGCAGGTTTCTGGACAACAAGCATATACTGTTGCCGGCTGGCATTTACCAAAATCGTGGCAATTTGATGCAGACCAACTGTTATCAGGCTTACAGCAACTCAAAAATTGCGAGCGTATCAAGGCTAAACTCAATACCGGTCAGGGCTGGATTGATATTAATGCCATTCCGGCAAATTTCCAAATCGATTTTGCGGCACATGCCGGACTGGATAATCGCCTGGAAATTATTAGTCAGGTTGAACAGGATTGGTTGTCTATAGAGCAGAATCTAATCGATAGCAAGCTTGATTAAGCCTTAACCAATCCGTATAAAATTTATTCTTCTTCTGTAGGATTGGCTGGCGGTTGTTCTATTAGACGTGTCACCAACAACTGGTCAATTTTATAGTGGTCAATATCGACGACTTCGAATTTAAAGCCTTCATGTTCAACATAATCCGCAGGACGAGGAATTTTGCGTAAACGATACATGATAAAACCTGCAATGGTTTCATAGTTTTCCCATTCAGGAAATTCTTCGATATCCAGTGCATGTTTAACATCTTCAATCGGTGTTGAACCTTCAATCAGCCATGAATTTTCATCACGTTTAATAATTTGTAGGTCTTCATCTACTGGTGTTACCCAGTCGCCCATCACGGTAATCATGATATCAGATAGCGTAATTACCCCGACAACCAGCGCATATTCATTGATCACCACAGCCAGCTTTTCTTTTGTGGCACGAAAGCGGTCAAGCAATTCTGACAAAGTTAATGAATCCGGGATAATCAGTACATTTCTAATAATAGATTCATTGAGTTGAATAAATGATTGATTATTCATGATCTTAACCAGAATATCCTTGGTATCGACATAGCCAATCACTTGATCAATTTGTTCGTTGCACACCAAAAACTTGGAGTAAGGATATTCTGCAATTTTTTGACGGATACTGTGTTCAGATTCTTTTAAGGTAAAATAAACCACATTTTCACGTGTGGTCATGCTGGAAGGGACTGTACGTTCCTCAAGCTCGAACACATTTTCAATAAAATGATGTTCCTGTTGCTGAAGCACGCCTGCCTGTGCACCGGCATCAACAATTGCAGAAATATCATCAAATGTAATATTGTCATCACGCGTGGTGTTGATTTTAAGCAAGCGAAAGATCAGATTGGCAATGGCATTAATTACCCATGCCAGTGGTTTACAGATTTTGATAAATATACTGATCGGATTAATAACAGCAATCGAGATTTTTTCAGGTGCAATCATCGCCAGACGTTTTGGCATCAGATCGGCAAATAAAATAAAGAGGGAAGTAACAAAGGTGAAGGAAAGAATAAATCCAATTGATTCTGCCCATGGACCGCCATAAAAGCGTTCAACAAAATTCATTAGATAAGGGCGAAAGGCTGCTTCACCTAAAATACCGCCGAGGATCGCCACTGCATTTAAACCAATTTGCGAGGCGGCAAAGAAATCGGCAGAATTCTCTTGCAGTTTAAGAACTTTGGTTGCCCGTTCATCACCAGCTTCGGACAACAGTTTTAGCTTAATTTTTCTTGAACCCGCAAGAGCAATTTCTGAAAGAGACAGAAATCCTGCGCCGATTATCAATGTAATAATGACAATGATATTTTGAAATAAGCTCACGAATCACACCTATATGGAGTATTTGTATCTCAAGATACTGATTTTATGAAATCCGATCTTATGAAAATAGTTTTTGATTCACAAAGGTATCTGATCGATGTTGATAATTAAAAATTAAAATAGATTTGAATGTGGGTATTGTACTCGAAATTTTTACTGGAAGTATAAAAAATATCAAAAAGTCAAAGGCAGGGATCATCAGGATTTCTGCCTTTGGAAAGATTAAAGTGGTTAATGTCTTTAGAAATGTGAATAAGGTGGCACTGGACTATTATTATTTGCCAAAAATTCACGTTTTTCTTCTTCCACCATTTGTCGTGCCACAAAGAGAATTAACTGACGTAACCAGCGATGTGCAGGGTGATGGTGTAATAATGGGCACCATGCCATTTTTAATTCAAATTCGGGAATATAAAAAGGTGGATCTTTAATGACCAGACGAGAATTATTGGCTTGTAATCGTGCAATACGTGACGGCAAGGTGGCGATCAGATCAACATTTTGTGCCAGTAAAGCAGGCATTTGATAATGCCGGGTAAATACCGAAATTTTGCGTTTTTGCCCGATGCGTTCTAATGCCTGATCAATCCAGCCCAAACCGGCTTGTTTTTCCGGATTTACCCCGAAACCAACACCCATACCTGTTTTGGAAACCCAGATATGTTGGGCATCCAGATAGGTTTTTAAATTGAGATGGGATACAGCAGGGTGTCTATCATTTAATAAGCAGCTAAAACTGTCGCGCCATACCAGCACTTGGTGAAAACTTTGCGGAATTTCATTAAAGCGGTTAATGGCCAGATCGACTTTACCTTGCTCCATGTCCCGATAAGAGACATCGCTGGGCGTGAGAAAATCCAGCACCACATGTGGGGCTTCGGAACGTAAGGCTTTAATCAGGCGTGGTACCAATGTGGCTTCTGCATAGTCAGACGTCATAATGCGAAAGACACGATTTGACGTATAGGGACGAAACTCGGTCCGAGGTTCCAGAATCATGGAAAGATCTGATAAGGCATCACGGATACGTGGCTGTAACTCCAGTGCACGTTCGGTGGGGGTCATACCTTCAGAAGAGCGAATAAGCAAAGGGTCATTAAACAGTGTACGTAAACGGCGTAATATATTACTCATTGCCGGTTGGGTGACGCCAAGTTGCTCGGCAGCACGCGTAACATTTTTTTCTCGTAATAATACGTCTAAATAAATTAATAGATTGAGATCGACCCGCTCAAGATTCATCTAAAGAATACCACAAAATAACGTCCTGAAATTGGGTGAATTATGCCACATTTCTAAATGATTGTATGCATATAAATTAAAAAAATGTCTACGCTGTAAAAATAGCATGGAAAACTGAAAATAAAGGCCAAAAAACTGCTTTTTGGCAAAGATAAAGGCATATTAGACATAAGTCGTAACAGCTTTATTGAATGTTTTTTGACAAGAAATAAAAAAATATACGATTAAATTATTTTTATAAAGTTGATTTAAAACAATAACTTATTTTAATCACATAACAATATGTTTTGATTGTGATCATGATATTTTTTAAATAAATAGTGAAGATCAAGGCAGAATATTGGATTAATGAAATGACTCCTACTATGCTGTGTTTCATACAAAAAGCAGGGTGTTTTTGCAGTCGCTAAATACCAAGTTTTAATCGATGATCCTAACATAAAATGCAGGAATATATCATGACATATCAATCAGCTTTAGAGCATGTACGCTCCGTTAAAAACAAATTAGGTGGCACATGGAATGCGATCCGCCCAGAAGATGCGGCACGTATGATTGTTCAAAACCGTTTCCATACTGGTTTGGATATTGCGAAATATACCGCGGCTATCCTGCGTAAAGACATGGCTGAATACGATGCAGATCAGAGCAAATATACACAATCATTAGGATGCTGGCACGGTTTTATTGCACAACAAAAAATGATTGCCAATAAAAAATATTTTGGTACAACATCTAAGCGTTATATCTACCTTTCTGGCTGGATGGTTGCTGCGCTTCGTTCAGAATTTGGTCCACTTCCAGACCAATCCATGCACGAAAAAACTGCTGTACCTAAATTGATTGCAGAAATCTATACATTCTTACGTCAAGCGGATGCCAAAGAATTAAACGATTTGTTCCGTGCATTACAAAAAGCTGAATCTGCTGGCGATGCTGCAAAAGTAAAAGATATCGAATCACAAATCGATAACTTCGAAACGCATGTTGTACCGATCATTGCTGACATTGATGCTGGTTTTGGTAACGAAGAAGCAACTTATTTGTTGACCAAACAAATGATCGAAGCGGGTGCTGCTGCAATCCAGATCGAAAACCAGGTTTCTGATGCGAAACAATGTGGTCACCAGGCTGGTAAAGTAACTGTTCCACACGAAGACTTCCTTGCAAAAATCAATGCAGTACGTTATGCATTCCTTGAGCTTGGTGTTGATGACGGTGTAATCGTTGCACGTACTGACTCTGAAGGCGCAGATTTAACTCAAAAAATCCCTGTATCAAAAGAGAAAGGTGATTTGGCTTCTCAATACATTAGCTATTTAGATACGCAAGAAATTGATATCGCCGATGCTAAAGAAGACGAAATCCTGATTAAACGCGATGGTAAATTACATCGTCCAACACGTTTGGCTTCCGGCCTGTATCAGTTCCGTGAAGGCACACAACATGACCGTGTTGTACTTGACTGCGTAACCAGCTTACAAAACGGTGCGGACATGATCTGGATCGAAACACCAACACCAGACGTTCAGGGTATTGCTAGCTTTGTAAATGATATCAAAGCACAAGTTCCAGATGCGAAACTTGTTTATAACAACTCTCCATCATTTAACTGGACCTTAAACTTCCGTCAACAATCATATGATCGTTGGGCTGCTGAAGGTAAAGACGTATCTGCTTACGACCGTGCCAAGTTAATGAGTGCTGAGTATGATAATTCTGAATTGGCTGCTGATGCTGATGAGAAAATTCGTACCTTCCAAGCAGATGCTGCACGTGAAGCAGGTGTGTTCCATCACTTGATCACACTGCCTACTTACCATACAGCTGCGTTGTCTACACATGAGTTGGCAAAAGGTTACTTTGGTGAAGAAGGTATGTTGGCTTATGTTGCCGGCGTTCAACGTAAAGAAATCCGTGGCGGTATCGCATGTGTGAAACACCAAGCAATGGCTGGTTCAGACATCGGTGATGATCACAAAGAAATCTTTGCTGGTGAACAAGCGCTTAAAGCGGGTGATGACAGCAAAAACACCATGAACCAATTTGCAGCACACTAAGTATTCAAATACTTGGTTGTAGTTTAAAAAGTTCAGCGCAAAAATGTTGCTTCATTGATTAAAGACATTGGATTGATGAAGTAACATAAACTAAAAGCTGGATTCTGTGATAAACGGAATCCAGCTTTTTTTATCATAAAAAATTAACAAGTTCTATGAAAATACAATTGATTAAAGCGCTACTTGATGAATCAGCGCTTTAATAATTTGGTTTTTATCAGTACAGTCAAATTTAAAGCAATAATGATTTAATGGTTATGCTCTGATGATGCAGAATGTGCATTGGTATTCTGTTGCTGAGCAGTATCTTGCTGCGGCATCTGCATTTCCTGCTGTTTTTTGCGCTGTTGACTTGGCATATAATCTGGTTCATTACTAATGGCAAGATACAGGATCGCCATAAAAATTGAGCCAAGTACACAGGCAATAATCACGCCTTTCCATCCAAATATTGATTTTGAGGCGAGGTTTTCGTTACTCATATCTTTCACCTAAAGTATAAATCCTGAAATGTGAATCTAAGTTATTAAAAAATCTAGGCGGATTGTGGCATGCTTAGCCCATCCACCCAAACGTTATGTGTTAAGCCTTTTGTTAAAATTTCATACTGAGGCGTGTCCAGTAATTACGTCCAATGCTATTGAACTGTTCCTCACTGGCATAGCCAAAACCCGCATTACCAGCTTTATTCAGGTGTTCTGCATAGGTTTTATTCAATACATTATCGATGCCGACGGATAAATCAACGGAGGAATTTAAACGATAGGAACCATTGAATGACAGCGTGCTAAAACTTTTACTTGTCGCCAGATCATAACCGACAATATTACCCTGATGGTAGGCAATCCTGTTTTGTTTGGCAACTGCGCGTAAATATGCACCAAGACTATAACGATCTGTAACGTATCTTAGATTAAAGCGACCTTCCAGTGGGGCAATCTGTGCTAATGCACCATGATCGGTGCGATTCTCACCCCAAGCATAAGCAAGATTGGCATCTGTCACAATGTGGTCAGTAAATTGATAGCTGAATCCTGCTTCTAAACCTGCAATGGTCGCATCAATATTTTTGGCGCCGGCACTGATGCCATGGCTCATTGACCCCATACTATGCTGATGATAACTCATCAAGATGTAGTCCTGTATTACACCGATATAACTAGATGCCCAAGTACGTAATGCACCTTGCTCATATTGTATTCCAAGATCAAGTTGGGTGGTTTTTTCTGGATTTATACCATTAAAAGTATTACTCGAACCTGCGTTGCCATGTACGGGGCTAAATAACTCCCAGTAATCGGGCATACGTTCTACATAGCCAATTCCCACATAGCTTTTCAGTGTTGCATCCGAATTTTCACTTTCTAGACGAATGAAGCCGCTAGGCAGTGTTTTTTCAAGTCTGGTATTGTAGCCACTGGTTTTGGATGCTTCGCGTAGATCCTTCACTTCTACATGATCGGCACGAATGCCTGTGACCAGTTGGTATTGTGGATGCAATGGATAACTTATTTCGCTAAATATGCCATAGGATTGAAATTGCATATCTTTGCTACGTGCTTGATCTACATAGCGATTGTACATAGCACTTCGCTTTGCGTGTTGATTGTACTGATGATCCACACCTGACTTGATGGTGAGATCATACCAGTCATATGTACCGGCAATCCGAGCATTCAGCGTTTTACGGGACACATTCGTTGCCATTGGCATAGACATACCGCCAGATGGTGTAAATTCACGTAAGCTAAAGTTATCCATGACATGATCATTAAAACTATAATCAACTTGCGCTTCGAGCTTCTTGAAATGCTCGCTTACGTTTTCCTGTGTATAGGCAAGACCAATACTTTCACGGGCAAACTTGGCACCATCCATACTGCGTCCGGCATATTCTGCTTTGCCATCGGATTTTCCGGCTTTAAGTTCGATCTGGGTGTCGGTATTCGGTGTCCATCCCAGTACCAAATCCGCATTCCATTTTTCCCATGACGATGGTACGGTTTTTCCATTGCCACCTTGATAACTATTTGATTTAGATCGGTTGGCATTTAAACGAGTATAAAAGTCATCATTTCCCACAGCGGCTTCTACATTATGGTCCAGCCGTCCAAATGAGCCGACCACGACACTGGCTTGTCCCTGATAGGGTTTATCCGCATCAAAATTGGGTGCATCACGTTCAAACATCACCGTTGCCGCCGATCCTGTATTGGCATAAGCCACAGTTTGTGGTCCTTTAATGACGGTAATACGATCATAACTTTCAGGAGAAATATAAGAGGTGGGTGCATCCATTCGACTTGGACAGGCGCCTAGATTTTCACTGCCATCGGTCAAGACTTTTATTCTGGAACCAAACAATCCCCGAAAGGTAATATCACCATTTGTCCCGCCACTATTAATCGTATTAAAACCTGCAATACTTTTGAGATATGCTGCACCGTCACTGGCAGGAATCGGCTGAATCGGTTGTTTGGGATCGGCATGAATGATTAAGCCATTGGCATCTGTATGTTCATTCTGTGCTGTGACCACAATAGGTGCAAGCTGTAGGGTGTGCTGTTCAGCATGTACAACACTAATGGTTGAACTGCATGCAAGTGTAATTGCAGCCGTAAGCGGTTGTAATCTAAAAAAATAAGACATGATTGTACTCAAACATAAATTAAACGGGATTAAAAGTTGAAAGCTTTTAATCAAAAATAGGTTTAAATTTATGCAAATACAGGTGGGGCACGCCCTTGTGGCAGGAGAAATAGACGTTGTAAGGCAAAATAAACATGTGCCAGTGTACGTTTAAAAAACAATAAACGAACTTGGATACGTTCCAGAACTTCTTTTATCCCAAGTTCAGGCGGTAAAACCAGATTGGCATAGACGGTACAATACTGACATTGGTGATGAATATCATGATGATGACTGTCATGTACATTGGAAGACGTGCCAAGTTGATGTTGTGAATGGTCATCGAGACTGGCATGATGTGATGAATGTTGCTGACTATGTTGTTGGTCAATCGATAGGGCGTGCGAGATCGTTTCACAGATGGGTGAAATCTGAAACTGCGCAGGTAGCAATGGCTGTAAAAAAACAGCAATTTGCAAAAATACTGCAAAGAATCCAAGCAGTATGCCACTACGATAAAACAAATAACGCACTCAAAACAAAACTTTGCACTACTATAACATAGACTTGAATTTTTTAAATGGGCAATAATTTTCGCTTAAATGCAATGATTTTTATGGCAACAATGGCTACGATGAATAAAATTTTGAGAGGCTCATAAATAAATTGCATAAATCGAGTTGAATTTTAATGCCAATACCCTCATGTTAGTGAAATTGGTTCTCACTAAATACTGGAATAAAAACTATATGCTATTTCATTTACCGAAATTCCCTGCCGAACTACGCATCGTTCATCTTAACAGTCGGGTCGAGCAACAACGTCGTCGAATTGCGCAAAGTACCATGGGTCGAATTGAGCAATTGCAATTTGCTGCACAATTAAAAAAAGAGGCTGTATTACGTAAAAAGCATAATAAAAAAATCTTTGTGTTGGACTTTAAAGGTGATATTCAAGCCAGTGCAGTCGAGCAGTTACGTGAAGAAATCACCATGATTTTGGCCACGGCAAAAGCAGGTAAGGATCGTATTGTGTTGCGTTTGGAAAGTCCGGGCGGTGTGGTACATGGCTATGGCTTGGCTGCGGCACAATTGGTTCGTCTACGTGATGCCGGTTTTCATCTCACCATTTGCGTGGATAAAGTTGCAGCCAGTGGCGGTTATATGATGGCTTGTATTGCCAGTGAAATCGTGGCTGCACCTTTTGCAATTTTGGGTTCAATTGGTGTGGTGGCACAATTGCCAAACTTTAACAAACTATTAAGACAACATAATATTGATTATGAAGTTTTTACTGCGGGTGAATACAAACGCACCGTGACAGTTTTTGGCGAAAACTCGGAAGAGGGCAAAGCTAAATTTGAACAAGAATTGCAACAAACCCATCAATTATTCAAGCACTTTGTCGAGAACTATCGTCCGCAATTAAATGTCAGTGATGTTGCAACGGGTGAACACTGGTATGGTGAAGATGCTTTGAAGCTAAAACTGGTGGATAAATTACAAACTTCGGATGCTTATTTGCTGGAACATCTGGCACAACACGATATTTATGTGATTAATACGCGGAAAAAACCGACTTTAGGTGAAAAATTGGGTTTGCAGGCAGCGCAAATGGCGCAATCCGTATTACCTGTGGTGGTTGAAGCTGCACGTGAGAGTTTAATGAAACTGTCTCAAAGAAGCATAGAATTGCGTGATCCAAAGCTTTAAATATCTGTGTAGTAAAAAAATCAGTCATTTAGGCTGATTTTTTTATGTCTGCTAAATGGTCATATCTGTTTTTTGTATTTCACTGCAATTGAGGAGAAATCCATATTCACAAGCGCTATTGTGCCGAATTGCTAACAGACCTGAATAAAAGATTAGAAAGCGAAGGCAACTCTCGTTACAATACCGTCATCTTCAAAAATATAGAGCGATCCATGTTGGTTATTTTCTTAAAAGATGGTCAGAAAACAATTGAGTTCACCGATTTTCCGGGTGAAGATCCGATTAAATTCATGATGAATTTTAAGAAAATATTTCCTTCTATTTTTGATTTATTACTGCCGGTTTTACCCGAAGATGAAACACGTCTGGATGAGGTGACATGGGAAAGTAATGCGAAAAATTTTGGACTCTTTAAACGGTTGATGCAGGAATGGGCAACGGTTGAGATTCGTTTGGCAGCTTTAAGCAAGTATAAAAATCAGGAGTTTGCCAATCAATTGGTAAAACAGGCACAGCAGGCGCGGAAGAAATTCCAGCATGCCCAGCCTCGATTAAATCTATTATATGCCGATTATGTATTTTTACAGGCCATTCATAGCTTGCTGGATGCAGAATTGGTTGAACTGGGTGCAAGTTTTTATGTGCCGGTTTTACGCAAGAATTGGCAGGCGGATATTCCGCCTGAGGTATTAAATGCGAGCGTGGATGCATAACCTAAAAGATTTTGACAGTAAAAATTAATAAAGCCAATCAACAGTGAGTGTTGATTGGCTGGTTTTATAGTCTTAATGCTGTATTGTCTACAATCTCTCAGTTGCATGGGTTCTCGTCAAGATGTCCCTTGTTGTCATTTCAAATAAGCAAATTATTGTTATCAAGTCTTTGTATGACTCAATATAGCTCAGGTTTCTTACAAAGAGATGAAAATCGATTAAATATCGGCTTGTATGCTTATTTTTTTAAGCATTGATATTGGTTAGGAATTGTGAAATTTTTGATACTGCAATTTCAGGTGCTTTTAACCAGACACTATGCGGATTACCTTTAATGTCGGGTGTTAACTTGATTTGTTCAACATGCGGATAATGGTATAGATCGGCAAGCGCAGTCATTGAAGTCATAGGTGCCCATTGATCATCTTGTATGTGTAGAAAAAGATTAGCTGCATTACTTTTATCATAGACCGGTAAAATATGATGGTAATTACCACGAATTACTGTGCTGGCAAAATCGTTGATTAAACCCTTGGCTTCCCGTTTGCCAAAACCAATTTTATCCCCGGGTAAGTAGCCAAGTGTATTGACCAATAAACAAAAAGTATAGGCGGTTGCCAGCATTTTATAACGTGCTTTGCCTTGCCAGTGTTTATAAAAAACATTCCCTGTGGCAATACCGACCACATGACATGGATGGTGTTGAGCATAGAGTGTCGCAATGTGCGCGCCCAGACTATGACCGATAAATGTGGGGGTATTAAATGTTGGAAATTGACTGGCATTATTAACTAATGCAGGGATAAATTGTTCAATTAAATCTGCATAGCCATAAGAATGTTGGCGATCTACCTTGGGTAAATTTTTGCCATAACCGGGATAGTCTGCGGTGATAATTGCAATGTTAGCCTGATTTAATTGATGTATAAATTTTTGATATTTATCAATGGTGATACCAATCGCTGGCAAAAGAATGGCAATATGTTGGGCATCCTGCTCGGGAAAATAGTGTTGAATCTCAACATTAAATATATGATTGAGCTTAAATGTGCTTGGCATGGTTTTTCCTTTTACATTTGTCACGATGGGAAAATCCTTGATACAAAATTAGAGTAATTATTCTAATTTATGTGAAGTTGGCTATTCTGTCAATTTTGAACCCGATGAATGGTTGATTTTTCATATTAATTTTGCAAAAAATAACGCAACATATTTTCTAACAATGAATAATAGTCCACAATCTTAAGCTCTTTAAGTAAATATAAGTTTTATTTTTTATATTGGACAAATTATGTTACGACGTACAAAAAAATTAGTTTTAGCATTGTGTGTGGTTGCGGTCAGCAGTTACAGTTTTGCTGAACCAGTTTTAATTAAATCTGAACAAGACATTTATGAATATCAATTAGATAATGGTTTTCGGGTGGTATTGGCCCCCAATCAAAAAGAAAATAAAGTATTTATCAATACCATCTATTTCACTGGCTCTTTAAATGATCCGCAAGGCAAAGGTGGTTTGGCACATTTGCTTGAACACTTGGCATTTAAAGGGACAGAAAATATCAAGGATGAAGAATTTCAACGGCGACTGGATCAATATACTTTAAGCAATAATGCCAGTACCAGTTATTACACCACGCAATATACCAATATCGTGCGTCCGGACAAAAATGCTTTGGCAGAAATGATGCTGCTTGAAGCGGAACGTATGGATAAACTCGTATTACAGGAAAAATTTGTACCCAGCGAAATCGAAATTGTACGTCGTGAACGTGAGATTCGACTGGATCAACCATTTGCGGTGATGATGGATCAAATGTGGAAAGCCGCTTATGGCAATCAATCTCTAGGACGGTTACCTATCGGTGATCTGGACGAATTAAAATCAATTCAAATGCCTGAGTTGCAAACATTTTATCGGCAATATTATGCACCGAATAATGCGGTGATGGTGGTTGCCGGCAAATTTGATATACAGCAAACATTAAAAGAAATTGATCAAAATTTTTCTAGCATTCAAGCCCGTACTTTAGCACCGTCCGCAAAAGTACCGATACTTGAACCAGCCCAGATCAAGCCGCGTGATTTTGTCGTAAAAAAGGGCAGTGATCTGGCGAAATTCCATATTTATATTAATGGCAAAGATCAGACCATACAACCTGCATTGTCGATCATTCCTTATTTATATAGCATGGAACCGAGTGGTTATCTTTATCAGAATATGGTGCAAAACGGCATCAGTACCGGTGTGATGTCAACCACATGGCTAGATCAAAATTTTAATCTGGTGTTTTTAGGGGCAGTATATTCGCCGACTCAAGATGCCAAAACAGTAGAAAGTAGTTTGACCCAACAGGTTGAAAATACAGCTCCTTTTTCTGAAAGTGATCTCAGTCGTATTAAAAGCATTGCTAAAAATAGTCAAAAAAATATGATGAGCAGTTCGGTTGCTGTTGGTACTACTTTAAGTACTTATCTTGCCAATCAACAGACTTGGGGACAATTTTTTAAAGATCAGCAAGCAGTTCAGGATTTAAAAATTGAGCAAGTCAATCAGGTGCTCAAAAGCTTTTTGGTCGACAAACATCGTATCAATGGTGATATCCAGCCGACACCGGAAGATCAGAAACAGGCACAGCAGCAATTGACTGAGCAAAGTAAAACACTGGATCAGCAGCAGGTACAACCACAACCCTTGAAAGATCCAAAGGTCTATGAACAGGAAGTCATTAACTTTGTTAAACAATCTGCTCAACTTCTAGGGAAAACTGAGCAAAAAATTCAGCGTGGTCAATTTTCCAACGGGATGAAATATGCATTATTTCCAACCTCAACTCGAGATGATCGGGTATATGCCACAATTAACTTAAATTTCGGTGATGAAAAATCATTATTTAATCAGACCCAAATTATTGATCTTGCTTCATATTTGATTTTACGGGGTTCAGAAAAACAAACGTTTCAAGACATTACCGATAAGTCTATTGCACTTGACGGTAGTGCATCGGTCAATAGCGGTCTAAATAGTCTGAAAATTAATATTAGTGCTCCTAAGGAAAATTTTGCACAATATTTTAATTACATTGTTGATGTCTTAAAGCATCCGAGCTTTGATCAAAAAGAATTTGATCTGATCAAAAACCAGTCTTTGCAAAGTCTGGATCGTCCATATACCGAACCTGAAGTGGTTGCCGGTTTAACGCTGTCCCGTATAACCGAGCGATATCCGGCAGGGGATTTACGCTATCATTTTGAACCCGAATTTGCAAAAAAGCAGATTGAGCAAGCGACAAATCAGCAAGTCAAAGATTTTTATCAAAAATATTTTGCCATGAATCATGCACAAGTGGCTGTAACAGGTGAGTTTAATGCCAAGCAGATGCAGCGATTATTGAAAAAATCTTTTGCATACTGGAATTCAAAACAACCCTATGCACCTGTCTTAGATCAATATCAGCGTTATCCGGCGCAAACTCAGCATGTTTTGGCAGAACAGCGTGAATTTGGTAATTACCAGAGTGTTCTGACTTTGCCTGTGGGGGTATATCATCATGATGCCTCAGCATTGATTGTATTTAGTCATATTCTAGGTCATTCACAGTTATCTTCTCGTTTGGCTCAGGAATTACGTGAGAAAAATGCATTAGTCTATGGTTTTGCGAGTCGTTTGAATCTGGATGATGAAACAAATGTTGGTGCATTAACAATCAGTGCTAATTACACATCTGGTCGTTCTAGTCAGGTCAGTCAATCTGTGCATCAGGTTTTAAAGGATTTGCTGCAACGCGGAGTTACCGAACAAGAACTTGAAGCCGCAAAAGCCGATATTATGAAGCAACGTGCGACGATGCTGGAAGATGACCGTAATATCCATCGTATTTTGACCAATCAGCTTCAACAGGATAAAACTATGGCAAGCCGTGCCCAACGTGATTTAGCCATCACACGATTAACAGTGACTAATGTGAATGATGCGATTAAAAAATATATCAAGCCGGAACAGTTTGTCGAAGTTATGGCGGATCAATATGGCCAACAAATAAAATAATAATTGGTTAAAGATATATTTAGAGCTAAAAAACGCCTCGGAATGAGGCGTTTTGTTTAATGGTCGTGATCATGCTTGTGGGTATGAAAATCTTCCATTTTCCGAAAACGCAGATAATTATCGAATTGTTCGCAGTATTCATCATAATTATCTTCAAGCATGGCCTGAAATTGCTGCACCAGATAAGCCATGACCTGATCTTTGGCATCCTGCATTTCTTTACCATCCTTAAATGTATTGGCACTGACCCAAGTATTAAAACGCGCTGCTGCAAATAACATGGCAGAACTGACTTGACCACGACGTTCGCCAGGTTCAACGGTTTCCCCTGATTTGAGATGACAAAATTCATTGGCAAGTTTTATAAATTGATCGGCACGATCAAAAAATGCTGCATTTAATGCTTCTTCTTCTGTTACATCGGTGGCATCAATACGGTTAGACACAGGCTAAACTCTCAACATTTAAAAACGGCAATAGTATAACAGGCAAATGCCCGATACCAATATAGATTATAAGGCGCGAGAAATGGCAGTAGTAAAATTTTTGACGATTTTTAATGGGTTGGCTGAATATTAAACGGTTGCAGGGGCTTTCGCTATAGGTGTAGTTTGATACTTCTTGTTTTTTAAGATGATCTTGGTTAAGATTGGCACCGCTTCAAAGTTTTGATTTAGCTTCGAACACGCTGTACTTTGTTTGTTGTGTAATAGAATCCAAGCATTGTTTTTATAAGGTACGACGCCTTGCGTTTGTCTTACATAAAATTTAGAAGCGTGCGGTGTATTGCACCACAAGTAAATTTTTATAGGGCCTGTAGCTCAGTCGGTTAGAGCAGTGGACTCATAATCCATTGGTCCCCAGTTCGAGTCTGGGCGGGCCCACCATATTTTTAAAAAGCACTTAGAGAGAATCACTACCAAGTGCTTTTTTTATAATGATAACAATAAGTTATGTTCAGAATGCTTGTTTGAGTAAATCGACAAATGCATCTCTAGCCTGATGTAATCCTGCATTTTTATGCCAGATAAAATAATTTTGTACCGCAGTCAATTCTTCAAAGCTATAGCCCTTTATACTGCCACTCTGTTTAAATTGTTCAAATATACCTCTTGGTACTAATGAGATACCGGCACCGGCGCTGACACAACCCAGAATGGTGCCATAACTGGCAATGCTGGTGATCGGTACCGTGATATGATGTTGAACCAGCCAATGTTCCAGTGCTGTTCGATAGGGACAACCTTCTGGCCACATCAATATATTTTTTCCGATCAAGTCCTGTGGTCGCTGTATTTCTCCCAGTGTAGACGAAGCAATCAACACCAGATCTTCCTGATATATTGCTAGACATTCCAGTTGTGGATGTGCTGGATTGATGGCAATGATTGCGCCATCAAGTTGATGATTAATGACATCATTGACCAATTGTGACCATGTGCCAGTACAAAACTGCATGTGTACCGCTGGGTAGTGTTGATGATAGTCTGATAATAATTTGGGTAATCTTGCCGTTGCGGATGATTCAATCGCTGCAATTTTCAATGGCCCAGAGGGCATTGCGGAAGATTTCAAAGCCTGACGTGCTTGCTCACTCAAAGACAGAATTTGGTTCGCATAATCAAGGAATATTCTGCCAGATGGACTAAGGATCAGACCACGTCCTTGCCTGATAAAAAGTGTCACATTGAGTTCTTCTTCAAGACGTTTTATTCGTGTTGTGATATTTGATGGCACGCAATGCAATATTTCTGAGGCACGGATAATACTGCCTTGGTCAGCAACCATTTTAAACATGCGTAATTGTGAAAGTTCCATACAATGTTCACTTAAACAGAATGATTGACTTAATATAAGTTATTTGTAGTCAGTGATCTAGTATTCTAATCTGCAAGCAATGGTTTTGACTTGGCTAATCAATTAGATATGAATAATGCGCATGTTCTGATGGCTTTAGGTTTTTTTGCATTTTGTGGTGGATTAATTGATGCTGCTGTCGGCGGTGGTGGACTGGTGCAATTGCCTGCACTTTTACATGCTTTACCCCAGACTAGTTTAGCCACTGTTGTAGGAACCCATAAGTTGGCAGTTTTGGCTGGCACAATCTCATCTGCTTTTAGTTATCTCAAAAGAATAAAAATTGTATGGCATCTAATGTTACCGACGATGTTTTCGGCATTTGTCTTTGCCTTTTTGGGTGCGATGTCGATTAGCTTAATCCCCAAGGAATTGATGCAATATCTGGTTTTCTTACTTTTATTGCTCATGGCAAGTTATACCTTCTATAAAAAAGATTTAGGGCAAATACATCGCCATGTGCAATGTGGTCGGAAAGAAATGATATTGGGCATATTTTTTGGCGGCTTAATTGGCTTTTATGATGGTGTTTTTGGACCGGGCAGTGGAAGTTTTCTGCTTTTTCTTTTTGTAAAATGTTTTGGATTTGATTTTTTAAATGCTTCTGCATCAGCAAAATTGGTCAATCTAGGCACATTCAGCGCTTCGTTATTGTTTTTTATTCCATCAGGCCATGTGTTATGGAAGATTGCTGTGATCATGATGTTGTGTAATGTCATCGGTTCATTAACCGGGACATTTCTGGCTTTGCGTTATGGTAGTGCTTTTATTCGAATCTTCTTTCTTATTTTATTGTTGTTTTTAATTGGCAGGATGGGGATTTCTTTGTTTTTCTAATTTAGAAATAGATAAGGTGGAGACCTTTTATAGATCTCTAAATTTTAAAACCAGTAATGCTTTTGACATCACTGGTTTATTAATTAACATGCATGCATTAACTTCAAAACTTTAAGGTTTAAAAATTAAAGCAATGATTGCTGATAATATTTATGGCCTTTCTTGCAGATATTTGGGTGAACGAGGACCATATAACAGTCCAGAACTTTGACGGCTAGATATCGTTGAGTTGGCATTACTTTTATCGTAAGGGGTAAATAACTGATAATTTAATGCATTAGAAAAAGTATGGGCTGAATCATTTAGGCTACTTGATATCTGGTCAATCAATGCACTAGCCAGCATACCGATAAGATTACCTCCACTATTATTTGTCGGTTGTGCTATAGATTGTTTACCTTCCCATAAAACTTGATTAGTTCTTAAGTCAACTAACTTGGCTTCGGCAGCTACACTTGTGACACTTTGGATCAATTGATATTTTGTTCCATATTCAGTGACTTTTATATATAAGGCCGCATCAGCACCAAAAACATCCCTAAGTTTAGTGGTTGGGATAGATTGTGCATCATTTCCATTGGTGACACCATTTTCTTTTAGCATCTTGTCCACAATAGACATTGGGAAAACATAATAACCTGCTTCCGCAACTGGCTGGTCAACAGTTGTCCAGTATCCATATGTTGCTTTGACATCAGGTGTATTATTAATAGGTGGAAGTACCAATATGGATTTTGGCATATTCGCTTTATACGTGGAATAATCATACGTAAGTGGAGCAGTTGCACATCCTGTTAAAACTATTCCAAGTAATATTGTAGAACAGAGCATTTTTTTCATGATTGTGGCTCGCTTAGGCTTTTCTCATTGAGCAAACGATTAATAAGAGTCGTAGACTCTGGATAAACCTGTTTTTCCAACTGAAAATAATTTTCAGCTTTTGAATAATTACCTTCTTCAAGATACATAAGCCCAAGATGAGCATAGAATCCTGGTGGAATTGCCAAATTTTTTGCTTGTGCTTTTTGTATATCTTTTTCCAGAGTATTTATTTGTGCGCTTGGTGATGCTTTTGTAGTATCACTATACATTAAATAAGTTTGGTTCGGATATGAACCCCAATAATACAAAGACTTTGGGGCTGTAGCACAACCAAAAAGCCCGATCATACAGCATAGTGCAAATATTAAATTTTTCATTATTGATGTTACTCGAGTTATTTATTTGGAGTCCATTGTTGATTTTGTATTCCGGAAACTAAATTATTCACGGCTTCACGAACTGCTAAATCTAAAACTTTGCCATTTAAGGTTGAATCATAGGAAGCAGTAGAACCAAAACCAAGAACTTCTCGCTCACTTAACGCATATTCGCCTGCACCTTGTACTGAATAAACCACTTCAGATGTTTGGACATCTACAATATTTAAATTTACTTTTGCATAGGCAATTTGCTGTTTACCACGACCTAAAATTCCAAAAAGTTGTTGATCACCTACTTCTTTACGGCCAAATTCTGTAACATCTCCAGTAATGACATAGCGCGCACCTTTGATGATTTGATTTGTTTTGCTATAGCCAACTTCCTGTTTAATTTCGGACAAATTATCTCGATTTAGAACCGAAAAATAACCTGTTTGCTGTAAATGTGTCTCTAAAATAGTTTTTGCTTGGCCACCTAAACGATCTGTATTGTCAGAGAAGATACCTCTCATATAACTAGAACGATTGTCAAATTTTCCAATTGAAACCGGTGTTTTAACGCCTGAATAACGAATAGCAGTTGTAGCAGCATTGACTTGAGGGCTTTGAATTGTACGGGCGCTTTCAGTTGTGGTACATGCAGTGATACTAAGTATGGATAATGCAATAATTGGTATGAAAACAAACTTCATTTTTATGACTCTTGTGCTTAAATTAAGGCAGTTATTCTACTTACAATACATTATAAAAAATACGTCTTTTAAAAAGATAATTAATAATTTTCTTGATAATTCAATAATTTATTTGTTTTTATAAAAAGTAAATGCTAATTGGTAAGAGAAACTTAACAGTGGAGTTAATCTTTAAAAAAGAGTTGTAATTAATATAAACTCTTGGCTAGCGTATCTTTACAATGGAAATTTTCAGGCCAAGAGCTATTGATAAAAAGCTTAAGGTTTAATTTTCTTATTCTGAAAAATATCAATTAAATTGACATTGCTGGCTTCCGGGCGGTCATCTAGCAGAATGCTGGCATAGTCTTCCAGATGCTCTTCCATTAAAAAGGTGGCCAGTTCGTCATTGCCATTTTCAATCGCATCGAGGATCGCTTTATGTTCCTCGACAGAACAATTGTTATGTTTGGGAATCTCATACATACCAATCAGTAAAGATGTCCGTGCAATCAGTGTCTGAAGATAATTGGTCACGATGGTATTTTTATTGACTTCACTTAAACGGATGTGAAACTCGCCAGAAAGTTTAATCCATTCTTTCCAGTGCCCGGAACCACGCACTTCCGCTTCCTGATCAACCAGATCTTTAAGCGGATTTAAATCAATGTGTTTGGCCTTGCGCGCCAGTTTCTTGACGGTTTCGATTTCCAGCATACTTCGGGCTTCAAACACTTCCTTGGTTTCTTCCAAACTATGGGTCGCAATTAATGCACCACGATTGGGCTGAATTTCAATGACTTTATCATGGGCCAGTCTCACGAACACTCTGCGCAGTACGCCACGGGTCACACCAAACGCCTTACACAGGGGGGCTTCGACCAGACGGGTGCCCGGCGTAAGCTGACGGTTGAGGATGGCATCAACAATGGCATTATAAATATGTTGATCAATTTCATCATTGCTCATTTCTGTGTCTTGTTGTGGTGCATCAGATGACATTGAGTTCTCCATGGTGACAATTATGCACTGAATGAGGTTAGAAAGATAAACAAATACAGGCAGTGGTTTAAGTGGCAATTCTGGAATATTTTTTTCTTTCCCGCCAGTCATTTTTGCGTAGAATTTAGACATTTACCACACTGGATTGTAACAATCTAGCATTATTAAAATTTCTACATATCAAAAAGTTAAAAGTATTTTTTTTGTATGGGAAAATTCAAATTAATTTTCAGGTTTTTTTTTCAGCTCTTTATTCTAAATATTGAATAGAAATCATCAGCTTTAGGTTGGTCCGTTTTTTGCTTTAAATAAAATTGTGCACAATCTTATTTAAATATAGTAAACAATATATAAATATTTTGAGCACAAATATGAATAACATACTTTGGGGTCTATCATGTTTGCAATGGATAAATTAGTTCTGGCATGTGCATTAACAACTTGTACGGTGGTCAGTCATGCCGATTTAAATGTCACGACAGGTGATGTCAATCTTAAAATGAGTGGGGTGATCGATACCGGGATTGCTTCAGTGACCAATGTCAAAGGTGGAACGCAAACCAAAACAACAGGCGTAGATAGTATTTTGGGCGTATCTAATCTGGGAATAAGTGGGGATTATCAGATTGATGACAATTACAGTGCTTATTTTAAATTGCAGGCAGGTTTTAACCCGTCCAAAGGAGAGCAAAGTAAAGATGGCGAATTGTTTGACCGCAATGCCTATGTCGGATTAAAAACACCTTATGGTTCTGTGAGTCTGGGGAAACAATGGACGTTTAACGATGACTGGTTTGTCGGTAGTGTATTTAAAGGTGGCTATAATTCCGGTGCTATGTTTAAGTTTTCCGAATTTGATGCGGTCAGTGAAATTTATTCCAATTTAATTAAATATACTTCACCTAACTTCAATGGATTGCAGATCGGGGCGATTTATGGCTTGAAAGATGATTCCGATAAAAATACCCATGGCCAAATTTTTACCACTGCTGTGAAATATGATGCGCAACAATGGATGGTTGGCGCTGGTTACGAATATCATGAGGCACAGGATACCGACAATCATTATGAACTGACCACACTGGCTGGTAAATATCAGATGGATCAATGGATTGCCCGCTTAGGCTTGGCTTATGCAGATATTTCCGGTCCGGGAAAATATGCAGCAATTGCCAGTAACCTTGAAAAACAAAAAGCATGGAGCAGTGAAATTGGTGTGGATTATTTGATGACACCAAAATTCACTTTATCCGCAGATATTCTTTATCGCAAGAATACCACTTTTGATACCAATACCACAGTTTACCGGGCCTTAGCGATTTATCAACTTCGTCAACCCATCAGTCTGTTGGCCAATATTGCCTATTTAAACAATGCAGATGGTGCATCTGAAAGTCTGGTGAATACAGATTCCGGACTACAAGGCGGTGGCTATACAGATAAAAGCCAACTTTCAACTGCGCTTGGTATAAGACTCACTTTCTAAGTGTGGCACTAAGCAAAAATGGTGGAATACATCAGTATTTCACTGAATTAAGATCTAAAAAATAGTGAGTTTTCACCATGATGAATGAATCGGAAGCAGTGATTAAACCTTCTTATGATCCAAAGCTGACCAACAGTGATTTGGCACCGTTAAAAAAACAGACTTGGGGATCATATAATATTTTTGCCTTCTGGATGTCGGACGTACACAGTGTCGGTGGTTATGTCACTGCTGGTAGTTTGTTTGCCTTGGGCTTGAATAGCTGGCAGGTTTTGATTTCCTTATTGGTTGGGATTGTGATTGTACAGTTCTTTGCCAATTTAATTGCTAAATCTAGTCAGCAAACCAGTGCACCATTTCCTGTGATTTGTCGTGCTACTTTCGGGGTACAGGGTGCCAATATTCCTGCCGTGATCCGCGGTTTAATTGCGGTTGCTTGGTATGGGATTCAAACTTATCTTGCCTCTAGTGCATTCTTATTGATCATACTCAAATTCTTTCCAGAGTACAGTGCTTATGCCGATGTCAATCAATATAGTTTGTTAGGCTTGTCCTATCTGGGCTGGGTTGGTTTTATGCTGATGTGGGTGCTTCAGGCCATCGTTTTCTGGAAAGGCATGGACGGTATTCGTAAATTTATCGATTGGGCTGGACCTGCTGTGTATGTGGTGATGTTTGCCATGGCAGCATGGTTGATTTATAAAGCAGGCTGGAGCAATATCGATTTTAATCTGGCTGGGGTAAAATACGAAGGTCTTGAAGTTGTACCTGTGATGATTGGTGCAATTGCCTTGATCGTGTCTTATTTTTCTGGCCCTATGCTCAATTTTGGTGACTTTTCCCGTTACGGTAAGTCTTTTGAAGCGGTAAAATTTGGTAATTTCCTCGGTTTACCCATCAATTTCTTGTTTTTCTCAATCCTGACTGTGGTGTGTATTGCTGCAACTTTGCCTATTTATGGACAATTGATTACCGATCCTGTGGAGATGGTGGGCAAGTTGGACAATACCTTTGTGGTTATTTTGGGCAGTTTAACCCTGATGATTGCAACTGTCGGCATTAACATTGTGGCAAATTTTGTTTCTCCTGCATTTGACTTTTCCAATGTTGCACCAAGTAAAATTAGCTGGCGTACAGGTGGTATGATTGCTGCGGTCGGTTCAATTTTTATCACACCGTGGAATTTATTTAACAATCCGCAAGTGATCCACTACACCATTGATATCTTAGGTGCTTTGATTGGCCCATTGTTTGGTATTTTACTGGCAGATTTTTATGTGGTGAAAAAGCAAAAAATTGTGGTGGATGATTTATATAGCATGAATCCTCAAGGTAGCTACTGGTATGAAAATGGTTATAACAAAAAAGCCATTTATACCTTGATTCCTGCTGCTTTAGTCCCGATTATGGGCGTATTGATTCCACAATTGTCTGCAATGGCAAACTTTTCCTGGTTTATTGGTATGGGACTCGGGTTTGTGATCTATATTGCATTGATGAAGAAAAAATAATGCTCAATTGAGTTGATCGGGAGGCCCGTTGCAAACCTCAGGTTTTGTGGCGGGCTAAAGTGTTAGCCATAGGTACATTGCATTGGGCAAAAAGTATGTGTGCAGTCCGGCATAAGGTGAAAACAGGCAATCATTACCAGCGTTTACCGAGAAATGGACGCCCATTTTAACGGTTACAGAACAAAAGTATTAGGTTGAACCTGTTGCTGGATATTCCAGTCCAGTTCAAAGGACAACCTGAGAGAAAAATGTTTTATTTATTTTAGGCTATAAATCATTGCTAGAAAGGTTAGATATGCGTATACAAGTCATTAATCCGAATACGTCTTTAGAAATGACCGTTTCAATCGGGGAAAGTGCCGACAAAGTTGCGGCAGCGGGTACCGAAATTATTGCGGTTTCTCCTGAACAGGGTGTGCCTTCTATCGAAGGTCATTATGATGAGGCCATTTCTGCTATTGGCGTATTAAATCTGGTGCAACAAGGCCGAGAGCAGGGTGTAGATGGTCATGTGATTGCCTGTTTTGGTGATCCGGCCTTACATGCAGCGCGGGAAGTGGCCGATGCACCTGTGATCGGGATTGCAGAAGCAGCTTTTCATATGGCAACGCTGGTTGCAACCAAATTTTCGATTGTGACCACACTCAGCCGCACTAAAATTATTGCTGAACATCTATTGCACCAATATGGTTTTGTCCATAAATGTGCGCAGATTCGCTGTATTGATTTGCCAGTTCTGGATCTGGAACATAATGAACAGGAAACCTATCAAAAGTTGCTGGAAAATTGTCTGGCAGCGAAACAGCAAGATGGGATCGGCGCAATTGTGCTCGGGTGTGGTGGCATGGCAAAACTTGCCGAACGTGTGGCCGCCGAAATTGACATTCCAGTGATTGATGGCGTGACTGCTGCGGTAAAACTTATTGAAGCCTTGCATGGTCTGGGCATTAAAACCAGTAAATGGGGCGATTATAATTATCCCGAACAAAAATAATCAGTGACTTTAAAATAAAAACGGGGCGCTGCAATGACAACGCCCCGTTTTTATATCAAAAAATCCTCATTAAATCGGATAATGTCGAATTCGCCAAGCACGGTGAATTTTTTGATTACGTTTATAATCCGGTCCAATCGTCCAGTGGGTGATTTCTTCCACCTGATACATGCCTTCAATTTCTGCATCGAATTCAAAGCCACGGTAATTATTGGAAAAATACAGGGTGCCTTCGGTGGTCAAACGATTCATGGCACGTTTAAGCAAGGACAAATGATCACGCTGGACATCAAAGGTACCGTAGAATTTCTTGGAGTTCGAGAAAGTAGGTGGATCAATAAAAATCAGATCATATTGCTCATGACCCTCTTTGAGCCATTCAAAACAGTCACTTTCAAAAAACTGGTGTTGTTCATCTGGGTGATCAACAGTAAGACCATTTAATACAAAGTTTTCTTTTGACCAGTTCAGATAGGTGTTGGACAAGTCTACACTGGTGGTACTGGCAGCACCGCCCAAAGCGGCATGTACGCTTGCAGTGGAGGTATAACTATACAGATTTAAAAAGTGCTTGCCGCGGGCTTCTTTGGCAATCTGTAAACGAATCTGACGGTGATCAAGGAATAAACCCGTATCCAGATAATCGGTTAAGTTGACCAGAAGTTTGGCTTGACCTTCACGAACAATAAAGCGTTTTGATGCGCTACTTTGTTTTTCGTACTGGGTTTTACCGGCTTGACGGGCGCGTGTTTTGATAAAGATATTTTCACGGCTTAAGCCTGTGACAGCACGCAAAGTCGCCAGTGCCAGATTAAAGCGTTTTTTAGCTTTTTCCGGATCAATCGTTTTAGGTGGCGCATATTCCTGCACATGTAATTTATCGCCATATAAATCTACCGCAATATTAAAATCGGGTAGATCGGCATCATACAAACGCAAGCAATAAATATTGTCTTTGGTTGCCCATTTTTTATAACTGGACATATTTTTTTGCAAGCGATTGGCAAAGTCCTGCGCACCTTCGATTTCGACAGCTTGCGGTTGCCATGTGGCTAAAAATGGCTGGCTGGCAGCAAGCGGTTTAATTTCACCAAAACGAATATAAATCGGTAATTTACCATTCATTAAACGTAAGGTTTCAGTATGTTGGAGTGCCAGAACATCCGCCTGTTCAATCTGTGCTGCGATGATGGCAGCGGACTGATTCGGGAATGTTTCCTGTAATAATAAGGACAAGCCCTGATACAGCGCACGATTGGATGCTTTTTCACCTAAACGTTCACCATATGGTGGATTGGTTACAATAAAAGCTTTTTGCTGTTCCTGAAGCTGAAAATCAGGCCAATCTCCCAATACCCGTTCTTCAATCCGGATATCCTCAATAATACGTTCAAAACCTGCGGCAATGATATTTTGACGAGTGGCTTTTACAGCTTCCCAATCGGCATCAAAGGCATAAAATTGAGGTAAAGGTTGTTCCAGCGCAGCTTGATGACGCTCGGCAGCTTCTTTTTTGATACTTTGCCACAAGTCATGGTCATGGCCATGCCAGCCATTAAAGCCAAAACGACGGACCATACCCGGTGCACGATCAGTCAGAATCATCAATGCTTCGATAATAAATGTGCCCGAACCGCACATAGGATCAAGAATTAAATCGGGTTGTTTCTGTTTTAGCTGGGCTTTTTGTAAAATCGCTGCGGCCAGATTTTCCTTAATCGGTGCATCGGTCATATAACGACGATAGCCGCGTTTATGCAAACTGTCGCCGGATAAATCCAGACAGAAGGTATGGGCATCTTTGCCTGCCAATACATACAAGGTAATTTCAGGTTGTTTAATGTCGATGCTTGGACGTCGGCCCTGACTTTCCATAAAGCTATCTACTACGCCATCTTTGACCCGCAATGTAGCAAATTGTGGATTGACTCTGATTTCACGTTCGGTATGCAGGCGAATGGCAAAGGTACTTTGTGGTGCAAAAATCAATGACCAGTCAAAATTTACAGCAGCTTCAAACAATTCTTCCGCAACATCACGGGCATCATGCTGATGCTCAATCTCGTGCTGAAAAATAGGCACAAGTACCCGTGAGGCAAGACGTGACCACATACAGATGCGATAAGCTGTTTCCAGTGTACCCTGAATGATTAAACGACCCATTTTACGTTCGGTAATGATTGCACCAAGCTGTTCTATTTCTTCTTGTAACAAGTTTTCCAGACCATCAGCACAAGTAATCCAATAGGTGTTTAAACGCAAAGAGCTATTCATAAAATTAATAAACCAAAATTATTAGGTGCGAAATATGGCAAAGTTTAACGTATTTTCAGTCGAAACACTCTGTTTAATTTTTTATTCCTGTTTATTTTGTGATGATTATCACAAGTTTTGGATAAATAAGCAGATAGTTTAAAAACTTGGCATTTTTTTTGCTCTTTTACTGATCGATGATTGCCGCATCAAAATTTGTAATCAAATGGTGCGTATGAAGTTCAGCTGCTAAGGAAGATTTGCTTATGAATAATTCGGTACACCCTGATTTAAGCGCTAACCGGGATATATTTGCGATTGCCACACAAATGTATGTACGTCTAAGACGTGTATCAGGTCGGGTGATGGATGTCAGTTATCTGGTAGAAAATCACAATTATGCACAATATATCGTTGAGCTTGCACTGGAAACGCAGGATGCGGAATTAGAGCGTTATGCACTGCGTTTAAAAAATCTCATTCAACCTGAGCATGAACAATCTGTGCCGTTGGATTCTATCTCGACCGACATTCAAGCCGAATCAAATGAAGATCAGATCAGTGAAGAAGAGGTATATAAGGCACAAGTGTCACATCATTATATTGGCGCTTTGCGATAGTGATTAAAATGAAAAATGATTTCATCAGAATCTTCATCTTTAACATTTAAAATCGAAGATTCTGAGCAATTTGATAAAATGGGGTTTATCAGGCTTAATCCTGTAGCTGTTTAAGTAATTCAAAACTACGTAAACGTGCCTGCGGATCATAAACATCGCAGGTGAAAATTAATTCATCTGCTTGTGTGACATTTAAAAATTCTATCAATTGCTGTTTTACGGTATGTGGCGATCCAAATTTGGCTACACCTAGAAAATTATGCACAGTATTTTTTTCTGCTTCGTTCCATAATCCCTGCATGGATTCAATTGGTGGTTTTAATTTAATGGATTGTCCACGAATTAATCCCAAAATACGCTGATAAATCGTGGTTGCCAGATATTCCGCTTCTTTGTCACTGTCCGCAACCAAACTCGGCACACCTAAAATGACATAGGGTTTTTCCAGATTGTCGGAAGCCTGAAAGTTTTCCCGATATAATTGAATCGCCTGCATCATCATACGAGGGGCAAAATGTGAAGCAAAAGCATACGGTAAACCCAAACGCGCAGCCAGTTGTGCACTAAATAAACTTGAACCTAATAAATATACCGGTACATGTGTACCTTCTCCGGGCGTGGCAACAATTTGTTGTTTTGGTTTGGCATCATCGAAGTAATTTAAAATTTCCAGCACATCATGCGGAAATTGATCTTCGGTTTCCTGACGACCTCGTCTCAAGGCACGCATGGTGGTTGGATCGGTACCGGGTGCACGACCAAGACCTAAATCAATACGGTTGGGATATAAGGTTGCCAAGGTACCAAATTGTTCGGCGACAACGAGCGGGGCATGATTGGGCAGCATAATACCGCCAGAACCTAAACGTAAGGTCTTGGTATTGGCGGCCAGATAACCTAGGAGAACACTGGTGGCGGAACTGGCAATGCCGGACATATTATGATGCTCGGCGACCCAGAAACGATGATAACCCCATTTTTCGGCATGTTGTGCTAGATCGAGCGACTGATGTAAAGCTTGTTGTGCGGTACCATGATCATGGATTGGGGCAAGTTCTAAAATTGAAAATTTACACTGCTGTATTGTGGTCACTGCCAATGTCCGTAAACTTGAAATTTAAGAAAATTATAACGTTTTTGTTTTGCCTGTTTTAAATAGATTTGTAAGGTAAAAATTTAGCCATAGGCGTAGAGTGAGCATCAATGATTTGGGATCATGCATCAACATGAAAAAGCCTTGCAAGGGCAGAGCTGCAAGGCGAATAACGAACTGTTAGGGTCGGCTGTGAGACAGTAACCCAAAGGTTTTCCTAGCGGTATTTTTTATCATATTTCTTATGATAGCCTTTTTTCCAGTCATTATGGCGCGGTGAATATTTTGCCTGCTTGTAGTTGTTGCGATAGTTGCTACGTTTATCAGCTTCACGGTCATCGCCAATTTTATTGCCTAAAGCACCACCACCTGCCGCACCTAAAGCCCCGCCGATCAGTTGACCAGTAGAGCCATTGATACTCTTACCAACAGCACCACCAGCGACAGTACCTAAGCCAGCACCAATTGCGGATTCGGTTCGGGTAGATTTTTTACTTGCAGCAGCAGCACCGCCTGCACCACCAATTGCTGAGCCAATGGTTGCCCCATTGGAGCCGCCTACTGATTGACCAATAACATTACCCACTACACTGCCTAATGCGCCTGCTGCTGCAACTCGTGTGCTACTATCAGCATAACTACTGGTGGCAACCAGAACGCTACTTGACAGTAACGCTGTATAAATCCATTTTGTCGTTTGCATAAGATGACTCCAGTTTTAGATGTATCAAAATTTTTCAATGGTTGCACTTTAGCAAAGCCCTTGTTGATAAAAATGAAGAGTTTTTTATCGAATACCTGCTTTGCGTAGTTTTGTGTTGCAGAAAATTTGCTAATTGTAATGACAAAGTGATGGTTATTTTATTTTCTTTGGAAACTGTGATGTGGTTTTAGTTGTGGGGTAAGAAAGATTAATTCAATACCGTGTTGAATCAAGGTAGGATTTATCGCCGAGAATAGGTAAACTATGTGGCATTTTATAAATTACCGTTTTCATGTGATGTTGTGCTTGCATGAAGCAAATGGATTGAGAAAGTCAGTATATGAAAGAGTCACTACGTTTACGTTTGGATCAATTGTCTGATCGTTATGAGGAATTAACAGCACTTTTGGCCGATGTCGAAGTGATTTCCGATAATAACAAATTCCGTAAACTCTCCCGTGAACATAGTGATTTGCAGGAAATTACCGCAGTCTGGCAGCAATACACTCAGGCCGAACATGATATTGCCACCGCAGAAGAAATGCTTGCCGATCCTGATTTTAAGGAAATGGCACAAGAGGAAATCAAAAGTAATAAAGCGCTCTTAGAAGAACTGGAAGGGCGTTTGAACATTTTGATGATTCCAAAAGACCCCAATGATGCCAATGCTGCATTTCTTGAAATTCGTGCCGGAACTGGTGGTGATGAAGCCGCGATTTTCTCCGGTGATTTATTTCGCATGTATAGTAAATATGCCGAATCACAAGGTTGGCGTATTGAAATCCTGTCCGAAAATGAAGGCGAACATGGCGGTTATAAGGAAGTCATTTGCCGGGTTGATGGTGATGGTGTCTATGGTCGCCTGAAATTTGAAAGTGGCGCACATCGGGTACAACGTGTACCTGCAACCGAATCACAAGGGCGGGTGCATACTTCTGCTTGTACGGTAGCGATTTTACCGGAAGTTGATATTGATACTAGTGTGGAAATTAACTCTGCCGATTTGCGTATCGATACTTACCGTGCTTCGGGTGCCGGTGGTCAGCACATTAACAAAACCGATTCTGCGGTACGGATTACCCATATTCCAACCGGTACTGTAGTGGAATGTCAGGACGAACGTTCACAGCATAAAAATAAAGCCAAAGCCATGGCGTTACTGGCTTCTCGTCTGGAAAATGCCAAACGTCAGGCACAGGCTGATGCAACTTCTGAAATGCGTCGTGATCTGGTCGGTTCTGGTGATCGCTCCGAACGTATCCGAACCTATAACTATCCGCAAGGTCGCATGACCGACCACCGTATCAACTTAACCCTGTACAAACTCGATGCCGTTATGGAAGGTGATTTAACAGAATTGCTGGATAGTTTGCATCGTGAATATCAGGCCGATCAATTGGCGATGCTGGCACAGGAAAATGGCGGTTAATTGAATTAAATCTCTTTTTCTGGACATTATTTTTGAAAATTGCACAAGCCTTAAGCTTAAGAGGACAAGCAGATAGCTATGAACGTCAAGAGGCGACATGGCTATTGGAGCATATTTTAAAATTATCGGCACTGGAACTTAAGTTGCATCTGATGCAAGCCTTAACTGCCGAGCAGGAGCAAGACTATCTGGATGGTTTGATGCGTCTGGCCAAAGGTGAACCTCTGGCTTATATCACCGGAACACAACCTTTCTGGACACTGGATTTAAAGGTCACGCCTGATACGCTGGTGCCTCGTCCGGATACCGAAATTCTGATTGAAACTGTATTGAATCTGGATTTACCTTATCAGGCCAATGTGGTTGATTTGGGCACAGGAACTGGGGCAATCGCACTAGCTCTGGCTTCAGAACGGCCACACTGGCACATCACCGCCACAGATATTTACGCTGCCACACTGGACGTTGCCAAAGAAAATGCCATACAGCATGGTTTGGATCGGGTACAGTTTGCTTTGGGGGCATGGTATCAGGCCTTAACTACACAAAAATTTGATTTAATCGTGTCTAATCCACCGTATATTGATCCACAGGACCCGCATGTGCAGAACCTGCAACATGAACCTCAACGGGCTTTGGTGGCAGATCAACACGGTCTGGCAGATCTGGAACATATTATTACCACTGCGCGCTATTGGCTAAAACCCAATGGTTGGGTGGTACTGGAACATGGTTTTGATCAGGCACAAGCGGTACAAACACGATTTAAACAAAATCACTATAAAAATATCACGTCAATTCAGGACTATGGTGGCAATGATCGGGTGACCCTGGCACAGTTTTGATCTATGCTTATGGACAGTAAATATAACAACATGAGAGAGAACAATGTCTGAACCAGTAAAATTACGTGATGCGCTGATTAATGTTTTTCCAAAATTAACACCCAAAGATTTTCCCGAAGTGCTCAATACAGAATCTTTAACCACATGGTTTAATGTTTGGTTGGAAGAATTCCCTGAATCTGAAAAATATGTGGCCAGCGGTCATATCAAGGACTGGCTATGGGAAATTGAAGATGATATTGGACAGCTGGACATTGCAAATAAATATGATCTTGATCTATCTACGGTTGTGCAGAGAATTTCCGATTATCTAAGTGGTCCGGGTGATGAAGATCAACAGGAACTCGAAACCGATCATGATGATGAAGATGATCTGGACGGTGAAACCGAAATTGATCCGGAAACCTATCGGGCGATTTGTTTGGAAAATGTGCTCGACGAGTTGCTTAAAAAAGGCATCAATGTCATTACGGTAGAACTGGATCAACAGATTATTTTAATCTTAAGTGATGCCAAAGCCGAACAGCTTGATGTTTTAACGTCTTTGATCAGTGATGTCTATCCGGACGGTGAGGTCAATTTCTATCAGGCGGAGCTGTATCCATCACACTATGATTTTGAAAATATTCTGGAATAAATAGTAAAGAGGTAGATGATCTACCTCTTTTTACATTTGAATGAATTATGATGCTTTAGTCGGGAAGGGTTTACTACATTTTCCGGATTCGGCTAAAGAAAGTTTTTGGATAGCTGCTTGGCCTTCTTGTTCATCAACCAATTTTAAATTTGCACCACCAACAAATACCCCAGGTTTTATGTACTGTTGAATAAAGTAATTTTTCCCTTGCTCAGTGGTTACATTGAGCAAATTAGGAGAAAATTCGGATTCAGTGGCTAAAACATGTGTTTTATTACCTTCTACTTCCTTATAAAAAAATACGCCTCGAGCAGTTTCACCTATACATTCTTTATCTAGCCAGATATCTTTTTTAAGTGAAGCGCCTATGACAGAGCTGGAACGATAAATATACAGCCCAGCTTTGCCTTCAGTAGGTGCTTGAATTTGTTTGAGTTGAGTTGCTACTTCAGTGGAAGTGGTGGGTACTGATGCGCAGCCAATCAGCAATGAAGTAACTGCAAGTAATAACAAATTTTGTTTAATCATATACAACCCTTGAAATTTTCTTTATGTAATAAAAAACCAACCACTTAATAAGTGATTGGTTGAGTAATTATAGGATATTTGGAGTGAAAAGAAACCGTATTTGAAAATAATAATTGTTATTATTTAACCAGCCATCGCATCAACTGCTGTTTCTCGTACACTGACTTTAGGTTTTTCTGCTTCAAGCCCAAGTTTGGCAAATAATGCCTGATCTTTACCTTGTCCAGCATTTGGCGTGGTCAGCAATTTTTCACCAGAGAAGATGGAGTTTGCACCTGCCATAAATGCTAATGCCTGATCCGAATCACTTAAAGACTCACGTCCGGCAGACAAACGGATATAACTGGTCGGCATTAAAATACGCGCCGTGGCAATGGTACGAATCCATTCAATCACATCAAGTTTTTCTACATCCGCCAAAGGTGTTCCTTCGATTGGTACCAGCATATTAATTGGTACCGATTCCGGATGTACTGGCAGTGTGGCAAGTTCATACAGTAGGCCGATACGATCCTGCTCTGATTCACCTAAGCCGACAATCCCGCCACTACACACTTTTAAACCAGCATTACGCACATGATCCAGGGTATCCAGTCGGTCATCAAAAGTTCGGGTACTGATGATATTGGAATAATATTCACGTGAGGTATCCAGATTATGGTTGTAATAATCCAATCCGGCATCTTTAAGGCGTTCTGCCTGTGAGGCATTGAGCATACCCAAGGTCATACAGGTTTCCATGCCCAGTGCCTTGACTTCACGTACCATTTCCAGCACATAAGGCATATCGCGTTCATGCGGATTACGCCATGCAGCGCCCATACAAAAACGCGAAGAACCAGATTCTTTTGCTTCAATTGCTTCACGCAGGACTTTTTCTACAGCAATACGTTTTTCTGCTTCGAGTTTTGAATCATAACGTGCCGACTGTGAGCAATATTTACAATCTTCCGGGCATTTACCGGTTTTGATTGAGAGCAAGGTACTGACCTGAATGGTATTTTTTTTGAAATTCTGGCGATGCAGGCGCTGGGCTTCAAACAACAAATCCATAAATGGTTGTTGATATAAGGCTTCAATTTCTTGTCTTGTCCAGTCATTACGTTGCATGAGTTTCATTCCAATCTTCGCCAATAAACTACGCCATAACTATATAATGGATTGAGTCAGTTGTTATAGACCAATTCTTCCATTCTTCTATAATTTTAGTTAAGGCAATTACTTTTCTATTTCTGTTATATCAAAAACCATACCAACTCTAAATTGCTTGTTTAGGTTCAAAATCCAAGGAATCACTACTGATTTGCTGAGTTTTAGTGCAGTTTTCAGCAACGATAATTTTTCTTGCACCAATTCAGTATTACTTTTTATAAAAATCGTAATACTGAATTGGCATAAGCTTTGCTTCTATTTTATCAATAGCAAAAAGTGATCTAGGGTTCCGATGTTGCAATGATCAACATGACTGGACCGAGAGATGACGGTTCGTAAGAACTACACGGAGGGATAAAAGCCCGGGAGGTCAGGAGATGAATTTAGTTATTCATTTCTAAAACTGAATCGATTTATCCGCAAGGAGTTGTTATGAACACATCAACATATCATGAGCAAAAGGCACTCTGGCAAGAATTATTACCCGGTGGCCATCACTGGTCTGGACGGATACCACGCGGCACAGTTTTACAATTTGAGGCATTGGGTCCCAATGCCAATGTGTCTTTGTATTGTGTCAATGCACAAGAAAAGCTGGAACGCTTTAATATGCCAGACAGTTTAAAGGCACAGCATACGGCATTTTTAACAACAGGAAATGTATTGTATTCCGACTTTGGTCATGTGATGGCATCAATTGTTCGCGATGATCATGGCTGGAATGATGCGATCTGTGGTCCGAGTACGGCGGAACAGATTCAGGATCATTTTGGCGTACAGACTTTTCAGGATGCGCGCAATGCCATGTATCAAAATAGTCTAGACAGTTTGCTGGTAGAAATGACCAAATTTTCTCTGGGCGTAGAGGATTTGACGGCGACAGTGAATTTATTTTCCAAAGTCAGTCCCGATGACTCAGGGGCACTTTCTTATATTGACTCGGATAACTCCGGACAGATTATTGAATTACGTTTTGAAATGGATTGTCTGGTATTTTTGTCTGCTGCACCGCATGCACTGGATGCGGCAACAAACTATCAACCAGCCGATGTACAACTGCGCTTATTTAAAACCTTGCCATTATTGGAACAGGATATTTGCCGAGATTCATGTCATCAGAATCAGAATGGTTTTGCCAATAATCAGCGTTATTTTGCATTAGACAATCATTAATATCAGGAGAATAACAATGACAAATTTAGCATCACAACATTTTGACCATGCATTATTAAGTGAAGTCTGTCCTGCGGGCGAAGGATGGATGTGCGAAGTCAAAAAAGGGCAATATTTTCGTATCGTGGATCTGGAAGGCAATCAGGCAGTGGATACGCTGTTTATCAGTGCAGCTAATCCACAGGAACGGTATAGTGCAACCGATACCATTGCCAAAAATCAGTACATTTATCTGGAAAAAGGTACGACGTTGTATAGCAATCTAGGACATGCCATAGCGACTATTGTTGATGACAATTGTGGGCGACATGACACGCTGGGCGGTGCCTGTTCCTGCGAGAGTAATACCGTACGTTATTCTCATGATAAATATCCAATGCACAGTTGCCGCAATAATTTTATGCATGCATTGGCCACTCATCCGGTTGCAAAAAAACATGGTTTAAATGTTCGCCATATTGGACCCAATATTAACTTTTTTATGAATGTACCTGTTACTTCTGATGGTCATCTCAAGTTTGATGACGGGATTTCTGCACCGGGTAAATATGTGGAAATTCAGGCCGACATGGACTTGATCGTGTTGATCTCCAATTGTCCGCAACTGAATAACCCCTGTAATGCCTATAACCCGACACGGATTCAGCTCATCGTGCGTGATGCAGAATAAGGGGCAAATACATGTTTAATAAAGTTTTGATTGCCAATCGTGGTGCAATTGCCTGCCGGATTATTCGTACTTTAAAACGTCTTGGGATTCAGTCAGTTGCGGTTTATTCCGAAGCAGATCGGGATTCACTACATGTCAGTCTTGCCGATGAAGCTTTTTGTATCGGGGCAGCACCAGCCAGCCAGAGTTATCTGAATGTTGAAAAAATTCTAGAAATTGCCTTGCAAAGTGGGGCAAATGCGATTCACCCCGGTTATGGTTTTTTATCGGAAAATGCTGCATTTTGTGATTTGTGCGAACAACGTGGCATTGCTTTTATTGGACCTACCTTACAGCAAATGCGGGATTTTGGTTTAAAACATACTGCAAGGGAATTGGCGATTGAAAATCAGATGCCATTATTACCGGGGAGTAATTTACTGGCGGATGAAGCGGAAGCATTAACCGAAGCTGCCCGAATTGGCTATCCTGTAATGCTAAAAAGTACCGCAGGCGGTGGCGGGATCGGCATGCGTCTGGTCTGGAATGAAGCCGAATTAAAAGAAGCCTATGCTACCGTGTCCTATCTGGCGCAAGCCAACTTTAAGGATGCAGGACTTTATCTGGAAAAATTTGTCCAGCATGCCCGTCATATCGAAGTACAGATTTTTGGTGATGGTCAAGGCAAAGTGCTGGCACTCGGTGAACGAGACTGCTCGGTACAACGCCGCAATCAGAAAGTAATTGAAGAAACGCCAGCACCGCATTTATCTCAAACACAGCGTGATTATCTGCAACGGGTGGCGATTCAACTGATGCAATCGGTGAATTATCGTTCGGCCGGGACGGTTGAATTTGTGATGGATACCGAAGCCCAACATGAAGATCAGCAATTTTATTTTTTGGAAGTCAATACCCGTTTGCAGGTTGAACATGGTGTGACCGAACAGGTGTTTGGCATAGATCTGGTGGAGTGGATGGTGACGCTTGCCAGTGGTGATCTCGTTTTACCAGAAACAGTGAATGCACCACAGGGTCATTCGATTCAGGTACGTTTATATGCCGAAGACCCGATTAAAAATTTTCAGCCTAGTGCGGGTTTGCTGACCGAAGTGAAGTTTGATTCGCATGCCCGTATTGAAACATGGGTGGAAACGGGTTCACATGTATCTTCTTTTTATGATCCAATGATTGCCAAAATTATTGTGACTGCTGCCGACCGTGAGCAAGCGATTCAGGCGATGTCTAATACCTTGGCAAACACTAGCATCGCAGGTATTGAAACCAATCTTGAATATTTACAGGAAATTGTCGCTGGTGAGGTATTTAACAGTGGCACACAAACCACACGGTTTTTAAATAACTTTGTTTGGAAAACCCAAAAAATTGAAGTTTTGCAGGCAGGGATTCAAACTGCGGTGCAGGATGTCACCGGACGTTTGGGTTATTGGGATGTGGGTGTGCCACCATCGGGTGCAATGGATCCTTTAAGTTTAAACATCGCCAATCAATTATTGGGTAATCCGTTTAATACTGCTGGACTGGAATGTACCTTACAGGGACCTACACTCAAATTCCATTGTGATAGCCAGATTGTACTGACAGGCGGTGAAATGCAAGCTGTGCTTGATGGTGAAAAACTTGCCATGTATAGCACCATTGCTGTGCAAAAAGGACAAGTGCTGAAATGTGGGAAAGTAACTACAGGTTGCCGCAGTTACATCGGAATTAAAGGTGGCTTAAACCTTCCCGAATATTTGGGGAGTCAGGCAACATTTACATTAGGACAATTTGGCGGGCATGCCGGACGTAATTTATTAATCGGGGATATGTTACCCATTACGGAAACGCCTACAACGCAACAACAGCACAATAGCTTGTATGTACAACAGATACCGCAATTTGATCATCACTGGGAAATTGCAGTGATGTATGGGCCGCATGGTGCCCCAGATTTCTTTACCCCAGAGGATATTGAGACTTTCTTTGCGCATGAATTTGAAATCCATTATAACTCCAGCCGTACCGGAATTCGCTTAATTGGTCCAAAACCACAATGGGCAAGAACTGATGGCGGAGAAGCTGGTTTACACCCATCAAATATTCACGATAACGCCTACGCCATTGGTGCCATTGATTTTACTGGCGATATGCCAATTATTCTGGGACCCGATGGCCCAAGTCTAGGCGGATTTGTCTGTCCTGCGGTAGTGGTGCATTCCGAATTATGGAAACTCGGACAACTAAAAGCCGGTGATAAGGTGAAGTTTATCCCAATCAGCTATGCACAGGCACAAACATTAAACTTTGCTTACCGTGATCTGATACAAAGCAAAGATGTCGCTGATATAGCCCAATTACCGAAGATTGAGATTGAAACAGATACCTTAAAAGATGCAGTATTGGCAACGCTAGCAGGACAAGATGATGCGCCTCGCGTGGTATATCGTCCGGCAGGCAATCATTATCTATTGGTTGAGTATGGTGAGCTGGTACTCGATCTGAATCTTAGATTTAGAATCCATGCCTTAATACAATGGGTTAAAGATCAAGATATTCAAGGTATTATTGATCTCACCCCGGGTATTCGTTCACTACAAATTCATTTTGATTCGACAGTTTTGGATCAGCAACAATTGCTGACTTTGTTGCAACAGGCAGAAATGGAATTACCTGATGTTAAAAATATGCAGGTGCCGTCACGAACAGTCTATTTACCGCTGGCTTGGGAAGATTCACAAACCCAACTTGCCACTGAAAAATACACGCAACTGGTACGTGCAGATGCACCGTGGTGTCCGGATAATGTTGAATTTATCCGTCGGATTAATGGATTAGCATCGAAACAGGCGGTTAAGGATATTGTGTATAACACCAATTATCTGGTGATGGGACTCGGTGATGTTTATCTAGGCGCACCCGTTGCAACGCCGCTTGATCCACGACATCGTTTGGTGACCACCAAATATAATCCTGCACGGACTTGGACGCCTGAAAATGCAGTCGGTATCGGTGGTGCCTATATGTGTGTTTATGGCATGGAAGGACCGGGCGGTTATCAGTTTGTTGGACGTACCACGCAAATGTGGAGCCGCTACCGTAAAAATGCCAATTTTGAAGCCAATAAACCATGGTTATTGCGTTTCTTTGATCAGATCAAATTTTACGAAGTGAGTGAAGAAGAATTACTGATCATGCGTGAGGATTTCAAGGCTGGACGCTTAACCATTCGCATTGAAGAAGGTGTACTCAACCTAAAACAATACAATGATTTCCTGAATGAGTATGAGGACAGTATTCATGCCTTTAAACAGGTGCAACAGCAAAATTTTGAAGCGGAACGCCGTCGCTGGCATGAAGCAGGATTGGCAGAATATGTGTCTGATTCAGCTGATGAAATCGACGATGACAGTGCAGTGATTATTCCGGAAAACGGACTGGCAGTGGAATCGCATATGCCGGGTTCAATCTGGAAAGTTGAATGTGCCGTCGGTGATATTGTCGAGGAAGGGCAGATATTGGCAGTGATTGAAGCCATGAAAATTGAAATTCCAATCGTCGCACCGGAAAAAATGAAAGTACATGAAGTGTTGGCAGAAAAAGGCCATATCGTCAAAACAGGGCAGGTGTTGTTTACTTTAGCACCAAATTAATAATGTAATGAAAAAGAATGAACAGGATTAACATTAGATCTTGTTTATTCTTTTTCATATTCTTGGAAAAATTGAGTATATGAGCATTTCTCCTTTAAACACTGCCTTGCTTATTATTGATATGCAGCGAGATTTCTGCCAGAAGGGTGGATATGCTGATTCAATTGGGTTGGATATAAATTTATTAAGAAAACCAATATTCAACATAAATAAGTTATTAAAATGGGCACGTAATTTAAATATGCTGGTTATACATACCCGAGAAGGACATCGAGTAGATTTAACAGACTTACCCATAATAAAAAGGGAAAGAACACTTTTAGCCAATGCGGAAATTGGTCATCAGGGTCCACTAGGTAAGTTAATGATACGTGGTGAATATGGTCATGATTTTATCGATGAATTACAACCGATATCAGGTGAACCTATTATAGATAAACCAGGATATTCCGCTTTTGTATATACTGATTTGGAGTTGATATTAAGAAATAAAGAGATTAAAAATTTAATTATTACAGGTGTTACAACAGAGGTTTGTGTATCAAGTACTTTTCGTCATGCGACAGATTTGGGTTTTTATTGTATTACCGTTGCAGATGCTTGTGCTTCTGCAAATATTAGTTTACATCAAGCTGCATTGGAAATGATTAAAGTCGAAAATGGTATTTTCGGTATTTTAAAATCTACAAATGAACTCATATCATTAATTTAATAAAATAATTTTCTTATTTTATTAAACTCTAGGCATAAATATTGCTTATTATATTAGTATTACTTTTTTTAAATAAAGTAATACTAATTATTTTTTACACCTTATGATTTAGAGTGAGAGATGATATGTTGAACAAACCGTATTATATTTTTCCCTTGATATTTAGTGTATTTCTGACAGCTTGCGATAATACTGCAAAGACTTCCGTATCAGAAAATACTGCATCACAATCTAAAAATGAAAATCCTCCCATAACGATTGGGTATAGTGACTATCCGGGTTGGGTTGCATGGCAGATTGCAATTGACAAAGGGTGGTTGAAAGATGCTGGTGTAAATGCAGAATTTAAATGGTTTGATTATTCTGCTTCATTAAATGCTTTTGCGGCGAAACAAATTGATGCTGTGACGATTGCCCATGGTGATAATTTGGTAATTTCGGCTGGTGGCACAAAAGGCTTAGTTATTCTAGCCACTGATGAAGGTGCAGGTAATGATTTAATTGTGGCAAAATCAGGTATTAATTCTATTTCAGATTTGAAAGGTAAGACTGTTGCAGTAGAAAAGGGATTGGTTGATCATTTATTATTAGATACAGCGTTAACAGATGCCAATATTAAAACGCAGGAGGTTAAAATTGTAAATGCTGTCACGAATGAATTACCGCAGGTATTCATGTCACCTGATATTTCCGCTGTTGCATTATGGCAGCCTATTGCGAATCAGGCACTAAAAAATGTTCCCGGTTCTAAAATTATTTATACAGCATCAGAAAAACCGGGATTAATTTATGGTGCTATGACTGTCAATGCAGAACATTTAATGCGTCATAAAGAAGATTGGGTAAAAATCTTAGAAGTATGGGATAGAGTAGTCAAATATATTAAAGATCCAGCAACGCATGAAGATGCTGTACGTATTATGGCAAGCCGTGCAGGTATTCAATCAGAACAATATAAACAATTTATTGATGGTACACATTTTTTAAGTATTCAAGATAATAAAACTTTATTTACCAAAGGCACAGGATTAAATTCTATTTATGGTTCAAGTTATCGGGTCAATGAATTTAATATAAAATATGGTGTTTATAATACAAAACTTGATGTAGATAGCCTTATTTCTCCCGAGATTGTAGATAGTATAAAATAAGAGATTTTCTCTTTTTAATGAATTATAAATTTGGTGAGTCATATTTGATCATACATATAACTCACCAGAATAACTATTTTTATTCATCAATAGAGTGCTGTAATTTAGGTATTGCCTTCGATATAGCTAATATTTCATTTTTTAGTCCACTATAAAATAGCAAGATATGGAGTGTCAAAATCCCACCTTCTTAGTGATGAGTATTTAATATCAAATATTTCATGGGATAGATGTTACAAATAACAAAAACTTTTCAACTTTATGACAAGGCCCAGAAATGGTGTCGTATATAAAATAAGTCATTTTTGCTGCATTTCGGTTGTGCTTCTTAAATTTGATGATGCATATTGGAGTTAGAAAAATAGAAATAGAACTCTTTTAAAGCATGTTTATCTCATCATACTTTTTACTTTGATCAACTATAGTGCATGTTTCTTTCTTTTTTGGATATTTTCTTTGCTAAAACTGGCATAGATCATGCTTTATAAAAATAAGTATTACGAAATTTATAAAAAGTAATACTAAGGAGAAAAGCATGAAACACTTCCTCAATCACAGCAATCAATTTGCGATATGGCTTTTACAGCAATTGGCTCGGATTTTTGCTGCACGCGCCCGATTTTATCAGACATACTATGATGATCTGAATAAACACTAAGGTGCTAATCAATGGCAAAACAGAAGCTTACCAGAATCAGCATTACCTTACCTGAAGAAACACTACAGGCACTGGATATCATGGTGGATGATCAGGGGTTTGACAGTCGTTCGCAGGCGCTGGTGGATATGATCAATCATCGTCTGATTGCGCAGCAGGCCATTTCCAATGCGGTGATGGTGGGGACTTTAACCCTGTTATATGATCGTAACTTTCCCAATATTCGTATCCAGATTGGGGACTTACAGCATCAATATCTGGAACAGGTGATTAGTTCTCTCACTGTTCAACTGGATCAGGACAAGGTGCTGGAGGTCATGCTATTACAAGGAGTAAGCACCGAGCTGGACTGTATTAGCCAGCAATTTATTGCCATCAAAGGGGTGATCAAGGGGCATCTAGAATTGATGGATGCTGTTATGCCGCCATTACAACAAAACGAGTAGGGTAAAACTGTGCAAGAATTTTGGACACTACAGGATTGGCGTACTGCCTATCAAGAGAAATATTTTGGACTTGATGATTTATATCGTTATGTCGCAAGTATAGATAACCACAATCATGCCTGGATTTCGCTGGCCAGTAGAGAGCAGCTGCAACAGCAGATTGATGCATTAAGTCATGAACATGCCAAAGCACTGCCTTTATACGGCATACCCTTTGCGGTCAAGGACAACATTGATGTTGCAGGATTCTATACCACTGTAGCTTGTCCTGATGCAGCTTATATGGCCGAACAGGATGCCACTGTGGTGGCGAAATTAAAGCAGGCTGGTGCAATCGTGATTGGTAAAACTAATCTAGATCAGTTTGCCACAGGACTGGTGGGTGTGCGTTCTCCCTATGGTGCAGTGCAAAACAGTTTTAATCCCGAATATATCAGCGGTGGTTCTAGTTCCGGATCATCGGTCGCAGTAGCCAAAGGGCAGGTGCCTTTTGCTTTGGGTACCGATACCGCAGGTTCTGGTCGTGTTCCCGCTGGACATAATAATATTATGGGTTTAAAACCGACCAAAGGCTGGTTTTCCAGTAAAGGCTTGATTCCTGCCTGCCGTTTGATTGATGTGATTTCAATTTTTGCCTTGAATGTTGATGATGCTTGGGAAGTTGCACAGATCATGCAAGGCTATGATGCACAAGATGATTATTCACGCCATCACCCGGAAAATGTCCCGGCCTCTTTTTCTAAATATAAAATTGCCATTCCAAAGCAATTACAATGGTATGGCGATGAACAAAGCCAACACGCATTTACACTTGCCATCGGAAAGCTGAAAACGCTTGGTTATCAAGTAGAGTCGATTGATTTTTCCATCTTTAATGAATTGGCAGCAGCACTTTACAACAAGGCATGGGTGGCAGAACGAACGGTTGCGGTAGAGCGTTTGGTAAGGCGTGAACAATGTCATCCAGTGATTGCGCAAATCATTGCACAGGCAGACCAATTTGTTGCCACCGATGCCATGCAGGCAGAATATGATCGTGCCCATTTACAACGCCAGATTCAAATTGTACTGGCGGATTATGATGCGCTAATGGTACCAACTGCACCAACCATCTACAGCATTGAAGATGTTGAAGCCGATCCTATCAATAAAAATAGTCACATGGGTGCTTATACTAATTTTGTGAATCTGGCGGATTTAAGTGCTTTGGCATTGCCGAATGTCATCCGTGCAGATGGTTTACCTTCAGGCGTCACTTTTATTGCCCCAGCTTGGCACGATCAGGCATTGGCGCGCTTTGGACAACAATGGCAGGAATTGAATAATTTAGCAGTTGGTTGTTCAGCGCAGGCATTACCTGAGTTTTATCAGCCGAGTGTGGCAATTGAATCTTCGCATTATGTTCGTTTGGCAGTGGTGGGCGCACATTTAAGTGGGATGCCACTGAATTTTCAGTTGACCACACGACAAGGGGTTTTACTGCAAAAAACACAAACTTCAGCACATTATCAACTGTATGCCTTAAACAATACCACACCACCCAAACCTGGCCTGCAATATGTCGAACAGGGTGAGTGTATTGCGCTAGAGGTATGGGAAATTCCAAACGCATTGTTTGGTGCAATTGTTGCCGAAGTTCCAGCGCCTTTAGGCATTGGCAATGTGCAATTACAAGATGGCTCATGGGTAAAAGGCTTTATTTGTGAAGCTTATGCGCTTCAGGATGCTGTCAATATCAGCCATTTCGGCGGGTGGCGAAATTATATTGCTGCACGCCAATCTTCTTCTCAAGCAAATCGCTAAATTTCCAATTTCGGGAGAATGACATGATGATTCGTACAGCAACACTTTCTTTATCAGTGGTTTTTGGCATGTTGCTAACAGCTTGTGACAATACTGCTAAAACACCGGATGCTCAGGCAAAATCCGAACAATCAAGTACTGCAAGCAGTCAACCGATCACCATTGGTTATAGTGACTGGCCCGGTTTTGTGGCATGGCAAGTGGCCATTGAAAAAGGCTGGCTTAAAGAAGCAGGCTTAAATGTCGAGTTTAAATGGTTTGATTATTCCTCTTCACTGAATGCCTTTTCTGCCAATCAACTGGATGCAGTATTGGTTACCAATGGTGATAATTTAATCACATCAACTGGAGGTACCAAGGGCATTATCATCATGGCAACTGATTATTCCGCAGGCAATGATGTGATTATTGCCAAAGATGGTATCAATAGTATTGCCGATCTGAAAGGTAAGTCTGTTGCAACCGAAAAAGGTCTGGTCGATCATTTACTGTTATCTACTGCACTGGATGATGCCAAAATTCCTTTATCGGACATCAAACTGGTCAATTCCGTGACTAATGAATTACCACAGGTTTTTGCCAGCCCGGATATTGCAGCAATTGCAGTATGGCAGCCTGTCGCAAATCAGGCACTTAAAGCAGTGGCAGGTTCCACAATTATCTATAGTTCCAAAGACAAACCGGGATTAATTTACGACACTTTGTCGGTGAATATGTCGCATTTATCTGCACATGAAGAAGACTGGAAAAAAGTTATTCAGGTATGGGATAAAACCGTGAAATATATTAATGATCCTGCTACTCATGCTGATGCAGTTAAAATCATGGCAAATCGGGTGGGCGTTGATCCTGCGCAATACGAACAATTTGTGGGTGGAACGCATTTACTGGATGTCGCAGCCAATAAAAAGGTGTTTGTAAAAGGCAATGGCTTTGATTCGATTTATGGTTCGACCTATCACGTCAATAAATTTAATGTCGAAAATGGTATTTATACAACCGAAGTGGATGCCGATGGATTGATTTCTGCAAAATTACTGGATTCGATTCAATAAACCTGATCCATTTTAAATAAAACCGTTTTATTCTGAAATAAAACGGTTTTTTAAATAATGAAACGGCTATTTAAATTGAATTAAATCTGTGTACTTTTGGAAAATACATTGATGACAATAATCCCGCTAATCATCAGCCCTAAACCGATCAATGCTGCCAGATCCAGCTGTTGTTTATAAAGTACCCAGCCTACAGTTGAAATCAGGATAATTCCTGCGCCTGACCAAATCGCATAGGCAATGCCAACCGGAATGGTTTTGAGGGTAAGCGACAAACAAAACAAAGCAATCACATAACCGACAATGGTAATCAGAGATGGTATCAGCACAGTGAAACCATTTGATGCTTTTAAGGCTGATGTGGCAATCACTTCTGAAATAATGGCAATTGCCAGAAATACATAGGACATATAGAATTCCAAATATTATGTCACGATTTTGGCATGTTCAAACAAATGTTGCTGTTCCTGTTTTGACCATGTAATGGCATCAATGCTGGCGGGCGATTGACCGATGAAATGAAAATCGGGCGAGTAAAAATCCAGTTCATAATAAAAGAAATACTTTGTACCCTGCAAAAGTTTTTGTTGTCTAAGTTGACCATTTTGCAGTAATTCAAATTGATCCAAATTTATAGCGGTGCCAATATGTTCCGATATTGTACTATAACGAATTTCATCACTGCCTAGTGCGATAGAAATCTCATAACTGTTGATCTCATCATCATGGATATGTTGTTGAGCAGCTTTTCTTAGATCAGCAATATGTGTAAATTTTTCTTCAATCTCAGGCAAACGACTTTGTACCATTGCGATATGTTGGCCACTAATGATCAGTCCACCCTCCATTTTGTATTGCTGTTGTGTGGCTATGTGCTCGATCTGTTTTAATCTTAAACCCAAAAAAAGTCCTGTCGTTGCTTGTTGTCGCCAGTCTTCCACATAAGCACCAGATGGAGCAAACTCCAGAATACAATTACCAATCGGATAAAGTTTGGCTGGTTCTGGCCACTGTGTACGAGGCTGATAACTGTGTTCAATATGCCAGGATAATAACTGGTTTTTTTCGTCCCATAAGGTATCGCCAATCCAGCCTTGTCGATCATAAATTGACGTGTTATGTGCATCACTTAAACGTAGATCTATGCTAAATGACTTGGACTGAAACCAGTAAACAATGGTGTCTTCATCGGTGAGTCCATTAAAAAAAGTGATACTTTTTCGTCTAAATGCACCCAACAGGTAATGCGGCAAATTACACTGAGTTAAATCGCTGATAGGCAATCTGGCTAAAATATCATGGATTAAATGCATAGATTTCTCCTGTGTTTTATTGTTGTTCTGCCAGACCAAAAGAAGATAAGGGAATCGCATTGTTTAAGGTTAATTCTCCCTTGGCGATTCGCTGTTTTAAATAAGAAAAAGTTTGCGCTGTCTGATTAAATAAATGATCGCCACCTTTGAGGGGCTGATATTTTGGCGCCTCATTTGGCATCACAGGTGCAATGACATAGTCATAATCACAGGAGAAAAATAGCGGAAAAGAATAGCGTTCTTCTTGTACCCGTTTCACCCGATGTTTGGTGGCAAGATAACGGCCATTGGAAAGTATTTCCATCATGTCACCAATATTCATCACCATACTGTTTTCAATCAATGGAATGTCAATCCATTCGCCCTGTTTGTTCAATACCTGTAGCCCGGGAGCCGTCGGTAATAGCAAAGTAAAACATTCATAATCGGTATGCGCACCAATTCCGACGCTATCTTCGGCAGCTGGATTGTAGGGATAATGGATTAAACGTAACTGGCTAGGCGGATGTTGTAAATGTGGGGTGAAAAAGTCTTCACTCAAGCCAAGAGCCAGTGCAAAACCCTGAAATATTTGATGTCCAACAGTTTTGACATGTTGGTAATAGGCCAGCACCTGTGTCTGAAATTCAGGAAAATCTGGCCACAAGGTAGGACCTAACAAAGGGCGACGTGGTGTGCTAAGCGGATAATCATAATTGACATCATAGGCTTCTTTTAAATCATAGGTATTGGAGGCAAATTGCTCTTCACCAATGGGTACATAGCCACTGTGATTTTCCGATAAGCCAATATAATGCTGCATTTTTAGCTTTTCTTCTTGGGCAAAATAGGCTTTTGCGATGTGCTGAATTTGTGTAAATAACTGAGGATTAAATTGATCACCCTTAATATATAAAAAACCAACCTCTTTACAGGCTAGATCCAGGGCTTTTGCAACGTCAAGGCGATCAGCCAAATTTGGACTAGAAAGTTTGGAGATATCCACCATGGGTAGAACATAGTTATCTTCATACATTTGAATTCACCATCAGGCTGGTCGTCCAGCAATAGATTAAGGCAGTTGGGTCGTCCCAAGGCCTTGCAAAACTACTTTTGTGTACTCACTTGTGTCATTCGTGGAATGCTTGGCAGATTCTGCATGGCAGGATCAATTTCTATATCATCCTGAGCATGTACCAGATGATTGACATGGGCTTTTAGCTGCTTGAATTCGTCACTTTGCATGATATCAGGCGTTCTTGGGCGAGGTAAATTGACCTCGATAATTTCCCTGATTTCACCGGGATTGGCTTTAAGTGCCACAATGCGATCTGCCAGTAAAATCGCTTCATCCATATCATGGGTGACAAACAAAATCGTGATATCAATATTTTGCCACAGATCTAATAAATGCTTTTGCATCTTTTGCCGGGTATAAGGATCAAGCGCACCAAACGGTTCATCCATTAATAATAATTTGGGTTCGTTGACCAGCGCACGGGCAATGGCAACCCGTTGTTTCATTCCTCCGGACAATTCATGCGGAAACTGATTTTCATATTTTTCCAGACCAATAATACCGATCCATTCCCGTGCCATTTCTTCTGCCCGGGTACGGCTGATGCCTTTCATTAATGGACCGAACATGACATTTTCTTTTACCGTTTTCCATGGAAACAGGGTATAGCCCTGAAAGACCATGCCACGTTCAGGACTGGTGCCCTGAATCGGCTTGCCATCGACCAGCACTTTGCCACTGTCAAAATCATCCAAACCAGCAACTACACGACTTAAAGTCGATTTGCCACAGCCTGATGGGCCAATGATACAAATAAATTCACGCTGATGAATTTTTAGGTCAATTTGCTTTAAAATTGTGCGTTTGATCTGATCATGCTGAAAGACCTGAGATAAGCCCTGTGTTTCCAGAATGACGGGGCGAGCATAAATTTGCTTAAAATAGTTTTCGGTATTGAAGTCTTGAGTCATCTTACTTTGCTCCTTTTTTCCACTTAAACAGGCGTTCACCGAGTTTCATCAGGATAAAATCTGTGATTAAACCAATCACGCCAATAATCAGGATGGCAGCATAGACATTGGGAAAGTTTTGATAACGTGCCTGTTGGGTGATAAACCAAGTAATGCCCGATGTTGCACCAATTAGTTCGGAGACGATTAAATACGTCCATGCCCAGCCAAGTAACACCCGTTGATTTTGATAAATATCAGGCAATGCCGCAGGAATCACCACATGAAACAGGCTTTTTAGTTTGTTGGTTCCAAGGGTAAATCCAGCTTCAATCAGACCACGATCCACCATACGGGTGGTATTGGCAATAATCAGAATTTGCTGGAATAGGGTACCGATGACAATAATGGCAATTTTTGGTGCATCATTGATGCCTAAGATTGCCACAGCCAGCGCACCGAATGCGGGGGCCGGTAAATAGCGGAAAAACTCGACAAAAGGTTCGGTCAGTCTGGAAATAACACTGGAGAAACCACATAGAATGCCCAAAGGCACACCGATAATTGATGAAATAATAAATGCACTAAAAACAATTTTAATGCTATGCCACAAACTTTGATGCAACCACGGTGCATCTGCCTGAACGGGCGGTGTGGTAAATGAGGTGACTAAAGCCCTAGCAACTTCATGTGGCGCAGGCAAATAAATCGGATTGACCAGTTTACCTTGGGGTGGGGTTTCTCCCCGATTTACTGCATTTTGTGCTTCCTGATAGAACACATCTTTGGCCACCCGGCTATTGACTTGAAAATAAGTCACATCACCCGAGTTGGTTACTTGTACCTGCGGATGCCAGATAAAAGGTAAATAGCTGACAGCACACCAGATCAGGATTGGAATCAGAAATGATGCCAGACTGAGCAGCAGTGTGTGGTTTCTGGATAGAAGTGTATTGGACATAGGCTCTACCGCTTAGTATTACTTTTTTGAAAAATAGTAATACTAAAATAAGCAATATTAATGCCATTCTAATGCTTTGAATGAAAAAACAGCAAAAAGGTTAATTGAAAGAGATTATCTATAGGATTGAAGAATTTTAAAGCGGTTACGCAGTGTAAGTTGTGTAGCCTTCTTATCGGCATTTGGTTTGCTTTACATTGATACTTGAGCTTATGCAATGAATCTTGCTTGCAAAATGGGCAAAAATTGTATAAATATGGGGATCAATTATTTTAAGTTGATTAATTCAGTCGACTTTATCCTTGCAGTGATTATGCTGTGGCGATTACGGCATAGTTATTGCTTTAAAGATTTTCGTAAAGTTGTGGTCAGGGAAGAATTGCATAGAAGGATTTAACCATGCAAAAAAACAAATCATTGTCTGTTAGAGAGGTAGGTATTATGAATACGAATAAAGCTTATCTAGGTGTATATATGGCATTGGCACTTGCGGCGAATGTGGCATATCATGCGCTGGTAAGTAACTTGTTTACTTGATCACTCCCCACTTCATCTGTTTAAATACTTGTTGCTGTCAATTGTTCGGGCAGCAACAAGTCAAAAGAAGAATAAAAATTAAAATGCTGCCCTGTTAGCGGATCAATAAAATCAATTTCTTTCGCCAATAATTGTAATGGATTGGAAAAATCATCCATTGCTAAATGCTGAACCTCTGGATAAAGACGATCATTTTTTAATGGCATACCGAGTGCATTCATATGTACCCGTAGCTGGTGCTGCTTTCCAGTAATTGGTTTTAATTGATATTTTGCCCAGTTTTGATTGTGCTCAAGCAAAGCAATATCAGTGACGCTATTGCTTTCTCCCTCAACGATTTTCATGCGATAAAAAGGTTCGCCCTTTTGCATACGGGCAGAAAATCTAAATGGAAAATTCAAGTGGCACAAAAATGGGGCAATGGCATGATAAGTTTTATGTATTTCCTTGTTTACAAAAAGTTGCTGATAAAGATGTCGGCTTTCTACTTGTTTTGAAAACAGGATCAGTCCCGCAGTTTCCCGATCCAGTCGATGAATTGGACTCAGTAGAGGGTTTGACGTTGCCTTTTTTAATCGAGTAAGCAAGGTTTGTTGTACATATTGTCCGGTTGGGCTAACCGTTAAAAAATGCGGTTTATCGACCACAATCAAATGTTCATTTTCAAAAATAATTTGATGAGCAAAGGGGACTGCGGCTTCATGCGCCAAATGACGATAATAATGAATATGCTGATCACCGACATAGGGACTCAACATATCAATGCTTTCGCCATGCTGATTAATCACCAGACCATCGTCAAAGCGTTGTTTCCATTCATGCTCCTGAATATGCGGAAATTGCCTTAATAAAAATTCAAAAATTGTTTGATGTGGTGAATCTTTCGGTAAAAAAACCGTGCTGGCACTGACACCTTCTCGCATTGGGGGAATCATGGTTGATTGCAGCATAGATAAAAAAACAGTCGAATAGGATTTAGCTTCATATTTTAAAGGTTTTTTGCTCAGATTGGGTATTGTGATAGGGCAATACACGATATTTTTATTTTTGCCGTTATTGCAGAACCAATGTCAATGGATTCGCTTGAGTGCTAGAGCTTTAGATAATTGCTGCAAAATACAACATCATCATTCGCTCAAAATAATGCTTAATGATATGATGAATGCGGTTCTTATAAAGTGATAGCGTGATGAGTGACAATCTAAATCTTAGATTAACAAGCGAGCAGGACACTGCAAAACTGGCTTTGGCTTTGGTACAGGGTTTTAGTGCAGGTCTGGTATTTTTGATTGGTGATTTAGGTGCTGGAAAAACCACATTAACTCGTTATTGGTTACAGGCACTTGGACATCAAGGTGCAGTAAAAAGTCCGACTTATACGCTGGTTGAGCCGTATAACATTGATAACCAGACAATTTATCATTTTGATTTGTACCGTTTGCAGGATCCATATGAGCTGGAATTGATAGGAATTCGTGATTATCTTGAGCAAGATAATAGTCTATTGATTGTTGAATGGCCGTCAAAAGGTGAGGGGATTTTACCTGCGGCAGATTTAACATTAAAAATAATCTGTGAAGATGATATCCGTAAAGTAGAAGTAAGCGGAGAACGCACAGTATTACAACGTATTGAGGGCAGTTTTTATGCAAACTGAATCTCTTGCTATTGAGCCAAATCAAATTTCCATGGCAGATCGTGTCAGTCGACGGATACAAACTTTGGCACCGGCATTGGCAAACCAGATTGCCGCTGGTGAAGTCATTGAGCGACCTGCTTCGGTGGTCAAGGAATTACTGGAAAATGCGATAGATGCCGGCGCAACGGAGCTTGTGGTTCGGGTTGAGCAAGGCGGTACTACCTTAATTGAAATCATTGATAATGGTTTTGGTATTCACCCGGAAGATCTGCCGCTGGCGATCATGCGTCATGCAACCAGTAAGGTCCGCAGTTCAGAAGAGCTGGCAGCTATTCAGAGTCTGGGATTTCGGGGTGAGGCACTGGCTTCAATTGCTGCGGTATCACGCTTAACGCTAGCAAGCAGCCAAACAGATGATGGCATTGGTTTTCAGATTGAGTTGCATGGTGCGGCCTTACAAAATGAACAAGCGCTTGCCAATGCCATGAATCGTGGTACGCATGTCCGGGTACAGGATTTATTTTTTAATGTGCCTGCCAGACGCAAATTCTTAAAACGACAAGCGACCGAATATCAGCATATTGAAGAAGTTGTGCGCCGCATGGCCTTAACGCATTTCGATATTCATTTTACCCTTGAACATAATGATCAGATTCGTCTGAACTTGCCACTGGCTGATAGCGGTGAATTGCGTTATCAACGGGTATTACAGCTTTTAGGACGCCAGTTTGCAGAAAATGCCTATTGGATTGATGCAGAAGCAAATGGCCTTCATATGGCGGGCTGGCTTGGTCATCCGTCAGATGCCCGTGCGCAGGCAGATATGCAATATATTTATGTCAATGGGCGCATCGTCAAGGATAAAACCATCAGCCATGCGCTGCGCATGGCATATGATGGTATTTTGCATGGTCATCAACATTCAGCCTATTTGTTATTTCTGGAAGTTGATCCGCATGAAATTGATGTTAATGTGCATCCGACCAAGCATGAGATTCGTTTTTTAAGTCAACGTGAAGTACATGAATTTGTACGTCATTTTGCTAAGGAAACACTATCCCAGTTTCAGACTGCAAGTGCAGATCTTGCAGTGGCAATGAAACCTTTAATGGGACATTCTCCCGAACCACAGCCCCGTTATCAGGACGCTTTGGCACTACATCAAGTGCCATCACAACCGTCTTCAGATCATTCGACAAACTCTTCTCAAGGGCATTCGGTTAGCTATCAAAATAATCATAAATTGGGTGCAGATTACGTGGCAAATGCGGTGCAAAAATATCTTGCGCCCTTAAGAACGCCACAAGAATTAAGTCATGAGGATAGCGATAGCGCACAAGCAGATGCCTTATCAAACATGTCAGAACATGATAGGCCAGTACAAGCAAGCAATCCGGTAGATGAATATCCCTTAGGGATTGCGATTGCCCAGTTGCATGGGATTTACATTCTGGCACAAAACACCGAAGGTTTAATTATTGTTGATATGCATGCAGCACATGAACGGATTGTACTGGAGCAGATGAAACAGGCCTGGGACAAACCCGAGTTCTGGCAATCGCAACAATTACTTTTACCCAAAGTGGTAAAAATCAGTATTTCACAGGCAGATCGTTTACAGCAACTACAGGACAAATTGCACCGTCTGGGACTCGAAGTTGATTTATACGGTGATGATCAGGTTTTGATTCGTGGTGTTCCGGCCATATTACAAAAAGCCGATCTGGAGCAATTGATTCCAGAGTTATTGAACGATCTTGATCCTAATGATGATGTACAGGGTCTAACCCGTAAACGAGATCAGCTTTTGGCGGGTATGGCATGTCATGGTGCCGTAAGAGCCCATCGGCAATTGAGTTTGTCGGAAATGAATGCCTTACTGCGGCAGATGGAGCAAACCGAATTTGCGAGTCAATGTAATCATGGTCGACCAACCTGGCGCGCATTTCCTTTGGCACAGCTTGATAAACTTTTTGCGCGTGGAGAATAATTGTTGTGGCAAGTGATTTACCAGTGATTAATATTATGGGGCCGACCGCAAGTGGTAAAACTGCATTGGCGTGTGAGCTATATGATCTTGGCAATTTTGAGATTATTTCGGTAGATTCTGCCTTGGTCTATAAAGATATGGACATTGGTACAGCAAAACCGAGCAAGCAGGAACAGCAGAAATATCCGCATCATCTGATTGATATTATTGATCCGACGCAGGTGTATTCTGTGGCAGAATTTGTTGAAGATACCGAACGACTGATTGATGAGATTCATGCCAAAGGCAAGATTCCGCTTTTGGTCGGTGGTACCATGCTGTATTTTAAAAGTTTACTGGAAGGTCTGGCAGATAATTTGCCCAGTGCAGATACCAAGATCCGTGCCAGTATTGAAGATATGGCAACACAACAAGGCTGGCAATTTGTCTATGAGGAATTGAAACGGGTTGATCCGCTGGCAGGTGAAAAATTTAAAGTCAGTGATCGGCAACGGATTATTCGTGCACTGGAAGTCTTTATGATTACAGGTACACCGATTACCCAGTTACAGGCACAACAAACTGTACGTCGTAACGAAAAATATAAATTTGAAAATTATGCGTTATTGCCTGATCGACAGGAATTACATCAAAGAATTGAATTGCGTCTCGAAAAAATGTGGGAAATCGGTTTTTTGAATGAAGTTGAAAATTTGATTAGAAAATATGATTTAACCCCGGAATTGCCTTCAATGCGTAGCGTGGGTTATCGTCAGGCACTGGAATTTCTCATAAAAAGTGATGAGAATCACATAAGTGAAGGGGAAATGCGTTTAAAAGCGTTATACGCGACACGACAATTAGCAAAACGTCAATACACTTGGTTACGATCTTTGCAAGAAAAGCATCAATTTGATACTTTTTATACGCCTGAACAGGGTGTTAAGGGCTTGCGAAACAGATTGATATAACGCAAAATTTAGGGGTTCATCTTTTATTATAAAGTTTAATTGAAATACTAAGGTGAATTTTTTTGCGCTGATATTATTTTTTTGGAGTTAACAATGTCTAAAGGTCAAACTTTACAAGATCCGTTTTTGAATTCACTAAGAAAAGAACGTATTCCAGTCTCTATCTTCCTAGTTAACGGGATCAAATTACAAGGTCATATCGAATCTTTTGATCAGTATGTTGTATTATTAAAAAACACTGTAAGTCAAATGGTTTATAAACATGCGATTTCTACAGTTGTTCCAGCACGTAATCCACGTCCTGCTGGCGCGCCTGTAAGTCAAGGCGGCTTTGGTGGTGGTCAACCAGGTGGTTTCGGTGGTGGTCAACCGGGCGGCTTTGGTGGTGGTCAGCCTGGTGGTTTCGGTGGTGGTCAACCGGGTGGTTTTGGCGGTCAAGGCGGCTTTGGTGGTGGTCAACCGGGTGGTTTTGGCGGTCAAGGTGGCTTTGGTGGTCAACCGGGCGGCTTTGGTAATCAAGGTGGTTTTGGTGGTCAAGGCGCTGGTTTTGATGATCAAAAATTTGAAGATGGTAATGATGACGAAAACAATCGTTAATTATTAAATCTCATTACACCAAACTAGTTAAACTGGTTTGGTGTCTTAAAAAGAAGCCCCGATGTGTTTTATCTGCATCGGGGTTTATTTTTGCATTGGTTTTAAACAATACTTTTTAATTAACGCTGTGATTTAGGATTCGCTTGGAAAATACTGCGTACAGTGATTCAGAATATGGCAAAACAGTTCGGCAGTTTTTTGCGTATCGTATAGTGCAGAATGTGCTTCTTTACCGTCAAAATCGATACCTGCCTGAATACACGCTTTGGCCAATACGGTCTGTCCAAAAGTGACTGCACTTAAAGTCACTGTATCAAATACCGAAAAACTATGAAATGGATTCTGGTTTTTGGTACCGGTTCTTGCAATGGCGGCTTGTAGAAAACCCAGATCGAAATGGGCATTGTGGCCAACAAGTACGCAATGCGTACATTGCTGCGCTTTACGGACTTCATTTAATGATTTAAAAATACGTCTTAATGCATCTTTTTCATTTTCTGCCATGGCCATACGCAGGGGATTAAAAGGGTCGATGCCGGTAAAGTCGAGTGAACGACGATCCAGATTTGCCCCTTCAAATGGATTGATATGAGCATGAAAAGCCGGGCCTGGAACGAATTTTTGGTTTTCGTCATAGACAATCGGAATACAAGCAATTTCCAGTAGTGCATCCGTTTTGGCATTAAATCCCGCAGTTTCAACATCTACAACGACAGGTAAAAAACCACGAAAACGCTGACCAATCAGGTGTGTCTGCGTGAGTTGTTCAGTCATTGCAGACTCCAGTTGATGGTTTGACCGGCAAATAATGGAATGATGTCATCATTTGGGAAATAGCTAAGTCGTTCAGAAATGGTTTGCTCCTTACGCACCAAAGTAATGGTTTTGCGATTACGTTCCAAACCATAAAAATCTGCACCAAAGTGGCTGGCAAAACCTTCAAGTTTATCCAGTTTTCCCATTTGATCAAATGCCTGTGCATATAGCTCAATGGCATAGGGTGCACTATAGCAGCCAGCACAACCACAGGCATTTTCTTTCTTGCTTTGTGCATGGGGTGCAGAATCGGTGCCTAGGAAAAATTTGGGATTACCGCTGGTGGCCACTTCAAGTAATGTGGTTTGATGAGACTGCCGTTTTAAAATAGGCAAACAGTAGAAATGTGGTTTGATGCCACCGACCAGCATATCATTACGATTAAAAAGTAAATGTTGCGGTGTAATGGTGGCGGCTACTTGACGTCCTTGTTCCAGTACAAAATGCGCTGCATCGGCGGTCGTAATATGCTCGAGCACAAGTTTAAGCTGGGGAAATTGACGTAATAGCGGTGTTAGTACTTCATCAAGAAAACGTTTTTCCCGATCAAAAATATCAACATGAGAATGTGTTACTTCACCATGTAATAATAGCGGTACCTGATGTTCTTCTAGTTGTTCGATTACAGAATAGACTTTGCGAATATCACTTACGCCATTATCCGAATTGGTGGTTGCACCAGCAGGATAAAGTTTAATGGCATTGACCACAGAAGAAGCTTTAATTTTTTTGATTTCATCGCTAGGCGTGTGATCGGTGAAATATAAAACCATACGGGGATCAAAGTCGATACCTTCTGGCACATGTTGCATGATACGTTCACGATAGGCGACTGCTTCCTCAACAGTTTTAACCGGTGGCACCAGATTCGGCATACAGATCGCACGATGAAACTGTTTTGCTAGGTCGGGAACGGTGCGTTTTAAAGAATCGCCATCTCTAAGATGGGTATGCCAATCATCAGGTTGCAGGAGCGTAAGAGTATCCAAGGCCATTGAACTTATCAGAAAATAAAAGCCATGATAAAACAATTCACGGCAGATTTGTATGACATCATTTATTTTTTGTTGGCTTTTCAGTCGCATTGGCGACTTTATTGCATTCCTAAATGCTACTTAACTCAAATGATTTACTTGCTAAATATTTAATTTGGATAATATTGTATATTTCTTAAATTTATCGAAGGATTTTTAACTATTTTGTTTTAGAATAATGGGGTCTACTGACATTTCGATCATTTCGCAATGTATTGATGCGTAAAGTGTCAACAGACGCAAAATTTTATTTATATTTTTTTAAGAGCTGATGATGGGTAGCTATCTTTTTTTACAGGCACTTACTGTTATTTTTCTTTTGTCGATTTCCACAACTTTATTTAATAAAAAAGTTTTAGGCTTTCCAGCAGCCATTGGTGTACCAATGGTTTCAGCATTATTCGTGTTTTTATTGCAGTGGGCAGCCAGTCTGTTCAATAGTAGCGATATTATTGCCATTAATATTGAAAAGATTGAAGCAACAGTACGAAGCTTTAATTTCTATGATTTTTTGATCAATGGGGTGATCTGCTTTATTTTGATGGCATCTGCCTTAAAATTTAAAGTGTCTGATTTAAGAAAATACTGGAAACCGATTGGTATTCTGGCTTCGATTGCACTGGTACTCTGTGCCGTATTTTTTGCCGGTATATTGTATGGTTTTCAATGGCTCGTCGGTCATCAGGTCAATATCTTGATCCTGTTGTTATTAGGGGCAGCATTGGGTGCAACCGATCCGATTGGTATTAAAGGTGTACTTAGCTCTATCCGTGCGCCACATCATTTGATTGTTAAACTTGAAGGCGAATCGCTGTTTAATGATGCGATGTGTATTGCCTTGTTTATGACTATTTTAAATATTGTACAAGGCGATCATATTACGGTAGGTCACGTCATTGGCCACTTGTTGATGGAAATTTCCATTGCCGTGGTGATCGGATTTACAACCGGTTATGCTGCCTTATGGATTTTAAAGCAAAAACATGAACTTGAATCTTTGATTATGACCACAGCAGCATTGGCTTCCGGTGCCTATTTGATTGCATTATTTGCCAATGCATCTGCACCAATTGCCTGTGTGATCGGCGGACTGGTGGTTGGAAATAAATGGCAGGAAGTGCTGGCAGAAAAAGAAATTAAAGAAGTCAATCACTTTTGGCATACCATGGAAGGCATTATTAATGCCTTTTTGTTTACCTTAATTGGTCTTGAATTATTTATTATCGATTTAAGTAAGGAATTGATATTTGGCGGAATTATTGCCTTTATTATTTTACATGTGTCGCGTTTTGCAGCAAACTTTCTGGCCTTTGCCTTTTTCCCTTCAGTCAGTAAAAAAAGCTATAACGGCAGTTTGACCATTCTTTCCTGGGGTGGGGTGCGCGGCGGGATTTCATTGGCCTTGGTGCTTGCGGTTGCCAATATTCCGGCACTTGCTGCTTATAGTGATATTCTAATTGGTTACACCTTTATTTGTGTTTTATTGTCTGGTTTGGTCTGTGGTTTAGGCTTGCCGCAAGTCATGAATGCTTTTTATTATAATCCGAATGAACCACGACAAGGTTTTGCTGGCTGGTATCAACGCATGTGCCATCGCATGAATGTAAAAGGTTTTCAATATGTGGTGGATGAAGATGAACGTGGCAATGAAATCATCAGCATTTATGATCCAACTGCATTAATTAAAAAGAAAAAGAGCAGTGACGAGGTGCGTGATGACAAAACTGTACAAGAAGTGGAACAAGAGGTTAAACGCCTTGAACATCCGGATAATTTCTAATGTATAAGCAGTACCTCAATGCCATAATCAGCAGATTGTGGCATTACGTTTTATAACAAAACATATAATTTTTACAATCTACTCATCGAATTCATTGGTTATCCTAAACAAGTAACATAAACAAGCTGATATAGAGAAAATAGGAATAAACAAGATGAACATTCCAAACTTAACATTAAATGATGGTCGCTCAATTCCTGCTTTGGGCTTTGGTACCTATAGCTTAAATGGTAGCGAAGGTGTAGAAACCATAGTACGTGCCATTGACAATGGTTATCGTCTGCTAGATTCGGCATTTAATTATGAAAATGAAGGGGCTGTAGGCAAAGCTGTACGACAATCTAAGCTGGCAAGAGAAGAATTATTCATCAGTTCAAAACTTCCGGGACGACATCATCGTTATAAAGAAGCCGTCTCCACTGTGGAGGAATCATTATATCGGGCGCAACTGGATTACTATGACTTGTACCTGATTCATTGGCCAAATCCAAAAGAAGGTCTATATGTGGAAGCATGGCAGGCTCTGATTGATTGTCAGAAAAAAGGCTATATTCAATCTATAGGCGTCAGTAATTTTTTACCCGAACATATTGAGACACTGAAGAAAGAAACAGGTATTTTACCAGTCATTAATCAGGTCGAATTGCATCCTTATTTTAATCAGCAACAACAACGACAATATGATGCTGAACAGAAAATTATCACCATGGCATGGAGTCCATTAGGTCGCGGTAAAGAGCTGTTTAACGAGCCTGTGCTTGAAGCAATTGCCAAAGAAACTGGAAAAAGTGTGGCACAGGTGATTCTGCGCTGGCAAATTCAACTGGGCGTGATTCCAATTCCAAAAGCCTCCAGTGATAAAAATCAGTTGGCCAATAAAGAAGTATTTGGTTTTGAACTGAGCGAGCAACAAGTACAGCAGATTAACCAGCTAAGCCGTGCAGATGGAAGGATTAACAATCAGGATCCTGCGGTATATCAGGAATTTTAAAGAGAAAAATAGCTTTCTTGTTATTTAAATTAAGGCTGTTGATGGTTTAGATCATATTGAAATGGTTAAATCATCAACAGCTATTTTCAGCAAATTTTTATTTGCTTAGTGGACGTATGATAAAATCTTTTCGCGTTACGGTATATACCATTAACAGCACCCCAACAAAGGCAATACTACCGCCTGCCAGTCCAATTTGACTTAATCCTAAATGGCTGGTGACAATACCACCAAGTAAAGCGCCGCCACCAATCCCCACATTATAAAGAGAAGAATAGATTGCCATAGCAACGTCTGTGGCATCGGAGGCTAGTCTTAATACTAAAGCCTGCATACTTAAGCCAAAACACATAATACCAATGCCCCAGAACATTGATACAACACTGATACCGAGATAACTTAATGCCATGGGCAATAAAAAAATTAGACATAAAGCAATGCCCATGCTGGATAAGACAGGAAATGCACGTGGTATCTTTGGGCTAAAGCGGCTAAATAGATATGAACCCAGAATGCCGGCAGCACCGTAAAAAAGTAATATAAATGTGGTTTGTTCTGAATCCAGATGAGAAATGGTTGCAGCAAAAGGCTCAATATAACTATAGGCAGTAAATTGTGCAGTAATGATCAACACAGTGATGATAAATACGCACACAAGTGCAGGGCGTTTAAATAATATCGGCAAGCTTGCCAGTGAACCAGCGTTTTTACTTGGCACGCGTGGCAAGGTTTTCATTAGGATAAAAGCGACCAGTGCGGCCAAGATACCAATCAACATAAAGGTATCACGCCAGCCAAAAACCTCACCAATAATACGTCCAAACGGGATTCCCAATACCAATGCCAGCACAGTACCTGTCGATAACAAACCCAAGGCCTGAGTCTCTTTACCAGGTGGAGCGACCCGAACAGCAAGAGAGGCCGTAATCGACCAGAAAATTGCATGCGAAAATGCAATACCAATACGTCCCGCAATCAACACGTAGAAATTCCAGGCAATACTGGTAATTACATGGCTTAAAATAAATAATGTAAAAACTGCAATTAATAAACGTTTACGTTCCAGTTGTCGGGTGAGCAACATTAATGGAAGAGAGGTAAGCGAAACAACCCACGCATAGATCGTCAGCATAATCCCTGTATGCTCGACTTTCATTGAAAAACTTTCTGCAATATCACTGAGCAGGGCGACAGGAACAAATTCGGTGGTATTAAAGATGAAAGCGGCTAAGGCCAGGGCAATCACACTGATCCAATGACCGGTGGTTGCAGGCTGCGCTTGGGTACTCGAGGACATGGCAAAAAACAACAATTTGGGAAAGAATGAAGTGGGCAGATTTTAGCATATTCATTATTTCATGGGGTTATTAAAATTATATATAAATCAATGTAATATAATTGATTTTATAGATGTATATAAGCATATCAGTCGCACTAATGAACAGTTTTTTTTAAATCAATTTAACCGATAAAGAACATAGCAGAAAAGATGATTTATCACTAAGTGATGCAGAACAACCATCACACCGATCTCGATGGATCAATGTGCCGGTTCATACTTCTATCAATACGTATCGAGTCGCATTAAATACGCTATAGATGGATTTGATAATTGATATCTTTTACCACATTAAATCATCCGGGATGACATAGGCTGCATAAGGATCTTCTTCATCTGTAGATTGATCTTCTGCCTGCTTTTGTAGACTGATAATATAACCTTGCATGCGGGCATCAATTTTTTCTGCCAAAGCTTGGGGAATAAATGCATAGCTTTGCTCTAACTTGGCAATTGCCAGACTTCCCGAAACCACAGCATTATAAACTTGCTGATTCACATATAGTTTTTTGATTTTATTTTCATCAATAAACTGATAGGTCATGTCTCCATCAGTTGCAGTAATCTGGTGTTGCTTAATCATCTGAATAATATTGGCTTTTAAAGTTTTTTCTTCCAAAATTTGCTGTTTGGCATGATTGAGTTCATTGTCCTTGGCAATTTTTTCCTGCTTGGCTTTTTCAATTTCGGCTTTGAGTGCTGCTTGCGTATCTTGCCCGGTTTTTTTGGCATGCTGTACCTGTTTTGATGATTTCTTTGCCTGTTTGTTATCGATCAAGCCTGCTTTAAGCAATTGCGCCTGTAATGCATTTTTAACCATCAATTTTCTCCCTATACCGAAATTAAGAACTAAGAACGCTTTAAGTATAGATACCAATACGTAATACTCAAGAGTGCAGTGAGTATCGCAGGGATTAAAAACGCATTAATACCGAAAAAATGATAAAAAACGGTCGCAATGACCCCACCGACAAAGAAACCAAACAAAATAAGAAAATGTAATAACAAACGACGCGGCTCAACTTTTAGACCGCGTGCAATATAACCCAGTGCGAGTCCAATATCCGTGATTACACCTGATAAATGGGTGGTTCGAATAATTGCACCTCGATAATGACTGACCATGGCATTCTGCATTCCCATGGCAGCCGAACCCCAAAGTAGTGCATAGCGTGGGAAATAGGGCAAAAATATCCAGCACAGCAAAATGAATAAGCTGACAAAGGTAAGCGGTACCCCATAGCTGCGACCAAGCTCTAAATTACTGTTGCCCAGAATAAATCCGCTATAAAACGATCCCAGCATAAAGCTCAGGGTCACCAGAAAAAGATAGAGCATCATGCCATAATCAAGATGAGATAAGGCGATGGCAAATATACTGATATTGCCTGTCATATGTGAAATGGATTGATGTAATACCGTAATCAACCCCATGACATTGATCATGCCAGCATTCATTGCCAATAAAAATGCACCAAGCTGTATCCAGTTAGGCAGTTGTTGAAAAAACATGTGCGTCATTCAATTGTAGAAATTATTTAGATGATATTTTACTAATATCAGTATTGAGTTTACATCCTATCTATAATGAAAGGCGAGAAATATATCTGTTTTTCTACTAAAGAATGAGAGAAGCACTTAAATGTGATCAAATAGATAAGGCAAAATATGATGACTCAGGTTAAAATATAAAGGTAAGTAATTAAAAAGATATCTTAAGGATCGGCAGCGATGAGTAGCAACCAGTTAATTATTTTTGATACGACTTTACGTGATGGCGAACAAAGCCCGGGCGCAGCGATGACCAAAGAAGAAAAAATTCGTGTTGCGCGTCAGCTTGAACGACTCGGTGTAGATGTGATTGAAGCTGGTTTTGCTGCTGCAAGCCCTGGCGATTTTGATGCAATTTCCAGTATTGCCAATATCATCAAAGATTCCACCATTTGTTCACTGGCCCGTGCCAATGAAAAAGATATTGCCCGTGCCGGTGAAGCCATTCGCCATGCCAATCGTGGTCGAGTACATACATTTATTGCCACCAGCCCGATTCATATGCAGCATAAATTGCGTATGAGTGAAGATCAGGTGGTAGAACAGGCAGTCAAAGCGATTGGCTGGGCACGCCAATATACCGATGATGTTGAATTTTCCGCAGAAGATGCAGCACGTTCCGATATGGATTTTCTGGTTAGAATTTTTGATGCAGTGATTCAGGCGGGTGTTAAAACCATTAATGTACCGGATACCGTTGGTTATATGATACCGGAATTATGGGGCGCACGTTTTAAGGCTTTACTTGAACGTGTACCTAATTCGGATAAAGTCATCTGGTCTACGCATTGCCATAATGATTTGGGTATGGCCGTGGCAAACTCTTTGGCTGCGGTACAAAATGGTGCTCGTCAGGTTGAATGTACCATCAATGGTCTGGGAGAACGTGCAGGCAATGCATCACTCGAAGAAATTGTAATGGCAACCCGGGTGCGTAAAGATTTATTTGATGTCACCACCAATATCCGTAGTGAAGAAATCGTGCCAACTTCGCGGTTGGTATCAACCATTACCGGTTATGTGGTACAACCAAACAAGGCCATTGTCGGGGCAAATGCTTTTGCGCATGAGTCAGGCATTCATCAGGATGGTGTATTAAAGCATCGTGAAACTTACGAAATTATGCGCGCTGAAGATGTGGGTTGGAAAACCAACAAACTGACCTTGGGTAAATTATCTGGCCGTGCGGCATTTCGTGCCCGTCTGGATGAGATCGGCATTGCGATTGAATCCGATGAGCATTTAAATGAATTATTCCGTCGTTTTAAAGATCTGGCTGATCGTAAAGCAGAAATCTTTGATGAAGATTTACATGCATTGGCTTCAGGTCAGGACACCCTAACTGCAAAATATCAGTTAAAAGAACTGGAAGTGACCTCAAAAACAGGTCAAACGCCTCGTGCCCATTTGTTATTGACTGTAGATGGTAAAGACGCTGCGGCGGCAGAAAGTGGTTCAGGTCCTGTAGATGCAGTTTTTAAAGCGATTGAAGTGATTGCAAAATCCAAGGCAACACTGGAATTGTATCAGGTTAATGCGATTACCAGTGGTACGGACAGTCAGGGTGAGGTGTTGGTACGCCTGAACAAGGACGGACGTATTGTGACCGGTCAGGGTGCAGATACCGATATCGTGATTGCCAGTGCCAAGGCTTATCTCAGTGCATTAAACTGGTTAGGTACCCAAGCAAAAACCAATCCACAAAAAGATGAGGCAACAGCAATTTAATGTTGAATCGCCAGCAATTGCTTTTACAACAAATGGGAATCCGACATTGGATTCCCAGACAGCAAATTACGGCGAAAAAAAGTGTTGATGTGCTATGGCGTGATCAATCGATTGAGATTGATCCGTCCTTAGACAGCACCATGCAAACACAGCAGACTATGCGTCCTACGAACAAGAGTCGTGAAAATAAGGCCGAAGACACTGTAATCAACCTGCAAAAAGTTGCAGTACATGATAATACTGTACAGTTATCAGATCATACGACATCACAAATTCAAGCTAAAGTATCCAATACCGATATTCCAGCTCCATCTGAAAATCATCTTGAAATTATTGAAAATACATCTGTTTCTCAAACGATTGAATTTCATTTTGAGGTATTGGTGCATGAGAAATTTTTAATTTTTGCCGAAATCACAAGTGAACTACAGCGTAAGTTGTTTTTGAATATACAAAAAGCCTGTTTTGCCGAGCATCATCTGTTGAAATGGCCTTTACATATCCAAAGTTGGGAGAGTAATGATTTGATGGTGAAAAGTTATTTACAGGGTTTTTTTGCAATTCATGCTAGAAAGACTTTGATTTGTCTTGGTGATTTGATATTGAGTCAACTCGATGATGATTTATTGCAACAGGATTCATTAAAAAATAATCAATGTGCTTCATTACAACAATTAATTGATTCACCAGAGCAAAAACGGGCATTATGGCAGAAACTTTATCCGCTGATTTATGCTGTTGAATAGTTTATTTCGCATACATACCGAGTACTGCCATGAAAAAGAAAGTTGTTATTTTTAGCCAGATTTTTCCGGAGTTTGAAGAAAAACTCAAACAACAATTTGATGTGGTGAAAATCGATCCCAAATTAAGTGATCAACTGGGTGATGTAAACCAGCAAATTCGTGATGCAGTTGTGGATGCACATGGCATGATCGGTGCCGGACGAATATTGGGACAAGCCCAGCTTGAGACCGCCCAGCATTTAGAGATTATTTCCAGCGTCAGTGTCGGTTATGATAATTATGATCTGGCCTATCTAAAAGAACGAGGCATTACACTGGCACATACACCACATGTGCTTACCGAAACCACAGCGGATACTGCTTTTGGCTTATTGATGAGTGCAGCTCGCCGTATTGCCGAACTGGACCAATGGACCAGACAGGGACAATGGCAACGCACTGTTGCGCCAGCACAGTTTGGTATGGATATTCATAATAAAACACTGGGCATTATTGGTCTGGGTCATATTGGTGCTGCCATTGCCCGTCGTGCTTATTATGGCTTTAATATGAATATTGTCTATCATGGACGTCGTGAAAAAATCGAAGTTGCCGATGCATTTAAAGCACAGTTTTTAAGTTTGCAGGAATTACTTACCCAATCCGACTTTGTGGTGGTTGCCGTCGATTTAAATGCACAAACCCGACATCTGATTTCGACTCAAGAGGTTGCGCTGATGCAATCTCATGCAGTTTTGGTCAATATTTCTCGTGGTGCAGTGATTGATGAGCATGCCTTATATCAGGCTTTAAAGCAGAAAAAAATTTTTGCAGCAGGGCTGGATGTATTTGAGAAAGAACCATTAACCGAATCACCATTGTTTGAGTTAAACAATATTGTAGTTACCCCACATATTGGTTCTGCAACTCAGGCGACGCGTTATGCCATGAATAAACTGGCCTATGAAAATCTGGTTTTAAAATTAAATGGTGCACAACCGAAATATTTTGTGAACTGATAATGGGCTTAATTTATATACAGTATCAGCTTATACTATGACTGATGTATCAACGCATTCGGATTGGATCGTAAGGGCATCAAATGATCACAGTCAATTAGAAAGAATAGAGGCTTTTTTTTCCAATCATGCTTATCAACCTCATCGCCATGACACTTTTGCTATAGGGCGTACTTTATACGGTGTGCAAAGTTTTCATTATCGTGGTGCAGTCCGGCATAGTCAGCTCGGAATGACGATGATTTTGCATCCGGATGAAGAACACGATGGTGAAGCGGGTACGCAAGAAGGATTCAGATATCGTATGGTGTATGTTGAACCTGCCCTTATTCAGAAAATTATGAAAGGTAAACCCTTACCCTTTTTTAAACAGGGTATTAGTCATGATGTTCGGTTATTTCATGCCACCAATACATTGTTGCAGAAGATGGACTATGCGCTGGATACGCTGGAAGAAGAGGATGCATTATATGATTTGGCAACAACGATGTATGAAGTGGCAGGAGAAAATCGTCAACATCGACATCGTTATGATTATATAGCTGCCGAAAGAGCAAGAGAATTTATTCATGCCTCGCTTGATCAGGATATTGCGCTAGATCATCTTGAACAGAACACAGGGAGAGATCGTTGGAGCCTTTGCCGTGATTTTAGAATGTTATTTGGAACAAGCCCACATCGTTATATGATCATGCGTAAGTTAGATATTGTGAAGTCATGTTTGGTTCATGGTAAGTCTGTGATTGAAGCTGCCATGATTGCTGGCTTTTTTGATCAGAGTCACATGACGCGGCATTTTACCAGAGCTTTTGGTATAACGCCTGCGCGCTGGAAACAAATGCATGTTGTAAAACAATAATTTTTTGGTCTAACGGTTAATTTTTATATTGATTAAAGAAAGTGCATACCTTTTAAGAAATCATGCAGCATAAATATTCCTGAAATAATCAGTAAAAGCCCCATGTATGTATTAATACGATTGAACCAGATGGGATTGGTGATTTTCTGATGAAGTTGCGTGCCAGCAAATGCGTAAAGGAATGGTGCGCCTGCTGCGCCAAGAGAGATAAGAAATGAAATCATTAAAATCATACTACCTGTAATATGCGCAGTTGGAAACATAATGGTGGTAACCGGTAAGATCACTAATATTGCTTTCGGATTTAAGGTTTGAATTAAAAAACCATCCCAAAAATTAAGAGTTTTCTTGTGTTGTGTAGCTTTCAAATCCAAATTGGAGGAGATCATTTTGTAAGCAAGATAAAAGACATATAACGCACCAAGAAGTGCAACAAAATGTAAATAATCATGTGGGAGGACCGCCTCTCCCACATAACCAAAAATAATAAATAAAACTAGCATTGAACAGCCAACGCCTATGAAAAAACCAAATGTTCTTGAGAATTGACCGGTTAACCCTGCATTTAAACCCATAAAATTGACCGGGCCAGGGCTGTACATCACACTTAGGGTATAGAGAAAGATTTCCATAAATAACCTGTTTGAATTTGACTAATTTTGGAAAGTCAAAATAAACAACGGTAATTAATTTGTATTGTACGTTTGTGCGATGATTGGAAAGTTTATATCTTGTATTTTGATGCAAGGGGTAGAGCAGTGAGTAATAGATTAAAAAAGAAGAAGGGCAATGTTTTCAATGGAAGGATAGACTATTTATCGTTTAAATAGTCTAATTATATGAGGCTGATTTGTGAATCAAGTCCGTAAAATCAGTTCATAGCCTGAATATTTACGGATATTAATCACACCGGTATCCATAATCAGATATTGTCCTTTAATACCCTGTAATTTTCCCTGAATGATTGGCGTTTTATCCAGATTATGGCTAGTAATTTTCACAGGATATTGATTGACCGGATAAATAAATTCGTGCGGCTCTGCATCCAGAAAATTTAATTCATCATCTGGAAATTCATTGGCCAGTCCTGCCAGTTCCATATGAAATTGATCCAGCAACTGCTCTTTTTCTTCCTGCAAATCCAGTGGTTCTGCTTCGCCTTTAAGAAGTTTGCGCCAATCGGTTTTATCCGAAATCATTTCTGCCAGCAAAACCTCGACATAACCGGACATACGACGGGAACCAACTTTCATGATTGGTAGTGCCTGCGTGGCGCCCTGATCCAGCCAACGTGTCGGCATGTTGACAATCCGGGTGATGCCGACTTTTAAGGCACTGGAGTTGGCAAGATAAACAATGTGTGGCTGAAAGCAGACATTTTGTGCAAAACTTTCTTCGCGACAGGTACCAAGATGATAATGGCAGGTTTCCGGTTTTAAAATACACATATCACACTCGGCTTTGGTTTTAAAACATTTAAAACAATGCCCTTGAGAATATGACTTTGGTGTTTTGGCACCACAAGAAACGCAGAAAATACGACCAGTCCATTCTAATTGTATGTTTTCACCAATTAAATGCATCAAATCGGTATTGAATTGATCTAAAACAAATTTATACTCAACATGGCTAGGAGTGGCGTTCGTTTGCGTGGGTACAGGACTAACCAGTGCCTGCATTTTATGACAAATGCCTTTATATTCCATTGCTTTGCTCGACTTTTAAGGATTTCAAACATGGCGGATTTCGATTTTATCCCATTCTTGCTGCAATTGCTCGCAGAAGAAAAAGTGAATACAGCGATGACAATTGATATCGAACCGCAGTCAAATTGGGAGGGACAATGGCAATATTGTAGCTTAAAGCAGGTGTTAAATCTGCCATTTGCCCAGCGCTACGATCTTGCAGTTGTTAATTTGATCAAACAGGAAAATATTCAGCCGGATAATGCCATAACGATTGACCATGCCTTAGTTCGGTTAAGGGATTTGTTTGCCAAAAAAATTATTGTATTAGCGGATCTTCGTCTGGAAAAACAATTACGTGCTTTGGGTTTTAATCAGCTATTGGAAGCTGTTCCGGAAAATAGCCCGGTACAGATTTGGCAATTTAATATTCTGACCTATAAGCATGTGCCTGACTGGTTTAATTCAAAATTTTGGGCCAATCCGGAAAACTGGGATAAATACCGCTGGTAAATTTTATAATATTTTCTTCTGATTTTCTCCGCATTTCATTTTTATACTTGCTTACAGTATTTAATTGCATTATTGATCGACTAGGGTTGTAATGTGAAGATAACAACGATGGGAATGAAAATGTCTAATTTATCAGATTTAGTTGAAGTTTTGGCAAAACAAGCACTGGGTGGGCAATCCAACCAGCAGAATCAATCGCAGCCATCCGGTTCCGGTCTGGGTGGAATTTTAGGTTCGGTTTTAGGACAGGTCATTAATCAGGGTAATAACCAAAGCAGTAATACCAATAATAGTAATGCATCATCACAATCCGGTCTGGGCGGCATTCTCGGTTCGGTGCTGGGCCAGTTAGGTCAGCAGGGTGGTCGTAGTAATACAGCAGCATCGGGTGGTGGTACGTCGGCATTGCTGGTTGCAGTATTACCGATTATTCTGGCATGGATTCAAAAGCAAGGCGGCTTACAAGGTGCTTTATCTAAGCTGCAACAAGCTGGTTTAGGTGGCCAGGTACAATCTTGGGTCAGTCCAGAAGCACCGGAGAATGCACCGATTCCGCAGCAACAAGTTCAACAGTTGTTTGATGAACAAGACGTTGTAAAAGTTGCAGAAGAAACCAATGTGCCTACCCAGAATATCTATGCTGCCATTGCTGCCGCTTTACCTCAGGTGATTGATTCTTTGACACCAAAGGGTGAGCAAAGTAATCAACAGGAAGCGGATAGTGATATTCAAAATGTATTGAATCTGGTGTCTGGATTTCTAAAGAAATAAAAATTAATAGCATGTTTTGAGAAAGCCTTATTTAATATAAGGCTTTTTTTATGTGTTTTGCTATAAAAGAAAAACCCCAGTCATGTGACTAAGGCCTTCAGAACAAAACTAAAAGGTCAGGATTAGAAGTTATATTCCATACCTAAACCAAATACAGTTTTCTTGTCATCAGATACTAACCAGTCTTTTTTCTGTTGAGCAAGAACACCATAAACACGAGTTTGTTTATTCAGGCTATAGTCTACGCCTACGCCATATTGATCGATAGTACGATCTGACACGCCATCACGTGAAGTTTCAGCAGAAATATATTCTGCTTTTACTTTCCATGGTGTGGTCGGGATTGCATAGGCAGCAGTAATACCATAAGCACTTTCTTCTAAACCTTTATTATCTGTAACAGTATCATCAGTTGGTTGAGCATTTTGCCACAGGCCACCAAGTACAAGACCTTTAACACCAACATTGCTAAAGTCATAAGAACCTGTTAGACGATAAGCATCGGTATAAATACCAGATAAACCTGCTGCATTATATTTTGTTGCGACACCAAAGTTACCAGCAAGTGCAACTGCAACACCAATATCTTTATTTTCATAGCTCACAGAGGTAGAGATACCATCGCCTAGGCCATCACGTTTGCCTTTTTGACCTTTAGAAGCATTATCTGTTGAACTATCTTCACCTTGTTGCGCTAAAATACTAAATTGCAAACCACCTAATAATTTTTTATCAGTTTCAAAACCAATGACATTGCCCAAACGATCTTCACCTGCAAGAATTGCAGTCATATCAAGTTCATTGTGATCGTTGAAGATATCCTGATTGCTTCCTGCTGCAGTTTTAAGATAGGAATCGTATTTACCAACTTTTAACGTACCAACATTAGCAAATTTTAAACCTAAGAAACGATTACGTTGGGTTAAGTCAGTACTGCCATCATCAGCAGCAATTTGCCACTCGGCCAAATAGACAACCGAAAGGTTATCAGTTAGCTTCTCTTCGCCTTTTACACCAATACGTGAAGCATTTGAGTTTACTTTGGTTACATTATTACCAGCATAATCACTATTATCAATTTGGTCTAAAGTAAGATTTAATTTACCATAAAGTGTTGGTGCTGCTTGGGCAGTACTTACACATAATGTTGCAACTGCGGTAGCGAGAAGCAATTTTTTCATTGAAATATTCTCCAAAATTTAGGTCTTACCTAATCACTTTATTTCTCGATTATCTTATGCAACATAATTTTACATAAGCTTACGAACTTGCTAAGCAGTATCAGCAATCAATATGACATTGACATGAAAAAATGATGACAGTTAGATGACAAAGGTTTGATTAATTCATAGACTAATTTTAAAAAATATTATTTAAAATAAATATGTTACTTATAATTTTATAAGGGTGTTGCCGATTGATACAATAACTGATTTAAAAAAATTAAGGACTTTTTTATGGCTAGAAAGGCTAATTTTGTAGTGTGAATAAAGTCAGTCAAAGCTATTTGGTTTTGATTAAAAAAATTTTGATGTTGCAAAAATAAAACAGAGTGTATTGAACATCGGCTAATATTTAGCATATAGTTTAACTACAATTAACAGATCAAAATTAATTTAAGTTGAGTGAAAAAATGAAGGGTTTAAAAGCGTTATCTTTAGGTTTATTGGTTGCTGTAGGGTCTAATTTCGCACTGGCAGCACCCGTAGATTATAAAATTGATCCAACACATACCGCCACTGTATTTTCATGGAATCATTTTGGATTTTCTACACCTAGCGCAAACTTTAGCGATATTCAGGGTGTGATTAAAGTAGATGAAACAAATCCGGCAAAATCTTCGGTCGATGTCATCATTCCGATTAGTAGTGTCAATACCAATGTAAAAGCACTGGATCAGGAATTTCAGGAAGAAGCTTGGTTTAATGCAGCAAAGTTTCCAAATATCACGTTTAAAAGTACCAAAGTTGAAACCAAAGATAAAAAACATTTCAAAATTACGGGTGATTTGACCGTTAAAGGTGTGACTAAGCCTGTGGTGTTAGATGCAACTTTAAATAAATTGGGTATCCATCCAATGTCTAAACTTGCAACTGTAGGTTTTAATGCGACCACAACATTTGATCGTTCTGCTTTTGGTATTGGTAATTATGTGCCGAATGTTGGTGACAAAATCACTGTAAATATTACCACTGAAGCATCTGTACAAAAGTAATTTAATAAAATACTCAAAAATGCATTGATGAAACATTCAATGCATTTTTATTAAAAAAATAAAAATATTAGAAATTTAAAGTGATTAATGACTAATATAGTTTTGCAGTTGTTCTATCAGATTTTGTTGTTCCTGAATAATACCTTTGACCAGATCGCCGATTGAAACCAGCCCAATCAATTTACCATTTTCAAGTACAGGTAAATGGCGTAAATGCCGATTGGTCATCAACTTTAGACATTCATCTACGGTATTTTTTGGTTCTACCGTGATGACTTTGTGCGTCATAATATCGGAAACACTGGTGTCATATGAAGAGCGCTCCATCAGTGCGACCTTTCGCGCATAGTCACGTTCGGATACAATGCCCATGACATTTTCCTGTTCCGTCACGACGAGGGCGCCAATCCCTTTGTCTGCCATTAAGCTGATTGCTTCGAGTACGGTTGCATCTGGTGATATGGTATAGATGGTATGTTCTTTTTTCTCTTGTAATACATGTGCGACGGTCAGCATTTATGTCTCTCCCATGACTTATATTATTTCAATATAAGCTATAGCGTAGTTTTCTATAAAAGCAAAGTAAATTTTAAAGTTTTTGATTATGATTTGGTTATTATATTTTTTGATCAATTTTTGATTGAGCCTTGAACTTAAGACAATAAAAAACGAGACAGGATCGTCTCGTTTTTTAGGCTAGCAAGAATTAATGGTGATGACCATCTGCACCATGGACATGACCATGATCTAATTCTTCTTGAGTCGCAGGGCGAACTTCAACGATTTCAACATCAAAGGTTAAGTCTTGGCCAGCAAGCGGATGGTTACCATCAATGATAACATTTTCCTCTTGAACATCTTTAACGGTAACGATTTGTACACCATCTTCAGTTTGTGCCTGGAACTGCATACCTGCTTGAATGTTATCAACACCTTGGAACATTTGACGTGGAACTTCTTGTACTAGTTCTGCGTGATATTCGCCATAACCTTCGGCAGCAGGGACATTTACTGTCAATTTCTCGCCAGTTGTTTTACCTGTTAAAGCATTTTCCAGACCTGGAATAATGTTACTCGCACCATGTAGATAAGCAAGCGGCTGACCTTCTGATTTATCAAGAATTTGACCTTCACCATTGGTTAGTGTGTAGTTAAATTTTACTACGTGGTCATTTGCAATAGCTGTCATTATCGATCTATCCAATCGTGAGTTGTAAAACAACATATAATAAAGAGAATATGAGAAAAATGGGAGGGGATTTACACAAAGAAGCATGCTTTAATGCAAATAAGTGTAAAAAAACATCACTTGAGCGTGATGTCTTTCTACAATTGTAACGATATTTTTAATGTAGTTTAATTAACGGGGTAGTCCCTTTACCAAATAAATCTCTGGCTGCTCTTAAACTGGTACGGGTATAACCCAAAACTGCCGCCTGATGAACACGGTAGAGTGAATGATACATGGTTTTTGCCATCAAACCTTCAACGTGAATATTGCCCAATAATTCGCCGATAGCCGTATTTTGTGTCAGTGATACCAATGAACCTCGATCAGTAAATTTAAACATGGGTAAGGGTTTGTCTTTTAATCTTGCCGTGATGGCATCAATCAGGAAAGCCGCCTGTTGACTGGCGACCTGTGCCCGCGGTGCCAATACAGGTTGTTTGGCGACGGGTTGACAATGTGCACAGTCGCCAAAAGCAAATATCTTGGGATCATCAATACTTTGTAATGTCGCATAAACTTTGATGCGTCCGATACGATCCAGACTTAAACCAAAATTTTGTGTGACAGCAGGTGCTTTAATGCCTGCCGCCCAGACTTTTAGATTGGAATCAAAGGTTTTTCCATCTTGACAATAGACTCGCTCTGCATCAATTTTTTCGACTTTATGCTGTGTATACACATGAACACCGTATTTATGTAATTGTTGTAATGCACCTGTGGCCACCTTTTCAGACAGGGCCGGTAAAATACGCTCAGCGGCTTCAATTACATTGATTTTTACTTTACTTGGATCAATGCCATCGAGTCCATAATGATGAAAGTCCTGTGCTGCCTGATATAATTCCGCAGCCAGTTCTACGCCTGTTGCACCTGCACCAATAATGGTGATATTCAGCGGTTTTTCACGAGGTTGGGCATGCGCTTGTAAATAAAGATTGAGCAGATCACGCTGGAAAATATCTGCCTGTGCCCGATTGTCGAGAAAATGACAGTTTTCTTTGGCGCCCGGCGTACCGAAATCGTTGGAGGTTGAACCAATGGCAATCACCAATGTGTCGTAAGCAATTCGGCGTTGATCGGCAAGTTGGATTTCTCCCTGAACAAGCGGTGCCAGAATAATTTCCTGATTTTCCCGATCAATATCTTGTAGAGAACCGAGCTGGAATTTGTAGTGATTTTTTTTGGCGTGCGCAAAATAATTAATTTCTTCACTGGCACCATTTAAGGTTCCAGCGGCAATCTCATGTAATAAAGGTTTCCAGATATGGGTAAGTGTTGCATCTACCAGTGTAATCTGGATATGTCTTTTTTTACCAATACGTTGTCCAAGTTGAGTAGCAAGTTCGAGACCGCCAGCTCCACCACCGACAATCACGATGCGATGCTTTTGTGCCATGATATTTAATTCCTATTATTTTAGTCAAGATTAGCAATATCATGGCATGTAAAAGGTAGGTTGTCATTTGCTCAGAATAACTTATGGGGTATTAATCGGGTAAATCACAGCTTTGATGCTATGTCCTTGAATTAATTGAATCCAGCTTTTAATCCACGCGGCCAATCTATGCCACCAACTGGCTTGATTGAGTTCTACGTCCTGAACAATATCCACTTCATGAATGGTTTTTTCAAATTGTGTTACATTTATTTTTGCCAAAGGCATGGCTGCACGAATCAAAGGCGCATCCAATTGTTGCTGTAATAGTTGAATGCTAAATGCCATGTGTTGCGGTTGTTTAAGTGGCTCCAAAACGTCTAAAGGACTTTTTTGCAGGATAAAACGTTGAGATGTGTTATCAAATTGCTGAGCATTTAACAGCATATCGTCTGTTAATAGGCTTAGGGTGTGGTAACTGTTACTTTGTGGTAAGTTAATTTTATATATAGGTTTTTGCCCACCAATCACTGGAATATCGGCAATGATCTGATCATGGCGAAATAACTGTTTGGTCTGTGTGTAATTATAGGCAATATTCATCAATCTATAGGCAACATCGGCACGTTTTTGCTTGGAGGCCGTTCCCATCACCACCACAATTAAACGTCGATATTCATTGGTGTTGGGATCAAGACGATTCGCAGTTAACGCCAGATTATATCCGGCAGCTTCGGTATAACCTGTTTTTAGACCATCAACAGAAGGGTCTTTTTTCAGTAGAATATTAGTAGCGTGATGATGAATATCTTTATAGCCAAATTCTTGTTGTTTGGAATAATTAAGATATTCCGGTGTGTTTTTAACAATTGCCTGTGATAATAAGGCAAGATCAAATGCAGATGCATAATGATTCTGCATGGTAATCCCCGATGGATTATCAAACTGGGTATTGTGCATACCTAATTGTTGAGCCGTGTGATTCATCAGTTGTAAAAATTGCGGAATATCACCCGAAATTAACGTGGCCAGTGTCAGGGCTGCATCATTGGCAGACATAATAATCAAACCCGAGATTAACGCCTGTACCGAGATTTGCTCGCCCGGATGCAGTTTTAAACGGGACTCATCGCTTTTTACAGTGGTCACTATCTCTGGAACAGTGACAATTTGTTCAAGATTTAACTTGCCTTGTTCAACTGCCTGAAGTGACAGATAACCGACCATCATTTTGGTTAGTGAAGCTGGCGCCCGATGTTCATTTTCATTATACGATGCAATGACTTGGTGCGATTGCGGATCAAGGATCACCCATGCTTTGGCTTCTACCGTCTGGGGATCAATGCTCAGGACTTGAGCAAAACTAACGCTGCTGATACTGCTGAATAAAACAACAAAAACAAAGTGGCAAAGACGGAACACGGCAAACCTAGATTAAGCATGAAACATAAGGCGTAGATGCTAGACTGTTTTAGGCAGAACTGCTACTAAAATCTGGCAGTTTTGTAGAGAAATCATACAAAGGAAAATGTCATTAAAATATGTCGGAAAGCTATGGTTTTAGAGGAGATGTGATGTGTGGCAAATATTTCAATTGGTCGGGATTAGAGTCGGGTGAAAACAAATGCTACACTATGCAAATTCGTATGAGGACCACTATAGATGATTCATTATCAGCTCGAATTTGATGATTTCTCTCAGCATTTAATTCATGTAACGATCCGTTTTCTCGCCAATCCACAGCAGCAACTGTGGTTGGCCTCATGGATTCCCGGCAGTTATCTGATGCGTGAATTTGCCAAACATATTGAAAGTGTGCAGGCATTCGATGAATCTGGACGCCAGTTAAAAATTGCCAAAACGCATAAAAATAAATGGCAATTATTTAATAATGATCATGAGCTGATTACGGTCGAATATAAAGTCTATGCCTATGATTTATCCGTGCGTGGCAGTTATATCGATCAAAGTCGTGTATATGTTAATCCAACCACTGTCTGTATGGGCCTGACTGATCAGGAGGATATCGCGCATGAACTGGAATTATTTGTACCGCAAGCTTTGCATCATTTTACCTATGCAGGGGCCTTGCCTGCAAAATCGCTAGTCAAAGGTCGTTTTAATCTCAAGGCAAAAGATTATGCACAATTGATCGATAGCCCGTTTGAGTTGGCAGTACAGGATCGTTTTAGTTTTGATGCAGAAGGCATTGCACATGATTTTGTGATTTCGGGTCGTCATCATGCCAATCTGGCGCGTTTACAACAAGATATCGAAAAAATATGTCGCACTGAAATACAGATGTTTGGGTCTGCGCCATTTCAGCATTATACCTTTTTAACCATGGCGACAGGCAGTTTATATGGTGGACTGGAACACTGCGAAAGTACCAGTTTGATTTGTCCGCGTGATGATTTGCCTAAAGCCGATGAAAAATCTGAACCAAGCAAAAACTATCAACGTTATTTGGGGCTATGTAGTCATGAATATTTTCACTCTTGGTTGGTAAGATTTATTCGCCCGGAAAATTTTGTTAATCCGAATTTGCATGAGGAAGGCTATACCAGCTTACTGTGGATTTTTGAAGGCTTTACCTCTTATTATGATGATTTGATTCTGGCCAGAAGTGGCGTCATTTCACAGCAGGATTATCTCACTTTATTAACGGATCAAATTAATCGTTATTTACAAAATCCTGGACGTAAAATTCAGTCGGTGAGTGAATCAAGTTTTGATGCGTGGATCAAATTTTATCGTCAGGATGAAAACTCCAACAATGCCGGGACCAGCTACTATAATAAAGGAGCATTGGTGGCGCTATGTCTGGATCTGGGATTACGCAGTCATGGCTCGAGTCTGGATGCCTTGATGCAAAAATTATATGCCAATACACAGGCCGGGATTCAAGTACATGAGCAGACGATTTTTGAATTATGTAAAACCCTGACCGGGCAGGACTGGACTGATCGTTTGAGTTATTTGATTCATAGTACCGATGATTTACCACTTGATCAGGTTTTGGCAGAGTTTGGTATAGAGTATGAATTACAAACCGAAAAAACATTGCCATTTGGTGCGAAAGTACAGGAAAAACCGGAAGGTTTATTGATCCAACAAGTATTTAGAGATTCCAGTGCAGCACAAGCCGGTTTATCCGCACATGATATTGTCATTGCATTGGACGACATTCGCATTACAAATAATCTGTGGCAAGCCAAGGCCAAAGAAAAAAATGCCATGTCATGTCATGTTTTCCGTCGAGATGAATTAATGGTTTTTGATCTTGAACCACAGGAGTATGTATTGCATACAGTTAAATTATCGGTTGCAGATCAAGACAAAGTCACGCAGTGGTTATTTAACTAGGGCTTCTCGGTTTTTAAATAAAAGGCATATTTTAGTCTGTATAAATATGCCTAAGTTCGGTTGTCGTTGAAATTATTTTTACTTAGCAAAGATATTAATCAGATCACTTTATGTTGAGGAATAAAGTGATCTGACTGCTAATTTAATAAATTAGAACGATACCATTTTTCCCGGATTAATCCATGCACCAAGGCCATAAGCACCTTTGGCAATTGGAATCGCCATTGGGGCAAGTTCCCGTCCGAGCAGGATATCTTTGTGGGGAATTTTGGTCAGCATTTCAAAGTCGTCTGAGTGCCCGATAAAATCATCGGAAATGGCTTTACCGATCCGCACAGTTTGCGCGACACCATGACCACTCCAGCCATGAACCGCATAAATTGGAAATTTTTCACCTGATTTACGACTGTCAACAGCGCCGTTATAGGTTAAATCTGTTTCTCCACTCCAGACAAAATCCAGTTCTACTGACTTAAGTTGTGGGAAAACATGATTAATCCGGCCCAGTAAATATTGATAGGTTTTTTCTGGATTCCAACAACTGCCTGTACCTTGTCCGCCAAATAATAAGCGATTGTTAGAAACACCACGATAGTAATCAATCTGGAATTGGGTGTCGTATACCGGAAAATCAGATGGAATAAGTTCTTTTAAATCTACTTCCAAAGGCGCAGTGGTACTGACATAGGTAAAGAATGGAATGGTGGTTTGTGTGTTTGAAGACAGTAATTTAAAAGAGGCATGATGCACTGCAATCACTACACTTTTGCGCGCTTTAATTACACCTTGTGCTGTCTTGACATAAATACCATCGGCAGTTTCCTCAATTTCAGTTACTTCTGTTTGTTCATAGACCTGTCCGCCATTTTTACAGAAGCCATAAATTAAGCCACGGGTAAGGGCGAGCGGATGAATCTGACCGCCAAGATGGTCAATCAAACCACCAAAATAGCAATCTGAATTGAGGTAGCCTTGTAATTCGTGTTTACCAACAATCTGGGTATGAGCTTCACCTAAAAATTTGCGTGCATCCGCACCTTGGGTTAAACCAATTAAATGACCTTCATGCACTGCCGCAGTAATATGACCTTTTTTACGTTGTAAGGATAAGTCGTATTTTTCGATGATCTCATCAATTAAAGACATGGCTTCTGTCGAGGTGAAATGCCACAGTTTTTTTGCATCTTCAGTGCTGAAATGCTGAATCATTTCTTCTGCTTCCCAGCGCGCAAGCCCCGGCGTCAGTTGACCGCCATTACGTCCCGAAGCGGCACTGCCAATCCGGTTCTTTTCGACTAAAATGGTGTCCACGCCTTGTTCCGAGAGATGCAATGCTGTGGAGGAACCCAGCAAGCCTCCGCCAATGACTACCACATCACATTCCAGATCATGCGATAATGTGTCAAAGCAATGCCATTCCTGTAGCGAGCTTTCGTAGTAATTGGCTGGATTATCCAGTTCTGCCCGTTGTGGATTGACCCAATTCCACTCTTTATCCATCTTGTTGTGGATACTGTTTCTAAACTCAACATCATCTAGAATGACAGGTTTATTTATAGTTTGCATTGCAATACTCCGATAGAAATAATCAATTCATTAACATGCTTCATTGATGGTAATATTCTGTTTTGTCAGCTTTTTATAGATAAATAAAGCCAGACCAAAAGTCAGCCAGATAAAACCAAACTGTAATGCGGCTGCATCAAGGTTGAACCATAAACACACAATAGTGAGTACAGATAACCACGGTACAATCAGATTAAGAAAAATATTTTTGATGCCATATCTTTGCTTTTGTTTGATATAAAAAAACATAAAGACTGAGAAATTTACTGCGGTAAAGGCGATCAGGGCACCAAAGCTAATCAGGCTGACTACAGTATCCAGACTCAGGAAAATCGCCAGACAGGAAATTAAACCAATGACCAATACTGAATAAATTGGTGTTCCAAATCTTCGACTGGTTTGTCCGAAAATCGCTTTTGGAAAAATATTATCGCGTCCCATAATATGCATAAGGCGTGAGGCACTGGCGTGGGTTGCTAGTCCAGAAGCAAAGGTATTCATGATTTGTCCGCATAAAAATACTGACTGGAAAAACACGCCACCAACATATAAAACGATTTCTGGTAATGCTTCCGATGGATTATTGAAGCGCAGATTATTGGGAAAATAGAGTTGGATAAACCATGAAGCGGTAAAAAAGATGCAGCCGCCAATCAGGGTGGTTAAAATAACTGCCCGTGGAATGGTTTTTTGCGGGTCTTTGGTTTCATGCGACATGGTGGTGACGGCATCAAAACCTAGATAGGAAAAGCAGAGAATAGATGCACCTGCAACCAGTGGGGCAATCGAGTGATCACCATTGATCAAAGGTGTGACAGTCAATACATGTTCATAGCCTTGACTTGTGCCTATGCCTTTAATCACCAGATAGACAAATACCATCATCAGGAGTGTTGGAGCCAGCACAAAAATCAGGCTAATATTGGCAAGAATGTGGATTCTAAAGCAATTGATCAGCGTCACTACCGATGTGGCAATCAACACCCAAGCCCAATAGGGTATGCTGGGGAAAAGTGCTTCCAGATAGATTGCAATCAATAATGCATTAATAAGGGGTAACAAAATATAATCCAGTAATGCGCACCAACCCACCATGAATCCGGCATTTGTACCACAACTATCAGTGGTATAAGTATAGGCAGAACCCGGTTTGGCAGAAAAACGACTGAATCGGGCATAACTAAAGGCGGTGAGTAACATAGCCACCAGTGCGAGCAAGTAGGCTAGAGGTACACGACCATTCGTGATGCCAGAAACAATACCGAAGGTATCAAATACCGTCATTGGCGTCATATATGCGATACCAATAATCAATACTTGCCATAATGATAGTTTTTTACGCTGAATATCATTATCGTGCATTTTAATTTAACCCAATATCTATTAATATGCAAATGCAGTTTGCAACAAGTGTGCCATATATAGTTTTTATTTAAATTTTAAAGTGAGGTAGAAAGATGGCGAAATATCCAATTGAAATTAGACGTGCGGCAATTAAAGCATATAAAGAAACAGATTATAAAGTTGCGGTATGCAAACAGTTTGATATTTCCAGAGTGACACTGGATGCATGGATCAAGCTTGAAGAAGAAACCGGAGATTTGCATCCCAAACCTGCAAAAAAACGCGGTGCATCTACCCATATCAAGGACTGGTACGCATTTGAAAAATTTGTTAAAAATATAAAATTTAAAAATATCAGTGATTTGGTTGTATTATTTGAACAGGAATTTGGTTATGAAGTGTCCTATGCAGTACTGGTACGTGCGATACATGTTTTGGGCTTGCGCCGTCGAAAAGGCCGTTTTTATGGCTAATTGCGCCTGAAATATGCAGTCAATGAGGCATGATATAGCCTAAAAAATGTAGAGGTAGTTGTATTAAAAAGTAAATAATAAAAGTAAAAAATATAAATTTAAAATATTAAAAACGTAAAATTAAATGATTAAAAACGTAAGGTGTATTTATTAAAAATGTAAATTAATTAAATTAAAAACGTAAATTAATTAAATTAAAAAAGTAATGTTTTATTATTAAAAAAGTAAACTATATAAATTAAAAATGTAATTTTAATTAATTAATAATGTAAAGTTATTATATTAAAAAGGTAAATTTAAATTATTAAAAATGTAAAGTATAATTATTAAAAAGTTAAATTGGAGAGGGGAACTACAAGGATAGAAGAACTTTTTTGATGCACGACAACAGAATAAAAGCTAGGATTGCACAACAATGAAGCAGTTGGTTTTTCATGATTTGCACTGGCTTATACTTGGCTTGATGATATAACCTATGTTCTGTTTATTTTTTTCATGTTTGCCCAAGGGAAGAATTGATGACGCCAGAGATAGAACAACATCCCTTAGCCCCTTTTTTGCCTCAAAATGCCAAGCTTTTGATGTTAGGAAGTTTTCCACCACCCAAACAACGTTGGAAAATGGATTTTTACTATCCAAATTTTCAAAATGATATGTGGCGTATTCTCGGTTTAATCTTTTTTCAAAACAAAGATTATTTCATTGATCATGCTGCGAAAAATTTTAATTTATCTTTAATACAGGCATTTTTAAATGAACAGGGAATTGCAATCTATGATACTGCTGAGCAGATTGTACGTCTAAAAGGCAATGCTTCAGATCAGTTTTTACAGATCGAAAAGGCAACAGATATTCCGCACTTGTTGCAGCACATTCCCTTATGCCGGCATATTATGACCACAGGTGACAAAGCTACCGATACATTGATGACGGTTTTAACTGAAGACACGGTTAAACCTACCTTACAGCACAGTAGTCGCACATGGATCAATGGTCAGGAAATCTTCTTGCATCGCATGCCGTCCTCATCAAGAGCCTATCCGTTGGCTCTAGATAAAAAAGCAGAACAATATGCGGCTTTTTTTCGGTCAATTGGCATGCTGTGATTATTTTTGGCAGCTCTATCGGGTGGTGGATTCACGCTTGGAATGCATCACTGACAATATAAACCATATAAGGTTTGCATAATGACCAAAACTTTTTCATCGCTAATCTGATAAAAAATCTGTTTGCCATCGCGTCGTGTTTCAACCAGATTGGATTTTCTGAGCACAGTAAGTTGTTGCGATAATGTGGGCTGATGAATATCGGTCATCTTTTCGATGTTATGTACATTGATTTCACCATTAATCAGTACGCATAAGATTTTTAAACGGTCAGGATTGGACAACACTTTTAGGCAGTCTGTCACGATGTTAATTTTGTTAAAGTCAATTTGCATCTGTTTTTCTGATGGAAGCATTTGCAATACAAATCCCTTAAAATAGACATTGATTAATATATAAAATTATATAATATTTAATATAAAATTGTAACAATGAAAATGAAAGATAAAAACCAAGGAGCAATAGCATGCACGATTTCCTGCTGGCATTCATTGGCGGTACGATGCTTGGTTTAAGTGTCGTGGGCTATTTATATGTAAATGGGCGAATTGCAGGGATTAGTGGACTCATTGCTCAGGTTCTCGATAAACAAACAATTTTCACCACGCCTGCTTTATATTTTTTAATGGGCTTATTGATTACACCATTTTTTTACCGCATGTTTATCACGCCTGATATTGAGATCAAACAATCACCTTTATTATTGGTTATTGCCGGCTTGCTGGTCGGAATAGGTACCCGAATGGGCAGTGGTTGTACCAGTGGACACGGGATTTGTGGTATCAGCCGTTTATCTAAACGTTCGATGGTCGCAACATTGAGCTTTATGCTATTTGGGTTTATCACTGTGTTTGTGATACGCCATGTAATCGGGGGATAATGCATGAAAAATTTCGCAGCGTTTATCTTCGGAGCGATATTTGCTTTAGGCTTAATAATTTCAGGTATGTCTAATCCTGAGAAAGTATTAAATTTTCTGGATATTTTGGGTGATTGGGATGCGAGTCTGGCATTCGTTATGGCAGGCGCAATTTTGATTGCCTTTATCCCTTTTCAAAAAGTGGTAAGAAACCCGCAAGCCAAAACATGTTTTAATGAGAAAATACAGTTACCCGACAAGCAAAATATCGATAAAAAATTATTGGTGGGGAGTGCCTTGTTTGGCATTGGTTGGGGAATTGCGGGTATTTGTCCTGCACCAGCTCTGACTTTGATCGGCTTAGGCCATTTTCAATCTTTATATTTTATTATTGCAATGCTGATTGGTATGCGGTTGTATGCCCGTATTGCAAGAGGGCAATAATATGCATGCACAGCCGATTGTTAAAGATTTTTTTGATGAGGACACCAATACCTATAGCTATGTGGTGATTGATCCGGCAAGCCAATACTGTGCCATTATCGACAGTGTTTTAAATTATGATGCGGCATCGGCAACCACAAAAACCACACATGCTGATGAGATTATTGCCTTTATTCATACCCAAAAGTTGAACGTACAATGGATTCTGGAAACCCATGTGCATGCCGACCATCTCACTGCCTCACAATATTTAAAATCTAAATTGGGTGGCCAGATTGCCATGAGTCATAACATTGCTGTGGTACAAGAGACTTTTGCCGAAATTTATCATGTCAATCTGGCAGCTTTAAAAGCGCATCATGGTTTTGATTATTTATTTAAAGATTATGAACAATTTAAAATTGGCGAAATGATTGCCTATAATATTCCCACACCTGGGCATACGCCTGCCTGTTTAAGTTATGTGATTGGCGATGCAGTTTTTGTCGGGGATACCTTGTTTATGCCGGACTATGGTACAGCTCGTTGTGATTTCCCAAAAGGCAGTGCAGCACAGCTTTATGATTCTGTACAAAAAATATTTGAATTGCCTGATGCCACGCGTATGTATTTATGTCATGACTATTTACCAGAAGGGCGTGAACAGTATTGTTGTCAGACGGATATTAAAACCCAGAAAAACAATAATATTCATATTCATCAAGGGATTCAAAAACAACAGTTTGTTGCAATGCGGCAACAACGGGATGCCACACTTGATATGCCAAAATTAATTTTGCCTTCAATTCAAATCAATATGGATGCCGGACGCTTTCCGGAACCTGAAAGTAATGGGATTCGTTACTTAAAACTACCGCTGAATTATTTTAACTAGGCCGTTTAATCCTACTGTAATGCTTGATTTTTATGCTATCTTTACTTTACATCAGCAATAATGAATCAGGTTGGACAGGTATGTCGGCAAAACAACATATTATTTTAATTCATGGGACATGGTGTACAGGGGATTCTTGGGGGGATTTTGTCCCTGCTTTGCAGGCATTGGGTTTAACGGTTCATACCCCGACTTTACGTTATCATGATTTGCCGATGGCAGAAGGTGCAGAAAAAGTTGCCTCTGTTAGTCTAATAGATTATGTGGATGATTTAAGCCAGTTACTTTTATCACTGGACAGCCCACCCATTATTTTGGGACATTCACTCGGTGGATTGTTGGCACAATTACTGGCTGCCCGACATCCGGATTATCATAAGGGTGTTGTATTATTGGGACCTGCACCGATGGCAGGTATTTTTGCATTATATCCCACCATGTTGGCAGCATTTTATCGGCATTATTTACAATGGGGTTTCTGGAAAAAGCCTTTGTTTCCTACCGAAGATCGAGTCTTTAAGTATTGCATGAATCATCAGCCGGAACATTTACGTCAGCAATTTTATCAAAGCTTGGTGGCAGAATCCGGACGGGTCTATGCCGAAATAGCATTTTGGTTTTTGGATCGAAAAAAAGCAGCAACTGTCGATACCGATGCAATCCAAACCCCGGTACTGGTGATTTCCGGAACGGATGATAAAATTGTGGTAGCAAAAATAGCCAAAGCCACAGCAAAAAAATATAAAAACGCCACCTATATTGAGTTAAAAGGTTCGGACCATATGTATGACATGGGACAATTTATGCCGCAAACTGTAGCATTGATTGATACATGGATGCAGCAGTATCATTTTAAATAATATTAAGCTGCCTATGTGGTATTAACCATTGATTTTATGATGTGGCAAAATGCCTGTTATTTCTAAGCTGCCTATACGGCATCAAACATTGGTGCGAGTCAAATCTCCGGTCGCAACTGTTTCTAAGCTGCCTATGCGGCATCAAACTATTGCCGTGCCTTAATTAAAGACTGGAGAGAATTCTAAGCTGCCTATGCGGCATCAAACATCCAGAACGTGTTCTGGTCTTTGCTGATGAAATTCTAAGCTGCCTATGCGGCATCAAACTCCCCATGTCTGAACAAATCGTATTTACAACAAATTCTAAGCTGCCTATGCGGCATCAAACATTAAATGTATCAACAATAGAACCCAGATAAGATTCTAAGCTGCCTATGCGGCATCAAACTCGGACGATTTGGATCAAACACTTTCGATTACGAATTCTAAGCTGCCTATGCGGCATCAAACTCGCCATAGGGACCACCCGTGATCGACGCAGAATTCTAAGCTGCCTATGCGGCATCAAACTTGGGGCGTGGCTATATCTATGAAATGGATGAATTCTAAGCTGCCTATGCGGCATCAAACTTTATTGATCGAATCTGTGGGCGACACAGTAAATTCTAAGCTGCCTATGCGGCATCAAACAATGCTCATTAACTTTGCACCTGACCTGATGAATTCTAAGCTGCCTATGCGGCATCAAACATAAGCCTTTTGATTGGCGTGATTTGCCCAATATTCTAAGCTGCCTATGCGGCATCAAACATGGATTGTTAGAATACTTAATACATTCTAGAATTCTAAGCTGCCTATGCGGCATCAAACAATTGCGTTGTAGCCCTGCCAAAATCCTACAGGATTCTAAGCTGCCTATGCGGCATCAAACTTAGTGTGCGTCGTGTTATGCGTCTTTTTGGCATTCTAAGCTGCCTATGCGGCATCAAACTTAAAATTTTTAAAAAAAGCTAAGCTATTTTAAAGCATTAGAGCGAAAATTAATAAAACACCAAAGTTTTAAACTGTGATTCTAAAATATTGATTCAACAAGATATAAAAGAATGTTAAAAAAATTGGGGTTTTAGATTTAGGAAGCACGTAAAAATTCATTTAAAATTTTACCAAATTTCACCGGTTCTGACATTAATGGCACATGCCCGGATTTGTCCATAAGATGAATGGTTGCATCATCAAGTTGTTGGGCAATTTCCAGTTGTCCATGATATCCATATAAAGAAGATTGTTTCCCAATAATAAAATGTGTGGGTTTATCTAGGCTTGCAATGGCATCACGATAATCTTCATCATGTTCAAGATAGGTGTGCAGATACCAGAGAATATATTGCAATGATTGTAATGGCATAAGGTGAGATTGGACTTTATTCAAAGGCAATTTACCCAGTAATGCAGTCAATGGCGAATGTGGATTTTGCAATTGCATAAATTCCAGCCATAAGTTTAGCAGTTGAATTTGTATATCTTTTGGTAAATTGGCAATAGATGAATAGTGCTGATAGGGCTCTACCAGACCAGAAATTTTAAGCATTAATTGTAAAAGCTGCTGCTGTTGTTCGCCCAATAGACCAAAATTCCACAATTCATCATTCTTGATTTTTGCGCTTTGATCAATATGTAAATAGCGTTTGATATATTGACTAAACTGACCATATTTTAAACCATGCATTGTCGTTGTTGCACCCATGGAATAGCCAATGACATCAATTTCCCCGATATTGAGCTGTTGTAAAAGTGCATGTATATCTTGCCAGTGACTATCTATGGCATTCAGGGAAGATGGAATTTTACAATGTTTGGAGCCACCAAAACCGCGAAAATCAGGAATAATAAAGGACCGTGATTTTAAACTTGGCAGAATAAACGGTAACCATTGCCAGCTACTCATGCCCAGACCGGATAAAATGAGCACAGGTTCACCTGTTCCGATTTGGCGGACATAGAGTGATTCCTGATCGGGCATGAGATAGTGTGGCATTCAATTATTCCTTTGCGTCGTGATCTTGTTGCAAAATCTCTATCATTTCTTCAATCCAGACGATCCAGCCAGCCTCTAGTTGAATACCAAGTTCGAGAATTTTTTGCTGAATCATCATGGCACGTGTCTGACCATTAGATTGCTTTTGCTGATCTTTTGCAAAAATATTTTTATATAAATCATGTTGCGTGCGATGCAAGGTCAAATGTCTTTTTAATTCAGGCAAGATTAAATCACCGCCCAGTTGTGCTTCGGCGCGTAATTTTACCATTAATTCATCACGCAATTTGGCGGGCTGGCTTTCCTGTAAGATCCAATGATAAAGTTCCTGTTTACCAATGTCTTCAACCTGGTAGGTTTTTTTGCGGGAATCTGTATCCTCGGTTTCAATGGTACTAATCCATCCTTTGTTCTGCATTTGTCCCAGTTCGCGATAGATTTGTTGATGCGTAGCATGCCAGAAAAATCCCATCGAACGATCAAAGCGACGTGCCAAAGCAATCCCAGTACTTGGTTTTTCTAGTAAGCTGGTTAAAAGAACATGGGATAAGGACATAAGATACAAGCACTCCGTTTTATCTATTTTAATTGTAAATTATTATGCAACATATTGCATAGTTTATTTCTATCGTTTATAACACCTTCTAAAGATTATGCAATATATTGCATAGTTTGCTGTATGATGAATTTATGATCGGAAAATTTGCCAGCAATTATATTTGCCAGCTAAGGAGTTTAAATGTCTGCATATCCACATTTATTAAAACCATTGGATTTGGGATTTACCACACTTAAAAATCGGGTATTAATGGGATCTATGCATATTGGTCTGGAGGAACAGGCCAATGGTTTTGAACGTCTTGCTGCATTTTATGCCAAACGAGCGCAAGGCGATGTTGGGCTAATTGTAACTGGTGGTATTGCACCCAATGCCGCCGGTGTGGTGTTTGCTGGCGGGTCCAAACTGGAAACATTACAAGAGGCAGAACAGCATAAAATTGTCACACAAGCTGTCCATGACGCAGGTGGCAAGATTGCTTTACAAATTTTGCATACTGGGCGTTATTCTTATCAGGAAAATATTGTTGCACCTTCTGCAATTCAGGCACCGATTAATCCGGTGAAACCTCAAGCATTAACTGCTAGTGAAGTGGTGCAAACCATTGATGATTTTGCCAATTGTGCAAAACTGGCGCAATATGCCGGCTACGATGGTGTGGAAGTGATGGGGTCGGAAGGTTATCTGATCAATGAATTTATTGCAGCCCGAACCAATCATCGGGAAGATGAATGGGGTGGAAGCTATGAAAACCGGATACGTTTTCCGATTGAAATTATAAAACATATTCGTGCAGCGGTCGGTGAACATTTTATTATTATCTATCGCTTGTCCATGCTGGATTTGGTCGAAGGCGGTTCAACTTTTGATGAAGTCATTCAACTTGCCAAGGAGATTGAAAAGGCTGGTGCAACCATTATCAATACTGGGATCGGCTGGCATGAGGCACGTATACCAACCATTGCCACCAAAGTTCCTCGCGCTGCATTTACTTGGGTTACAGAAAAACTTAAAAAACATGTCAGTATTCCTTTAATTACTTCGAATCGGATCAATACACCGGAAATGGCTGAATATGTTTTGGCACAAGGACAGGCCGATATGATTTCGATGGCGCGTCCAATGCTTGCAGATCCGGATTTTGTATTAAAGGCAGCTCAGGACCGTAGTGATGAAATTAATACCTGTATTGGCTGTAATCAGGCGTGTCTGGATCATATTTTTTCCCATAAAACAGCCACCTGTTTGGTCAATCCCGAAGCTGGGTATGAGACAGAATTGCTATTTATCCAAACCACACAGCCCAAACATATTGCTGTGGTTGGGGCAGGACCGGCAGGTTGTAGTTTTGCCATTTATGCGGCACGTCGTGGTCATAACGTCACGATTTTTGAAGCCGAACATCAAATCGGCGGTCAGTTCAATATCGCCAAAACTATTCCCGGCAAAGAGGAATTTTATGAAACTTTACGATATTTTAATCGTCAGATTGAGCTGCATCCCCAGATTGAATTAAAACTGAATCATAGAGCTACTTTTGCAGAACTGAATCAGCCAGAATTTGATGAAGTTGTGATTGCCACTGGTGTAATACCACGCCATTTAGCGATTGAAGGCAGTAATTCAGATAAGGTACTGAGTTATCTGGATGTACTAAAATATCGTAAGCCTGTGGGCAAAAAAGTAGCCATTATCGGTGCTGGTGGTATCGGTTTTGACACGGCAGAATTTTTGGTACAGCGTGGTGAAAGTGCTACAGTGAATCCAGAAAAATTCTATCGTCAATGGGGCATTGATCCGCAATATGAACATGTTGGTGGTTTAAAGCCTGCACAATATGATGCGCCTGAACGTGAAGTGTATTTATTACAGCGCAAAGCCATTCCTGTCGGTGCTAATCTAGGCAAAACCACAGGCTGGATTCATCGTACCGGCTTAAAACATCATCAAGTTAAAATGATCTCGGGTGTGCAGTATGACAAGATTGATCAGGCAGGTTTACATGTCACCGTAAATGATCAACAGACTGTACTGGACGTCGATCAGATTGTGGTATGTGCCGGACAGGAATCCTTTACTGCCATGTTCGATGAGTTGCAACAGGCAGGAAAATCTGTACACCTGATTGGTGGTGCCAAACAGGCGGGTGAACTGGATGCAAAACGTGCGATCCGTCAAGGTGCCGAGTTGGCAGCGCAATTATAAAAGCGGTTCTGGGGTATTGTTATATACCCCATTATTTTTGGTTTTACAAACATTAACCCAGCCAAGATAGGAGTGATAACAATGTGGTTGAAATTCGCAACGTTTGCTTTATTACCCATTATCGTACTGCAAGGGTCTAAAGTCCGAAAAAGTATTCCAAGACTTGCTGAGCCGAGTGGTGAGCGTGAAGGGATTAGTGGACAGCTTACCCTTATCACTTCTTATTTTAGGCGATTCAGCGGCGGCAGGTGTTGGGGTTGAGACTCAAAAACAGGCACTATCCGGTGTAATTATTACAAATTTGGAAAATGAATATTGTATCAGCTGGAAATTGCAGGCGCAGACTGGGCATACCAGTAAACAGGTACTGCATGATCTACAACAACTGGATCAAAAAAATTATGATGTGATCGTGACATCAGTTGGTGTCAATGATGTGACACAATTGATCTCAATAAAAAAATGGTTGAAACAACAGCAACAGCTATTTACCCAATTACACAACCGCTTTCAGCCTAAAGTGATTATTGTCTTTAGTGTACCACCGATGCAGCATTTTCCTGCTTTACCGAATCCTTTGGCTTGGCTATTGGGAAAGTATGCCAAGCAGATGAATCAATCATTACAACAATATTTGGCTTTACATGATCAATTCAGATGGATTGAAAATGATATTAAAACATTGCAAGCGCTCAATCTGCCTATGGCACCTGATGGCTTTCATCCCGGTAAAGAAATTTATGCGCTTTGGGGAGAGCAGGTCGCAAATATAGTCAAAGAAATGTATTTATCGAAGGCTAATTAAAAAAGCCATACGATAATCAAAATGATATGGTATGGCTTTAAATTTTAATTCAATCAATTGCTTATCGATTAGTCTGAATCAGTAAATATCATTATAAGCAGGTTATTGCTTATCCAGATATTTGGCATTTTCGGATAAAATCGTTTGACTGATGGTCACCAGAATTTGCTGTAATAAATCAAATTCGGTTTGTAATGGCGTGCTTTTACGGGTAATTAAAGCAAGCGTTCGTTCCGGTGGATTCTTGATTGGATGAATCAGCAGTTTTTCATGTGACATCAGATTTGCATTTTGAATGGCAATTTCCGGCAGCATGGTAAAACCTAGATCTGCCAAAACCATTTCCAATAATGTCGGTAATGAGCTGGCTTTAAGGCGTGAGTCATTTTTACGATCATTCACCGGACAAACACTCAAGGTATGATCACGTAAGCAATGGCCTTCTTCCAGTAAAATCAATCGCGACAAATCCAGATCATCAATGGTTTTTGCCTGTACAGTTTGTTTGTCATTACGATTGCAGACAATGAATAGTTTTTCCGTGGCAATTTCTTTAACCTTTAAACCATGCGTATCAAAAGGTAAAGCCAGAACCACCATATCCAGACTACCATGCTCCAATCCTTCGAGAATTTTTTCACTCTGCGCTTCATGGAGGTGGAGCTTGATACGCGGCAACTGAGTTTGTACTGCGGTCAACAGTTGCGTCAGAATAAAGGGCGCAATGGTGGGAATAATGCCAAGGTGCAAATCACCGGTTAAAGGTTCACTCATTTCCCGGCTGAGTCGCATTAAATCCTGTGCATCTGCCAAAAGAACACGTGCTCGGGCAACGACCTGTTCACCTAAGGGTGTTAATCGCACATTTTGTCGATCTCGTTCTACAAGAACGCCTCCTAAAAGACGTTCCAATTCCATAATGCCACCCGATAAGGTGGATTGAGTGACAAATGAACGACGTGCAGCTTCAGTAAAATGCAAGGTTTCAGATAAGGTTACCAGATAGGAAAGCTGACGAAGTGAAGGTAAAGCGGCCATAATGTCCTGGGAAATCAATGATTAAAATATTGTACAAAGGTCTGAACCAGTTTTGGAATAAAATAGGGCTGAATATCATGTCCCATACCTTCGACCAGTTCAAATTTTGCATTTTTGATCGCTTTTGCAACCGCTTTACCATGAGCAGGTGGCAATAACCGATCACGACTACCATGCACGACTATCGTAGGCTGTTGAATTTGTTTGTCAAGATGTAAAAGTGACCCTGTGCAAAGAATTGCCAAAAATTGTTGTAAGATTCCTGTCGGATAATAACTGCGTTGATAGAGTTTACGTGCAGTCTGTGCCGTTTCAATCTGATTAACAAAACCCGGTGAACCAATGTTATTAAAGACTTTAATCGAATGACGGATGATACTGTCTTCATCACGATTTTCTGGGCGCCCAATTAGGCTAAATAATTGTTTGGGAAACGGTGGTGGTAAAAAACGCTGATTGTTACTGGTAAATAATAAGCCAAGGTGATCTACTTTTTCTGGATACTGTGCCGCCAGAATTTGTGCAATCATACCGCCCATTGACGCACCAATCACATTAACCTTACTTAATTGCAGTGCTTCAAGCAAAAGATTTGCATCTTCTGCCATATCATACAGATTATAAGGCGCCCCTTCATTAGACAAACCAAAGCTAAAACGGCCCATCATTTTGATGGTATTCAATCTTTTGCCTTTTTTTCTTATTTTGCTGGACAAACCAATATCACGATTATCAAAACGAATGACCTGAAAACCAGCATCAATCAGTTGCTTACAAAATGCATCGGGCCAGAACAGCATTTGTGCACCTAAGCCCATAATCAGCAATATGGTGGGATTGGCTGGATTACCACCGATCTCAATGTGTAGCGTTTGCTGGTTAGACAGTTCAACTGTCGCTTCCTGCATAAAGGGCGTATAAGGCGAGGTTTTAAGTTGTAAGACATTTGTCATTGTTTTTTATCCTATGCAGATCCACCATTAGAAGAGACATACCTTTCTAATGATGGAAAAACAGAATATTGATATTTTAGCCTTGTGGAATAAGATCTGGAACAAGTTTGGCCAAGGTCAGACGTTGTTTGCCTGCTGTGGCGCCCAGCAAAACAAAACCACGCAATGTTCCTTGTGGATCAAATGCCTTAGCCAACATGCCATCATCAAATTCTTCTGTTTCCCAGTTGACTTCGACATTGGCGGGTGCCGGTAAAACGGTGAGTGGTGCAGCAGGCGTTTTGACGGCGACCGGCATCGCAGGATAATGTACATGTGTGGTTTCACCTGCCAGTGTTTTGGCCAAGGCACGGGCTTGTTGCATTAATGGCATTACATAAGGCAATAATGTACCATTTACTTCTGCACAATCGCCAATGGCATAGATATCAGGTAGATTGGTTTCCAATAATGAATTGCTAATGACGCCACGGCTGGTAAGGATACCTGCTTGTTTGGCCAAATCCAGATTCGGTTGTAAACCAATGGCCGACAAGACCACATCCACCACAAAGCGCTGTCCATTTGCCAGCGTTACTTCATAATCATCATTGGCGATTTTATTGACTTTATCTACGGTTGTGCCAAGAATAAATTTGATGCCTGCTTCTTCGAGATTTTGACGAAAGGCTGCTGCTGTATGCGAGGGTAATAAACGACCCAAAGGTTGGGGGGCTAAATCGACCACAGTAACGTGATGTTCGGTATTTTGCAGGTCGTTTGCAAATTCGCAACCAATCAGACCGGCACCTAGTATGAGTACACGCTTATCGGGGCGTTGATCCAGTCGTTCACGAAAAGCACGATAATCATTTAGATTATTGACGACATGAATATCTTCGGCACCATCACCGGAAATGGCCAAACGAATCGGATTGGCACCTACTGCTAGGATGAGTTTTTGATAGTAGAGGGTAGAATGTTCGCCCTGATGCTCAAGCTGTAAGGTATGTGCTGTACTATCAATTGATTTGACCCAAGTATGTGCCTGAATGGTCATTTTGAGTTGGGAACTCATTTTTTCTGCATCGCCCAAAGCAATCTGTTGCGGTGCTTTTTTACCGACAAGTGCATTTGATAGCGTCGGCTTGGCATAATTGATGGCATCATCTGCACAGATCATCACCAGTTCCTGCTCTGGATTAAGTTTACGATACTCTCTTGCAAGTGTATAACCAGCCATACCAGAACCAATAATGACGATAGGATGCATTCTAATCTCCACGTTAAACGATAAATTTTACAACATTGAATAAATAAAAAACCATGCAAAAGTGCATGGTCCTGATGGTTCGATTTAGATCTCAATCATTTCAAAATCTGCTTTTGACACGCCACAATCCGGACAGGTCCAGTCATCGGGAATATCTTCCCATTTTGTTCCAGCGGCAATACCATCTTGTGGCCATCCTTCTGCTTCATCATAAATCCAACCACAAACGATACACTGATACTTCTTCATCTAAATCTCCAAGCGCTGACTAGGTGGAACATTCTGCCTATCAGACAAAATAAATTTAAGCAAATGGTCAATTTAACTTAAATTTTTTTACTGCGTTCTCATATTAAAATGCGACGCAAAGAAAATAAAGTCTGATTTGAGTTTACCACTCTACGATTTATTAGATATGTCTAAATTGGCAATACTTTAAGTCAAACCTGCAAATAATGATTTATCATTTTAAGACAATTTATCATTTTTTATGCTTGTGTTTCACTTGATTGGCTAAAAACAGTGGGAAACGAAGAGTGGCAACTGGGCAAAATGTTATGCAGCGCAAAAAAGCCTGTGATCATTTCGGATGAGGCATAAGAAAAATAAAATGTAGGGCGTTAAGACAACCAGTTTCGGCAATTAGTTTTTGGTAATTAGGCCAGTTTGGCTTTTATTTTTGCGGATACTTGTGAAGGGTCGGCACGTCCGGCTATGATCGGACGTAGAGAATTCATCACCTTACCCATATCTTTCATGCTAGTTGCACTTTGAGCAGTAATCGTTTGCTCAATGAGAGAATCAAGCTCTTCCTCAGTCATAGCTTCTGGTAGAAATTGAGAGAGTACCTCAAGTTCGGCTTGTTCTTTACTAGCTAAATCATCTCGACCAGCGCCAGAAAAGGCTTTGATCGATTCTTTGCGTTGTTTTACTTGTTTTTCGACGACAGTAAGCACTTGAGCATCGTCAAGTTCAATACGTTCGTCTACTTCAATTTGTTTGATCGCTGCCTGTAGACCACGAATCACTGTTACAACTGCCATTTCTTTGGCACGCATTGCGGTTTTAAGTGTATCAGTAATTTGAGTTTTTAAAGTGGTCATAGTCGCGTTCTTTTTACAAATTGTAGATTAATGAGAACAAGTTAGTAAAGGCGAGTTGTACGGATAGATTCACGAGCAACTTTTTTCGCATAACGTTTAACAGCAGCAGCTTTTTTACGTTTACGCTCTTGCGTTGGTTTTTCGTAGAATTCACGTTTACGAACGTCGGCTAAAACACCTGCTTTTTCGCATGAGCGTTTGAAACGACGGATCGCAACGTCAACTGGTTCGCCTTCTTTTAACTTAACTTGTGGCATGTAGAATCCTCTGTTAGATGATGGATAAATAAATGCAAGTACGCCACGTACTTACGGTGAATGAGTGCAACATTTTACGCTTTTACAATCATAAGTACAAGTCTATAATGACAGCGAATCCAAATAACCCCATAGAAATAGGCATTTTTGACATGATTGTACTTGGTTTGGAAACCTCTTGTGATGAAACAGGCTTGGCTTTGTATGACAGCAAGCAAGGACTTTTGGGGCAGGTACTCTATAGTCAGATCAAGCTACATGCAGAATATGGCGGTGTGGTACCGGAATTGGCATCACGAGATCATGTGCGTAAACTTATTCCTTTACTGGATGAGTTACTGGCACAAAGTGGCCTAAAGAAATCTGAAATTGATGCGATTGCCTATACTCGTGGCCCGGGTTTGATGGGTGCTTTAATGACAGGCGCATTGTTTGGGCGCAGTCTGGCATTTGCCTTAAATATTCCTGCGATTGGTGTACATCATATGGAAGGACATTTACTTGCGCCGTTATTGTCAAAAAATCCACCACAATTTCCTTTTGTGGCTTTATTGGTGTCAGGCGGACATACACAATTAATGGCAGCACATGCGCTGGGACAATATGAACTTTTGGGCGAGTCGATTGATGATGCCGCAGGTGAAGCCTTTGATAAGGTCGCCAAAATGTTGAATTTACCTTATCCCGGTGGCCCACAAATTGCCAAGCTGGCATTGCAGGGCAATCCTGATGCCTTTGCATTTCCACGTCCCTTGATGCAGCAAGCATTAAACTTTTCTTTTAGTGGTTTAAAAACAGCCGTGTCGAGTCAGATCAAGGCCGTAGAAGGACAGGGACGAGAAGCGGATATTGCGGCATCTTTTCAGGAAGCGGTAGTGGATACACTGGTCAAAAAATCGATTAGGGCATTAAAAGCGACCGGTTTAAAGCAATTGGTCATTGCTGGCGGGGTGAGTGCCAATCAACGATTAAGGGAAAAACTGGAAAATTCTTTAAGTGGGATGGGGGCTAAAGTCTATTATGCCGAACCTGCTTTATGTACTGATAATGGCGCCATGATTGCCTTTGCCGGTTATCAGCGCTTACAAGCCGGACAGCAGGATGATTTGGCAGTTACCACTACACCACGCTGGCCGATGACAGAGTTGAGTTTGGTAAAAAATGTTTAAAATTCGAGTATAAATAGCATGTTTATAATACGTGAAGCCTTATCACAAGATATGCAAGATATATTAAATATCTGGTTGAATGCTTCTATTCAGGCCCATAATTTTATTCCAGATTCATTTTGGCATGAAAAAATAGTTGATATGAAACATGTTTATCTACCTGTCGCAAAAAATTATGTGATTGAAGATACTCATCGTATTAAGGGTTTTGCCTCTTTGCTTGAAGATCAAGATATGCTGGCTGCATTGTTTATTGATCCTGAATTTCAGGGTGTAGGATATGGTTCAGCCTTATTAAATTTTTTAAAAACACAATATCGCCAGTTAAATTTAAATGTATACGCTGAAAATACCGCTGCTGTTGAATTTTATCAAAAACATTATTTTAGTATTTTGACGCAAAATATTGATGCACACACGCAACATGCCGAATTCGCAATGTGCTGGAATCGGTAGCTAGAATCCAGAACTCAGCCATCCATATCGTAAAATTCCAACAAGCATATGCAAAAAAACTATAAATCAACACCTTAAACTTTTGTACAAAAGCCTTCTTTCATGCTATGACTGTCTAATGATTGATCATTGTGTTGATCAATCGGTATAAAAATTGCAAAGCTAGCTTGTACCGTTTCACATACAAAAGAGAGGTGCTTTATGCTCGATTTAAAAGTCACGATGTTTAAATATGATGCGTCCTCTAGATGCCTGAAACTATTTTATAGTGATGGCAGTGGGGCAATCTTTAAATCTGTGCCTGAATTTGTGCACCGGAATCTTTTGCGATGTGAGGATAAAGCAGCTTTTGTGCAGAAATATCTGGAATATGATTTACATTTTACCAAGATTACCTTGATGTCTGCTGCATAATAAAAAGCCCTGATTTGAGTGATCAGGGCTTTTTTAGTCATTTGATTTTTATCTACAATAAAATTATAAAGCATAACGAGTTAAAAGCGAATTATACATAATAACTGGTTTTGGTCATGGTTTTTGAAATAAGGGTCATGACAATACGTACCGGAACAGGCAAGTCTACACCACCGGCATTTAAGGCTGTATCACGATGATGTAACTCATCTTCATTCATCTGTTCCAGAATGACTTTTGAGCGTTGATCCTGTGCAGGAAGTTGCGCAAGATGAGAAAGTAAATGTGCGCTGACTTGTTTTTCCGTTTCTGCGACAAAACCCAAGCTGTATTTGTCACCGGCAATACCGGCTGCTGCACCCATGGCAAAAGACAGGCTATACCAGACTGGATTTAACAGACTAGGATAGCTATTTAACTCTTTTAGGCGATCTTCACACCATGCCAGATGATCCTGTTCTTCTTCGGCAGCATGTTCCATTTCCAGACGCACACTTGGCAATTTGGCTGTCATGGCCTGACCATGATAGAGTGCCTGAGCACAGACTTCACCACTATGATTCACCCGCATTAAACCTGCAACATGACGTGCTTCATTAATAGTCAGTTGTGAGTCTAAGTCGGTGGCTGGATTATGACGGTGTGCAGCGGTTGCGCCGGGCACCAGACTGCGTAGAGCCTGATCAAAAGAATTAATCATGCGGTCTAAACCGGTAAATTGACGCATCGCATTTTCCTCTGTATTTCTGTTATTAGGTATTTAAGCGCTGACGAATTTTGACAATTAACAGACCTGTCACTACAGCACTTAAAATAGCAGTAATGTTAAATAAATGTAATAATGTCAACTGTAAACTACTCAGTACGATGATGCAAAAAATTGCAGCGGTGACCATAAAAATCGCATTAAAAATATTATTAGCTGCGACAATTCTGGCACGTTGGGTTTCTGGTGATTTGGCCTGCATCATGGCATAGAGTGGTACGATATAAAAGCCGCCACTGATCCCGAGCAGGGTTACAGCGGCAAAAACATGGTAATAGCTAACGCCTTGTCCAAATACCTGTGCAATATTGAAATATTCGCCATGTTGTTGCGGCACACTACCTAATGCCCAGGATAAATAAAACGCAAATAGGGTTAAACCAATTGAACCAAGCGGTACCATTTTAATATTAACGCTATTGCCGCTAAGTTTTTTACATAATGCCGAACCGATCACTACACCTACGGAAAAGAAAGTTAGTACCACACTGGATACATTTTCATTGCCATGCAGATATTGCTGGGTCATTTGAGGAATTTGTGTGATGATTGTTGCACCGTAAAACCAGTACCAGGAGTTACCGAGTAAAATGAAGAAGATGAGCGGTAAACCATAGCTTAGTCGAATAATTTGCCCGCTGGTGACAAAAAAATTCCAGTTGACTTTCAATGTTGGATCAGCAATTTTTTGTTTTAAAATTTGGCGGCTGGAAAAATAGCCCATTACTGCTACAGCCAGAACAGTCAGGCTAATCCACCACATACTACCAGCCGAGAGTGAAATGACAATCCCACCGATGACCATACCGAGTAAAATGGCCAGTGACGTTCCGGATTGAAAGATCGCATTACCGGACATCAATTCCTGTTCAGTTAAAATATCCGGCAAGATTGCATATTTGATCGGACCAAAAAATGCAGCCTGTGTACCGGTTAAGAATAAAGCACACAGTAAAATCCACAAATTACCAAGGAAAAATCCGACAGTTGCCAAAAGCATGATGCAGATTTCGCCAATTTTAAGCCAGCGGATCAGTTGTGAGCGTTCATAGCGATCGGCAATCTGTCCTGCGGTGGCAGAAAATATAAAAAAGGGTAAAATAAACAAAAGTGCAGCAACATTATTTAATGTGCTAATGTTGATCTCACCACGGTTAATCCAGCCATAGGTAAACACCATGAGTAAGGCGTATTTATAAATATTATCGTTAAATGCGCCGAAAAACTGGGTGAGGAACATCGGTAGAAATCGGCGTGACATGAGCAAGCTGTTTGATTTGGTTGGCATTCATTCGCCCTGTAAATAGGAATTTTGGGTAAAATTTTGTCTATAGTTTAAGATAGTTTGTAAAGTATGAATATAGGTGCTTTACAAGTTGGCGTGAACAAAAGAGAATCATCTCTTGGGAAACGCCAAATTTAATTGAGTTCAATATGCCGAATCCAAACAAGAAAATACTTAATCGATCTCTATTGGCAATTGCTGTTGATGATTTATTGTATGTATCTCGTTATAGCAAAACTGTTTTGCTTGGTATAAGTTGTGTGTTTTCTACAGTGTCTTATGCAGAGGATATGGTGCTTTCCAGTCCAGATAGCAGCCATGTCGATACCGCAATTGAAAAACATGAACAGCAACAAACAGCACAAATTCAGGAAGCGCTACAACAACAAACAGAAAACACCCAGACAGATCAACAACATCTAAATGCCGCATTGCAGGAATTTCAAACCGAAGCAGTGTATCAACTGAATGATGCCGATATCCCATCTGTTGATCAGACCATGCTCAATGAAATTAATCAAATTGCGGCAGAAGCACAACAGGAAGCCAAACAGCAGGAACAACAATTACCTACAGTTAGACAAGCCATTGATGCACAAAAGGCAGATGATGCTTTATTGCAAACGACTGTCACTGCGCCACAGGATCAGCAGAATAAAGTGGATCAATTGATACAGGAGATTCAGGCAGATCAGGTACAATTACCACAATTTCAGGCAGATGTATCACGCGAAGATCCAAGCAATCCACAAACCAGTGCCATGACCGAAACCAAAAAACGTGGATTTTTGGCGCGGTTATTTAGACGTGGTAATGATAATAACGAACAGGTTGAAGTCTTGCCTAAAATCAATGTCACGGTAACAGGTACCAATGGCGAGCCGGCTGAGGCATTGCTGGCAGAAAATATTGAGGCCAAATTATCTACATTTACCGTTGATGCTTTTGAAGACTTTAATGTCGCTTTGCCACAAATTAGAAATTTGACCACGCAGGCAGCGCAGGCGGTCGGTTATTATGAACCCGGATTTAAGTTCACTAAAACAGATGACAATGATCTGGTGGTTGCGGTTAAACCGAATGAACCTGTGACAGTAAAGTCACAACTGATTGAATTTTCAGGTGCGGGTGCAACCCGTCCAGCTTTTCAGGTAATTTCCGTGGTACCAGATTTAAATGAAGGGGATATTTTTAATCACGGCTTGTATGAAACCACCAAAACCCGTATTAGCAATGCTGGCAGTGATCAGGGCTATTTTGATGCATATTGGCGCATGCATGATGCCAAAGTCACTTTACCGGAAAATACAGCAGACATTAGCTTAAAATACGAAACTGGTGAGCGTTACCAGTTGCAAGGGGTGGAATTTCGTATGAGCGATCCTGATAAGCCTTTTCCTTTGCGTCGTTCTGTATTAGAGAAACTGGTACCATTTAAGGACGGTGATGATTATATGAGCTGGCGGGTGAATTTGTTATCCAATAACCTAATTAACAGCCGTTATTTTAATTATGCACTGGTTAACGTCATCAAGCCGGATCCGCTTGATGTGCCATTGGAACTGCCTGATGATGTAAAACAGCTTTTACAACAGAGCCAAAGCCAACAAGATGCCACTGTTTCTAGCGAAGCCGATGATGCTACTGTAGTGAAATCCCAGCAAGTGGTTGATGAAACAGTATTTGCAGGAGCACAAGATGAGCAAACACTCAAAACCGCATCTGATACAGATCAATCAGACAATGATGATGAGAATGAGCAATTAAAGGCTCAGGCGCGACAAGATAAAAAAATTCCGGTGATTGTCTACTTGAATGCAGATACCTTAAATAACCTTGAAACGGGTATTGGTTATGGTACTGATACTGGCGTACGTTTGAGAACCCAGTATCGTCGTTCTATTGTTAATGATCGGGGACATAGTTTTGATGCCAACATGGAATTGTCACAAATCCGGCAATCCATTGATGGTCGCTATATGATTCCCTATAAAGATCCACTCAACGATTATTTTAACATTGTCGGTGGTTATGAACGTGAAGTACGAGATCAGATTGGACAAGGCGTAGAGCTAGATATTGAATCTGCTGTGATCGGTGCAGAACGCACCATTAAACGGCCTTTGGGTGAATGGCAGCATAACTTATCTGTGCGTTATCGTCTGGATCGAATCACCACCAAGGGCGACAATATCGATTATGATGATATTCCGGATGCCTTTAAAGTCATTAGTTCTGACCCAGAACAGGAATCCCTATTGTTTGGCTATGAAATTAGTCGGACCAATCAGGATAATCGGGTCAATCCGACCAAAGGTTTTCGTCAATTCTATCGTGCCGAAATTGGATCAAAAAGTTTGCTCACCGAAACAGATATGGCAATTCTAAATGCTGGATGGCGGTTTATCTATTCTTTAGGTGAAAATGCTGATCATCAATTTGTTGGTCGTGCCGATGCTGGTTATATTGTGACGGATAATTTTGATCAGGTGCCTTACAATTTACGTTATTTTGCCGGTGGTGACCAAAGTATCCGTGGTTATGACTATAAAAGTCTCTCCCCGAAAGAAGATGATTTATTGTTAGGTGGTCAGGCATTGGCTGTAGGCTCACTGGAATATAATTATCAATTTAAAGAAGGCTGGCGTGCTGCCGTATTTGCCGATGTGGGGAATGCCTACAATGAAGATTTTAGCAATGATACAAAATATGGTGTAGGTCTTGGCTTACGCTGGGCTTCACCAGTTGGTCCGATTCGTATTGATGTGGGTGCAGGAATTAGTGAAGACAGTATTCCGATTCGTTTGCATTTTTTTATTGGGCCACCTCTGTAATAAAAACAAATTTAACTTGGATAAGGTATGACTGAGCAATTACCAGAAACAACTCCTCCTCAACCCAAGGGAAAGACTTGGCGTATTGTGCGCTGGGTGATTCTTAGCCTGCTGGGTTTATTTCTTGCCCTGATCATTGCATTGGGCTTGTTGGCAAGTTCAGATCGGGGAAGTCACTGGTTGCTTGATTTTGTCATGAATCGTCAACAGATGATTCATTATCAATATGAGCAGGGGAATTTGCTTCAGGGCCTTATCCTAAAAGATATCTTGGTCAAGGTAAAAGATGTCGAAGTACAAATTGATCGAGCTGATGTACGTCTAGGCTGGCGGGCATTGGTCAATCGAGAATTGCATTTTATGACAGCCAAAGTGGCAACCGTCAAAGTCATTAATCACGCCCCCGAAAATGATGATCCTTTTAAGTTTAGTGAATTAAAACTACCTTTTGTATTACGTCTGGATGACGCCAGTTTAGATAAGCTGGTGATTCAATCGGCTAAGTCCACAGTTAATTTTTATGATATCGATCTTAAGGATGCTGTTTGGTCTGGTACCCGAATTGAGTTGGTGAATTCCTCAATGGCAATGGACTTTTTGAATGTCAAAAAAGTCACTGGTTTCATTCTATTACAAGATAAATATCCATTAAATCTGCGTGCAGATTTGACGATTCCGGCATTACAGGGCTTGAATTTGCATCAGATTAAAGTCTCTGCCCGTGGTGATGTGGATACCTTGAGAGCAGGGGTTGCCTCAGCTACGCCGGATGTTATTTCTGGTTATGTCGTTGCTCATCCAGTACGTAAAGATGTACCGATGCAAGGTAAATTAAACTGGCAAACATTCCACTGGCCAATTGCGCCAGAACAAAAGCTATATTCGGAAAAAGGTCAGATTGATTTGTCAGGAGATTTAAATCAGCTTAATTTTGTGCTGGATAGTGATCTTGAAGGTGAAAATATTCCCAAAGGAAATTATCAGGCACTATTAAATACCGATCTGAAACAGATGAATATTGAAAAATTCGTGGGTTCACTCATGAATGGTCAACTGGATTTAACTGGTCATCTCAACTGGGAAAATGCTTTAGTCTGGGATATCAAAGGCCGTGCTCAAGGGCTTAATCCGAAAGATAAAAATATTCCAGAAGCTATCCAAGGTTTTCTACCACCTGATATGAGTAGTCGAATTTCCTTAAAAGGTAGCATGGATAAACAATCGGATATTTTAGCGACTGTTGATTTTGATCGTTATGAGCGTTGGGATGTACACCTAAAACAAAATGCGCCGAGTAAAAATCAGTCGGTTGAGAAAAAGCAACCTTGGTTGATGAATGTGGTCTGGAATAATATCAATCGTGAAATGCCTTACATTGGCTGGCTGAATAGTCGGCAAGGCGATGTTGATATTGTGCTGGCAGAGCAAGGCCAAGATATCAAATTGGCAACCGATGTTGATACCAATGAAAAATCAAGTTTACCGGCTGGTCATTATCAATCGACATTGAATTTTGCCAATAATATTCTGAATATTAAAAACTTTAGCTTGAAGCAAGGCCAAGGGTTGCTTTCTGGTCAGGCTGTCGTGAATTTACCTACCGACAAAACACAGTTGAAATGGCATGCCAATTTAAATGCCAAACAATTTAATCCGCAAACCATTAGTCCTGCTGCACCGGTCAATCGTTTGGATGGTCATCTGACTGCACAAGGCTATCAGGATAATCTTAAACAGGTGATTCAACTCAAGGGAATTGATCTAAAAGGACAAATTCCACAAGGTAATACCTCACAAAGCATTTCTTTAACAGGGCAATCAACCGCTGTGGTGATCATGCATGACGGTAAAAAACAGAGCGGTTTAAGAAGCTATGCAGTACAGTATAACGGTGCCTTAAATGCACAGAATTATAGTCAGGGGCCTTTGCGTCTGAATCTTTCAGGCACGCCTAGCATGATCAAATTGACCGAGCTGTATCATCAGGGTGCGGCAGGCGAGATCAAAGCCAATGGGACTGTAAACTTGGCGCAGGGATTGGCGTGGGATATTCATGCCAATTTACAGCAATTTAAACCGCAATACTTTGTGTCTACAGTCAAGGGTGAGATTACCGGACAGGTCAATAGCACAGGACAATGGTCGGATCGGCAAAAACATATTTCAATTCGTGATCTAAATTTACGAGGTCAGTTAAATAATAAGCCATTATTGGGGCAGGGTAATCTGGCCTTGAGTTTTAGTGATGCCAACGGTTTTGTTCCCAAACAGTTTGAAGCAAATAATCTGGTGTTGAGTTATGCCAATAATATTTTGCATGCCAGTGGCAATGCACAGCGATTACAATTAAATATTAATGCTTCCAATCTATCAGAACTTTATCAGGGGCTACGTGGCACGGTAAAAGGCTTTATTTTTGTACAAACCCATCCGCAATTAAATGCCAAATCCAATCTTATTGTTCAGAACTTTGCCTATAACAATGTCGCCAGTATCGAAAAATTAAGCCTGATTGGAACTTTGCCAACGGGTGATCAGGCATCGCAAATGGTGATGCACTTACAGAATCTTCGCAGTGGTGAGCGTGGAATAGATGATGCCAAGCTGGAATTGCAAGGTACGCGTGCGGCACACCTTTTAAAAATTCAGGGTCAAAATAGCATCAGTAAGTTCTATCTACAACTTGCTGGCGGCTTGAACCAAAATAATGATTGGTTGGGGCAAATTCAAAACGGTTCTTTTGATTCAAAACGGGTGTCACTAAAACAAAGTCAAAATGCAGCATTGATTTTCCGTAAAAATCAGAATCAACTTGCAATTACCCAGCATTGCTGGATCAGTCAAGGGCGTGAACAAAGCCAGATTTGCTTGGATCAACCTTTGATTGCCAGTCAGGATCAGGGTGCAATTTCTGTGCTGATTAAAAATATCGAATTGGGTGATTTTGCTGCCTTTATGCCGACCGGACTGGCTTTAAGTGGTAAATTAAATGGTTATAGTCATCTGTCCTGGCTGAATGGTCAGCCCATGCAAATGGATACACAACTTGTCACCAAAAGTGGTAATATCGGTATCTCAAGTGAGGATCTAGATGTTCCAGCAGCTTCTCTTGCCTATAATGAATTACGTTTAGGGGCAAAAACGCTGCCTCAGGGCTTGGCACTGCGTTTAAATGCAGATACCCCATTACTGGGGACTGGCTTTGTCAATGTGCTGGTTGGTACTCAGGGTGAGGATAAAGCCATATCAGGTGATATTGCACTTGATCAGGTCAAACTGAGCTTATTTAAACCCTTTATTTCCGATATTCGTGTACTGGATGGAAAAATATCAGCCGCAGGGAAATTGAGTGGCACCTTGCAACAACCTTTGTTTAATGGAGAAATTCGGCTTAAGGATGGTCAGCTCGCTATGATCAGTGTGCCGCTGAATTTGCAAAATATTCAGCTTGCATCGTCGATCCGTGGCAGTCAGGCAACAGTGACAGGCGGATTTAATGCTGGACGTGGTGTCGGTAAAATTAGCGGTAATGCCGATTGGAGTGCATCACCAAGCATCAAACTGAATCTTTCAGGTCGGGAGTTACTGGTTGCACAACCACCAATGATTAGTGCCTCCGTTTCTCCAGAAATTACTGTGGATATTCGACCTGTACTCAAACAACTGACAGTTAATGGTAAGGTTGATGTGCCACGTGCTGTGATTTCCATGCCGGAAAGTAGTCCAAGTGTGATTGCAACGTCGGCAGATGTGCGGATTGTGCAAAGTGGACAAGACCAGCTTGCGATTCTTAAAGCATCAAAACCATGGAATATTCGCGCAGACATTGCGGTAAGTCTGGGAGATTCTGTGGTATTCCGGGGCTTTAATAGTGTGATTCCATTGGCTGGCCGAATTAATCTTTCACAACGTGGCACGGCAATTGCCATGCAAGCGAATGGTGCAGTCGGTGTCAGCCGTCAGGTTAAAATTGAAGCCTATGGACAAAGTCTGGATCTGAATCGTGCCATTGCACGTTTTGGTGGGGAACTGGCCAACCCATCACTGGATATTGATGCGACGAAGAATGTGCAAAACAGTACAGTGGGTGTACGTGTTACCGGTGTAGCAAGTCGACCAAATATTCAGATTTATAACGATGCCGGCTTGACTGAACAGGAAGCATTAAATGCCCTGTTAACTGGACGTATCAGTAATGGTTCCAGTGGTGTTAATAATACTGAGGGCTTTAAGTCTGATGTTAATAATACCATTGCTGCGGCCGGGATCAGTATGGGCTTAGGCGGCACCCGTGCATTTACCAATCAGCTTGGGCGTAGTTTTGGTTTAAGTGGTTTGGCATTGGATGCACAGGGTTCGGGTGATGATACTCAGGTCAGTGTCACAGGTTATATTACACCAGACCTTTATTTACGTTATGGTGTCGGAATATTTACCCCGGTGAATAAGTTGACTTTGCGTTATCAGGTCAACCGTCGTTTATATATGGAAGCCAGTTCATCGGTCGAACGTGCTGTAGATATTTTCTATAATTGGAAATTTTAACCGTACTGATGACGAGGAAAATGGATTCTCGAAATATCGCCATGCTAGCCAAAAGTGGCATGGCGAACAGGATATGCATTCAGCGTATAATAGGAAACAAAGGTTTAGTGCCTTAAGATTGTTGGCAGAGGACATGATGTCTGGTATTTATTTTAAAAATAATCAACATCATTTTTAAAGCACAGTTCCTGCATTAACTTTCTGGCCTAAATTTAGTAGAATTTGACAGTTCATATTATTTGTGTACGCAACAATTGCGAGTCATCACAAATAATTTTTTTAAAAAGAGGAATACACCGTGCTAGAAGCTTACCGCCAACACGTAGAAGAACGTGCCGCACTCGGCGTCCCACCGAAGCCACTTGACGATGCCCAAACTGCTGATCTGGTAGATTTGTTAAAAAATCCACCCGCTGGTGAAGAGGCGTTCTTAGTTGATTTACTTGAAAATCGTGTTCCGGCAGGTGTTGACCAAGCTGCTTATGTAAAAGCTGCATTTTTAGCAGCTGTTGCAAAAGGTGAAGCAACCTCTCCATTAGTAAGCAAACAACGTGCTGTAGAATTACTCGGTACGATGCTGGGTGGTTACAATGTCGCACCTTTGGTTGAATTACTGGATGATGCAGAACTTGCTGCTTTAGCCGCAGAAGCTTTAAAGAAAACCCTTTTAGTATTTGATGCGTTCCATGATGTTGCAGAAAAAGCAAAAGCAGGTAATGCCAATGCGCAAGCTGTTCTACAATCATGGGCAGATGCAGAATGGTTTACCAGCCGTAAAGATGTACCAGAAGAAATTAAAATCGTAGTATTTAAAGTTACTGGCGAAACCAATACTGATGACTTGTCTCCAGCACAGGATGCGTGGAGTCGTCCGGATATTCCTTTGCATGCCAATGCGATGTTGAAAAACGAACGTGATGGTATCTTCCCGGAAAAACCAGGCGAAGTTGGCCCATTAAAACAAATTGAAGAGTTAAAATCCCGTGGTATTCAGGTTGCCTATGTGGGTGACGTGGTTGGTACAGGTTCTTCACGTAAGTCTGCAACCAACTCTGTGCTCTGGTTCTTTGGTGACGATATCCCACACATTCCAAACAAGAAAGACGGTGGTGTGTGTCTAGGTTCTAAAATTGCGCCTATTTTCTTCAACACCATGGAAGATGCTGGTGCATTACCAGTAGAAATTGATGTTGGTGAAATGAATATGGGTGATGAAATCACCCTTAACATCAACAAAGACACTGCTGTTGTGACTGCATTTAAAAATGGTACAAAAATCGCAGAATCTGAGTTGAAAACACCTGTACTTCTAGATGAAGTTCGTGCCGGTGGTCGTATCAACCTGATCATTGGTCGTGGCTTAACCACCAAAGCACGTGAAGAATTAGGTCTTGCGCCTTCTGAATTGTTCCGTCATCCAAAACAACCAGAAGATACTGGTACTGGTTATACACTGGCACAAAAAATGGTTGGCCGCGCATGTGGTTTACCAGAAGGTACAGGGATTCGTCCAGGTACATATTGCGAACCAAAAATGACAACTGTTGGCTCTCAAGATACAACAGGTCCAATGACACGTGACGAGTTAAAAGACTTGGCATGTTTAGGCTTCTCTGCCGATCTAGTCATGCAGTCTTTCTGTCACACTGCTGCGTATCCAAAACCAGTTGACGTGCAAATGCAACATTCGCTACCAGACTTTATCATGAACCGTGGTGGTGTATCTTTACGTCCGGGCGATGGTATTATCCATTCATGGTTAAACCGTATGTTATTGCCGGATACCGTTGGTACTGGTGGTGACTCACATACCCGTTTCCCAATTGGTATTTCTTTCCCTGCTGGTTCTGGTCTGGTTGCGTTTGCCGCAGCAACTGGTGTCATGCCACTGGATATGCCAGAATCTGTACTGGTAAAATTCAAGGGTAAAATGCAACCGGGTATCACTTTACGTGATCTGGTACATGCAATTCCTTACTATGCGATTAAAGAAGGCGATTTAACCGTTGAGAAGAAAGGTAAGAAAAATATCTTCTCTGGACGTATCCTTGAAATCGACTTAACAGAAATGGAAACAGAACTGACTGTTGAGCAGGCATTTGAATTGTCTGATGCATCTGCCGAACGTTCTGCTGCGGGCTGTGCAATTACACTGTCTGAAGAGAAAGTTGCCGAATACTTGCGTTCTAACATCACCATGTTGAAATGGATGATTTCACAAGGTTATGGCGATGCACGTACTATGGCACGCCGTGTTGAAAACATGGAAAAATGGCTGGCAAATCCAAACTTGCTCAAAGCCGATGCCGATGCCGAATACACCAAAGTTTACGAAATCGACTTGTCTGAAATCACTGAACCTGTACTTTGCTGCCCGAACGATCCAGATGATGCAAAATTGTTATCTGACGTACAAGGCGTAAAAATTGATGAAGTCTTTATTGGTTCTTGTATGACCAATATCGGTCATTTCCGTGCAGCCGGTAAATTACTGGACAAAGTACCGGGTGGTTCTTTAACAACGCGTCTGTGGATTGCTCCACCAACACGTATGGACGAAAACCAGTTGATGGAAGAAGGTTTCTATAATACCTATGGTAAGGCTGGCGCTCGTACAGAAATGCCGGGCTGTTCATTATGTATGGGTAACCAGGCACGTGTTGCACCAAATACCACCTGTGTATCTACATCTACCCGTAACTTCCCGAACCGTTTAGGTCAGGGTGCAAATGTTTATCTGGCTTCTGCTGAATTGGCATCTGTTGCTGCGGTACTGGGTAAATTACCGACACCGGCAGAATATCAGGAATATGCTGCACAAATTGACAGCATGTCTTCAGATATCTACAAATATTTGAATTTTGATCAAATGTCTGATTATACTAAAGCTGCTGAAGGCGTAGATACCAAGAAAATTGCTGCTGCACAATTGACTTAATCTATTGAAATATAGATTAAATTAAGTAATGATAAGGGCTGAGTATCAGCCCTTATTTTTTGTAAAAATATTGATTTTTAAAAGCAACTATAAATTACTTGTAGGTAATTCAGATTAAAAAGGTGATATATGAATAAACGACTTAACCAATATGATGTAAATGATCGACGAATACGTGAAAAAACTAAGGTACAAGTGCTAGCAATACTACTTGAGGATAATGAAGCAAGTCGAAGAGTAATTCTACATAATACAAAACGGATCATTCAACAGCATAAAGCTGAAATTCAGGAATTGGCTTACAAATGAGTTTGATTAGCCTAACTTTTGTCGTTGCAGTGCATGATGAAATTTTGAAGCAAACGAGTGTTGGTCGAGCTGGTTGTGATATTGGCAAACTTGAAGGCGTGTTAAGTCGAATTGATCAACAGATGTATTACAGTGACGTTGATGATCTTTTTGAAATCACTGCATGGTATGGCATCGCCATTGCGAAAGGGCATGCTTTTGTTGATGGCAACAAACGTACTGGCTTAGCGGTAATGCTGACATTCTTGGAAATCCAAGGTGTTACAATTAAAGAGAAAACAGGACTAGATGACTTAATGGTTGACATCGTAGAATCGCAAGATGATCACAATATACTTGCTCAAAAAGTTTCTGATTTTCTTTATGAGTTGTCAGATATCTGATTTTAAATTTTAATAATTATGTCATGATTTTTATATTGATGGAATGAGTAATGATGAAGGAATATATTGAGCTTTTAGATAAGTATTATGAAATATTGTCATCTCTAGATGTGACATTTTTTGATAAACATCACCCAAATACAAAATTTCATGAAAAAACTGGCTTGTCTGGAGTATTTCTTTCGAGTTTACCAGAGAATTATTTTCAAGCTAAAAATAAAATCATGATTATTGGCTCCGAAACTACAGGTTGGGATATTCTTCAAAAGCAGCCATATTTAGGTTTGAAAGAATATATAAATAGTTCTGTAGAAAAACACAATATTTTTTTTCAAAAACAACTATCTCTTCAAAAACGTAAAGCAATTACCTTTCATGACTTTACACGACTTGTTGCGGAAAAATCAGGGAAAAATGGTATTGTTTATAGTAATTTGTTTTGTTTTTCATGGAAAAGAGGTAGTCCAATTAAAAACGAAAATTTTCATCTGATTAAAGATATATCAAAAAAATTGTTAATAGCACAGTTGGATTTCTTTAAACCTGAAATTATAATTTTTGCTAATGGTATGTCATCTGTAAAGCATAGAAGGGAGTATTTTCCTTTAGCTAATTGCACTAATACTGTAATTTATGAGGATGAAGGTATTTCAAAAGATCACCTCTGGAAATTTGATTACGATAAAAAATATTTATGCTATCGAATTCAGCACCCTTCTACGATAAGAGGGCGAGTGAGTGCTGAGAAAGCACGTCAAAAACTGATTTCTTTATTGCCAGAGATATAAATATGAAAATCGGCATTTTTTGGTATAGCAGAAATCAAGTCATTGGCATGGCTCATACCTTTGATTTGTCTGATACTGATTCATTAGGCTTAATAGATAGTGCTTATACTCATGTTGATTATTGGGAAATATTACGTCAGCAATTTATTGATCTAAAATACATTGAGTATGAAGAAATACCACGTGGACGTGTAATTTTTAATGTGCAACAAAGTAAGCAGATTGTTTATATGGATGCAAAATTATTTAAGACACAAATTGCTAAGCAGATTGTAGATTTTTTTAGCTTAAAATTTGAAGATGTAACTTGGAAGAAGGATCCGCATTATTATACAAAGTAGTTTAATAAATAAGGTAAGTGAAATCAATTGACATAGCGAAGGGTAGGATTGTTTTCACTATGTCAAATTTTTATGGATGATTAAATTACTCTAGTGTTGATAAACCTTCTTTTTGTTTTAACGCCTGATCTGCTGCAATGATAAACAATACATCCGTGGAGGAATTTAGGGCAGTTTCAGTTGAGTCCTGTAAAATACTAATCACCATACCGACAGCCACAACCTGCATAGCAATATCATTGCTGATGCCAAACAGGCTACAAGCCAATGGAATTAGCAAAATAGAACCACCTGCAACACCTGCTGTACCACAGGCACAAATTGCAGAAACAAGAGATAACAGCATCATGGTGCCAAGATCAACCTGTATATCAAGCGTATGTACGGCAGCCATGGTTAAAATACTGATCGTTACCGCAGCACCTGCCATATTAATGGACGAACCAAGTGGTACAGCGATGGAATATAAAGATTTCTCAACCCCCATACGATCTGCTAATGCAAGATTGACAGGAATATTGGCAGCAGAACTCCGGGTAAAAAATGCAGTCACGCCACTGTCTTTTAAGCATGTAAACACCAGAGGATAAGGATTGGCCCGAATAACAAAAGCCACAATCAATGGATTAATCACTAAGGCGACGAATAGCATCGTAGCAATCAACACCAATAATACATGCAGATAGTTTTTGATGGCATCAACCCCGGCATCGGCAATAGAAACCACTACTAAACCAAAAATACCAATAGGGGCACATTTGATGACCAAGGTAATAATATAGGAAATACTATTAGAGAAATCCCGAATCACTTGTTTGGTGGTTTCACCCGCATGACGAATTGAAATACCGATACCGATTGCCCATGCCAGCACACCGATAAAATTGGCATTGGCCAAAGCATGCACAGGATTATCAATAAAATTAAGCAATAAACCTTTTAAAACTTCACTAATATCACTCGGTGGTTGTACTGCTGCATCATAAGCATGTTTAAGATTTAATTCGGACGGAAAGATTAAACTTGCCAATACCGCAGAACCGGCAGCCAAAGTGGTACCAATCGCATATAAAATAAAAATATAGCGAATTTGTTTATTATTGGAGGGTTGATAATTGGTAATCGCAGAAATCACCAACATAAAGACTAAAATAGGTGCGACCGATTTTAAGGCTTTAATAAATAATTCGCCTAGAATCTCAAAATATGCGGAACTTTGTGGAAAGAGAAAAGCCACCACGATACCGAGAATAAAGGCAATAAAAATTTGTGTAACCAGATTTAGTTTAGTTAGTGTCTGAAACATTGGGATATGCGATTTAGCAAATAGAAAGGCGCAAAGGTTAAATCATTACAACAATAATGGCTAGAATTTTTATCAGGCTTCCCGACTTGGAAACAGTTGAAAATGTCTAATGGACACAAAATGTTTTATTTTTGGTGCTAAATATAAAATATTAATCTGACAGTTATATGATGGCTAGGCGCATTGGCGTTTTTTTGTATGCTAAAGCAAATTTTTCAATACAATGCTTTACCCATCTGATTTTTTTTAGGACAATATGCAACATCTCTTTGTAGTCCTGTCTACAAAACCCACTGAGTTAAAATTTTGGAATCTGATCTATGACAACCCCACTTAACGAACGTCGTATTGCCAACGCAATTCGTGTATTGGCGATGGATGCAGTACAGCAGGCAAATTCCGGCCATCCGGGTGCGCCAATGGGTATGGCTGATATTGCTGATGTGGTCTGGCGTGAGTTTTTAAATCACAACCCGAGTAATCCACAATGGGCCAACCGTGATCGTTTTGTATTGTCTAATGGTCATGGTTCAATGTTGCAATATGCATTGTTGCATTTAACTGGCTATGATTTATCTATTGAAGATTTAAAACAATTTCGTCAATTACACGCTAAAACACCGGGTCATCCAGAGTTGGGTTATGCACCGGGGATTGAAACCACAACCGGACCTTTAGGTCAGGGGATTGCCAATGCTGTGGGTTTTGCCATTGCAGAAAAAACACTGGCTGCACAGTTTAATAAAGCTGATTTAACTGTTATTGATCATTATACCTATTGTTTCTTGGGCGATGGCTGCTTAATGGAAGGTATTTCCCATGAAGTCTGCTCACTGGCCGGAACATTAAATCTGGGTAAACTGGTGGCGTATTATGACGACAATGGTATTTCGATTGATGGTGAAGTTGAAGGCTGGTTTAGTGATGATACTGAACAACGCTTTCACGCCTATGGCTGGCAAGTTCTTCGTGTAGACGGTCATGATATAGATGCCATTCGTGAGGCAACGCTTACTGCCAAAGCCGAAAGCAATAAACCGACATTGATCATCTGTAAAACAGTGATTGGATTAGGTTCACCAAATAAACAAGGTAAAGAAGACTGTCATGGCGCACCATTAGGTAAAGATGAAATTATCCTGACTCGTGAAGCATTAGGTTGGAATGAAGATGCATTTGTTGTTCCGGCAGAGATCTATGCTGCATGGGATGCCAAAGCCAAAGGACAGCAATCCGAACAGGCTTGGAATGAAATTTTTGCACAATATCAGGCAAAATATCCAACCGAGGCAGCAGAATTAAAACGCCGTATTGCTGGTGATTTACCGGCAGACTTTGCTGCACAGGCAGACCAATTTATTGCCGAAACCAATGCCAAGGGCGAAACCATTGCAACACGTAAAGCCAGTCAAAATACTTTGCAGGCATTTGGACCATTGTTGCCTGAATTACTGGGCGGTTCTGCCGATCTGGCAGGTTCCAACCTGACCTTGTGGAAAGGGTGTGAAGGTATTCAGGATAATCCTGCCGGTAATTATATCCATTATGGCGTACGTGAATTTGGCATGACTGCAATTGCCAATGGTTTAGCGTTACATGGTGGTTTTATTCCTTATGTCGCAACATTCCTGATGTTTATGGAATATGCACGCAATGCAGTGCGTATGTCGGCATTGATGAAACAGCGTGTGATTCATGTTTATACCCATGATTCTATTGGTTTAGGTGAAGATGGTCCTACACATCAGCCGATTGAACAGATTGCTTCGTTGCGTGGTACACCAAATTTAAATACATGGCGCCCGGCGGATACCGTTGAAACAGCGATCGCTTGGAAATCTGGCTTACAGCGTCAAGACGGTCCAACTGCACTGATCCTTTCCCGTCAAAACCTACCATTCCAGAATCGTACTGCCGAGCAACTGGATAATATTGCCAAAGGTGGTTATGTATTGGCTGCTGAAAAAGGTGAGTTAAAAGCCATTATCATTGCAACAGGTTCGGAAGTGGACTTGGCAATGCAAGCCTATGCTGAGCTTGATGGTGTACGTGTGGTTTCTATACCATGTGCTGAAATCTTTGTACAACAGGATGCGGCATATCGTGAGGCAGTGTTACCGGCACAAGTTCGTGCCCGTGTTGCAGTAGAAGCTGCGCATGTCGATTACTGGTGGAAATTTGTCGGTCTGGATGGTAAAGTGATTGGTATGACTACGTATGGCGAATCTGCACCAGCCAAAGACCTGTTTAAACATTTTGGTATTACCAAAGATGCTGTCGTTGAGGCAGTGAAGGCTGTCATTTAAAATATCCGTGATGTATTTACCACCGAGCTTTTGGGGAGTGTGTGCCACCAAAGTTCTCTGGCAATTTTTGTCGTCAATGGCGATAAAAATTGCTAAAAGATATTCAATGTTTATAAGGTAATATTTTGATATACCATATAATTTTATCTATTTAAGATTGGGTCTGTTGATTTAACTTTGTGGTATGCTCTTATTCTGCGGATTTATAGATACAAGAAAAATCATAATTTTTGTATAATCGGTTCACAAATTTATTTTATTTATCATTTTTATGGCATTTACCATTGCAGCATTGGTCGAATTTGAACAAGAAATTAAAAAAAGTCGTTTTCAGGGCTTTGCGGTCCCTGTACAGTCCGAACAAGAAGTCAAGGACTTTTTGCAGTGCAACAAGGACATCAGTACCACACATCAATGTTGGGCATGGAAAATAGGGCATGATGTGCGTTTTAATGATGATGGTGAACCCTCTGGTACCGCAGGACGTCCCATTCTTGCCAGTATTGAAGGCAATGATTTAACCAATGTTCTGGTTTTGGTTAATCGCTGGTTTGGCGGGATCAAGCTGGGTACAGGTGGGCTGGTTCGGGCATATGGCGGTTGTGCCGGGCAAACCTTGTTACTGGCAGAAAAAATAGAACTTATTCCGACCAAAACTGCACAACTGACGTGCCATTTTTCTGAATGGGCAAAATTACAATATGAATTAAATCATCAGCAGATTGAGTATCAGGAAGATTATCATGCAGAAGGTGTGACATTGCTGTGTGATTTAAAGCTGGATCAGATTGCTCCGCTGAAACTGTTTTTACAGGATTTGACTAGAGGACGCGAACAATTGCATGTACTTGACGAATAGGTATTGTGCGTCCTCTCTTGCGAGGCAATGCCTCTCAGGACGCGAACAATTACATGTACTTGATGAATAGAGTTATGCGTCCTCTCTTACGAGCTTGCGAATGAAAAATATATTTCATAAAGTTCGTCACTCTCAGGACATGAACAATTAAGAATTTTTAAGGCACAAAAAATGATTGAACATCATGATCCTTTATTGAAATATCGGGAACAACATAAACATCGTCTTAACTATATGCCGTGGCTATATTGGAAATTAAAGCCTAAACATTTGCAATGGGCTAGCGCATGGCAGCAGGACTATCAGGCATATTTACAGGATATGGAAGATATCGAGATCGGTGAAGATTGTTTTATTTCGCCACTGGCACATATTTTTGCTGAACCGGGGCGTAAAATTAAAATCGGTGATCGTTGTTTTATCGCAGCAGATTGTGTCTTACATGGACCTTTAACGCTTGGCAATGAGGTGGCAATTAATCATCACTGTACACTAGATGGTGGTCGGGCAGGGATTCATATTGCCGATCAGGCACGTTTGGCTGCTTATACGCATGCCTATGCCTTTAATCATGGTATGAAAATACAGGCACCGATTTATGATCAGGCAGTCACGTCGAAAGGAATTTATATTGGTCGAGATGTCTGGATTGGTGCCGATGTTGGTATTGTCGATGGGGTGAAAATCGCCGACTATGCAGTGATTGCAATGAATAGTATGGTGACCAGAAGTATAGAGCCTTATTCTATCGTGGCGGGAAATCCAGCCAAGGTCATTGGTGATCGACGCGATAAAAAGTAAATACATTCGGCAGGTTACAGAAACACATAAAAAAAAGATGTGATCATTAAACTTTTGTCTTAGTATAAATAGAATTAGATAAAAAACAGGAGACTGTGATGAAACGTGTCATTGCCTGTATCGATGCTTCACCGTGTGTCAATGCAACTGCCGAAGCTGCGGCTTGGATTGCACAAAAAACACAACGTCAGCTCGTTTTGCTACAAGTATTGGATTATCGTCCTGCCAGTTATCATTTGGGGGAAATCAGCGGGGTAATTGGTTTTGAAAGCAATGCCATGTTGCTTAAAGAGTTGGCCGATTTGGATGAAAAGCAATATCAGCTTGCGCAGCAATATAGTGATGATTTACTGCATTATATTTCCAAACTGATTGAAGATAAATTTTCTATTCATCCGCATATTATCCAGCTGAGAGGGGAATTCCTCGAACAGTGTTTCAATGAACTGACAGTTGATGATATTGTTGTTGTGGGTAAGATTGGTGAAAATGCTGCGGAAAATAACAAACCTGTTGGCAGTAATGTAGAAGGCTTAATTCGGGGAACTAAATCTACTGTTTTAACCGTTGGTGAAAAATTTACCCCGCCCAAAAACTTTCTCTTTGCCTATGAGTATTCGCCGATTTGTCAGTCCATGCTGAAACGGATTGGACAAAGCGATTTGCTCAAGGATTTAACCTGTCATCTGGTCTATGTTGGCGATCAAAATGGTATTTTGGATCAGGCTATTGATTATTTGAACTTTGCTGGTATAAAAGTACATGCAGAGTATCTATATGGGGATGTGGCGCAAACCTTGCTGGATTATCAAAAGCAGCATGAAATTGGGCTCATGGTGATGGGTGCATTTAGTCATAGTAAATTGCATCAGTTCTTTTTGGGTAGTACCACCTTAAAAATTTTTAAAGAATCAGATGTACCGATGCTGGTTACCCGTTAAATACTGAAAAGTTTTACACAGTTATCCTCAAAATGTGTGGATAACTGTGTTTATAAAAGCCTACAGCCCTTATGTTTATTGGTGTTGTATTGGGTTGGTTAAAAAGTGGCTGCTAGCCTGAGATATGCTGATTTATCGTGCGTTATTTAACAATGGCAAGCGCAAAACCATCATAACCTTTGCTACCCACTGTTTGTAAAGCGGTACACGACGTAATTTTTGGATGATTTTGTAGGGCAGTAAATAAATCTCTTAACCCGGTAATGCTAGGTTTCTGATTCTCGGGATTAATAATTTCAGCGGCACGGATGACATTATCCATCACGATCACGGTGCCAGAATGGGAATGAGCGAGACATAATTCCAGATATTCGGGATAGCTTTGTTTATCGGCATCAATAAAAATAAAGTCAAAAGGGGCGGTATCTGCGGGTAAACTGCGAATTACATCGGCAGCACGGCCAAGTCTCGCATCAATTTTATCGGCATAACCTGACGCATCAATATTTTCTTTTGCTAGGGCAATATGGGTATCCCGTCCTTCAATGGTCAGGATATAACCATCTTCTGGTAATACCTTGGCCATATAGATTGTACTATATGCTGCAAAAGTACCTAATTCCAAGACACGCTTGCATTGATTCATTTGAATCAACATTGCTAAAAGCATGCCTTGATTAGAAGCAACATGTAAATGACCAGGCAGGCCACATTTTTCGGTATGTAGTAGGGTTTTTGTCAGGATCGGATCTGGTGCAATCAGATGTTGTTCAATGTATTCATCGACAGCTGTCCAGGTGTCTTGTGTAGTCTGATTGGATATCGTGTTGTGAATCTCTGACATATTCTGGTTAAGCAGTTTTAAAAAGATGACGTATTCTAAACCTTCTCTCTTAAGAAATGTATAGGCCAATCTGTGATCCTAAATAGTTTAATAAATTTTTATTTTTAATGAATCAAATGGATTCCTGACGATAGTTAAAGCTGATTAAAAATCATGTAAAGCATTTTACAGGTTTTTTACTAGTACTCAGCCAGAACCGATATCAGCTTGTTGTAAAAATAGACAATATTTTATTCAGAGGGCTTGGTAAGCAAGATTTTAGTGTATAGCCTTGCTATACTGTGCGGTAAAATTGGTGAAGGCAAATCAAGATGCAACAAGATAAGGACACAGCTTTGGATCTCCAGCAAATTCGTCAAGAGATTGATCAAGTCGATGAACATATTCAACAATTATTAAATCAACGTGCCAAACTTGCAGAAACAGTTGCCAAGGCAAAATTTGCCAATGAAACTAATCCAATTTTTTATCGTCCGGAACGGGAAGCGCAGGTATTGCGCAAGGTGATGGAGCGTAATACCGGCCCATTATCCAATGAAACCGTGGCACGATTGTTTCGTGAAATCATGTCTGCCTGTCTGGCACTTGAAGCACCGCAATCGATTGCATTTTTGGGGCCTGTGGGCACATTTACCCAAGCCGCAGCCATCAAGCATTTTGGTCAGGATGCGATTACCAAGCCGATTGCTTCTATTGATGAGGTATTCCGTGAAGTAGAATCAGGTTCGGCGCATTATGGCGTGGTGCCTGTTGAAAATTCATCAGAAGGCATTGTCAATCACACACTGGACTGTTTTAAAGCCTCACATTTGCATGTGATTGGTGAGGTGGAATTACCGATTCATCATCAATTTTTAATTTCAAGCAATACCCGTAAAGACAGTATCAAGCAGATCTATGCACACCAGCAAACCTTGGCGCAATGTCGTCACTGGCTGGATGCTCATTATCCTGGTGTAGAGCGTGTTGCCTTAAGTTCTAATGCCGAAGCTGCCCGCCGCATCAAAAATGAATGGCATTCTGCGGCAATTGCCAGTGATGTGGCTGCACAGATTTATGAGCTGGAAATTTTACATGCCAATATTGAAGATAATCCTGAAAATACCACACGTTTTCTGGTGATTGGCCGTGAAAAAGCAGCAAAAAGCGGACATGACAAAACTTCATTATTGATTTCTGCACATGACAAAGCTGGTGCATTGCTGGAAATTCTAGCGCCATTTGCCAAGCACAACATTACCTTAACCAGTATCGAAACACGTCCGGCTTTACCGGAAAAATGGGCCTATGTTTTCTTTATCGATTTAAAAGGTCATGTTGAGGATGACAATGTAAAACATGCTTTAGATGAAATTCGTCCGCATGTCAAAGAGTTAAGGGTTCTGGGTTCTTATCCAATTGCAGTGTTATAGGCCGTTCCATAAGATCATTATTGTGCAAATTTTAGCGAGTTTTATATCATGACATCTACATTCACGCCAACGCGATCTGAAACCATTACAGTTGCAAATCAGGGTATTGAACGACTCAAACCGTATCAACCGGGTAAACCGATTTCTGAGCTGGAACGCGAATTAGGCATTCATGATATTGTCAAACTGGCGTCCAATGAGAATCCATTAGGTTGCTCGGATAAGGTCAAACAGGCAGTAATTGATCAGGTGGCTGAAATTGGACGCTATCCTGATGGTGGCGGTTTTATTCTTAAAGACCAGATTCATAAACAGTTTGGTTTTGAGCATGATCAGATTACGCTCGGTAATGGCTCGAATGATTTACTGGAAATTATTGCCCGTACTTTTGTCTCAGAACAAGACTCTGTGATTTATAGCCAGCATGCGTTTGCGGTCTATGCGTTGTTGACACAAGCCATTCATGCACAGGCGATTGAAGTACCAGCCAAAGATTTTGCACATGATCTCGAAGCGATGGCAGCGGCGATTCAGGACAATACCAAACTGATTTTTATTGCCAATCCAAATAATCCGACAGGTACATGGTTTGAAGAAGCGGAATTTGTGCAATTTATGCAAAGAGTTCCTGCGCATGTAGTTGTGGTACTGGATGAAGCTTATGTGGAATATTTCCCGGAAAACTTTAACAGTCTTAAATTTTTAGCACAGTATCCAAATTTAATTGTAAGTCGTACCTTATCCAAATGTTATGGACTGGCAGCATTACGGGTTGGTTTTGCACTGGCATCTGTACAGATCACCAATTATTTAAACCGGATTCGTCAGCCTTTTAATGTCAATCATCTGGCGATGGTGGCAGCCGTAGCTGCATTACAGGATCAGGATTTTATTGAAAAATCCCGTCAGGTCAATAAAGCCGGTATGGCGCAATTACAACAAGGCATTGAACAATTAGGCTCAAGTTATGTGCCTTCTCGTGCCAATTTCTTATTGATTAACATTGATGCTGATCCGGCTCAAACCTTTAATGCTTTGTTAAAGCAGGGTGTGATTGTGCGTCCGGTTGGCATTGACAAACATATTCGGGTATCGATTGGTACAGAAGCCGAAAATGCCAAGTTCCTGACAGCATTGGCAACTGTGCTTGGTGATAAGGAATAAGGATCGATGTCGCAAGCTGTATTATTTGAAAAAGTTGCTTTTATTGGTCTGGGTCTGATTGGTTCAAGTCTGGCGCGTCTGATACAGGCGCAGCACCTGGCAAAGTCGGTGGTGGCATCAACACGTTCGGCCAAAACCTTACAGGATGCCAAACAACTGGGTCTGATTGATGCAGGTTTCCATGATGCAGGTGAAGCAGTTAAAGGTGCTGATTTAATTGTACTGGCTTTACCTGTACAAGCCACGCAATCTGCACTGGAAAAAATTAAACCCTTCTTGCGTGAAGATGCCATTATTACTGATGTCGGCAGTACCAAAGGTAATGTGGTTGATGCAGCCAAGGCAGTATTTGGTGAAAACCTGCCTAAAGGTTTTATTCCTGGGCATCCGATTGCCGGTAGTGAGCATAGTGGTGTACATGCAGGTAAAGTTGATTTATTTGCCAATCACAAAGTCATTCTAACGCCATTACAAAGTAGTGACAAAAAAGCAGTACAGAAACTTATTCAGCTTTGGCAAGCAGCCCAAGCCGAAGTGATCTGTATGGATGTGGATCGTCATGATGAGGTGTTGGCACATACCAGCCATTTACCCCATTTAATGGCGTTTAATCTGGTTGAGCAACTGGCAAGTCGCAAGGATAATCTGGATATTTTTCGTTATGCTGCCGGAGGATTCCGTGATTTTTCCCGTATTGCTGCCAGTGATCCGCAGATGTGGCATGACATCTTTTTTGCCAATAAAAAAGCAATTTTAAATGCTGTTGCAGGATTTGAACAGCAGTTACAACAATTCAAGCAAGTGATTGAAAACGAAGATTCACAAAAATTAATGGGAATGTTAGGTCATGCCCGTGCTGCACGGCAGCACTTTAATCACATGCTTGCCAACCAACCCCTGATGGAGAACCATACTGTGACACAACAATTCACGATTTTGCCGGGCACACAAAAATTTGAAGGCAAATTTACCGTACCGGGTGACAAGTCTGTGTCACATCGTTCGATTATGTTTGGTGCGATTGCCGAAGGCACCACACACGTCACTGGTTTTCTGGAAGGCGAAGATGCACTGGCGACCTTACAGGCATTTCGTGATATGGGTGTTTCGATTGAAGGCCCCAAAAATGGTGAAGTGACCATTCATGGCGTGGGTATCAATGGCTTAAAGGCACCGGCTAGTGCTTTATATATGGGCAATTCTGGGACCAGTATGCGTTTGCTTTCCGGTATCTTATCGGCACAACAATTTGATTCTGTCATGACGGGTGATGCTTCCTTATCCAAACGTCCGATGGAACGGATTGCCAAACCACTACGTTTAATGGGTGCAAAAATTCAGACCACCGGTGAAAAAGGTACGCCGCCTGTCAGTATTACTGGTAGTCAGCACCTACAAGGTATTCATTACGATTTACCGATGGCATCGGCACAGGTGAAATCCGGTATTTTACTGGCAGGGCTTTGGGCGAATGGTAAAACGTCTGTTACAGAACCGGAACCGACTCGCGATCATACCGAACGCATGTTACGTGCTTTTGGCTATGAGGTAAAAACCGAAGGTAATAAAATTTCACTCACAGGTGGCGGGAAGCTGATTGGTACGGATATTCAAGTACCTTCCGATATTTCCAGCGCGGCATTTTTTATGGTCGGTGCAGCCATTACCCAAGGCGCAGATATTATTCTCGAAGCGGTCGGGATTAATCCAACACGTACCGGTGTCATTGAAATTTTAAAACAGATGGGTGCAAACCTTACAGTTGAAAATGAACGCATTGCCGGTGGTGAACCGATTGCCGATATTCATATTCGTGGTACCCAGACCTTAAAAGGCATTCATATTCCGGAAGATCAGGTGCCTTTGGCGATTGATGAATTTCCTGCATTATTTATTGCAGCTGCCTGTGCAGAAGGTGAAACAGTATTGACTGGTGCGGCAGAATTGCGGGTTAAGGAATCTGATCGTATTCAAGTGATGGCTGATGGTTTAAAACTATTAGGCATTCAATGTACGCCAACAACAGATGGCATTATTATTCAGGGTAAAGGCAAAGCAGGCGATTGGTCACCAGTATTTGCTGGTGGACAAATCGAATCACATCATGACCATCGGATTGCCATGAGTTTTAGTATGGCCGGATTACGTGCTGCCGAGCCGATTACAATTGTGGGTACAGAAACCGTGGCGACCAGCTTCCCAACCTTTACTGAGTTGGCAACACAAGCAGGGCTATTGTTGCAAGTGAGTAATCAATAAGAGTTTTGGGTTAAATGTCGCATAGTGACTCATTTGAGAATCTATGCGACTATATGGTTGATAGCATTTTATGATGAAAATTTGTGATAATCTTGATGAAGTAAGACAAGAAATAGACGGGATTGATGCACAAATTATTGCATTGATTGCGGCAAGAGAAAAATTTGTCTTACAGGCTGCAAAGTTTAAAAAAGATACAGATGCGGTAAAAGCCCCGAATCGGGTTGAGCAAGTGATTGCCAAAGTAAAAGCCAAGGCGCTAGATTTGGAAGCCAATCCAGATGTGGTGGAAGTGGTTTATCGAACCATGATTGATGCGTTTATTCAACAGGAATTATTGGCGCATAAAGCGCTTAAAAAGTGAGTATAATTTTAATAGAAAATTTGCAACAATGACTTAAAAATTTTAGATTGATCTTAAAAAGTTATGCTGGTTTATAGTTATTATTGTATTTTTGATGGAATTTACTTCTTTGATATGATGTGAGTTTGATTGAAAAAGAGTCCAGCATTAGGCATGTTTGGACTCTTTTTAATGATCATCTTAGTTTTTTACTATTATTTCACCTCAACCATTGTATTTGTAACAAGCAATGGTTTTTTAAGTAAGGCATAAGAAATTCCAGTAACAAGACTTCCGGCAGCAATCGCAATCAAGTAAAGTAGGGCATGATTAATCGCATTTGGAATTAATAGAACGAATACACCACCGTGCGGTGCCATCAATTCACAATGAAATAATGCCACCAATGCACCAGTGAGTACACCGCCGGCAATGCTGCAAGGAATAACACGCATTGGATCTTTTGCTGCAAATGGAATGGCGCCTTCAGAAATAAAACAAAGTCCCAGTACAAAGGCAGCTTTACCTGCATCACGCTCGGCTTGATTAAATTTATTTCTGGCAATCAAGGTGGCAATCGCCAAACCTATGGCTGGCACCATACCACCTGCCATGGTTGCTGCCATTGGCATATAGGTTTGTGTGGTGAGCAGTCCGACAGTAAAGGCATAAGCCGCTTTATTAATCGGACCACCTAAATCCACGCACATCATACCAGCCAGAATCATACCCATTAATACGGCATTGGTGGTACCCATACTATTGAGAAAATTCTGCATCACTTCAAAAATTTGTGCGACAGGCTGCCCAACCACATAAATCATCAACAACCCCACCAGCAAACTGGTGAGTAATGGGATAATCAGAATCGGTTTTAAAGCCTCTAAACTGCTGGGTAATTTGATCTGTTTTGCAAATAATAAGGCCAGATAGCCTGCCAAAAAGCCGGATACAATCCCACCAAGAAATCCAGCTTGCAGTTCTGTTGCCAGTACACCGCCGATTAAACCGGGTGCAAGGCCGGGACGATCAGCAATCGAGTAGGCGATATAGCCGGATAACATCGGCACCATCAGTAAAAAGGCAGCATCACCAATCTGTTTTAATGCCGCTGCCAATGTTCCAGCTTCCTTAAAGGCATCAATACCAAAACAGAAGGATAGGGCGATAAGTAAACCGCCTGCCACAACCATCGGTAGCATAAATGAAACACCTGTGAGTAAGTGTTTATACACGCCGATTTTTTCTTTTTTCTCGCTCGTGCTATCGCTATTTGTGGCATTTTGTTGTTTGCCTGATTCTAAAACCTTGGCTTCTTTGATCGCATTTTCAAAGGTTTTATCAGTTTGTTTCAGGGCGAAACCTGTACTACAGCGGTAGACTTTTTTACCAACAAAGCGATCGATATTCACTTCGATATCGGTGGCTAGAATCACAATATCGGCTTGTTCAATCACTTGATCAGATAAAATATTTTTTGCACCGACTGAACCCTGCGTTTCGACCTGAATCTCATAGCCGTGTTTGGTTGCACCTTGCTGGAGGGCTTCTGCTGCCATAAAGGTATGGGCGACACCTGTAGGGCAAGCCGTAATTGCAACAAAACGCTGTGCTCCTGATGTTGTAGTCTGCGTATTTTGAAGGAGTTCATCAATGCTGCTGGTATGCGCTAATGCGTATTGCAATGCTTGATTTGCATCTTGCTGGACATCTTTAATGGCAATGACGGCAACTTTTTTATCTTTTAAGTCTTGTGGAAGGTTACTTTGCTGACCGACAAAAACAATGACATCAAAAGCATTTAGATCCAGTGCATCAATATCTTGGCTAACTTGTGCGTCAAAACCTGATGTTGTTGCGATAGAGCTAAGTTTTTTGGCACAAATTAAAGCATCAATGGCGTGTTTGGGGGAATTTGCAATAAATAATATTTGTTGAATCGCTTGCATGATCTTAATTTAACTCCTTGGTGGAGATGTTTTGTTTCAAATCTTCAATCAAGGATAAATCTGAAAGATGAAAACCGATTTGGGTGACGGCATGACTGGCAATCGCAGTTGCTGTGGTCAAGGTTTTTTCTGGTGTGGTTTGCGCCAATAAGCCATGAATCATGCCTGCCAATAAAGAATCACCGGCACCTACGGTACTGATGACCTGAACTTTCGGTGCTGTGGCATGTAACGGATGCTGTGGATGCAACCAGTTCACACCATATTCACCCATCGATACCACAATATTTTCAATCTTGGCATCGAGTTTGGCAAACAATTGTTGTTGTTCGGCGGCAGTGGTGGCGGGCAGTTGGTAGGTTTCAGTCAGTTCATCACTATTGGGTTTGATGAGCCATGGATTGGCGGCAATTGCTGCACTCAAAGCATTGCCACTACTATCAACAGCAACTTTTTTGCCTTTTGATTTTAACCAAAGGATGAGTTGCGTGAGTTCTTCCGGGCTAAATCCTTGTGGCAAACTGCCTGAGATCACCACAACATCAACCTGATCCAGTACTGCTTCAATATTTTGCTGTAATTGTTGCTTTGCCTGTGCATCGACCCAGAAGCCTTTGCCGTTGATGTCGGTCATGCATCCTGATTGTTCGGCAATTTTAATGTTCTGGCGGGTTTCCCCAGCAATATAGACAAAATGGTTGTCAAAGTTTTGTGCAGCAAAATGTGTGTCAAAGATTTGACGGTTATCTTGTCCGAGAAAACCACTGATGATCAGTTCATGTCCGAGATCTTTGAGTACCTGAGCGACATTCAACCCTTTGCCTGCGGCATGGCTCTGTAGGGCATGATGTCGATTGACTTCACCTACTTTTAAGCTGTCGAGTTGCAGCGTAATATCAATTGCAGGATTTAAGGTAATGGTTAAAATTTTTGCCATGTTGTTAGGCTCCCAAAGCGCGAACAGATGTTGCACTGTCACACTGTAATGCTTGATGAGCGAGTGTCTGACAATCTGTAAAATTAAGTTGACGGATTTGTGCTTTTACCAATGGAATGCTGGTACTGGACATACTCAATTCATCTACTCCAAGTCCCATCAGGATTGGCACTGCTTTGGGGTCGGCAGCAAGTTCACCGCAGATACCCACCCATTTGCCATATTGATGGGCAGCCCGTACGGTTTGATCAATGAGTAATAAAATACTCGGATGTAAGCCATCTGCTTCGGCAGAAAGTAATGGATGTCCCCGGTCAATCGCCAGCGTATATTGCGTCAGATCATTGGTGCCGATACTAAAGAAATCGACTTCCTGTGCCAGAATCGGTGCCAGTAAGGCAGCCGAAGGGACTTCAATCATGATGCCGACTTGTAGATTTTTACAAGGATATCGCTGGCGTACTTCATCTAAAATGGCTTTGGCTGCACGCCATTCTTCTACACGGCCAATCATGGGGAACATGATGCGTAAAGGCCGATCATCCGCAGCTTTTAATAAAGCAATCAATTGTTGCTGTAATAATTCCGGTTTTCTCAAGGTGAGACGAATACCTCTTAAACCCAGAAATGGATTTTCTTCACTAGGAAGCGGTAAATAGGGCAGTGGCTTATCACCCCCGACATCTAGTGTGCGGACGACAAGTGGACGACCTGCCAGTGTATCCAATACTGTGCGGTAATCCGCTTGCTGAATCTCTTCACTTGGTGCATTTTGATGCGCCATAAATACCAGTTCGGTACGTAATAGACCAATCGCTTCGGCACCATCATTTACCGCTTGTTCGGTGGCATGGATATTGCCGATATTGGCTGCAATTTCAATCTGATGCTGATCAAATGTAATCGCAGGCGCCATACAGTGTTTTTCTGCTTCAAGACGAAGGGCATGTTGGCGTTCACGCTCAAGAATTGCCTGTTCAATCAGCGCGGCATCCGGCTGTATGATAAATTCGCCGCTATCGCCATTGATCAAGACAGTTTCATTGTTTTGAATGTCTAAAACACGTGAGCCTGCGCCAACAATGGCCGGAATGCCCAATGCTCGGGCAACAATGGCACTGTGCGCACTTGCACCGCCAACAGCAGTTAAAATCCCGGCTACACGCTCTTTATTTAAACGTGCCACATCACTTGGTCCGACATCATGCATGATTAGTATATAGGGTGAATCAGGTGCAACCTGTTCTTCCACACCGCATAAATGTGCCAGAATACGCTCACCAATATCGCGTAAATCGGCAGCACGTTCGGCCAGTAAGCGATCCTGTAAGGCTTCCTGTGCCTGTGCTGCCGATTCAATATAATCATGCCAGGCCGCAGCCGCAGACAGACCCTGTTTTAAGCCTTTTTGCACATTGTGAATGAGTTCCGGATCATCAAGCATTTCCAGATGTGCCGTGAAGATCTGCTTGATGTCATTCACATCAGTTTTGGCAATCAATTGATAAATATTATTTTTAACCGTGTGCAAAGCAATATCGAGTTTTAGGCTTTCATCCTTGATATTGCTTGCCAATCGTGGGTAATCATATTGACGTGGCTTAATCACATAAGCCGGACCATAAGCTAGTCCGGTTGAGGCGGCAATACCGTGTGTCTTGGCATCTGTATCTGCATCAGACTCAAACGTCAAAATTTCAGGCTGTGTATTTGTAGTATTTTGCTGTGTATCAATGGGTTGAATTTCTTCGCCCAGACCGTGCTGGACTGCGGCAATGATCTGACTTAATCCTTGTACTGCATCGCTATCGGGTTCGGCAATAAAGGTCAGGTGTTGTCCACGTTGACAGCCCAATGATAAGAGTTTGGTCAGACTTTTGGCAGAAACAAAGGCACCACCATCGACTTGAACATGTATTTCGCCCTGAAATTTTTTGGTGAGATTTACCAACTGGGTGGCTGGTCGTGCATGCAGGCCATGGGCATTGGCCAATTGTACGGTTTGCGAGGGCCAATCCGGAATAATATCTGCACCAATCAACTGTGCAAGTTGATGTGCATCCTTTTCTGTATTGATTTGAGAGGATTGCTCCGGATTGAAAAAAATATCCAATAGCCGATTCAGCTGTGAAAGATCCATTTGATCATTGCTTGCAATACAGACCAGTGTTTGTAAATTTTTATCCTGATACTGTATCGGGGATGCTGATTGTACAATCGCAATTGCTGGACTTAAAACCTGTTGATGTGTGCTAATCGACCAGATTTCTTCATTGAGCTGTATTAGGTGTTTGGGGTTAAGTGCACTTAGAAAACCACATTCAACATAGTGATGTTGTTTTAAGCGTTGCGTTGCCTGCCAAAAAAAATCTTCAATGTCCTGTGCGGCAACTTGCGTGGCAATCAGTTGTTCATGCAATGCCAGTGTTGCAGGCTGTGCCTGTAATAGCTCGACCAGTTGTTCTGGTGTGTTTGCAGCCTGAATTTGTTGTGATATATCTTTATTTAGGGCTTTGGTTAATAATTGTAAGACCTGCAAATGCTCATCGGATTTTGCGGCAATTACCACAGCCAGATAAATTGTATTTTCGCCATCCCAAAGTACGCCATTGGGAAAGTGTGCCAGTCGGATGCCTGTTTGCTGAATATACTGCCTCGATTGTGGCGTACCATGTGGAATGGCGATGCCTTGTCCTAAATACGTTGGACTTTGTTGTTCACGTGTGGTTAGGCCATCGAGGTATTCGGCACTGACCAGTTGATCTTCTACTAAAATATCGACTAGACACTGTAATGCTTGCGCTTTATCGTCAGCATGTTGATTCATTCGAACATGTTGTATATCTAGTGCTAACATAAAGATTCCTTGAAAATATAAATCGAAAGAAAGGGCGTGATCAAATCTGGCAGGCGCATTGCCATGAACTTCACTTCATCTTGTGGTATTCACGCCGCATATGATGAAATTTTAATTTAAAAGCACAATTATTTAATAAATTGTGCTTACGCCGTATCTCTAGTGAGAAAAACAAAGTGCAAATTTTACTATGAAAACCAATGAAAAATGCACTTTGATTGGTTTTGATGATGTTATTTACTATTTTTTGCTCAAAAAACTACCGATTATCGATTCAAATCAAAATATGATGTAAATAACCAACATCACCGAACAAAATTCAGCAGTGCGAAATTCATGTTAAGCTAACTGTTTGAGATTAATTTGAGACCAATCATGGATTTATTACAACAACTTGATATTGTTCATCCCATTTTTGTCGCGCCTATGGCAGGTGTATCGACACCAGAGCTGGCTGCTGCGGTTTCCAATGCAGGCGGTTTAGGGGCATTAGGTCTAGGTGCAAGTTCGGTTCAGGCTGCAAAAACGGCGATTGAAAAAACCCGACAATTGACACAAAAACCGTTTCAGGTCAATTTTTTCTGTCATCAATCGGCCGAATATAATCCACAGCATGCCCAGCAATGGATCGATTATTTAAGTACTCAGTTTGCCGAGTTTGATGCAGCACCTCCGCAAACTTTGCAGAAAATTTATCAAAGTTTTGCGGAAAATGATGATTTACTCGATGTTGTACTGGAAACAAAACCGAAAGTGGTGAGTTTTCATTTTGGCTTACCACGTCCGGATCAACTCACTGCTTTAAAACAAGCCGGTATTTTGACTATGGTGTCTGTGACACAATTTAGTGAAGCTCTTGCGGCACAACAAGCTGGCATTGATATCTTAATTGCTCAAGGGATTGAGGCAGGTGGACATCGTGGTACATTTAATCCGCAGTGTGATGCAGGTCTGGCAACGCTGGATTTATTATTGTTGCTTAAGCAATATATTGATCTGCCTGTCGTGGCCGCAGGTGGCATTATGACTGGTGAGGATATTCGTCTATATCGTGAATTGGGTGCAGATGCGGCTCAGCTTGGTACGGCTTTTGTGCAATGTGCCGAATCGGCAGCCAATGATGCGTATCGTGCGGCTTTATTTGAGCAACCCCTTACCCAGATTAGCGATAGTATTTCCGGTCGGGCAGCACGTGGTTTGTTTAATGCATGGCATCAATATGTCGATTTACCTGAGCGTCCACAACATGCTGGCTATCCTTATAGTTATGATCTGGGCAAGCAGTTACATGCCGCAGCCAGTAAACAAGGTGAGCAAGGCTTTGGCGCATTCTGGGCCGGCAGCAATGTGGCCAATATTCGCCGTTTGGATGCTGCGGCGTTGATGCAGACATTAATTAAAGAATTGAATTAATTGTTTAGAGCATGGGACTAATGAAATGATACGGCATAAAGTGTGTCCCATTGTTTTAAAAAAGAATCAGGCTCGATTGGATATTCTGCTGTTTCAGCATCCAAATGCAGGTATCCAATTGGTGAAAGGGACACCTGATCCTGATGAAGATCTTATACAAGCTGCTGCACGGGAGCTTTGGGAAGAATCGGGTTTAAAGGTCAATCCAGATTCACTACATTATTTGGGAGAAAAGATCTTTAGTATTGTCAATCAGCAATGGCATTTTTATTATTGTGAAAGTAATGAAAATCGCATGCAATGGTCTTGGCAGACGATTGATGACCATGGACATACATTTGATTTTTTCTGGAGTGATTTGCACAATATCCACCAGAAAATGAAGGATTGGAAGATGCATCCAGTGTTTAGCGACGTACTTTTATATATACAAAAGCATTTTAAACAGGGACATAAGTAAATACCAAACCATAACAAAGTGCGGCCAACAGTGTTGCCAGTACAATTTTTTTAGTTAAGAAATACACCAATACCAATATGGAAAAGCCACATGCCATTGCCAGCGTTTTTGCGGGATTTTCCATTAAAGGCGGTAAACTGGCAACCATCAACATGGCACAAATGGCACTGATGCCGATACTGCCCATGGCAACCCCAATCCATGCATGACCTTTTTGTGTTTGTTTGCGATGTTTCCTCTGCAAAAACCATAGTGGTGCAAAACGGCTTAAAAAATTGGCAATACCGACCACAATCCCGATAATAATAACTTCAAGATGCATGTGTGATCCTTGTATTATATTGATACTGCACGATGGCGGTCAGCATGCCTGCGATAATCCCGATAAAAATTGCAAAGGATAGCCCGACAAAAATACAGCCGAATGCACTGACAATCAGTGCCACGGCAATTACATATTTCTGTTTGCGTTCAAATGCCGCCAGTAAAAAACTTAAAAATAAAGCTGGTAATAAAAAATCCAGACTGGCTTGTAAAAATTTGGGTAAATGCTGGATCTGATTGGCAAATAAACCGCCCAGTAAAGAACCAAGTGCCCATGAAGCCCATGCCGTTAAACTTAAACCCAGCATCCAAGATTCTGACCAGTGCTGTTTACGTTGGGATAATTCGATCAAACCACGGGCAAACACCTCATCGGTCAAGCCCCATGCCCAAATCGCAGTTTTCTTCAGTTGTAATGGCTTGGGGATATTCTGGTATAACGCAGGACCATACAGTGCATGACGAATATCCAGTGCAATGACGGTAATGGCAGCAATCCAGATCGAACTGCCGGAAGCCAGCAAGGCGATTACCAAAAACTGACTGGCACCAGCATACATGGTGCTGGAAAGAAACAGGGCTTCCCATGGACTAAAACCATAACTGACCGCACCAACGCCAAATGCAAAAGATACCGGTAAATAGGTAAAGACAATGACCAAGGCATCTTTTGCGCCATCCCGGAATGTACCGGGCGAGCTTAATATGTGTGAATTCAAAATAAAACCGCTGTTGTAGCAAAAAATCAAAACCTGCAAAGTATTGAGTATTGTAAAGCAATTCCTTAGTATTCCCAGTACAAATATCATCAAATCATGGTTGGTTTTTCATGAACATTAAAACGGTTTCTATTGTGTTTGCATTGTGTGCCAGTCTGGTTTTGGCTGGATGTGGTAAGAATGAGCAACAACAAGAAATTAGACCCGCACAGAAATTAAGCAATGATGCCTCTGCTGTGGCAAATGAGGCATGGATTTTGATTAATCAACTGGATCAAATCTTGTATTCAGGTGAAAAAGACAATTTGAATGAAATGGTACGTAAGCCCTTACGTGAACTCTCTACACGCTGGCGGATTGAGGTAAAAATGACTGATGCCGTGACAGAAGGAAAATATGCCTTGTGCCGTAAATCATTGACCAGTCTGGATGCATGGACACGAAGTATTGATGAACACAGCATTGATATTGAAAAACGAAAAGCCGATTATGAACGGGATAAAGCCTTATGTAAAAACGCAATTGAACATCCAGAACTCGGTAACACCTCGCCGAAATTGACACACCAATCACTTGGCAACGGTTAGAGTCTACTCATTTTTAACCAGAATCTGAGTATTTGTATAGTGGATTTCATGATGCAATGCTAGTTGTTTATAATTGATACAAATGTTTGAATATTGCCTATGAGAATATAATGATCCTTTTGCTCATAATTTCTAATTTCCCTTAAAATTTGCAGTACTACGATTTTTAAATGCCTCGATGCCACGCTTGGCATCCTTGCTCAGGAATAAACGTAAAATTTGCCATTTTACTTTTGCCAATGCAACTTGGCTGCCTTTTGCTTGTGCAAGGCGTGTGGATTTAAGAATGGCTTGGATTCCTAAAGGTGCCTGTGCTGCAATTTTTTCTGCCAGTTCAATGGCTTTTTCTACTTGTTGTCCATCAGGCACAACTTCCTGAACCAGACCTAAACGATAGGCTTCATCTGCATTAAACCATTCGGCTGTCAGAATATAACGATAGGCATTGTTTAAGCCAACCGAATGTGGCCAGCGCACGGTCCCTCCACCAAAAGGGAAAAGTCCACGACCAACTTCAAATTGATTAAATGTAGCGGATTGCGCAGCAACAGTAATTTGACCTGCTAGGATCAGTTCAATGCCTAAGGTATAACATCGACCTTGTACCGCACTGACAATCGGTTTTGGGCATTGTAGGGTGGAAACGCCCCATGGATCTAGAGTGCCACGGGGAATAAAAGGTTTGATCAGTGCCTTGGGAACATGTTTGGCAATACTCGGCATATCCAGACCTGCGGTAAAATCTGTACCATGTGCCCATAATACACCACAACGTAATTCGGGATCTTTGGCGAGTTGTTTATAGGCATGAGCAAGTTGAGCGATCATTTCTGGATTAAAACTATTGAGTTTTTCTGGACGATTTAAACCAATTAATAAAATATGTCCGCGTTTTTCAGTGCTAATCAATGTTGCCATGATTATCTCTTTTTAGTTCTAAAAAGAAACTAATATTGCAAATATTGTTGCCGTTGTCAATCTTGTGTGGGTGGGTTAAATGGATTTAATTTTGGATTTTTACAGAGAGATAATGAAGTCTAAGTCCTACATTTTTTTGTTTTTATTTTAAAAAATATATTTTTATTTAAATGTTTATGATAAAAAGTTTTCTAAAACAGTTGAGATTGGTATTTTGCTATATAAAAAATTCTATTGACCTTTGGTCAAGCCAAAGTTAATCTGTTTAAAATTTTAGTTCTAAAAAAGAATTGTTTTGGTGCTTTTTTATCGTTGAAGAAATTAAGCCAGCGTAAGTAAGGACATGGGGCTGATATAATAAATCCGTATGATTATATTGGATTATGCCACATTCGTTCATGAAAACTGTCTGGATTAATCCTGTGATGAAAGGTATAAATGTTGCATACGTTATATTCTTTGAAATATAACGAAAGTTTAACTTTGAGGATGAAATGAATAAAAAGTCTTCTAAATGTAGTCATCTGGTTTATTGTTTTTACGTTGTTGTCACTATGGGGATACCGGGGTTGGTGATGGCTACAGAATCGACAGTAAATACTACCGAGCAACCTTTTCAGCTGGGTATTATTCACATTCAGGCTGAGCAAGATAAACCTGACCAGATCGCTTCAATTGTGACTAATGAACAATTGCATCAATTTAACTTCAGTAACGTCGGTGATGGACTAAATTTACTGTCAGGGGTGAGTCTGTCCAACAATGCCCGTAATGAAAAAATGGTTTATGTGCGAGGTTTCGATGCCAGACAGGTTCCTGTATTTATTGACGGAATCCCGGTTTATGTTCCGTATGATGGCTACATTGATTTTAACCGTTTCACTATAGGAGATGTGAGTGCTATTCAGGTCGCCAAGGGTTTTAGTTCGGTCAGTTATGGTGCAAACACATTAGGCGGAGCCATCAATCTGGTGTCGCGCAAACCGAGTCGCCCTCTTGAAGGGCAAATTGATATTGGCATTGCGGATGCAGGCGAAAGACAAGGGGCATTATATATTGGTAGTCTCAATGAATACTGGTATGCACAGGCAACTGCATCTTATCTGGAGCGTGATGGATTTAAACTGTCTTCTGATTTTGTCCCGACAACAACAGAAGATGGGGGATTACGCAATAATTCCTATAGTAAAGACACCAAGCTAGCATTAAAGTTTGGTTTAACCCCAAATCAAACCGATGAATATAGCCTAAGCTATATCAAACAGGATGGTGAAAAAGGTAATCCACCCACAACAGGCAACCGTAGTATTCGTTACTGGCAATGGCCATATTGGGATAAAGAAAGTGTGTATTTTATTTCCAATAGCACAATTACCGAACATGAAACGTTAAAGTTGCGAGCTTATCATGATCGTTATGACAACGAATTAAATTCGTTCACTGATGGTCAGTATAATGTATTAAAAACATCAGGACAGGGCAGTGTCAGTACAGGGCGCAGCATCTACCATGATCGTGTCAATGGTGCTTCATTAACACTGGAGTCAAACCGTCTGCCAAATCACAGCATAAGTCTGGTGACACATTATAAAACAGATGAGCATCAGGAGCTTGATGCAACCGGAGAGGCAAATACCCGTTTCAAGGATCAACAATGGTCGTTTGCAGTAGAGGATAATATTGATTTGGGTAAGGATTTATTATTATCTTTGGGTTTTGCTCGGCATAGTCTGGAGCCGGATACGGTTTTTAGCGTGGGAAATCCTTATTCATTACCCAAATCGCAACATGCAAAGGATGCACAGATCGGATTATTTTATGATGGCATTGCCAATACACAGCTTTACGTCACGATTGCCAGAAAAAGTCGTTTACCGACCTTAAAAGACCGCTATTCACAGCGTTTGGGAACCTATATTGAAAATCCGGATCTGGCGGCGGAGAAAGCTATCAATTATGAAATGGGTTATCAGACGAAGTTCAATGAGCAATTGAGCTTGAATACAGCCATTTTCTTAAGTGATATCAAAAATAAAATTCAAAGTGTTGCTTATGTTCAGGGTGATTTATCACAGATGCAAAATGTGGGTCAGGTACAAATGTATGGGACAGAAATTGAATTTAATTATCAACCTTGGCACTGGTTAAGTTATGGGGGGAATTATACCTATTTAAAACTGACAGATCAGCACGATGCCAACAAAATCACGGATATTCCACAACATAAACTGATCAATTATCTGCTGATTAAGCCGACTGAAACGCTGGATATACAAACTTTCCTTGAACGCAATAGTCGTCGTTGGGTATCGAATGATCTGCAATTAAATGGCTATCAGATCGTCAATATGCAGATCGCCTATCAACCGAAATTGAAAAGTCAATTTGGACAATGGCGTTTTACCACCGGGGTAAATAATCTGACCGATAAAAACTATGCGTTGGCTGACGGGTTTCCGAGTGCCGGACGGATGTGGTTTAGCAAGGCAACATTGACATTTTAGGAATAAGATGATGAGAAATATTGGTCTGGCATTCATATATAGTATTCTGCCACTGTCCAGTGCAATGACATTTGCACATGCACCGACTGAAAATATTCAGCAATATATTTCGACACAGCTCAACATTGTCGGGCAGGTTAAACATGACCTGCATCTGGAGGTGTCTCAACTGGAACACTATCCACAAAGTATCCAGAACATACACATCAGCAAAAAAAATGGGGAAATCAGTGAAAACGCACGTTATAAGGGCGTGCGTTTGACCGAATTGTTAAATGCAGCACAGGTGACGACCACCCATCATAATGATGTTAAAAAAATGATTATTGTGGCAACAGCCAAAGATGGTTATCAGGTGGTGTTTTCTTGGAATGAATTATTTAATACGGCAATCGGTGAAGGGGTGCTGGTGATTTATCAGAAAGATGGTCAGATACTGGATGACCGGACAGGGCGTATTGCATTAATTTCTAGTCGGGATCATTTAACAGGTCCAAGATTTGTGAAATGGTTAGATGAAATTCGGGTTGTACAACTTTCATATTAAATGTTTCAGGAGAAAAATTGATGATCAACTTTAAACTTGGCAGAATTCGTACAGTCATGATTTACGGATCGTTATTGTGTATTTATTCATCTGTCCATGCGGCTGAATCAGTGACGATTTATGCGGCAGCCAGTCTGACCAATGCCGTGAATGATCTGGAAAAAATTTATGAGCAAAAAAGTAAAGTCGAGGTAAAAACCTCCTATGCTGCATCTTCGACGTTGGCAAAACAGATTGAAGCTGGTGCGCCAGCCAATGTCTTTATGTCGGCAGATTTACAGTGGGCGGATTATTTACAGAATAAAAAATTGATTGATCCGAAACAACGGGTCAATTTATTGGGTAATAAGCTGGTTCTGATTGCGCCCAAAAATCAGAATATTCAGTTAAAGATTGAAAAGGGTGTCGATCCGACCAAAGCATTTACGGGGCGTTTATGTACTGGTAATGTCAATAGTGTCCCTGTTGGCAAGTATGCCAAACAGGCATTAACCTCGTTGGATTGGTGGAGCAAGATTCAGCCACGGCTGGTGGAAACGGAAGATGTGCGTGGTGCATTGGCATTTGTTGAGCGCGGTGAATGTCAGTTGGGGATTGTCTATGCAACCGATGCAGCGGTTAGCTCAAAAGTTAAAGTTGTGGGTGAATTTCCTTTAAATAGTTATCCACCTGTGGTGTATCCTTTGGCTATAGTTAAAAAGACACCTCAATCAATAGCATTTTATCAATTTTTACAAAGTCCGCAGGCAAAGACAGTGTATAAAAAATATGGTTTTACTATTTTAAATCAGCGTTAATTGGTTTGACGAATATCATGATGTTTAATTTAACGCCCGAAGAAATCAGTGTCTTACAATTATCGTGTAAGGTTGCGGGATTTTGTTTGTTGATCAGTATATTACCTGCGATTATTGTAGGATGGTTATTGGCACGCAAGGAATTCTGGGGAAAATCATTACTGGAAACTTTGGTGTTTTTACCGCTGGTACTGCCACCTGTTGTGCCGGGTTATCTCCTGTTACTGCTGTTTGGCAATAATGGTCTTCTCGGGAAATATCTGGCACCTTTGGGGATTGAGTTTGCATTTAACTGGAAAGGAGCGGTACTGGCATCGGCAGTCATGGGTTTTCCCTTATTGGTGCAGTCCATTCGTCTAGCGATTGAGTTGGTAGATCAGCGGCTGGAAGTTGCAGCAAAAACGCTGGGTGCTTCGGCATTTGATACATTTTGTCATATCACTTTACCTTTGGCAAAAAGTGGTATTTTGGTCGGTGCGATACTTTGTTTTTGTCGTAGTCTGGGCGAATTTGGTGCCACCATCACCTTTGTTGGCAATATTGCAGGAGAAACCCGTACCTTACCGTTGGCCATGTACAGTCTGATGCAACAACCCGATAGTGAAGCTGCTTTAAATCGTCTGATCATGTTGTCCTTAACGGTGGCATTTCTGACCTTATGGTTTGCCCAATGGTTTAACCGCCGACAAAAAAGACAATGGGGGTTAGGGTGATCTTTGATTGTGATTTGATTGTCCAACAGGGCGATTTTCAGCTAAAACAACATTTCCAGTCCGAGCAAAAAGTCGTTGGTTTATTTGGCGTGTCGGGTGCAGGTAAAACGACAATATTACATAGTATTGCCGGGATTATTAAGCCGAAACAGGGCAGGATACGGATTCAGGACAGGACTTTTTTTGATTCTCGGAAGCAGATTAATTTAAGTATTCAGGCCAGACGTACAGGCATGGTATTTCAGGATGCACAACTTTTCCCGCATTATTCGGTACAACAAAATTTATTATTCGGTTGGCAGCGTATTGCCAGTTCCGAGCGTAAATTTGAACTGGATTATGTGGTGCAGCTCTTAAAACTCGAGCATTTATTAACACGTATGCCTGCCAAACTTTCGGGTGGAGAAAAACAACGTGTGGCATTGGGACGTGCGTTATTATATTCACCACAGATTTTGCTCTTGGATGAGCCATTATCTGCACTAGATGCTCATCACAAGACAGAAATTATTCCATTTTTTCAAAAGATTCGGGATGAGATTCATATTCCGATGTTGTATGTCAGTCATGATGCAGAGGAGATTGCACAATTGACGGATACGCTGTGGCAGCTTTGATACAGATTTAATCTTTTAAATGCTGGCCGATTTGGGCAAGCTGATGTTGAATACTTTGTTGTGCAAGGTGTTCAATTGCACGAAAAGATTGCAGTATTTGTTGTCCAAGTGGGCTAACAATTGCACCACCACCATGCGTCCCACCCGTTTGGGTTTCGACCAATGCGGATGCAAAGCACTGGTTCATGGTATCGACCAATTGCCATGCACGGCGGTAACTCATATTCATGCTTTTGGCTGCCTGTGAAATTGAACCAGTACGTTGAATAGCTTCTAGGAGTTCGGCTTTGCCAGGACCAAAGGCGATGTGTTGATCGTGTAAGATACGTAAGCGTAGATGTGATTGAATCGAATGCGGCATTTTTTTGTCCTGCTACGGATGCGGTCTTTGTATGTAATCATCATATGCAAAATACAAGGTCACTATAGGGTGGATCGTTGGAGTCGGCAAGATGTTCTTGAACTATGAGATTAAACAACATTGTGATGCAGTCATCCTAGCAGCTGGACAGGGTAGTCGCATGCAGGGCTTCAATAAATTATTGCAACGGTTTGATGGGCAGCAAAGACAGCTAGAAAAACTGATTTTGGCACTTCGTCCAGAGGTGCAAAAACTCTGGATTAATAGTCATCGGGATCATGACGTTTATCAAGTATTTGATCCCAATATTGCCATTTTTACAGACATACAGGCAGGATTTTTGGGGCCGATGATGGGAATGTATAGTGCTTGGCAATATAGTCGACAAGACTGGATTTTGTTTGTGCCCTGTGATCTGTATCAAGTACCGACAAAATTACTTGATACGATGATTGAGGCTGTGCAGCAGCAACAAAGTCCGTTATGTTACGCTGTGTTTAATCAGCAGGCTTTATATCCACTTTGTTTGATGCACCGTTCAGTTCGCCCTATATTGGCACAGCAAATTGAGATGCAACAATATAGTTTATATCGTTGTTTTAAAAAATTAAATTATACTATTGCTGAGTTCGAATTAGATCATCAGCAACTGCATAGTATTAATGCATGGTCTGAATTAAATAACAATGATTGATGATGGCATGTCTGTTTTCTTGGCAATGCAAGCTTGTAAATTAGTGTTATAATCGTACCAGTAACCGGATATAGAAGTGATATGAAATCAGATGACATAGGTCAGCAGCCCTGCTCAATTGCTAGAACTTTAGCGATTATTGGTGATCGCTGGACAGCCATGATTATACGCAATGCTTTTTTAGGTATTCGTCGCTTTGAGGATTTACAGCGTAATCTAGGTGTAACTCGGCATATCCTGGCAGACAGATTAAAAAATCTAGTTGCAGAAGGAATTTTTGTAAAAGTTCCTTATACGGACACCCAAAAAAGGTATGAATATCGGTTAACCGAAAAAGGACTGGATTTATATCCCATTATTATGAGTATGATGAAATGGGGCGATACTTGGTTAGCTGAAGGTTTGGGTGCACCTGTAGAATATACGCATAAATTATGTGATCATAAATTTACTCCTGTTCTGGTGTGCTCGGAATGTGGCGAACCAATTAGGGCAAAAGATGTTCAGCCTTCACCAGGCCCTGGATTTTATGCCTATTATGTTAAGAAAAATCAACAAGCATAAAAATATGGGTTTATCGAATAGGTAAACCCATATTCAATAAACCTTTATATATCTGATCTAAAAATTAATAAAATCAATCAAGCCAGTCTGATGCTGGGGTTTTATCCGTGCAATGGCATTGGCTTGATTTAAATTACTTAACATATGCGATTGTTGCTTTTTTAAGGGGGCTAGGTGCAGTTGTCCTTGTGCTGAACAAGACAGTTTCATTCGTAATAATTGTTCACGTGAGTCTGTTTTTATCTGGCTTAGGTCAACTTCTGCTTTTTGCCACGCAGGCTGAATTTGACCAGCACCTTGTAAGGCACGTAAAATTGTTGCCACATGCACCGACAAACAAATAAAAACTGCCGCAGGATTGCCCGGTAATCCAATTAAATAAGCACGATGCTGATGGGATTGATAAGCAGCAAAATACAATGGTTTGCCCGGTTTTTGTGCCACTTGCCAGAAAATTTCTTTTGCGCCTAATGCCATGGAAACTGGACGAATGAGATCATAATCTCCGACGGACACACCTCCTGTGCTGATGACCAGATCATAATGATTTAAGGCATGTGCTAGGGCCGCTTCGAGCTGTTGTTTATCATCAACCACATGCTGTAAATCTACTTGTTGTAAACCTTGCTCTTTTAACCAAGTCAGAATCATTGGACTATTGGCATCAAACACTTTGGCATCATTGTCCAATTGCGTGCTGACTTCATCGCCAGTGATTAACACGGCAATTTTAGGCTGGCGATGTACGGTGACTTGTTGCACACCTGCCATACTCAGTGCTGCGATCAGACTGCTATTTAAATATTGTCCACGCTGTGCAAGCACCGTACCATGTGTCAGCTCTTCACCTTGATAACGAATATCTGTACCCGCTGCAATTTTTTGATTTAAATATATTTTATTCTGGTCTCTGCTGATAATTTCCTGTCGTGCCACGGTGTCTGCCGAATCGGGCAGGCGGCCTCCAGTAAAAATACGCAAGGCTTGTCCTGTCTGCAATTCAAAATGTTGTTCAATACCCGCCCGAATTTCACCAATCAGTTCAAATTCTGTTTGTCCTGCGGCAATATCGGCATAACGCAAGGCATAGCCATCGACTGCACTTTGGGTAAATAACGGTAAAGCGACTGGTGACAGTACATCATCTGCCAGAATATGTTGATGTGCCTGTAACAATGTTAAATCAGAAGGTGGCAGTGCCTGAATCTGATGATAATGTGCCAATGCCTCATCCAGACTGATTAGGTTGCCATGCTCACAGCTCATTCATAACCTCCAGGATGGGGTAAGTCACGACACACATCAAAGATATGGATCAGTGCGGGTAAAATGGCTGCCATGGATTCACTGGCACCACCACGGCTACCAGGCAACGTGATCAGCAATGAACGATCAATAAAACCGGCAATACCACGCGAGAGTGCAGCATAAGGTGTACGCTTTTGTCCAAAGGCACGGGCAGCTTCCATCAAACCACTAAGTTCCCGATCAAGCAAAGGCTGTAAAGTATCGACGGTAATATCCCGCTTACCAATCCCTGTACCGCCTACAGTGATAATACAAGCGTAAGATTGGCTTAACTCTAGAACCAGTGTTTTTAATTGTTCGGATTCGTCGGGTAAAATCTGATAATGGATCGGATCAAAACCTGCTTGTGTTAATGTTTCGAGCACCGATTTACCAGCGGTATCCGGTTTACGACCTGCCGCTACGGTATCGGACAAGACGATGACCGCAGCCGACACTGACTGGCGTAAATGACGTTTATAATGTGATTTTCCGCCTTTTTTAACGTCCAGTTTACATTGCTGAATGATCAATTCTTCTGGTTCGCAATGTGGTTTTAGCATGTCATAAATAGTTAATGCCGCCAGACTTGCTGCTGTCAGAGCTTCCATTTCTACACCAGTTGGCGCAATGGTTTCTACGCTGGCACGAATAATCACTCGATCTGCCAATAATTCAAAATCCACATCAGCACGATAAATCGGTAGTGGATGGCATAAGGGAATCAGTTCATCGGTGCGTTTGGCGGCCAAAATTCCTGCAATACGGGCAGTTTTCAGTGCATCACCTTTTTCGGTATTGCCATCTCTTAGCAATTGAATGCAATGTGCAGGTGCCAGTAACTCACTGCTGGCGGTAGCAATACGATAACTTTCTGGCTTCATGCCAACATTTTTCATAAAACAATCTCAAATTTTAAAAGAAACTCAAATTTCAAAACAATCTTAAATCCTAATTTAGCAATAGGATTAATTCTCTCCAACAGGTTGTTGTGTTAGTCATGATGACAATGTTCATGTGTCGCATGATGATGTTTCTTCTGTGCAACCTCTGCAAAATCACGACGAATACAACAACCTTCGACAAAAATACTGGTGCCATCATGATAAAACTCCTGTTTCCAAACAGGAACTTCATGTTTTACCCGTTCTACTGCATCTTCACAGGCAGCGAATGCTTCACGGCGATGTTCGGCACGGGCAACGGCATAGATAGCGACTTCACCAATCTCTAAATGCCCGATACGATGTACCACACGCACATAGGGGATTGCATATTGTTGTGCAATTTCCTGCTCAATGTCGCGGATCATTTTTTCGGCCAAGGGTTTATAAGCAGTATATTTTAGGCTTTTGACGGATTTACCTTCATGATGATTGCGTACTGTACCGACAAAGAGTGCCAAACCGCCACATTCGGGAAAATGTTGCATGGCCAGTAGCTGATCAAGATCAATGGTATGCTCCTGAATACGGGCAAGATCGGCATTGATTTCAGACATGATTTAACCTCCAGCCACAGGCGGCAATAAGGCGACCAGCGTATCTTGTGTAATCATTGTCTGACGATGAACCAAGCTGTCACCAATTGCACAGGCACAACGTTCCAGATGTTGTTTGATTTCAGGTTTATCCATACTAAACATGGTCAAGGCATCGTCAAGTTGTGTGGGGGCTTCAAATTCAAGCGTGTATTCAGCAGTGCCTGCCAGTTGCTCTAATATGCCGTAAAGTTCAAACTTTAGCTGTGACATCAATGTTTACCTATCTTTATCAATCAAAATCATATTAACCACCAATGGCGTGCATACTGATTTTACGCACTGGTGCCTGTTGATGGGCAATAAACCCTGCTTTTTTATACCATACCGCCTGTTGGATTGTGGCAAGCAAAAATTGTTCCTGATTTGGTTGTAGTAATGCACGCAGTGGCGTACCTGTATTGGCAAATAAACAAGTAAACAATTCACCTGTAGCAGTTAAGCGCAAACGATCACAACTTTGGCAAAAAGGTTTGCTAATGGTGGAAATGACACCTAAATCATAATGTTCATTTAAACGATAGATTGTCGCAGGATCATGTTGTCGTTGCTGTTTTTGAATCTGGAAATAAGGTTTAAGTTTTTGAATAATTTCATCTTCACTCATAACTTTTTCACGTTGCCAGTGCTCTGGTTGATCTAGTGGCATATATTCAATAAAGCGTAGAGGTAGATGTTGTTGATAGGCCCATTGGGTTAATTCCACAATTTCATTGGCATTTTTATCCGCCAGTACCACGCAATTTAATTTGATTTTGAGGCCTGCCTGTTGTGCAGCAGTAATACCTTCTAGTACCGGTCCAATCTGTTTTTGTGTCATGCTAAAAAAAGTGTCGGCACGAATACTGTCCAGACTGATATTGATATCATCCAAACCTGCCTGTTTTAGTGCAATTGCATATTTTTTGAGATAAAACGCATTGCTGGTCATAGAAATGCGTTTTAAACCATGTATCTTAAGATGCTGTAAGTTCTCAATGAAATGTACAATGCCTTGTCGCATCAAAGGCTCGCCACCGGTTAAACGGATATGCTCAATACCCAGTTTCACCATGATCTGACAAAACTTGAGGAGCTCTTCAAAACTAAGCAAATCTTTCTTCGCCAGCCATTCTGGGTGATCCGGCATACAGTAATCACAACGGAAATTACAGCGGTCAGTCAATGAAATACGTAACTTACGTTTATAGCGTCCAAACTGATCCACAAGTTGAGACGATTGGGGCTCAACTGGAAAGGCGGGTGTAAACGCTATGGCTTGTGTCATGAAATCATCCACCTTTTTATTTGAGATGATGAAGCTGGAAATATAAATACTATAGCAAAATAAAACAATAACATCTTTTAATTCTTTTTTGGAACTTATTTTTTTGAAAATTTAATTTGTCTTTGACAAATTTTTTAACTTTAAAAAAGCTTTACCTGATGAGAATATATCTTAGCAGCTCAAAGATTCTTTTTAAGCGTAATAAGGCAATCTCAACTTTAATTCATAAATAACATAAAATTGTTAATTTTACACAAATATTGCTCGCCTCACTGCCTTTGGCGAGTGGGTGAGATCCCGTCTTGGCTGTCAATCAAAATTGCAAAAAACATAAGATTTTAGTGTCTTAGTGAAAAATGATATTCCTAAATAAGTTGAGATTGGCGCAGTAATATAAAATTTATAGATTCAGTATCTTAAGCAGTTTATTTAAGGTTATTTGATATGGGTGCGAGTAAAGGTACTGCAAAAAGTGAAGTTGATGGTGATATTACAAAAAACTTATCTCCTCTGAATAGCAAATATTTATGATAATTATCATAGTGTTAACTATTTATTAATGACTTGCTTTTATAGTCTTGCAATGATTTTTGTATAAGTTATTTGGTTTTAACATTTAATAAAGTCTTCTAATTTTACAAAAATAGTTCTATTATAGAACTTAATAAATATTGATGAGAGATCAAAGTATGGCCTTTGTGGTGTTAGAAGAATGTATCCAATGTAAACATACGGACTGTGTTGCGGTATGTCCTGTAGATTGCTTTTATGAAGGACCTAATTTTTTGGTGATTAATCCAGATGAATGTATTGATTGTGCATTATGTGAGCCAGAATGTCCTATAGATGCCATTCGCTCAGAAGACGATGTCCCCGAAGATCAACAGCATTTTATTGAGTTAAATGCGGTGTTATCTCAACATCCGAATTGGCAAGTGATTAATGAGAAAAAAGAGGCCTTACCTGAACACGAAAAATGGCATGGGGTCGCAGAAAAGTTACAAAATCTGGATCGAAATGGTGCATAACATGACAGTCGACACATTATTTATTTTCATTACGAACGTTAATTGCTAAATGGGGAGCTTGAGATGGCCGCGTTTTTTAAAGAAAAGATTTTAAAGGTGCATCACTGGAATGACACTTTATTTAGTTTTAAAACGACACGTGACACAAGTTTGCGTTTTAAAAATGGTCAGTTTGTGATGATTGGTTTGGAGGTGAATGGCAAACCTTTAATGCGTGCGTACTCAATCGCAAGCGCAAATTATGAAGAAGAGCTTGAATTTTTCTCCATTAAAGTACAAGACGGTCCGCTTACTTCAATTTTACAAAAAGTTCAAGTTGGCGATGATATCCTGATTTCCAAAAAACCAACAGGCACATTGGTTCATGACGATTTGTTGCCGGGTAAAAACCTCTACTTATTATCTTCTGGTACAGGCCTCGCACCATTTCTTTCCCTGATTCGTGATCCAGAAACTTATGAAAAATTTGAAAAAGTAATTGTGGTTCATGGTACACGTTATATCTCCGAGCTGGCATATCAGGACTTGATTCTAGATGATTTACCCAATAATGAATTTTTTGAAGAATTAGGTATTAAAGACAAGTTGATTTATTACCCAACCGTAACCCGTGAACCGTTCCATACCGAAGGTCGTGTGACGACAGCAATTGAGACGGGTGAACTATTTGAAAAAATTGGTTTGCCACGTTTTAACCGCGAAACTGATCGAGCCATGTTATGTGGTAGTCCTGCATTTCTGAACGATGTTGTTGCTTTATTAGATCAACATGGATTAATTGAATCACCTCGTATGGGTGTTATGGGCGATTATGTGATTGAACGTGCATTTGTCGAGAAATAAAATTATTGAGGATGAGATCATGAACCAACAACTGCCAATTTCTCTGCTGCGCCATCATCAGGCTACTCTAAAAGGTCTGGGTGAGATTGCTCTGCGTACAGTGAAACTGCGTAAACCAAAAAAAATCATTGCGGACTGGCAGCAAATTCCGGCGATTTCCAGAATTATTGCTGTACCTGATGATAATCTGGTTAATCATTATATTGCATGGTCTGGCGCACCGTCGACACGTTATCAAGATACGCTTCCTCCACATATGGTGTCACAATGGGGATTGTCTGTTGCCACCGACTTGTTGCTACTGACCAAATACAATCTTGCCAGTGTGATTAATCAGGGGGTAACGTTAACCATTAAGGGCGATTTACCCAGACATCAGGATTTATTATTACAGGCTAAAGTTTATTCGGTACAGGAACAAAATGGTTTGGCTCGGGTATCGGTTCAGATTATCACTGGCACAGTGACTGAACCCGATCTGGTTGAAACTATTTTGCATATGGCTTTTATTTTACCCGATTTTAAAAAGAGCAAGAAAACCAGTCAACCAAATGAGCTGCAATGGACGGATATTGGGCATTGGCAGGCAACAACGCATGATGGATTAAAATTTGCCTTGTTAACCGGGGATTTTAATCCGATTCACTGGATTGGTATTGTGGGTAAACTTTCCACTTTTAAAAACAAAGTGTTACATGGCTTTGGTATGCTGGTTCGTACATATGAGCTTTTACCGGATTCCATTCATACACTCGATGTACGTTTTCTTAAACCGGTGGTCTTACCATCGCCCGAATTACGAGTAGAAATTACCGAATTAAGCGAGGGCGGACATGCGCTCAGACTGATCAGTGGACATGACACAGTTCATTTATCTGGTCAGTATCAATAATGAATACGAGGAAGGGAAGATCATGACACAAGTTACTCAGCCAGGTGTGCGTAGCGATGTAACCGCTTGTATTTTATGTTCACGGAATTGTGGTTTGGCGGTTGAGATTCAGGACAATCAGTTTAAAAAGATTAAGGGTGATGATCAGCAACCCTTTTCTCAGGGTTATATTTGCCAAAAGGCAGCTCGACTAGAACATTATCAAAATCATGCTGATCGTCTGCGACATCCTTTAAAAAGGCAATCTGATGGCAGTTTTGCCGAAATTAGTTGGGATCAGGCGATTAAAGAAATTGCAGCAAAGTTACTGCACATTCGTGACAGTTATGGCGGTACGGCTTTTGCATCAGTTGGCGGTGGTGGGCAGGGCAATCATCTAGGCGGTGCCTATAGTCGGCAGTTACTTCTGGCCATGAAAAGTTTTTATTCCTATAATGCGTTGGCACAGGAAAAAACTGGTGATTTCTGGGTCAATGGACGGGTGTTTGGTAATCAGCAGTGTCACACCACAGAAGATGTCGAACATGCCGATTATATCCTTTTTATTGGTACTAATCCGTTTCAAGCACATGGTATTCCCAATGCCCGTGATACCTTGAAGCATATTAAGAAAGACCCTAATCGTACCATGGTGGTGTTTGATCCCCGTGTATCAGAAACTGCAAAACAAGCTGATATTCATTTACAGCTTAAACCAGGGACAGATGCTTTTTTAATGTCTGCCATGATCAGTATTATTATTCGGGAAAATTTGCATGATCAACAGTTTATTGATCAGCATACCTACGGTTTTGAACAGCTTAAACAGGTTTTTCTCGCTGTTCCGGTAGAGGATTGTATTCATCGTGCGGGTGTGGATTCCGAACTGGTTTATCAGGTTGCCCGTGATTTTGCTCGTGCTAAACATGGTTGTGTACGTATTGACCTTGGCTTGCAGCATAGCCTGCATACCACTTTAAATGGTTATTTGGAAAAACTACTTTATCTGGTGACGGGTAATTTTGGTAAACAGGGCGGAAATAATCTGCATACTGCGTTGATTCCGATTATTTCCGATACGGATGAACGAAATCCAAAATATCGCCGTAGTATGTATCACCACATGTTTCCCATTTCTGGTTTTTTCCCACCCAATATTTTACCTGATGAAATTCTAAAGGCAGGCGATAAGCGGATTCGGGCAGTCTTTGTCGACAGTAGTAATCCATTAATGACTTATGCAGATACTCCTGCATATACCAAGGCTTTTGAATCGTTGGACTTACTGGTTGTCGTGGATGTGGCGATGACTGAAACAGCTCAATTGGCAGATTATGTCTTGCCTGCACATTCTCAATTTGAAAAATGGGAATTTACAGGATTTAATCTGGAATTTCCAAAAAATGGCTTTCATTTACGCCACCCACTTTTTACGCCAACAGGGAATACCTTGCCCGAAGCAGAGATTTACACTCGCCTATTGGAAGAAATGAAAGTGATTCCAAAGCAGTTTTCATTGTTAAAGAAAATTGCAGAAAATGAATCGCCGAAGACCAAGCGTTTAGGATATATGGCTGCATTAGGAGCATTATTGGCAAAAAATAGTCAGTTCATTCCTTATGCTGCGTCGATTACTTATCGTACTTTGGGCGAGACATTACCAAACAATGCCGCATCTACAGCCTTTTTATTGCCTTTAGCCATTAAATTTGCGGTTGAAAATACTAAAGCTGTGCAGCGTGCAGGATATCAAGGCAATAAACTGACTTTAGGTTTTGATTTATTTGAACATATTTTAAATGATCGCTCAGGGGTTGTAATCTCTGAACATCATTATGAAGATGTCTGGTCTTTAGTCGCGTATAAAGACCGAAAAATTCGTCTGGCAATTCCTGAAATGTTTGTTGCACTTGCGGAATTAAAGCAGGAACCTACTTTGGATCAAACAGAGTATCCTTTTATTCTATTTGCAGGTGAACGCCGTAGTTACAATGCCAATCAGATTTATCGTGATCCAGCATGGCGTAAAGTTGACCCACATGGCAGCCTACGTATTCATCCTGAAGATGCTGCACGATTTGAAGTGATCAATGGGGATAAGCTACGCTGTATTTCTAGAAATGGGCAAGTTGAAGTGGTTGTAGAACTGGATGCAGGCATGCAAAAAGGCGTAGTGTCTTTACCGCACGGTTATGGCATGCGTTATCAAGGCAGTGAACCGATTGGACCACGGTTAAATATGCTCACGTCCAGTGACCATTGCGAACCCTTTAGTAAAACGCCTTATCAAAAATATGTGCCTGTGAAATTGGAGAAAGTCGCATAATCAAAACAAAAAAAGGTGCTTTATATTGAAGCACCATTTTTTATAGAGATGAAAATAAAAAACTGCATATTTTATTGTAAAGCAGGTTGTGCTGCTTTGATTGCTGCGGCAATGGCATCATCTTCTGATGCTGTATCTTCACTATTATTGGTCGTTGCAGTTTTTGCAGGCGCAGGACTACTTGTGTTGTTCGTTGCCGGAGTAGATGGTACTGAACTGGCTGGTTTGCTTTCGACATTAGGTTGTGTTGGTGTACTGGTTGTCGCAGTTTTTACGTCAGCTTGTCCATTTTCATTGTAGACCAATATTTGCTGATCATCATGATTGGCGCTATCTTCGGCTGCCGGTTCAGGCTGTATTTCCTCCAAAGTGGTATATTGCGGCTGTGGTTGTTCCTGTAAAGTCGTTTCAGCTTGTTCATTATTTTGAACTTCGGTGTCGTTATTACTTTGCTCTTGTTCCGGTTGTTCTTTTTTTATACAGGCACTGAGGACAACAGTGCTGATCAGGCAGACTAAACCAAATTTAATTAATGTCATTTTCATCATCAATTGCATACAGTGGTTGAAAAGGGTTTATGAGTATAGCAATCTTTTGTTACTTTGTAATATGGCCTAGATGAAACTTTGTTTTAAAATTTTTTAAAATGTTCTCTATTCACCCGATTAACGATTTTGATTGCGAATTATCGACAATTCGCTTTGCTTTATAGGGGCATAGTAAAGTAAAATTAAGAGGGCTTGCTGATACTTCATCTATGGTTGCGACAGAGAATATTTTTTAGGCGATACTAGGCATGGATTATGAAATTTAGTCATTCTAAATGAATAATCCATAACGCAGTAGCGTCAAAAAATATTCCTGTCCCTTGCTGCGCCTTGCGCTGCGAGCAAAGCAGTGCTTTGCTCTTGCTCAGGGTTGTGGCTAAAATTGCGCTAAACTTTGTTATGAAACTGGGTAAGGGAAAGCCATTACCTGCGTTTCATGCCTTGTTTAACTCAATTTTAGCCGACAACGCAATTCATTTATGAAGTATCAGCAAGCCCTTAGCATTGCATGCCGATTATTGGCGCCATTGTACGAGAATTTGAATGACCCATTATATATTCGTCACTGGTGGTGTAGTTTCATCACTGGGTAAAGGTATTTCTGCTGCCTCTGTTGCCGCACTTTTGGAAGTCCGTGGCTTAAAAGTCACCATGGTAAAGATGGATCCGTATATTAACGTCGATCCTGGTACCATGAGCCCATTCCAGCATGGTGAAGTATTTGTCACCGAAGATGGTGCAGAAACCGACCTTGATCTTGGCTATTACGAGCGTTTTTTGAAACACTCAAAAATGTCCAAGTTAAACAATTTTACCAGTGGACGGGTTTATCAGGATGTTTTAAATAAAGAACGTCGTGGTGATTATCTGGGTGGTACGGTTCAGGTGATTCCACACATTACCGATAATATCAAGGAACGGGTACTGGCTGCTGGTGCAGGTTTTGATGTGGCTATCGTGGAAATTGGTGGTACGGTGGGTGATATCGAGTCCTTACCGTTTATGGAATCGGTACGTCAATTGCTGGTGGAGCTAGGCGATAAACATGCCATGCTGATGCATTTGACGTTATTGCCTTATATCAAATCTGCTGCCGAATTAAAAACCAAACCAACCCAGCATTCGGTGAAAGAATTACTTTCTATCGGTATCCAGCCAGATATTTTGATTTGCCGTACCGAACATGATGTCGATGCCGACACCAAGCGTAAAATCGCCCTGTTTACCAATGTACAGCCGGCAGCAGTGGTGGTGTGTAAAGATGCCAAAACTATTTATGAAATCCCGCGTAATTTTTACGAACAAGATGTTGATGATTTCATCTGCGAACGCTTTGGTTATACCAATTTACCAGAAGCCGATTTAAGCGACTGGGATCAGGTTTGTGAAGCATTGTTTAATCCTGAATTTACCGTACGTGTTGCCATGGTGGGTAAATATGTGGAACTGCCAGATGCCTATAAATCCGTCAATGAAGCATTGTTACATGCCGGAATTAAAAATCGCGTTAAAGTTCAGATTGATTATGTCGATGCAGAACGTCTAGAAAGCGAAAACCAAGATGAAGTGTTAGCCACTGCTGATGCAATCTTGGTTCCTGGCGGTTTTGGAGAACGTGGCACCGAAGGAAAAATGAAAGCCATTCGCTATGCCCGTGAGAACAAGATTCCTTATTTGGGGATTTGTCTGGGGATGCAGTTGGCCGTGATTGAGTTTGCCCGTCATCAAGCCGGTTTGACCGAAGCCACTTCGACAGAGTTTAATCGCAATACCAAACAGCCGTTAATTGGCCTGATTACCGAATGGCTGGATGAACGTGGCGAATTACAACAGCGCAGCGATCAGTCAGACTTGGGTGGTACTATGCGTTTGGGTGCACAAAAATCCGAATTGGTAGAGGGTGCAAAAATCCGCGAGATTTATGGTCGAGCAGAAATTACCGAACGTCATCGTCATCGTTATGAGATGAATAACCGTTTTATTGATGAGCTTGAAAAAGCGGGTATGAAAATTTCTGGTTATTCTTCTGTACAACATTTGGTTGAAACAGTTGAAATTCCCGATCATCCGTGGTTTATTGCGGTACAGTTCCATCCGGAATTTACCAGCTCACCGCGTGATGGACATCCGTTATTTGCAAGTTTTATTGCAGCAGCGAAGCAGCAACACCAAAAGACCAATTAAAACACAGGGAATACAATGTCTAAGCTACAAGCAAAAGAAATTGTCGAATTAGGTGAAATCAAAATGGCAAACCATTTGCCATTTGTATTATTCGGCGGGATGAATGTTCTGGAATCCAAGGATTTAGCCTTCGAAATTGCCGAAACCTATATTGAGATTTGCACGCGACTGGATATTCCCTATGTATTTAAAGCCAGTTTCGATAAAGCCAATCGTTCAAGTCTACATTCTTTTCGCGGCCCCGGGCTGGAAAAGGGTGTGCAATGGTTAGCGGAAATCAAGCAAAAATATCATGTACCGATTATTACCGATGTACATGAACCGTATCAGGCTGCGCCTGTGGCAGAAGTTGCGGATATTATCCAGTTGCCCGCTTTTTTAAGTCGTCAGACCGATCTGGTTGAAGCCATGGCAAAGACAGATGCCATTATCAATATTAAAAAAGCACAATTCCTGTCGCCACGTGAAATGAGTCATATCTTGAATAAATGTCTGGAAGCAGGCAATGATAAACTCATTTTATGTGAACGCGGGTCGGCGTTTGGATATAACAATCTGGTTGTCGATATGCTTGGCTTTGATACCATGAAAGCCATGAATGTCCCTGTATTTTTTGATGTGACACACGCATTACAAACACCAGGCGGACGTGCCGACTCGGCAGGTGGCCGTCGTGCCCAGATTACCACGCTGGCACGGGCAGGTATGGCAACTGGTTTGGCTGGACTTTTTCTGGAAGCCCATCCCAACCCGGATGAAGCAAAATGTGATGGACCATGTGCTTTACGACTTTCACAATTAGAGCCGTTTTTGGCGCAATTGAAAAAGCTGGATAGTTTGGTTAAAGGTTTTGAACCATTAGATACGCACTAATTCATTATTTTAGTCGTATCTTTTTTTTATTGATTGATTTAACAACGATTGAGGAAATATAAATGAGCCAAATCGCTGACATTCGCGCACGTGAAATTTTGGACTCTCGTGGTAACCCAACCATCGAAGCAGACGTAATTTTGGAATCCGGTGTGGTCGGACGTGCATGTGCGCCAAGTGGTGCATCAACAGGTTCACGTGAAGCACTGGAATTGCGTGATGGCGATAAAGCTCGCTACCTTGGCAAAGGTGTTCGTCAGGCAGTTCAAAATGTCAATCATGACATTCACGAATTGCTGGTAGGTCAAAATGTACTGGAACAAAAAGTACTGGATGACAAAATGATTGCATTTGATGCAACCGAAAATAAATCTAAACTCGGTGCAAATGCGACATTGGCTGTGTCTTTGGCGGCTGCACGTGCGGCTGCAACCGAGCAACAATTGCCATTATTCCAATATATCGCAAATTTGCGTGGTCAAACTGCTTTAACCATGCCAGTGCCAATGATGAATATTTTAAACGGTGGCGCACATGCGGATAACACTGTCGATATTCAGGAATTTATGATCGAACCTATTGGCTTTACGTCATTTGCTGAAGCTTTACGTGCTGGTGCAGAAATTTTCCATTCTTTAAAATCTGTGCTTAAAAAGCAGGGCTTAAATACCGCAGTGGGTGATGAAGGTGGTTTCGCACCTAATTTGCGTTCCAATGAAGAAGCCATTACTGTGATTCTACAAGCCATTGAACAAACTGGATATAAAGCAGGATCAGATATTTATCTGGCATTGGACTGTGCATCTTCAGAATTTTATAAAGATGGTCAATATATTCTGGCAGGTGAAGGCAATAAAGCATTTACCAGCAATCAATTTGCCGATTATCTGGCTGGTTTGGCGAAACAGTATCCAATTATCTCGATTGAAGATGGTCTGGATGAATCCGACTGGGAGGGCTGGGCTTATTTGACCTCGATCCTTGGTGATAAAATCCAGTTAGTTGGTGATGATTTGTTCGTAACCAATCCAAAGATTTTACAACGTGGTATTGATGAAAAAGTTGCCAACTCAATTTTGATCAAATATAACCAGATTGGTACATTATCCGAAACGCTGGATGCAATTTATCTTGCCAAAGCCAATGGCTATAGCACAGTGATTTCACATCGTTCTGGTGAAACAGAAGATTCAACCATTGCCGATCTTGCAGTGGGTACAGCAGCAGGTCAAATCAAGACGGGTTCACTTTGTCGTTCGGATCGTGTCGCAAAATACAATCAATTGCTTCGTATTGAAGAGTTGATCAAGGCGCCTTACCGTGGTAAGGCAGAATTTAAGGGCTTGAACTAATTATTGGGCCTTTAAATTATTATGTTGCATACCACAACAGGTAGAATCATTATTGGACTTGCGATGCTTTTTGTCGCAGGTCTTCAATACGCCTATTGGTTTGGTGAAAGTGGCTATTATCAACATCAGAAATTAATGAATGATATCAGCTTGCAGGAAGAAGCCAATAAGGAATTAAGAGAGCGCAATCGTATTCTGGCAGCAGAAGTGTATGACCTGAAAAATGGTGCCGAAGCTGTTGAAGAATATGCTCGTCTTGATCTCGGTTTAATCAAACCACACGAAACATTTATTCAGATGAGTATGATTAGCGGTGCATATCAGCCGATTTATCTGAATGATATAAAAATTGATCCAAAAGACGAATTGACCAATGAATCCGAAGATGAAGATAGCACCCCCTAAACTCTGGGCGGTTATTCCAGCTGCTGGTTCTGGTCGTCGTTTTTCTTCCTCAGCATTAAAACAATACCAACATATTGCCGGAAAGACTGTGCTTGAACATACAGTCAACAGCTTATATCAACTACCACTCGCTGGATGTGTGATTGCCATTGATCAACATGATCAGTTTGCCAAAACAATTGATTTCTCGCAGTCGGTCCAGTTCTGTTATGGCGGTCGGGAACGTATGGATTCGGTACTGGCAGGATTACATCATCTTCGACAATATGCACATGATGATGATTATGTGCTGGTGCATGATGCCGCTAGACCTTGTTTGCATCCGGCGCAGATTGTACAAATTCTGGATTTTTGTCAGAGCGGGCAACAGGCTGCAATTGTTGCCGTACCAGTAAGAGATACCTTAAAAAAAGCCAATAATGATCAAATGATTGAAAAAACCATTGATCGCCAACAGCTATGGCAGGCGCAAACACCTCAAATTGTAAAATATTCAATCCTATTTAATGCACTGGAAAATGCCATTGCAGAAAATATTCTGGTTACCGACGAAGCAAGTGCTTTGGAACATTTGAATATTCCTGTCCATCTTATTGCTGGCAGGTCAGATAATATTAAAATTACCTATGCCGAAGATCTGGATTTGGCGAGATTAATTTTGGCATCCAGAGATTGACATTTTTTGGTTAATGCTAAGCTAAGGATGTATCTTGTTTATTATAAAATTATGTTTTCTAGAGCGTACAATTCGGCAGTGTTTTACGCTATAAATTATTAGGAATATCTTGAGTTATTTTAAATTTTAATTAATAATAATCATTATCGTTTATTGATTGAATTTTTGTATGGGTATTTCTCAACAAAAAATGATTAATGTATTGGTCATTCATCATGATGAATTGGTCAATTATATTAATGCCCGTTTTGGAAACCGAAATTTTGCAATGGAAGTGGTTCAGGAAACCTGTTTACGCTTACTAAGTAAAAACAGTGATGATTTTGATCAGGTGACTGCACCCTTACCATTACTCAAGCGTATCAGTATGCATTTGGCGATAGACTTATACCGACGTGATCAATTAATTGGACAATATTTTGATAATACAGTGGAATTGCCTGACTTGATTGAAGGCATACAACCAGAACAATTTACTTTACCTGAGCTATCTTTGGCAAAACATCAATATGGACAATTATTAATTAAAGCAATTAAAGATTTGCCAACGGTTTGTCAGGATGTATTTATTCTGACGCAACTTTATCATTTTTCTCAAAATGAAGCAGCTGAACAGCTAGGTATCACGCGTGGTATGGTGGCGAAACATTTAACACGTGCACTGCATGGCCTTATTCCTGCTCTGTTTGATGAGCAGTAGGAATTATAAATTGAAACAGAATCCAGCTAAATCACAGTCGATAAACCAGAAGAACTATAATTTACGCGATGTACAAGAGAGAATTGCACCTTTTGAAGATATGCTGTTGGCAGAATTACCCACGAAGGAAGAAATACTGGAACGAGGACGACAACGTCGTTTGAAAAAACATGTTGGCTCATCTGCCTTATTATTATGCGTGGTTTTGAGCGGTTATATATATTGGCTTAATCCAGTCTATCACACACAATATGTATCAACACGACTTGGGCAAACGCAGCAAGTTGAGTTGGCAGATGGTAGTCGTATTCAGCTCAATACCTCGACCACAATCAATGTAAATTATCGTCTCCGTTCCAAAGAAATCAGCTTACAACAGGGTGAAGCAACCTTTACTGTTAAGCATTATCCTTGGCAGTTCTTACGACCATTCGAGCGGCGTTTCGTGGTCACTTCCGGCAATATGCAGGTTGAAGATATTGGAACGGTATTTAATTTACGACAATATACTCCTCAGCATAGCGAAGTTACTGTATTACAGGGACAAGTAAGAGTATCTCTATGTGATCGTGAGGATATTCCGGCACTGGATTTATATGCACCACAAAGTGCAGAACAAATTAACCAGCAACTGACCTATCGTCTGGATACCGATATTGATGTACAAACAGCATGGCATTCCGGCAATATTCAGTTTAAGGCCATACCATTATCACAAGCGATTACTGAATTTCAGCGTTATCAGCCATTAAAAGTCAAATTCAATGATTTTGCCAGCCAGAATATTCGTATTTCAGGTCGATTTAAAGTGGATAATGCTGACCAGTTTATGCAACTTTTGCCACAGATTACCACTGTTCAGACCAATAAAGATCAGACTGGACAATGGATTGTGAAAGCAAAATAATATAGATACGGAGAAGAATCATTTTTATTTGAAAATTTTTTTTAATTGTAGGTATACATTTGCCTCTGCCCAAACGGTTATAGAGATGAAGACATTAAAAATTCATTGGTAGAGGTTTTGGTGATGGGGCAATATCCATATTTTGCAGTGAAAAAAAACGGGAAATCTGACTGGAAATTAAAAGCAGTCAGTCTAATGGTGGGGACAATGTTGTATTCGAGTGTGTTATGCGCACAGGAAACAACAGTAAACCTTAATCTGACGGCACAACCTTTGCATCAGGCGGTTGATCAACTTGCCAGACAAGGTAATATCCAGATTTTATATGCCAGTGATATGCTGGAAAATCGCAATGTTTCTGCATTATCCGGTCAATACACAGTTGAACAGGCTTTACAGCGGTTATTGCAGGATACTGATCTGAGTCTACGTAGAGAGGGGCAGACATTTTATATTGTTAAAAAGGGAAAAACACCTTTAAAGCAGGATAGGACATCAAATCAGGCCAATGAACATTCACTTTATCAAATGTCGCCAATTGTGGTACATGCTGATGAACCTATCCAGTTTGGTCAAAGTGTCTTAACTCAAAAGGCCATTGATCGTTATCAGGTCAATAATGTAGCTCAACTGTTGGATAATATGCCTAGTGTGTCATCTACAGGTTCACCCCGGCCAGGTGGGCAAACCATTAATATTTTGGGTATGCAAAGTGTTGAAGATGTACCTATTACTTTAGATGATTCTGTAAAAACATTTGATAAATATCGTCAGGGTTCAGTATTTATAGAACCAGAAATCTTAAAGCAGGTGACTGTTGATAAAGGTCCCCATAATGTAGAGGTCGGTAATGGCGGTTTTGGTGGAAAGGTGACGTTAGAGACCAAAGATGTAAAAGATTTACTATTAGACGGTAAAAATGTTGGTGCTTTTTTAAAATATTCTCGATTTAGTAATAATGATCAGAATACCTATACTGGCGCAGCGTATGCTCAAAGTGAAAATGGTTTACTTGATGGCCTTCTCTATTATACCAAGCGTGATAGTGGAGAAATAAAACGTCCGGATGGATCAAAATTTCTATATTCTGCTCAGGATCAAGATACCTATATGGCAAAATTAAATTTTTATCCTACGGATGAGCAAAAAATTTCCTTGAATTTTATGCAAAGTGGTCATAACGGTTGGGAGCCTTTTGCTGCAATGCGGGATCAAGATGCAGTACCAACAGCAGCAGATATTGAGCGCTATGGTTATGATGAAGCATGGAAACGACGCTTGGTTTATCGGGATCAGGAAGATACCAGTTATTCGGCAAGTTATGAATATGATCCTACAGAAAATCCCTATATCAATATTAAGGCTGTAGCATCTTATTCAAAGACCAAACAACATGACAAACGTTTGCCAACAGTAAATATGCTTGCTGCCAATTTAGGTAATGAAAGCTGGGTTGATTATAGTAATACGGCGTTAAAAATTACCAACCTGAGTGATTTGGTGACAAATTATGGCAAGCATAAAATTAAAGTGGGTTTTCAATACCAAAAAATGGAACAAAATTCTCTTATCCATGTGCTGAGCTATGATAATAATCCCGATTATAACTATGGTTATTTTGAGCCAAATTTTATGCCGGCAGGTGAACAAAAATTATTTGCTTTATTCCTTGAAGATCAATATCAGATCAATAAATTTACGATTACGCCATCGTTTCGATATGATCATATTACCAATCAGGGATTTGGTAATCGTGCACCTCGATATAGTCATCTTGAAGTTGGTCAGGATTATTCAAGCAAAACCTATACAGGGTGGTCTCCACGACTGGCATTAGCCTGGCAACAAGCAGAATTTATAACCTGGTTTGCGAACATCAGTAAAACCTGGCGCGCTCCACGCGTGGATGAGCAATATTATGTGGATGGCCCCACAGCCACAGTTCCTTCAACCAGCCTTTATTTATTACCAGAAAAAATGTTGGCAATTCGTTTAGGCAATGAAATGAATTTTGATGATTTATTTGCTGACAATGACCATCTGCAAATACGTTTAACTTATTATGACAACCGCGGATCTAATGAAATTTTTAGAAACCGTTCGGTTTTTTGTCAGGCACAAGCCGAGATTATTGCAGCGGGGGGAAGTGCAAATGCCAGTGTTTGCAATGGTGATTATAACCACGGTTTTTATCGAAATATTACGGATTATACGATTAAAGGATATGAGGCAGAAATGTTTTATAACCACCCGTTGTATTTTGCCGGCATCACTTATTCCTATATACGTGGTCAACGGGATAATTCACCAGTAAATCCATGGTTCAGTCAAAAAACATGGATTGAAGAAACGCCTCCACGTAAAGCAACAGCAACACTTGGGTTTAATTTGCCTCAATATAATTTTACAGCTGGATGGCGAGGTATTTTTGTCGATGCACAGGACAGAAGTATATTAAATACAGATCACTCTATTGGTGCTTCTGGGTTTTCTTTACCGCGTACCAAAGGTTATGCATTACATCATTTATTTGCGGTATGGCAACCAATATCTCAAAAACCTTTAACGATTAATTTTGGAATCGATAATGTTTTTAATCGGGATTATAAAATGTATCTTGGCGAATATATGACAGGTACTGGTCGTGACTATAAATTAAGTGTGTCTTACCAGTTTTAATCCAGATCAATCAATTTAAAAATTTAAGAGATGAATGAAATGAATACACGCTTAACAAAAGTTTTAACATCCGTGCTTTCACAACGGCTAAAAACCGAAACCAGCCATGAACATGACCGCATGGAACAGTTAATGGAAAAAGCACAAGTCTTTGCCAATCGACAGAACTATGCGCAGCATACACTGGCGCAATATTACTTCCAGCAAGATGTAGAAAACCTGTATCGACATGCCGAGGTAGAAAAAATCATACCGGATCTAGACGTGCGAGGGCGTTCACAGGCAGCTTTACAGGATTTAGAAGATTTAGGGATCGAACCGCAAAGTGAAGAGATTGCCACATTAAATGTTGGTTATCCCGAGGCCCTTGGTTGGATCTATGTTTCCGAAGGTTCAACGTTAGGCGCAGCATTTTTATTTAAGGAGGCACAAGCCAAATTAGGCTTATCAGCAGAGTTTGGTGCTCGAAATCTGGCAGCTTATCCAGAAGGCCGTATGCGAGTCTGGAAACGTTTTAAACAGGCTTTGGATGACGCTCATTTTAGTCAGGAAGATCAGGACAAGGTGATTCAAGGCGCTTTGGACGGTTTTTCCCGGTTTGGTATCTTATTGGAAAATCTGGATCAATTACGCTAGGGACGTATCACATACGTCCGATTTATTGTTTATGAAAAACGATATATTACTATTTGGGTCTAAACAATAGCCCTTTACAAAAGCAATATAACAGAGGGATATCGATGCAATATACCAAGCCAGATCATAAAATTGGAAAACAACCAAAACTGGCAAAATCAGCGATCATTCGCTGGTTATGTATCATTTTGGCTTGGTTGTGTATTGCTTTAGGGACATTGGGAATTGTGATCCCAGGATTGCCAACCATTGATTTTTATATACTGGCAGGTTTTTTTGCTGCAAAGGGTTCACAGCGTTTACATTACTGGATTTATCATAATCGTTTTATTGGGCCACTATTACAGCAATGGCATGAACATCGTAGTATTCCAAGAAAAGTAAAATATATATCCCTGATTAGTATGAGTTTTGCAGCGGCATTAATGATCTGGAAAGTGCCGCATCCATGGTTTGTGTGGATCACCATCGGCTGTATGGTGTTGGTACAGGTATGGTTGTGGACGAGATCTGAAGAAACTTTAATCGGTCTGAATCAATGAAATTGTGGCTTATTTTAAATTGCTTAACTACAAATCAGATGATGAACCCACATAAGGTCTTATGCTACAGATAAATAGATTCTAGATTGGACGATTCGGCTTCAAATCTCAAATTTTCATTTTAAATTTAATATATAATGGCTATCATTTGGTAATGATAGCCATTATTTTTGTTTTAAGAGTAGTAATGATGACAATCGAAGCAATTGCACCTGTGGGGAAACCAGTCCGGCAAAAGTCTGTAACAAAGAAAGTTGTAGATACAAAATCATTGATCAATTATCGATTGATGATTTTTTTCCGATTTATTTTAGCGATTTTTGGCGGTTATTTTTTTTCTGCCATTACTGCCATGTTGATCGGAGCTTTTTTTATCTCTGAACCAAATAAAGCCAATGCTGTGTTAATGGGCACGATGTTGGCGTTTGTTCTGCATTGTGCAGTATTTATTTGGGTGTTTATGGTGAAATCAACATTAAAAGCTTGGTTGGGTGTACTTGTGCCAACGGTTATTTTTTATGTTGTATATCTATTGATGAAAGGTGGTTAGGACATGCGTGTTGATGGTAAAAGTGAGGGAGCACGACAGTCGATGTCCTGGTTACATACATGGATCAGTCTGTTACTCGGTTGGTTACTGTATGCAATTTTTTTAACGGGCACTTTAAGTTTTTTCCAAAATGAAATAAGTGCATGGATGAAGCCGGAGTTACATCAGTCATTAAATACTTCTAGTCAGCAACAGCAATTACAGTATGCTTTACAGTATTTAAACCGTCATGGGCAGCAAGCAGAAAACTGGAATATTCGTTTTGCCAATGATCGTCAACCTACAACCATGCTGAATATACGTAAAGTTGGCGAAGGCAGACGTCGGGGCGGAGAAATATATCTGGATACCGATACCGGGCAAGAATTAAAAGCCAGAGAAACTCGAGGCGGCGGTTTTTTATATCGTTTTCATTTTGAATTGTATGGCATTGATCGGATTTGGGGGCGCTGGATCGTTGGTGTTGCCACGCTATTTATGTTTGTTGCAATTATCAGCGGTATTATTACGCATAAGAAAATTTTTAGTGATTTCTTTACTTTTCGACCCGGTAAAGGACAACGTTCTTGGTTGGATGCGCATAATGCCACCGCTGTTTTCGCTTTGCCTTTTCATATCATGATTACTTTTAGCGGTTTATTGTTGCTGATGTTTCTGTTTATGCCTTGGTCAATCAATTCAAATTATTCAGGGGGTGGGCAGGAATTTTATCAAAAACTGAATGAGCCACAACCCAAAACCCCTGAACAAGCAGCACGATTAGCGCAGCAAAAACTCAAAGACGCGCAAACACAAGGTGGACGTGGTGGTAGAGGTGGGAGGCAAGATGTGCCAGAAGCGTTGCCAGCCGCAGCTATGGTAAATATCACTGCTTTATTACAGTCTGCTCAACAGCAATGGGGTGATAATCCAATTACTTCAATTCGGGTGAACCATCCGAATACTGTCGAATCAGAAATAGAGATCATTGCCTCTAGAGCCGTGACCTTACTTGATCGTGAGAGCATCCCTTCGATTAAATTTAATGGCGTGACCGGGCAGATTATTGATGAGGCCAAGCCTGTCAATTCAACGCCTAAAGCGATTTATACACTTGTGACTTGGTTACATATGGCACATGGGGTAGATGCGACATTACGCTGGTTATTGTTCCTGTCTGGTGTACTTGGCACGATGATGGTGGCTTCTGGATTGATCTTATGGGTGGTGAAACGTGCGCCTGATGTACAGAAATTAGGTTACAAACCTTTTGGGCATCGTTTTGTTGAAGTGATGAATGTTGCAGCAATTGTAGGTTTACCCATTGCCTGTGCAGCCTATTTCTGGGCCAATCGTTTTATTCCTGCGCAAGTGGCAGAGCGTTCAGCTCAGGAAATCAGGGTATTTTTTATTGTATGGCTGATGACATTGATCTATGCCATCATTCGTCCCCATCGTCAGGCATGGCTGGAATTGCTGGCTTTTGTGGCTGCGATGTATTTCTTTACACCAATCATTAATGTTGCGACAGGTGGACGAGTGCTCTGGAGTAGCATTTATCATGGGCAATGGATGATTGCAAGTTTTGATATTATTTGTTTGATTCTCGGTGCAATTTTTGCCTATTCATACTATAAGCTGAAACGTTATAAAGGCTTGCCAATAAAAGCGAAAAAAGCAACGAAAACAGTGACAGCAGAGGAGCAAGCATAATGGGTGCATGGTTATTATGGTGTGCATCGGTTTGGGGCTTTAGCTGTCTTGCCTGTAGTATGAGTAAGCATCAGCGTGATATTTTTAGCACAAAAGTATCCACACAGAAAACCCGATTGTTTCAGGTTGTTGGTTGGGTGATTTTAATCATGACTGCACTATTGGCGATTTGCTGGAAAGGTGCTTCAGTCGGTTTTTCTGAATGGCTGGGGATAATTACCTTTGCACCTTTAGTGATAGGTCTGACTTTAACTTATTATCCTAAAAAATTACTGCAATTAAATATTGCGGTTACAGTTTTATTTGTGATTTTACTGATGATAAAACTGATTTAATTTCATATAAGTTTCAAAAAAAGCAATGCCAAAGTTAATAAAAGGCATTGCTTTTTTTATTTACAGCTTTAATTAAGAAAAATGAAAATGGGAAATAATCGCCTGTGCCGGATCCTGAATCGATTGATCTGAAATCAGCATTTCATGTAATGCAAGTAATTGTTGCTGTTGTAGCTGGCTTTGTTCGCTGTTGAGTAAATGTGTTAATTCTTTTTCTATATTTTGTGCAGTTGCATCAGATTGAATCAATTCGGTGACGATTTTTTTCTTTGCAATAATATTTGGTAATGAATAATCAGGAATTTTCACCATCCATAACATGATGCGATAGGTCAGCCAATGCAGTTTATAAATTACAACCATCGGCTTATGTAGCAGTAATGCTTCAAGGGTGGCTGTACCAGAAGCTAGAACTACAGCATCACTGGCTTGCATAACCAGACGACCAATATTTGAACTCGTATCAGTATTTTCAATCACTTGTATTTTTTCTTGTACAACGGCTGGTTGGGTTGCTAATAAGGTTTTAATTTGTTGTGAACGTTGCGCATTAATTGCTGGAATCAAAAATTTTAATTGTGGTTGAGATTGCATAATGCGTTGTACCGATTCAAGCATCACCGGCAGCAATTTCGATACTTCACCGCCACGACTACCGGGTAATAAGGCAATATAGGCTTGTGCCGAGTTTAATTGCAATTGTTGTTTGGCTTGTTGAGAATCAGGATTTAAGGGTAATTGTTTTGCCAATGGATGCCCGACAAAGACAGCAGGGACATCATATTTTTGATAGAAATCGACTTCAAAGGGGAACAGGCATAACACCAGGTCAATCGCATATTTAATATTAAAGACGCGTTTTTGTCGCCACGCCCATACCGAAGGACTAACGTATTGTACGGTTTTGATGGGTAAGTTCTTATCTTTAATGAGTTTTGCCACACGTAAATTAAAATCCGGTGCATCAATACCAATATATAAATCGACAGGGGCATTTTCCCAGTGCTGGATTAATCCGTCACGTACGGCAAACAAGTCTTTGAGGTGTTTTAATACTTCAACCAGTCCCATAACTGACAAGGTATCCATCGGGTAAAGACTCTTAAAGCCTTCGGCAATCATTTGTGGTCCGCCGATGCCTTCAAAATCAGCGTCAATTCCCTGTGCTTTAAAACTACGAATGAGTGCTGCGCCCAATGTATCTCCCGATACTTCTCCGACAACAATTGCAATTTTTAGCCGTTTTGACACCGTAAATCCTTAAAAATATCCGATTTGAAACGAATTTTAGCATGTAACAGGGTTTATTGATCATTAACAATTTGAAATAAAGTTTATATCGTTTGACTGAATTATAGGCACTTTATGTATATTTTATGTATCAATAAGCTTTAATTTTGCCAATATCATTATAAAGCTCAATTTTTATACTAGGCTAAACGCTATAAATTGAAATGTTATTCCCTAAATTAGGAGTTTAGATGTTGAATTATCATGGCATTGCCATAGCGGGTGCAATTTTTGATATGGATGGAACAATGTTTGATACCGAGCGGTTACGGTTTCAAACCTTGAAACAGGCATCTCAGGAGTTAATCGGACAAGCGTTCTCAGAGGATTATTTAATGTCCTGTCTGGGCTTGAGTGCAAAACGTGCACAGGAACTTGCCAGAGAAATATACGGTGAACAGGTCAATTATGCCGAAATCCGTCAATATGCCGATCAACTGGAACTGGCGCATGTGCGGCAATATGGCGTCCCGATAAAAACCGGACTGGTCGAAGTTCTGGAACGATTAAGAAAATCCGGTTTGCGTATGGCTGTTGCCACCTCAAGTAAACGTGTGATCGCCGAAGAATATTTGATTAATGCCAATGTCTATAAATATTTTGACGTGGTGATTTGTGGCGATGATGTGGAGCAGGGTAAACCTCATCCGGAAATTTTCCTGCTGGCTGCAAGTATGTTAAATCTGCAACCACAGCAATGTTTGATGTTTGAAGATTCGGAAAACGGTTTAAAGTCGGCGTATGCGGCACAAGGGCATACTGTTTTATTACAGGATATTAAAGTCCCAACACCTGAGATGTTAAAGCTTGCAGAATTTTTTTATGATGATATGCAGGCATTATTACAGGATCTCAATGCATATGTTGAGTCGGTCGATATGCCGCAACCGATGGATCGCTTTCCGCAAGCCTATAATCAACATATTGTCGGTATTCATGGCTTTGGTGCAATCGGCGGTGGCTATCTGGCACAAATTTTTGCACATTGGGACGGCTATACCCGACCTGCGAAAATTTTAGCGACCACCAGCAATGCGCTGTATAAAGAGTCTATTCAGGCATTTGGTAAATATTGTATTCGTTATTATCAGGAATCTTATGATGAAATCATAGACGGTATTGAGATTATTGATTCAAATCAGGAACAGGATATTGTTTCGATGTATCAGCAATCGTCAATTGTTGCCTTGTGTATGCCAGAACATGCAATTGAAACAATTAGCCCGCTGATTGCCAGAAGTTTGATTGAGCGCCACGCTGCGCATGCACAGCCATTAACACTGATGATTATTTTAAATAAAGTCGGTGCCAAACAATTTGTATTGGAACATATTGAGCATGCGTTATTGACGTTGACTGATCAGCAGACTGCACAGGAAATTCTGGCGCAGAATATTTTTGTTGATACAGTTGTCAATCGTATGGTGTCCAAGCTCAATGATAAGGCGCTGTATCGTCAATTAAGAATTAAATACAATTTATTCCAGCAATATCAACTCGATCGAAATGATGATGATCCGCTGGATATTGAAGACAGCACCTCGTTAACGGCTGAACAAGCCAAATTTATGGATACCACCATTGCTGATTTAAAACAAAACTTTCAGCCGAGTCATGTATTGCAATCCATGGATTTGATTCTTTTCCATAGTGAAAGCGATATGCCTATCTATGTTGAAAATAATAGCCCATTGTTAAATCAGCTGAGACAGGTGATTGCTGTCGATGATATTACTCAGATTCAAACTGTCAAAAATCGTCTATGGAATGGGGTACACAGCATTATCGCATGGTATGGTCTGTTACTTGGACACGACACCATTGGTGTTGCCATGGGTGATGAACGTATTCAGGCCCTTGTAGAACGCTTGCTCGATCATGAAGTCGGGCTGGGTCTAAGTTATGAATTTCCCAATATCAGCAAAATTTTACCGCAATTAAAGCATAGTTTTTTACAGTCGTGCAAAAGTGCATTTAAAGACCCTTGTATTCGGGTGGGTCGAGATCCGATCCGCAAATTACAACTGAATGATCGGGTTTTTGGTTCGATCCAAATGAATGCGCGACATGAGCTTGCTGTTGATGCCTTATTATATGGCGCAACATTGGCGGTGTTATATGCCAAATCGAATTTGTCCAAAGATGATGAAGAAATTCAGCTATTTCAGCAAGCACTGGATCAGGGACAATCGCTTTCACACGCTTTACAGCATGATCTAAGTGAATTATCAGTCGCTGAAACACAATATCAAGATTGGCTACATCAAATTGAATATCTGCTGAGCTTATATGACCAAGATGCGGAACATTTTCTGCAATCATGGCAACAATCTACTTTAGAAAATATGTAAAAAATCTGCATGGATAAGTCTACGCAAGTTTGGGCTTATTCATGTATTGCTTAAAAAAAGCACACTTAATTTTGTCGTTTATAAATCTCTTTAAATCGCATTATCAGATAAAATTATCTTAAAAATAGATATATCAATAAATTATAAGAGATCATGATAATTCGGAATCTACACATATCTTTATTTTTCATAAGTAATCCAAGTATGTGAATAACGCATTAGCATTAAAAGTTATAGTATGCGCAAAATTTTTCATAATTTGTGGAATAGCCATGCTTGATGCCATCCATTTTATTCTTGCCGGGATGTTAGTCGGTTTTTGTGTCGGCATTACCGGTGTAGGTGGTGGTTCTTTAATGACACCGATTTTGATTAGTCTGTTTAAAATTGAACCGCATATTGCGATTGGTACCGATTTGCTCTATGCCGCAATTTCCAAATTTTGTGGTTCGCTGGTTCATGCAAAAAAATTAAATATTGTCTGGCCGATTGTCTTATTTCTGGCATTGGGCAGTATTCCTGCATCCTTGATTACCACTTGGGTATTGGATCACTATTTAAGTCAGTCTGTTCATTACAAAACTGTATTGACCATGTTTCTGGGTTTTATGCTGACCATTACCGGTATTTCAATTATTTTCCGTCCACAAATTGAGAAATTCTTTAGTCGTTACCGCAGTCAAGAACAACAACTCGCAGAACATGAACGTCATGAAATTGCCAATAATAAACGTGTTTATATTGTGATTATGGGGGTTATTCTCGGGGTGTTTGTGACCTTATCTTCTGTTGGGGCAGGCGCGTTTGGGATCATGGCACTGATCATTATGTTTCCAAATTTGCCTATGATTCGTATTATTGGTTCCGATGTCGTGCATGCGGTTTTACTGACATTGGTTGCGGGGGTTGGCCATATGAGTGCAGGTAATGTTGATTTTAGTTTGTTAATGTGGTTATTGGTGGGTTCTATTCCTGCGATTGTTGTCGGTACATTAATCAGTTCAAAAATGCCTGAAAAATTGATTCGTCGTATTTTGGGCATTACCTTGTTTGCACTTGGGCTTAATTTTATGATTAATCCTGTAAAAACAAAGCCTAAAGTCGAAGTTGCAGCGGTTCAGATCACGATAGCAGAAAAAATATCAGCTTAAAAAATAGCATGACTTTTCCAGTTTTATCAATTGGCTAAGCTGATAAAAACAGCAAATTTATGCTATATTGATCACATTTATAGATGTTTATAAGTTCTTGAGACGGTAATGAGTGATTTAACTGCCCCAAAAGTGGCAAATACTGATGTAGAAGATATTAATGTTGCTAGCGTACAACCCTTGATCACGCCAGCGCAATTAAAAGCAGAATTACCTTTGAGTGAAAAAGCTCGTGTGACCGTCCTTACAGGTCGTCAAACTGTTCGTGATATTTTAGATGGCAAAGACAAGCGTTTGTTTGTGGTGATCGGGCCGTGTTCCATTCATGATCCAAAAGCTGCACACGAATATGCTGATCGTTTGGCTGCATTAAGTGAAAAAGTCAAAGATACTTTATACATCATCATGCGGGTTTATTTTGAAAAACCACGCACCACAGTGGGCTGGAAAGGATTGATTAACGATCCAGACATGAATGACTCTTTTGATATCGAAAAAGGCTTACATCTTGGGCGTAAATTATTACTGGAATTAAATGAAAAAGGTCTACCATGTGCAACTGAAGCACTTGATCCCAATTCACCGCAATACCTACAGGACTTAATTTCTTGGTCTGCTATTGGTGCACGTACCACAGAAAGCCAAACTCACCGCGAGATGTCTTCCGGTTTATCTTCCCCAGTTGGTTTTAAAAACGGGACTGATGGTGGTTTAACCGTTGCGACCAATGCGATGCAGGCAGTGAAATCCGGTCATAGTTTCTTAGGTCTAAATGACCATGGTCAGGTGTCGATCATTCGTACCAGTGGCAACCCTTATGCGCATGTGGTATTGCGCGGTGGTAATGGTAAACCCAACTATGATGCCAGCTCTGTTGCACAGGCTGAAGATGCATTGAATAAGGCCAAAGTCAGCAACAAGATCATGATTGATGCCAGTCATGCCAACTCTAATAAAGATCCATACTTGCAACCGCTGGTATTAAGAAATTTAACCGAGCAGATTGTTGATGGCAATAAAACCATTGTGGGTGTAATGGTTGAAAGTCATCTTAAAGGTGGTCGTCAGGATATTCCAAAAGATTTAAGCCAGTTAGAATATGGTCAATCTGTCACCGATGGCTGTATTGACTGGGATACCACAGAACAGGTGTTACTTGAAATGGATGCCGCTTTAAAAGACGTTTTACCTCAACGATAACTTATGGAGCGCCATCGAAAGATGGCGTTTTTTTTCTATGCAGCAACATGACACCATGCAAGAACAGCTCAACACGATTCTTGCATTTATGCCGGTACATGAGCATCTTTATACTTCCGGCCAACCGACCGCAGAACAACTGAATCTGATTAAGGAAAATGGTTTTAGTACCATCATTAATCTTGCCCTGACAGATGCTTCAAATCATTTACCATGTGAAGACCGTATTTGTCTGGAACTGGGATTGGACTATATTCAAATTCCACTGTTGTGGGATTGTCCAAATAGCAGCGCTGCTTTGCTGGCGTTGGATCTGGTTGATCATCTGGTTCGGGAGCAACAGGTCTGGTTGCACTGCGCCAAAAATTTTCGTGTCAGCAGCCTGATGTATCTATATCGTCAATATTATATGGGCATGGATATTGCCGAGGCAGATGCGTTATTACAGCAAATCTGGCAACCGAATGAAACCTGGACGGGTTTGATGCATGCGTTACAATTGCAATTGCAAGCCAGACAGTCCACCAAGGAAATTGAGCAACTTAGTTAAATTAGACTTAAGGAAGACGATAATGTCCGGTAATGTTATAGCTGTATAAGATATTGTCTTCCTGCGTACCACGTCCGATATTATGAATAATCAGCGGTGTATTTTTGATCAGGCTTTTACGGTCTGAAACAATGCCGATATGCACCAGACCTTTGCCTAAATCCCAAGTGACAATATCACCTGCCTGAAATTGGGCATGCTTGATTTGATAGCCTTGCCGTTTGAAATATGTTGCAATATTGGGCACTCGTCGATGATCAATATTACGATCTGTGGATTTTAGTCCCCATTTTTGCGGATAAGCCTTAAAATTTTTCGCCATATCCTCATGGATTAATTGCTGTAAATCAATATCTTGTTGACGTAAGGCACGGATGATGACATCTGTACACACGCCTTTAATCATTGGGACATCACCCATTGGATAGGTCAGTTTGCTATAAGCAGGATCATAATAGAGGGTTTTGCCAATTTGTGATCGTGCATCCACCACAAGTTTCTGTGCAGATATTGCCCAAGCCTGACTCAATGAAAAAGCCAGAACAATCATGACCATTTTTAAGCATTTAATCGGAAAGGGCTTTATCCTATATAATTGTTTTAAATTTTTTGTAATAAAACCACCGCAGAAGCAAAAATCCCTTCCTGACGACCAGTAAAGCCTAGCTTTTCAGTGGTGGTGGCTTTTACACTAATTTGTGATAATTCTACATTTAAATCTTCGGCGATATTCTGGCGCATGGCAAGATTATGCGGTGCCAGTTTTGGACGTTCACAGGCAGCAGTAATATCGGCATTTAATAATTGATAACCTTGATTCAATATTAATTGATAAACATGCCTTAAAAGTACACGGCTATCAGCACCTTTGAACTCCGGATCGGTATCCGGGAAATGTTGTCCGATATCTCCAAGTGCCAATGCCCCTAATAGCGCATCTGCTAACGCATGCAAGATGACATCACCATCGGAATGCGCCTTTAAACCCTGTGTATGTGGAATTTTTACACCTGCGAGTGTCACAAAACTGCCTGTTTCAAACGCATGTACATCCAAACCTTGTCCTATTCGTAGCATTTTTAAACTTATCCCACCGCTTATTTCATATGAATGACTTGTATAAATATAAATGAAACACGTATAGTAAGCATATCTTACTTTATGGCTTAGTCATATTCTTAGTCACTATTTTTATGAACAGTTTTATGAACAGTCATTTACTTGTTAGTCGTTTTTTTTCGATGGTCTGTCTGGCTTTGCTTCAGCAACATGTATTTGCTGGAATGCCTGATTGTGAGAAAAAATTGTCCGGTGCCTTTGATCAGAAGGTTTGTAGTCATCAGGAGTTAAAAGATTTAAATCAACAAATCAGGGAAAAATATCTGAATGCTCAGTTGATGTCTAATGCGCCATTAAAATTATTAGAAACATCGAATCGTGCCTGGGAAAAATATGTTAAATCCTGCAAGTCGGTACAATGTGTTCATCGGGAATTTGAGCGGCGAATTGATGACCTAACTTTTTTTATCACGATCAACCAGAGCCTGACCCAGCATTATATTCGCTATAAAAGTGCGACCATCGATTCCCAGATGACGCATATCCAATTGCAGCAATTGGATAAAAACAGAATTAAAATTGAAGGCATACAATATCGCAGCCCCAATAATAGCGAAGTCACACGTATTGCCTATTTACGTTCCTATACCTCGCCGGATCATTTGACTGATATTACCGATCTGGAAAATAAATGTATTTATAGTTTAAATCGCACAGATCATACTTTGGAATTTCAATCCGAAGATCCGAAATGTCAAAGATTTGTTGGCTTATATAAACTTTATGATTGAGCCTATCTAAAACTATAGTGCTTTGTTGGCGTTAACACAGTATTCAGTTTCTGATCCCATTTTTGTTGCGTTAAGATCATTTTACTTTTTTGAAAATCATGCGCCAGACCAAGTCGATAAGGTAAATGTGGATGCATGGCCAGCGTGCGATCATAGAATCCGCCACCCATTCCTATACGTTGTCCCAGTTGATCGAACACCACCAAAGGCATAATGAGCAGATCAAGATGTGAGATGTTTAAAGCACGGTGTTGTACTGCTTGTTTCATACCGAGTTGATGTCGTGTAAAGCGTTGATTTCGCATCTGCTGAATAGAAATTTCTTGCCATAGCAAGTGTTGATTCATTGGACAAATCACCGGCAGATAGACTTTTTTATGCTGTTTTAATAATGCAAAAATCAATGTACGTGTTGGAACTTCGCCAAATGCATCGAGATAAATGCCGATATGTCGTGCAGACCTAATTTTAGGATGACGGCTTGCCTGAAATAATATCTTTTGTGCAGCCTGTGCCAAAGCATAACGGGATAATGCACGGCGTTGTTTGCGAATATCTTTGCGTAAAGTGTTCATGCTTGTCACTATAATGAGATACTGACAGAAGTATAAAAATATAAGCCGCTTGATGATAGTGCCATACAAATATCTAACGTATTTTTAGAATTGATTTATACTACTTCGAAGCCTCATATGACGCATTATTATGTCCAATCTAGAAATTTTTGCTGTTGTGATCAGTATTATTGGCGTTGCATTGACCATTAAACGAAATATGTTGTGCTGGTTTTTTAATTTCGTTGCCTTCGTTTTATATGCTTATTTGTTTTATACCTTTAAGCTATACGGCGAAACGATTTTGCAGTTTTTCTTTATACTGGTTAATTTTTATGGATTTTATAACTGGCTCAAGGGCAAACAACAAGATCATGAGATTCGGATTGAACCGATTACAAAATCGGTTGTCATGCTGCAAATGTTACTCGCTGCCTTTGCAGGTTTATTATTTGGCCTGATTCTAAAACACTTTACTGATGCTGCGGTACCGATGCTTGATTCACAGCTGGCAGCATTTAGTTTATTGGCAACCTACTGGACCAGTCGCAAACATATTGCGACTTGGATTCTTTGGGTGTTTGTCGATATTGTTTATGTCGGTATGTTTCTGTATAAGGATTTATGGTTGACCGCAGCTTTATATGCAGCTTTTGTGGTTATGGCCGCATTTGGCTGGTGGCAATGGCTACAGGTTAAGCAAAAACACGATCTTGCCAAACCATAACATGCACGGGATTCGTATTAAAAGAATAGCTGTTATTTAAGTATTGGTTTTTCAGCTAGCTATGATAATGTTGCGATAAGTGATCATATTGATCAAATCGGAATTGTATAGGGAAGTGCATGCATCAACATTTTCTCCATCAAAAGAATTCACATCAGCGTTATGTGATTGCCAAATTAAAACGAGATTTGCAATATGCAGACAATTATCAACAATGGAAAAGCATTGCTTTGGCACTGGATCAGGCATCCGGTCTGGAAGCATGGAAATATGAAAATGCCTCGCCATATTATGGTTACGAATTTATTGCACAGCGCCTGACCCGAATTAAACGGCTAAAGAATCAGGATCAGCAACTTGATCTGGCACAATATTTAAGAGAAGGCTTAAATTTTGATATTGCCAATATTTCCCATCCCTTACTCTATACCCAAACCTTTTTTGGCACCAAAAGATTGATTGAAGACTATATTGAGCATGTTTGTGAAGCATTTGCTTATATTGTTTGTGACGCATTTACTGCATTGAGTCTGACTGAAAAAATTAAGTATTTTGAAGGCGCATTACAGGCTTATGGTCAGCCTGCATTAATGTTTTCAGGTGGGGCGACATTAGGATTATTTCATAGTGGCGTATGTAAAGCTTTATATGAGCAGGATTTATTGCCAAAAGTATTTTCCGGATCAAGTGCCGGTGCATTGATGGCGGGCATGATGGCGACCCGAACTGATACAGAATTAATGGAATTGATTCATGGTGATGGTTTTTATGAAAATGCCTTTAAATTCCGCAATATTTTTAAAATTATTGGTGATCGCAGCGGGATTGCCGACATACAGGCATTAAAAAATTTTTTGCGGGTAAATTTAGGTGAATATACCTTTAGTGAAGCTTTCTCAAAATCCGGACGACATGCTTCAATTGTGGTTGCACCTTATATTGCAACGCATCATCCAAGAATCATGAATGAAGTCACCTCTCCAGATTTATTGATCTGGAGTGCGACCTTGGCCTCATGTGCTGTACCTTTATTATTTCCACCTGTGAAATTAACCACCAAACGACCAGATGGTATTTATATGCCCTATATGGCAAATACCCGCTGGGTAGATGGCAGTGTACGTAGCGATTTCCCACAAGAAAAAATGGCAAGACTCTATAACATTAATTATTCAATTGCTTGTCAGGTCAATCCGCATGTGGTGCCTTTTATGCAAAGTGATATTGAGCGTTATCGTAAAGATTTATTGAGCTGGCCCACCCGTTTTATACGCCATCAGGCAAAAAGTCTTGCACTGGAAGCGATGGATTTTACCCGAACGCATTTGGAACGTATACCAATCATTCAGCGTTTAGTTGATCATGGTTTTGGTATTGTCGGACAGCGTTATTATGGTGATATTAATATTGTGGGGCAGTATAGTTTGCGACATTATGGTTATATGCTGCAAAATCCTACGCCTGCCTTATTTAAAAAATTACAGCGAGAAGGAGAACGTGCCACTTGGCCGAAAATTTCCAGTATCGAAGCACATGCCCGAGTTGGTAAGACACTGGAACATTGTTTGACAGTATTACGTCAACAACAAACATCACTCTGTCAGACAGGTTAGACTGATTTGTTTGAGATAAGCCAACCGTTTCAATGGGAAAAATGTTTAAGCGCTTTGCCAACTCAACAGGCAGGGCAGTATGTTTATTTAATTACGCAACAAGAACAGGCTTATGTTTTTAAATTTTTAGGTCAAAATGCTGGGCAGATTATAAGACAAAGTTTTTCACATGAACTCAATGCCTATCGGCCATTTCAAACAGAACAATTTTGTGCTGATTTTCAGATTTATAAGATATCTGATGTCGAAAATATAAATTTCCCTATTCCTATCCTCAATGATGTATTGGTCATGCCGTATTATCAGACCTTGAATATAGATTTGAGTAGGAAATTTTCAATAGATAAAAAAATACAGATTTTTCAGGATATTTGTCTAAGCGTACAACATTTGCATGACCTTGGTTATATCCATGGTGATTTAAAATTGCGCCATATCACGTTTTCTAATCCAGTTAAATTATTGGATCTTGCGCAAACCTCAAAAATTCATGAGGTCACAAGGCAAGCTGAGATTTCGGCAACACCTGCCTATATGGCACCCGAACTTTTTCTTGGTGAAAATATATCCATGCAAAGCGATATTTATGCACTGGGGATTATTTTTTATGAGATATTGATGGGTGAGAAGCCCTTTATGGGTAAAAATTATCAGGATTGGGCAACGCAACATTGTCAGGCAGAGATTCCCTTATTAGCAATAGAATATTCCCTTTACCAAAATATACTCGATGGAATGTTGGCAAAACTCAGAAAGAATCGCTTTTCTGAGATCAAAACGCTGATAAATGCCTTGAATTTAATCAAAAAAACATAATTTGATGATAAAATATGCATTCGTATACTTTTTTATAAAATAATACTTGGCAAGATAAAAACTCATTGCTAATATACGCAGCACATCGGGGACGTGGCGAAATTGGTAGACGCACTGGATTTAGGTTCCAGCGCCGCAAGGTGTGAGAGTTCGAGTCTCTCCGTCCCCACCAATATTTTAAAGAGGAATCAATCACTTAGATTGGTTCCTTTTTTTATGGGCACGTTTTGGGCACGTTTGGTAAAATTTAGTTCAAGTCAGATTTATAAGAGCAATGTTAAAATCATAAGAATAATCTTTTTTCCAATTGCGGAAAAAAGCTATCAACAATATCTTGAGGAGTCAGATCATGGCAAAACCAATCAGTGAACTAATGGATACACTATCTTTGAAAGATCAAGCGATTATTGAAGCTAAAGCAAGTGACATGATTACAGCAATCCGTCTGGCACATCTACGTAAAAAACTGGGCTTTACACAAGCACAGGTTGCAGATGCAATGCATATTAAACAACCCACAGTTGCACAACTGGAAAAACGTGCAGATATTCAGCTTTCAACTTTGCGTCAATATTTACAGGTGCTTGGGGCAAATCTAGAAATCAATGCCACCTTGCCAGATGGTTCTCGTATTAGTCTAACTGATTAATGAATTATGGCGATTAGACTTAGTTGATTCTTAATTTCCCATTTTGAAATGGGTGGGTATTGGCTTTGCTCAACTTGGCAATTTCTTCTTTATTCTTATCCGAATTGATCCAGCCTGCGTAGCGTTTCATCAGCATGACCAGACTATGCCCGAGCTGTGCAGCCACATAGACCAGATTTAAGCCATTCATCAGGCACACGGTGGCATGTGTATTGCTTTTCATCGCATTCTAACGTGCTGGTGAAGAGATACCTCATAGGCAATTTTTCCCTAAAATTTTTAGCAATTCCGAGATATAGATTAAAATTCATAATTTTTTACAAAAAATAACACAAAAACATGAGCTTATTCTTGATCTCATTCGTCATATATAGAGAAGCATCAAGATTGTTTCTTTTCACTTAATTTAAAATTTGATGATGGGGTTTAGAGAAAAAATGCAGGATCGTCAGGAATTTAATGAAATTCGAGATACATTAAGACAAGCAAAGATTAAGGTGACGCACGCAAGGCTGGTGATTTACCGAATTCTTAAACATGCAAAACATGAACTTACGGCTTATGATATAGAAAATATTTCTTTAAAAATGAATGATCGAATTAATATTGGCACCATCTATTCCAGTTTAAAATTATTTCAAACGGCAGGGTTGTTACAGCGTTATAAAGTGGACATGGAACAAGCACTTTTTTCTTTGAAACAGTTTGATCATTATTCCCGTTTTATCTGTAATCATTGCGGTGCCATCGAAACATTTGAGGATTCCGAAATTGATCAGCGTCTGAAAACATTATGTGCAAATAAACAGGTCGCTTACGTCGCTTCTTCTTTGATCATTAATATAGAAAGTTGTGAAAAATGTAAGGGGGAAAATGATAAAAATGTATCGTAAGGTGGGATTGGATAGTGTGTCTGATATACCAGCGTCGGCATATCAGACAAAGCAGTCTATTTACACATATTTATTGGTCTAGTTGTTCCAGCACGTCATCACTAAATTCGACATTGGTGTAGACATTTTGCACGTCATCCAGATCTTCAAGCATATCAATCATTTTCATAATTTGCTTGGCCTGATCAATATCGGTAATTTCTGCTTTGGTCGATGGGCTCATCACGACTTCAGCATTATCAGATTTTAAACCTGCTGCACTTAAAGCATCCTGAACTGCGCCGAAGTTTTCTGGAGAGGTAATGACCACAATGCCATCTTCATCCACTTCAATATCATCTGCACCAGCTTCAAGGGCAATATCCATCACTTGATCTTCCAAAGATGGATCTTCAAATGAAATTTCACCACGTTTGGTAAAGAGATAGGCCACGGAACCCGATGTACCTAGATTACCATTGGTTTTGCTAAAGCAATGACGTACATCAGGGACGGTACGATTTAAGTTGTCAGTCATGGTTTCAACCAGTACAGCTACACCACCGACACCATAGCCTTCATAGGTGACTTCATTTAAATCATCATTGTCTTCACCGCCGGCACCACGCTGAATGGCACGATTGATGGCATCGCGTGTCATATTGACAGAAAGTGCTTTCTCTACAACCGCACGTAAACGTGGATTGCTTGCGATATCACCACCGCCTAATCTGGCTGCTGTTACAATTTCACGAATGTATTTGGTAAAGACTTTTGCACGACTGGCATCTTGTTTTGCTTTCCGATGCTTGGTGTTTGCCCATTTGGAATGACCTGCCATTTAAGAAATGCTCCAATAACTTTATATTGAAAAAATAAGAAAAAATGTGGCGGAATCTTAGCACAGCAACACTTTTGTTGAAAATATTTGTACTCAAAGAAATCTATCTTTTTAACGCTGCAACCGTTTTATCGCTCCAGATAAGGTTTGAAACGGATTGGTAAGATCACATTCTCAGAGATTCCCTTAAACAAAGGCGCAATATCTTCGACCGGAAAACCTGTACTGCCACAACCAATTGCCGTAATAAAATAGGTCAGTTTAGGATGATTTTGGGTATAGACTTTAAAATCATCAATATAATGGGCAACTTGATGAATTGGCATGGCCTGTAAATGTTCATTTTGCGTGGGAATAGCAAAACTTTGTCCTGACCAGCCACGACCCACACCCGGAATCGCACCAAATTTTTCTTTGGCTGTTTTTGCTGCACCTTTGCGGTGATTGCCAGCAAGATTGCTACCAAAGACGAAGATCTGGTCTTCGGGAAGCTGTTCGATGATTGTTTCGTTGTGGTACTGGTACATGCAACATGATCCTTTTTCATTCTAAAAATATTGTAACGTTTTTAGCTGATTTGCATAGTATGGTTTAAGAAATTGATTTTAAGTGTTGTATAAATTTGAGGACGGAAAGTGTGTATAAATGGTTTAAGACAAATAGACCGATATTCATTTTGTTGGCAGTAATCGTTTTGATCTGGATCTATCAGATCACAGAAGGTGAATCTATGACTGCGGGGCGATACGGATATGTGCGTTCCTGTTTAAGCGTGAATGTACCCGAACAGATACGTAATAGCCAGCGTGGGAATTATTGCCAATGTGTGAAAAACGGTGATTCTAAGGTGAGTCAAAATTATATTGAAAAGCAATGTCTGGAAAAATATAGGCCTTAGTTTTATTGTCATTTTTCATAAAATTACATATAAATTTTGAAAGCCTTATGATGAAAGGGATATGATAGATCAGATTATTTATTTAGGTCATCATGCATGAAGTCTGATCCACAAGCTTTTCAACTCGTTACTGATTTTGCTCCGGCAGGTGATCAACCGCAAGCGATTGAAAAATTAGTTGCAGGCTTGGAACACGGGCAAAAAAATCAGCTTTTACTTGGCGTAACAGGATCAGGTAAAACCTATACCATGGCAAATGTGATCGCCAGAACCCAGCGACCAACAATTATCATGGCACATAATAAAACGTTGGCCGCACAATTGTATGGCGAATTTAAAGCATTTTTCCCAAACAATGCTGTCGAATACTTTGTCAGTTATTATGATTATTATCAGCCAGAGGCTTATGTGCCTTCATCGGATACCTTTATTGAGAAAGATGCGGCGATCAATGATCATATCGATCAGATGCGTTTATCGGCAACACGGACATTATTGGAACGACGTGATGCCATTATCGTTGCTTCGGTCTCCGCCATTTATGGTTTGGGCGATCCGGAAGCCTATATGCAAATGCTCTTGCATGTGGTGGAAGGGGATCGGATCAATCGCGATGAGTTAATCCGTCGTTTGGTCGCGATGCAATATAGCCGTAATGAAATTGAGTTTACCCGAGGGACTTACCGTATTCGTGGCGAGATTCTTGATGTATTTCCTGCCGAATCCGAACAAAATGCCATACGTATTGAACTGTTTGATGATGAAGTGGATTCGATTCGCTGGTTTGACCCATTAACAGGCAAGCTGGTACGCAAAGTGCCTCGTGTGACGATTTATCCGAAAAGCCACTATGTGACACCACGGGAAAGTCTGGAAAAAGCAGTAGGTACCATCAAAACTGAACTCAAACAACAGTTGGCTTTCTTTAAAGAACATGACAAATTGGTCGAGGCACAACGTCTAGAGCAGCGTACTCGTTATGATCTGGAAATGATCCAGCAGCTTGGCTATTGTAACGGAATCGAAAACTATTCCCGCCATTTGTCTGGTCGGCAAGCGGGCGAAGCGCCACCGACATTATTTGATTATGTGCCGGAAGATGGTTTGTTAATTATTGATGAGTCACATGTCACCATTCCGCAAATCGGTGCTATGTACAAGGGTGACCGCTCTCGTAAAGAAAATCTGGTGAATTATGGGTTTCGCTTACCGAGTGCGCTGGATAATCGTCCCATGAAATTTGAAGAATGGGAGCGAATTACCCCTGATACCCTCTATGTCAGTGCAACGCCAGCACGTTATGAGTTGGAACGTGCCGAGCAAATTGTAGAGCAGGTAGTGCGTCCAACGGGGTTGATTGATCCTGAAATTGAAGTGCGTCCGGTCTTGACACAGGTAGATGATGTATTATCTGAAATTAATAGTCGTAAAGACATCAATGAGCGGGTTTTGGTGACCACCCTGACCAAGCGCATGGCAGAAGATTTAACCAGCTATTTAAAAGAATATGGGATTAAAGTCGCCTATTTGCATTCTGATATTGATACTGTGGAGCGTGTCAAAATTATTCATGAATTACGTACTGGTGTGCATGATGTGTTGGTCGGGATTAACCTGTTGCGTGAAGGTCTGGATATGCCCGAAGTATCGTTGGTTGCTATTTTGGATGCCGACAAAGAAGGTTTTTTAAGATCTGAAAGATCATTGATTCAAACCATTGGCCGGGCAGCACGAAATGTAAAAGGTAAAGCCATTCTTTATGCAGATCGAATTACCGACTCGATGCAAAAAGCGATTGATGAAACGGACCGTCGTCGGGCCAAGCAGATTGAGTTTAATGAAGAACACGGCATTATTCCGCGTAGTACTGTGCGCCAGATTAGCAAGGATATTGATACTGGAGAGGTGTATGAGGAAGATGAGGAAATCTCATTGTCGGCAAAATCTCGGGCATTAAGTGATGACGAACAACATTTGATTGCCGATCCAAAATTATTCTCCAGACATATGAATAAACTGGAAAAAGAAATGTTAAAGGCCTCTAAAGATCTGCAATTTGAACAAGCGGCAAGGTTACGTGATGAAATCATTCGTTTAAAAGCACAGTTGCTTAGATAAATAGCGGAAGATTGATACTTCGTCCATGCAGATCATTCATTTATGAAATATACATAGGGCCGGAGTATCTTGTCTGACAATGCAAAGGATTTATTTTTGCTTTTTGTTGAACAGCATCACACTTTTTTCTATAGTTGAACGGCAGTAAAATAAAATATTCTGGAGCGGATACAGCCATGGGAGTAAATCGTCATTCTTCTGATAAAAAACTACGTATATTAAAAATTGCGGTTGGTAGTGCTGCATTACTTGGGCTGGGTGCCGGAAAATTGTTATGGGATCTTCGGCCAAGAAGTATGGCTATCGCTAAGAATGTTGATCTGGATAAATTTTTAGGTAGCTGGTATGAAATTGCTCGAAAACCTGTGGTGACTGAGCGATCCTCATTTAAAAATATCCGTTTGGAATATACCTTGCAATCAGAAAACCATCTTAATCTGGAATTACGTTATCAGACCAAAGAAGGCAGAATTGGCCAATTTCATGCTGATATTAAAATTGTTAATGCGCCAGATAATAGTAAGTTTCTTATTAAATATTTGCCCTCAATTTTTAGATATTTAAGGAAAGGTCATCACTGGATTATGCGCATTGATCCGCAAGGTCAGGTGGTATTGATTGGTAATCCAAACCGTAAACCTCTATGGTTGCTGGCTCGGACACCGCAACTTGATGAGAATATTATTGAGCAATATTTAAATATTGCCAAAAAAGCCGGCTTTAAACTAAACGATCTGATTCGGGTTGAACATCAATAAATGCATCAAGAATCAGTAGAATTCTGTACTTTTCTTTGAAATATCAATACATAGCGGACTTTTGTTGCAAAATATTTGCATTTAGATTTCAAAAACATTCATTTTCAATTAAAATATGCTCATTTTCAAAACGAGCGTTTCACGCTAAACAAATCACTAGAGGATGTATTCCGTGAGTAAAGATACCATCATCGCCCTACACCAAGAACATCAAGGTCGTTGGAAGAACCGCGAAGAAATTGCAGAGCGAATGATCGCATTAATTGGTCAGTTGTATCGTGAAAAAAATATTGTGACCACCATTTATGGACGTTCTTTAGTTAATCGTTCCGTGATTCAAATTTTAAAAGCGCATCGTATTACTCGCATGATGGATGTCGAACTATCCGTTGTGAATACCGTACCATTGCTGGAAGCTTTGGCAAAAATTGAAAATATTGGTTCCGCCGAAATTGATCTGGGTAAACTTGCGACTGAATATAAAGAACAGGGCGGCGATATTGATGCTTTTGTTGCCAAAGCAGTACAGCCGATTGAAGGTAATTCTCCGACCTGTGAACCTAAAGACGTGGTGCTTTACGGTTTTGGCCGTATTGGTCGTATTCTGGCACGTTTAATTATTGGTCAGTCTGGTCTTGGCCGTGGTTTAAGTCTTAAAGCGATTGTTGTACGTAGAACTGCTGATGGTGACTTGGCAAAGCGTGCGTCATTATTACGTCGTGATTCGATTCATGGTTCATTCTCGGGCACTATTTCTGTGGATGAAGAAAATGAAGCCATTATTGCCAATGGTAATTTTATTAAAGTGATTTATGCATCAAATCCAAGTGAAATTGATTACACCGAATACGGTATCGAAAATGCTTTGCTCATCGATAATACGGGTAAATGGCGTGATGTAGAAGGTTTAAGCCAACATTTAAAATGTCCAGGTATTGCTCGTGTTGTGTTAACAGCACCAGGTAAAGGTGACATGAAAAATGTGGTATATGGTGTCAATCAGGCCGATATTTTAGATGAAGATAAGATTATCTCTGCGGCAAGCTGTACCACCAATGCGATTACGCCTGTGTTAAAAGTACTGGATGAAAAATATCACGTTTTGAATGGTCATGTTGAAACTGTTCACTCTTTCACCAATGATCAAAACTTGATTGATAACTATCACAAAGCGGATCGCCGTGGTCGTGCTGCAACACTAAATATGGTGATCACTGAAACAGGTGCGGCCAAAGCGGTTGCCAAAGCTTTGCCTCAGCTTAAAGGTAAATTAACCGGTAATTCTGTACGTGTGCCAACGCCAAACGTCTCACTGGCAATCCTGAATTTAACACTAGAAAAAGAAGCAGATCGCGACGAAGTCAATGAATTTATCCGTCAGATTTCGATTTTCTCAAGTCTACAAGGGCAAATCGGCTATACCAATTCTACTGAAGTGGTATCAAGCGACTTTATTGGTTCTCGTACCGCAGGTGTTTTTGATGCACAGGCGACCATTGCTTCGGGCACACACTTAACAGCATACGTTTGGTATGACAATGAAGTGGGCTATAGCTGTCAGGTATTACGTATTGCAGAGCAAATGTGCGGTGTGAGCTATCCAAAGATTCCTGATGGTAAATAAGCTTTAAATTACTTCGGCTATCATAATTATGATTCCCGAAGTAATTTTGATGTTTAAAATAATCAAAATATTTTAAACATCAAAAAAACCCGATCATCAATTTGATCGGGTTTTTTTAATTGCAATGGTATGAAAAGAAAATATAAAAACAGGGGTTAAAGATTTAATCCGAGTTATTCTTCATCTTCATCAAAATCCTCAGAAACAGGATCATTGCTTTCGGTCGGTTTTAATGAGCTGTCATAAATCAGAATGGCTTTACCATCGGTTTCAATCATGCCTTGTTCTTCAAGGGTTTTTAAAACACGACCTACCATTTCACGGGAACAACCGACTAAGCGACCAATTTCCTGACGGGTAATACGGATTTGACGACCATTGGGTAACATCATGGCTTCTGGTTGTTCTGCCAGCTCGATCAGACAACGTGCAATACGTCCTGAAACATCAATAAAGGCCAGATCGGTTACTTTACGTGTGGTATTTTTTAAGCGACGCGCCAGTTGTGCAAAAACAGCGTAGCTTAAATCCGGATACTGGCGGCATAATTCATGAAAAGTGTCGTAATCAACTTCGGCAATTTCACAGACTTCCCGAGTGCGAACTTCGGCGGTACGCTGTGGCTTGGCTTCAAACAGACCCATTTCACCAAAAAAATCGCCTGCATTTAAATAGGCGACAATAATTTCACGTGTATCATCTTCTTCTATAATGATGGATACAGAACCTTTTAAAATCAAATAAAGTGAATGGGATTCTGTCCCTGCATGCACAATAGTTGTTTTTTTAGGGAAACGATTGATTTTTGCACGCTTAAGTAAGGCTTTTACAGAATCAGGTAGTTGTCCTGGTGACAAAGCATCAGTACTTAATTTAGAAAAATCAGAAGAGAACATGACTAACCCCAAGTTTTTAAACAGAATAACCACTTACTATATACATATAAAGTGATATGTATACAGTGCTGGTATGCTACTATACAATCTGATATAGAAATGTATATTTTTTTAATGGGAGTTGCAATGCAAGCAAGTGTTCAATGGTTAGATAATGTCTCATTTAAAGCCACTTCTGAGAGCGGACATGAGGTAATTATGGACGGTTCAGCAGCATATGGTGGACAAAATCGTGGCGCTCGTCCAATGGAATTGATACTTTTGGGGCTTGGCGGTTGTGCATCATTCGATATTGTAACAATTCTTAAAAAAGCACGCCAAGACATTAGCGATGTAAAATGTGAGCTCAGAGCAGACCGAGCAGATAGTATTCCAGCAGTCTTTACCAAAATTCATTTACACTTTATTGTCAGTGGTCGAGCTGTGAAAGAAAAACAAGTTGCCAAGGCAATTGAGTTATCGGCGGAAAAATATTGTTCAGCCAGCAAGATGTTACATGATGGTGGGGTAGAAATTACCCACGATTTTGAAATTATTGAAGTCGCAGAATAAAAATACGGATATAGATGTTTTGAAATTTACATTGTACAAAGCATCTATTTCTTAGCAGATTGAAACGATATTCTATGTGTCAGGTTTTATACTTTTGTTCTAATAAAACACTTTATGTTTATTTGGTGGGTTCTTAATTTCCATCTACGCTATAATTAAGAACAGACCAACACTATTTCGATTTCATCTTGATGGTATTTTCTAAATTCTAATCAATCTATAGAGATGAACATTATTTGTGTCGTCATACGCTCTAAAACTGAAAACTTATAATAGATATCATATCACCTAGCAGATAATGAAATATCATACAAATCCAAATCTCTAAACAATTAGTCTAGAAGGTGACACAAGCAAATAAGAATACGCTATGGTATTTCCTGGCGAAATGTCACTATCACAAGATATATCGTTGACTGTAAGCCCATGAGAGTCGATACTCTCGGGGTTATGTTTTTAAGCAAATCGGTACACAGGATTGAGTACTTTGCTCGGTTCTAAAAATTTAATTTAAAGCAAGGGGCTATATATGGCTGGTGGAAAGTCAACAATCATTTACACACTGACTGATGAGGCGCCACTGTTGGCGACCTATTCGCTACTGCCGATCATAGAGACCTTTACTAAGCCAGCTGACATTGATATCGTTAAAAAAGATATCTCCGTTGCCGCACGCGTGCTCTCAGAATTCACGGACTACCTAAGCGATGAACAAAAGGTGCCCAATACTCTGGCAGAGCTAGGTCATCTTACGCAGGATCCAGACACAAACATTATCAAACTGCCAAACATCAGTGCATCTGTTGGGCAGTTGACATCATGCATCAAAGAACTTCAGTCTAAAGGTTATGCTATTCCGGACTATCCGGAAAACCCGACCACTGAGGAAGACAAAGCAATCAAAGCCCGTTATGGCAAATGCTTGGGTTCGGCTGTAAACCCGGTACTGCGTGAAGGTAACTCTGATCGTCGTGCGCCTGCTGCGGTAAAAAATTACGCTAGAAAGCATCCGCATTCGATGAGTGAATGGAAGCAATGGTCACAAACGCATGTTTCACATATGGAACATGGTGATTTTTATCATGGTGAAAAGTCATTGACACTTGACCGCGCACGTAATGTCAAGATGGAACTGATCACAAATGATGGTAAGAGCATTGTGCTTAAGCCAAAAGTTGCGCTTTTAGATGGCGAAATCATTGATTCGATGTTTATGAGTAAGAAAGCGCTTTGCGAGTTCTACGAGAAACAACTCGAAGATTGCCGTGAAGCGGGTATTTTGTTTTCGTTGCACGTTAAAGCGACAATGATGAAAGTGTCACATCCGATTGTATTTGGTCATTGTGTGAAGATCTATTATAAAGACGCATTTGAAAAACATGGCAAACTGTTTGAAGAGCTAGGTATCAATGTCAATAATGGTATGTCTGCACTGTACGAGAAAATCGAAACATTGCCAACATCGCTACGTGAAGAAATTATCGAAGATTTACATGCTTGTCAGGAACACCGTCCTGCATTGGCAATGGTCGATTCTGCCAAAGGCATTACCAACTTCCATTCACCAAACGATATTATTGTAGATGCGTCTATGCCTGCGATGATTCGTGCTGGTGGTAAAATGTGGGGTGCAGATGGCAAACAGTATGATGCGAAAGCAGTGATGCCTGAATCAACTTTTGCACGTATCTATCAGGAAATGATCAATTTCTGTAAATGGAATGGTAACTTTGATCCGAAAACGATGGGGACTGTGCCAAACGTTGGTTTGATGGCACAAAAAGCTGAAGAATACGGTTCGCACGACAAGACCTTTGAAATTCCTGAGGCTGGTGTTGCCAATATCACGGATATTGATACGGGTGAAGTATTGATGTCTCAAAATGTTGAAGCTGGCGATATTTGGCGTATGTGTCAGGTGAAAGATGCACCAATCCGCGATTGGGTAAAACTTGCAGTTACTCGTGCCCGTAATTCTGGTATGCCGGCTATTTTCTGGCTAGACCCGTATCGTCCACACGAAAATGAGCTGATTAAAAAAGTACAAACTTATCTGAAAGATTACGATACCACTGGTTTGGATATTCAGATCATGTCACAGGTACGTGCAATGCGCTATACGCTTGAACGTGTGGCACGCGGTCTCGATACTATCTCTGTAACCGGTAACATTCTGCGTGACTACCTGACAGACTTGTTCCCAATCATGGAATTGGGTACTTCTGCAAAAATGTTGTCGATTGTACCGTTAATGGCCGGTGGCGGTATGTATGAAACAGGTGCGGGTGGTTCAGCACCGAAACATGTACAGCAATTGGTCGAAGAAAGCCATTTGCGTTGGGATTCGCTGGGTGAGTTCCTTGCGTTAGCTGTTTCGCTGGAAGAGCTGGGCATCAAGGAAAACAATGTCCGTGCGAAGTTGCTGGCCAAGACACTGGATCAGGCAACTGGTAAGTTGCTCGATAATGGCAAGTCGCCGTCTCGTCGTACCGGTGAGATTGATAACCGTGGCAGTCATTTCTATCTGTCATTGTACTGGGCTGAAGCGCTTGCTGCACAGGACGAAGATGCCGAGTTAAAAGCCAAGTTTGCACCACTTGCTAAAGCACTGGCTGAAAATGAGCAGAAAATTGTCGCTGAACTTGCCGAGGTGCAGGGCAAGGCTGCTGATATTGGTGGTTATTACGCTGTTGATCAAAGCAAAGTCAATGCTGTGATGCGTCCAAGCACCACTTTCAATACTGTTTTGGCAACTGCTGAAGCATAGTATGCATTGATCTGATGTTGTTGTGATATAGCTAAGCCGGTGTAAATACACCGGCTTTTTTGTCTGTATGTTTTGTCGTAAATTTCCTATAAAAATTGATATGGATAAATTAACTTAGAAAAACACAAAAGAGATGAAGAAAAAAAGCCCATCGTGATGAGCTTTGTTTGTTTTAATCATTCAGAACTTAACGTGCTCTACGACCACGACTTTTGGTATTAGGTCGGGTTGTGCCATTGGTTTTACGACGTGGTTTTTCACCTTCTTCCATTTGCCAGATGCGTTTCGTACCGGATTTTTTCTTTTCATTATCTTTTTTCTCGGCGTCTTTCTTTTTCTGCGGCATGGGTTTGCCACCTGAACCACCCGGTTTTTTTACATATGAGCGTGCCTGATAGGGTTTATCAGCAGGAATATCTTTAAAATCAGGATAAAGCAAGGGTTCAATCTCTAGATTTTCACCGGGTTGTAAGCCTAGTGACACCAAATCAATGGAACCAATTCCGGTTCGAATCAGACGTAAGGTCGGAAAACCGACAGCAGAAGTCATCCGACGAACTTGGCGATTGCGACCTTCACAAATTGAAATTTCAACCCAAGAGGTTGGAATATTGGCACGATAGCGGACAGGTGGATTGCGCTCCCATAACCATTCAGGTTCAGAAACTTTTTCTGCTTTGGCCGGCAATGTCACACCATCTTTTAATTCAACGCCTTTGCGCAATTGCTCAAGTGCTTCTTCGGTAACATCACCATCCACCTGAACTAAATAGGTTTTGTACTTTTTATTCGCAGGATTGGTAATAAACTGATTTAAGCCGCCATGGTCGGTTAAAAATACCAGACCTTCAGAGTCTAGATCAAGACGACCTGCCAAACGTAAATCTGGATCTTGCACAAAGTCAGATACGGTCATGTGTGCTTCGTCTGGACGAAACTGGGAGAGGACTCCATACGGTTTATTAAGGATGACAATTTTCATAAAACATGACTTCTTCTTTCAGCTAACCATAGAAAATATTGAGTTTTATTTATATGAGAAATGTTGTTATTCCTCATATAAATCTCAAAAAATGATTTAATTCAATTAAGCTATTATGCGTGATGAAAAGTCGAATGTATTGTTTATCGACAATTATTTTTTCATTTATGAGCTACATAATAGGGATAAGGAGAACTAGCATAATGGGTTATCAGAAAATCGTCGTGCCTGAGGATGGCAGCAAAATTACTGTAAATGCAGATTTATCATTGAATGTTCCAAATCATCCGATCATTCCTTTTATTGAGGGGGATGGTATTGGTGTGGATATTACGCCTGCAATGAAAACAGTCGTTGATGCTGCTGTGCAAAAAGCATACGGTGGTAAACGCTCGATCGAATGGATGGAAGTGTATTGTGGCGAAAAAGCAGACAAAATTTATGGCACCTATATGCCAGAAGAAACTTTTGAGGCATTACGTGAATTTATTGTCTCAATTAAAGGCCCATTAACCACTCCTGTCGGCGGTGGTATTCGCTCTTTAAATGTCGCTTTACGTCAGGAATTAGATTTATATGTATGCGTGCGACCAGTACGCTGGTTTGAAGGTGTGCCATCTCCGGTACAACATCCGGAATTAACAGACATGGTGATTTTCCGTGAAAATTCGGAAGATATCTATGCAGGGATTGAATGGAAAGCAGATTCTCCAGAAGCGAAAAAAGTCATTAAGTTTCTCAAAGAAGAAATGGGCGTGACAAAAATCCGTTTCCCCGAAGATTGTGGAATCGGTATCAAACCGGTTTCTAAAGAGGGGACACAACGTCTGGTGCGTAAGGCTATTCAGTTTGCGATTGATAATGATAAACCTTCTGTGACCTTGGTACATAAAGGCAATATCATGAAATATACCGAAGGTGCATTCAAAGAGTGGGGCTATGAACTCGCGGTTGAACGTTTCGGTGGTGAACTGATTGATGGTGGTCCATGGGTAAAAATCAAAAACCCGAAAAATGGTAAAGACATTATTATTAAAGATGTCATCGCAGATGCATTCCTGCAACAAATTTTAATGCGTCCGGCAGATTACTCAGTAATTGCAACATTAAACCTAAACGGTGACTATATTTCTGATGCGTTGGCCGCAGAAGTTGGTGGTATCGGGATTGCACCGGGGGCAAATATTGGCGGTGCGATTGCTGTCTATGAAGCCACACATGGTACAGCCCCGAAATATGCCGGTCAGGACAAAGTTAATCCGGGTTCGATTATTCTTTCTGCGGAAATGATGCTGCGTGATATGGGCTGGATTGAAGCTGCCGATCTAATCATCAAGGGTGTTTCAGGTGCGATTGAAGCAAAAACTGTGACCTATGACTTTGAACGTCTGATGCCGGGGGCAACATTGCTGCGTTGTTCTGAATTTGGCAATGCGATTGTGAAGCATATGGAATGAATAATGATCTAATACTATCTATTTAGTTGTATTACAATGATGGATTGCTAAATGAAAACAAACCTCGATGCAGTGTTTATCCTGCATCGGGGTTTATTTATTTGACGATGATCTGTTTGAATTTAAGTATAAATCAATGACACAACAAAACATTTCGTTATAAATAAATACTTGTAAAAAAATCATTAAAATTACTAAGATAGGGTTTGTTGATCAATCGGGGTAAGACAATGATGCATTTACCTGCCCAATTAAAACTTTTTATCTTTGATATCGATGGCACCTTGCATGTGGATGGTCAGGAAATTGCCGGTGCAAGGGCATTGATACAGACCTTACGTGATCAAAATTATGCCATTCGTTTTATGACCAATACCACCACCAAGAGTCAGGCCATGTTGGTTGAGCAACTTGAAAACGTGGGGATTCAGGTTGAGCAAAATGAAATTTTAAGTGCATCGGAAGCCAGCCGTACTTATTTGCATGATGAACAAATCAATCTGGGACGAAAAATTAAAATCTGGACAGTGGTTTCCGAAAATATTCAGGCAGATTTTTCCGAGTTTGAACAAGATCAACAACACCCTGATTTTGTCGTGATTGGTGATATTGGCAATGGCTGGAATATTGATTTACTCAACCAGATTTTTAATTGTTTAAATCAAGGGGCAAAGTTAATTGCTTTGCATAAAAATAAATTCTGGCAAACCCAAGAAGGTTTGAAAGTCGATATCGGACTATTTGTGGCAGGTCTTGAATATGTATCCAATCAAACCGCTTTAATTATGGGTAAGCCAACAGTTGCTTTTTTCCAGCAAGTACTGGCCTCAGCGGATTGCTCCGCACATCAGGCAATTTTGATTGGTGATGACATCGATAGTGATGTGGGTGGTGCGCAGCGACTGGAAATTTTTGCCGCTTTGGTAAAAACAGGGAAATATCGTGCCAGTTATCATGCCGAATCCAAAATTCAGCCTGACCTAGTATTGGAAAGTGTGGCCGAATTAGCACAATATTTACCTGAGAAATAAGGGATCTTACAAGTTGTTGGTAACAATCAGAGTGAATTTAACTGGCTATGTTTTGGATCAATACGCTTTAGGTCAATATGGTTAAAATCTTCAGGTTTGAGCTGATCTAAGGCATCTAAAAAAGCCACCTGAAACGAACCAATCCCGTGTGTTTGTTCAGCAGCATTTTGGGCCGCCAGCGCAAAATGACAATGTGCAGCGATGGCAGCCAAGGCACTGGATTGACTCACCGCATGATAGGCTGCACATACCGCACCCAGAGCACAGCCCATGGCAGTTACTTTGGGCTGTAACACACTCCCGCCTGTAATGGCAATGATGCCAAATTCTTGGCTTAGGATATAATCCGTCGCTCCTGAAATCGCAATACAAGGACTGCTATTTAATAAGGATTGTGCATGTTGCAGTGCCTGATCGGATTGTAAGGTACTGTCTACACCTTTGGCTGAACTTTGATTTCCTGCCAATGCTGCAATTTCCGAAGCATTACCACGAATAATATGTGGCTGAAAGGTGAGTAAATCATCAACTGTTTCACTACGCCAGCTTAAAATTGCGCCATATCCTACAGGATCAAGTACCCAAGGGGTGCCTGCTGTATTTGCACCTTTGACTGCTTTAAACATAGCTTGAGTTTGTTCAGTGGTCGGTGTGCCGGTATTAATGCTTAATGCACCTGCAATCTGTGCAAATTGTTCTGCTTCAAAGGGATTATCAATCATGGCAGGCGAGGCACCAATCGCAAGCACCACATTGGCAGCAAAGTTACTGGCCACACTATTGGTAATACAATGTACCAGTGGCTGTTGATCTTGTAGGTGTTGCCATAAATCCTGTATCTGCTCAATGATATCGGTCTTGTTATGCATTTATTTTGCCTCTTGCGTTATTTAATAAAATAATGATCCTGCTGTTTGCATCTTAAACAACTAAACGATACATATTCCTGTGTACTATATTCAATGACCAGTTCTTTACTGCCACAGTGAATACAATGTCGTTCGGTAAAGAAACGTAATCTTGGCAAAATATCCTGCCAGCATTTCCAGATCGGTTGTTTAAAGGCTTTATCTTCAAATTTTAATAAACGATCAATAAAAATATAACTCATTTGGCTGTACGGCATATCATGAGGGCGTGCCAGATTTGAGGTTTCCCAGTGTTCCTGTTCGCCACGTTCTCGATATTGCATCAGGGTTTTGCGCAAGCGGTTGGTATTGACAAAATTTTGATTGGAAGCTTCCAGTAATTGTTTATCGTGTAAATAGTTAAGCGCTTTATCTGCCAGAAAGAAAATCTGTGTGACTGCCAGATCATTTAATAATTGTTTGCAAAAATCAATAAATTGCTGATTGCCATAAAACTGGATTTGCCATTTCTGGCAACGATGCTGGCAAAAATTTAAAATCTCATGAGAGAGCAGAATCAATAGTGTTTCCTTAACTTCTTCACTGTCCTTATAAGGCACACCTTGAGTAAAATCCTGATAAAACCATGCACGTAATTGCTGGGTGATGCTGAGTAAACTTGGTTCGCGATAACCATGCAGCCGGAGATTGGTAAAATATTTTTCACTGCCTTGTTGCTGTGAAAGCAAATAATAATGTTTGATAAAATGTTGCTTTAAGAATTTAAATAATTGATAACTCGGTGCAATCTGTAGCGGATAATAATGCTCAAAATTAATAAACTCATCATGTGGATGCTGTTCATCGACAATACCGTCAAGCAGACTAAGCAGAAATAACTTGTCGATCAGGCTTAAACTGTCTAGCAAAAATTCGACATTATCCTGTTGTTCACGTTTTTTTTGCCATTCTTCCTTGCGTTCACTAAAACGGGTTTGCTGAATCTGTTTTTTTCGGCTTTTTAAGCAGGCATCACAATGGCATTGCTGCGCTTGTTCACCATAAAAAATACAGTGTTCACAATGGCTGCATTGATGAAAATTCAGTGCCTGCTGATAAAACTCACCTTCCACCCAATACATTGCTGCTTTACAGACCGGACAAAGCTGGCTGGCATCCAATTGTTTCTGATAAATTTGGGTTAGTTCGGGCATGGGGTTGATTTCATCCTTTTTCTCCCACTAGTGTAACTTAAAAGTGAAGATTTTGGATATTGTTGTCGTGAGATTGGCATAAGCCTTGTATGTTATTGCAAAGTGTGTAAAAGCTTTCACAGCTTTTAATGCACATTCACCTTTAAAAGCTGTATCCTTGACCCTATCTTAATAGGGTTATCAAATAATAAGGAATGATGATGAATATTGCTGTCAATGCGCCAAGTGTACCCGAAACTGTATACTTAAAAGATTACACACCGCCTGCTTTTGCAGTGGACAGTATTGCACTGGATATTCGTGTGTTTGATGATCACACGATTGTGAGTAGTAAACTTGAAGTACAACGGCAGCATGCAGGGGATTTGATCCTGTTGGGGCGTGATCTGGAATTAAAATCGATTCGTGTCAATGGACAACCTTTAAGTGAAGAACAATACCAATTAGACAGTGAACAACTGCTTATCAAAAATGCACCTGATCATGCTGTAATAGAAACAGAAGTCATCATTCATCCAGAAAGTAATACCCAGTTAGAAGGTTTATATCTGGCGGGCAAGGATTTATTTGTTACACAGAATGAGCCGGAAGGTTTCCGTAAAATTACCTTTTATCCTGATCGTCCAGATGTGTTATCGGTATTTACAACGCGGGTTGAAGCCGATAAAAAATATCCGGTGCTACTTGCCAATGGTAACTTGCTGGAAACTGGCGAAGCAGGTGAGGGACGTCATTATGCGTTGTGGCAGGATCCGACCAAAAAACCAAGTTATTTATTTGCCTGTGTGATTGGTGATTTGGAAGTTTTAAGAGATCGCTATACCACCATTGAAGGGCGTGAAGTGGCACTTGAAATTTATGCCGAAGCCAAAGATATTGAAAAATGTCAGATTGCCATGCAGGCCTTAAAAGATTCTATGAAATGGGACGAAGAGCATTATGGCCGTCCTTATGATCTTGATAATTATATGATCGTTGCCACCAGTGCTTTTAATATGGGGGCGATGGAAAATAAAGGTTTAAATATTTTTAATACCTCGTGTGTGCTTGCCGATCCGGAAGTGACCACCGATGCAGCGATTATGCGGGTACAGTCGGTAATTGCCCATGAATATTTCCACAATTGGACCGGAAACCGCATTACCTGTCGTGACTGGTTTCAACTTTGCTTGAAAGAAGGCTTAACCGTATTCCGTGATCAATCATTTTCAGAAGATTTACAATCGGCTGCGGTACAGCGTATTGACGATGTTGCGGTATTAAAATCACATCAATTCCCAGAAGATGCAGGTCCACTTTCGCATCCGGCACGACCAGATCATTTTGTGGAAATTAATAACTTTTATACTGCAACTGTCTATGAAAAAGGGGCAGAAATTTCCCGGATGATGGCAACCTTACTGGGTAAAGAAAAATTCCGTCAGGGGACTGATGAATATTTCCGTCGTCATGATGGGCAAGCGGTGACTGTAGAGGATTGGGTCGCGGCCTTAAGTGCTGGTTCAGGCGTGGATTTATCTGCATTTTTAACATGGTATAACCAGCCGGGTACACCAGTGCTGGATGTTCAGGCGGATTATGATCCTGCTGCACAAACCTATACCTTACAGTTAAAACAAAGTGTCAAACCACATGCCAAATATCCTGATTTAAAAGCCGTGCCGATCCCTGTGGCATTGGCATTGTTTGATGCAGAGACTGGCGAACAATTGACATTAGAGTGTGAGGATCTGTTCCAGAATCAGGTTAAAGATGGTGTTTATCTGTTTGAACAGGACAGTGCAAGCATCACCTTTAAGCATGTGAGTCGTAAACCAGTATTGTCACTGCTACGTAATTTCTCTGCACCAGTTAATTTAAACTTTGCCTATAGTGATGAAGAACTTGCCTTTTTGTTACAACATGAAAGTAATGGTTTTAACCAGTGGCAGGCAACACAAACTTTGCTGGAACGGGTATTATTGCAGGATCACCCGGCTGATATCTATCTTCACGCAATTCAAAAAACTGTAGTGGAATTGGTCAATACTGATCCTTTGCTGGCATCACGATTACTGGATGTTCCTAGTGAAAGCTATTTAGCCAGTCGTATTGATGTGGACTATCGTCCGGTAGCAATTGAAGAAAAACGTGAAGCTGTACTGAATGCTGTAGCAAAACATTTGGGGGATTTCTGGAAAAATAGTTATCAAACCCTTGATCCAGATGCCCAATCTGATTTTAGTCAGGCGATGGGTGTGCGTTCACTACGTAATATCGCCCTAAGCATGCTTGCACGGGTTGGGGATACACAGGTATTTGATCTGGCTGATGCACAATATCACAATACCTTGAATATGACTGAGCGTTTGGGTGCATTACGTGTATTGGTCTGGAATGATGCACCACAAGCACAACAGGTTTTACAGGATTTTTATGATCGTTTTAAAGATGAAGCCTTGGCGATTGACCAATGGTTTATGATTCAGGCAGCGCATCCCCATGCAGATCAAGCCTTGATTGAAGGTCTGACCTCTCATCCGGATTATGATTTGGGTACGCCAAACCGTATTCGTGCGGTGACAGGTGGCTTATCTTCTCGCCCTGTAAATTTATGGGGTGAGGTTGGGGTTAACCATTTTGTGCATTTAACCAAATTGATGGATGCCAAAAATCCGATTGTGGGTTCCCGTATGATTCAGGCTTTGTCACGTTGGTACACCTTGGCAGAACCACAACGTACCGAAGTAAAAGCACGTCTTTTGGATTTACAGGTACAAGTGACATCTAAAAATGTTGTGGAAACCATTAACAGAATGCTAAGCGTATAATTGCAAAAAATTTTAAAGCCCGCATGAAAATGTGGGCTTTTTATTTGTTTTAGATTCCATATTTGAGTATTATTCTGATTTAATTGAAATTTTATAAGAAGTGTAAAATGAATTTGGATTACTACATCAAGAATATAATAACCTCATTTCTTAGTCTTTGCATTTTAGCAACGATTGTTAACTATGTAATTTTTGATCCTACACAACAGCAATATGAGAATATTGGAACGATTATCGGTGTTATTGTAATATTTTTAGGAATAATGGGGATTGGTTATATAAATACTAAAAGTGCGCCAGAGAATAAGGTTAAACAACATCTTTTTTTACATTTAGCCTTAGTCATTTTTCTGTTTTCAACAGATTTAATTTTTGGACAGTCTGGTTTTATTGTTGATATTTTAAGAAATATGAGTTATTTTATCGCATTAGAATTAGGTGCATATCTTTACTTTAAAACAAATCGCCAACAATTATTGCTGAATTAATAGGGCAGTCTATTAAAGACATTAGAATATGAACTCTAAATAACAGAGCACAAATTCAGTTCTTTAATTTATATCACTTAAAATCTAGGTAATTACACCTATAATTGAAATATTTTTTAAGTTTTTAGGATCGTATTTGATTTTAACCTTTTGACCTACACGATATCGATGAATTTCATTTTTGCTTAGAAAAATTTTAATATTATCCGTATTTACTTCCTGTGTAGCCGTGTGAAATTTCAGCTTTACATAGAACATTGCGCGATATTGAACTTTGATCAGTGAATCCAGGAAATAGGTAATTTCTGCTGTGGTAACGATACCTCTTCTATACAGGAAAAATTTATAAACCCATCCTTTTAGTGCCACTTTCCACCAAAAATAGGCAAGAAACAATGTAAACCATAGCGCAAATATGATGAATAAGAGTTTGGAAATTGTCATGGGATGCAGTTGTTATATATAACTAGTGATGAGTATATGATAATGATTTAAATCAACCCGTTAATATTTGCAATTGCGATTGGAAAAAGGTGAAGTGGTTTTTAACAGAACTTACTATTATAATTTTATCGGGCAAGAGTGATGGCTCAGCTGCTTAAAAAACTCATATATAAATTCTCATGATTGTGTTCAATTGACAAGGAATGATGATGACTTATATTGTTTGTATAATGATTGTCCTCGCCATTATGTATTTTGGCTGGTTGAAATCTTCTCGCAGACAGCAGAGAAAAGCCAGATTACAAAGATTGCGACAACAATCTGTTCGGGATCGTGAGCACCAATCCGTGCAAGATGCCAAACGTCAATCTTTTCAGGATATTGTATCTTCAAGTCCCTATATCAATACACTTGATCAAAGTGATTCTAATACTCGTTATTCAGGCGAGGGGGGCGCATTTGGTGGCAGTGGTGCTTCTAGTTCATGGGATAGTACATCATTTTCCGATTCTTCCGGTTCCGATGGTGGTGGAGATGGCGGAGGCGGTGATGGTGGTGGTTCAAGCGATTAAAATGCGGTCTATATTATGGCCACTTGCGTTATTCTTGCATCTTGTTAAAGTAGCGACTTGTACAGAATAATGTTGCAAAAAATATATCTATTCATTTGAGTGCATACATCAAAAGGACATAAAATGTTTGCAAAAATACTGATATTGATCATTGCTTTACTTCATGTTTATATTCTGATTATGGAAATGTTCCTGTGGGACAAACCCGCTGGCCGAAAAGCTTTTGGTCATAGTACTGAACAGGCGAAAGCAAGCAAAACATTGGCTCAAAATATGGGTTTATACAATGGCTTTTTGGCTGCTGGATTGTTCTGGTCATTAGTGGCTGGACCGATTCTTTCTTTTTCGGTGGCGAACTTCTTTTTAGCATGTGTATTTATCGCCGGTGTATATAGCGGTGTAACAGCAAATCGGAAAATTATTTTTATTCAGGCTGTACCTGCATTGCTTGCGTTAATTTTATTGAATGTTGGGCTTTAGCCGCGAAGTTGAGGTCATGATTAGATTGTGTGGAATAAACCTAGATTATTGATTTATTTGAGTTTAGGAAATCTTGGATCAGCTTATGTATTTTTAATTGAAGAAAATAACATGGCGAGTCGTTAATCCATTAATATTGATTTTAAAACAAAACCCTCTCATCCAACACTATTCCTGATGCGATACAGAGAGGGATTTGTTTCATCGTAGGCTATGCTAAAAATTATTTTTTCGGCATAGGTCCAAGTTTTACGCCATCCGGATAATATTTCCAGCCATCACGAATTTTGATTTTGTCATCCCAAGGCAATTTATACTCTCCTTTGGCCAGATCTTCTACCCAAGTCAGGTAGTTGGCTGTTTCACCGCCAGGTTTTCCGACATAAGCACGGCAACCCAGATTGAAAATATTATTTTCAAGTGCCCAGTTCTCACGCGCCTGATCCACCAAACGTGGGAAAAGTTCTGCGGTCACAATTTCCCAAGGGTTGCGATGGCCTTGCTGAATGACATTACCATCATAATTGCAGATGGTGCCTTCACCAAAGTAATAGAATACATTGTCATAACCTGCGAGATTGACAGAGACAGTGTACATTAGGTTTTGCCAAGCATTGGTTCTATTGGTCCAGATCCATTGATCGTTGACTTGTGTAGAATAGCCGGAAATCCGAATATAGACATTACATCCTTTATAGGCTGCTTCACGGGCCAATTCCGGGAACATGCCGTCATGACAGATACATACCGCTAGTTTTGAACCTTTTGGTCCATCACATACCGGCATACCGTAATTGCCAGGAGACCACGGTTCAATCGGTACCCATGGTTGTAATTTGCGGTAATGTAATGCAATTTCCCCTAGATTATTGACAATAATGGCTGTGTTATAAGGCGCTTTGCTCGGATCTTCATTTTTTTCCATCAAGGAAAATACTGCCCATACATCATTTTTCTTGCAGGCATTTTTGAATTGCTGGATTTCCGGGCTTTCGATGGTTAATAGCATTTCATCATAGGTCCAGATTGCCGTATTTAGACCCTGAGTTGAATATTCTGGAAATACAATTAAGTCGAGATCTGGATAGCCTGCCTTGGTATTGGCCAGTGCTGTACAAATCCTGTCAACTTGCACTTGTATATCTTCAGGTCCCTTGATCACAGGTACTGGATATTGGATTGCTGCAACAAGTAGGGCTTCTTCTGAAGCACTTACACTTCCGGTACTCGCCATGAGAATTCTCCTGTTTTTGGTTTACACTTTTGAAATAAGGTGCGTTATTTACCTATGCAGTTAAACTCTCATTTTTCTATTATTTTGATAATACGTAATATGACTTATATGGGTGAAAATTTAGTCTCGTTATTTTTTAATTATTTCAAAGCATTGGGTGATGGAAAATCACTTAAGAAATGCAAAAAACTGCCCCAAAATGATTTTAGGGCAGGGTATTAATGGGAAAAATTTAAAATTGACCAGAGCCAGATTTACAGCTCATTTGCCTCAAGACGACCATTTTTATTGGCATCAAAATGCTTGAACAATAGTTTTGCATAGGCATCTACATCTTTACTGCTGATGGTGGCTTTATTATTTGCAATGGACTTGAATTGTTCGGTGAAAATAGTTTGATATTCTGCTTTTGCTTTTTGCAGATTTTCATCATAGCGTTGCATGAACTCTGTGACATATTCCTGTTCAGATAAAGTCAGATCGTGGTTTGCATCGGTATGGAAATATTGCTGATCGCGTTCTTTTAAATAATCGCCTAACGTTACAAAACCTTTATCGCCGCCATACATCTGGATAAATTCGGCAATACTATTTGCCATTGGCATAGCCAAAGGTGTAGTAATGCGTAAACCATCATGCGTTCCTTGGGCAACAGGTGCAAGTTTCTGGTCTTCGGCATTGATAATCCCATCCTGATTTTTATCAAATCCATTGAAAGTTTTGAAACCAGTTTCCTGAAACTCCTTCAGCGTGATTTTGTCATCTTTATCCTGATTAATCACACCAAAACGTACATGCGCCTGCTTTAAAGACATTTCACGACGTTTCTCAATAATCGATTGTAACCGGGCATTTTCAAATGCTAGATACTGTTGTAAATCAACTTTGCTATGTTTTTGAAATAATGGCTGATAATCTGAAACGAAGCTTTTAACAAAAGTGGCTTGGGTACTGTCTTTGAGGTCGCTATGACTCAAGCTATAGATGCCCAGACTTTGTTTATAAAGATCAGGCTGTGGTGCGGCTGCAAAACTTACGGTACTCGATAAAACTAAAGCCATAAGTGCTGAGAGAGGACGTTTTTTCATATCAAATGTTCCAGAAATTCAATAAAGAGGTTTAAAATTTAAATTCAAGACTAGCTACCACATTACGACCTACTTCCGCAGAGCGGTCAATTAATGTCGAAGTGTTACGACCACTCGCACTTACTGAACTATTTAATGTTCCTACAGTTGAATAATTCCAATAGGTTTTGTCAAAGATGTTATTTAAACCAACATTCAATTTGGTAAATTTGTTGATGTTCCAGTATGCAGTGAAGTCAAATACCGTGTAACCTGCAACTGGTGCATAACCAGAGCTTGCTGAGTAGGTACTGGCATCCTGAGTGGCGGTTTTGCTTTCAACTGCTGTTGTGGTAAAACCTAAACCAAAGCGTTTATTTGGATCATCATAAGCAAAGGTTAAGCTTGCTTTACCTGGATTTATAGAATTGATACCGGTTTTGTTACCATCTTCGTTTTCTGCATGGCCTTTGGTTTTACCTGCCACCAATGCCAGACTAAAGCCATCAGTATTATTAATGAAATGTCCTAAATCTATATGAGCAGAAAGTTCAGCTCCCCAAATTGCAGCTTTAGCCAAGTTTTGTGCTTCATAGCATAAATATACACCTGAAACAGTACATTCGGAGCTTGCAAGTTGTTTATAGTCGATAAAGTTTTTGTAGTTGGTATAAAAACCTGTTAAATCAACTTTAATCCCATCAATTGAGCTATTGCGCAGACCAATTTCAAAGGCATCGCTGGTTTCTTTTTTCAAATCAGAGTTACCAGACAGATAATATGATACTGATGAAGATGTCTGGAAATAACTCCCCAGTTCTGTTGCTGATGGAACACGTGCACCATGGGTGTATTTTGCATAGGTATAATTGTGCGGTGTTAATTGATAGCTTATAGATAAACCTGGCGCAAAATAGCTAAAGTTTTTATCTTCCACGCCTGCATAGGTTGAGTTTTCAGGACGATATTCTGAGCGTTCTCCACGTAAAGATGGTGTAACTACTAATGCACGATCTGCAACATCAAACTCAATTTCATCAGTAATATGAGCTGCATAGCGATTTACTTCAGAGTTGAATAAGTAAGCACCCTGGTATAGGTTGGATGATGTAGATGCACCATTGCGTAACTCTTTACGGGTACTATCATATTCCTTTTTATCAGCAGTTAAACCATAAGTCAAATTATGAATGCCAACAGCTTTGTTTGCTTCCAATTTAATACCGATATTTTTTTCTTCAAATTGGTTATTTACATCACGAAGATAAGTGCTTGTATTATAAGTAGTACGAGTATCATTATTTGATTCTTGATACCATGTTTTTGTTTTTAATTTGTCAAATAATACAAATTGGGTTGGTTTAAAGACATAATCAAGAATGAATTGTTGACGTTGAATATTTTGATCCTGAGTACCATCATTATAAATAATAGATGTGTAAGTACTACCATCCATTTCGGTGATGTAATTATGTTTTTTATAATAATCAGCAGTAAAACCAAGTTGATGCTGATCGTTAATATTCCAGATTAAACGACCTAATACAGCATCAGATTTCCAGTCAGCTGGGAATTGTTTGGTCTTGGAATTTCCTTGAACTTCATGTCCATCACGATGTGCATAAGCGATCAGTGCTTTAACCGAATCATTACCGACTGCACCAGTTACAGAGGTTAACCAAGCTTCATCAGCAGAGCTATAACCAACCTTGGCTGTACCGGCATATGTTTTCCCATCAACTAAATAATCATCTGGCGATTTATTGATGAATGATACACGTCCACCAATACCATCTGTAGATGCATCTGTTGTCCCAGAGTAGATATTGACGCTCTGAAACATTTCTGGATCAATATAATCGCGGCCTGATGCACTGTTACGCATACTTGCACCGGTCCAAGTTGCCATAGTCGCATCAGCAATATCAACACCATCTACATCAAGGCCAACCCGGTTACCATCAATACCCCGGATATTATAACTGCTTGTACCTGAACCGGCATAGAATGTACTTGCACCATTGGCAGAAAATGGGGCACTGACCAACGGTAAGTATTTAACGATACTGGCCATGTCGTTGGTACCAGTTTTATCCAGATTTTCTCTATTGATTGTGGCAATGGAAGCAGGCGTATTGTCCTCTTTTTCTGCATAAACGGTAATAACAGGCAAACTCGTATAGGATTTTTCCTCTTCAGCATTAGCTAAGCTGGGGAAGGCACATAATGCAGTGATACATAAACTAAGGTAGTTAAGCTGCGCAGTTTTTAAGGGCTGGCGTTGAGGATGAAATTCACGCATAGAAAAACTCAGAATAAAAGTAAATAAAGCAGATCTACCAACTTCTCTATCATGACAATGTAATATAAACTTACAAAAATATAGATAAAATGGTATTAATTGATAATGATAATCAACATGTCTATTATTTTCTATAACTTTGTGGAGAAATACATGTATTTCCACTAAAAATGTTGTTAATAAATTTCAATATGTATTTTTATGTAACTATTAGTTAACTTATGTAATTATTTTAGCTGGTGAAGCCTATATTTTATCCAAAAAAGTACTCATTCAGGTAGGTTGATCAATTCGTTGATGAGTCAAAAACATATCTTTGATTGATGGCATTTTCCGATTTTGCAACAATGTAATTCATTTAATCATCTGCGGCGATGAATGTTATGTCATCTCTTTCGTCATCTCCCAATCGTTCTACTGGTGCTGAATTAGTCTCAAAATTTGTCATGCTGACATGTCTCGTGATATTTATTGCCAGTGTGATTTCGGGGTTTTTATTTGAAAATGTCTGGGCATGGACAGCAGGGTTGATTTATCTGGCATATGATACTTGGTTGCTATTGTTTGTGTTGTTTCAGACCTTTAATTTACGTTCAAAAATCTTGTTGCCATTACCTAATTTACTGGTCAATCAGGGCAGTCAACATCGAAGAATCGATCCTGATAAAAATTTAAGCATCAGTGTGATTATTCCCTCCCGTAATGAAAGTCTGATTTTACCTAACTGTTTAGACGCATTATTTTTACAGACCTATCCGCTAGCACAGATTTTAATTGTGGATGATGGCTCAACCGACAATAGTCCACAACTTTTACAGCAAAATTATGGCATTGCCAATCAGTCGGGTCTGGTTTGTTCAGCTCGATATAGCAATTTAACGGTGCTAAGACTTGGACATCAGGGCAAAGCCCGTGCTTTAAATTCGGCACTGGATTATATCGACTCGGATATTGTGGTGACTTTAGATGCCGATACTGTCATTTCACCCGATGCTTTACAGGCTTTTGTCAGTGAATTTAAGCAGAATCCAGATTTAGTCGCAGCGGGCGGCGTACTTCAACCCGTTTGTCGGCAGAATAAATCAGGTCGTTTATTTGATGTGTTTTTTCAGTTTTTCCAGCAATTTGAATATATCTTTTCTTTTTTATCCCGTGCAGCTTGGCAAGAGTCCAATGCCTTGTTATTAGTCTCTGGTGCATTTGCCGCTTACCGCTGTGACATGCTAAAAACTTTGGGTGGTTTTGATGCACAGAGTATGGTGGAGGATTATGAGCTTAACCATCGGATTTATCGCTATGCCTATCAACACCAGCTGAATTGGACCGTAGGTGTGGTCGGACAAGCCTATAGTATTACCGATGCGCCGAACGGATTTAAATCTTTTTTTCATCAGCGACGTCGCTGGTTCGCGGGTTTTCTGGAAACCCAATATAATAATCTGGACATGATGGCAAATAATAAATTTGGCAGGGTTGGTCGCTTTATGCTGCCGATAAAAATGCTGGATACAGTACAACCTTTTTTTGCTGTTGCTGCGATATTTATTCTGCTTATGCTCGTGATCCAGCAAAGCCCTGCGGTCTATACGGTTTTAATGATTATTGCGGCGAAAATTGCACTGGATTTGTGTTTTCATTTATGGGGTATTTACGTTTATCAGCGCTGGACCAATATTAAAATGACTTGGCATGTCATTCCTCAAATGATCTTTGCCACCATAGCAGCACCATTTAGCTTTCAGATTGTCAAAGTATTAGGTGCTTGTCTGGGCTGGTGGATTTTTATCAGAAAACAGAAAAATTGGTTGCCGCAACGGGAAATTTAATCTTTAACAATATGTAAAATATGAAATTTTTAATATTTTTGGTATAAAATACAATTGGAACATTTGAAAAGAGGCCTATACTGCGGCGTTTGATTATAGATTAAATTGATTTAAAGGTAAAAATGTATCAAATTAAACAACCAAAATTAGTTTTAACTGCGCTAGTATTCGGATTAGTTGCTCTTCAAGGGTGTGGTGGTGGAGGTTCTTCAAGTTCGGAATCCAATAACAGTGCGAATAATACGACAAAACCAGAGACCAAACCGTCTACACCAAATGACTTGGAAAATACCACATATCAGCCCAAGCCGATTGAAAATATAAATCCTTTAGATATTGTCTTAATCAGCACTGCCGAAAGTGAAAAGAGTTTTGTTGAGGCTGTTAAAACAGGATTATATGTTCAAAGTACGTTTAATGTGATTGGAATTGGTGCGAATGAATGTGCTGTAGCCAGTGGTACAGCTTGCCAAGGTTTTATAAGATATTATCTCAATCGGAATAATGAATTGGTTTCAGATAGTTGGGCATATTTATCCAAACAAAATAAATGGATTAAAAGCGATACTTCGGGCACATTACTGAGAAGTACAATACCTCTAAACGTTGCCTTGGTTGACGATTTTTATCATGATGGAAAACAATGGTCAAAGGGTAGCTTGGATACCTACCAACGAAATGCCGTTATCAAGTATCAGCAGGATAAAGACCATCATACATTTTTGCAAAATAATATTCGATATCGTCTAAAAGCTGCTGAATATGATTTGAGCATCTTAAATATACTTCCAGATAATAAGGTGTATTATGCGACTGATGCAAAACTTTATGATTTTGGTGTGATGTTGACTAATCAGCCAGTTTATTCATTGGTTAAAAGTGATAAATCCTATTCTCCAAACAACTTTTACGATACTGCTAAATATAGTACCTTATCTGATTTTATAACTGCTCATAGCTCATTTTCTAAACCTTTTTGTTTTGTCACAGGTTTAAATAGGCTAATTAAGTTTAATGCGGATGGAACGCTTGCTATCAATAAACAAACGGGTTGTGATGCTGACCTGGCGCAATTTGAGAAAGATCATCTCATACAAAAATATGGCATTACTACAGTAAATGATTCAAAAGTTATTGTACTTGAAGCTGATTTAAGGGATATAGCAAAACTTGAAGAATCATCTTTACCAATCAATACAAGTCAATTCCAGACTTTACCTGTAATCGTAAAACATAGTGATGGTTATATTTATGCTGGCACACGCTATGAACCGAACTTTATCAATAAAACGTATGAAAATTTCTTAAATGAGAGTGCATTTCTTGATTATTTAAGTTATCTCACAGGTGTTTCTAAAGTCCAAATAAAATTACCGAATAAGGATTAAACCATCACCTTAAAGATCATCTATCATGTTAGATATGATAGATGATCTTATTATTCTCATAGCATTCAAAAAATTTTAGCTTTTCAATCTTTAGCCTGCTTGATTTTTACTTCAAACTACGACTTAAACTTTAAAATTTAATCAGCAAAAAATAATGAAATCCGCTATGCTAGGCGCAAATTTCAGGATCGACTGTGTGTTAAACGTATGGCATTAAAAGCAACCATTTATAAAGCAGAACTCAATATTGCCAACATGGATACCCATCAATATGGTGATTATCAACTGACCATGGCACTGCATCCCTCAGAAACCATTGAACGTTTAATGGTCAGAATTTTGGCATTTGCCCGTTATGCCGATGATGCGCTGGAATTTACCAAAGATTTATTTGAAACCGATGAGCCCGCTTTATGGCAAAAAGACTTAACAGGGCAATTGGAAAAATGGATTGAAGTCGGTTGCCCTGATGAAGATAAAGTCAAAAAAGCCAGTGCGCGTTGTTCGCAGGTTGTTGTAATTGCATATGGTGCTGCTGTGGCCGAATGGTATAAACGTAGTAGTAAACTCAAAACCTTAAAAAATGTTGAAGTGTGGCAATTGTCCGAAGCCACGACCACAGCGATACAAGCCCTTTGTGAACGTACTATGCAATTACAGCTGAATGTCATGGACGGGGAGTGGACCTTGATTGGTGAACATGGACAAGCTGAAATTGAGTGGATAAAGTTGCAATAACAGAGCGTAAGGAAAGTATGGATCATAATGTACTAAAAAAAGTTGAATTAATGATTGAAAGCATTAATAAAATCCATACTGACTTTTATTGTGATTACTTTGAAACAGGACGTATTGAAAAGATTAATTTATCAAAAACGATAGGTCGTGTACCCTATCAACATATTGCAAAATATCGTTTGAATTTGCATGAAAGCATTAATGATTATTTGATTAAAAATAAAAAAGGATTTTTATTGCAGTACTATTATCGGGTTAAAACCTTGGAAAGTATTGATGATAAGATCTCACGTTTTTCAAGTCATCGTGATCAATATCCAGTGAATAACTGGTTCAATGATATTTTTGGTGCAAGAATTATCCTAAACACCGAAGATGTGGAGGCGATCAATGAATTGTTAGATGAATGGCAGGAAAAGTATGGCTTAAAGAACTGGTATTATCGTGATAAAAATGGCTATTGTGGTTTACATGTTTATTTTAAAAATAAGTCAAATTTTTACTTTCCTTGGGAATTGCAAATTTGGGATGAAAAGGATGAGTTAAGCAATATCGAAAACCATGAAAAATATAAACGTACGTTTGTTTAAAAATTCTCTACGATAACCATCTATACGGATAGAATTTACGTTTAGATATTTTCTTTATGGATAGCGATCAAGGTATAATAAAGAAATTATGTCATGTTCTGGGGAATAGCGATGAAGTCTGAAGTGTATCAAGGAAAAATTAAACAATACGATGCCAAAAAAGGCTTTGGCTTTATTGGTGGGCTTGAGCAAGATATTTTCTTTCATATTTCAGATTTCCCACTTGCCGATGGCGAACCTCAGCGCAATGAAAGAGTGAAATTTATCATTGCTGAAAATAACGGCAAGTTGAAGGCGATTAAAATTGAACGCGTTGTCGATCAGTCGGCAAAGGCAAAAAAATCGAGAGTTGCCGAGCATAATAAATCGATTGCTAGTGCGTTGTTGGGTAATTTTAAGAAGTAGATAATCTAATTTATGTCTTGAAATAATTTACTAATTTTATAATCCATGAAATTTAAAGTTTTACTTTCGGTGGAAATCAAAAAGATAGGACATTTAGCAATAATCTAAAGTGAAGATTCAAAAAAACTTATATATTTATTAAAATTATGATCACTATTGTTAAGTTTGAATGTTTCTACTATAGGAAAAATTGTAATATTCTTAATATTTTTCCATTTTGATAAATATTTTTCTCCATAAGGATGGATTGCAATTATAGCTAAAATATTTTTTGATTCTAAAGTCATAGATTCAGAATTAAATATTGCTAAATTAGTATAATATTTCCTATACAACTCATCTAATACATTATATTTATATAATGTATTAGAACTGCTGTATTTAGCATCAAATATAAAGTATTTGACATTTCCATTTATATGATTGATTTTAAATATGAAATCGGGAGTGTAAAAATCTAAAGATGATTTTTTATTATGTTTTAAATAAACAAGATCATTATTTAATGAGAGCTCTTGATCAAAAGAGCTAATAGTTTTATCGTAGAATAGCTCTAAAATATAAGAATCTTTTTGAAACTTAATATATTCTGGGATAAAATTTTTGAAAAAACTATGTTCTTGAGATTTAATAACATTCCAACCAGATTCATGAATTTTTTCAATAAAATGATATAAGCAAAAAAGCTCATAAATCTTTGATGTTGATCTAATTTTAGTTAAATTTTGATTTACGCCTATTGATGGACTGCCTAAATGATACCAGTCAAAAAGCTTTATAAAAATATTCTTATAAAAACTAGAATTTTTAACAAATTGAGTGATTTTGGGATATAAAAAACCTAAATATTTAATATTTAATTTTTTTTGTAGTTCAAAAAGAATTAGATCTATAGAGTTTATGAGATTTTCTATACGCTTGTTCATACCATTAGTAGTAATAAATAAATATAAATTATCAATATCATATTGGTTTTTAAATTTTTTAAAATTGCTATATTCATGTTCATATGTGAGACTATTTGTATTTAATTCATGAAAAAGAATAGTCTGCATATCTATTAATTTATTTTTTATAGATATAAGTCCCCCTACAATTATTTGATTTTCTTCTACATTATAAGAGTCAATCAATATATCTCTTTTAATTTTATCTAATGAAAAATTTCTACCATGAATATGTATAGATTCTGGATCGTTTGAGGGAAATAAATCAGAAATATTATTAAAAATTTCGTATGGATCTATATTGAAATTATTGAAATTATCAAATCCTTCTTTATTTTTTTCTAAATAATGTTTTAGTACTTTAGAAAAACTATTTTTTTTTGTAAGAAAAATACTAACTATTTCTTCTGCTAAATTAAGTGTAGATTCAAAAGTTGCTTTTGAATCACCCAGTGGTGATATTTCTAGTTTTGTCCTTGAAAAACAGATATCAAGAATAAGATTATTTTTATTTATCAAATAAGATACCATTTCTTTAATTTGTTCAAACTTTTTTTGATGTGTCAATACATTGAATATAATTTCCTTATATATATCATTATTAATATATAATCTAATTGTAGAGTAACCGAAACTTTCTCTAAATACATTATCTTTAATTGAAGTTAATTCTTGATTGTATTCATTATAATGTAATGGTAATATATAATCTTCTATATAAATTTCTATATCATTAATATTATCAACAAGGTCAATATTCTTAATAACTATTTGAAGAGAATCATTATCTAAAATGGTAATAGGAGATGAGGGTATCTCATAAAAAACTTCTTCATTAATCAATAAGGTTACATTAATCATTTGGCTACCAGCAGAAAAAATCATAAGTATTTAGATCAGCATTTCCATTATTAATTATTGTTTCTAAACATTCCACAGATTTATTGAGTTCATGTGAATTTAAAACATCTTTTAATTTAAGAAGCCTATTGCTAAAATTTTTACCATTGCCACGTATTTGTGGGAGAATTAATTGTAAAATTGCATAATCTAATGCAAGAACATCATTATCATCTGAATACGTTCTCATTAAAGGTCTAGCTTTATTACAGTATTGATGAATAGCGATAACTTTTCGATTACTAATTTGTATACTTTTTCCATATTCAAAAGTTTTATCTTCTAATGTTGATTTAATCTGATCAAAAATTCTTTGCTCTTTATCGGTTAAATCAGGAATTTGGTCGACTGTACCAAAATATTGTTCCATAGAATTATAAGAAATAGGCATTGGTATTATTTTTTCTAATGATTGAAATTCATCATTAATCATTGATGGTATGATCTGGTTACCATCCAATAATATTACAGGCGCTCTATCTAATATACGATGGGATAAGAATTCTGTTGTATTGTCATAATTAATAGTAGCAATGAATCTTAGATTTTCAGGAATTGTAAACAAATTTTCACCCAAGCGTATTGATTTTTTAGTTCTAATATCATCACTAATTCCCATAAATGAAGACCAATAATGTTCTATTGGACTTAAATTGGCTTCATCTAATAATATTAAAGCCAGAGCAGAATTAATATTATTATCTGACTCTTTATCAAGTGCACTAATAAAATTATACATCCCTGTACTAGAAGTTTGAAATCTATTAGAAATAGGGTTGAAATATCCTATTAAATCTTTTTGCCCAGTCCAACCTCGTGCTACAGGAATTTCCAAAAATCTTTTACTACTTATACCGTTAACATCAGCTAGTAGCCTTACTAAAGATGTTTTTCCTCCTCCAGGAAGTCCTGCCAGGAAACAAAGAAAAGATTGTTGAATAGTAATAATTAAATTAATAATCTCTATTGGAGAGATAGATCGCCCTTTAACTCGTAAAGATTGTTCTATTCGATTAATAATATTAAATGGAATATTTGTATTAGTTGGATCTGTTACATGAGATTGAATAGAAATATCCATTTCAACTTTTTTTATTGTTGAAATATTATTTCCATTTATTGTTTCAACAAATGGTTTTAATTCAAAAAGTTTTAATCTTAAATTATCTTCAGCCTCAGAATATAATTTAGTTAAACGATGTGTTTCTTTTTCTATGGTAAGTTGTCTTTCAAACTCATATCTATATTTAGTTTCTGCGTCTTCGAGATCTTTTATAACTTGATCATATTTTTTTAATGTAAGGTGTTTTTTGGATAAAGAATCATATTCTATATTTAAACTATTAAGTGTTTCTTTTTTTTGTAAAATATCTTTATCTAAATCTGCATGTTTTTTCGCATTATCTAATAATTCAGTATCAAATTTAACTTTATTTCTATCTTCAATTTCTTTACCCAAGGCTATAAGCTATTGTTTATTGTTTATTGTTTATTGTTTATTGTTTATTGTTTATTGTTTATTGTTTATTGTTTATTGTTTATTGTTTATTGTTTATTGTTTATTGTTTATTGTTTATTGTTTATTGTTTATTGTTTTAGATTTTAGATTGTTAGTTCTTCAAGTTCTAAATTTTTTTCACGTAAAGAATATTCAATTTCGGCACTAGAGTTATACTTTATATCTTTTAAATATTCGTCTTTATTTTTATTAATAAACTCTTCTACTATTTTAGTACCTAAATTAGTTCTTAAAAATTTTTCAAAAGCCTCCACTAAATCTTCTTTGAAATTAAAATTTTCATTTGAAATTTCTCTAAATTTTGGTAATTTATCTAAAATGGCTTTCTGATTGAATTTTGGTATTTTCTTTACTTGTGTTTCTAGAAATAAAAAATCAGCTTTCTTACTATTATAATTTAATTCTTTTGAAATTTTGCTAAATAGAGTTACAATATCTTCATCAGATGAATAATCCATTGATGTAAGTTTAGAGTTATTATGTAAATTAGTTAAATCAGTAAAATATAATCTATCTCCTTCAGGAAGTTTACATGGTAAAATATTTTCAGTTAGTTCATCAAATTCAGCGGTAAAAATATTTCCATTGTATAGCACTCTACCTGGCAACGGACTGTCTATTCTTTTTAATAATAATTTTTCATTATCTTCTATTGCTTCCCACTTAAATGGTCCAAAACATATATTTTTATTATTTACAATATAAATATAGGTCGTACTAGGATAATAGTTGATATCTAAGATTGGCTGGTTAGGATCAGGTAGTTCACCTAATATAATTTCAACAAATTCTCTGGGTCTTAGATCAGTAGTTTTGAAACCTTGAGTAACAAAATTACAATTTCTTTCAATAGGCAAATCAGGATTTTTAAACTGCGATTCAAAAATAGTAATTTTGAAAAGTTCTAAAGATTTATATTTAGTATCAATTTCATCATATGCACTAGTTACAAAAACTTTTTCTGATGCACAAAAATTGTTCGCATTAAGAAGTATATAATTTTTCCCATCAAACTCTGCTACTGGTCTTATGTATCCTTTGACAGAGTCTGCTTGTGAGTATAACTTATAAGCTATAATATCTCTTGAACTATTTTTTTCCATGTTATCAATTTAGTAATTTAAGGTGTCAGTTGATATTATAACTATTAAGTTATGAAAAACGAGACTATTTGTTTCATTTGATTAAATACTAGGCTAACCCACCGAATCATCCAAATTCGGCGCTAACCAGCGTTTCGCTTCATCCAGTGTCCAGCCTTTACGCTTTGCATAATCCTCAAGCTGATCCAATGCGATTTTCCCGACATTAAAGTATTCACTTTGCGGCAGGCTATAATAAAAACCGCTTACACTTGAAGGCGGCCACATGGCAAAGCTACTGGTGAGATAAGTGCCGATTTTATCGGTTGAGCCGAGCCAGTCGAACAATACCGCTTTTTCCGAATGTTCGGGACATGCAGGATATCCAGGTGCAGGGCGTATCCCGACATATTTTTCCTTGATCAGTTCTTCATTGCTTAACTGTTCATTGGCTTGGTAGCCCCAGTATTCTTTACGAATCCGTTCATGCAAATGCTCGGCAAATGCTTCGGCAAAACGATCACCTAGCGACTGCACCAAAATTGCAGAATAATCATCGCCTTTGGCTTTATATTCATTGGCGAGTTCTTCCGCACCAAAAATCGATACGGTAAATCCACCTAAATAATCCTGTTGGCTGTCGCTTGAGCTGACAAAATCTGCTAATGATAAATTTGGTTTACCTGTGACTTTGTCCGATTGCTGGCGGATATGTTCAAAAGTATGGGTCACCTTACCAGTTTCATCATAAGCACTGACAGTATCTGCACCTGTGCGTTTAGCTGGGAAAAGCCCAAATACAGCACGGGCATCAAAGCGGTCATTTTCGATGATGTCTTTTAGCATGTCTTGCGCTTGATTGTACAAATCGGTTGCAGCTTCACCGACAATCTCATCTTTAAGAATTTTGGGGAATTTGCCTGCCAGTGACCATGAAATAAAGAACGGTGTCCAGTCAAAATATGGCACCAAAGTTTTTAGTGGATAATGGCTAAGCGTTTGCGTGCCGATAAAATTCGGTTTGGGTGGGACATACGCATCCCAGTCGATTTTAAAGCCGTTTTCAATTGCTTCGCTATAACTAAGTTTGGCTGCTTTGGGTTGTTTATTGGCGATACGTTCACGGACTTTGGCATATTCGGCACGATGTTCGGCAATAAATGCCCCACGCATTTCTTTAGACAATAGGGTGGTGGCAACACCCACTGCACGGGACGCATCGGCAACATAAATCACGGCATCATTTTGATATTGCGGTTCAATTTTGACGGCAGTATGTGCTTTTGATGTGGTTGCACCGCCAATCAATAATGGAATGTTAAAGCCTTTACGTTGCATTTCCTTGGCAACAAATACCATTTCATCGAGAGAAGGCGTGATCAAGCCAGATAGCCCGATGATGTCACATTTTTCATCAATCGCAGTTTGCAGGATTTTTTCTGCTGGCACCATCACACCTAGATCGACAATATCATAACCATTACAGCCCAATACGACTCCGACAATGTTTTTACCGATATCATGGACATCGCCTTTGACGGTTGCCATCAGCACTTTACCTTTGGCTTGTCCTTCAGCTTTTTCGGCTTCAATGTAGGGATTCAGCCATGCCACAGCTTGTTTCATGACACGGGCCGATTTCACCACTTGCGGCAGGAACATTTTTCCCGAACCAAACAAGTCACCCACCACGTTCATGCCATCCATTAAGGCACCTTCAATCACTTCAATCGGACGATTGGCTTTTAAACGGGCTTCCTCGGTATCTTCATTGATAAATGTGGTAATGCCTTTGACCAACGCATATTCCAGACGTTTTTCCACAGGCTGATTACGCCATTCCAGATTTTCGGCTTCTTTGACTGCGCCTGTTTGTCCACGATATTTTTCTGCTACTTCCAGCAGTTTTTCTGTGGCATCGTTACCGCTTTCGCCCTGATTACGATTTAAGATAACATCTTCAACCGCATCTTTAAGCTCTTTATCAATGTCATCATAGATTGCCATTTGCCCAGCATTAACAATCCCCATGGTCATGCCTTGTTTGATGGCATAGTATAGGAACACGGAGTGAATCGCTTCACGCACGGGTTCGTTCCCACGGAAAGAGAATGATACGTTCGATACACCGCCAGAAATCATCGCATTAGGCAGGTTCTGTTTAATCCAGCCGGTGGCTTCAATAAAGTCCACTGCATAATTATTGTGTTCTTCAATCCCTGTGGCTACTGCAAACACGTTTGGATCAAAAATAATATCTTCTGACGGGTAGCCAACTTCATTGACCAGAATGTCATAGGAACGTTTACAGATTTCACGTTTACGGGCTGCGGTATCGGCCTGTCCCGCTTCATCAAATGCCATGACAATAATTGCTGCACCATATTGGCGGCATAGTCGGGCTTTATGGACAAACTCGTCATAACCTTCTTTGAGAGAAATCGAGTTGACAATTGGTTTGCCTTGTACGCATTTTAAACCAGCCTCGATAATCTCCCATTTGGAAGAGTCGATCATGATGGGTACACGGGAAATATCGGGTTCGGAAGCAACAAGATTTAAAAAATGCACCATGGCATTTTGTGAATCCAGCATGCCTTCATCCATATTGATGTCGATGACTTGTGCACCTGCTTCAACTTGTTGTTGTGCGACATCTAGTGCCTCGGCAAAGTTTTCTTCACGGATCAGGCGCAGGAATTTTTTTGAGCCTGTAACGTTGGTACGTTCACCAACATTAACAAATAGGGAGTCACTATAGATATTAAACGGTTCCAGACCACTTAAACGGCAAGCAGGTATAGTTTCAGGCACTTGACGTGGTTTAATGTCTTTAACGGCTTGATAGATCGCATGAATATGATCAGGGGTAGTACCACAGCACCCACCGGTAATATTGATCAAACCACTTTCCGCAAATTCCTTGATAAAGGCAGCAGTTTGTTCTGGTGTTTCGTCATATTCACCAAAAGCATTGGGTAAGCCAGCGTTGGGATGTGCGGAAACAAAGGTATCGGCAATATCAGCAATGGTTTTGACATGCGGACGCATCGCATCTGCACCAAGAGCACAGTTAAATCCGATGGATAATAAATCACCATGCCGTACAGAGTTCCAGAAAGCTTCGGCAGTTTGCCCTGTTAAAGTACGCCCAGAAGCATCAGTAATCGTCCCCGAAATCATCAAGGGTAATTCACGTCCAATTTGCTTAAATACTTCTTTAACTGCAAAAATTGCCGCTTTACAATTTAGTGTATCGAACACGGTTTCGATCAGAATGATGTCTGCACCGCCTTCAATCAGTGCATGGGTGGCTTCGATATAATTTTCTTTTAGCGCATCAAAGCTAATGTTACGAAAGGCAGGATTATTGACATCAGGTGAAATTGAGCAGGTGCGGGAGGTTGGCCCAAGCACACCTGCGACAAAACGTGGTTTATCTGGTGTGGAGTATTTTTCACAGGCAGCTTTTGCCAGTCGTGCGGCTTCACGGTTAATCTCGGGGACCAGATCTTCCATGTGATAATCCGACATTGAGACCCGAGTACCATTAAAACTGTTGGTTTCAATGATGTCTGCGCCAGCTTCCAGATAGGCTTCGTGAATACCTTGAATAATTTGCGGTTGCGTCAGTACCAATAGGTCATTATTGCCTTTTAAATCTGATGCCCAGTCGGCAAAACGTTCGCCACGATAATCTTGTTCTTCTAGCTTGTGGCGTTGGATCATGGTTCCCATTGCACCATCAATGATCAAAATCCGTTGCGCTAAAAGTTGTTTTAAAGTGGCTAACAATGGTGCAGTGGTGGACATGCAGAACGCTCGCTAAAATTCAGTTGTATTACAGATGGCGAAGTTTAGCAGAAAATTACAATTTTGCGGTGATGTGCATAGAGATATCATGATGAAGTTTGAAGATTTTGATATAGATTATTTTGCCTTTTTAATGCATTTGAATTTTCACAAGAATAATCTTAGATAAATTTTTTGTTGGTAATTTGCTCAACCAAGTGTACACTCTAAAGTATATACTTGGAGATAGCTTATGCAGGTTTCTACAAAAGAATTAAGAACACAATCTGGAAAAATTATCCAGCAAGTACAGCATGGTCAGGAAGTTGTTGTGACTTACCGAGGTCAGCCCTTGGCAAAGATTGTGCCTATTGAGGTGCAGGCGCATCAAGCTGATATTTTTGCGATGTGGCAAACTCATGAGGATCATACATCAGTTGATGAGCTGGTGAGAGAGATACGAAGAGGCAGACAGTTTTGATTATTGATACTGATGTTCTAATTTGGTATCTACGTGGTAAGGCTTCTGCTAAAATTATTATAGAAGCAAATTTACCTTTCTCCATTTCCTCTGTAACATATATGGAATTATTACAGGGAATGAAAAACAAACAGGAAAGTTATCGTTTTCAGAAAGCGCTACATTACTGGAATGTCAATATTATTCATATCGATCAGGACATTTCAGCAAGAGCGACATTTTATGTGCAGGAATATGCACTAAGTCATGCAATGCAAATGGCAGATGCTTTAATTGCAGCAACAGCAATACAGTTTGCAGAAACATTGCTCACAGCAAACGATAAGCATTATAAATTTATTCCTCATCTTAATATTCAAAAGTTTATTGCTGAATAATCACTATTCCTTTACTGTCCAAGATAAGTTTTAGAAAACATAAATAATTGCAAAACTACAGCATACAACTTTGAAATTTCAGTTTAAATTCATATATAAAGATTAAACTTAATTCATTGATTGACTCAGGATCGTTTGAAGCACAGATGACACAATATTCCCAAAACTTTATTGCTTTACATGACATCAGTTTAGATCAAGAGATGTTATTGAAAATTAAGCGTAATGTACTGGTTCCTTTTATGCGTAACCCAACTTTGTTGACGCATTATGCAGATCATATTGTGCAGGCACAAAATCAATTATTGTTATCGCAATCAATACCAACGTCGCAACAGTTAAGTCAGGTGATTCGACAGTTGATTAATCAATTGAATCAGTCAAAAAGATATTTTGGACAGAAAAAATATAACTTTATTCAGCGCTGGTTTGGTATAGATCTTGAACAACAGGCCGGTTCGGTTAATTTTTTAAATGAGCTTAATCAATTGGTAAATGTTGCAACCCGTCTGAGTTATCAAGTGGCGACAGAAATTTATCAATCGCAAAAGCAGATGCAGGATCTAGAGCAGTTACGTATCGAAATGGCGCATTATGTGGTTGCGGCAGAGCAATTTGTTCAGGAGTGTCATGCCTTTGCCGATCGCAAAATGTCACTGGATGCATTTCAGGATCGTCTGCATAAAAAAATTAACACCTTAATGACTTCGCAAAGTGCGACAGATATGGCAATGTTACAGCAGAATTTAAGCCAAAATACGGCAATGACCATTCTGGATCGCTTTAATGAGGCCAAAAATATTTTGATTCCAGCGTGGCAACAACATGTATTACAGCTACAAACTGTACAAAATCCGCAGGAACTTCAGCAACTCAATGACGCAAGAGAACGATTAATTCAGACTTTGGACTATGCAGTAAAAACTGCACCAAGCAAATGATTATAGGTAATAAAGAGAGAAATAAATGACAAATGACGCGCAAAACCCACATGTAATTGTGACATCGGATCAGACATTAACATCATCTCAGTTTGAGCAACTGGATTTAAAACATCTAGGCTTGCAGGCCGAGGATTTTTCACAAGTGGTGGAAGCCAGTAAAGAGCTGGCAGAAATCAATCCGAATACTGTGGCAGAATATGGTAAAAATATTGCGGGAAAAACATCTGCCTATACCGATGATTTATTAAGTTTGGTTCAAAACAAAGATCTGGAGGAAACTGGGCAAAAACTTAATCAGGTGGTGACTGTTGCGCAACAGCTGAATAGTAATAATTTGTTGGCCGAAAATCGTAAGACCGGTATTTTAGGCGCGATTTTTTCCAAGTTTAAAAATGCCAAACAAAATTTCCAAGTGCAATTTAACACCACCAAAGAACAGATTGATACACTGGTCAAGGAAATTGAAACTTCTCAATCCGGTTTAAAACAACGGGTAGAAATGCTGGATAAGATGTATGAAGCAGTACAAGAGGAGCACCATACGCTGGGTATTTATGTTGCAGCCGGGCAATTAAAGCAACAGCAAATCGCCCAGCAGATTTCTGCATTAACTGCGCAGGAACAAGATCAGACAACGGTCCAGCAGGTTTATGATCTTAATCATGCTGCCAATAATCTGGAAAAGCGGGTGCATGATTTACAGATGCTGCAACAATCAGCATTACAAACCCTGCCAATGATTCGGATTATCCAGTCCAATAACTTGATGCTGGTTGATAAGTTTTATGCGATTAAGAACATTACTTTACCGGCATGGAAAAATCAGATTAGTCTGGCATTATCGTTAAATGAACAAAAAAACAGTGTAGAACTTGCCAATACCATTGATGATGCCACCAATGAATTATTACGTCGCAATGCCGAACTGTTACACAGCAATTCGGTGAATACCGCAAAAGCCAACCAACGTTCGGTGATCGATGTAGAAACACTTGAGCATGTTCAGAATACTCTGATTAAAACGGTTAATGATGTGATTCAAATTCAGAAAGACGGCATGGCACAGCGTGAACAGGCAACACAAAAGTTAAAAACGCTACAGAGTAATCTGAATACGCTGGTGATTGATTCATCGCAAAATACACAACAGCGATTAAATTAAGACAGCTGTATTTGTTGCAGAATGGTTGGAAGCATTGATGAAGAATGTACAGAATGTTGCGCCAGTGAATCAGACCGAACTGCTATCTGGTCTATCACAATTAAAAAGCCGCAGAAACCGTATGCGGACGTATATGGTGTTATCTGTAACAATGATAATCATGAGTCTGGTGGCATTATTTTTTAATCAGCAATTGATTTATTCTTTTTATGATATTTCACCAGCTGTTCAGCAGTTACATGTACCTGTGACTGCTTATGACGTGCAACGTCGTATTGGTGACAACCCCGATATTTTTGGTAATTTATTGTCTTGGGTATTATGGCTTGGGCTTAAATTTAGTTGCGCGTTGATTGGTGCGAGTTTATTTATATATTATGCCAAAAAAATCACCTGGTTTAGACAAAAGATTAAGGGTTTTGTTAAACACATTCTGGCATGGTTGATTAGTTCTATACTGATCTGGATAGGCTTGTCGTGGGTACAGTCGGAAATTATTCCGAAAGATCGTCAGGAAGCTCGCTATCAGGAAGTGGTTGAATACGACAATAATATCCAGCAAAGCCGGATTTATCGCTATATAGCGGCCAGTCAGTTATCCGAACCAGTACAGGATTATTTGCTGGTACAAACTGCTTTGTTGCATCGCCCAATTGATAAGAATGTTGCGCTTGCATACAGTACCAGATTGATACAGGAAGAAAATCGCCATCAAAACTTTGCGGAATATGGTTTTAAACCAGAACAATTATGGGCAATACAGCAGCAAATATATGGAAAAGCGATAACACCGCAAGCAAAAACTGTACAGGCCAAAGTGGATCAAGCCAATAAAATTAGCCATTATTCACAGATGATATTAAGTGTTTTTCTCATCAGCTTTGCCGTGTTTGCACTGTTGTTTTATATTTTAAATCGTCAGTTTAATCAGCGCATTCATCGTATAGATCAACAACTTGATAAAATTTCTGAATAAAAGATATCTAAATTTAATTATCTATCTGGTTGCTCATATAGACTTTTGCCAAGGCCTGAGCATCGGAAAGTGCATAATGTGGTGTTTCAGAAAAAATCGAGACTTGATCTTGTTGCAGCCAGAGCTCCATGATTAAGGGTGGAGTGACCATACATTTTCCAGCGGATAGAATTAAGGCACGACTAAACAATGATAAATCTTCTGGCCAGTCCGCAATAATATGCAGGTCAGTATATTGATTTAAAAACTGGGCTAATTTTTTTTGAAAATCCTGCTTGGTGATTGGAGCTTTGTTCAGTTTTGGCAAAACATGTTGGGAAACCCAATCCTTTGGTGTTGCACAGGGCAGTACTTCATAAAAAAACTGTCCTTCTTCATCAACCAGTGCCAAAGAGATGAGTTCGCCACCAAAACCATTAAATTCACAATCTAAAAATAATTTCATCTGTGTAAGTCTTCCTGATCTATTGGCTCTTAATCTGGCATAAAAGTTTGGATATGAAAAGATTTTTATTAAAGGTTTACATTTGATATTTTAGAAATGGAATTTGTGACTGAATGAATAATTAAAAAAAGGCACAAATTGTGCCTTTAACATGAACGTGAGATTTTAAGAAGTTCGCAACTTAAGCTTCAACAGCAAGAATGGAAATTTTCTTTTCAGGAGCAATTTTGCGACGTACACCCGGTACAGGTTCACCATAATACTGGCGATCGGCAAAGTAGCTAGAACGAACCATCGGTGCAGACCAGATATTTCTAAAGCCCAGTTTGCGGCCATGCTCCGCATAACGTTCAAATTCTTCCGGTGTGACAAAGCGATCAATCGGTGCATGTTGTTTTGAGGGCTGTAGATACTGACCGATGGTGACATAGTCAACATCGTGTGCTTTTAAGTCATCCAGTAAAGAAATCACTTCTTCTTCTGTTTCACCAATACCCACCATCAAACCACATTTGGTTGGAATATCAGGGCAATACTCTTTGAACATTTTTAATAAAGTTAAAGAGTGTTGATAATCCGAACCCGGACGCATTGCTTTGTAAAGGCGTGGCACAGTTTCAATATTATGGTTAAAGACATCAGGCGGACATTCGGTCATGATGCGTAAAGCAATATCCATACGCCCACGAAAGTCGGGAACCAGAATTTCCAGTAATGTTTTTGGACTTAATTTACGTGCTTCGACAATACAGTCAACAAAATGCTGGGCGCCGCCATCTAACAGATCATCGCGGTCTACCGATGTAATGACTGCATATTTTAAGTTCAAATTAGAAATTGTTTCTGCCATATGACGCGGTTCGTCAGGATCAAGCGCATTGGGTCGACCATGTGCTACATCACAAAACGGACAACGACGGGTGCAAATATCACCCATGATCATAAATGTGGCAGTACCACCACCAAAACATTCAGGTAAGTTGGGGCAGGCCGCTTCTTCACATACAGTATGTAATTTTTGTGCCCGAAGTGTGGTTTTTATGCGCTGAACTTCATCAGGTGCCGTCATTTTGACCCGAATCCAGTCGGGTTTGCGAGGCGTTTCAACCGTAGGAACAACTTTTACAGGTATCCTAGCAACTTTTTCTGCGCCACGAAGTTTAACACCCTGTTCAGGTTTACGGTTTACAGACATAAATTTTCCATCCTAGCGATATGTTTGCATGAAACACTTAACGAATTAGTATAGCCTAAATCCTAAGTGAATGCCTTGGCTTGAGTATTCATTTTCGAAATGTGGTTATCACGAAAAGTATAACTGTTCATTGACCCGTTTTAACAGATATTCAGGCATAATATTATTATCAATAAGTTAAAGAAAGTAATGCACATGCTAAAGAAGGAGCGTCGAATGCCTGCACGTAAACAAGAAGTGGCCAGTATCAACTTTGCAAAATATGATGCAGTGGTTTTAGGTTCGGGGCCTGCCGGGGAAGGCGCAGCAATGAAGCTATCAAAAGCTGGCAAACGTGTAGCGATCATCGATATCCGTGAGCAACTCGGTGGAAACTGTACCCATGTAGGTACAATTCCCAGTAAAGCATTGCGTCAGACAGTATCCAGTATCATACATTATCAACGCGATCCGTTATTCCGAAAAGTAGGAGAATGGAAGCAATTTACCATGAAGCAGATTCTGGGTAATGCACACAAAGTCATACAGCAACAGGTTGAAACGCATAGTCGTTTTTATGATCGTAATAAAATTGATATTTATCATGGCCGTGCTTATATTCAGGATAAAAATACCATCTTTGTGTTTACCCAAGACGGTATTAAGGAAACCTTGATTTGTACACAAATTGTGATTGCCACCGGTAGTCGTCCGTATCGTCCGGCAGGTCTGGATTTTAATCATCCGCGTGTATTTGATTCGGATAAAATTCTGGATTTGGATTATTCGATTCAAAAAATTATCATTTATGGTGCTGGTGTAATTGGTTGTGAATATGCTTCTATCTTTACAGGTCTATCCAATAAAGTTGATTTGATTAATACTCAAGCCAAATTGCTTAGCTATCTGGATGACGAGATTGCCGATGCCTTATCTTATTATTTACGTGAACTGGGTGTATTGATTCGTCATAATGAACAAATTGATCATCTGGAAACTTTTGATGATCATGTGGTATTGCATTTACTCAGTGGTAAGAAAATCAAGGCAGATGCCATTCTCTGGTGTAATGGCCGTTCCGGCAATACCGATGGTCTTGGACTTGAGAATGTTGGATTGAAACCAAACAGTCGTGGCCAACTTGCAGTCAATGAGCGTTATCAAACTGATGTTGAAACGATTTATGCCGCTGGTGATGTGATTGGCTGGCCATCGCTTGCTTCGGCTGCGTATGATCAGGGGCGTTGTGCCGGGGCCAATATGGTCGGTGAGGAAAATGTTAAACCTGTCACCGATATTCCCACTGGGATTTATACCATTCCGGAGATTTCTTCGGTCGGTAAAACCGAGCAGCAATTAACCGAAGAAAAAATCCCTTATGAAGTCGGTCAGTCTTTTTTCCGTCATCTGGCACGTGCGCAGATTACTGGCGATACCGTGGGTATGCTGAAAATTCTTTTCCATCGCGAGACTTTGGAAATTTTAGGGATTCATTGCTTTGGTAATAATGCTTCGGAAATTATCCATATCGGGCAAGCCGTGATGCAAAACCCAAACAATTCCTTAAAATACTTTGCAGAAACCACCTTTAACTATCCGACCATGGCAGAAGCGTATCGCGTGGCAGCATTAAATGGTATGAATCGTCTATTTTAAAATTGTTTGTGAAGCAAAATAAGGTGCAACTTGCGCCTTATTTTTTTGTCTGAGCATTTATGTTGAATTTTTTTTCAAGATCACATAAAGATTTTTCACATTGGTGATTCTTGTTTTATACTTGAGTCGAATACTAGGTATATTTAGATGCAATTATGATTATTCGAAAATTATTTAAATTTGAAAATGCACACATCGTGCGTAACTGTACTTCGGATCGATGTAAACGTTCGATTCACGGGCATAGTTATAAAGTGGAAATTTTGCTTGAAGCCCATCGACTGGATCATGGTCAGATGGTCTACGACTTTGGCTTGTTAAAAGGTGTGATTAAGGATTTGATCGACAGTTTTGATCATGCCATTACTTTCTGGAATAAAGACGATGCTGCTTATATAGACGCATGTAAAGCATTTAGTGCACGCTGGATTTCTTTACCTGTGTCGCCTTCGGCAGAACAATTTTCACGAATTTTCTTTTTCTTGGCTTCCGAAGTGCTAAAACATACCCAGACGCAAAATGGTGAAGGGGATGTCAAGATCAATTCAGTGATTGTACATGAAACGGATACGGGTTATGCGCAGTGCTTTTTAGAAGATATTGAAAATCCGCAAATGGGCATTTTGTCATTAGATGAAATTGAGTTTTCCGAGCAGGTTCAAACAGAATGGAGTTCTGTGGATTTATACGATCGATTAAAGAATGGTCAGATTTTTGAAAATCCTATGGTAGAATTGCAAGTTAAACTTTAAAAAGATCAAGGTAGATTTCAGCGGATGCAGGATCAAGCAGCAATAGAACAATTAGCGCGTGTAAAACTAGATGAAAGCTGGAAAACGGCACTGGCACCCGTATTGCTGAGTGATCGGATGGCGAATTTGCGGGCGTTTCTGGCCGATACAAAAAGACAGCAAAAAGTTGTTTATCCGCCTAATCCACAGATTTTTCGAGCATTAAATGATACTCCACTAAATCAGGTTAAGGCAGTTATCCTCGGGCAAGATCCCTATCATGGGGTGGGACAGGCCAATGGACTAAGCTTTTCTGTGAATAAAGGCATTGCATTACCGCCATCTTTACGTAATATTTATCATGAATTAAAAACTGATCTGGGTATTCAACCCCCACAACATGGGGATTTGTCAGCCTGGGCAAAACAAGGTGTGTTATTGTTAAACAGTGTGCTGACTGTAGAGCAGGCGCAGCCAACATCACACCAAAAACAAGGTTGGGAAGAATTTACCGATGCAGTAATTGATGTGATTAATGAACAGCGTCAATCTGTTGTATTTATATTGTGGGGAGCGTATGCGCAACGTAAAGGACAGCGTATCGATACCCGTAAGCATCTGGTTTTAAAGGCGGCACATCCATCACCACTGTCTGCAAATCGTGGTGGTTTTTTTGGATGTAAAGTGTTTTCTAAAACCAATCAATATCTTATACAGCATGGCATCGAACCGATTAATTGGCAATTGGACGCATAAATAACGATGAATACAGATTATATTTCCCATCCCGATGTTATGGTGGAAGAAGTCAAAAATGGCTGGTGGGCGGTCCGACTTAATCGCCCAAAGTCATTGCATGCGCTGGATGAGCAGATTGTGGTGGCCTTATATTCCATCTTTGAATATTTGCATCAAAATAATAATGTCAAAGCCATCTGGTTTGACTCAACTACACCAAAAGCTTTTTGTGCGGGCGGGGATGTCCGAAAATTACGGCAGTTAGTCATTAATGATGAAGTTGAACAGGCCAAACAATTTTTTAAGCATGAATATGCGCTGGATCGCTTATTGCATCATTATGCCAAGCCAGTGGTGGTTTGGGGTGAGGGCTATGTAATGGGTGGTGGTCTGGGCTTATTTATGGCTGCACCTTTCAGGCTGGTCACGCCGCATTCCCGTCTGGCAATGCCGGAAATTAATATTGGTTTATATCCAGATGTTGGTGCCACACGTTTTCTGGCCGATCGTGGGCCCATTGGATTATTTATCGGTTTAACTGGATCAATTATGACGGCGGCAGGTGCTTATGGAATTGGCTGGGCGACGCATATTTGTGAGCAAGGTCGTGATGTAGTGCTTAATCGTTTAAGCAATATTCACTGGCAGGATTATCCGGCAGGGGATTTTCGCGCCATTGACGATACGCTAAATAGCCTGCATCGTCCGCTTGCTGCGGGTCCTTTGCAAAATTCTCTAGATGTCATTCATAGTGTTTGTCGTGGACAGGATTTTGTGCAGGATTATCAGGCCATTTGTGGTTTGGCCAGTGCCAGAAGTGACTGGTTACGTCAGGCCAGTGAAAACCTGACCAATGGTTCGCCAACGACTGCCGGATTAACATGGTTATTGTGGCAATGGGCAAGACAACATCGCTCATGGGATGATGTGTTTGCACTGGAAGAAGATATTTCGGCATGGAAAATCCAGCATGCAGATTTTATTGAGGGTGTGCGTGCCCGTTTGGTTGATAAAGATTTACAGCCAGACTGGCAGGTAAAAACTGTGAAAAATTTGCAGGATTTATTTGGTGAGCATGCCCCTGTAAGTGATAAGGTCGATAGCTGGAATGCATTGCTACGTCAATATGGTGTTTTGCAACATTAATGTCAGAGAGCGTTATAGAGGATTTTAGCGATTTCTCTCCAGAAGATATGGACTGGATGCATCAGGCTCTAGCGCAAGCGGCTTTGGCCTTGACGCATCATGAGGTGCCAGTGGGTGCGGTAATTGTACATGACGGTCAAATTATTGGTCGTGGCTATAATTGCCCAATCCTGCTATCCGACCCCACGGCACATGCCGAAGTTCAAGCGATTCGTGACGCATGTAAAAATATCAATAATTATCGCTTGCCTGAAGATTCTACTTTATATGTCACACTGGAACCCTGTACTCAATGTGTTGGGGCGTTAATACATGCCCGGATTTCCCGGGTTGTTTTTGCTGCATTTGAGCCTCGGGCCGGATCATTGGTCAGTGCCAGACAGCTGTTGCAACAAGGGTTTTATAATCATTATTTTGCCTATCAGGGTGGTTGTCTGGCACAGGAAAGCGGGGCAATGTTAAAACAGTTTTTTAAAAATCGACGAGCACAAGCAAAGTCTGCTAAACTTGACAATCCAAATAGTCAGATTTGAGATAAATCATGAATAAAAAGATCACCATGCAACAAAAATTCAATCGACCTATTGATCAAGTATTTGAATTATTTGCCAAACATGCCACTTATAATAAAATGTTCTGGCCGGTTCAAGTGGTTCGAGTCAAGGATGCTGCCGATCCACAACGTCCAGATGGCGTGGGTTCTGTGCGTAAACTGGGCTTTGGCAGGATTAAGCCACTTCAGGAACAAATTACCCGTCTGGAAGAAAATCAGTCTATCGAATATAAAATCATTGATAACCCGCTGGTTAAGCATCATGTCGGATATATAACTTTTAAAGCATTGACTGAGAATACAACACTAGTGACGTATGATATTGAATTTGATGCTAAACTACCATTTGTAAGTGCAATTGTGTTGTCACAGCTTAAATTTGCCATTAGTACGGGGATGGCGAAATTTGCCAAATCCCTGAAATAATTTCGTATAAACTTTCGGTACAGATATGACTGTAAATATTATTACCATTGATGGTCCCAGCGGTTCCGGCAAAGGTACGCTGGCTGCAAAAATCGCACAACATTATGGTTATCATTTGTTGGATTCCGGTGCAATTTATCGTTTATTAGGATTAAGTCTATTCCATCGGCAATTGCTGGATCAGCTTGAGCACAATATTGATGCCTGTGTGCAAGTTGCAACCGATCTGGATATCCAGTTTCAGGGCAGCGAACAAGGGCTTGAAGTGCGATTGGAAGGACGAAACGTTAGTCAGGAAATTCGTACCGAAATCGTGGGGGAATATGCATCACGTGTTGCAGCGGTTCCTGCATTACGTGCTGCATTATTACAAAGACAGCGTGATTTTGCCCAGTTGCCAGGTCTGGTTGCAGATGGAAGAGATATGGCAACGACGGTTTTCCCTCAAGCAAAAGTCAAAATATTTCTGACCGCCTCGGCCGAGTCCCGTGCAGCCAGACGAGTAAAACAGTTGCAGACGATGGGTGTTGATGCTAATATAAGCACCATTTTAGCTAATATAGAAGCACGTGATAAACGCGATATGGAGCGTTCAGTTGCGCCGCTTAAGCCTGCGATCAATGCAAAAATTATTGATAGCTCAGATTTGAGTATTGCGCAAGTGTTTGAACAAATGACGATTTATATCGATCAGTGCTTGTCTCATTAGTTTACAAATTTTTATATAGCATATGCTGGGTTGGTCAGAATTATGATCCAGCGTATTGTGTAACCAAGCCGGACTTGTTCTGATCCAAGCCCTATATTGATATTACTAGGTATCACATGACCGAATCTTTTGCAGCCCTCTTTGAAGAAAGTGAATTAAATCTTAACGTAGAAAAGGGTGCAGTCATCCAAGGTACAGTTGTTAGCATTGATGACGACTGGGTAACAGTTGACACTGGCCTTAAATCTGAAGGTGTTGTTGACCGTGCAGAATTCTTAAACGATCAACGCGAACTTGAAGTCGCTGTTGGCGATACTGTAGATGTTGTTGTTGAAGCGCTTGACAACGGTATGGGTCAAACTGTTTTATCCCGTGAAAAAGCTAAACGTGCTGAAACATGGACTAAACTTGAAAAAATCTTCGATGATGGCGAAATCGTTACCGGTGTTATTTCTGGTAAAGTGAAAGGTGGTTTCACTGTGGACATCGGTCCAGTTCGTGCGTTCTTGCCAGGTTCATTGGTAGACACTCGTCCAATCCGTGACACAACTCACCTTGAAGGCAAAGAGTTAGAATTTAAAGTGATCAAACTTGATGCAAAACGTAATAACGTTGTTGTATCTCGTCGTGCTGTAATGGAAGCAGAATCTTCTGCGGATCGTGAAGCGCTTCTTTCTCAACTGGAAGAAGGCCAAACTGTTACAGGTACAATTAAAAATCTTACAGATTACGGTGCATTCGTTGATCTTGGCGGTATCGATGGTTTATTACACATCACAGATATGGCTTGGAAACGTATCAAACATCCATCTGAAGTAGTTGAAGTTGGACAGGAAGTGACTGTTAAAGTCCTTAAGTTTGACAAAGAACGTAACCGTGTATCTTTGGGTCTGAAACAATTAGGTCAAGATCCTTGGATGGAAATCATGAGCCGTTATCCAAAAGGCTCAATTGTTAAAGCACGTGTAACCAACTTAACTGATTATGGTTGCTTTGCAGAAATCGCTGAAGGCGTTGAAGGTCTTGTTCACGTTTCAGAAATGGATCATACCAACAAAAACATCCACCCGTCTAAAGTTGTTCAGATCGGTGACGAAGTTGATGTGATGGTGCTTGAAGTTGATGAAGAACGTCGTCGTATTTCTCTGGGTATCAAACAAACTCGTGCTAACCCATGGGAAGAGTTTGCGAAAAACCATGAGAAAGGTGAAAAAGTTTCTGGTTCAATCAAATCAATCACTGACTTTGGTATCTTCATTGGTTTACCAGGCGGTATTGATGGTCTTGTTCACTTGTCTGACATTTCTTGGAATGAAGTGGGTGAAGATGCAATCCGTCGTTACAAGAAAGGTGACACTGTTGAAGCTGTGATTCTGTCTGTTGATGCTGAAGGTAACCGTATTAGCTTGGGTATCAAACAGTTAAATAGCGATCCATTCAACGATTTCCTTGCTGTGAACGAACGTGGTGCTTTGGTTAAAGGTACTGTGACTGCTGTTGATGCCAAAGGTGCAACTGTGAAGTTGGCTGATGAAGTTGAAGCACAGTTAAAAGCATCTGAAATCAACCGTGATCGCGTTGAAGATGCAACGAAGTTCCTTGAAGTTGGTCAGGAAGTTGAAGCGAAGATCATTAATGTAGATCGTAAATCTCGCACAATTAACTTGTCAATCAAAGCGAAAGACGAAGCGGAAGAGAAAGAAGCCTTGAGCAATGCGCGTCAAGCAGCAGCTCAACCAGCTGAAACCAATGGTCCGAAGACACTTGGTGATTTGATTAAAGCTGCACAAAATAAATAATTGCATTTTGTGATGCTTTTTGTAGTAATTTTTGCAAAAAAATTATTATAAATATGTAAAAGGTGGCATTAGATACCAATCTAATGCTACCTTTTTGTATTTAAACAGGTTATTATCTAATAAGAATAAGCGACGAGGATCAATTCTCATGACCACAGAAGCACTGAATAAATCAGATTTAATTTTAAAGATTTCTGAAAAAAATCCACATTTAGCAGAGCCTATTGTAGAAGAAGCTGTTAAAATCATGATCGATCATATGATTTCTGCTTTATCGACCAATCAGCGCATTGAAATTCGCGGATTTGGTAGTTTTGCACTGCATCACCGTCAACCTCGTTTAGGTCGTAATCCTAAAACAGGTGAAAAGGTGAGTGTTTCAGCTAAGGCTGTACCACACTTCAAACCTGGTAAAGCTTTACGTGATGCGGTGAATGAGCAAGCAGGAAAATAATACTTTAAATAAAAAGGTTATATTCAAATGCGTATATTTTTAATTGCTTTACTTATTGCAATTTTTGCTTATGCTCTCGCTTTGGTTTTACAAAACCCGGCAGAATTGCAGGTAGATTTACTCTTTACTCAAGTGCCAGAAATGCGTCTGGGTTTATTGTTACTATTAACTATTGTATTGGGTGTGATTATTGGATTGCTACTCGGTATATTGGTATTTAAAGTTATTCAAAAAGGTTGGGAAATTAAACGTTTGCGTAAAGATATTGAGCATTTACGCAAAGAGCAAATACAAAATGCCCAAACTGCTGCTGCCGAGGCTGCCGCTGCTGCAAGGCATGAAAAAACTATTTTAGATATTCACCAAGATGATAAAAGCCCATTATAATGGGCTTTTTTTTAGACGGGAAAGTTGCGTTGAGTATTATTGTTGCGCTAGATGTACACAGTCAAGATCAGGCATTGGCATTGGCTGATCAACTTGATCCCAAATTATGTCGCCTTAAAGTGGGTAAAGAGCTGTTTACTTTGGCCGGGCCACAAGTATTAAAAGCATTGCATGATCGTGGTTTTGAAGTATTTCTCGACTTAAAATTTCATGATATTCCCAATACCACAGCACAGGCTGTATTGGCTGCTGCCGATCTTGGGGTATGGATGGTGAATGTACATGCCATGGGTGGTCGTAAAATGATGACCACCTGTGCCGAGCGTTTACAGCAACACGATCATCAAACCATTTTGATTGCAGTAACTGTGTTAACCTCAATTGGCAAAGAAGATTTATTGGAATTGGGATTAGATGTTGAACCACAGGATCATGTGCTAAGACTAGCAAAGTTGACACAGGATTGTGGGCTTGATGGGGTGGTGTGTTCTGCTCAGGAAGCACCATTACTACGTAAAGAACTCGGTTCTGAGTTTCAGCTTATTACACCAGGTATTCGACCTTTGGGCAGTAATGCCGATGATCAAAAACGTATTGTGACGCCACAACAGGCTATACAGGATGGTGCGACACATCTGGTCATTGGTCGTCCGATCACTCAGGCTCAAAATCCGCAGCAGACATTACAACAAATTTATCAGAGTATTCATTAAGTATTAAAGATATGTTTTTCTGATTAAAAATATCATTAATCAACAAAAGCCATGATTTACATGGCTTTTGTGTTTTTAGTAGCTCAAATCTTTATTTCAAATTCCTATTAGCGCCCTGCAATCGTGACAAGACGGGTATTCAGGTAGGCTTCAATGGCTTCGCTGCCACCTTCTGAACCATAGCCGGAATCATTTACACCACCGAAAGGCAATTCTGGAACACTTAAACCAATATAGTTAATGGTCAACATTCCCGCTTCAATATCACGTCCGAGTGCCATACAGGTTGTATTACTTTCCGAATAAGCATAGGCAGCCAGACCGAATGGCAGGCGATTCGCTTCCTGAATGGCTTCTTCATAATGATCGAATGGAATACATAGAATCAATGGCCCAAATGGTTCATTACGCATGCAGTCTGCATCCAATGGCACATCTTTTAAAATGGTCGGTTGCATAAAAAAGCCTTTGCCGTCTAATGCCTTGCCACCGAAGCAAAGTTTTGCACCTTTCGTAACCGCATTCTCAATCAGACGCTGAATATTTTTAAAACCACGCGCATGAATCATCGGACCAATGTCTGTACCTTCTTCCAATCCGTTGGCAACTTTTAATTGTTTGACCTGATCAACCAGTTTTTGGGTAAATTGCTCATACACTTCTCGTGCAATAATAAAACGCGTTGGTGCAATACAGACCTGTCCGGCATTACGAAACTTGGCGGCAACGATTTCCTTGGCTGCCGTATCCAGATCTGCATCTTTAAAAATGAGTACTGGCGCATGACCACCGAGTTCCATGGTGACCTTTTTCATGTGTAACCCTGCCAGACTGGCCAGTTGTTTCCCCACTGGCGTAGAACCAGTAAAGGAAATCTTTTTGACTGTTGGATGAGGGATTAGATACTCGGAAATTTCGGAAGGAACGCCATACACCAGATTGATCACACCTTTTGGTACACCAGCATCATGAAAAGCCTGAATCAGTTGCGCCGGTGAAGCAGGCGTATCTTCTGGGCCTTTGATGATGATTGAACAACCCGCAGCCAAAGCCGCAGATAATTTACGTACCACTTGATTAAGTGGGAAATTCCACGGGGTAAAGGCTGCAACTACACCAACTGGAGATTTCACCACTAGCGATTGCACATCAATGGCACGAGGCGGCACAATACGACCATAAGCCCGTAAAGCCTCACCTGCAAACCAGTCTATGGTGTCAGCTGCGCCCAACGTTTCTGATTTGGATTGAGCCAGTGGTTTACCTTGTTCCAGTGTCATGATTTTAGCAATAGCATCAGCACGTTCTCTTAAAATCTGTGCGGCTTGTTGCATGATTTTACTGCGTTTACTGGCAGGAGTATTTTTCCAAACATCAAAGCCTTGTGCTGCGGCATCTAGTGCCAGATCCAGATCAGCTTTACTGGCTTTGGCAACCGATCCAATGGTACTTTCATCAGCAGGATTGATCACATCCAAAGTCGTGTGGTCTAGTGCATCTGTCCATTGTCCATTGATATAAAGCTGTGTGTTTGGATACATTCTCTTTCGTCCTGTAATAAGCATGAGTAATTTATCTTAATGGATTGTAAGAATTAATGAAAAGAAGGGAATTGTTAATGTTATCTCACTTCGTGATACGATTGCTCTAATCTGGTAATTAATATCCTTTTTTCTCATCATACTACATGCTTGATATCATTAAAGTAGGCAGGTTGAGGTCTGGTTAAAAGTTTATAGGTGCTTAGATATTGAAGTATCTGACCTAAATGCAGGGCAATATCTTGTTGCTGACTTTGTATTGAGTGAGTTTTTGCAAAATTGTTGCTTAATTTTCTACAATCAATCTGGTAAAGATAATATAGATTGCGATCTGTATTGATCTTAAATGGAATGTCTTGCGGATTAAATAAATAGGCATCTATAGTATGATCAACCCATTGCTGGCTACACCATAACTGTAATAAATCACCTAGAAATAAGGGAATTTTCACAGAAAAAGGTAATTGGAGATAGGCATCTTCCACAGCAATATAGTATTGTGTCGAGTCAAGTAAAATAGCTTGATAATTTTTTTGATAAAAATCAAAGTGATTAAAAATTTCAGACACTGATAATGTGCTCATCATGATGCTCCGGTTTAGCCATTTTTGTGCTGGCAAGTTGGTTAAATCCACACGGTCTAATTACTTAGACATTTTTCTTATAATGAAAATAACAAGAAAAATAGCATCTTGCAAGATATGTTGAAAACAAAGAGCAAGATTTATTGCCTTGAAATATAGGTTAAAAGCTGGAAAGAATTAAACAAATGAGCATAAACCCTAATATTTGAAGCTGCATTAAGTGATAGTGATTCCTGCCCGAATTGGTGTTATGTTAGAAAAATCTGCTCATGCTGATATTGGGCGAAGACAATACAAATTTATGCAACAACATGAGGCTGGCAAGCGATGATAACTTCTAAAAAATGTAAGCGATTTAGCAAATTTTGCCTGTTTAGCATAACTGATTGGAAATGTTGTAATTTTAGTATTGATCTTTAAATACTCATCTAAAATATGAAATTCATTGGAAATGATTATGCGCGTTATTTTACCGGTTGCACAACGTGGCGAGCAGATTTTAACGCTACAAGCAGCGCCTGTGGCTCAGGCTGAATTAAATAGCCAATGGCTTAAACAACTGGCAAGTGCAATGCTGAATACCATGCTTGAGCGTAATGGTGTAGGTATTGCTGCGCCGCAGGTCTATGTATCCAAACGTGTGATTATCGTTGCCTCAAGGCCAAACCCCCGTTATCCGGAAGCACCGGAGATGGCCGCGATTGTGATGATCAATCCGGAAATTATTGAGCATTCCACAGAAACCTGTATGGGAGAAGAAGGTTGTCTGAGTGTTGCAGATTTACGCCGGCAAGTTGAACGGGCACAAGCTGTAACTGTGCGTTATTTGACGCTAGAAGGTGAAGTGGTACAACGCAGTTTTGAAGGTTTTCCGGCAAGAATTGTGCAACATGAGGTGGATCATCTGAACGGAATTTTATTTGTAGAACGTACAACGACTTTGCAAGACCAATTAATCCCTATTGATCCGTCAAAATTAGCCCTTAGTCATCAAAGATGATTGATAGGATGTGAACAAAGATGCGACTGACAAGCCATAATTTGTCGCTTTGTTTTATTTTTAGCGGACATTTCATTCACTAAAATGGAAAAAAACAGTATGCTAGCACTTGGAAAAGGAGCATACATGTATCAAGTACTTGCGAGAAAATATCGTCCACGTAATTTTAGTCAGTTAGTGGGTCAAACCCATGTTGCCAAGGCGTTAAGCAGTGCACTGGCGAATAGACGTTTACACCATGCCTATTTGTTTACAGGGACGCGTGGTGTTGGTAAAACCACGATCGCACGTATTCTCGCCAAATGTTTAAACTGTGAAACCGGGGTAACAGCAACCCCATGTGAGCAGTGTTCTGTCTGTAAAGCGGTGAATGAAGGGCGTTTTATCGATTTGATCGAGATTGATGCAGCTTCCCGTACCCGTGTCGAAGATACACGGGAATTACTGGATAATGTACCGTATGCACCGACGCAGGGGCGTTATAAAGTCTATTTGATCGATGAAGTGCATATGCTGTCAACGCATAGCTTTAATGCATTGTTAAAAACGCTGGAAGAACCCCCTGAACATGTAAAATTCTTATTTGCGACGACTGATCCACAAAAATTACCGATTACCGTGATTTCCCGTTGTTTACAATTTACCCTGCGTCCTTTGGCAAAAGATGAAATTTTTCATCATCTTGACCAAATTCTGGAAACTGAAGAGATTGTGCATCAACCGGAGGCTTTATGGCAACTGGCGGAATCTGCGCAAGGCTCATTGCGTGATGCGCTGTCTTTGACTGATCAGGCGATTGCTTATGGTCAGGGACAAGTACTGAAAAATGATGTCAAGGAAATGCTGGGGCTGATTGATAAGAGCCTGATTTTTGATTTGTTGATCGCAATTCATCAGGACAATCGGGCACTTGTGGCTAGTCTGATTCAGGATATGCGGCAACAAGCGATTGATGTCATGCATGTGTTAGAGCAGTTGATTAGCACCTTACATGAAGTGGCGATTATTCAGTGTCTAGGGCAATCTGGCGAACAAACGCAAATTGAAGAAGAGCAGCGTAAAGCACAACTTGCCCAAGTGATCAATTCGCAGGATGTACAACTTTATTACCAGATTGCCATTCAGGGGCGTGCCGATTTGGCATTGGCCCTAACACCGGAACAAGGTTTTGAAATGTGTATGATGCGCTTGCTGGCATTTCGACCAGTGGCGAGTGGCGAGGTGATTGAACAGCCCGTCGCAATTCCGCAGTCTACGGTATCACAGCTAAATACAACACAAGAGTTACAATCACCACAAGATGCGCAAGCAAACCAAGATACTCAATCGATATCGCAGTCAACTGCTGGGCACACTTCCGTATCTTCAACATCTATGCAACCCTCTCTAGATGAAGCTAAAAATGCACAGGTTGCGTCTTCTGATTCAGATTTGCAAATACCATCTGCTCCACTAGCGGAATCACATGAAATACCAGATCAACAGGTGGATATTCTGCCATCTGAATCGATACAGTTGACTGATCAATCCTATGCTGTTTCAGAGCCAATGGATGTCCGGCAACAAACTAATCTCTTGGAACAAACACCAGAACATCAACAGACTGAACAAGATGAAAATATTGCGCTGGATTCCAGCATGGCTGATCAGGTTGGCACAAATATGTCTGTGTCACAGGACGATGCAGTAGAGATTGAACAATTATCAGATGATTCACAGCATACGTTGTTAGCGCAAAATGTTTTACCGTCATCTTCTGAATCGGATGCTACAGTAACGAGAGAACACAAGGTAGTACAACAAGCCCAGCAAATATTACCTGATGATCAAGGATCGCAGGTCGAAACTTTATCTCCTGAAAACGCTATTGGTCTGGATCAAACAATTGATAATATTGATCCTAGAGATTTATTGCAGCCTCAACCGCAAGATTTAACGGGGGAATGGACCGTAGAAAAATGGGATTACTGGTTGCGGCAATCTGCGCTTTCTCCCGCAGTTAAGGAGCTGGCGCAGCATGCAGCAATGGACGGCCATATTGAAGGGGCATGCCAACTGACCATTGATCCAAGTTATCAACGAATTTTTGAGGCTTTTGTCGAAAATATCAAAGTTCAGTTAAGTGAATTAAACCAAAACCTGAATTTGCAGGTGGTCTATCAGACTATTGAGCAAAATACACCTTTGCATTTGCAGCAGTTACGCAAACAGCGCGCCTATACGTTGGCAGAAAAGCAAATTTTATCGCATCCGGTTGTTGCTGATCTGGTCAATGCATTTTCTGCCGATGTTGTGGATTTAAAATTTAAAAGCTGATTTGGTATGTTGCCATCATATGGTAATTTTATGAATATATGGATTGGGAAAATTTTTTAGCACATGTCACAATCATCTGTACCGTATAAAGTTTTGTGTGTTTGTCTGGGAAATATCTGTCGATCGCCGACAGCGGAAGTTGTTTTACAGCAACATATTGACAAGGCCGGGCTAAATATTATGGTCGATTCTGCCGGAACCAGTAATTACCACCCCAATCAGCCACCTGATGCAAGAAGTCAAAAATATGCCAGAGAGCAGGGCTATGATTTAAGTCATTTACGTGCTAGACAGATTCAAGCGCAAGATTTCGAACAGTTTGATTTAATTCTGGCTATGGACCATGAAAATCTGGGCAATATAGAATTATTGATGCGACAATCCGACAAGACATTAAAACAGGGTTCGGTTCGCGCCCATCTGGCATTGATGAGTCAACATGATTTGGACTTTCCACAGCAAGCCATACCTGATCCTTATTATGGTGATGCCAAGGACTTTGAACGTGTCATTCGCCAGTGTGAATCTAGCAGTCAGGCATGGATTCGTTACTGGCAAAAGTATGATTTTAAAGCATAATGATTTAAAAAATGGTTTTCAATAATCATTTTTTTAGATAAGACTGGTCCTCTTTAGAACCTTATCTCGAATAATATTTTACAGTTGGAATATCAGTGATTTCAGTACAGCATAATTTTGATTTAACAGCATTTAATACCCTTGCCCTAAAAAGCCAATGTAGTGATTATGTGGCGTTAACTGATCATCATGATCTTGAACAAGCCATTGATTATGCTAGAGCGCATCAGCTTAATATTTTTGTATTGTCAGGTGGCAGTAATTTATTATTGCCTGAAAAATTTCGGGCTTTAACCATTCATATCCTCACGCAGGGCAAAGAAATTCTGTCTGAAAATGATGATGAGGTGGTGATTAAGGTACAGGCAGGTGAAATCTGGCATGATTTTGTTTGTGATTGCTGTGCTAAGGGCTATCATGGACTGGAAAATCTAGCTTTGATTCCTGGACGAGTCGGTGCAGCGCCTATTCAGAATATTGGTGCTTACGGTGTGGAAGCTGGTGAATTTATAGAAACCATTTGGGCTTATGATTTAAAACAAGACCAACATATTGAATTTAAAGCAGCACAATGTGATTTTGGCTATCGTGACAGTATCTTTAAACAGCAGGCAGGGCGTTACATTATTTATGCTGTGAGTTTTAAACTATTCAAGCATGCGCAGTTACAATTAAAATATGCTGATGTGGCACAGCAGGTAGGTGATGAGGCAACGCCAGAAAAATTACTGCAAACTATTATCCATATTCGTCGGCAAAAATTACCCCAACCAGAACACTTTCCCAATGTTGGCAGTTTTTTTAAAAATCCTGTGCTTGCCGCCCAACAATTTTCTGATTTGATTGAACATTATCCCCGTGTCCCGCATTATCCGCAAAATAATGATATGCAAAAAGTTGCCGCAGGTTGGTTGATTGATCAAGCCGGTTGGAAAGGAAAAAGACTCGGTGATGTGGGCATGTTTGAACGGCAGGCCTTGGTGCTGGTCAATTATGGTCAGGCGAGTTTGCAAGATGTTCAGCGTACTTATGAACAAATTCAAACAGATATATATCAAAAATTTGCTATTCGTTTAGAACCTGAGCCTGTATTATTAAATGAATCAGGGGAAATTTCCCCTCATGTTTCCGCATGCTAATCTTTATACTGGGATAAAAAGGTCGCAAATATGGCAGAAAAAGCTCACGCAATAGTTCGTTTATTACGTTGGCTCATTGCGCTTATTTTTCTTGCGGCAGTGTTGACGGTTTTTGTCTATTCGCCATTTTATGCCAAAACGATTCTGTGGGTACTTAATCATGCCGTCAATGTTCAGGTCGATCCGATTGCTGCACAAAGTCAGAAAACTGGTCGTTTAAGTCTGGAAAGTAATCTGGAACCCGGTTCGCCTGAATGGGTGGCTAGACGGGCATATTTGTATGAAGTCAATCAATCCTTACAAGATGGTCATGCTGAAAATTTTATAGAATTACAACAGCGTTATGAAATGCTACAACAAATGATTGCTGAGCAAAAGCTGGAAGAGGCGACGCCAGAATTAAAACTGGAGGCGCAAGCACAAGATTCTGATGAAAATAGTTCTGATGAAAACAGTAATGAGGAAGAGCCACCAGCCATCGACTTTATGCAGCAGTTTCAGCAGGATGAAAATGAACCACTGTTTCAGCAATATCGGGAATTTTTAACCAAGAATGAAAATCTGACACATATTACAAATTTACACGGTAATAATGTGCAAGAAAAGTTTGAATCGCCTTATGTGCTACAACGGCCGGCTTACCAGCCACATGCGATTGTTATTTTAGGCGGTGGATTAACTATCGGCAAAGATAAACACGATATTGTACCGAATCTTTATACGGTCAAACGTCTGGAACAGGCAGTACAGATTTATAACTCGCATCATTTGCCGATTTTACTCAGTGGTGTGGAAGCCCCGTATATGCAAAAATGGCTGGATCAGCATCATATTCAGGCACAATTCCTAGAAAATCGTAGTATGAATACCTGTGAGAATACACGATTCAGTTCTTTGTTATTACAAAAGCAAGGTGGGGCGCCAACGGTATTTTTGATCACCGATGCTTATCATATGCCGCGATCACGTGAGTTATTTGCAAAAAATGGTATTCGTACCATTCCGGTTGTTTCTCCTTTACCCAATGCTTTAACCCCATGGCAGCCCAGCCGACAAAACTGGATGCATAGCCGCCGTGCCAATTATGAACTGTTGGCTTTGATTTATAATAAGTTACTTGGCGAACGTAATTGTCGGGAGATTCCTTAAGTTATGGCAAATATCCCTTTTATGAATCCTGTGGTATTACAGGCACAAGATTTGCCGGTACCCAATCGTGAAGATACACCGACGGCACTTAACCAATTGGATTTATCCGAACCGACTTTGCTAAATCCAGTTTTGGAAGGTTATCAGCTATTATATGGTTTAAATCTTCTGGATTGTCATCATTGGCAAGGCTTTGTTGATGTGGCGAAATTTCGTATTCATGTGCAGGTATTTGAACCGAAACAGGCCGAAACAGTTAAGGGATCGGTCTGGTTGTTACATGGTTATCTGGAACATAGTGGAATTTATCAGCCGATTATTCAGGAAATACTGGAACAAGGTTTTAGTGTCCTGACTTTTGATTTACCGGGCCATGGTTTAAGTAATGGTACGGTCGCTGGTATTGAAGATTTTGATGATTATCAGGATGTACTTTTGGGGATTAAAGCTGCGGTAGAAGCAGCAGCGCAGTTACCTAAACCATGGTTGGGTGTCGGGCAAAGCACCGGTGGGGCAATCTGGATGCATCATATTCTGGAATATGCCGAGCAGCGGCAGGAACCGATGGTCGATCGGGTTTTATTACTCTCACCGTTGATTCGTCCGGCAAAGTCGGCATGGTGGCATAATTCAATTGGTCTAGGCATTGTACGCCGCATCAAACGTCAGGTACCGCGTCATTTTAAACGCAATAATCATAATCCGGAATTTTTACGTTTTGTGCGTTTACAGGATCCCTTACAACCCAGAACTATGAGTATGAACTGGATTTTGGCGATGTCACGCTGGATGGTGAAAATGGAAGGACGTCCGGCCTGTCGTATTCCGGTCTGGTTGGCACAAGGTGCACTGGATCAGACCGTAGACTGGCGTTATAACATTGAATATATTCGGCGTAAGTTTCGTTTGCAAACGTCACTGATTCTGGAAGAAGGGTCACATCAGTTGATTAATGAACGTGCCGATATCCGTGCCGCTTTAACAGGCTTAATTCCGGCTTTTTTAAATGCAAAATATAAACGCCAGTATTATCAATAAGATGTTTTTCCGGTAAAGAATAAACTGTGGTGAAAAATAGAGTCTCAATTTTAACAGGACAGTTTTTATAATAGGATAAACATGAAAGTTTCATTGATTGGCGCAGGTCGAGTGGCAACGCATCTGGCAACAGCGTTTTATGCTAAAAATATTCAGATTCAGCATATTGTCAGTCGAAATATTGCGAACGCAGAGCATCTGGCACAACAAGTAGAAGCGATTGCACTGGATCGTATTGAGCACTTAACACAAGCAGATGTTGTATTGATTGCAGTCAGTGATGCGCAAATTGCAACTGTCGCCAGACAACTGGCAGCGATCAATTACTCCGGTTTGGTGGCGCATACTTCCGGCAGTACCCATCTTCAGGTTTTACAAGGTGAAAACTTACAGGCAGGGGTGTTTTATCCTCTACAGAGTTTTAGCTTTGATCAGACAATTGATTGGGATAGTACGCCATTTTTTCTGGAAGCAACGCAGCAGTTCGATTTACAAAAACTGGATAGGCTGGCTGGTGTATTATCAGAACAAATCTATCATTATGATTCCAATCAGCGTCTATCATTGCACTTGGCTGGGGTTTTTGCCTCAAATTTCAGCAATTATTGCTATGATATTGCCGAGCAAATTTTGCAGCAGCATCAGGTCGATCAACATTTGATTCTGCCATTGGTGTTACAGACTGCACAAAAATTGCAATATGCTTCGGCACGGCAAAACCAGACCGGACCTGCACGGCGACATGATCAAAATATCATAGCTTTGCATCTGGATATGTTAAAACCACATCCGGAGTGGCAGGAAATTTATGCCATGCTAAGTACTGCGATTAAACAACGTCATCCGATATCTTGAATGTCAAGATGTAGTGTTTGATCTTAATGATGATCAGGACTGTTTGGCATTTAACTATCATCAATGTACTTTTATGATGCAGATTGGAGAATAAAAGCAAAAGATCATATTTTTTGCTTACTTTTGCAAAAAATAATTGCGGCGGCGCGCTGAAATCACTATTATTTGCCACTTGCAAAATTATAATGTGGTTGTCGCGTTGAGTAATTTCTTGGAAGAATGTCTGGTCTATCGTGATGATGATCTTTTGGTTATCAACAAACCAGCAGGTCTGCTCAGCGTTCCAGGTAAAGGTGATGCACTGTTTGATAGTGTCCTTAGCCGTTTACAAGCCATTGAAGCAAAAACATTACTGGTACATCGTCTGGATCGTGATACCTCGGGGTTGCTGGTATTTGCATTGAACCGTCCGGCACAAAGTCATATTTCTCGTCAATTTCAAGATCGACAAACCAAAAAATTATATCAGGCGATTGTTGAAGGACAGCCAGTTGATCAGGGACAGGTTGATATACCAGTCTGTTATGATCCGCAAAATCCGCCTTTACATATTGCCGATCCCGATTATTCAAAATCTGCATTAACCTATTTTAGGGTATTGGATCAGTTCCAGATCAAGGATCGTCTTGTCTCCAGAGTGGCATTGACGCCAATTACTGGTCGTTCACATCAATTACGTGTACATATGCAATATATTGATCATCCAATTATTGGTGATACTTTATATGCCACACCTGTAGGGCAAAGTTTATCTGATCGTCTGTGTTTACATGCGACAGAATTAAGTTTTATACATCCAGTAACAGGGCAGACATTGAAGTTTGTTTGTCCGCCACCATTTTAGTTTTAGAATTGATGATGTATTCATCAGGTTGTGTTCGGTATAATGGTTATTATGACGCTTGCTGTATGATGACGAAATGTGGATACGATTTTATAAAACGACATTTGGGTACTTTTAAATTTAATTGGTAAGGTGAAAAAATTGCAACAGTTTGCTATTGGACAGCGTTGGCTATCAGATACGGAATCCGAACTTGGTTTGGGTGTACTTATCGATGTAGATGAGAGATCAGTCAGCATATTATTTCCAAAAAGTGACGAAACCCGTGTTTATGCACGCAATAATGCACCTTTATCCCGTATTGTTTTTAATGTCGGTGATGCCATTCAGGACCAGGAAGGGGTGGAATGGACTGTCGAAGCTGTTGAAGAGCGTCATGATGTGTTGCGCTATCGTGCCAAACGCATTGATGCCAATGGACAAGACATTGTTAAAGATTTAAATGAAACCCGTCTGGGCGCGCATATCCAGTTATCCAGACCACTAGAACGATTGCTGGCCAGCCAGATTGATTATAAAGAATGGTATGACCTGCGTATTCAGGCCTTGCTGATGCAGGCACAAATGAAACGTAGCCCATTGCGTGGACTATTAGGTGCTAGAGTTGGACTGATTCCACACCAACTTTATATTGCCAATGAAGTGGGTACGCGTCTGGCACCCCGTGTTTTATTGGCAGATGAAGTCGGCTTGGGTAAAACCATTGAAGCCGGACTGATTATTCACCAGCAACTGAAAACTGGTCGCAGTGAACGGATCCTGATTCTGGTGCCGGATTCTTTGCAATATCAATGGATGATTGAAATGCGTCGTCGTTTCAATTTACATTTTTCCCTATTTGATTTGACCCGGACTGCTTCGATTAAAGAGCATGATCCAGAGCTGAATCCATTTTTAACCGAACAACTGATTATTGCCAGTATCGATCTGATGCTTGATCATCCGGATTTGCATGAGCAAGCCATCGAAGCAGGCTTTGATTTACTGGTGGTGGATGAAGCACATCATTTGATGTGGAATGAAGAAGAAGGCGGCAACGACCGCTATAATTTGGTTGAAGACTTTGCCAATAAAACCCCAGGGGTCTTATTGCTGACAGCAACACCAGAACAACTGGGTGTGGAAAGTCATTTTGCCCGCTTACGTTTACTGGATCAGCAACGCTTTAATGATCTGGATCAGTTTCTGGCAGAAGAAGAACAGTATCAGCAAACTGCAAAAATCGCTGAAGTCTTGATGTCTGATTTACCGCTTGAAGCAGAACAAATACAAGCGCTAGAAACCTTGCTCGGGCATAGTATTGAAGATGAACCTGAGCAGCGTTATCGTGCCATTCACGAGTTGCTAGATCGTCATGGTACAGGACGTATTCTATTCCGTAACACCCGTGAAGCGATTCAGGGTTTTCCCGGCAGGGATTGTTTGCCTGTGGCGTTGCCTCGTCCGGAAGGCTGGAATATCAGTGGTAAATTACGTGAACAAATGTGGCCGGAAGAAGCACAGCTTGATGGTGCATGGATGGAGCATGATCCGCGCGTAAAATGGTTGATGGAGATTTTACGTAAAGATTTAAAGCATAAAAAAGTATTGCTGATTGCCCGTAGTGGTCCTGTGGTAGAAGCACTGGAAAATGCTTTGCGTATTCATGCTGGTATCCGTACAGCCATGTTCCATGAAGGCATGAGTTTGCTGGAGCGTGATCAGGCCGCAGCCTATTTTGCCGAAGAAGGCTATGGCGCACAAATATTACTTTGTTCTGAAATTGGATCTGAAGGTCGTAATTTTCAATTTGCCAGTGATTTGATTTTATTCGATTTACCCGCCAATCCCGATGTGCTTGAGCAACGAATTGGGCGGTTGGATCGGATTGGCCAAGAAAATCGTATTCAAATCCATGTGCCATATGTGGAAGGTACAGCGCAGGAGCGTATGTTCCGCTGGTACAATGAAGCGTTAAATATTTTCAGTAATATTTCACCAGCAGCACAAACCTTACAGGAAAACTTTATTGTTGACTTAAAAGAGTGTTTGCTGGCCGATTTACCGGAGAAATTTGAGCCTTTACTGGAACAGGTTAATGAACAGCGCTTACAACTTGAAGCAGATTTGCAACAAGGTCGGGATCGTTTGCTCGAATACAACTCCTGTCGTCCGCAAGTGGCGAAACGTATTATTCATGCACTCGAAGAGTATGAAGACAATTCTCTACTCCCTGATTTTATCAAACGCTTTATGGCATCGACCAATATTGATTTTGATGAACAAAGCAATGGTACGGTGATTATCCGTCCAACCGATCATACACAGGTACAGGGTCTACAACTCGATGAAGATGGCATCACTGCAACCTTCTATCGTGATCAGGCTCAAATCCGTGAGGATTCACAGTTTTTAACGCTGGAACACCCATTTGTAGAAAGCGTGATGGAACTGATCAACACCCAGTCTTTTGGAAGTGCCAATGTTGCTTTACTAAAAAGTAATGCCATCAAACAGGGTTCGATTTTACTTGAGCTATGGTTTAAGGTTGAGGTGATTGCACCAAAGGTATTGAATGTACAGGCCAGCCTGCCAAAACAGTTGATTCGTGTGCTGTTGACGGAAAATGGTCAGGATTTAACAGAAAAAGTGGCTGCACATGTATTGCAACCGTATATCCATCATCTCGATGGTAATAATTCTCGTCAGGTGATTAAAGCTCGTCGGGAAATCATAGAAGAGCGCTATCAACAGGCATTTGATCTGGCAAAAGCAAAACTGCCGGAAATTAGTAAGGAAGCTCAAAATCAGTACCAGCAACGCTGGCAGCGTGAGATTGACCGTTTAAATTATCTTAAACAGCACAATCCAAGTATCCGTCAGGATGAAATTGATCGTTTGGAAAAGTTAAAGCAAGAAGGCTTGGATGCGCTAGATCAGGTGGCGATTACGCCGGAAGCGATACGTGTGTTGGTGGTCGTGAAAGCGAATTAATATGCTGTTTTTTGATCTACATTAAAAGCAAACAAAAACGCATGCTGTGCAATACAACATGCGTTTTTTTATACTTGGAAAATTAAATGTCTATTAAAAACGATAGCCAAGCCCTGCGTAGGTGATAATAGGATCAATATCAATGGTGGTACTGGCTTTAATTAAGCTTTCGCCAGTATTTTCATTTTTGACGGTAATGGTTGTATCATTGCTGAGTTTGGCATAAGACACTGAGCCAACCGCAAACCATTTGTCATTAAAGTCATAGGTTGCACCTAATGTAACAATCGGGGCAAAAGCATCATCAGTTTTCACCTTGACTTTCATGTTAGCGCTAGACTCGCGGCCTTCCAATGCACCACCAGCTTGGCCATCTTTAATATTTTGGATCTTATGGCCGGCATTTTCCAGATCCTTGATAATCCCTGAATTTATTTTGATGTCATTGAAATAAGCATACAATACGCCAGCTCCGACATAAGGGCGGAACTTGTTAATACCGGACTTGCCAAACTGATAATGGATTTCTGCCGCAGGTAACCATGCTCTTGCGGTGGCAGCCGTGTCGCTTTGTTCCAGATTGGTAATTGAAATATCTTTTTTTAACTTGATATCGCCCAATACAGTGCCAATACCATCGGGTTTGACGGTACCACTAAATGGTGCATAGACTTGTCCTTTTCCCATGATATCCACTTTAGGCGGAATACCAGCTTTTAATTCTACCGCCCAGTTGTCATTAATATGATAATTCATCATGATGCCAAGCGTATCTACATCTTTGGCTTCCAGTCCGGTATTGGCACTTTCCCAGTTTTGCAGGCCATTGATTGTGCTTGTGCCTGAAACACTGCTTAAATCAGAATCATCATTTGGGAAAAAAAAGTTGATCGCACCGAGTTTCCAGTTTTCTAGTGGATAGTCGGGATCAACTGCATTCAGAAACTCCTTTTTGCTGATACTGCCATTTTCTGCTGTGGTGCCATCTACAATAACAGTACTGTTTTTCATATTATTGGCTTTGCCTTGTGGCATGGCATGTAACCAACCTGCGGATACCGAAAAACGTTTAAAATTACCGTCACTTTTAAAAAAATCATATCCTGCATAGGTGATTTGACTCATCAATAAGGGGCCAGATATTGTGCAGGCGAGCACTATTATTTTTCTCATCCATTTACTCCATGTCCATTGGATTTTCCTTGCGCTGCTAGTGTTATCGAGATGACTGACTTTACGAAAGCTAATTTTTATTAAATAAGTATAGGCTGAATATGCTTTTTACATAAAAATGTAAAGGTGAAGATGAAAATGTAGTTTTTAGGTGAATTTAGTCGACATTGTGTGAGATTTTTTAAAGCAATTTAAGTTTTATGTTGTCGATAGGCTTGTTGCCATAACAATTTAACCCAAAAATGGCTGAAGCTGGTGTTTTTGATTAATCCAGTAAGCATGTGTCGCCACTTTCAGCATATGGATATCTTCATGGCTATTACCATAGGCATAAATTTTGGTGAATGTATTCAGATCATAATGCTGTTTTAAACGACAGACTTTTTCCTTGCAACTGCAATCTGCACTACGATACGCACCTGTTAGCACGTGATGATCGGCATCGACCTGAGTGCAGATCAATTCGACATTTAATAACTTAGCCACAGGCTGTAAATATAAATTGAGAGAAGCAGAAACAATGACCACATCATGCTGTTGCTGCTGATGCCATTTTAAACGTGCTAAAACTTCCGGATTTAAGCAGTGTTCGACCAGATATTTGGCATAATTCTGACCAATTAAATGAACCTTATGCGCATTTTCATCCTTAAATACGGTTTTAAATAATAATGGTCGCATTCGATTTGCTGGATAAAGTTTAAGATAATATGCTGCAATTTGTGGGCTGATCTTGAGACATTTGCGGTAAAAAGAATGTTTGGGCAATGCACTTTGCATAAACCCTGTAAAACTATCCTGTTTACATAATGTGCCATCGAAATCAAACAGGGCGAGTGCAGTCATATTAGGGTCTGTTGGCATTTCGTCTATGATTGCGACAATGGTTGTTTTTTAGGCAATACAAGGCATGAATAGTGAAATTTAGTTATTCTAAATAAACTATTCATAACGCAGTATGAGGCGCACTGCGCCGCAAGGAAAACAACCCAGTCCCAAAGGGTTGTGGCTAAAATTCCCCCATACGTCGTTACAAAGCTCGACAAGGGAATAGCCATTGCCTTCGCTTTGTGCCTAGTCTGAAGAAATTTTAGCCTACAACGCAATCTATTTATCAAATGTCAACAGACCCTAGGTTAACTTTAAATGTTTGGCTCGGGACATACATTGCGTATAACGACCATTAACACGCTCGGCAAACCAGTTGGTATTATAGTCTCGGCTTAATTTCGGCCCGGAAATAACCACTTTTGGCATCACTGCATAAGGGGCGGTCTGTCCAGTTTTTGCTTCATATTGTTTGACGATATATTGATAAGTTACGCTGTCCTCAAAGGCCTGAGATTTCTCATCCTTGAGATCACTACGAATCGTGCGTGCTGAAGGCGCAGTGGGATCGGTAGAGAAATATTGAATCAATGCGACTTCGGTACTGCTTTTTTGTAGTTTGGCGTCACCGTCTTTATTATAAAGTAATAAATCGCCATCCAAATCTAATTTCGTATCGGCCAATTTATTGATCATTTTTTGAAATGCAGCATTGCGACTAGAATACATGCCAGAGTTGTAATCGGCAAAACGATACAGGGGTTTATCATATTTTGCCGGATACATCATTAAACGGTGAATACCATAATATAAACCACCATTTTGCGTGTAGAGGTTATCCCGCAGCTGATTAATTGTCATAAAGCTACGCTTATGCGCTTTGGCATAATGAATATGTACCTGCATTGAGCCTAGTGTAGTGATCGGGTTGAAATTCTCGGCTACATCTTGCCCAACCAGTTTGGCCGCGCCTGCCAATAGGCTGACATGATATTGTTTGCTGTAATAATCAAACATTTCCCGATACAGTTGATCCAACTCACGTTCGGTTTTGACTTTACGAATCTGATTTAAATAATTATCTTCAGGGGTGGGTTTGGTTTTGAGCATGGTCTCAAAATATCCAGCCATTTTTGTGCCAAGTTTGTCTTCCAGACGCTGGTTAATTTCTTTAGCAGCTTTATCTCCCAATCCCGGTACAACAGGATCGGCAATAAAATTGGATTCTTGATCTACCACAGCAATAATCGTACAGATATTTTGCGCATCCTGCGTGATTTTTAATTCATCAGTGATCTGAATAATATCATTTGCCCATGAATCACGATCCTTGACCCGGGCAGGAATGAGCTTACTGACGTGTTCAGCACTGAGTTTTGAATCTTTTTCTGTGTTAAAAAATTTGCCATCACAGGCTGTGATAGACAAAGATAAGGCACAAATCAGGGGGATATGAATTTGGCGATAGCGATGATTCATAGGCACATCTATACAAAATACGCAAAAGCGCAGTTGAGGGATTGGACTTCAATCTGCTATGTTAGGGTATCTTGAAAAAATTTGCTATGTATATTGATCTTTATCTTATAGAAAATACATAGAATATACATCTGGTATTTCCGCTGAATAAAACGCGAAATTTCATAAAGAAAGTAAGTTAATCGATGAACATAATAAAACTTAATGATCTCTATTAAACGCATCAAAAATATGTTTAGGCTGATTCAAAATATTATTGTTTGTTATCGGAAAAAATTAAGCCTATAACATTCGGAAATGTTATAGGCCAGATCAAATTGTAGCGTATATTAAAATTTATTGCGGTTTTGCTGTATTGTGGTTTGGTTGTACTGCTTTATCCGATTGATCGCTAACCGCTGGTTTTCCAGGAACTTCAACTGGTTTGACTTCGCTATGTTCATCCGCTTTTGATGTGTTATTCAGATGACTGGTCTGGTTGGCGAAAGCCTTAAAGCCTTTATTTTCGGTCGTCATGTTGATGTCCTTTGATTTCATTATTGAGTTGCTATCATAGGCGGTTAATCAACTTATACTAAGGGTGTTGTGAGCGTAATATGTACCGATATGTATATTAAGCCATGATAAATTTTCCATTTTATCGATAAATAATGTCTATTTCATTGTAAGCTATCACTTAATTAAAATAGATCGCTGATATTTAATCTACATAAAAGCAACATTGAAATTGTAAATTATTTTAAGTAAGTTTAAATGCATTTTAAAAGATAAGAATTTTAATATATCTAAAACAGATTAGCTTATTTATTTTAGATTGATTTAAATATGTAATGATGGTTTTGATATTTAAATATTAAATAACAGTAGATTACTTAAAATTAATAATTTTTGACTTACACTAATTACCTCAGCCACACATCTAAATGCTATCTATTTTATTTTTAAAAGCCTATGCTGAATTTAGTGGTAGAGAATGATCTCCACATCATTATACAGGAAGACTCTCATGTCTCAGAATCAAGGTAATACCAATACATCTCAGGATAAATCGAAACAGCAACAACAACAGCAAAATGATGGTAAAGAGTTTCGCCCATCTCCGGGTCAAAATGAACCAAAACAACCGAACCAAAACCAACCGCAACAAAATAATGAACAACCTAAATAATTAGGTTATAAATTAAATCTGGAAGGGGCGAAAGCACCTTCCATTTTTTGGATGTGATAATATGAGCATACATGTTGTACAAGCCCATCAAATGTATCATGAATATCGAAGCAACGAGAAAATTATATTTGTCGGTATATATTTGGATCATCAATTGATGGAGTTATTTAATAATTATAATCAGCAATTATTTAGAATATTGGGTACTTATCAATGGTCTTTGCCAAATGCTGAAGAGGTTTATTTTGTTCAGGACGAATTTGAACAGAGTAAATTATAATTTAATATATGTGGTTTGCTAAATAAAAAATATAGTATAAAAATATTTAAAATATAATTGCATGGTAGTTAATATTAATATTGAAACTTGAAGTTTCTATAAAAATTTAGCGTGTTGCTTTATAAGATTTAAATCTAATCTCTAATTTTTATCTAAAATTAATTTTATAGTTAAAAATGCAACGATGTGTTGATTTATTCAGGGTTTAAATCTGTAAGAGAAGGCCCCATAATTTTGATCAGATAAGGGGGCAATATGAATAATTTAAATCATTTACAGGACTTATCGGCATGGACAAAATCTTTGCCGAATAGTAGCACGATGCCGGTAATTTTTGTCGGACATGGCACACCCATGAATGCTATTGAAGATAATGAGTTTGCACAAAAATGGCAGAGTATTGGAAAAAATTTACAGCCACAACCCGCTGCAATTTTATGTATTTCTGCACATTGGTTGACACAAGGTGGTACAGCCATTACCGCCATGCCAGCACCAAAAACCATTCATGATTTTGGTGGATTCCCGCAAGCATTGTTTGATGTGCAATATCCGGCATCTGGCAATCAGGATTTGGTCAAAGAAACAATGACTGCCATACACAGTACTGAAGTACAGCCCGATTTAAGTTGGGGGCTGGATCATGGCACTTGGGGTGTATTAATTCATATGTTTCCAGATGCCAATATTCCGGTGGTGCAGTTGAGTGTGGATTATAGTCAGGATGCCACCTATCACTATGCACTGGCAAAAGAGCTGTCAGCATTGCGACAAAAAGGTGTATTGATCATTGCCAGTGGTAATTTAATTCATAATTTGCGTATGGTTGCATGGTATGAAACTGGTGATTTACATTATGGCTATGACTGGGCACTGGAGGCAGATGCAACAATGCAAAACATGTTGCTAGCGCATCAACATGATGCCTTGATTGATTGGGATAAGCAGGGGCCGGCATTTAAACTGGCAATTCCAACGCCCGATCATTATTATCCTATGCTATATGCGCTAGGTTTGCAGACCGATCAGGATCAGTTGTCGCTCTTTAATGCGCATACTACGATGGGCTCTTTAAGTATGACCTCATTTATTTTAAATGCCGCTTAAAGATCATGTGCAACAGATACACAATTCAGAGCATAAGTATTAAAAAATAAAAATGCCTCACTTGAATCAATCGAGTGAGGCATTTTCGTATGTCGCAGTGTCTATAAATAGATCATCTAAGACCCAAAGCTTTAAGCGTCAAGCACCGCTTTAATTTGTTCAGCAAAGGCTTTGATTTTGTCTTGATCACCCATTTGTGCAGCATGCTTACCCAATTGATGCACATTGCTAGGAATCAGGTGGAAGTGCACATGGGGAACAGTTTGGCCTGCTGCTTCACCAGACAGTTGCATCAGAATGATGCCTTGTTTATCCAGTGCTTTTTCAATGGCACGAGCAACTTTTTGCACGATCTGAATCGTATAGGCTGCATCGTCACCCGGCAAATCCAATAAAGTAACCGCTGATGTTTTGGGGATCACCAATGCATGACCATCTGCCTGTGGCATGATGTCCATAAACGCCAGTGTTTTATCATCTTCATAAATTTTAATGACAGGCAGTTCACCACGAATAATTTTGGCAAAAATATTCTGATCGTTATACATCATAAAACTTTCCTTAATCCTTTTTAGGGCAGTTCAACGATTTTTGACTGTCTTCGATTTGTGCCAGACGTTTGCTTTCTGCATCGCTGAATTTAGGTTTTTTGGTATGGCAATCTGCACCATACTGTTTTTGCGCATCTGGATCTTTAAAACAGTAACCATGTGCTGCATAGATCAGATTTTTTTGATCTTGTAGCTGTTTGCATTTTGCATCATCTGCATAGGCTGATGTTAAACCTGTTAGTAACAGACCGAAGATAGAGCATTTTACAATTAATTTCATCATTGGGTTTCCTTTTTCAGGTATGAACCTAGTGCGATTATATGATATACATGGGGATAACCACTATTAAAAACAATCAAATTGTTATTGTATGGTAATTTTAGTCCAGTCCTCATACAGTTTCACTGCTGCCGAAAAGTCACTATCCGGTGCTGCGGTTAAATTTGCCGCCTGAATTAAATTCTGGATGAGGCTAAGTAGTGGCGTTGGCAGTTTGGCCTGTTGTGCCAGATTTAAGGCGATGCCTGTATCTTTGGCCAGTAAAGGCAGCGCAAAGGTCAAAGGAAAACTACGATTTAAAATCCGTTGCGGTAATGTAGTTTCGGTTACACCGCTTTTTCCGCTGGATGCGTTGATACATTCCAGTGCACTGTTTAAATCGACCCCACTGGCTTTAAGCGCGGTAAAGCCTTCTGCGGCAGCCCATAGATGCACAGCCAGTAACATATTATTGACAGCTTTTACTGCAAAACCTGCACCAGCGTCACCGACATGCTTGATCAATCCGCCAAAGGTTTCAATGGCAGGATAAGCACGTTCAAAGGCAGCCTGATCACCACCAATCATTACGGTGAGCGTGCCTTTTTCTGCGCCAATGGTTTGTCCCGAAACCGGCGCGTCAAGAAAGTCCGCCTGATATGTTTTTAAAAACTCTACCATGCGTTTGGCAGATTCTGGTTCGCCACTGGTGCAGTCCACCCAGATTGCGCCTGCTTTGGGTGGATGGGCTTGAATGATGTCTTCAACCTGCCGACTGGTTGGTAAACATGAAAAAATAATGTCTGCCTGTGTTGCCTGTTCTATGGATACAGCTTGTGTGCCGTAGGTTTTGGCATGTTGTTCGGCTTTTTCAAAGCTGCGATTCCAGACCCATACCGATTGAAATGCTTTAGGCAAATGGGCTGCCATACGATAACCCATTGCACCCAAACCAATAAAAGCAACAGACACAGACATATTAAAATCCTTAAACTTAATGGTGTTGGCTGATCATAGAACGCTGTTCTAGCCAATTTGTCAAGAATGGCCAGAATTGTATGCTACTGGCCTGACTACACATCAAGCCCATATGTCCGCCGGGAATCAGTTTAAAGCATACATCTTGACTCGAGGTTAAATGTGTTAAGGGTTGTACTGATGCTGGTGTGACCATGCCATCACTGTCACCGGCACCGATTAATAATGAAGATTTGATGTTGTTAATATCTAGTGTGCGGCCCTTATACGAAAATTTACCTTGATTTAGGGGGTTCTTTAGCCAGATCCATAGCAACATATCGCGATTGATGGCGCCCGGATAATCAATCATATCATTTAAAAAATCACCGAGCGTGGCATGGGATTTGACATCTTCCAGATTGGATAGTCGTTTAAGAAGTTGTAAATGTCCTTGCAGAATTCCCAGTGGATTAAGAAGTTTAAAGCCCAGTGCATTGAGTTTGCCTGGAGAGTGAATGATGCGATTGGGAAGATGCTTGAGCAGCAGGATTTGTTGTAGCGATAATGGACTTTGTTCGATCAAACGATTGGCAAGTTGATATCCCAAACCAATACGACCTGATGCATAGGCATCAATTGGACTGGCGAAAATTAATAAATTGCGGATACCCTGATCCAGACCCGATGCCGCATATAGCAAACAAAAAATACCAGCCATACTCCAGCCCTGTAAAGAAATCTCATCACAATCGGTATATTGTTTGATGTCCTTGATTAGGGCGGGCAATGCTTGAAAGACAAAATAATTAAAATCTAGATCGGCATCGTTTCGATTCAGTTGTCCCCAGTCAATCAGATAAATGTCAAAACCACTATCCGTCAGGTAACGTACCAGCGAGCGATAGGGGAATAAATCATAAATCGCCATTTTTACAGCCAGTGGTGCAACCAGTACCAAAGGAATGCGTTGCTGCTGATGGTGTTTGGCCGGATAATGGCGCACTGTGGCTTTATCAAAATGTGCAATTACCTGATAAGGCAATTGCTCAGAAAGAATCAGGCTTTTACGATCAAAAAGACGGCGTTTAAGATGTTGATAGCTTTGTTTTACCAAAGGTTGAGGTTTCAAATATTTTGTTTTCACAGCCTTTGCTCAGAAAATAACAAACTAATTGATAATTTTAGGGGATAAACCCTGATTTTGCCTTGACCAAAAAACCCATGACTAGCAAAATGTGGTCAGGTTTTTAGATAGGGCAGTTTTCGGACTGAAAATAGTATGAGTCAGCACACTGACCAGCAAGATGATTTGCAGCATGAGTACCAATTAGCAACTTTGGCCATTCGTACCGGACATGATCGAACCCATGAAGGTGAGCATAGTGAGCCCATTTTCCTGACCTCATCATTTGTCTATGAAAATGCCGCAGAAGCTGCGGCCAAGTTTTCTGGTGCAGAGCCGGGTAATATTTATTCGCGCTTTACCAATCCGACAGTGGCCATGTTTGAAAAACGTTTGGCAGCACTTGATGGTGCAGAACGTGCAGTGGCCACCAGTTCCGGTATGGCGGCAATTATCTCAATCGTGCTGGCATTTCTTAAAACCGGTGATCATGTGGTATGTTCCCGTGCCATGTTCGGTTCTAGTGTGTCCCTGTTTGATAAATATGTGCGTAAGTTTGGCGTAGACATCGATTTTGTTGATCTGGAAGATTTAAATGCTTGGCAGCAGGCGATTCAACCCGGACGGACCAAATTATTGTTCCTTGAATCACCGTCCAATCCTTTGTCTGAAATTGCCGATATTCGTGCATTAGCAGAATTAGCACATCAGCATGATGCTTTACTTGCGGTAGACAACAGTTTTTGTACACCGATTTTACAGCGTCCAATTGCATTGGGTGCCGATCTGGCGATTTACTCTGCGACCAAATATATTGATGGTCAGGGACGTGCACTGGGTGGTGCAGTGGTCGGTTCACATCAATTGCTGGAAGAAGTGTTTGGTGTGGTGCGTACCTTGGGTCCAAGCATGAGTCCATTTAATGCATGGATTTTCCTTAAAGGTCTGGAAACGCTGAAACTCCGTATGTATGCCCACTGTGATAATGCACAGAAACTGGCTGAATGGCTGGATCAGCATCCAAACGTCAATAAAGTATTTTATACAGGCTTGCCAGCGCATAAAGGACATGAACTGGCAAAATCGCAACAGGCCGGCTTTGGTGGTATTGTCACCTTTGAAGTTAAAGGCGAACGAGATGGCGCATGGAAAGTGATTGATTCGACCCGTTTTATTTCCATTACCGGAAATTTGGGCGATGTGAAATCAACCATTACCCATCCGGCAACCACCACACACGGTAAGTTGTCGCCTGAAGCCAAAGCTGCGGCAGGGATTAGCGAAGGTTTAATTCGTGTTTCTGTTGGACTTGAAGATATTGATGATATTATTGCCGATCTGAAACGTGGTTTAGATCAGATTTGATTGGCTTAAGGGCAGTTGTATGATGGCAACTGCCACAGATTGTTTAGAAGGATAGCCTTATGAATATTAATATGTTGATGCAACAAGCACAGCGTATGCAAAAAGATATGGAAGAAAACGTCAAAAAAACCAAGGCGCAGTTGGGACAAACAGAAGTCCAGGCAGAAGCGGGTGGTGGTTTGGTCAAAGTGACCATGACTTGTCGTTTTGTGGTTAAACGCATCGAAATCAGTCCTGAATTATTGCAGGACGAACCGGATATGATCGAAGACCTGATTGCTGCTGCGGTTAATGATGCTGTACGTCAGGCCGAAGCGATTGCCGATGAGCGTTTAAAAACTGCCAATAGCGGCATGGGATTACCACCAGGTTTGTCTGGCTTATTCTAATTTTGTTTTTATGAAAACGGTTCAGTTTTTCTTTCACCTACTCATTGTTTGGTGCCGAAGAATTGAATCGAATTAAAATTTGAGGTTGTAAAGCGTGTATAGTGACCGCTTCAATATACTGGTACAAAAGTTACGCTTACTACCAAGTGTGGGTTCAAAATCTGCTCAGCGTATGGCATTACATTTATTGATGCGACAACGCACTGGGGCGCTTGAACTTGCTCAGGCCATACAGGATGCAGTTGAACATATTCATGAATGTTCGGTGTGCCATGCGTTAACCGAGCTTGAGGTCTGTGAAATTTGTCAGGACAGTGAGCGTGATGATGCCCTGTTGTGTGTGGTGGAATCACCAGCCGATGTATTTGCCATAGAACACAGTGGCAGCTTTAAAGGTAAGTACCATGTTTTGCATGGTCATTTGTCACCACTTGATGGTATTGGACCGGAAGAAGTCGGTATTCCACATCTATTGCAGCGCTTATCTCAAGGTCAGATTAAAGAAGTGATTTTGGCAACCAATGCCACCGTTGAAGGGCAGGCAACTGCGCATTATCTGGTTGAAGCTTGTAAACATTTGCCGATTCGAATTACCCGTATTGCACAGGGCGTACCACAAGGCGGCGAATTGGAATATGTCGATAGCCATACCTTACATCAGGCATTAACACACCGATTATTGTTAAATCAGGACTAATTGCCAGACAAAACTGCTGGTTAGTCTTCAGGAAATCTTATGCATTATCAATGGATCGCCCAACAAGCACAATTACAGCCCATTGTTGAACAATTACAGCACAGTCCGGCGAATGCACTAGACACCGAATTTATCAAGGTTGATACGCTTTATCCAAAACTGGGTGTGTTACAGGTCAATGTGAATCAGCAGGTGTATTTGATTGATGGCGTGCTGGAACTATCAGCAGTGTGGGATAGTCTATTTCAAGCCAAACTCAACATATTTCACGCCTGTGGTGAGGATATTGATTTAATTTATCATTACTCCAAACAGAATGCCTTGAATAATGTATTAGATACACAAGTTGCTATGGCATTTTTAGGTCACGGCATGCAGATCAGTTATCAATCTGCGATTGAGAAGATTTTGGGAATCCATGTTGATAAGGACCAAACCCGTTCAGATTGGCTGGCACGGCCACTGAGTGAAGAGCAGGTTCGTTATGCGGCTTCGGATGTTTATTATCTTCAGGATTTGGCAGATCATTTAATTGAACAGCTTAAAAACAAAAATTTATATGCCTATGTTTTAGAAGATTGCCGTAACTATTGTGCTTCTTTGGCCGAGCAATTACCTCTTAATGATGTTTATTTGGATATTGCCAATTATCGGCATACTTCCCGGCAATTAATGCAGTTAAAACAAATCGCCACGTGGAGGGAACAGCTTGCCATTGCACAGAACAAACCACGCAGTTATATTATAAAAAACAATAGCATTAACAAACTGATTGAACGTACACCCAAAACCATGCAGCAACTGGCAAACACCCACGAGCTAAAACCAGCCGTATTACGCGAGCATGGTAAGGAAATTCTAAGATTATTAAATGAATTACCTGAGCAGACCGTGTGGCCGCAACGTCTGGAACGACCTTATCGTTATCTCGACGGGACCAAGGAACGGATTGAGCAAAAAATTGCTGATCTCAGTCAAACATGGCAGATTCCTGGTGAAGTATTAATGCGTAAAAAATGGTTAACCCAATTAAATACCTTTGTGTTTCATGATATGCAGGATATCAATCAATTAAACCCATATTTGCGTGGTTGGCGTTATCAGGAAGTCACTTTGCCATTGATCGATATTCTGCAACAGGATAAAGCTCGTCGTTAAAATAAGTTTAGCCTTAACAAAGCCAAATAGTACAGTTGAGCAGACATTGATTTTTTTCATTGTCTAGAATATTTATTTTTGCAATAAAATAACCCGCAAGTTTCGCATCAGCAGATAAAATTGTGTATGCTAAATGCAAACTGCCAAGCAAGTGTAAGCCTAAACAAGGTGTAAGAATATGCATTGTGACATTTATAGATCGAGTAAAAAGGATGAAATGTATCTTTACGTTGCTCGCCCTGATTACCCAAATGATGAAGCCAAAGAACCTTTTGCCGATGTGCCGGATTTATTACAGGTCGCCTTTGGCCGCCCGACATTTGTGATGCATCTTGAATTACATGAAACACGTAAACTTGCCCGTGTATCGGTATTGCATGTTCTCGATGCATTAACAACCAAAGGCTATTTTATGCAGTTGCCACCGGAAGGATTAATTAATCCCAATGCAACTGCGCCAGAGGGTTTAAGAGGTGCTTGATCAATTAACAGTATGGTGGCACAGCTTCCTAAGTATCTTTGATGCCATTCCGGAAGACTCAATCGCAGTGACTGTCTATATTGGCGGAACGCTGATCGCTTTATGGGCATGGTACGGAATTGCCAAACGCTTGCCGAGTCCATTCGGTGGAATCAGCTGGATTATTCTGTTTGCGCTTTTGGCGACACCCACAGTTTCTGAAGGTGACAATGCAGGTATTGCACCTGCAATCATTGGCCTAATCTTCGGGGTATTAACCAAGGAAGAGCCATTGATTTTATCCAATCTTCTGTACATCTTGGTGGTTGCTGGGCTTGGTTTCTTTATTGGTTATTGCTGGTCAAAGTATCAAGCCAATAAAGAAGACCAGACGGTTTCTTCATAAACATAGCAAGTATCTAAAAATGATTGGTAAATGCTGAGAATGATTTTGGATTCACATTAGGAAGATGTATGTCTACTCAAGAAAATAAGTTTGAAAGTACCTCTCAATATATTGCAACAGAGGGTTTAAAACTTGCAGTTCATGCTGCAAGAATTTTACAAAAGCCATTGTTGGTTAAAGGTGAACCCGGCACAGGGAAAACCTTATTGGCCGAGCAAGTTGCACAAAGTCTTGGGCTCAAACTGATTACCTGGCATATAAAATCAACCACCAAAGCCCAACAGGGTTTGTATGAATATGATGCAGTATCCCGACTGCGTGATAGTCAGCTAGGTGATGATCGTGTCTATGAGATTGCCAACTATATTAAGCCGGGCAAGCTCTGGGAGGCATTTACCAGTGAAGAGCGCTGTGTATTATTGATTGATGAAATTGATAAGGCAGATATCGAGTTTCCGAATGACTTATTACATGAACTCGATAAAATGGCATTTTATGTCTATGAAACTGGTGAAACCATTTCGGCTACTCAGCGTCCGATTGTGATTATTACCTCAAATAATGAAAAAGAATTACCTGATGCATTTTTACGCCGCTGCTTCTTTCACTACATCGAATTTCCTGATGAAGCCACCATGCGACAAATCATCGATGTGCATTTTCCCAATATTAATCACATGCTTGTTTCGGAAGCCTTACAAATATTCTTTAAACTGCGCGATATTCCGGGATTAAAAAAACCGCCTTCTACCAGTGAATTGATTGACTGGTTACGTTTACTGATGGCAGATGAAGTACCGGAAGATATCTTGCGTAATCGTGACCGGACTGCGGCTATTCCACCGATGTATGGTGCACTGATTAAGAATGAACAAGATGTACAGTTATTGGAGCGTTTAGCCTTTATGTCCCGTCGATAGGGAGCAGCTAAATGTTTATCCGTTTATTTTACACGCTGCGAAAATATGGCGTTCCTGTGACAACCAGAGAATTGATAGATCTCAATCAGGCAGTAGCTTCCGGTGTGGTGTTTGCCGATCAGGAACAGTTTTATCAGCTGGCACGTACTGTCATGGTCAAAGATGAACGATACTTTGATAAATTTGATCGTGCGTTCAAGGACTATTTTGAAGGAATAGAAAGCTTCGATATTGATGATTTACTTAATCAGGTCAAGCATTTACCAAAAGACTGGTTCGATCTGGAATTGCTGGAAAAGCATCTTAGCCCGGAACAGCGTGAAGCATTACAAAAAGCAGGTTCACTGGAAGAACTGATGAAAATGCTGGAAGAACGTTTACGTGAACAGCATAAAAAGCATCAGGGTGGTAATCGCATGGTCGGTACCGGTGGGACTTCGCCGTTTGGTGCTTTTGGTGATCATCCGGAAGGTGTGCGTATTGGTGGTCCCGGCCGTAAAAAATCTGCGGTCAAAGTATGGGAACAGCGTAAGTATCAAAATCTCGATGATGATCAGATGTTGGGCACCCGTCAAATGCAAATGGCATTGCGTCGGCTGAGAAAATTTGCCAGACAAGGTGCTGCCGAAGAACTGGACATTGGTACAACCATTCAAAAAACTGCCCAAAAAGGCATATTGGATGTACAAATGGTGCCAGAGCGACGTAACCGTATCAAAGTATTAATGCTGTTTGATGTGGGCGGCTCGATGGATGCCTATATAGCCCAATGTCAAAAGTTATTTACTGCGGCAAAGTTTGAGTTTAAAACACTGGAATATTTTTATTTCCATAATTGCCTGTACGATTATGTCTGGAAAGATAATCACCGTCGTCAAAACACCCGAATGGAAACTTTCGATCTTTTTCATAAATATGGCAAGGATTATCGGGTGATCATTGTCGGTGATGCCAGTATGGCACCATATGAGCTGACATCGGTCGGTGGTTCGGTAGAATATATGAATGACGAAGCGGGTATCGTCTGGCTGCAACGTCTAAGGCAGCACTTTGATAAAGTGGCATGGCTAAATCCTGAAGAACAAGGATATTGGCAATACACCCAAACGATTCAAGTGATCAAACAAGTTTTTGAAGATCACATGTATCCGATGAGCTTAAAGGGCATCGAGGATTTGACGCGTTATTTATCCCGATAAGGTGTCAATCGACCTTATATTTACTGTTGTTTTTATTCAGTCTTTTATCATCAGGGCATTGCCATGACAGAATATCATTTAAATGGAGTTGCACTCCCAAACGAACAGGGCTTTTTTGGTGAATATGGTGGTCAGTTTATTCCGCCACATTTAAAGAAAGCCATGGATGACATTAATGTAGCTTATGAGGAAATTCGCCAACAACCGGAATTTCAGCAAGAACTACAAGATTTATTCACCTATTATGTGGGTCGTCCGAGCCCTTTGTTTCATGCTAGACGGCTATCCGAGCAACTGGGTGGGGCACAGATCTATTTAAAACGTGAAGATTTAAACCATACCGGTGCACATAAAATCAATCATTGTTTGGGTGAAGCTTTACTGGCCAAATATATGGGCAAAACCAAAGTGATTGCCGAAACAGGTGCAGGACAGCATGGTGTTGCACTGGCAACAGCCTGTGCATTGGTCGGTATTCCCTGTGAAATTCATATGGGACAAGTTGATATTGAAAAAGAACATCCAAATGTCGTCAAAATGAAAATTTTGGGCGCTACTCTGATTACGGTAACGCGCGGGACTGCAACTTTAAAAGATGCGGTTGACAGTGCGTTTGAGGAATATCTCAAAGACCCTGAAAATTATATTTATGCCATTGGTTCGGTGGTTGGTCCGCATCCTTTTCCAAAAATGGTCCGTGACTTCCAAGCCATTATTGGCAAGGAAATTAGACAACAAGCACAAACACAATTTAAGCAGTTACCGGATTACATCGTGGCTTGTGTGGGTGGTGGTTCTAATGCCATGGGGGCATTTAGTGAGTTTCTGGCGGATGATCAGGTGAAGCTGATCGGTGTCGAACCGGCAGGTCATGGTCTACAAACCACACAACACTCTGCAACTTTAACCTTGGGTAAACCGGGTCAGATTCATGGTATGGCATGTTATGTGTTGGAAGATGAGAAAGGTGAACCTCTGCCTGTTCATTCAATTGCTTCAGGGCTGGATTATCCGGGTGTGGGTCCACAACATAGCTATTTAAAGGATATTGGTCGGGTGCAGTATGAAACAGCGACCGATCAGGAATGTCTGGACGCTTTTATGACATTATCCCGTGTAGAAGGGATTATTCCGGCATTGGAAAGTTCACATGCTGTGGCATGGGCGATTCGTGAAGCAGGAAAATTACCTAAAAATATTAACATTGTGGTAAATGTATCGGGTCGTGGGGATAAAGATGCAGATTATGTGGCTGAAAAATTAGGTTTATAATCCATCGCAATATAGAAAGAGAAAAGCGCATCAATTTGGATGCGCTTTTTCGATAAAGAAACTGAAAATTAGTTAAATGTTTTAAAACGTTCGCTGTCGGCAATAAAGGTTTTTTCACCAGCCGGAGCTTCAATTGAACCAATCACAAGTTGTGCACGTAATTTCCAGGTTGCTGGAATATCAAAGGTTTGTGCCACTTCTTCATCGATAATCGGATTGTAGTGTTGCAATGATGCACCTACACCAATTTCAGACAGGGCAGTCCAAACTGCAAATTGTGCAATTGCTGTGGAATGTTCGGACCAAACCGGGAAGTTATCGGCATAAGCAGGGAATTGATTTTGTAAGCCTTCAATTACTGCCTGATCTTCATAGAACAAAACTGTGGCATAGCCCGCAGAAAAGCTATCAATTTTTGCATTGGTTGCAGCAAAAGCTTCGGCTGGTACGATTTTTCTTAAGGTTTCACGTACAATTTCCCAGAATTTATGGTGGGAGTCACCAAATAATGAAACCACACGAGAGGATTGCGAGTTAAATGAAGAAGGCGCATATTTAACAGCCGTCTGAATAACTTCATTTAATTGATCCGGAGTTTGTTGAATATTTTTACCGATTGCATAGATTGTACGACGTTTTTTAATATGATCAATAAATGACATGTTGATTTCCTCTTTTCGAAATTTTTGTAAAGTTAAATAAAGGCTTATGAATATACGATCATAAAATGATAGTCCCGTACATGCATAAGTTTTCAATCTTGTGGTTCAGTATAATTAAAACTTAAAAGCAGTGTTAGCCTTAGATTTAAGATGGATTGTTCTAAAATTGAAACGAAAATCGATGACTTGAAATTGAGCCACATTCTAAATCATATACAGGTTTAAATGATGTGATCGGTTTCGGTTAATTGCTCAACCAGATAATCGATAAAAACTTTTACTGCGGGTAATATACCTTGCCGACTTGGGTAAACCATGTGGAAAATACCATGTGGAGCATGCCATTCTGGTAATACATAAACCAGTTCACCCGATTGAATGGCATCTGCACTGATGGAATCGGGCAGTAATACGATTCCACAGTCCTCTTTGGCCAGTTGATTCAGCATCACAAAATCCAGACCTAATACATGTGGTTCAATTTTAATTTTAAAGGATTCACCATGATTTGAATTGAGTTCCAGATCATGCCGGATCACATGTTCCATCATGCTTAATAAACGATGTTGTGCTAATTCATCTGGATGACGAGGCGTACCGAATTGATTGAGATAGGCTTGACTGGCACAAAGATGTTGTTGAATTTTGGCAAATCGTCGTACGATCAGTCCGGTATCGTTGTCAAGTTGACTACGTACTCGCAATGCAATATCAATTCCCTCATTAATAACATCATATCTGCGATTGCTAATGAATAACTGAATCTGAATTTCTGGATATTGTTTTAAAAAATTGGGCAGTATTTTTGCCAGTTCATGTTGTGCAATCGAGGTTGGTGTACTGATTTTTACCGTTCCGCGAGGTGTTTCACTAAGTTTATGTACGATGTCCTGTGCAGCTTGTGCTGCATTCAACATGATTTTTGCTTGTTCGTAGATTTTCATTCCCATATCAGTGACAGAAAACTGCCGGGAATTGCGATGAATTAAGCGAACGCCTAGATATTGCTCCAGATTTAGTATTCGACGACTAAGTTTGGATTTTGGAATATCTGTTGCGCGTTCTGCTGCACTAAAGCCACCATGTTCAACCACGACAGCAAAGCAATAAAAATCATCAAAATGTGAAATCATTTAAGAAAAATAGATCTGGGCAGGAAATTAATTGTAACTGAAATTTAAAAAAAATAAAGGAAGAAGCGCTGATGCAAAGCAGATGATGGCGTCCCTACGGGGATTCGAACCCCGGTTACCGCCGTGAAAGGGCGATGTCCTAGGCCTCTAGACGATAGGGACGTTGCGAGGTGTGCGTATAGTACAGAGAGTGAAATTTATTGTCAATTAAAATATTAATATATGCTGCAAGTGGGTCAGTTGTATCAAGATAATAGATAAGGTTATGAAAAATTCCTTAAAAAAATAAGTATCAATCTTTGAAGTAGCGTGTTAAGCTAAGATTGTAATGTACGGATTTATACAATTGTTGCTTTAATTCTAGGGCATAATATATAAATCAAAATTACTAATGGATGTGGATAGGTTGATGTTGAAAGTTTTTCAGAATGACAACGATAGATAAGAAAACAACACTGTTTTTGTTTCGTGTTTCTCTGCTGTTAGCAACACCTGTGCCTCCTTATTTATTAAAAAATCGATGAGGAATTGTTATGTCAGCACGTGAACAAGGTGTTGTAAAGTGGTTTAACGATACTAAAGGCTTTGGTTTTATCCAACGCAGCAACGGTGAAGATGTATTCGTACATTTCCGTGCGATTCAATCTGATGGTCACCGTTCTTTACGTGACGGTCAACGTGTAGAATTTACAGTTGCACAAGGTCAAAAAGGTTTACAAGCAGAAGAAGTTCGCGCTGTAGATTAATTTTTGAAATTGAGTAATGAGAAAACGCCTTGATAGCTCTTATTGAGGCGTTTTTTGTATGTATATTAGTTTTATATATAATATTATTTTCGTATTTTGGATAGACAATCAACATTATGGTTTGTGACTTTGATGCTTTAAATTTGCACCCCGAGCTTCAGCAGGCAATTGATGCTTTAGGTTACACGCAAATGACCCCTATACAGCAAAAGGTTTTAACATTTACTTTGGCTGGGCATGATGCAATAGGAAGGGCGCAAACAGGAACAGGTAAAACAGCTGCTTTCCTGATTAGTGTGATTAATGATTTATTGAATAATCCTATTCAGACACAACGCTACCGGGGTGAACCGAGAGCATTGATTCTTGCACCGACACGAGAGCTTGCCTTACAAATTGAGGCAGATGCGAAGTCTCTGACAAAATTTTCAAATCTGCATCTTGTGACCTTGTTGGGTGGTGTGGACTTTGACAAACAAAAACAGCAATTGGCCAGCGATTATGTCGATATTGTGGTTGCAACACCAGGGCGTTTAATCGATTTTGTTGAACAAAAAGAAATCTGGCTGGATCAACTTGAATTTCTAGTGATTGATGAAGCAGATCGATTGCTGGATATGGGTTTTATTCCTGCAATCAAGCGCATTATTCGTTATGCACCGCCTAAAGAATCTCGTCAGACCTTATTCTTTTCTGCAACATTTAATATTGATGTATTGAATCTGGCGTATCAATGGCTGCATCAGCCGATTACTGTTGAAATTGAACCAGAAAAGAAAACCAATGCCGATGTGGAACAGCGGATTTACATGGTGTCCAATCAGGATAAATATCGCTTGCTCGAAGATGTGCTGAAAAATGAACCGATCGAAAAAGTCATGATTTTTGCCAATCGTCGTGATCAGGTCAGAAAATTATATGATCGTTTAAAAGCAGATGGCTATCAAGTTGGCATGCTGTCAGGTGAGATTACACAAGACAAGCGTCTGAAAATGCTGGATAATTTTAAAAAAGGTAAAGTGACCATCATGATTGCAACCGATGTTGCGGGTCGAGGCATTCATGTGGATGGCGTATCCCATGTGATTAATTTTACTTTGCCTGAACAATCAGATGATTATGTGCATCGTATTGGCCGTACAGGTCGTGCTGGCGCACAAGGCATCAGTATCAGTTTTCTATCTGAAGATGATGGATTTAATTTGCCAAATATTGAAAAAGCAATTGGACAAAAATTGCCTCTTACTCGGATTGAAGGCTATTGCTAGCCTTCAATGTGTTGTTATAACTGCTTATTTACAATAAAAATCCAAAGTAACATTATAGTCGGTATCCTGACTAATATTGACGTCTTTGCCTAAAATTGCACCGGCAATTGAGCCAGCCTGATTAATGATTTTGCCTGTGCTTTCATCGACCACACCATTATATTGAGTTGATTCATTGCTGACCACCGGTGCAGTTCCTCGTTTACACGTATTTTGTGCTGCTTTGACGGCATTGTTTTGTGCGGTAATTTTATTTTTGCCAATACCTGTCACTTGGTATTGATTATTTTCTTTTTGAATAGCAAGGCTTGATGTGGGTTGTGTTGCACAGGCGGTCAATCCGATGGCCGCACAGATTGATAAAGTGATCATTATCGGTTTAATCGTATTTTTCATTTTCTCATCTCAGCTGTAAATTCATTTTCTTGATACTTGTTTATCATAGCCTGAGCATAAAAATAAAATATGGAAAAACTGTAACTTATCTGTTTTGAAATTTTTCTGTTTAGACAAAATCAGACACACTTATCTTGTGTTCTTCATATTTTTGCTATGATACATTGCACAGGGAATCATTTATGAAAGATATATAAGATGCAGGATTTAACCACCGAACAGGTTGTACAATTCATTAACAGTCGCCAGTCAATTGGCCATCTTGTCGAACCGGCACCGACACCAGCACAATTGGAACTCGCAATTGAGGCAGCCTTAACAGCACCTGATCATCATCGTTTGCATCCATGGCGCTTTATTGTGGTTCAGGGAGAGCAGCGCGCAGCTTTTGGAGAGCTACTTGCGCATAGTTTGCGTGAAGATGGTGAAACTGATGAGAATCAACTTGAGCGTGTCAAACACCATCCTTTAAGAGCACCGTTATTACTGGTTTGTGTCATGCAATATCATCCACATCCGAAAGTGCCACACTATGAGCAGGTATTAAGTTGTGGTGCAGCCATTCAAAATCTACTTCTGGTGTTACAAGCACAGGGCTTTGCAAGCATGTGGCGTTCTGGAGCAGTGGCTGAGTCTGCGCATTTTAAAAGAATTTTAGGCTGTAATGTCACAGATGAAATTGCCGGTTTGGTGTATATTGGTACCTCGCCCAAAGCAATTGCGCCCCGTCAAAAACTTGCTGTATCAGAATTTTTAACTCAATGGCAGGCATAATGTCTGTTCATGTACTTATTTTTCACAAAGTCATCTGTCAGTGTGTGGATTTTTAAGCATTGTGTTGTTGGCGAGATGGTGCAAGTTTTATTATTTAATGATTTTGGAAAGGTTGACTCGTGTCTCAAGCAAATTTTACAGAAATTGTTCAGGAACAAGGATTGGAGCCAGAGGCAAAACCGCATTTGCGTGTGACTGTACTTGGCGGCGGCAGTTTTGGTACTGCAATGGCAAATTTAGCCGCTCGTAATGGTTGCGATACCATGATGTGGATTCGTGATGCTGCTTCTGCAACAGAAATTCAGAACAGTCGGGTCAATAAACGCTATTTACCAGATTTCACGCTTGAGCAAAGTTTAAAGGTGGTTTCTGATCTTGAACTGGCCATTCGGGATCGTGACATTATCCTGATTGCAATTCCTAGTCATGCCTTTCGACATGTGGTGCAGCAAATTGCGCCAATGATCACTGCGCAGGTTGTGGTGTCATTAACCAAAGGCATTGAGAAAGATACCTTTTACTTTATGAGTGATATTATTCGTCAGGAATTGCCTGAAGTGCCTTACGGTGTATTGTCAGGTCCAAATCTTGCCAAGGAAATCATGCAGGGTATGCCGGCAGGAACGGTCATCGCCAGTCATTCCGAACAATTGCGTGTCGCAGTGCAACATGCTTTGCATAGTGCATTATTCCGGGTTTTCGCCAGTGATGATGTGCATGGTGTGGAGCTGGGCGGGGCATTAAAAAATATTTATGCGGTTGCCATGGGCATGGGGGCTGCATATAACGTCGGTGAAAACAGTAAAAGTATGTTGATTACCCGTGCTTTGGCAGAAATGAGTCGTTTTGCGGTAAAACTGGGTGCCAATCCGCTAACATTCCTAGGCTTATCTGGTGTTGGTGATTTATTTGCAACCTGCAATAGTCCCTTAAGTCGTAATTATCAGGTCGGTTATGCATTGGGGCAGGGTAAATCGCTACAACAGGCAGTTGAGGAATTGGGGCAAACAGCGGAAGGAATTAATACCATTGTTCAAGTCCGTGCCCGTGCCGAGGAACTGGATGTGTATATGCCGATTACCTGTGCATTATATGAAGTGATTTTTGAACACGCGCCGCCGCTTAATGTCGCTTTATCCTTGATGAAAAATGGTAATCGCAGTGATGTGGAATTTGTTTTGCCACATCAACAATTGTCATAATTATTTGTTAAAATAAAATATTATTGGAGAGTTTGATCATTTATGCGCTTGATATTGGTACGTCATGGGGAAGCAGATCCAAACCGAAGTGGTCTGGATTCTGCTCGGCAATTAACAGACAAAGGTCATCAACAGGCAGCGTTGACTGCACAGTATATTGCCGAGAATTTTCAGCCGGATTTGTTTGTGGTCAGTCCCTATATCCGGGCGCAACAGACACTGGCCCATATACAACAAAAATTCCCAAATGTGCCGATGCAAGTCTATAAGGATATTACGCCTGATGATCCTGCTGCGCCTGCGCTACAATGGCTCTCAAATTTAACCCAGGAAACAGTGGTTGTGGTTTGTCATATGAATATTGTGGCCTATATCGCAGCATTATTAACCGAAGATGTTCCAGAAGGCTTTGCATTGGCAGAAGCCAGAGTTTTTGAACATCCTGTGATTATGGTTGGACTTTCTCAGGAAAAAGCACGTTTTGTACCGCATGTTCAAAATTAAAAAAACGAAGGAATTAAAATGTTATATCTAGCGATGCCTGAGGGACAAGGACAGTGGTTATGGCAACTGGATGACGGGGCATGGCAAGTTGCGGACTCTATAGATCAACTCATTCAAACTGTGCAAATTTTATATAAAGGCATCGATTGTGTGGTATTTTTCCCGAGTCAAAGCGCACAATTTTTTACCCAGGCGCTGCCACGGGCACAGTATAAACAGTTGGGACAGCAGGGTGTTGCTTATTTAATTGAAGAATACACTATCGATCCGATTGATCATCTGGCGATTTTTCATGATTTTCATGATGATCAGGTCAATTTTATGGCCATGTCACAAATGACACGGGAAACCTATCAAAAAAGTCTGGCATTGTTGCCATGGCATGTATTGGCATTATTACCGGATTTTCTGCTTGTGCCTGTTCCCGATAAAGACAATTGTAATATTGCACAGATTTTTGATCGAAAATTAGTACGTTGGTCGCTTTATCGTGGCTGGTCTTTTGATGATGTCACCTTACTTGCACAGTTGCCAGTGACAGTAAATATCGCCAATTTATATCAGCTAGATGACGGTTTGACTGCTTCAGTCAAAGCCATTATAGGTGATGATGTGGATTATCGTGTACTTGCACTGGATAAAATCAACATTTCACGTTTTAAACAACATCCCTTCAATGCTTTGTTAAAAACCAAACGTAAACAGAATTCCGGGGCGAATTACTGGAAGGCTTGTGCTGCAATATTGTGTCTGGCTGTGATTGCGCAAGTGACTTATGATACTTTGCAATGGTGGAAATATCAGTCCATTGCCAATCAAACTGCACAATTGGCAATTGATCAATATAAACAGTGGTTTCCCAATGAAAGCCGTATCAATGAGCAAAATTTAAACAGTAATTTTAAGTCCAAATTAAGTAGCAATGCTGCGGCCGATCGTCAGGTATTGCAGTTAATTAGCAGGGTTGGACCCATTTTACAACAAGCCAATATTGCAGCAGAACAAGTCACTTATCAGGACAATGTCCTAAATTTAAGTTTAATCGCCCGTAATAGTGATGTGTTAACTCGCTTGACAGAGCAATTCAAACAGCAAGGTTTTGCAGTGGAATTGGGTGCAATACGTAATCAGGGCAGCAATGTCATTGGTTTGGTAAAGGTGCAATAACGATGGCAAATCGCATAACAAATATGTTGAATGGTCTGAGTGGGCGTTTGAATACGCTTGTGGTTTTTGTGGAAGACTATCTGGATCAATTGCAGCCGCGTGAACGCATTGCAGTCATTGTTCTGGCACTTTTTCTCAGTGTTGCAGCAATCGTATCTTTGTTATGGTTTCCCCATCAGGCTGCCCTGAAACAACAACAGAGAGTAACCGAGTTAAAAGATACTATTCATTGGATGCAAACCAATGCCGTACAACTGTCGACAGAAAGTACCGATGCATTAACAGCAGCTGAAAAAGTCCAGCGTGTTGCCCAGCAACAAGGACTAAGTGTACAAAGTCAGGATAATCAAAATCAGATTAAACTCACCACTTCTCATCAGAATTATGCAGTGCTGGCAAATTTTTTGACCCAGCTTGCACAGCAAGGACTGAGCATTGTTTCCATGGATATGCAGAAGCAAAGTGATGGGGTCATTAAACTAATTGCAACAATTCAATAGATTCGTTGTCCTGAATATTGATGAATAGGCATACCTTTTAGCATTCGCCTAGCGTATAATTAAAGCATTGACGCCAAAAATTATTGATTAAACGGTATGTTATATTCTTTAGCTCGTCCTATTTTATTTAAACTTGAAGCGGAACGTGCCCATGAGGTGACGTTGTCTGCATTAAAAACGTCCTATAAATTAGGCTTCATTCAAACCACCTACAAACAATATCTTAAACCCTTGATTTGTATGGGTATTACTTTTCCGAATCCAGTGGGATTGGCAGCCGGATTGGATAAAAACGGTGATTATATTGATGCCTTGGCTGCGTTAGGCTTTGGTTTTATCGAGATTGGTACCATTACACCACGTCCACAACCGGGTAATCCGCATCCTCGCTTATTCCGTTTGCCTGAAGCAAAAGCAATCATTAATCGTATGGGGTTTAATAATGATGGCGTTGACAAACTGGTGGAAAATGTAAAAGCTGCCCAATACAAAGGCGTATTAGGGATTAATATTGGTAAAAATGCCGATACACCAGTTGAAAATGCCACTCAAGATTATCTGATTTGTCTTGATAAAGTCTATCAATATGCTTCTTATGTAACGGTAAATATTTCCTCACCAAATACCAAAGGTTTGCGCAGTTTACAAAGTGGTCATGCATTAACTGAATTGCTTGACACCTTAAAGAATAGACAGCTGGAACTGGCTGAAAAATATGGTTTTTATGTACCATTGGTGTTGAAAGTCGCGCCTGATCTGGAACATGAAGACATTGAGTTTATTGCGGGCGAATTATTAAGATTCCAGATTGACGGATTGATTGTGACCAATACCACCTTAAGTCGTGAAGGGGTTGAAGGTTTAAAACATGCTGAAGAACAGGGTGGTCTATCCGGCGAACCAGTCTTCAAAAAAAGTACGCATTGCCTGACACAATTCTCCAAAATCTTGCAGGACCGCATTCCCTTAATTGGTGTTGGCGGGATTTTATCCGGTGATCAGGCTGCCTTGAAACAGGCCTCTGGCGCAAGTTTGGTGCAGTTATATAGTGGATTGATTTATACAGGTCCTAATTTGATTGCAGACTGTGTAAAAACCATGCATTCCGTCTAATGCACATATTAAACGATGAATAACATTGATCTCGTCATTTTGGTATTGTTACTGTTGAGCAGTATAAACGGTTTAAGACAGGGCTTAATTCATGCGCTGGCGAATTTGATCGGCTGGGTTTTGGCGCTGATTCTGGCAATTCGTTATAATGAACAAGTACAGCCCTGGATGGCATTGTTAACCGATGATATTACGGTACAAAAAATTGCGGCTTTTGCTGTCATAGTTATGCTGGTGATTTTCCTAACTTGGATTGCCGGCTATTTTCTGCATCAGGTGTTTAAAAAATTAAAATTATCATGGCTGAATCGTCTGGCAGGTGGCAGTTTTGGCCTGGCAAAAAGTCTGGTGGTATTTCTGGTATTAATTCATACGCTGGATCCATGGTTTGCCGAAAGTAAAACTTGGAAAAGTTCAAAAATGATTGCTTTATTGATGCCTTATGCAGCACCTGCTACAGCTTACTCTAAAGAATTTGTACAAATAACGACTGACAAGCTCGAAAATCAACAATCTGATAAGAATAATCACAGTCAAGGTGTTATAATGCAAAACTCAACGACTGACAACAAAAGTCAGGTTGATAATCCATTTCAGTAAACTCCCTAGCTGGTCTGCGAGGTCATTATGTGTGGTGTGGTTGGTATCGCTGGTAAATCACCTGTAAACCAATTGTTGTACGATGCTTTAACGATGTTACAACATCGTGGGCAAGATGCGGCAGGGATTATTACTTGTCACGAAGGTCGCCTGTATTTACGTAAGGATAATGGTATGGTACGTGATGTATTCCATACCCGTCATATGCGTGCATTACTCGGTAATTATGGTATTGGCCATGTGCGTTATCCGACAGCAGGATCTTCAAGTAGTGCAGAAGCACAACCTTTTTATGTCAATTCTCCTTACGGTATTTCTTTGGCGCATAATGGTAATTTGACCAATGCAGCTGAAATCCATAAGGATTTATTTAATGCTGATTTTCGTCATATCAATACAGATTCTGATTCTGAAGTCTTGTTAAATGTGTTTGCCCATGAAATGCAAAAATGTGGCAGGGTTGATCCAAGTGAACATGATGTATTTGGTGCCGTAACCCGTGTGCATGAGCGTTGTAAAGGTGCTTATGGTGTGGTGTCATTAATCACTGGACATGGTCTGGTAGGTTTTCGTGATCCGAATGGAATTCGTCCATTGATTTATGGTTCACGTACCACCGAAGCTGGCGAAAAAGAATATATTATTGCATCAGAATCTGTTGCAATTACAGCACTAGGCTTTAAAGTCGAACGTGATATCGAACCTGGTGAAGCCATTTTTATTAATGCCAATGGCAAGCTATTTACCAAGCAATGTGCCGAACATCCGAAATATCGCCCATGTATTTTTGAATATGTATATTTTGCCCGTCCGGATGCTACACTTGATGGTATCTCAGTGTATAAAGCCCGCCTGAAAATGGGTGAAAAACTTGCACATAAAATTTTGCGTGACTGGGGCAAACAACATAATATTGATGTGGTGATTCCGATTCCGGATACCAGTCGTACCTCTGCTTTGGAATTGGCCAATACGCTGGGTGTTAAATTCCGTGAAGGCTTTATGAAAAATCGCTATATCGGTCGTACCTTTATTATGCCGGGACAGCAGCAACGTAAAAAATCAGTACGTCAGAAATTAAACCCAGTTGAACTGGAGTTTAAAGGCAAAAATGTCTTGCTGGTAGATGACTCAATTGTACGCGGTACCACTTGTGAAGAAATTATTCAGATGGCGCGTGATTCGGGTGCAAAACAGGTGTATTTTGCTTCGGCAGCACCCATGGTCAAATATCCGAATGTTTATGGTATTGATATGCCGGCCAAATCTGAATTAATTGCCTCAGGCAGAACTGTCGAAGAAGTTCGTCAGATTATTGGTGCAGATCGTTTGATTTTTCAGGATTTGGAAGATCTAAAAGAGGCTGTTCGTACCGTTAAAGTTCCTGATATTACTGAGTTTGATTGTGCAGTTTTTGATGGTGTGTATGTAACTGAAGGGATCGATGCCAATTATCTGGCACGTCTTGAGAAAAATCGAAATGATATTGCGAAAAAGTCTAAAGATAACTATATTGATGTCAATGTCGATGCAGCTTCTGTAGATTTAACCGGTATTCGTGAAGATGCATAATCTTTGTTTTAAGATGAAGTGATTGATTCACTTCATCTTATTGACAAAAAATTAAAGGAAATGGAGTAAAATATTTTAAAAGAAATTTAGGATCGTAATGCCCAAAAAAAATATCACAATATTATTTCTTTCCTTCTTGATTGTTACTCTGGCAGTAACAGCTATTCTTAATTTAATTTTTGGTTTAATCGTTCATTTCTTTGATCAGACACAATCCATCTGGTGGCATATACTCAGTCCGATTGTTGTGATCTTGATGCTGATTCTTATTTTAGGTTCTGCTTTATTTAAATCGTGGTCTTATCAAAAAAATGGACAACGCATTGCAAAATATCATCAGGCAAAAAAAATTGAACTTGTGAATTGTGTACCAGAAGAAGCTTTGGCATTTAAAATTAATCTGGAACTCGCAGAAAGTTGTAATGTCTATCCTGCACATCTTTATGTCTTTGATCGAGAACTGGGGATTAATGCCTTAACTGTGGGTTATGCAGAAAAAGATGTCAGCATTATTTTGACATGGGGTGCTTTACAATCCATGAATCAGAATGAATTAAAGGGTATGCTGGCGCATGAATATAGCCATATTATAGCAAAGGACTATATCGAACATACCCAACTTGAAGTGTTTTTAGCAGGATTTTTACTGATTAGTCAATTAGGTAGCTATTTTATTGTACGGGGCACACAACATAAAACCTTATTGATTGATAGCATCTTTGCTGCAATCTATGTAGCACTAGGTGGCTTTATCTGGCTACTTGGCAGTTTAGGGGTAATTGCCAGCCGGATTTTAAAATTTATTATTTTTTATCATCGTGAATTCAAAACCGATTTAGCTGCATGTGAACTGGTTGATCAGCAATATTTATTGCATGCGCTGACAAGGATATACGTACACGATCAAGGTTCACATATCTATCGTACTGATGGTGAATCGATTGCACATTATTGCTTTGCGAATGCCTTGAGTGAACAAAGCTGGTTTAAGATTCATCCATCTTTAAGCCGCCGCATTAATTATTTACATCCAAATTTTAGCCGGATTGCAGTGGGAGAAAGTAAACCTTCGGAAATAAACTGGCAAAATCTGATTTCAAAATTATTGTTGCCAACCAATGAAGAGGTTTTACTCGATGCATTAGATGCACAGCATTGGCAACTGCCTCAGCAACGTCCTTATTTAAGGCTATCTCCGATTAGCTTTACAACAAAAGATGCCGTAAGGGCATTAAGTCCGGAAATTCGACAATCAATGGAACGTCCGGAACTGTTATTAAGAGCCATGCAAACTGCAACAGGGTGTCGTGAGGTCATTGTTGCGATCTTTATGATTCGACAATATCGAGAGTTTATCCCCGAAGATGCACAGGTCAGTCAAGCCATTATAGAGGCTTTATTAAAACTGGATGGACGGGTGCATATACAGGTTTTCTATGAAGCACTTAGACATATCGATAATATGCCAACCATTGCCAGTCGACAATTTCTAAATCGTATTTCACAAATTATTCAGGCAGATGGTGAGATTGGTTTACTCGATTGCTTGTTACTGGAACGCGTAAAGGCGACACAAAATATGCTGGACGATGCCTTAATTGTTTCCAGAAAGCACTGTACCGAAGCAATTGTGCATCTGGTTGATGCGATCTTGCATGTACAGCAAATCAATAGTCATAATCAATTAAGAATTCATCATAATATACTTAAACGTATATTGATGCATGATGAGCTGCAACATTATACTGCAATTACAGATCAACCACTGGATCTTTCTAATAGTTTACGTTTGATTTCAGGCTTGCTAGTCCGAGAAAAACTATATTTATTAAGTGTAATTGAACATGAACTTTGGTCTGAGAGAGTAATTACGCAAGATGAATTAGATGTATTGGAGTTACTGTATTGGCGCTTAGGTTTTGAAACACAGGAAGTGGTCAATCGAATGTTAAAACAAAGTAGTTTATTGATTTTATGATGATTAATTAAGCATTTGATTTTTTGGTACTTGCCAGACTAAAGTTTTGATGGTATCTTTCGCATCAGCTTAACAAGCAACATAGAAATAGAGGATTGGTGTAATGGTAGCATGACGGTCTCCAAAACCGTTCGTCAAGGTTCGAGTCCTTGATCCTCTGCCACTTTTTAATAATAAAAACAAAGACTTAAAAATTTATATATTTTTCTGACAGGTTTTTGACAGGATTTCAATTTTAAACTCTTCAAAAGAAAGGCTGCATTTCGCAACCCTTCATTAAATCTAATTTGTATTCAGCTTTGACATCTCGATTTTGTTTTTATCGCCATTCATCCACTTAGCGTATCTTTTCATTAACATCTCTAAGCTATGACCAAGCTGCGAGGCGACAAATACCGGATTAAGCCCATCCATCAGCATCATTGTGGCATACGTGTGCCTGGTATTGTATGCAGGGCGGTGCCGGATAAAACAGCCTTGCATGGCTTCAACCAAACGATCACGTGCGGGTTGTTCACTATAAAAAGGCTCACCAGTTTCAGGGCAATACATTACATAGTTAGGATGAAGTCTGAGATTGCGTATTTCTGTCAAGGCTTGTTTAGATCTCTCATTCAGACATACATCCCTGATGGTATGTGTTTTCGTCACAGGTTTTTCAATACCTCTTACTCGGCTTTTACTGATCCGGACTGTACTGTTAAACCAATCTATATCATTCCATTTTAAGGCGAGCATTTCTGACGGCCTACAACCGGACCAGAATGCGAACTCGAAATACCAATAGTAAAATCGATCCTCACTGATCATATTTTTATCAAGCCAATCCAGAAGGGCATTCATTTCTTCACGGCTGAATGGATCGGGAATGCCTATTTGTACTTTCTTATTTTCGATACCAGCCATTGGATTCTCAGTAATAATCTTACTTTTCATGGCTGTTTCAAAAACACCACGGAGGGGAATCAAGCAGTTATTTAAAGTTTTGGCGGTAGTGAACTCTTTAGATACGATTAATTCCCTAAGGTCGTCGTGAGATATGGTGTGAATAGGTACTAGTGCAAGGTGAGGCATCCAGTGAAAATTTAGAGTATTTACATATCCTTTTTTGGTATTAAGGTCGCCATCCCATAAACGTAAATATTTTTGAGCAACCTCTTGAAATAAAACGCCACTACCTACGATAACGCTCTCTTTTTCTACAGTAATACCTTTTGCTTTAGCAATGTCTTCATCAGTCAAAATACCCCATTCAGCCTTAGTAATTAGGTCGCTTCTAATTTTACTGGCTGCGCTAATACCTTCCGCAGTCGTGGGGTGCGGGAGTGTGATGTTGTATTCTTTTCCTTTACGTTCAAAGTAGATTTGGATTGATCCATTGCGTATCCGGACGCCTGTTGGTAACGCTTTTGGGCTTGTTCTGTCAGCCATTGATTATAACCCTTTATCGAAAAATATATATTTCCGTCTTGTTTTGACCAGACTATATCTTGTGGCCATTTTTTGCGACGATGATTAAGTTTTTCCTCGGCAATGCCAGTGAGTTTAGAAAATTGACTTGCATCAACCCAGTCAATAGGTGTTAGACCCAACTCAAGCAATGCTTCTAAAATTTCATTTGGCATCACAGCACCTCAAAAAATAATTAATTTTTTAACTCGCCACGCTCTTTTTTGAGTATTCCTACTACAGTGTCGCGTGTTGTTGTCACAAATCTTTCAAAAGACTTTGTTGGTAAAGTATCAGCCAGCATTGAAGTGCTTAACCCGAAAATATGCATCGCAAATAATCTGGCCTGTTCTGGATCTTCTTTATCCATTGCCTCTACCATTGGACCAATAATTCGATGATAAATCTGTTTCGCAACCTGATCCGGTGTACCGCTGATTTCACCAATTTGGAGATATTCTGTTTTTACTTTAGGCATCTGTATTTCCCTCACTTCAACATGCCAAGTTTTTTCATTTTTTGGCGCATGGTGCCTCGGTTTAAACCAAGAATTTCAGCGGCGGCAGTTTGATTGCCACGGCATCGAATAAGAACGCTCTCAATTACGGGTTTTTCGATAATTGCAAGAACATCGCGAAAAAGGTTTTTACTATCTGATTGAATCAGTTCATCAATCTTTGCATGAGTTAAAATTGCTTCTTTCATTTTTAATACCTATCTATTTAAATTAATCTGTTACCCCGTATCGCCACAGTGGGGCATGCTGCAATATGAATGCTTGGCTAACCGTTGTTCCACCTCGTTACTCTTTGCTTGCACCATTGCAGTGGTGGGCTTGGTCAGGATCACCTTTCACGATTCCTACACGGCCTAGATAGAGCCAACATCCTTTCTGGCTAACGTGGAATTACTCGACCAATTCAGGGTTAAGTTTCTGAATCTTGGTACCACCAATAATTTTGAACAACGGATTTAGAGCCGTAATATCAAGCTGTTTTTTAGCTCTGGTTGCAGCGACATATAAAAGTCTTGCTTCATCGTCCGTTAAGACTTTCTCACCATCACTAGCGGATTCTTTATAGAAGAAGTCATCACCAAGTTTGACCTTGTTAAATTCCAGACCCTTAGATTTGTGGGCTGTGGTGACAATGCAGTCATAATCGCTAGAGTTGCTTTTGAGCAATGCTTCAATTAATGCATTTTCACCTACTGAATTAATCAGACTGACCAGCGGTTTAAGATCATTTCCGGTAACTTCGTTTGTGTACTCAGTGATTTCTTCCCAATTACTAAAGCCTTCAAACACGCTACCATCATGTACTTTGATACCAGATTTAACTTTTTTGGCATCTTCAATATTTTTTAATAATGATGTTGTATCAACTTCAAGACGTGGTTCACGTCCAATTTTGACCAGCTCAACCATGTTGGAGAGGGCAGCGGCATTGGTGCGATAGATAAATGCATCGGCAATTTCATTGCCAATTTCACAAACATGGGAATCGATCTGCTTAAAACCACGTAGTGGAATTTCCTCATCCAGCACATTGAACAAAATTTTGTTGGCAAGGTCGGCAATGTTTTGACCAAAACGGAATGACTGACTTAAACGTGTTTCAGCAATTTCCAGTGATTGCATTGCATTGACAGCACCACGAAACGCATAGATTTGCTGGTGACGATCACCTACATAGATGACTTGAGCACGTTGCTTGCTCAAAACATTCAACATGATTGGATCAGCATCCTGTGCCTCGTCAAATAAAATGAAGTCGGCATTAATCACTGGATTGCTCAATGCCCAATATTTTAGGTAATGGTCATGTTCGAGACGATTAATGCCAGCAGGATTTAAAATGTCATTCCAGTAATCATTAGCCTTAGGTAAAAGAATGTTGGCAAGTTCAGCACGGTATGTATCATCCATCCAGTCGGGTAGTGCAGCATAGACCTGTGCTAACTGGATCTCCACATGGTTGGAACGGCAGAAATATCCCACAGCGTTCATCATTGCGGTAGCCATATGTTTAGAATTAAATAAACGCTTCCGGTCATCCTCACCACGTTGTTTGACCAATGCCACTGGCACCTGATAATTTTCAAGATCATGACGAGATGCCAATTGGTTTGACATCAAGCGACGATTCTTTAATTTATTGGTCAACCATCTTGGAACTGAATTATAAGCAAGGCTATGAAAAGTTCTGCATTTTACATTTTGGTTAAACTTTGCCTGTGCTTCAGTTGCGATAGCTTTGTTAAATGCCAGGTACATGCCTGCCTGACCGGTTTTAGCATTCCCGATAAGTTTAAGCGTAGATGTTTTACCGGCACCTGCATAGGCAGTCACTTTGCATGATTGTCCACGTAATGCCATATCTATGGCATTTTGTTGTTCAATAGTTGGGTTCATATTCCTATCTTCCTATTGGCACCCTCAAAACTGAGGGCACCGCATGCCAATGATTAAGCCGTTAAAGCTGCTTGTTTTTGCTCATAACTCAAATTAATCGCATTAGTCTGAGGATCATTAAAGTTTGCGGAATGTGGTTCAAAGCTTTTAGCCATAACTCCATCCAATGCTTCAAGTGATTTTGCAGCTTCGATACCATCAAGCACCTGAACAAAGCGATATTGTGTACTGTATGTTTCTTTAATTTTGGCTTGTTGATCTTCTGCAATATCGCTAGGAATTGCTTTTGAGAACTCTTTGAGTTCGGCAATGGTATTCAATTTTTTAATGTGATCTATTGCACCATCTACATCATAAGGTGCACTATCATGTGCCTGAGATTCCATATCAATGACAGTAGCTTCCTGTTGCTGCTCACGTTCAGCCATCTGAGCCTTGAGACCACCCGCACCTTGATGTTTTTTTACTTGTGATTGAGCAGGTGTAACATCTACTTCTTCACGTTCAACGATTTCATCAGGGGTGTAAACACCTAGGATTACATCCGGTGTATATAAACGAGACCAACGCTTAATAGCTAAATAAGCAAGTTGTTGGCGTGGATCAGCAAGCCATAATGGTGAGTTGCGAACAGGACCTACTTGTCCCATTGATAGAGTGATTTCGCGTGGTGTTGTCTCACCTTTTAATGTTGCCCAGACCTTTACACCTTTATCCCACGACTTATCTTCTTTCCCATTAATTTTTGCCCAATCGCCGTACCACTCAAATTGCAAGCGACCTGTGACTGGTGCACGGTTAATGATTACAGCATTTACAAGCTGCGCTTCATAACCAAGGGTGCCATTGATTTGATGTGTTTTTTGCGCTACTGCAAATGGGTCCATTTGCCATTGTACGGACTGCATAATTACTGCAAGACAGTCACTTGGGTTATTCTGAAGGTGCTTTGGTACAGAAAACTTAGACGATGCCATCGTTTCAGCCAACTTCTCGAAACGAGACATCATTTCGGGATTCATCATAATATCGAAAGCTGTGATAGGTGCTGGCATAGTATTGTTTGGTACGCTTACTGCTGTATTCATAATAAAATTCCTTAAATTGTTTCTTTAAATTTGTTTGAGATACGGAAAACACGGGTACTGGATGTTTTGCTGTATTTCGCAAATAAATCTGGTTCTTCCTTTTTCAACAGCGTGCTGTCAATACGGGTAGAGGATTGTTCTTTATAGGTGAATAGGGTTTTGCCTTGACTAATCATCATTTCAGCATCTTGCATGGTGGAGACGATCTTTAATTTAATTTCATCTTCACGTGCTTTATCTGCTTTTTGGCGACTTTGAACTGCAACAAATTCTTCGCCAAGTTTGATATGCTCAAAATCGGCTTCAACCTGTTTGCCGGTTATATGCTTTGACCAACGATGTAAAACATCATCAAAACAAGTCGGGTCGGGTGGTACATCAGCAATAACATGGTTGAACCAGAATGCCTTTACTTGGCTGAAAATTGACTGAATCAAATCTTCATCACGTTCAATGCGATACATACGAAATTTGTTGCCACCAATCAGTGTAGCAAGATGAATTTCTTTACAACCTGTAATGAGCAAATACCAAAGGCATTGTGTAAGGTAATAATCCGGAACCTGATCCGTACCTTCCTCTCCAAAAAGTTTGCTCATATATTCGCTTGCAGTCTTACATTCGAGCAGCTTGTCAGTGGTCAGTTCTCCATTTTTAAACCGTACATTGCCAGCAATTTCAGGATTAATAATTGCTCGATCAATATTTCCCAAAGCCCACGGATGCTCATCTAAAGATAATTGCTGAGTAACACGTTGAACTTTCATGCCAGTACGACGTGAAAATTCCTTGGCTACCACATCTTCGAGCAAGTTGCCAAAATGCGCTGACTCGCTTTGAGATTCTTTCTTTTCAGATCGTCCGGTCTTATCCAACCACAGGGCGTAAGGGGATTTATACGGGCTAAAACCCAGAATTGCCGCGACATCAGAACCACCGATGCCTTTTTTACGACCTGCAAGAAATTGGTCACGATCTACTTGTGTATTCATCGTTCAACTCCTTTTGAAATAGAGTGAGTTCTTGTTAGTTTGCAAATAACAAGATTTTTGGCGAATTTTTCATAATTTCGCTGTGCGTCTTCTATACGATATTCAGGATGATCATCGGCTTTAGCAGCTTCCGCTTCCTTGCTTGTAAAAAATACACGGATGGTTTCAATTGCATCTTCTGCACATTCATGTGTTTGAAAGCATTTAGCAGCAGTAAGTAAACGTGTGAAAGAGGATTTATGATTATCAGACCCAACACTGCAAACAAACTGCCCAGTCTTTAGATTCTTGATAACAAAAAATTGTTCTTTGATTTTCATGTTTAAACTCTCCGGAACCAAGCCGTACGACGATCATCAAAGTACGCAATCAACTCATTGTTGATCTGCTTTTCGATGACTGCATCGCCGGGATATTCGATCAGCACATACTCAACGCTTACGTCCGTCAAATATGTGTAATCCACTGATTCAATAAGTGCTTGATATTCTTTACCCGCAATTGATATATAGGCAGTGCAAGTCACGTGATTAAGCTTGGTGTAATCCACTTGACACGGCTCTACATAGAGAGAATTTTGCGGATTGTTTGGTTCTTCGGATTTGACTTGAACAAATCCGAGCATGCACATCAACGCTATTGCGCCTAGTGCGAGCTTGAATTGAGGTTTTATTTGTGACATATTAGAGTCCTTGTTGTGAAAAGCCCCTTCAGATTTAGCCGTTCAGAGGGGCTTTTTACTGCTTAAAAATTAAGAATTACGCTTGGAATGTGCCGATCAGAACTTGTTGTTCTGGCAGTAAATCAATTACTTTTTGCTTAAATTCCTGGATAATTTCATTTACCAAGATTTCTTCTTTCACAATCTGGATTGCGAAAATAGGCTCACCGCTACCGCCATTTACGATTAGGCGCAATTCGATTTCTTTTTTATCAAGACCCACATAAGCGGTATCAGAAATTTTGAATTTTGCAGGGAGTTGGCCAAGTTTTGCTTTAGCAGCGATAGCAGTTTGTGCGGTGCGGACTTCACGGGTGTTTTCAACTTCTGCATCAGTCGATAAGTTGACATCTACTTTCATATTACGAACAGCAGTAATCGCATCTTTAATATCGATTTTATTGTCATCTGCATCAATCGCAGTCAACACAGTTGCCCAGTCTTCCAAAAAGGTTGCAAAGCGTTTTTGATCAAGCTTGGTGTCTTTAAGACCGGTTAATTTTTTCCAAACTACTGTTGGATCGAGTTGTAAAGTTGCAGTGTGGTCGCAATGGCCTTGGTCATAACCAACTTCGATGTAATTCAGCACAGCGACGGCTTTGACATCATCACGAGATACAAAAACTGGTGTAGGTTGGTTTACTTTCGGATGATCAATGTATTGTGCAAAGTCTGCAAAAATTGGAGTGGCGAATTTGCCACGGATACGGTTACGGCCATTTTGATACTGTTCTGCGTCCAAAATTTTGTAGTTTTGATGAACCGCTTGCAGGCTACCGCGCTCTACTTCCAGAACTGGATTGCAATGTTCAACAACTGCTGCAACTTCACTATTTTCTAATGACATGATATTTACCTTCTAGGTTGGGTTGGTCTTGAAAACGCCTGATTTAAGCGTTTTCTTCAAAAAGCTGGGCAGTGTGGTTTGCAAACAAGGTGACATCACCGTCTTTATTGACGTACATAGATGTTTTTGCACCGTGATCTTCTAATTTGCGACCATCGGCAAGTGGGGCAATAGATGTCAGTTTGTGGTCGATAGTTACGCTGTTTGCACCCACACCTTTTGTTAATTTCAATTTGATTGTGATTTCTCCAGCTTTGTCGTTGTCTACGACAGCCGATGCAACTTCACTAATTGCATAGCCGAGCTGCTGTGCAAATACACCGCCGTCGATGTCGTCAATAAACTGGGTATGGTCTGTGGATTTCATGGTTAAGTCCTCTTGTGGGGGTAAGACTGGTTTTTGCTTTGTTCAATAAATTTAACTCATAAAGAATTTTTGGTTAATTATTTTGTTCAATAAATTTAACAATAATTTATTTTTATGTTTTAATAGACAAAAGAAAACCCATCACAAGGATGGGTGGATTGGAGTTTATTATGCTTGCTATTAAAAGTAATGGTCACATTGTTGAGATAACAGCATCTCAACCAGTATCCGACAAAGACAAAAAGTCAAACTATGTCGCCTTTATCTTATACAAAGGTGAGACAATGCCAGATTGGGCGACTATAGTTCATCCTCACGAGTCAATGTACCCTCAACTTCCTCCTTATCTCCAAGGCGTTTTATATAAATCTCTACAGACTCTCCGTTCCTCCACAAAGGATATGAAATCTGTACTATTTCATAAACAACTTCCGTTTCATCATCGATTAAAGACAGCCATTGACCTATTAAAGGGATATAAGCAGCGCTAGTTTCCTCTCGCCTTTTAACTAGAATGCCATCTGTTTCATTATTTTCAATAATTTCACGCAAGATTATTGAGTACATAAATTGTTCCTTATAAGTGATTTAAACAATTGAAAATGCAACTTGAGTTTAAATCACAGGATTTTGATTGGTAAAAGAAAAACCTGTAAATAGCAGGGTAATAGGAGTTTAAATTGAAAATAGATAATATTATATTTATCTCTGATCGACTTTATAAAAATTCAACCCAAATCTATATTGAGGAAATTGATATTGAGGGTGATCAGTTTTTTGTGCCTGTAGGGGATTATGTCAAACCTATTGGGTATTTAAAATTTCAACGCATAGCAAAAGGCGTTAAGAAAGGCTGCTTTGAATTATCCGAATTAGTGAACCTACATTATCCCAACCCAAATCCACAATTTTCGTTGTCAGGTGTTTTACACTCTCGGCAGAAAGCGATCGAAGCCCATCGAGTAATTTGTGCTTATCAGCAGGAGGTAAATCAGCTGCCAAGATTTTAGATTCAAGAATAGCTTTTAGTTGATCAGCCTCAAATTTTACAGTTATAACTCCAAGTATTGCAGAAAGTCCACCATCATCTGCTAAAAAATCTAAACCAATTTGATTAATAGTGGGTGTACCAAACTGTAAACGCTTTAAACCATCAAATGCATTTGATCTTAAGACACTTCCTGTTTCCACTAAATCATGTTGTAGTAAATAGTATAAATTTGCTACAGCTTTATTATACTCATTAGTGCCATGTGAATATTCGTGATTGAAATCATAAAATTCTGGATAAGTGGAAGCCATTTTATTAAGCAGTTCAAGCTGTAATTTACGATCTAAAATCATATGTAATTACCTATATTGCAATTGTAAATTTAGTGCAAGAATAAACAACTATTAGGAATTGATCACATTGTCCATGTCATCATTATAGTGCTCCCCAAAATTCATTATCTACAGTTGGTAAATTATTATTTTTCAACACAGTATTCAAAAAGTTAACAGCTTCCTCTCTCAATTTGTTAAGCTTAATTGCTATTTCTGGATCCCTAATTTCAATTACACTGTGATGCTCTTGAATTATTCCTTCTTTAATAGCATTTGTTGCAATTATTCGAGCTTTTTGCAAGCATTTTTTTGCATGTTTTAATTCATTCGGCAGTGGTGAAGGAACTCTTGCTTGATCGATAGTTTTATTGCCCGAATCTTTTAGGCAACCTGTTGATATGGCAGCTTGAGTTGCAGCTAAAGCATCTATGAAATCAGTGGCTCTATTTTCTAAATGGAATGGCGTTCTGATTGATGGTCGATCAAAAGCCATGGAAAGTAATCTTAAGTAATGTTCATCAGAATTATATGAACTGCGATACTTTAATATATTTTCATAATAACGATACATTAAATCTGGGTAATCATTTAAATATTCAACATAATCTTCCCAAAACCATATTGTAATTTTAATTGATGGATTCGTATCATTAATTTTTCTAACATGTTCTTGTAAATCTTTATCTCTTGGTCCCGTGGTTGCAATAATGAATCTATCTAATTTAGGTGAGAATTCTTTTACTGCCAAATATTCATTATCTATCTCTTTATTAGTTAATGTGTTACAAGGACTATCAGCCCCAGGCTTTAACGTCCATGTACGTTTTTTACATTGGATTCCAGTGAATTCCTTAGAGGTTTTATTACAACCATAAACATCTACACCAGCCTGTTTTTGTCCTGATCTGCCGTTTCTTTGGGCATAGTCATCATCCCATCTTTTTTTACATATATCTAATGTGAGCTTTTCAAAATCTTGCCAATATGCTGGAGGCATAATATCAACAGCAATACTACCCATAATTAACTCCTTATAACTTTAATATTCTAAAAATCAAATATTTTTTGCAATTGAAACTTATTTACATTTGACTAGAGTGCATATACGAAAATCTATTCCAACACCTTGAACTTAAGCCGTTTTTGGAACCTGTTAAAATCAATAATCTTTATCATGGTAACCTCTTGTTGAAAAGGGCATAGGTAATTCCTTATCTTCATCAGTTGGATTTATTACATAGTATTTTTTGCATGCATTGCACCACCAATAATTTGCATCATAATAATCTGGCAACTGGTGGGTCATTAATGTTTTGCATGTAGGGCAGAACGCATTGCCATCCTGATCATAATAGACGCAGTTTTTAATAGTGAGATTATTTAATGGTTCATATTTGGGTTGCACTTTTTGGATATCTAATAAGTCTTTATCTTTGTTTTCACCTCGCTTCTTCAAAAGAAGAAGGAGAGTCTTTGCGAGAAGAAGTAATGATATCAACCATAATGCTAATAACCCTTTGTACGATAGCCAATGCGATAGTGCCACTACTGTGGAATCCTGATCCAAGCCAAAACCCCATACAAGTAATCCGACAACAAAACCTGATAATCCAAGGTCTTTTAATGACATTATTCACTCCTATGGTGTTAATACTTTTAAAGAAAAATAAAAATTAATCACAAATTAATTTTTAAAAAGTCAACCAATTTATTGATGTAGAACTTTAATCATACTGAAAATAGTATGATATTTATTGCAATTGATTTGCATTTACAAATTTACATAATATCTTAGACTTAATCTAAAACTTTGAAGTTACGCCGTTTTTTGTGCTTCATCATCTGATGAATTTAATTTCTCAAACTTAGAAATGGAAAATTCAATAAAGCCTGTAGCTTCCGAGTCTAGTTTTTGGATTTGATCCATGGATATTTTTTTTTCATGAATCAAACTATCCAATTTTCTTAAAGTTTCTTTTGTTTTTTTCATGTAAGTATCCTCGTAGCCAAAAAGAAGATAATCAGCAGATACATTATAGTAGCGAGCAAGTAAGCTTAAAGCTTTGGCTTTTGGTTCGCTATAATCTGTTTCCCAGTAATGCACAGTCGCTTTGGAAGAGTTGTCAGCAATTTTACCTACTTGTTGTAGTGTCAGTTTTTGCTCGTCTCTCAACCGTTTTAATCTAGTTCCTAATGTTTCCATTGTTAATTCAACTTTATTTTTTAGGTTCAATTATTTTAACTATTGACTAGTTCAATGTATTTAAACTAATATTGGTTCAATATATTGAACATGTGGCGACTAAATGGACATTGCAGCAATTTGTCTAAAGCTAGGGTGCAATCAAACCGAATTGGCCCTAAAACTTGGTGTAGAAAAATCTCTAATTAGTATGTGGAAAACAGGACGAATAGAAGTTTCGTTATCTCGCCAATACCAAATTCGAGATCTTCTAGATGGTAAAGAACCTATCAAAAAATCAAACTGACTTATTTTAAGTATTTTTTTATTAGCCAAATTTTTGTACTGCATTCCATGGATACAGAGCAAATCTAAAAAGCAGCTATCAATTCCTTTAGGAAAAAATCTAATGTCCGAAAAACTAACCGAGAGCATTACACATAAGTGTACTGATGAAGAAAAACGAAAACTTGAAGCGATAGCACGATCAAGAAAAATGTCGTTATCTGAATTGGTGCGGTTTGTATGCATTGAAGAAATCTCCGAGGTAGAAGCGTTACTCAATTGTCTACAAACTGAGTTCGATCTTACCAGAGATACCGTAGATACCTGTATTGATGTGACACCTGAATTTGCACTGGAATTAGTATCAAATCCAGAACCACACTTTTCACAAGCACAAAAAAAGCTCAGTTGTTACGACCAACTGAGCATTTTTGTCCCATCAACTAAAAGCCAATGAGAGATAACGAACATGACTAATTTAACAGAACATAAAAGTGCAGGCAAGTGCCCTGAATATCGTGATGAGCAATGCAAGCATTGTTTAATTGATCATTCCGTGCAACAGCACGAGATGATCACAGATAGTCCATTGGATAGAATAGAAGCTTGTTACATTCAGAAGAAAAAACAAGTTGAACTACTGCAAACGGAAGTTACTCGTCTTAATGACAAAATTATGCAACTCGAAGATGAAAATGCACGATTGCAAAAAATCATCGCATTACATCATGAATCTGCAATACAAGAAGCTGAACGAGTCCAAGAAATCCATGCTTTGTTTGTGGAGAATTTATGATGGAAAAATTCTCTCTCAAAAATATTGGCAAGTACCAGGACGATTGGGCGTTAGTTTATCTTGATCCAGATAATACTTATTCGGACTGTGGTGGTCGCATTACAGTGATATTAGGTGATTACGTTGGTACAGCTTTCTTTGGCCACTGTGGAACCAAAACATTTAAAGAGTTTATAGCTCAAACTAATCCATCTTATCTGATTAACAAAATGTTTAATGGTCATAACAGTATTGATGAAGATGTATTTATTGAAAGTGGAGATGAAATTCTTAAGCGCATCTACATTAAAAAAGATGTCATTAAAGAGTTGCGCGAATATAGAGACGAAAGGGTATCAAAAGATGCTTTAAGAAGCTTGTATAACGCACTTTTTGATCAAGAGTTTAATCACCTTGAAGGACTATATCGTCACTTGGATTCAGGTGAACAAAACACATTAGATGCTTTATATGGTGAGGAGTGGAGTTGGGGTGATTCGTTAAAGAAATCTAACCCATGCTACGAATATGTCGAATCAATGATTCAGGCTGTGATTAATCATTTTAAAGATGAGGTGGCAGCATGAAAGAACGCCCAATCCTTTTTTCTACACCGATGGTCAGAGCGATTTTAGAAGGTCGTAAGACGCAGACTAGGCGAGTTTTAAATTGTGATCATCCTGTGGTTACAGGTTTTATCCCAAATGGAACACATTATTGGCAAGGTACAGCAATAAGTAAAGCGGTTGAACAGCAATACATATCAACATTTCCAAGAGTAGTGAAATGTCCATTCGGGGCGGTTGGAGATCGCTTATATGTTAGGGAGACATGGTCTACTCACGCTTGCTTTGATGATATTTTACCAAGAAATATACCTGTACGTTCAATCCATTACTGGGCTGACGGCGAAGTTAAAACTGGGAAGAAACGCTCGTCAATCCACATGCCACAATGGGCATCCCGCATTCTTTTAGAAATCACAAATATTCGTGTTGAACGATTGAATGATATTTCAGAAGCGGATGCGGTGGCTGAGGGCATGATTGCTGATGATGATTACTGTGCCGAAGAATATTTTTCAATGCTTTGGAACGAAATAAATGGGTGGAAAGAAAAAGGTTGGAATGCAAACCCATGGGTTTGGTGCATCACATTCAAAGTGATTGAAGGCGGTGCAACATGATCACTCTCAATACTTTAAAAAATCCGCTTGACTGGGACATAACAAATTTTCCAATTACCGAACTTGAAGGTTTTTCAGAAGTCAAACCACGGCCAGTTATAAAGCCAGTCCTGCGAAAGAAAAAAATTCATCGGCTCAATTCATATGATATTCATCGTCTGAATGTCATTAAACAATTTTGTGATGCAAAACCAGAACGGGCGCAAAAACTTTCATTTGCCTTGGGTAGACCAGGCTATATCGAAAGTTTGCTTAAACATCAAAAATCCATAGATCTTGCCTCATGGAACATCATAAGAGATGAGATGAAGGTCATTGAGCGTTCAGAAAAACTTAAATCAATTGTTGAAAAACACTGCGGAGATAACTATGTCGAAGCTTAAAAAACGTAATAAAAAATTTAATCCAAACAAATTAGCACCGAGTAAAGTACGCGAGTTACAGCAACTTGCTGAATATCGCAAAGATATTAAATACTCATATGAAATGAGTATGAAATTTATTTCTGTAGATGTAAGGGATTATATCGAAGATAAAAAAATTCAGGAAAAGGCTTTAGTTGATCGTTTTCCTGAGGCTGGGACATTACCACATCATTTTGTAATCGGTGCTTATGGTTATCAAGATCTTGCTATTGCGTTGGTACTGGGACATTTGAAAGATCCGGAACAGTGGAATATTGATCTTTCTATCACTTTGTATGATACGACAGGGATTGATGATCGAATATTTACTGTAAATATTCCATTTACTGCACCTTGCATGTCTCATTACGAGCTATGGAAAGGTAAAAAGGATTGTTATATCAGCCGTGGTAATGGCCTAAAAACTAAAGGTTGGGATGGTTTGGATAATGAAATTATAAAACAACTCGAAGATACCAAAGAAATCCCGGACAGTTTTGGCATTGAAAAAATTGAAGTCGAAATAAAGGTTGATGCCAAATTTTCAAAAGTAGCAGCATATCGTGAGTTCCTCGCAGTAGCTGAATGGGTCAATACCGGTGTTGCTGAAGATCAATTAAGGAAACTTTGGATTGCTGAACAAGTTGTGGACTCTCAGGCTAAAAGCTTTGGTATTGGGGAGGAAGCGGCATGAAATGGAAACATAATGAACTTGCACACGACCTCGCACAGCATTTGCAAAACTCAACTGATCGAGTTGTATGGGAAGATATGCAACTTGGACCAGCGGGTTCTCCACGTCCAGATGTGTACACAATTCCAAAGTCATACACAAAATTTTGTCCTATAGCTTATGAGTGCAAAATTTCTGTATCTGATTTTAGGTCTGACATCACAAAAGGCAAGTGGTCAAGCTATTTAAAATATTCTAGTGGTGTGATTTTTGCTGTACCCAAAGGTTTAATCACAAAAGATGATGTGTCAAAAGGCTGTGGGTTGATTGTTCGTAGTGAAAATGTGTGGCGAATGGTCAAGGGCCCTACATTATTACCCTTACAGGACTTACCACGGGAAGCATGGCTGAAACTTGTTATTGATGGTGTGGATCGGTCGATTCGTGAATATAACACCAATCGTTTTTATCAAAATGATGTTCATGACAAAATTGCGAAAGAATATGGTGAGCAATTAGCAATCGCTCTGGCTAATCGTGATACTGCACAACGTCATTTAGAACAAAAAACAGATAACTTAAAGCAGAAAAATAAAGAACTTGATTTGGTGCGTGCTATCGAAGATGCACGTGAAGAAAAAGAGTATTTATTAAAACTTCGGACTGAGTTATGTGAACAACTTGGGTTGAAGCCTAATTCTCATCAATATGCAATTCAAACTGCATTGCGTAACAAGCTGAACCTACTTAACAGTGATGAAAATTATCTGAGAAGCCAACATGTTGTTGGAAACCTTTTAAGAGATATGGAACAGCAGGTCAAAAGCTTAAAAGAAGTTGCGGCTCCTTTGTTTGAGATAAAACAGGGGGATTTGGCATGAATCAAATTTATTTTGGCGACTGCCGCCAGACCATGCAACAGCTTATTGAACAGGGCACCAAGGTTCAGATGTGTGTCACATCACCTCCATATTTTGGCTTACGTGACTACGGTGTTAATGGTCAACTCGGTTTAGAAGATACAATTGATGAATATATCCAGAACATGGTTGAAGTTTTTCGTCTAGTACGAGAGCTGCTGCATGATGATGGGACACTTTGGTTAAATCTTGGTGACAGTTATGCTGGTTCTGGTCGTGGCATGACTCGGACAGGCTTAAATGATGGTAAAAATCCAAAAACGAAGGGATTAATTTTACCCAAACAAAATGCTAGCCAATCTAATTTAAAACCAAAAGATTTGATAGGCATTCCTTGGCGTGTGGCATTCGCATTGCAAGCCGATGGCTGGTACCTGCGCCAAGACATTATCTGGCACAAACCCAATCCCATGCCTGAAAGCATCACAGATCGATGCACAAAAGCACATGAATATATTTTCTTATTCAGTAAATCTCGTCGTTATTATTTTGATCATGAAGCGATTAAAGAACCTGTTGCTGAAAGTTCGCTAAAACGTTTGTCTCAAGACCTTGAAGAACAAGGAGGTAGTCATATAGCAGTAGGTAAACACAACGGCACGATGAAAGCTGTTTGCTCGAGATCTTCACGAGATAATTTCAAGCGTAAAAACAGTAAAAGAGCTGCTGTTATACCCAATCAGAGCACTGGTACACATCGATTACAGCGACCAGACAGTGAATATGACCTACTCACCAGAAATAAGCGCAGTGTTTGGCAAGTAGCGACAAAACCTTATAAGGGCGCACATTTTGCGACTTTCCCGCCTGATCTAATAGAACCATGCATTCTTGCAGGATCTCGAGTCAATGATGTTGTTTTTGATCCTTTCATGGGATCCGGAACAACTGCTGCAACCGCCCTTAAACATGATCGCAACTATCTAGGATGTGAACTAAATCCAGATTATGAGCATCTTCAAAAGCTGAGAATTGAGAAAATTTGTGGGGTGAGCGCATGAACTTATTACCACACGAATTGATCATAGACAATTTTGCCGGAGGCGGTGGTACATCTACTGGACTAGAAAAAGCTTTTGGTCGTGCAGTTGATATTGCCATAAATCATGATCCTAAAGCTCTGGCAATGCATCGAGCAAATCATCCTAATACACATCACTATTGCGAGAACGTATGGGATGTAGACCCTATTAAGGTTACAAACAATCAGCCTGTGGGTTTGGTTTGGCTTTCACCTGACTGTAAGCATTTTTCAAAAGCCAAAGGTGGAAAACCAGTTGAGAAAAAAATCCGTGGATTAGCATGGATTGCGCTTCGTTGGGCGGATTTAACACGTCCACGTGTAATCATGCTTGAAAATGTTGAAGAATTTAAGACATGGGGACGTGTGGGGCACGACGGAAAACCAGATCCGAAATATAAAGGTGAAACATTTCGTTCATTTATAAGAGCACTAAGACACCAGGGTTATGACGTTGAATGGCGTGTAATGAAAGCATGTGACTATGGTTCACCGACAATTCGTAGAAGATTTTTCTTGGTTGCTCGTCGTGATGGTTTAGCTATTCAGTGGCCAAGACCAACACATGCAGATCCACAATCAAAAGCAGTCAAGTCTGGGAAACTTTTACCATGGCGTACTGCCGCTGAATGTGTTGATTGGTCAATACCATGTCCAAGTATATTTACACGTAAAAAACCTTTAGTTGAGGCAACTTGCCGCCGTATTGCAAATGGGCTCATGCGTTATGTGATTAACAATCCAGAACCGTTCATTGTTCCAGTAAGTGCAGCTAATGATGTTGCACCAGTTTTAACAGAGTGTGCAAATACATCATCACCACGATCTATGCCAATTGACGAACCGTTACGAACTATTTGTGCTGGAGTAAAGGGTGGTCATCATGCCTTAGTCACAGCATTTATTGCAAAGCACTATACAGGAGTAATTGGTAGCGATATTCGAGAGCCAATCCATACGATTACTGCAAAAGATCACAATAGCATTGTTGTCGGCAATGTAGTCAAGTTGAGAAATAATAATATCGGTCAAGCTGAGAATGAGCCATTACATACAATTACATCTAGTGGAGCCCACTTTGCTCAAGTCCAAGCTTTTCTAACTGCGTTCTATGGCAATGAAAAAGATGGTAATGACATAGCGCAACCGCTACGCACAATATCTACTCGTGATCGATTTGGATTAGTGATGGTAAAAGGTCAGCTTTATCAAATTAATGACATAGGATTTCGTATGTGGCAACCGCATGAGTTGTTTGCGGCACAAGGGTTTCCATCAACATACATCATTGAATATGGGATCGACGAAAATGGAAATACCTTCAAACTAACTAAAACAGAACAGTGTCGAATGGTAGGTAACTCAGTTCCACCTCAATTCTCAGAATCACTTGTACGTGCCAACTTCAAACACGAATTGAAATTTCAGGGGGCAGCATGATCACCGGTGTAGCAGTGAAAGCCGGGGAGCTGATGGTTGCTCTCCCACGACCCAATCGCCATACAGATTGTATCAATATCATTCTGTCACTTGGTTTGGTACCAGATATTCAAAACCAGTGGGGAAAATCACTTCATCAGGGTTTCTATGATGAAAACGGCAAATTCTATACCCGTCCAGAAGCAGCATTACATGCAATTGAATGCGGTCAGGATAAATGGACTGAAAATGATTTAGAACTCATAGCACTGGGCGAGATGAAATTTTCTCGCTTGGGGATATGCAGTGAAGATTTGTGGTGAGGTGGTATGAGTAATTTAATAGGTCCACTTACACCTAAGGAGTGTGATGTTTCTAATTTCCCATTTATGCCATTAGATATAGATAGGTTATTAAATTCTGAAACATGGATTCTTGGTGATGATTCAGAAAAAGTTGCATCAATGACTTTGTGGCTTAAAAGCTGGCATCAGATTCCTGCTGCTAGTATTCCTAATAATGACAAGATGCTTGCTCATTTATCTGGAATGGGGACGAAGTGGAAAAAGGTTAAGGAACATGCATTGCGTGGCTGGGTTGATGGTGGAGATGGTCGTTTATACCATCCGGTTGTTGCAGAGAAAGCATTGGAAGCATGGATTGAAAAGCTTGCCAGTGCAATATCTGGCGCACAAGGTAATGCTAAACGCTGGCAAATAGAGATCAATACTTCTGATTTGCAAAATCAGCTATGCGATGCAGTTTACAGACTAAAAAATATCGCCCCCCAATCCAAAGCACTAACAAAGAAAATTGCCAAAATTATCGAATCCCAATCGCAACCCGTATCGGGGGGCGATAGCAACCCCAATCAGGTCGGGATCGCAACAGATAAGACACAGAATAGAATAGATAATAGTAGTAGTGGTAGTAATGCGGGCGAGGAAAATTTCACACCGCAGCAAGACGTGATTGCTGGATATGCTGTTTACCAGATGCAAGATCACGGTTTGTACTCACTGATGGAGCTTGAGCAAAAATATCCTGCATTGCAGCAGAATTTTATTGATCAAGCCAAAGCATCGTATAAATCACATACGTTGAATATGAATCAATATCTTGAATTATTTACAGAATTACGAAAATGGTCGCTTACAAAATCAATCGGTCAAACACCGCAGAAATGGATTAATTCATGGTTAACCATTGTGAAAAACAATGCTCATGAATTTGATAAATCTACTGAAAAACCATCACATTTCAAAAACTCTCGACAACCTGAAAAACCAAAGCATAAATACGGCACAGGCGTTGTAACCTCAGCACCTGATCAAAATCAAATGCGTGATGTAAGTGAGGTGGATCATGAGTAATTTACAAATTTTTGGAAATTTATTTCAAGTTGATTTTCCGGTTGAAATTGCCGATGGTGTCTTGGGGCGTATGCAAGCTTTGTATGGCGATGGCTTTGAAAAACACTACGGGAACATGTCACCGGCTGAGTTACAGAATCTAGCTTGTAGCGTACTGAATGGCTTGACACAGCAAGACATTGCACGTGGTTTGCTTCGCATGAACAATGAAAAGTGGTGTCCGAAATTACCAGAGTTTCGCTCATGGTGTGTTTCAGGCGGTGAATGGTGGACGGCAGACCATGCTTGGGCTAGAGCTATGATTTTTATGAATGACAGGTCAAAACCAATTACCACAATTGCCAAAGATTCACTTGATGAAGTTCGGTTGATTTTGGAAAACGAAGGCCAGAAAGCCGCTCATTTTGCATTTCGTGATATTTATCATGACTATCTTCAACGTGCAAAATTGGCAGGTGAATCACAGCAATTTTGGGAAAAAGCTAAAAAGAAAGATCAGAAAACTATCGAAAATAATCCTGAAAAGCATCATTCACCAGAACAAAAAGTTGATGTGCATTCAATGATGGAACAGGCATACGCCAAGGTGGGTAAAGTATGAATAGTCTGGAAGCTTGTCTATCAGAAATAGAGAAAATTGATACTCAAAATAATTTGAGTATCAAAATGAATAGCCTATGTCAGGAAGCATTTGAACGATATGAAGCAAAAAAATGTAATGTGCCATATGAGGAACTAAAGCAAAAACTTGATGAAGCAGAAAACTTTTTTGGTTACAGATATATCCCTTCAAGCCCTCACAATAACGATTGGTTGATTTGGTTGGCATCATGGCAGACAAGGCAAAAACTTTTTGAAAAAGCCTATGAGGAAATTGATTGCAAGATTTCAACTGATTCTCAACTTGTTACTAACTCATGTGCAGATGAATTTTTGGGAGTAGATGCAAATGAGACGGCAGAATTTATTAAAAAAATCATGCTGAGTGAGGAAGAATGAAACGAAAACTCAAACAACGTGCGAACCAGCAACGGCGGCAACAGCGTAGCATTCAGGCAATGATGAACAAAACTCATAAAACTCATTGCCCACATGGATTTGACATTGCTTGTCTCATTTGCGGCTTTGGTGAGCAAGAAGATAAACGGGTTTGGCATCACCAATATCGAGAGGTTGAAGTTGAGTAGAACACGGCACAATTGGACCAACTTTTTTAAATCAAAAGGCAAATCTTTGGAAGATCCTTTTGCTGTACCCAAAACCAAACGGAATGCTCGCCAAAAAAATGCATTGAATATTAAACGGATTGTACCTTTTGAATGCACAAGTCAAGTGATAGACGGTGATACGCACTATGTCTCTAACAACGATGCACATTTAATTTTAGGTGATAGTTTTATCATTCTCAAATTACCTTATGGTTTAAGCGTAAATGAAATCTGGCGGGCCACTATCGATGAACGAGGTGTACAACGAAACAGTTTGAGTTTATCTGCCCGTAATTATAAGCGTAATGTCCATAATATTTATAAGCCGCTACTTGATCATATTGAATTTAAGAAAATCAATGAATTATGCGAGGTACGTTTAATAGCCCAACCACCAGTTAAGACAAAGAATTACTCTGCAAAGACGTATCCACGTTATGACATCGACAACTATCCAAAGTTGATCATAGATTCATTAAAGGATTTGGTCTTTAAAGATGACAATATTTTTATTCATGAACAAATTCAATTGGCCAAACCCATAGAAAACGGCTGTGTATGGGTTTCATGTGTATTTATGCAAGAACAATCACAGGACTGGTTAAACCGTTCTGTTGATTTCAGTTGGTTAGCGGGGCGATAAAAATGGCTTTTAAATCCAGTGATGAACGACGTAGATTAATCGGTTTAAAATTATCTGAGGCGAGAAAACTTGCAAAATATACTCAATCTGAAGTAATGAAAGAAATCTTTAATACTCGGAACCCAACACAAAAAAATCGGATTAGTGAAATTGAAAATGGAAAGGTTTTACCTGATGCTGAGTTATTGGTAGAGCTTTGCTTATTGTACGGCGTTTCCTGTGACTGGATTCTTGGTTTTACCGTAGAGCCTGAAATTGATATCAATGCTAGTCGAGTTGGTATCTTATACAACGGTACACATCGTATGCTATCTGAAAGTATTCAACGCATTGTAGAGGCATTTTCTGAGATTGGTGCGGCCCATATGTCGAAATTACCTAATTCGTGTTTTCTTGAATTGGTTGAACAAGCAAGAAATGTAGTAACACAGGTCCGGACTGGGAAATTTAGAAAGGAAGATTTTGATAATTTTGCAGCACTGGTAAAAGAGTGTGACATTAAACTCGCTCAACAAGTTTCAGCCAATCTCAAGTTACTGGATAATCTGGTTGAGCGTAGTGATGAAATCGTAACGGAATCTCTTGAAGCCGGCTGTGATGCAGCAATGAAAAAAACCACTTCAAAATCTAAAGTAACTCATGAGTATGTGCAGCAATTAGACGTGTTTGAGGAAATTAATTAATGGCCTCAAAAAAAAGTTATTCTGATGAAGTTTGGAACATGCTTCACTTGGTATGGGAGTCATCACCTAAAATCACATGGCAGGCTCTTGCTGATCAGGTAAGTGAAAAACTTGGTCGTGAAGTCCCTGCATCTTCTGTAATTCGTCGCCGTGCGATTTCAGAGGGCTGGAAGAAAAATATCTCATCTTTGGTTGGCAAAGATGCTCAATCCCTTAATGATGAAATTGAAAAACAGGGTGGTCATAAAAACTCTCATGACAATGACCCTGTCAAATCTGACACTTCAAAAAATGACAGTGAATGTCAAAATGACATTAAAAATGACAATCAAAAGTCAAAAAAATCAAAAACAAAAGATAATGACATTATCGTATTTGATAAAGAATCTGCTGGCCGGGAAAAATTAATCCACGATATCAAAGAAAGAAAACTCACAGCGGCAAAGGTCGTTCGTAAAACCCGTAATAATTTGGCAAAATTAAGCCATTTCATTACAGATACTTTAGATAGTCTTGGGGGTGTCAGAGATGAATTGCAGTCTATGGATGTGATGACCGCTGGTGAAGCAGAGATCAATGCGATTAAATTTAAAATGTCCGTTACTTCACAGATGATCGAGCAAAACCTTAAACAGAGTATTACCATTGCCAATGTTGCTAGAACCGAGGCCATGTTCTGGGGGCTTGAAGTTGAGGACCTAAAAGATCAGAGCGAGCAGGAAGCCAAGCGCACGGCTGTTATGAATCAATCTACTGCCAAGTTGGAAGAAGCCAAACGACAAATGAAAGAGAAGAAGAAAGAAGCATTCAAAAGGCAGCTTGAATACATTGAAATGGGCAAGGAAATCGAGGAAAATGGACAGTAGATTAAGTAATAACCATATGTTAAGTACATTATCAAAAATAGTTATCAACTTTGATAAATTTGATTTCTAAAGATTTCTGATCATAGAATTAAGATTCTAAGACAAGTTCTATAATTATTAAGTTAGGTTGATAGTTCCTTTGATAAGTTGATACACATCAATATGTAATAATTAATTTAAATTTATGGAGTATTTACTGTGATAGTCGAGAAAATAAAACAAGCAAGCATGGTAGACTTAATATCAATAATTACACCTATAATACTTATTATTGGTTTAATGAATAAAATTGGTATTTATACTTCTAATGAGATTAATTCAAGTTGGATTTTATCTTTTTTTTCGCCTATTGAATTTATGATTTCCGATCTCGAGGTGTACATATATTATGCTATAGCAATATTTTATTTAGAAAAAGTTATATTTACAACCGATAGAAGTTTTATGGTTGAGTTTTTAAATGCAAATCTTATGTTGATTTCCTCATTTGGTGGACTTTCTTTATTATATTTTTTTCAAGAAAAATCAATTAGTACAATATTTAATACTTATTTGTATATTGCATTAAGCTTAAATGGAATAGGAATACTATTTCTCAGCAAAAAATTCGGTAAAATAATTGGCTTAATTTTAATACTTATTGTTCCATACAAATTGGGTGTTGCACATGCACATAAACTATCAACTAAAAGTTTGCCAATAGTTGAGATTACAGACTCACATCAATGGTTCTTACTGGATAAATATTCTGACAATGTAATTCTTATAAATAAATCTGATAAAGAAAATAGATTTAAATTTATTGATATAAAAGATATAGACTCTGTTAAACAAGTATTTTAGATTTTAATAGACCTCTTGCGTAAATCAAATCTTGACCAGTAAGATTCTATGTTCTATGAGAGATTGTGAAAGTTGAAAATCGATTGAAATAACACTTTCGCAAGAGGTCTAATTTATTTTATTAAATCAGAATTTATTAAGTACAGATTCAGTTTGATTTTAATTTAAAATAAGAGTTAAGTTATAATATTAATTGTCGTTTCTATTCCTTAAACGTCTCATACAAAGCCTGTTGAACAGCATCAACCCTTGATTTGCAGGCTTTATATGCTTGCATGGATTCTTCAACGATTTTCATCAGGTTATCAATGTCTGGTTCTTCCTGAGATTCAAGTAGGGCAGCATTTTTCTTTAAAATTTCGTAGCCTTCTTTAAAAGTAAGTTCTTTATTGGTCATTGTCGATTACCTTGTTAACTGTTGCTTGGATCTGACCATCTTGCATTTCAATTGAAATATCAGTGCCAGAAATTTGGTGAATTGATCTGATAGCTTTGCCGTTACTGCGTACGATTCCATAGCCTTTTGCCAGTACATTTCTAGGATTCTGTAGTAGTGTTTCACGCATTAAGGATTCTACGTTGCTATTAGCGATTTTGATCTGTTGCTGGGCAAAATAATGTGTCGTACCTTTCATCAACTCCAGGTTTTTGGTTGCCATTGAAATTTGATTTTGGACCACGGTTTTGATTGTACCGATCAATTGCTCATTCTTATTCTGGTAATTGGCAATATGATGCTGGGAAAGTAACTTTATGGACTGTATGAAAGTAATGACTTCCTGAGCACGATCAGCGATTTGATTGCGTATACCGGCAATTACCTTGCTGGGCGTGTCGAAAGAGCGATGTGCAATTTCATCTAATATTGTCCGGTCTTTCTCATGACCAATGCCGACCCAGATTGGCACAGTTCGTTTGCACAATAAAGCGGCAAGGTCATAGTCATTCAGATACGCCAAATCATTGACTGCACCGCCTCCGCGAATAATCACAATCAGGTCTGGTGGTGTACCATCATAATCTTTTACCCATTGGCGCAAGCCCGAGCTTAAGGACTCAATAATGCTGACAGCAGCTGTATTGCCTTGAAATGTGGCGGAATGATATACGAAATGACACACACCGGCTTTATCTAAAGCATCAGCATCTTTTTTGAAATCACCCAAGCCGGCGGCATTTTGTGGAGCAATGACCAAGACATTTTGAATATCAAATGGGACAGGGAGAAGCTTATTTTTATTAATTAAACCTTCTTCCGTCAATCGAGCGACAATTTGCTGGTATCGTTTTGCAATATCGCCGAGTGTAAAACTGGAATCGATGTCCTCAATATTAAGTGAAAATCCATATTGTGGGTCAAATCGTGCTTTGACTTTAATGAGAACGTTCAAATCTTTGGATAATTCAATACCGCTTTCACGTTGAAATCTTAAAACAATCTTACTTGTATGTTTCCAGATCGTTGCCCTACAACTTGCAATAACCTTATCTGTATCTTCTTCTTTTTCTGCTAATTCCAGATAATAATGTCCACCTTTTACACTTAGATTCCGGATCTCGGCTTTAACCCATACAGCTTCATCAAATGAAATCTGAATGACTTCCTTAATCGCGCTAAGGTATTCAGTTAATGAGAGTTGTTGATCTGGCATGTGTGTTGATGGCATATAAATAATTTATCAATAGTATAAGACCTGAAAATCAGTTACAAGGATTTTGAAATAATGGGATGGAACTGGCAACATTTTTCATTAAATCCATGGCTTAACCTATACCTAATTTAAACGTAGGGTAGTGCCTTTTATGGCTATAGGTGATAGTGGTTTACAATATGATAACCAAGGCTTTCTGATTGGTGCGGTTCAGCAAAAAGTTGAAACTATTGATAAGAATATTCTGGAAATCTTAAAGCTGCTTAGGCATGACACAGTAGAACAAACACAGCGATTTAAGATTAGCCGGTTGCAGCGTGCGATGTATGAAGCTAACTCGGCTAAGAACATTGAAGATATTATAAAAGATGCAACACAAATATTAGAAAATCAGTCTAAACAACAGATCAAAGCCATTTCTAATATGGACTCATCTAAATCTGATCAAATTGATCCAGTCCGAAATAATACTAATCAAACTAAACCTGTGGAATCAACAAGAGACAATACTCAACAGTCTGATAGAAAAAGGGACAGTAACGGTCGTTTTGTTGCTGGTGATGTTCCTGAGAGTGATGAAACTGTAGACAAACGCAATCGTGATGATAAAGGGCGATTTGTCCCTGGCACCTCAACAACAATTTCAAAGTTTGGCGATATAGTTGGGAAATTTGGACAGGCAGTATCTGGATTAGGTACAGATGCACAAGGTTTTGATCCAACGGTTGATGCAATAAATGAACTAGGTACCGTTTTGTCGCCAGTTAAACGAATGGCTGGAATAGTATTTAAGCCTTTGACCGGTTTGGCGAAGATGCGTAAACGTTCTGAACCATTGCCGAAAGAGCAAACTGATCATAATAAGAAACAACTTAAGATTTTGCAGCGTATCGCAGATCGCACGGGCAATAATCAGGGTGGCTTATTATCCAAACTATTGGGATCGGGTGGTGGTTTACTTGGCGGATTGTTGGGTAAAGGAGGAAAAGTATTATCCAAGATATTAAAGTTTGGTAAAGGATTACCAATTGTTGGTGGATTGCTCAGTGCCATAAGTTTGATGGATTGGGGGGATAAATCTACTGAACAGAAAGGAGGTGCAATAGGCTCTATTGGGGGCGGTGTTGTTGGAGGTGTTTTAGGATCGGTTCTTGGTCCAGCCGGTACAATTGTAGGTGCTGGTGTTGGTGCTTGGATTGGTGACAAGCTGGGAACAACAGTTGCACCTTATTTCAAGAATTGGACTGATTCTTTGATCAAATCAGATTTAGGTCAAAAAATCGTATCTATCTGGGATGGATTTGTAGATACAATTTCTGGGTGGTTTGATAAGGCTTGGGGCGGACTAAAATCTGGTGCTGGTGCAATTGGAGGTATGTTTAATGGTGCCTGGCAAACTGTTAAAAATATAGGCAATAAAGGACTGGATACCATTGGATTTAATGACTATAAGGCTCTAGAGGGAGGAAATGCCCAAGAAAAGACCATGGCTTTATTGAGACAACATGAAGGTTTTCGTGAAAAAGCATATTGGGATGTGAATGCATATCGAACTGGTTATGGCAGTGATACTGTAACAGATAAGAATGGAAATGTTCGTAAAGTTACTTCTAATACAAAGGTTTCTAGGGAAGATGCTGAGAGAGACTTGTTAAGACGTTCAAAAATTTTTGCAGCCCAAGCAAGGCGTAAAGTTGGTGGTGAAAATTGGGATAAGCTACCAGATGATGCGAAAGCAGCTTTGACTTCGGTTGCCTACAATTACGGAAGTTTGCCAAAAAGTGTTACTAAAGCTGTTCAAACTGGGGACTTAAAAAGAATTTCTAACTCTGTTCAATCTCTAGGTGCACATAATAAAGGCATTAATAGAAAAAGACGTAACCACGAGTCTTTATTGATTCATAATGCTAAAGATAGTTCTGTTTCTACATCTCAAGTTCAGCATGGTTTATTGGCATCGACAAATAAAACAAATACTCCATTTGTTGCAAAGGCAGATACTATGCTTGCGACTGCTAACCCAGTAAATTTGAATAACCATACAGCTAAAGCAAATACACCTAAGATTGAAACAGCCAAAACTAGATTAAATTCTACCGATCCACAAAAAGTATTGGTGGTAAATCAGTCAGATGGTAGTATTACCCAAAATTTAGGCGATCGTGCTTTAGCACACGCAATTACAGGGGGAATTGGGGAAAGATGAATAAAAAAATACTTTTAGGTTTGATATTGGGTTGCTTAAATTCATTTGCGGTTGGGAGCTCAAATGATATTGACCAGAGATTTTATAATAATATTTTATCAAATTTAGATAATCCATATAGAATCATTACAATCAAAAAAGAATCTTTAAACAATGTTGAAAGAACTGTAATAAATTATGCTATTCGGAACTTTAAAAAGGATTTTGTAGAGTGTAATGGTAAATCATATATTCGTGGTATAGATAAGGTTTATTATGTTGTTGATTATAAGCCAACAATTTTATTTCGAACATTTCCTACAATCAATAAAGCTGATAAGTTGAATGGCGTGGTGTGGCGCGGGGATATATTAATATTCTTATCAGGTAATAAAGGAGAAGGAGTAGCCCAAGAAGTAAAAGCTACCGATCATCAGTCTTCTAAATGGCAAGATATGAATAGACTTAGGTTGAGTCAATTTGGAAATTTTGAAGATGTGTATAGAGGAACCTTAGTTTTTTATAAAAATGAAATACGTACATATTATGGGGATGGGATAGGTAACACTAAATCTAATGATAATAATCAGTTGGTATGTTCAGATATTAATCAACTACTGATGCCTGAGCAAAAGCATGAAACTAATATTGAAAGTGAAAAAAAATTAAATTTGGATGGTAAAGTCAGCTGGAGAACTTACCCAAAAATAAGGCTTTCTCAGCCAGATTTATTAGGCGTAACAAACAGTAATGTGATAGTTCGTGTTGATGTTGACGTAAAGGGGCGAATAAGTGCAAAAATTCTTGAAACCAGTGGCGATGATCAGGTTGATAAAAAAATTGTAAAAGCTGTTGAGGCTGCAAAATTTAATAAATACACTGAAAATGGAGAGCCTGCAGCATTTTATATAGAATTACCATTTAATTTAAGTTAAGAGATGGCAAAGCAATAACCTAGCTTAAAACTGATGTTTGATTGAAGCTGGAAAATCAGTTTCAAGCCAAAATTTCATTGCTAAGAGTGGATATGTTAAATTTGAGGATTCATTTATTAATTAAGAGAAAGTTATCTTGGTTTAGTCACTCAGAAAACTCTTAGTTTTGTTATAATATAGTAATTTTAAATTTCTAGCTTTATTTTTTCAATTACAAATAAAATAGCAGGTAGGCAAACCATTCCCGCTTAGTCGCTGTTAAAAAGCTAGAAATTTAAACCTATGGGATATCCACAGGTGCAATTTTGATAGGGTGTTAAATGACTTCTGAAAGCAATAGAACCGGATCTCTTGGAACGAACTATGTGGAGAAAGTCCTACTCAAATGGGGATGGGGATTTCAACCTATTTCACAAGAAAATGATGATGGATTTGACGGCATTATATATATCCGATCGAAACATTCGAATCCAAAAGATCCTGAGAATCAAAGTAAGCAATCATGGGCTTTCACAGGTGGGTTAATTCATGTACAAGTGAAAAGTGGAAATAGCTATATCAGTAGCCAAAATAGAAACGAGATAAAACTTAAGATAAATAAACTAGCTCAAAAGAAAGAAATATGGAAAAAATCTCCAATTCCATGTGTTCTAATATTTTTTTTTGAAGATGAAAATGAGAATGAATATTCATATTGGGCTGATCTAAAATCAAATGAATCATATTTTGAGGGTAGTAGTAGCATTATCAGTATCCCCAAAAAAAATAGATTTTCAAAATCACCAGAATGCAAAGGTCCTTTAAGACGCATAGCAAGGAAACAAGGGGATTATAGTGATAAACATTTGATTGATATGGTAAAATCAGATACCTTAAATAGTATTTTGCCATCAAGTCTTAAAGGGAATATAAACTCCTCTTTAAAAAGCAAAGCTATTGAGTTTTACCAAAAATGGAAATTGAATGGTGCAATTAACCCTTACTTTGGTCAAGTAATAATTAACAGGACCGGATGGAGTCATATCACTCGCAAAGGCCGCCCTATAGCAAGAATTGAAGCCAGTTTTAATTTGTTACCTATTGCAGCTAGAATTATAAATGATGTATCCACATGGCGTATGCTAACGCCCATGAGAAGATATCAAAATAGAAAGGATGGTTATGTTTGTTATACAGATTTTATTGGATTAACAGCAAAGGTTGTTTTAAGAATGAGAAATTCCACCGAAGTTATGGTTGTATTAAAAAGAGAAACAAGATTCAAAGAAAGCGAAGGTGAAAATGATCCTGAAACCAGACTCTGGTTTTATACAGTTTACGAGCCAGGACGTGGGAAGTAAATTGCGGCGGTACAATCGCGCTCAGACTGCCCCAGACGTGATATATAATCACCGGTACCAGAAAAGGTCTGGCTCCTCTATTGTGCGTGTACCGCCTTTGCAAATAATACTATAAAACTCTAAAGTGTCAATGAGTTAATTTGATTATCAAAGGTTTAAGTGGTGGTGAAAATCCACCAACCACACCAAATTTAAAGTCCGTACTCATATGCGGGCTTTTTTATTATTGGAAAAAGGAATTTAGGCTTTTAAATGGTTGAAAGATATTTCTTGAGTCCAGTTAAAAACATCTAATATTTCGTGTTATTTCACTGAAATTTATATAATATAAAGTTCAAATATTTAGATATTTTACAAATTTTCATTTAAAAACGTATAGTGAGATAGTTGTGAAAATAAAATTAGATTGGCAAGAGCCATTGCAATTAGGTTCTTTTACAGATGATGTAAATTACCATGATGAATTGGAGTTAAATGAGATTCCAGAATCAGCAGGCATATATATTTTTTATCGTCAGCATGGTGAAACTCAACAAGCATTGTATGTTGGTCAGGCACAAAATTTAAGAAGCCGATTAAAACAACAATTTAAGTCTTTAGAGTTAATGAAACACATCAAAAATTCTAAAAAAGGTTCAAAACACCTTGTTTTTGCATTATTAAAAACTCGTTCATCAAATTTAGTGCATGCTTTAAATCAGGCAGAGCGTGGACTTATTACACATTATATGGAAGAAAATAAACATGATTTATTTAATAAACGTGGTCTTTATGAAGAATATGATTTAGTAGAATCCATAGGAGAAAATGTACAGCCTCTTATAAACATTGAACTATGGGTCTACGCTAAATAACTTTTCAGCAGTTTGACATTTCGTTGTGGAATATTCTGTAAATGATCAGACTTGGAACTCAACACATTCAATCCAAATCAAAGCCTATAAAGTTAAAACTTCTTTAACGATATAGGCTTTATTAATGTCTAAAAACACTGAAAATCAAATTCCAGATACCAGCTATGCTGTAATTGATATTATTGGAGAACCTTCAAATTTATCTGTACAGCATCTTGTTGCAATTTCAGATAATGAACTCACCACAGAACAAGAAGATCAATTAAGAAATGGCCAGTCCATTGATAATGTTTTCAGCTATCCACCTGGTTACTACTACACAATCACACCTGATTTAGAAGCACAGGATTTTGATCATGAGCGTTACTTTGAAACTCATCTGCATTTTCAGGATGGATCGGTACCAGTAGAAGGTATTAACGGTTTGACGAATGAAGCCTTGCTTGAAGTTTTGATTCACCGGATGAATATTTTGGATGCTAAATTTCCGTGTAAAGAGAATAAAATTGCTTTGAAACATATGCAGTTGGCGTTATCAGCGTTCAAAGATCGTTCACTCTCACGTAAACTTCGAGGAGTAGAGGGTAAAAATGTCATCTAAAATAGTGAAAATCTATTGCTATAAGCACCACAATGATCAGCAAATTGATCTTTAAACTGTTGAGTTCGTTGAAGTAGAAGATACAGAATATTGTGGTGGAATGATTACTGGGCGTGGTAAATATAATAAAGTAACCATCGGTTTTCAAAGCGGTAATAGCTTATTAATGATTATAGATAAGATGAAATTGCCTTTGCTGGAACTCAGCTCAAATTAACATTCCAATACAAAGCAAAATAGCCTCAATACATCGTTGGGGCTTTTTCATGTCTAAAGGACGAAAAACTAAAGTTTTACAATACAACCTACATAATCGGGGGCGTAAGCATACAGGTGTGGACAGATCAAACATTGATTTTATGAGCATGATCAATTTGATTAATGCACCAAGCACTCAGGAAATGGTTAAGACAGGGCAATTGATCGGGTTCTATGGACATCAGATTCGACAACGTTTTGGTATGGTACCGCCTGAGAGCGTACCGATCAGTGGAAAGATGGTGCACCTTGAGCCTGCTTTCAGGACCATTGAAATCAAAGCTGATAAAGATGGTACTGTAAGTCATCGTGCGGAATTTTTGGAAAATGAATCTGGGGAATTTGCTCGCACGCAGTACCTTGCCAAAGTTGGCGGTTTTAGTACCGCTGTAAACTATCGCAAAACACCACCAAATAAACTTACACCAAGTGGCTTCTTCGGGTTTGATTATGTAACCCAGCCCAACTATGCCACCAATGTTGGTGATGGTCAGTTATTTGATGGCCTATTTGTCCCTGAAGATCCGTCTAATAATCTGATTGCATGTTTTGATAGTGCAACTGATTTATCAGCACTAGAACCTTCACAGGCTTTAATTGCAAATATGCTTGAGCAGCAAATTATCAGCACTTTTGACAGTATCCATGCCCAAATTACCTTGGGGCAAATGAACGAACAGGCACTTGATCAAATTGATGCATTGACTCAGCAAATCAGTTTGCATGAACGTAAAAAGCAATTACAGCAGCAACGTCAACAGGATCTTTACACAGGTATGGTTGGTGAAATTCGTACATTTGATAGTGCGCTTGCTGAAGCTGAACATTATTTAGAACAACTGGAAGGTAATTTAGTTCAGGACAATACAAAGCAGCGAGGAACTGGCCTTGTTAAAACTGTCCGTAAATTCTTAACATTCGGGGGATAATGTATGGATGCAATGCCACATGATCCCCTCAAAGCGATACAAAATGCATGGGTCCTTTTGCTTCTTGATTTTCGAGCATGGACCATGCCAGAGACTTTACAATTAGCTGAATGGAAAAGAAGGGAAGTTGCCAAGGCTATTAGATCCTGCCGTGCACAGCTTATGGACGATTCTGAAGGTATGCTGGGTGCGTATCGTAAAAATAAAAATGATGGTAGTGAAACTGGTACATCATCTTTTTTCCCCGTGATGTTAACCGCTACTGCACCTGTCGATATGCCACCGGACACCAGTCAATTACTAGGTGTTCCATATTTTGTGGAAACTATCATTAATGAAAAGCTGGTTAAGGTTAGAGTTATACCTCAGGCAATTCGTGCGCAAGTCGCTTTTTATGCAACCAATCCTCATGATGCCCGGTCTGTGTGTTCACAATTATGTGCTTATTTGTCAGATGATTGGAAACGAAAAATTAATGTTACTTTTAATCTTGGTGGAAATGTATTTGATGAATTTAGATTTATTGTCTTTGAAAATAATTTAATGCCTAATCCGGTTCCGAGTGAAGCCACTAATATTTCTATCTTTACAGTTGATGTCACATTGGTTGGCTACGTTCCGCACGTTCTTGGTCTAGGTGCATATGATGAGGATACTGTAGGCAATGGCTACGATAAGAATGGTATGCCTAAAACCGGGGAAATTAATGACAGTGTTGTGATACAGGCTGATCAATATGATGAGTTGCATACTCGCATTACAGCTGATCCGGATACAGGTGTCATTGAAGTTGAAAGAATTAAGGATTAGAAATGAGTGATGAAATAGATAAGGCAAATGATCTGGCAGAAATGCTTTTAAAAGAACAAATACTCAATCGTGTAATTTTTAATGGTATTTCACTTTTACAATGTGAGGAATGTGGAGATGAAATACCGGAGCAACGTAGAAATTTGGGTGGTGTACGTTTATGTGTTGAATGCCAGTCTTTAATGGAAAGAAAACCAAATAGATTCAGGTAAGTTTGTTATGACCGATTTTATTCGTATTGATGCCAGAGTTGTGGGCTTTGCCAATGAGCCAGTCAGGATATTAGGGCTTTGTTTTAAAGATACTGGCGAGTTATTAATAGAAAAGCTGGAAAAATTTTCAACTCTTCCAGTACTTGAAGAATATCGTCAAACTACCATTGTGGTTACGGATGCACCTGAGTTGGTTAAAAGCTGGCATTTATCATTTAATGCCAAAGAGGATCTTGAGACTGTAATTTCAGTTTATCAAATGCGTATGCGTTCAAAATTGGTAGAGATTGCAAAAAACTTAAACAGATTTGATCCCGGTAATATTCTGCAAGTTCGTAAAGTGGACAAGAATGGTATCCAACAGGAATTTGACAGCAGTTCGTTGGATAATGGCCATGTTGCAACTTTACTTGCAGTCTGGGCAAGTAGCCAAGTGGCATTCAACTATAGTGCATTTGAAGCTAAAACAGTGTCAGAAGATGTCGATAACAGTATGCTGCCATTTAGTTGTTAGTATCAATGTGAAATAAAGTGAAACACTGTTTAAAAAATAAACATTTGTAAGTTATTTCTTACATTCATGTAAGCTAGATCTGACATCTATGTAAGCCAAAAGCTTATAGTCTATTTTTAAAGATTTTCTATAATTAACTCATGCATTTGAAATTGACTTGGTCAAGATTAAAGAGAATGGAAAACATAATTTCAACTACCATCTCAATAATAAATTTCAATGCATGAACTATTGGAACCTTCTCCATTTCCGGGGGGAATAGGAGAAGGTTCCTTTTTTTATCGGGAGGAAATTATGTTAAATTTAAAAGACCTTATCTTTTTTTTATTATCAACAATATGTTTTTTTATTCTTCTTGTATTATTTGATTATTTTGAGTTAGTTCAAAGTTTAAATTTATTTCTAACATCATTTATTTATAATTTGGTCAATATTTTATATGTGATTCAATTGAAAAAATCAAAATATTACTTTGTTTTAACAATTCCTTTTTTAATCTTAATTTTTATATTGGGAAATATAAATGAAATATTCCTGATTTATACAGGAATATTTTTTTCATATATGTCAATTTTCTTATTAAAAAATGCTGATTTTTTAATAAGATTTAAAAAATTGGAGTAATACCACGGTTAAAAATGCCTTTTTTAAGACGCGAGCTTGATTCCTTTTGATTGACACATATTAAGTTTTCTAAAAATAATGGTAAAATTTTCAAATCTAATACCTGTGGATCAAATTTTTCGCTACCATTCTTTTTGAAGAACATATCGATATCTGAATTTTTGTCTACATATTTCATAGACCACTTTTTAAAACTAAACTTTTCAATATGTGTTGTTTCCAAATGTTTTAAAGAGTGATGCCTAGGATCTTTTTTTATGCTTTCAAATAAGGATTCTATGTCACTTTTATTACCTTCAAGACATTGAAAAAAGGAATTATCAGCATAATAAAGAACGCCATAAATTTTGTTTTCCGAGTTAAATTTACGGGCTACAGTAAGAATATCGATGATATCTTCAATTAAGTTCTCATCTTCATTTCTTCTACTAGAATAGCAAAGTCTAGCTTTCATTGATTTCACATTAAATTTTCCAGGGGGGATAATTAATGTAGCACAAACATTAATTTTATTTATATATTTTGATGTTTGGAACATCTTAAAATTTAATCTAATTCAAATGATTACCCTATAAATCAAAGTTTATAGGGTATTTTTTTGGCTTTAAAACCACTTAAAGACATTCCTGAATGGTGGGAACTGTGCGAACGCTACAGATATGATATTTACGCCTTTGCTGTTGAAGCATTAGGCGTTGAACCTACATGGCAGCAAGAATTACTATTTAAATCAATTGCATTCGATGGATCCAGAACCAGTGTTGCGTCAGGTCACGGTACTGGTAAAACAGCTTCATCCGGTATAGTCGCTCTTTGGCATCTTTTATTTTTTGATGAAAGTATCATGTTGTTTACTGCACCACAGATCGGGCAGTTAAAAAAACAAGTATGGAAAGAAATCAGTATCAATCTGGACCGTCTTAGACAAGGACCACTGGGTTGGCTTGCTGAGTATGTTGGTTATCAATCCGAATTAGTCTATATAAAAGGCTATAAAGAAAAATGGTATGTTTTTGCCAAAACTGCCCCTAAACATCAACCAACTAATATTGCCGGTATGCACGGCGACAATTACATGGTTTGGATTGATGAAGCCTGTGGCGTTGATGATGCCGTCATGGACGTGGTACTCGGTGCATTAACGCACGAGGACAATCGTGCAGTAATGACATCACAACCGGCTAAAAGTTCAGGTATGTTCTATGATACACACCATAAACTTAGCCATAGGGTTGGCGGTGACTGGATTTCATTGGTATTCAATGGTGAAGAGTCGCCACTGGTCAGTAAAAAATCTATCCGTGAACAATTACTCAAATATGGTTCCCGCGAAGATCCTCAATATCAAATTCGTGTACTGGGTAGATTCCCTGATCGACTTGATGAATTTCTGGTTTCTATGCGCCAGGCAGAAGAATGTTATGTCGGTACCAGTATTTTCGATGATCATAAGTTCGGGTACGTTATAACTGTTGATGTGGGTGGTGGTGTAGGACGAGATGACAGTGTTATTGCCGTGTCCAAGGTTTTGGGGGAAGCACAGTGGGGAGATCGTGCGCGACGTGTTGAAGTCGTCGATATTCCATTATGTAAAAACAAAGATAATATTGATGAATTGTTTGGGGTGATTAACGAATGTATCAACTATTATCCTAATGCATTACTTGTTGTTGATGACAATGGAGCTGGTAAGGGCCTAGGGCAAAAGCTTAAGAATAACGGCATTTTCTATATTCCGGTATATTGGGGCGGTGCATGTTTCAATAATGAAAATAGAAAGCAATATGTCAATAAACGTGCACAGGCTTATGTCTGTCTTGGCCGCGCTATATCTCAGGGTCGCTTCAAACTCAAAACCAAAAAGCATTCGGTCAAGTTTAAAGAACAGATTATTCATATCCCATATGCTTTTGATGATCAAAGCCGATACAAAATCAAATCTAAAGAGGAAATGCGTAGAGAGGGTATTAAATCACCCGATTTGGGTGATGCATTCGCTTTCTTGTTCTTAGAAAATGTTCATTACACAGAAGCATATGACACAATTGACCAGATCGATGATACCCCTGAGGGGCAGGAACAGGCAGATAAAGCCAGTCGGTTTGCCAAATTAAGGGAGGCTGCCAAAGAAATGTGATTTCTTCGTTGGAACCAACCACAAAATAACCATAGCATTATTATTACCATGATATTTATTTTAAATATCTTGGTTTTGTATTAAATGGCGACTCAATTTTATCTGACCAACGTGGGTAAACAAGCAGCGATTGATGCTGAAAATCTGAAAGTTACAATTGAACTTGCTTATATTGCTGTGGGTAGTGGTCGTTATGATGCTTCTCAAGCAGCAGAAAATCTACAATCTCTCACTAATCAATTGGCTAGATATAATTTAAGTGGTGGAAGTACACAGGGTGGAACACTAAATTTAATTGCCTCAATTGATTCTACAATTTCAGCAGATATCTATGAGATTGGTTTGCTTACAGAAGATGGAATTTTATTTGCAGTAGCGTCTACAACAGATATTGATCCATTATTTACACTTGTTAATGAGATTACAACCGTAGTCACGATCGGAATGTCACTTGCTGATGTAAATTCTGATTCGATTTCAATAGTAATTGATTCGGATGGTCAGATTGCTACGCAACTTATGAATGAACATCTTGCAGCGGATGATCCGCATCCACAATATTTTTTACGAGAAGAAAATAACCAAGTCAATGGTAACAATACTTTCAATGGCGAAAATACATTTAACAATAAAAACAGTTTTTCCAAAGAGACAAATACAACCGAGTTGAAGGTTTCCGAGAAATTGGAAGTAACTGGAGAATCAGAGCTCTCAGGAAAAACGACTATTTCAGGTGATGCCACTTTCACTAAAAATGTAGTTGCAGAAAAGAATCTTACTGCTGAAACTTTTATTGCTACAGAATCTATAAGCATCGGTGCAGCCAATGGGGGAAGCGGTACTAAAGCCATTAATTTTAAACCCCATGGTAATGATACTGTTGCTGCAAGCATCTCAGCTGATACACAAGGAAATTTAAAACTTAATGCAACTGGTGAAGTGCAAATAGGTCAAAGTTTAAAATCCAAAAATGGGTATACGGCCTTACCAAATGGATTTATTTTACAATGGGGTTTTGTGTCATTTAGTGAAAATGGATGGGTACGAGTACCTGGATCTTCGGATAGTAATGAACGGTATTATGAGGTTACATTTCCGTTAGCATTTCCTGAAAATATTATTAATGTTATTACTGGCTTAAATCTAAAAACACTCAATCAACAAAATGACCTAGGTTCACAAACCTACAATCCTAAATTAACAGGTGTTACTGTACTGACACAAAATATGTCTGCATCTGTAACAAGAGAATTTGATGGTATTTACTGGCAAGCAATAGGATATTAATTATGATTAATGCCTACCGTAATGCGATTAGAACTTTGCTTGAACAACGCAGGAATCAGAGTGATGTCCGGCGCATAATTGTCTGGGATGTTCAGCCGGACGAGGCCAAAGATCCTACATTACTTAGTCTGAGGGCATATGGTACCCGGATGCATGTTGATGTTGTATTGGTTGCTTGTGGTGTTTCAGGCATATGGGAATTATTACCAGTACAACGGATAATTTTACCATTAATCAGCGATGTCATTGCTCTAAGAAAAACATATATGAGTGATGAAATCTAATGGCAGAGATCGAACCAGATCGTTTGCGTGCTGCACATCAGCATCTTAGGCAGAAAGTTGAGCAATCTGACCTAAGGGCACAAGGTAAAAGTCGATTTACCAGTGAAACCCAACAACGAAAGGAAGTTGGCAAAGGCGATTCAAAACTTACAGAACCTACTTTTCTGCGTCCTCAGGATATACAAAAAGGTGTAACTTATGATGTTGAGAAGGTCTTTTATACGACTCTTGGTAATGAAATACGCCGTGTAAATCGTGATGATCTGGTGGCTTTTCAAAAAAATATCGAGTTGTTGCAGGACCAGTATAAGCGAGGTATTACAGCAAAACAGGTTATAAATTTAAGCTTGCCATTTGATATCAAAAAATCAAATGAACAAATCTTTATGGCGGTACCTCTAAGCATAAAAAATGGCGTTGTTCATTTTATGACAAATGCCAGTAAAGAAAGTAATGTTACTGAACACCATGTAAATGTTGAGTTCCTTAATTATCAATCATTAATTTTACAACCCACTGCTATTACAGCGGATGCAGTGAAAAAGAAACTGATGTATGGAAAGTTGAAATTTGAATGTGATTGTGGACGGCATACATACTGGTTTAGATATATTGCATCAATTGGTGGATATGGTTTTGGGCGTATTGAAGAAGGCTATCCAAAACTCACAAATCCACATCTAGCCGGAGTGGCTTGTAAACATGTATTAAGAGTCATGCACTATATTCTTTCACCAGCATTTACACAGTATATTACCAAGCAATTACAGAAAGAACGCAGTAAACAGGCAGGTCAACGACGTAAACAAACTGACAGGCAATTGATTAAAGAACTGGACCGCCAGTTTGAAATTATTGAGAGTAAAACCAATAAGGTTATCGCACGTAACGATAAGGCAGCTCAACGTGAAATGATGCGCCGGGCTAATAATTATAATAAGGCAAAACAGAGAGAGGCAGAAAAACGGCAAAAACAGGAACTTGAGAAAGTTGCTAAAGAACAGGGTAAAGATGCTGCTGATAAAATCATACAAAAGCAAAAACAGGATGCACTTCGTACTTTAGATTCTTTGCTGGCATCAAAGTTAATCACCCCAGAACAGTACGCATTCTATAAACGAGGTACAAAGTAATGCTTAACACAGCCGTTAATCGAGTTGCCAATGGTCGTAGACTTGTGGCTAGGCGTGTCGTAATGAATACACTTGCCAGTGTTCAGGCTCAGATTTGGCGTAAAAACATCATTTACGACAATGCAGATATTTCAGAACCTTTAGATCCATTATCGTTTGAAGCATTGGCTGTTTCTCAACAGGACGAGCCAAATTATAGCTATGAATATATTGGGATGGCCTATATTTTAGCGGATAAATTCAATGGTGGTTATGTCCATAAAAATTTCTCAATGGTCAATCCTGATGATGTGGCGATATTTGCCCAAATTGAACCATATGATAGTTCTTATGAGCAAATATCAGATCAAATAACTAAAATTCCGGATTTCACCTTAAATGAAGGTGATCTACTGGGATTGTCTGTATATCAAGATTTTATGGTTTGGTTTGAAATTGTCAGCATTACTGGCCAGACCATCATGGCAGATTTTGGAACCAAGTTCATTCTTAATCGACGTGATGATTTACAGTTAGACCCAATAAAAGAGTAGGAAATTATTATTATGGCTTATTTATTGTTCAATGAAACAGGAAAATCAGTAGGTGATGTTGGTATGAAATCTCAATGTACATCTGCAATTTTTAATTACCAGGTAATTGGCAGTGGAGCAGTTGTTGAGTTTTCTGGATCTAATGTGCCTTTGGATCAACTAGACATTGGCATTGAGGATCAATGGATCCCTATTTGCACAATTGAATCTGGTGTGGCTGATAGTGAACCTTTTAGGCAACATGTCTGGAATTCTTTGCGCTATAAAGTAACCGCAGGTGCGGAAGTAGGAATTTATGTGACCAGCGGGGTTAGTGGGTAAAATATCCAAGGAATATTTAGGAAATCAAGATTCTGCACTCTAGTTTTTTTTAATTATTATAGTAATAATGTTAGTTACTTGACTTAATTTTAAGCAAAATTACTAGGGTGTATTTTAAATGTCAAAAAATCCTAAAATTGAAACAGCTTTTTATCTTGATAACTGGACATATGAAAATGGAGATATTAAAGATTTAATTGATAATTCAATCCACATAAAGGCTAATGAATTTGAGTTGAGTATGAAAGGCAATATTTTTTGCCCATCATGTAAAACACCTTTATCAAGAGTTCCAACTGATGGAAATATACTTACAAATAATAGAAATGCATTTTTTAGACATTTACCGAGATTTAAAGATGTAAAATGTAGTCTTCGAACACCAGAGGGGAATGGGAAAAAATATAGTAATGAAGAACAAGCCAAAAAAGCTATCAATGATGGTGAGCTAATAATAATTTCAAAATTTATTTCTGAACCAGTGGAAAATAATTCAACTGATAAAACTAAACCCTATGATTTTGAGTTTATTGAGGATGAGGAAGGTGAAATAACAGGTATTCCAATATCAAGACATCAAGGCGAAAAACTAAATTTACCGACTCGAATAATGTCTATTCAGGCACTTTGTGTAAATTTCGATAAAAAGTTGCACGCTTATATTTACTTTCCAAATATGCAAAAAGCATTAACATTAAAAGATACTTTAATCAATATTCAAGAATTAGACGAACCCAGAATGAGGGAAATGGCTCAAGATATTGACCAGATACCTAGTTTATTTTACGGCAAGATCAAAATATCTAAATTTTTAAGAAACGCGAATGATGATTACATAAGAATGACTTTTTTAGAAAAACATGACTCCATTATTCATTTTTCTCTAAAGATTAAATCTAAATTACAGGATCGTAGAGGAATTCGTGAAGGAGGGTGTTCAGGACGATTTGTACTTTTTTGGGGCACAATTAAAGAAAGTGGTGTTGGTTTCTCTGTTAGTCCATCTTGGGGTGAATTCGGTTTGCTTAGTGAAAAGTATAATAAGTTCTTATGTGATATTAATGAGTAACTGAACATACACTTATTTTTTTATTTTGGAACCCACCATAAAACCCTATTTTTGCTTATGTAAAGATGCTCCCAATGAAGATTTTCTTTACATAGGTAAAAGACATGGGTGCATTAAGCAACGAAGCACAACAACATTTTGACGCACAATCTCAGGCAATTGCAACTTGTGCAAAATATTATTTTAGTAATGGTCAAGTCGCTGGTTTCGATAGTATCAGTGTAGAACCTTCAGCACGTCCCGAACCTTTGCAGGCAATTTTTGATAGCATTGAAGAAAAATACCAAGCCAAGATTGATGATGCTGTGCGCATGGGGATTGAAGCATATCAAAGCCGAAACGGTGGGGAGTTACCGCATCCGAGCGTGATTGCTTCGGCCTTGAGTGCTGGTAAAAGTGTTGCGGAAGGAAAATATAATCAAGCTATGTTCGATGGCTTGGCACAATTTGATGATATCTCCAATGGCTCTTATGAACAGGCTGCTGTAGTTCCGGCTATGACTGTAGTGACCATTGCCAATGTCATTGCGAATTCCTTACCAATTGTCGCGATGTTGCCAAACCCAACCAATTCTGTTCGTGTCCCTGTAGTTGCTGTTCGGTATATGACTGACTCAGCTTTTGGTGCAATGGCACAAGGTGACTATCTGGATGGTGCCAACGCAGCTCTACCATACGCCGAAGGACGTTTTGCTTTTGCATTGACTGCTGAAAGTGCTACTCCTAATGTTTATGCGGTGACTGCTCGGACTACATACGAGGATTTTACTGCAAAAACTCCGAATGAAAATGGTGATTTACTGCCATTTCTTTCAGGCAATGTTTCATTGCGAGTAAATGGTCGTGAATTAGCGCATACCCGTGGTGATCAAAATCTTTCAGTTGCTAAAGGTTCAGTCAGTGCAACGATCAAACGTCCAGAAATTGAAATTGCTGGTACTACTTTTACATTGAATGCTGTATCAGTAAATATTGACACACGTACTATTACTGCAACTTTTGATCAGGCATTACCGGCAAATACAGCAATTGAAGTGCATTTGGTTGCAGATTTTGATGCAAAAGATGGTAGTAAAAAGCATTTGCTGAATCCAGTTGGTGTATCGCTAGAACCAGAATATGACTTAATTCAGTCTGTACCGGTCGTTAACCACATTAATGTTTCTTATAACACCAATAATCAGATGGCCAATGAATTAGGTGTTGGTTTTGTGGGTGCGGCATTGGCCGCGATGCAAGGTAAATATTTCCTGGAACAAAATGTACGCCTATTGAAAGAAGCAAAAGACCGTGCGAAATATACCAGTGGCGACGGTGCTGCAAAGCGTATCTTCACTTTTGATGCTTCACGCGGGGCTACCGGTAATTTAACTGCTGCAATGAATACTACGGCAGATCTTATTCGTGAAATCCTGAAATTCATTCAGTTTGCAAAATTAAAGATTCGTCAGGCCTCCGGTGGCGCAACTGTCCGATTTGGCCTTTATGTTGGTGATTTGGGGGCTGTATTCTTTAATCAGCTTGATTCAAGCGTATTCACCAAAACTGGTGCTACTGCATCATGGGGTGAGATCGTGCGAATCGGTACACTGAATGATGGTACCGATGTTTATCACACACCGACTGCTCAGGGGGTTGTCATTGAAGGTGTGAATGCTGCCGAAATTATGCTGGTAGGGAATGGTAATGAACCTGCACGTAATCCAATGGTTGGGACCATTACTCAGCCACCAATTTTCCGTGAAGCTAAACCGGATACACGGGATATTCAGTTCGGCCTACATGCACAAATGGCTGCGGAATTAAATCCACTTGAGCGATATGCAGATCAAGTGGCACTAATCGAAATGATTAACCTGCCAGCCCTTGGTGCGTAATCACTGGAACATAGAAAAGGCGTAGTTTTACGCCTTTTTTTATAAAATTTGAGGATATTCTAATGACTGAAAACACAGAAACCCTAAATGATCCCGTTGCCACTTCAACCCTTTCAGATGAAAATCTAACAGGACAGCCGGAGGATAAAGCAGATGAAAGTTCAAATGATGCAGCAACAAATGGATCTGATAGCCTTGTTGTAGCTGATGAAACCAACCAATCCGAAGATACCTCCCCATCGAATTCGACAACAGCTGAAGCAGCAAATTCGATTGATATGAAAGCGGTAAGTGCTGAAAAAACAACTACGAAGCGTAAATACACAAAAAAAGAAACAAGTAAGACTACTACAGATAAAACAGCTTTAACGACCTCTAAACCAACTGAAAATATTGTTGAAGTAGTTCCGCAAGACGAAATTAAACAGGATACCACTGTAACAAAATCGTCAGATCTTAGTATTAAGGTAACCAATTCTGGATCAATGACAGTTGTTGAACCCATGACGTGTACTTCAATTAAGCCGGGTGAAACAGTCACAATTGAAGCGAATAGTCGTACTTATTATGATCAGATACGAAAAAATCTTGCACAATTGCAAGCCTTTGGTCGTAAATTGGAGTTTTAATTCATGACAATTGCAATTAATGGTACCAATGCATTTACTGATTTATTAGGTGATGAAGCTACTGAATATGTGCTGAAGCTTGGTAATTTAGCTTCTCGTGACATTTTAGAACCTTTAACCGGTTTAGTGGTAGGGGCTTTGGGCCAAGTTGAATTTACATTAACTGGGCGTTTGGCTTATGAGCAACTACTAAAAAATATTGCACAAATTAATCATCTACATGGATTTTCAGCTCTTAAACTCTCAGATGTGGTCGATGTATTTAATATTATCACTAAGTTTTCGATTGAATCAGAATTTTCGAATCTTGACTACCGAAGTGTTTATCATCTTAATCCAGGTGATACGTTAAATTGTATAGTCCGTCCAGATAGTGGGCTAACGCGGCCAGTGCAAATTAAATTTGTTGAACCAGTATCTACAGGCTTGGTAGATTCCCTTGTAAATACAAATTTTACTTTACAGCCCGGTCAGGATCTTGTTATTCCTTTTAATATCAAGGAAGACATACCTGAGGGGGACAAAGCTATTTCAATAGTAGTGATGCGCTCGAATGATGAATATGGACAAGTTGCACCATTGGGAACAACCCGCGGATTTACAGTACACTCCCCAGCTATTGTACCCGCTGAACCCATTTTGAATGGCGCGCCTCAAATGAGTCAGGTGGCAGTAGCATCATATGGCATCAATGTCGTATGGTCCAATATGCCAAATAATTATCATTTTAAATCCATTAAATGGACAGTTGATAATCCAAATTTTGAAATTTCAATTGTTGACCAAAATAATTTAAGTTCTATCAAAGCATCTCTTAAAGCAGGTAGTGAAGTTGATGTTGGAGAGATTATAACCATTACACTAGAAGCAGATGAATATACCATCAAAGCTTCAACGGAAGTTATGTCATAGCCGACCGTCAAGTTAATTACTCCTATTAGGCTGCATGGTGCAGCCTACTTTTTGGAACATACGGTAAATACCCAAAAAAGTATTTGCCACAATACATATATCAATGATGTTTGGTGGCAATCCAATGATCGAAAAAAGCAAATGTGAAGTTGTCCTTACCTCGTCACAAGGGGGTAATCTATGACAGCAGTCGCAGTAAATCTAAATTCCAGTGGTCAAATCAGTTTAGGAAATACTGAAGGTGCTGCATTCGGAATTGACTATGATCTATACAATTATCTAGGTTCAGAAGTTGCATTAAAAATTCAGTTTTTCGGAAAAGTGGCCAATCCGACAAAAGGAAGCCAAATTGTTTGTCGATTAACATGGATTGATACACTGGCTGGTGATGAAATATATCAAGTACAAGGTAATTTAAGCTGGAATGAAGAGGATAACTCATCACTCTGGAATGTTGCTGGAGCTAAAAATATTTTCAAATCATTTGAACTGGTTTATGGCAACAATAGTTACAGTAATATGATCGCAGCCATACTCCTAAGTGATGCGTACAATTCCGTTAACAGCTTAGGCCGAAATTCTATTCAATTGGTCCTTATTGAAGATCAACCACCTGGTTTTGATGCAGATACACTTTATAAAACTTTGATTTCTCTTGATCAGCGTCCAAGTGATATTGGCCTGAATGGTCTTGATTATTTGGAAGTATATTCTGCTTTATATCGTGTGATAGATAATCTTAATATTCCATTGATAGTCGAACTGGATCCTACTTTAGATCAGGATGTCGCCATAAGTTTGGCTCAATCACTTGATGCACAAGATCATCGAGTACAACTGATCTGGTCACCCAACACATGCCGTCCACGTGATGCAAGTTCATTAAGAGGACGTCAAAAGCCTTGTTATGTATTGGGCCATTATTTGGGCTTGAAAGCTTTACGCAATGTGAAAACTACTGCTCAATCCATTCCGATGATTGCCGACCCAGTTGCTGGTGAACCTTATCCGTTTAAATTAAAGGCAATGACCCCACGAGATGATGTGATTTTTGATGAAGAAACCATCGAGGCACTAGCAGAAGCAAAAATCAATGTCGTGCGACGTATCAATTATGATACTGGTATCCAATTCGTGATGAGTGATGTACTTACTCAATATGTTAGTGAAACCAGCGCCTTACGTGTCGTAAATGCGGCAGAAATTGCCTGCTATACAACTAATCGTGTGACTGAAATTCTAAAACGTCATATGTTGAAAAAAACAACATCTTTTCTCGAAGATGCCGGTCGGGATATTACCAAATTTTTAAATGCCTGTTATAGCGCAGGGTTAATCGTGGATGCAGAGGATCTAGGTTACCAGCCATATCAATTCAGTCTGGTACCGGACGAATCAAAACCATTTGAACGAGTTCGTTTATATCTTGCACGCCGCCCTGAAGGTGCTGTGCGTTCAGTCATTTTTGATGATGTCATTACTAAATAGAGGAAAATAACCATGAATGGTTTTGGTAGTTTACAACGTGTAAAAGGGTCATTTGCTTTATTTGACGGTGCTACAGCAGCTGAATTTGAAGATGCTGCCAAGCAATTAAGTACCAGTGAAGTTCGTGAGGCACAATCTATCATTGAACACGCCCGTTCTCTTGGTTTAGGCATTGTTTCGACTTTAATTGCAGATTTAAGTGCCGGTGATTTAGGTGATCAACTTCCTTCTGATTATCTGGATGGACTTTTGGTTGAGGCAGTAGATGATGCTGACGATGATGATAATGTTTTATTTGATTTGGTCGTAGGTGCAGTTCAAGATGCTTTTGAAAGCCTGGGTGTTGATGAGACAACGATTGCTCAAATGTTTAGTGACGATGTGACTGTAGCAGATGCAGCGATTGAAGCAGGTTCTGAATCTGCATTGGCTAATTTGCCAGATGATGGTGAGCCACTTGATGCATTTATCAGCGATTTTGTTTACGGGGAACCATATGAAGGTGAAGCCGGTTTCGATGCTGCATTATCTTCAAGTCAAATGAAACAAAAAGGTAAGGCGCGGGTAGGTAGTTTTGCAGCACGTAAAGTACATGGTAAAAAAGTGGTCTACAAAGGTGCTTGGGCTATTCGCAAAGGCCGTAAGGTTATAGTAAATAAACGTTTACCTAACCAGACTGTTCGCTTAACAGCAAAACAAAAAGTTGCAGTGAAAAAAGCAGGTTTAAAAGCCCGCACAGCCAATGCAATCAAATTACGTGTCAAATCATTTAAAAAAGGTCGGAAATTGGGATTATATTGATCCTGATTTTTTGGATGATTGATAAAAAGATCGCTTAGGCGGTCTTTTTGTCTAGATATTAGTTTTGAGTATTTATTTACATTGTAACAATATGTTGTAAATATTGTTTAAATTGTAATTATAATGTTTATTAGTAAAACAATAATCAAAAGGAGTTTTGAAATGAAAAATGAAATATTAAGTACATGCTTAGTGACTTTGTGTTTGAGTGGCTGTATGTCGTCCCAAATTAATAGAAATTATAAAGAAACTCGTCAAGACATAAGCGTTGAGGATGCTTTACCTCAAATTGCAATTGGTATTGCTAACATGAAAAAAAACTTAGATGCTGAAAGTGTAAAGGCAGGGGTTTATGTTGATGATATTCAGTTAGAAATTAATTTGAGTGCTAATGCATCTAAAGATGGAAAGTTGGGTATAGCGGCAGATCCACTGAGTCTAAAATCATTATCTAAAAGTGTTTTTTCATTTGATGCATCTCAAGATACGAAAATTGAGGATCTAAGAGGTAGCAAGTTAGTCATCAAATTCAAAAGTGCTAATCAATATAATTTGGAGTATCTTGAGAAATTAAAAGGGCTTGCTAGTATTAATACTGCTAAGCAATCTAATGAATCAACCAATCAAAATACTGAACCAGACAAGAAACAAGCAACAGCATCGGCCTCAAATTCTGGCTTCAATATAAATTCTGAGACTATAAATAGGATTATTGATGAAAAAGCGGTACCTAGTAATGTGATGAATGTAATAAATTCACCTATATTCAAAATAAATACGGACGTCACTAAAACAGATTGAATTCGTGGCTCTAAGGTTTGTTTACGTATTTACTTTGTCTAGTGAGAGAAACCTATTTATGATAGAGAGATTACACAACCGGAAATAGATTTACAGCCACAGTTTCCTTATTTGTTACAAGGGAAATATTTTAAACTATGACTTGGCCACCTTAGGGTGGCATTTTTATTTCTGGAACCTATAAAAATTTCACTATTTTCTATCAGCCAAAATAACTAGATTGAAATCAATTGGTATTTGTGTGATGGCAACTCAACTTAATTTAGCGACATTGGCTGTAACAGATCCATATATTCAAAAAATTAAAAATGCACTTGCATCTACGACTGGTCAGGAAATCCCAATTATCAACTTAGAAAAAGTCAAGCGGGTATCTGGTGTAAGTGCAGTACCGGTAGAATTTATTTTTGCCGGTGGCCAAGCCTTAAAATTATTCATTCGGGCTGGTGCGGACGTTTTCAAAGCAGAATTGAATGGTAAATCAATCGTCTTGTCTGGGGATTTTTCCAATGATCTTAAAATGACTTTTGATAATGGTGTAAATGGTGTAGCCAAACTAATCCGTAACGGCCAAAAGAAATTTGAGATTTCACGGACCAAAGAAAAGGTAAAAATTCCAAGTACATCAAGTCCCTCTAAATCGCTCACAAGTTTACTTAAAGAGGTAACTGAACAAGAAAATTCACTTGATCAACAGATTGCAGATAGCACAACAGTTAGAGATCAATTGCTTGAACAAATCGAACAAGCAAAATTACTTTCAGCTTAGGAGCGATTATGGTTCTTATCCTAGATGTAATATTGGTTGGATTCGTGACATTGCTGGCATTTTTATCTGGTTATTGGGCTAACAAGCATAAAACCATGATTCATACATTAAATTCGCATCCCTTTTTACCTATCGTTTTAAAAAAAATTATGGTGCTTTTGGCATGGGTTTTAGCATTTGTAACTTTACTTATCTTGATTTCAGCTTGGCGACTTATGCAGGTCATTATTGATCTTGGGGGATATGGGGTCAGTGCATGGACTCTGGTGATTCTATATTTTCTGTTTTGCATCTGGTTTATTTACATTGCGATAGGGTACCGACTACTGCACGCTGCCAAAATGAGATTCTATCCATGATTGTAACCAGTGATGTTATTGCCATGATCGAGCACTGGTTATTTACACCACCCAATGGCTATTTTGGATCAAGTTATGGTGCAGATTTGAATGGTTTGTTGTTACGACCTTTAAACTCGACGGTAGCGGATGAGTTTATTGCAAAGATGAAAACAGATATTCCAATTTTAGCAGGGTTAGATAGTAGTCAATTGGCATTGTATAGCACTGCTGAAGGATTTGAAAAACGCATTATTGTTCTGAGCGTTGGAACAATCACAATTAATTTAAACAATGTTCAAAATCAGTTATTGAGTGAACAAGGGGAAACATACGATGCTAACGCAAGCTGAGTTTGAAACGAAACTGGTTGCCCAGTTATCTGATTCGGATATTCTGCAACGTTATAATGCTGGTGATCCTATTGTTATCCAGCAAATACGCTCAATGGCAGCATATTTGTCCCTAATGTCACGTGAAATTGATATTGCTACACTTGAACCGTTCATTAAAACTCGTGATCGTTCAATCATTGCCGATGCGAGCAACAAAAATATTTTACCAACGGCTACCGCATGTCAACATCAGATGCTGATCAACAATAATGGAAACAATAGTGTTTCTTTATCACAAGGTAGGGAAATTGAAGATAACAGTGGGGGGCGGCCTTGGCGGTTACTGCAATCGGTAACAATTGCTGCTGGAGATAGTGCCACCGTTATTGCAGAGCAAAGTACATATCGAGAAGTGAGTTATACGGTTCCAATGACTGAAGTGTTTCATCAGGCAGAGATTCAATTACAAGATGATATGTCATTGTGTGTGCTTTCTATATTTGATGATGATACACCTACCCCAAATCAATATGCATTACAGCCACGTTGGATGAATGTTGATATTGATGATTATGCCGTAAATATTGTTACAGATAGTCTAAGACGATTATTTGTTCAATTTGGAGATAGTGAACGTGCTGGCCGTACTGCCAAAATTGGTGAAGTATTTACTTTTGGAATTACAGAAACTTATGGATATGTCGATACATCAAGACTTAAAGATGCATCTTTGGTAGATATAAATAATAATGCTGAACAAAAACTGACAATAAAGTTTATTTCAGGTGGTGTTATTCGTGCTGGGTCAGATCCCCTCAATATCAATCAATTACGTGTTTTGTCGAGTTATCCCTCACTTTATGATGAAAATGCTGTGTATTTAGGAAATTTTGATTATTTAGTGCGTAAGAAATTCATGTCTCGTTGTCATTTTATTAGTGTTTGGAATGAAAATTTACAGGACCGATATTATGGTGCAACTTATCAAGATATCAATCATTTACATGTTGCTGTTGTCGCGCAAAATCAAGATGAACAGAGCAGTATCATAGCCGAGATCAGCCAACTAATAGGCCATGCTGATAATTTGTATCAGGATCGGGTGATTACTGAAACAGTCGAAGAAAAGAAATATGCACTGACAATTTCCGGTCAATTAGCAGCAGTACATGATATTGATAGTGTTACAGCACAGATTAAGGCGCTTTTGGTAGAAAAGTATGGTCGCACGACATTATCTGCAAGCCGCTGGCTGGTGAATGGCTTCAATAAACAAGAAATTTCCACGTTATTACGGAACAATATTTCCGCATTTCAAGATCGTATCAGTGATTTTTCACTTATCGCTTCTTCAGACAGTGTATTACCACATCAGTGGTTATATATGAGTGCTGAAAGTATCAATATTAATCTTGAACGAACAGCAGACAGCATAGGAACTTCATGGATATTGTAAGTTTTACTCAACCCATCCAGCAATCTTTTGCTCAAGATGGACTTGAAACTGATTTGGTCTCAGCATTTATTGCTGTAATGGCAAATGAAATCCATGCTGATTTTCAGGATTTGGTTGATTATGGCTGTCCACATATTGGTAGTGCCCGAGTTGTTGAACGTTTCACTAAACAAGATGGTCTGGTTGTATTAAGGCGTTCAGATTCATCAGACAAGATTATGCAGGTTATTTTTGCAACATGGCAAAGTCTTGGCAGTGAGCGCGGTCTTAATTTTTTAGAATTTGTCTTAAAAATGCTTTGGGCAAATAATTGGACTATAAAAAGGCTTTGGCATAAAACGGACCAAATAGAAAATTATCCACGTTTTTTATCAGAAATTAAGCAAAATCATCATTTCCTAACAAGTCGAATTAACCTTGAAATTGGTGAAAATGTTGATTTATCTGAAATTGTAGAGCTATCTCCAGCTGTCAGAAAACTTGTGCCGGCAAATATTGTGCTTAAAGTGATTGCCAAAGCTCTTAATAAAGATTTGGGTGAATCTCAAATTGGTGTCGCCTGTGTAGCAAAAACCTACAACTTTGTCAGAATTGGCGTTGAATATGATCGCTATAGCGGCTTTGCACCACCTTATTTACTGAATTTGCAAAAAATTGACGAGAAAATTATCTGTAGTTGGCAAAGTGATGATGTTGTGACAGGATTTCACATCTATCGTTGTGAAGAAAGCTTGTTGAATCTAAGCTTGAATTCTATCGCTGAAAAATCCTTTACAGTATCAGAATATCAACAATATTTTATTGATCTTTATCAGAATTTCACACCAGATTTATTAGCAAAAAATAGTGGATTCATCTTTTCTTTAAATCAAGTGATGAATGATGAAGGTATGCTATTTATAAGTGCTACAGTAGCGTTAAACAAATCAATTCATGCCACACTCTACAACTACAGCACCGGTGCAAATACATCAATTGCCCTTGTTGATATAGTTTCGATTATTATCAATCGTTGGCAATCAGCCAAAGCCTACGATCTAGTGAACTTTAAGGGGTTAAATGCTCTTAGTAATATCTTATCGAATAATGCTTGGTCTATTTCTAATACGGGGAATGCCTATTATTCAGAACTTAACCCAGATTACTATGAAAGTTCATATGTAATTGATGGCAAAGCTTATAGCTTCCAAAGTTTTGATAATGCAGCAGCGACATATTATTCGCAGATTATTCAGGCAAATGCTACGGATGAAGATGACTATGGTTATTTTGATTCAATTTCTCATAGCTGTAATATCCTGGATAAAAACTGTGAAGTAACAATTCACTATTTGAGTAAATCAGATAATACAACAATAAAAACCATAACTATTGATGTAGTTAGGATAGACAATCCAAATCATTTTGCATATTTGTATCAATATGAAGACGTAATTTATAGTTATCGTGATTTTAACGAAGCTGCTCAAAACTATTATGAAAATGAACTTTTGGCCAATAGTGCTGAAAGCGATGATTACGGTGAATTTCAGTCAGCTTCTCATAGTTGTGGTATCACGGATGCAAGTTGTGAAGTGTTGGTGACTTATTTGAGTAAAATTGATGGCACTGAAAAGACACTAACTATCAATTTAAATTGTATTGATAATCCTGATTATGTCTCCGATCCTGATGCGTATCGACAAATTACGGTCAGTAATGAGGAGGTGACAACTTTTGTAGAGGATTATCTGCTTAATAATCTTTCGGATGAGGCGAGTCAATCTTTTATTCAACAAGCCGCTGCATATGATGAAATATATGAAAATAATGATCTGGCATTGATCTGGTCACAAGCTTTATTGAATGTACTTACTGATCGTACCTATCAGCTTTCTCCATATCCGATTTTGAAATTAACCACTGATCAGTTGAATTATGCAGATGATTTTGTATTACAACATGATCAACGCTATTTTTATCGGATTAGTGCCTACACTTCTACAAAAGAGAAATTGGCCGTTTCTGAGGAAAGTATAGTTTTTTAGATTGGAACCTTGCGCAATGTACCTCTAAAGCATATTGCAAACTAGCACTATGAAATAATTATGAGTTCAGAACAATGCGTCAGACCAATCCAGTTTTATTGTCTCAACTACGCCAAGATTATGAGTCTATTCAAGCGATAGGTGCGCCTTTACTCGCTTCACAAGGAATGTTGGTTTTTGAAGATAGTAGTATTTCATTGATGCGATATCACATCAAATCATCAATGCGTCCAATTGTCAGCAATGGTGATCCAGCAGAGGTGCAGTATGCTGGTGGACTTACTGGTATTGTTGCCGGTGTGCCCAATACAAAATATACCGGTAATATTCAGATTATCGCAACTGAGTCAGGCTATGAACAGGAACTTGCTGAATATGTAGTAAATACACTTGGCGGGATCATTGAACAAGCCACCTATTATGATGGTCGTATGGACAGCTATACTCGTGCATATAGTCTTCATAATTTAGCTTTGCGGTTTGAACCAGGTGAATTTGATTCCGAAAGCCGCTCGCAAGTTATGACTATATCTTGTCCTTGTGATTATAACTATTTTGGACTATATGCTGATATTGGAAGTAATGGTACTGTGTCTGTGGGGCAAAAAACTGCTGCTGCCACAAGTTTCTCAAATACTGTTCAATCAACAATCAGAGCAACTCAGGCTGCTTTATCATCTGTCGGTCAAATTGCTAATGCAGCCAATACATTAGGTTCATTATTTGGGTAGCTCAATATGACTTTTAATTTGCAGCCAGACGATGAAAATACAGCGCGCCCGGTTTACCTCAGAGTAGATGCGGGTACGATTGAAACTTTAGCAACTCAGTTGCATGATGAATTATCCGGTGCCGGGTATTCTCTACTAATTGATGATGTAATCAATATTGCGCTTATGGAGGCGCAATATTATTCCGCTTGGGCAGTACTGGAAGCCCAGCGTAACGCCACGATGATCATTCCCTTTGATAAAAATATCACTCTAGAAGCTTACGAGTGGGCAGTAATTGATCCTGTATTACGTGCGCATTGTGATCTGGTTCAATCACGATTGGTCGAAGGATCTCGGTCGCTTGGTGGTGATGGTTTTGGTCTATCTGTCAGTGAAGCCAATCAAATTTATTTGGAGGCACGTAAGACTATGCAACTGGAAGCATTTGTTGAACCGCCTTTTTCTTATAAAACTATGAGTGAGTAAAGATGCAGATTACATTGTTGAATGAAAATTTAACGATTTCAGCATCTGATCTATTAAATGCTACGTTACGCACTGATCTTGTGCCTGTGCCAGTAAGTCTAGAATTTACGGTACAGGACACTGAACAGTTATCCGCTGCATTGGTTTTGGATGCTCAGTTGAGCATTGGTGATTTTGGTGTAATGCTGAATATCATCAAAGTTGCTCCACTAAAGACACAATTGGTCAAAAATGGCCGTCGGATTGGTGGCATTGCCTGTGTTGCAATTCCTGTAGGTTGCAATCGGCTAATTCAAGCAGCAAACAATGCGGTTATATTAGAGCAAACTTCTTTTAATTCAGCATACCGGGCATGTGGTGCAAAAATTGGACTTGGATCTGATTTGCCTCTGCCTGAATTTATTTGCCTCAAAGGATCCCTACCTACTCAACGAATTGCCTTATATATGCAACAAGAAGCAGCAGTCATTGGGTACCAGAATAAAAAAATTTGTGCATTAAAGATTGATGCACTGTTTAAACAAGAGGCTAAACAAAAAATTGATCCAAGTGCAGTTACTTGGATCCATAGTGATCGATTGGCAAATATTGAAAAAGCATCATATGTTTCGGTAGATGATGATGGCAGCACTGTACTTGGAGAAGATACAACATCTGATCAAAAGATCATTCAAAGGGCGAGATTGAGTAGCCGTCAGCTGAAAAATTTAAATAAGGTATTGATTCAGCGAGGTACAATAATGCGACCATTAATGACTGATCTCAATGCCGGAGATTTAATCAATATTGATAGTAAAAATTATGTGATAGTTACAGCTGCACATCTGATTAATACCGGTTCACTTGGTGGAGCATCCGCTATGGCCAGTAAATTTTGGATTGCATCACTTTAATTAATGGAACTCTCAATAAAAGGTATATAACAAATCAATCAAAATAGGATTAATAAATCATTTTTTGGTAGTTAGAACATGATCCGGACAAAAGTATTAGGTGAAGCGGCAGGAATTCAGTGGTCAGGCTTACAGGATCGGACTGAAACAAATAGCGTGACAGGCTTAGGTGCACCATTAATTGTCGGTCAATTCCGCCGTGGTCGTATCGATAAGCCAATAACAATTACAAACGGCAATATTAAGGCCGAGCTAGGCTATGACCCGACCAACAAAGACTATATCGCCGTGCAATCTATGCTTGATACCGGAGTGCCTAGTGTGCAGGTGTTACGGATTGGAAACCACAATTAGTTATGTTGCAATCCCTTTTTAGACGAGCAAAAATGCTCAGCTATGATGCATCAAACCGTACAGCGAAAGTGCATATCTTTGGTTTAACTGATGGTGCTAGTGAGGGTTTGACGGCAACTTTTGCGTATCCGGTTGGTGATGATGATCGAGATACGGAACGGCAAATTGTTTTGCAAAATGATGTTTATGTTTTCTTTGAGGGTGGTGACGAAGCCCGACCAGTTATAGCATTTTACAGTAGCCATGGTTCGGGAAACACCACTGATATTCGACGGATACGGCAGAAAAATATTGAACTTTTAGCGACTGCCAAGGTGGCAATTGCGGCACCTGAAATCTATTTAACAGGCCATGTCATTATTGATGGAGATATTACCCACACTGGTAATCAGACCACTATTGGAACTATTACGGCAACTGTTGATATGGTCGCAGATGGTGTTTCAACTGTAAGCCATGATCATAGTGGTGTAGAGCGAGGATCTGGTGATACCAATAAACCCAATAAGTCTAATTAATCGTATTGGAACAACTCAAAAATTGTACAATAAGTCTAAGCCAAAATAACCATTAATTGGTTTTTTGGCTTTTTTTATGGCAGCGCAGGATATTTTAGCGATTTTACTGGGTGCTGATTCAAGCGGCATGTCCAACCTTCAACAAAATGAATTAAGTAATGCAAGTCAAGAATCTATGGCTCGTATTCAAGATTCACTAAATCCATTTTCGCTTGGAACTTTTGAAACTAAAGACAATAAAAAACGCACTCGCATGGAGATCTATAGCAAATGGGAGAAAATGCTTAGATTTGCACCTATTTCGGAAGCAATGGGGATCCACGTTACAGCTGCTTTAGGTGGTGATGCAACGACCAGTCAACAGGTTTTTATCACACCGGCCCAACGTTTACGGGGAGGTGGGGGCACAATCAATAAAGCTCAATTGGAAAAATTAGAAAAACGTATAAAGCCCATGGAAAAGCTGATTAACAAACATATTGTTAAAATATGCCGGGATGCAATAGGATTTGGCGATGGTTACACACGAGTTTACGGTACCAAAGGCATGGGTATTGTTGATCTAATGGCTAATGAATTCACCTATCCACCACTTATTCAAGCCTATGAACAGGTCAATAAAACTGTAGCGTACCAGGCATTAGATTATAAAAATTGGCAAAAAGTTGTCTCAAAATTAAATATGATCCAGATGCTTCGTTTGAAAATGCCTCGAATTTCTCATGTGCCACAATACCATGCATCAGATAGTTTTTTTAATATCAAGACATTACAAGTTGATAATATTAATGAAGCACCTATTGTACCAGCGCCAGTAGGCGGCTCATATTGTGCTGATGTAGAACCATTTTACGATAATATTATATTGGCATTATCGACAATGAACAGTCAGCAGATCGCAGATGCTGTGAATCAGGTTTTTTTGTCGGTTAATATGTCTGCAATGCCACCGGCACAACGTGATGCATATAAAAATGGCCTTAATACCATGATGCGTGACCATGAGAAGTTCGTGCGTGATGCATTAGAGGGTGGCGATTCAATCTGGAATACAAAATATCATTTTCTACCTACAAATAATGAGAAACAAATTTTAAATACATTGGGTGATTTAAAGGGACAACGTACATCACCGATCAATACTGAAACTTTAATGATTAATATTCGCCTGCTGATGGGTGGACTTGGCCTTGATCCATCCATGGTAGGCTGGGCAGATATGCTGGCTGGTGGTTTAGGTGATGGTTCTGCATTTCATACATCAGCACAAATTATGCGCCGTTCGATGATGCAACGTCAGGCAACTATGGATTTTGTAAATCAGATTTTAGCTTTGGACTGGGGATATGCTTACAATGAAGAGTTCAATGAAACTAACGATTATCCATGGAAGATTGAATATTACAGTGATCAATCTGCGGCAATGACCGAAGCAATTACAAATCAACAGCAGCGAATGAATAATTTGATGCTTAAAGCTCAAGCAATTGCATCATTAAAAGACTTGGGCCTAAGTGAAGAAACGATCACTCGTCTTTTAGAGCGTGACGGTGGCATGGATTACGATGAAGCTATTAAATTGGCAAAAGATTTAGTACAGCAGAGAGAACAGGAACAACTCGCTGGTAGTAATAATTCAGATGATCTTCCGACTGATGATCAAAATATTGAAGAAGAGGAAGGTATTTGATGGCTTCCAATCAAGGCACATTAGAAACAATTGTAGTTACAGCTACAGATGAAAATCCAGGTCCATGGGTAGGAAGGACTGCCAAAGATGCTTATGCGCTTTACAATGCTATATATGCACTTGGTACAATATCAACAGCACATTTTGGGGTGGAATTTTCGCCGTTATTTAATGATGGTAAGATTGCAAATTTAGATTTGGCCCTTTTTGATAATTCTACTTACAAAATACCATTTTTAGCCCAAAACGTTGAAGCGTCTTTAATTGATGCAGATACAGACAGTATTAAGGTTGGTGCATTTAACCTAAATCATATAACGGGTAATGCTTCAAATGAGGTGCAAATATCTTTTATTGAAACTAAAAATGGTGATATTTCAGAAAGCTTTCGGTTAATAAAAAACTGTACATTTAATGATGATGGCACCCAATTCCCACCAAAAGATTATTTGATGAGAGTGCAAATATATAGTTTTGATAGAAATGATTATAATTTCAGAGCAATTGAACAAGCTTATATCGTCGCACTACAAGCCGCGAGTGTGCCATTTGATGCAACAAACTTAAATGGTGTGTTAGTCGTACCTGTCACATTTACCAAAATGTTTCCTATGCTAGTCAATTTATAAAATGGAACCCAGCTAAAAACACAATTATTAAATCTTAAATAATATGTCTATGAACAATTTAGGCATTTTTTATGATCCGGACAAAAGTATTAGGTGAAGCGGCAGGAATTCAGTGGTCAGGCTTACAGGATCGAACTGAAACAAATAGCGTGACCGGCTTGGGTGCACCATTGATTGTCGGTCAATTCCGCCGTGGTCGTATCGATAAGCCGATGACTATTACAAATAGCAATATCAAGGCCGAACTAGGCTATGACCCGACTAATAAAGATTATATCGCTGTCCAGTCTATGCTTGATACCGGAGTGCCTAGTGTGCAGGTGTTACGGATTTCTGATTTGTGGGATGTGCAATATACACTTATCTCAACAGGGGAAGTTATACGGATATATCATGCAGGGAATATCCCTGCGAATGCATACCGTGGTCGTAAGGCGACTGTTGTTGAGCTAAGTGCAGAAGAACAAGCTGAACTTACGGAAGATGAATTAGAGCAATACCTATGGGAGATGTCTTTCCCAATAATTGATGATCGAAAAGATCTAATTATTAATAAAAGTGTTCGCCACATTGGTGAATGGGCATTCGCTAATTGGCAGAATGTTGGCACCGTTACGTTATTAAGTGGTGGCATGGTAGACGAATATGCATTCGTGAACATGGATGGCGTAATAGATATATCAGTAGATAATGTTAATACTCTAGGTAAAAGCGCATTTGGGGCAGTAACTGCAATCAACGTTACAATTACAAATACCTTAATGATCGATGAGGGTGCTTTTGGTGGCTCTACGATTGAAAATCTCTCGATTGGTAAAGATTCACTAATTAAAACTATTGTTGGAATTAGAGCTTTTTCTGGTTCTAAAATTATGAATCTTAAAATTAAATCTAGCGTGGATACTCTTAAGTCGGACTCTTTTTCAGCTACAGGGATTGGATCAATATCTATTGATGAAGGACTGCGAGTAATTGAAGGGCAAACAAAGATTATTATCTCCGATACACAGTTTTCAATTCTGGGAGGGGCTTTTGCTGGTGTATCTAAACTTAATGAAAATTGGGAAAAAGTATCAACTACTAATCAAGAGTATGATCCTGTTACAGAACAATGGATTAGAACTTTTAATTACTTTGATTTAACAATTCCTTCGAGTGTTGAATATATTGGTGTTAGTGCATTCCCTTATAGTCCGATCGGTAACTTAAAAATTATTGGGAATGAAAAATTAATTTTAGATGTAAGCTGTTTTGCCGCTGGTAATTTTAAGTCAATCGTAATTCTGCAAGTAGACCGTATTGAACATGATGCTTTTGGAGCTGCTCATAATTATTTAGAAAGTTTCGTAATTGGTCATGCAAATGTTGTAGACGGTGCGCAATTCGCCAGTGGTAATGGTTGGGTTGTTAATTCGATATTTGATATTAACGTAGATGATCTAAGTGGTAATGCCTTACCGAAAGCTCACAACAGCTTAAAACATTTACGAATTAAAACAAAAGGTTCTATCAAAGGAGGAACTGTAAATTATCTAAGAGGATTAGAAAGCCTGGTTATTGAAGCGGAAGGAGTAATTGAACCTGGCGGTATATTAATGACCCGTTCCGATACGGCGACAATAACAGCCAAAGGGATTGAAAACGGTGGTATTGAAAGTCTAATAACTCGTATGGTGGATTACCCTAATCTAGATGCAAGAGGTTGGTCAGGAAATAGTGCAAAATGCTGGGGAACCGTAGAACTAAATGTAGATTACATTGGTGATGGTGGCTGTGTAAACTCTAGCTTTTATGAAATAAACTTAAACCCTAATAATCCAGATAAAAAAGACAAATTAATCAGTATTGGAAACGGTGCATTTATTTATGGTGGTGTATTTAAAGGAATTGATTGGGAGGTGGATACGGTTGGTAGTGGGGCATTCATAACCGCTTCAATGGGGAATACTAGACTTAAGGTAAATGAATCTATTGGAAACGCAGCATTTCTAGGTACTTACTACATGGGAGATTCTCTTTCTATATCGGCACCTACCTTACCAGAAAGATGTATTGCAATGTTCAATGGCGGAAATTTGTCTAGTGATAAATTAGATATAATAATATCTGCGGAAACGATTGAAAATCAATCTTATGTCTGGAGAAGTTTTAGTAAAACAATATTAGATACCGTTGAAATCAAAGACGGTGCTTTTATTGTTCAAAATTTCCGTAACGGATTAGAGTTTAGTAATCGATTAGAATATATCGGTAAAGGTGCATTTAACACTGCATATATTTACCAACCTGACGGAAATTTTAATATTCCAAAATCAACTCGAAAAATTGATGAAGCTGCTTTTGTAACTTGTAACTTTTATAAAGAAAATAATGATGGGCAGCCTATTGAAATCGTAATTGATGGTACTCAGCTTGAAATTGAAAATAGTGCTTTCGTCAGTAGTAATCCACCTGTCGGTTCTAAAGTAAAGATTATTGCTGATGTTAAACGTGTTGCCAGTCATGCATTTTGTAATATGTATGGGATTACTGAATTTGATTTGGGTGAAGGTTGGGAAACAATTGAACCAACAACGTTCGCAGGAATACAAAATGTGTCCAAATGGCATATTCCTGCGAACGTTAAAGTGATTAAATCAGGTGCTTTTCAGAATAATACTGGAATGACTGAGTTAACTTTTGATAAAGGGGTCGAGATAATCGAGGCAGCTTTCCTTGCTGCTGGGCCTGATCAAGGCCCTAATAAACTGGGTATTCGGCAAGTTATTTTCCCTGATTCATTAAAAGAATTTTCAGCTTCTTTTGAGGCTTCTGCACTTGAAACAGTTGTTTTACCTCGCAGCCTAGAGAAATTCTATTGGGGTGCTTATACTTCAGTAGGTGAGATTTATAGCACAATGTATAGTTTAGCACCTAGTACATTAGATACTCTATTTCTAAGAGATGGAGTGAAGCCAACTCTAATGACCATTGATGTTGCTTCCATCTCAATTAAACCGAATGTTTTAATTTATGTTACTGACATAAAGCAATATTACCAAGACGATCAGTGGAACAGATTTGTTCCACATATGATTCAATATCAAGAAACTGACCCTGATAACTGGAATATGATTCCACAGGTTCCTGAGTTTAATATTCCTACTGATTTAGAGGGTTGGGATATTCAATATCTGGATATGATAGAGAATAAAATTATCAGAGTTAGTTTTGAAAATGGGGTTATTCCAGCAGGCTATCTGGCTGGTAACTCTATTTTGATAGATAACCTCATCATCAATAGCACAATTGTTACTATTATGCCTGCTGCATTTGCTGGGCATGGTGAAATCAAGAAAGTTAAATTCTTGGGTAATAATCTATTAAATATCGGTAGTAGCGCATTTGCTGCTGCCATAAGAATTCGGAATTTAGATATACCTTCTAGTGTAGAGAGAATTGGTTCAGGTGCTTTCGCTGGTATGAGTTTCCTTGAGACAGCGAGTATTTCATTGTCAGGCTATGTTTCGTTGGATACTTCGGTCTTTAGTGGATGGCCATCTTCCATTGAGACCCCTGAAAATGTATTACCTGATTCGCCTGTATTCACAACACTGACCGCTACAATCATTGAAGGTACGGCAACTTATGGTGATACAGCCTACATAGAAAGAGAAGGGGCAATAATAGGTAGTGCACTAGTATCTGAAGACGGCAGTTTTATCATTGATCTAACTCAAACTGAGGTAGAGGAAGGCGAAGATACCCCAATATTAATTGAGGGTGATATTGTTGATATTTACATTCGTGATATTGTCAGCAATAAATCTAAAGAAGTCACAGTTAATGTTGAATTGAATTAGTGGGAATAATCATGACTACTAATTTAAATACTGATCTTGAAAATGATCATATTCTTCATGAACTGGCTCTCATTATCCCGGCACATAATGAAGAAAATGATTTACCAAAAACATTGCAATCAATATCAAAACAAACAGTAAAGCCGGGTTTAGTTGTGGTGGTTGCTGATAATTGTTCTGACCGAACAGTTGAGATAGCAAAGGCTTTTAATGTTACAGTTGTTGAAACTATTGACAACAAACATAAAAAAGCAGGAGCCTTAAACTATGGTTGGAATATGGTTAACGATTATGAATATGTTGCAACGTTAGATGCAGATACGATTTTAGAGGAAGAAGATTTTATTGAGAAATTACTAGCCCAATTAAAATCAGATCCTAATGTTGCCGGAATCATGCCACGATATACTGTCCAACACAGCAATCTACTTGAGAGAATGCAAATGTTAGAGTTTGCATCTACAACACTTGAGTTACTTCGTCGAGGATGTCATACCCATACTTTAGGAGGTCAATTTTCTTTATTCAGAAATGAGATCTTAAAAGAGATTAAACTCTCTTATGGTGTATGGTCACATGACTCTGTTGTTGAAGATATGGAGTTAACTGTGCGTTTATGGAAGCGTGGTTATCGCTGTGCCGTGTCTAGTGATACAAGGGCAGCTGCAGGAGGGATGTTTACATTAATGGGACTATGGTCTCAACGACGTAAATGGGAGGAAGGTATATTACGGATTCTGTTTGAAAATAAAATAGAGAAGTTCTTATACTTACCTTATCTTCGAACTGTGTCTTCTGTTTTTGATCTATGGATGCGGTTTATTCTATTATCAATGTGTTTTGTTAATTTTAATTATATTTGGTTATGGCTAATTACAATCATAACTTCAATTGATTATAAAGCTATTTATAAAGCACCTGATATTGAAAACCGTTGGAAGAATATGTTGTTGAGTACATGCTTTTTTGAGTTTTATACTTTTCATATTCTGTGTGTTAAGTTAGTTTCTTTATTTAGAATCATTGAGAGAAAGACTGATGATTTATGGAAGAAGCAACACATTGCCGAGAAGAGTAAATCAAAATCGCTACCAGTAGCATATTGTGTTCTGGTTCTACTTCTCATGTTGGTTTTTGCAAGCGTTATCACGATACCAGCGCTTATTTTACAGGTTAGCGTTGTTGTACTGGTCATTCGTTTTATATATCGTTTAACCAGATCTGATAGCGGTTACATGCCATAATAACACTTGGAACCAAACTCATATTCATATTTAAATCACTGTAACAATAGTTTCAAGTAATACTTTGAGGCTATTTAGCTGTGAAAAATACAAAACATTTCGTTCAAAAATATTCACCACATACCAGCTTTAATGTGGCTAGATTTGACTCACTGGTAAATAGTGGATCCTGTTCAATTGGATATATTGCAGGGGACTACCGTCATTTGTCTGCAATAGTCACTGAAGATGCTACAGAAAATGATCTTTGGCATATCGTGAATTTCAATAAAGACAAAGCATATTTTGATTCCTGTGCTGTGCTTGGAGTTGTTGATGTAGAAGAAGCGCAGAACATAGCGCAACTCTATTTCGGGCGTATGTTTGATGGCATAGCCACGGATATTGTGGTTAGTAATGAAAATGGATTAAAACGGCATTTGGATCATCCAGGATATCATCAAGGGAATCGGCCATTGATGAGCTGGCAATTAGAAAGATTACAGGATGTTCTTACCGGGACAATACCACAATGGGATGGACTACAGCTTCGTTCTCACTCAGGAAGTCTTGCGAACTTAATGTTCGATATGACCGTGCACGATGATGATAATGGGTTACTGACAGACTTCGATGGCCTACCTTCATTATTGGAACATTTAGATGGTGAGTATCAGGAATTTGATGCCCTGATCGTAGATTACCAACATTTAGATAAATTCACTAGTCTGCTGCACAAAGCCATGAATACAGCATCTACAGGTGGTGTGTCTATTGCCAATGTTGAGATTTCCAAACCCTTTAAGCGCAAAAATGTCGTGAATGTGGCGGTTAGTTACAACATGGCAGATGGTCAAAGTTTGACGGTTGTATATCATAATCCGGATAGTACACCCACAAAACTTGCTCCCAAGGATACATTGATTTCATGGAAAATCATGCTCAATAACCGAGATATAACTGGAGCAATTCAACCCAATCAAGGCGAAGGAATTGCATTACCGATTCTTGCTGGCCGAATCATGCGGTTGGTTAATAAAAATAGTGCTCGGTTCCAGCGGACTCAAGCTAAAAAAGCCCAGAATCAACAATTATTGGCAGATGCTCAAGCTCGTATAGGTGAAAAAGAAAGAACTAAAGCTGATTTGGATGCCGAAATCGAAAGTTTAAAGTCTCAGCTTGATCAAGTTGTAGCGCAGAACACAGCAGCTGATACAACTATGTCTGCGGTTCAGGATCCTTTTGCCAGTAATGAAACTACTGATCTTTCTAAAATTCCAGCTGATTTACATGCAGATTTTAAAAAATACAATCGTTGGCTAAGTAAAGATGTGACGATGGGACTTACAACTGGGCATAGCTTGGGTAAAAATGTTCAAGGTGTTTTTGCAAGTGTGAAATATGATCTTGATGATCAAACTCTGGTGTTTGAAATTAAAACATCAAATAATCGTATAGTCGTGCTTAGACCAAATGATGGTCAATTGAGTTTAAGTAATGAGGAGGATCGTATTGCTGATTTAACTGGTGATATGTTTGAACCTGAACCTGAACCTGAACCTGAACCTGAACCTGAACCTGAACCTGAACCTGAACCTGAACCTGAACCTGAACCTGAACCTGAAGCAGTAGTCCTCACTGGTAAAGAGTTAGGTGAATTTCCAGATACGCCAGAGGGTAAAAAGGAATTACGTGCAACTGCCAAGGCAGAGTTTGAGAAATTGCTTGGCCAATGGGTAGAATGTCCTGCTTTGGATTCTACAGAGGGTAAAAGTGCTAAAATCGAAATCCGTAAACGTGGTATTAAAGAGTTTATGGCTTTCAGTGGCGATCCTCGTAAATTGCAATTAGTTGCAGCAATTTCAGACATCATCAAGACAGCAAAACTACCTGCGAACGGATGGCAAGATAATCAGAAATTAGATAAGAAACCTAGAGTTAAAGGATACTATCACCTAACCAATACCGTGAAGATTGATGATAAAAATATTGATATTAGGGTTGTCATAGAAAAAGATGATGGTGGTTTGCTGCACTATGACATTATTGTGCCCAAATCGGTAGAGGAAGTATTTGATTCGATATTATATGAAAAAAGCAGATGCTCTAGCCCTGATAACTATTCAGGGGAAACATCTGCCTTTGATAAAATTAAATCACAAGACGAAAATTTAGTCAACGAGTTTGATGCAGCGTCAAAACAGAAATACGTCCTAAACCTTTTCATTGAAGGCGAAGATGATATTGAGGATGAGTTTGAAGACGAGGAAAATTTAGAGGACCAGCCCGCATCTGAACCAGAACCAAACCCAGTATTTAATGCAATCATTACTGGACAAAAAACCTTGTCGGTTGATACAGTTCAAGAGGCAATTAATGAAGCAAAAGTAGAACCAGGACATCAGCAATTAATTCCAGCTACATTGGCTTTATACCAGCAATATCAGATTCAACATGGGTTTGACAGTATTAATCTGGAACAAATGATAGAACAAGGAGAAGTTGCTAAATTATAGAAATTGGAACCTTTGTTAATTCAGCCAATTTGACTAAGCCACAATAGCGATAGTTTCTTGATATTGTGGCTTTATTATGTCTAAAAAATTTTCAGAAGAGCAAATTCAGCAAAATCCTATTGCTACATTGCAGTATATTCATAGTCAATTACAGCATGAATTAATCAATATTGCCCAGAATGGCGTTTTCAAAGGCCGCAACAATAAGGTCAAAACTGCCAAAGGTACTAAAATAAATACTGTTTTTGCTTTACTTGATATTGATAATGTCATTGCCTCACATACAGCCTCAGGTGCTGAAAATCCAAATTATCCTCAAGAATTGCAACCACGGGATCGTGGCCGAGATAGCTCACAAGCATGGGTGCAAAAAACTGCAAATGATCTGGATCCTGAAAGTCTGGGACGTACTGGTCGGGCAGATACCGGTGCGCCGATTGTAGGTGATGATTTGATTGTGGAATCTGGGAATGGTCGAACCATGGCAATTAAACTTGCCTATGAACGTGGTATGGCTGATGACTATCGGGAATGGCTAGAAGAGGAAGCAGAATATTTTGGCTTTAGTCAAGAACAGGTCCAAGCCATTGAAAAGCCAATTTTAGTGCGTATCCGCGTTACCCAAGTTGACCGGATACAATTCGCAATAGAAGCCAATCAGGATGACAAATTAAGTTACACCGCAACAGAACGTGCGAAATCTGATGCAAAACGTATTGATGAGCAGTTGCTAATGCTGTTTATGCCAAGTGATGATGGCGACTTAATGGCTGTCAGTAACCGAAAATTTCTTGCTGGTTTTATGGATAAATTGGGCGATACCGAAAGCGCACAATATCGTGATAGTAATGGCAATTTTACACAGTCTTTTGTAACCCGCGTTAAACAGGCAATTTTTGCAAAAGCTTATAACGATGACCGGTTACTGGAGATGATGGCAGATCACAGTAAGCCGGAAATGCAGAATATGATTAATGCACTAGCGGTATCTGCACCTAAGTTTATTGAGGCACAGGCAGTAAGTCGTGCTCAAATTGAGGATATTTCAAGTCAGATAATTGATGGTATGGAACAATCACTTGATGAAAAAGTGATGAATGCCATTATTGATGCAACCAATGCCATTATGGCTGCACGGCGAAATCACCAGGAAATCACAGAATTTGTTAAACAGCAGGGATTGTTCGGTGATTTGCCTGAGGGAGTGGCCGAACTGGCAGTATTTATAGCTGAGAATAACCGTAGTGCTAAAAAATTATCTACATTCTTTGAAGCTATGGCGGAATATGTAGAAAAAACTGGTCTGGATAAACAGAATTTTGGTCTTTTTGGTGAGCCAGAGCCAGTAAGTGTAATTGATGCTGTAAATTATGCTATGCAGGTCTATCAGGGTAATTATGATGATAAAGCGTTAGGAATGTTTGATGGCCTTTCAGAATCTGAAATTACCCAAGATCAAGCTGTAAATATTCTCCAAGCAATTTTAAATCGATTAGAATAAAGAAAGACCAAGGTTCATACATGCTCACTTAAGAAGCTTCTAGTTGACAAACTTGAATTTTTGCAATAAAAGTTGGTTGACAAATCATAAAAATAGCAATAAATTCATCTTAACCCAACATTTCACTTTTTTATTGCGGATACTTTTTATGGAAAGACATCATCCTTCTTATTTTGAACCTCAACTGACTGATGAAGTGGTTAGTTTTTTTGCCCAACATATGTTGAATATTTACACGGATATTCTTGATGTATTAAGTACTGAAGATGATTCAAATTATGGGCGAGGCACCAGTATTTTTGATCGGACCCGTAATCGTTTTCTAAACTTAATAATGAAAAGACAATGCCCGGTTGATGTCCATCTGGTTGATGGTTCATTAAAATTCATTTTTCAAATCGGTAATGCAAATATCAGATTTCTCAAAGATGATTTTGATAATCCAAAGAAAAAGAAATATCTCATGCAGCAATTGCAAAGTATGAGTTTATTTCCACTTGATGATCAACAACCTCAATTTTGGCGATTTATCTTAAATGAGCCCAAAACATTAGATGATGAACCAATAGTTGTTTTTGCAGGTTATAACTTGGCAAATGAAGTGGTTGCATATTGGGATTCAAGTAGCATTACTGATTTGAATTATATTCATTTAGTCGAACCAGAAACTCCAAATTCGGTGGAACTTGGTTCACCGTTAGTTGAAGATCCAGATCACGATAGTGATAAGGATGATGATTCCGAAGCTGTAAACAACTAATTGTAAGATGACTAGCCATGGCAACAGAGTTTAATGGCTTGGAGCTAAAGCTTCTTAGACAATTCAATGAATTATCTTTAGAAGAGTTAGGCGGCAAGCTGGACTATACACGTCAATATCTTCATAAAGTTGAAACTGGGCAAACCTTACCCAATGATCAATTTATTGACAAGGTGGCGCATTACTTTAATGTGCCACAGTCTTTTTTTATGCAACTAAAACCTGTTTTACAGGAAGACCAGATTCATTTTAGAGGTAATCGTACTGCCAAAGTTTCTTTTAAACAGATTGTTATAGCCAGAGGTGAATATATAAAGCGATTGATCGAATATCTGGATTCAAAGCTAAAATTGCCAAAATATGATATTCACAGTTCAGAAGATGAGCCGATTGCTCAGAACCCTGTAATTGAATTTATTGCTGAACAATGTCGTGAAAAATGGGGCTTAGGTTTAGGACCCATTAGTAATATGGTTCGTTTATGTGAAACACATGGCGTTATTGTGACTACATTTTCATCTATATCTAAAGAAGTAGATGCTTTATCTTTAGCCACAAAGCGTCCAGTTTTTGTGCGTAATGAAGCAAAAGAAAGTGTATGTCGCCAGCGTTTTGATTTAGCTCACGAGCTTGGTCATCTTGTTCTTCATGATGGTATTGTTACTGGTGATAGATTAACTGAATCACAAGCAAATCACTTTGCTTCTGCTTTGTTAATTCCACAAGTAATGATGCGTACGCACTTTCCTACTTGGTACAGAAATGGTCGTTACAACTGGACAAAGTTAGGTGAGTTTAAGCAGACATGGAAGGTAAGTAAGGCTGCTATTTTATATCGTGCAAAGCAATTGGGATTGTTAACTCAAGAGCAATATACAAGTGGTGTGATTTACTTGAAAAAAACAGGCGAGGGCATCACTGAAAAAGAAGATCACTTAATTCCAGAGGAAAAGCCTGAATTACTTCAAGCTTGTTTTACTATGTTGGCAAAAAAGAAAATCTTTGCAGAGGATATAGCTCAAGCTTTGGATGTGAATGTAAGTTTTCTTGAAAATTTGGTTAATATGGAGATTCCCAAAAAAACAAGAGTTTTAAGGGTGGTGGAAGAAAGCACCTAGGGGGGTGCTTTTTATGACGCAATTTCAGAAACTAGCTTACTAATTCTAGAATGGATTTCATCATCGGTTTGAATTGGGTAACATTGACAAAATGTTTCAATCGCAGATTGCATTTTGAAAGTATTCTTAAATTGTTTAATCCTGTCATTAATTGCTTGTCCTTCATATTCAGATTTAATTTTAATCAACTCCATGCTAAAAAGAGTATCTAGTAACTGATTGTGTATTTTTTTAACTAAATTATACATTGTATGACCAGATATAAAACGATAAGAGTTACTTTCATTAATATCTAGATCGAATAGATATTTTTTTGATTCATTTAAATCATTTTCAGAAAATACTAATTGTGAAAAATAATTATTTAAATTACTATCAATTATTTGCATTAAGCTTTCATCTAATGTTAGATCATCTTTAACAATTTGTTTGTCCAGAATATTAAAACAGTTATGAAATTCATCTGCAATAAGTCCAAGTTTATTCCCTGAATTTAATTCATGGGAGAAATGAACTAATCCCTTGAAAGTTAGAATAGACAGTTTTTTAATAAATGAATCTATGTCAATATTGTGTTCAATAGTATATTTTATAGATTTGAAGAAATTATTTAAATGATGTTTATCTAATAATGCACTTTCTCGACTAAAGCCAAAAGTATGAATGACAAATTTATTATTAATTACATCTTGAGAGTATGGGATATTAGAGTCAGGACAAATAAGATCATAGTCTGCATCTACAGCACATAAAGCTTTGATATTTGCATCTGTATACAGTTTTTCTAATGCTCGTTTACCTCTTTCTCCTGGGCGATCTGCGATTGATGCTTGGACATTGTATTTATTTGGAAAGTAAGAGTTTATAAACTTTTCCCAAAACACTTGATCTGAATCATCTTCTATATAGACTATTCCCTTCTCAGCAGCATCTTTATTACCTTCCTTGCTTGCATTATAAGCACCAATATAGTTTGGATTTGTTAGATACTTTATAAAATCGGACATTATTAAGACTCACTTATAATATCTTTAATATCAATGAAGCTGTCCATCCATCCATTCATAACTATAGCAGGGCTATGAGTCACGATAATAATCTGACTATTCTTATTAACTTTTCTTATTTGAGATAGTAGAGATTCTTGCCATGATAAATGTAATGATATTTCAGGTTCATCCATTAAAATAATTGAATTATTAGTATTAGCATTAATTACCTTTAAGAAAATATAAATAATTTGTCGTTCACCAGAAGATAGGTTTTTATATTTTATAGACTCAGAGTTTTTAAGATTAATAATTAGGTTATTATCCAATATTTCAACTGTCTTCTGAGACTCTTTAAAGAAGAAATTTAAAGAGTCTATTAAATCCTCTTGCAAAGATGCATTTTTGCTTAATAAGCGTTCTAATTCATTTTTAATTTCGAAATCAAGGAAATTTGAAATACGACCATCACTTGTTCGAATACTATTAATTGAATTTGCACTCATATTTACAGTTGAAATAAATTCTGTATTGTATTTATTTTTATTTTTTTTAAACTGATAGGATTCTATTTTATCTAAATTTAAATCCTGTTTTGCTAAATTTTGAGTTAGCTCTAATCTAATTTTATCTTTTAATAGCGCAAAATTTTTACGTTGAGATTTTTCGAGTTTATTTAATAATTGTTTTTCAAGTTCATTTGAATCAATAAATTCTTTTAAAGCCTTTTTAAAAATATCATCTGGAAGATTAAACTTTGAAGTTGCAAATGTTGAATCTCCATTATCAAATTCAACATTGACCTTATCACATAGCTTTAACTCATCATCTATGGGCTCTTGGGTGAGAGCAGTACTAATTAAACGAAGTATTGTAGACTTTCCTAACCCATTTTTTCCAACTAAGACGTTAACATCTTTTAATTCCCAATCAATATTTGTGTAACCAAACAAATTATCAATTGTTAATTTTTTTATCTTAGTACTCATATAGTTTATATAACCTTAAATTTGGTTCAGTTCTACTAAGCTTGACTTAGTAAGATTGCATATAAATGAAATTAGTATCGTAACGCAAATTCTAAATGTAGAAAAGACTTTATTGTTAGTCCCTAAAGCTTTCACTTCTAGGAATAGAATACCAATATCGAATTTTTTCACCATTATTCAAAGTTTCAATATTAATGAGTTGGTACTCTGGATGCTCATAAAATAGTCTTGAAATCATTTGCTCAGCACGTGAAGTGCGTTCGTGTTGTGGCTGCTTAGGGTATTCTTCAACACAATTCACATCCATAAAATAAATTGATCGGCCTGATTTACCTTCCTCTTTTGATTTTAGACCTATCTCCATAAGCTCAAGCATTGCGGTATTTAAAGATAAGTTATGGGTTTCAGCATAAGTCATTATTGCCTCATATTGTTCTTGTGGCATGCGAACTTGTGTGCGTTTCCAGTCATCTTGAGAAACGGCTCTACCAGTCTTTATATCATTCATTGAAAATGACCTTAAATTAATTTGACATGGTAATAACACTATGGAATACCAATTTTAATGACATGATAATCTTGTCAAAATAAAACTCCCCGAGAACTTTAGATGGTAACAGGTCTTCTCTCAACCTTCTATCAGTAAAACTGATATAAATATTTTAACACAGATCACAATGCCGTTTCATGCTTACGAGTTATTAATAGTAGAGCACAATAACCAACCTTATACTGCCATACGTCCGATTGTCAAAGGTATGGGATTAGCATGGTAGCTCAATATGTTAAGTTAAAACAATGCTTTGCATCAACTGTTATAGAAATCACAATATTATATCTTAATCTTAAGATAGGTAAAAAATTACTCGATATTCATACAACCCTATAAATCTAAAATAATTAAATATAAGAGTTATATTTGTATTGCTAGTGATAACGATATCTTAAATTTATTTGTTTAAAATAATACTTTTATGGTTATTGACAATAAAATATTAATAGATACTATATTATTAGTAATCCAAATTTTTAATTTTTAAGATTTAAGGAGGTATTTGTGAAAAATTACACAGTTATCGTAAAGGTTTTTGAATATAAATCATTGTTTAAAAAAGATATTTATGACGCAACTCTTTTTGAACAATCAACAATTAATGCGACTGGTTCAAGTTATGAAGAAGCTATAAAAAAGATTCATGAAAAAACTCTTGAATATTTTGATTTTTTAAGCGATCAAGGAACTGAAATTCCAGAGCCTGCGGAAATGTCAACAATCATGTTTAAAAATCGTGATAAAGATGTTTTCTTCCATGTAATCACAATCGATACATCGATATATAGCGAAAAAACGGAAAAAATCAATGTAACGATGCCGATTTTTTTAATAAGAAAAATTGATGATTTCTTAAAACATAAAGTACACAATACAAATTTGTTTTCTTCTCGATCAGATTACATAACAAAAGCATGTAAGCAATACCTTCCTCATGCTCATAATCTTGCAGCAATTTACAACAATGAAAAAAAATATTCTGCATTTAGATATAAAGTTGGAAATACGACAGATAATTGCAGTAATTTAATTGAATATTTAAATCATTCTTTTTGTGAAGAAGTTACTCTTTTTGCAACGCATAGAACACCAACTCATGGTTTTAGTCGTGACGATGGTCCTGATACGAATCTGCCCCTTTTGGGAGCAATTGTTAAACTTAAAATGCCTGCTTTAAAAGAGACTTATATTTTATTTGATGGACTTTTCTTGACTGCGCAAAGAAAGCCGCGCTACAACGAAGTCAAAAATGTTTTAGATACAGCTGTTGCAACAAACAAAACATGCTTCATACAATTGCCTGTTCCTTTTACCTCTCAACTAGATCCCGAAGAAGCTGTGAAATTATTGGGTGAATTCCCTCGTCATAAATTAACTCAAGATTCTAGACCTCAATTTTTTAATTTATTGAGTAGTCTTTCAGAAGCTCAAATGAATTGATTTATAGCCCTGCATAAACAGGGCTTTTCTTTGGAACCCACTACAAAACCATTATTTACGCTTTTCTATGATTGATGTACAGGCTAGACCGTACATCGAAAAGAAAATGTATAGATACCATCCATTTTCTTGCCTGTCATCTATAGACGGTTAGATATCTACTTATGAACATGATGACCAGCTTAACCATGCGAGGCTTGGTATCAAACTAAAATGGTGAACCAACTACCACCAGCTATGCAGTGGCAGATGCTTTTGATAAAACACACAGCTATGTAATGCGAGATATTAAAAATTATTAATCATTGTGGCTAAGAATTTGTTAAATCCAATTTTGGATTAACCTTTGAAAACAAAAAGATAGGAGACACAACAAGAAGTACACCCTTTATCGAATTTCTAAGGATGGATTTATGTTGCTTGTCATGGACTTCACTGGTGAAAAGGCTATGAAAACCAACATAGATTTTATTAATGCGTTTACCTGGATGGCAGAACAATTAACTCAAGTTGTCCAATCAAAATGGGTGAGATACAATCAAGTTAGCCTTGAGCATAAAAGTAAAAAAGAGCATGTAAGTTGTTCGGCTCGTGATATGCGGTCTTGGCAGGAGGAAAAGCCTGTTTATGAAGGTGAGATTACTCAACCTGAAATAGATTTACAGCCTCAGTTTCCTTATTTGATACAAGGTTAATTTTTTAAATTATAACTTGGCCACCTTTGGGTGGCATTTTTACTTCTGGAACCCTGCATATTTCAGCATCAATCCACCTGAAAAAATACCCTAAACAAATAGGGTATTTTTATGAGTGACGATTTCATTACAAATGCTACTGCTGCAAACAGTAAATATGCAGAACTGCCAACAAGTACTAACAGTCTTCTAATTGAAGCGCTTTCAGATAAGTTAATTGCGACTTTCGCCCTATGCGATAAAGAAGGAAAGGCTTCGGAAGACAAAACCACAGTCAAAGGTATGTTTACAGATGGTGATATGAGTATTGAAAGTCAGTGGCAAACCCCTTTTGAAAACTCCAATCCGGAAAATAAATTGCCAACTTTGATGGCTGGAATTCAATCCGGTGAAATGTTAGAGGCGGGAGGGAAGGTCGTTAGCAATCTTGCAGGTGATTATGCTAAAAAAATTACTGATGCTATTGATCCACTCACATCTACATTAAGAAATGGTTTAAATGGATTAGTCGGTAAAACTAATCTTACTAAAGTTAATACCCAACAAGTTTTTTTATCAACAGCATCTGTAAGATTGAGTTTAAGTCTTTCATTTATAGCTATTAAAGATGCCCGTGAAGAAGTCGAAAAGCCAATTTCAATACTCCAGCAATGGGCCTTGCCAAAATTTCTATATGACGACTCATTAATTACAAGTGTTTCTAAAGATGGATTATCAGGATTATATCCCAGTGAAATCCCTCCATTTGTTTCTCTAACTTTACATGGCAAAACGTATAAGCCTCTCATTATAGAGAGTGTCCATGCCCCTTTAAATGCACCTATAGACAGCAATGGTAATCGATTGGCAGTAACCGTTCAGGTGAATGTCATTACTCTGACCGCATGGGATAAACAAGATATCGTAGATTTATATAAATAAGGAACAATTATGATCACCTTTGATGATGTAAAAATCGGACCAAATCTTTATCAATTGAAAGAACTAACATTCAATGAGGCATTGAAAGTATCAGTCATTCAAAAAGACTTAAATGAAAAACGTATAACTGAATTTTTACGTAATGTCTTGGTCAGTGATCAGGATCCCTTAAAAATGTTTGTACAAGAACGCTATGCAATATTGCTCAAATATTTAGAAAAACAGACCAATACACTGTTATCCATTAATATTGACATGCAGCAATATTTACCTAAATTGAATACCGACTGGTTACCAGAAATATCAGTTAAAGGGGCTGTAGTACGTCAAATGTCAGGATTTGAAGCTGAATATTTAGAATCAAAATGCAAAAGTGTTGCGGAATGGATTGCCTGTGCTATGGCCATACAACTTAAATACGATAAGCATGAAAAATTAGATGCTTTTCCGGATCCAGAAGAAAACGACTTTGAAATACATTTTCTGGAACGTTTGGAATATCTAAAGTCACTTCCACAAAGTGAGTTTGAACAGCATTATCAGGTATATGCTGATCTAAATGATTTACTATGTACCGTTGTGGATTTAGCTGTCAATGATCAAGGCTTTGTCGTAAGAGGTACAGATGATGCGCCGCTTCGATTTTGCCCCTCTGCCGCTTTTATCGGATTCGTCAAAGACGTGGACGAGTTGCGTTATGGAAACAGCATTCAAACTCAGTAAAGATTCTGGCATGCAATTAAATCATGCACTTGATTCCCCAATCAGTTTTGCATCGATTTTTTATGATTCAGATGCTTATAAGATTGTGAAACAGGAACGCAAGTACGAAGCTGAAAAACAACAAACACTTTATAAAATTGCCAATGAAATAATTAAGGCACTTAACAATATCAATAGTTCATCTTGAATTAATGTAAATCTGGAACATGCGATAAACCCCTTTATTTCATCAACTCATAATTATGTCTATCGAAGAACGACTTAATTTATGAGATGAAAGGGGATAAAGCATGTCAGCAGATCATGCCCAAACCGCAATAGAGGCAAGTGCAGCTGTAACAAGCGCCTCTTCAAAAACAGCAGTAGTGGGTGGTTCAGTTACTTTTCTTGGGTGGGTTACCAGTTTAGATCCGATCACCATTATTGGTGTGTCTGTGGGTATTGGTGGTTTGCTTGTCAGTGTTTTGAGTTTCTTAATCAATTGGCATTACAAAAAACTCGAGAACAAACGTGCGGATGAAATTCATCAATTAAAAGTAAAAGAATTAAAGGGGGAGTGTGATGCAAAATAAAACTAAATATATTGTAACCTTGGTGTCGGCTGTAAGTTTAGGTGGAGTAGCTTTTACTGCTGGATACGAAGGATTCACCTCTAAGCCGGTGATTCCAACCAAAGGCGATGTGCCAACAATTGGTCATGGTACTACTGTTTATCCCAATGGCCAAAAAGTCAAAATGACCGATAAAGCCATTACTAAGCAAGAAGCTGCATATTTCTTGAAAGATCATATGAATAAAAATCAGAAAGGTTTTAACCAAAGTTTATCTGGTGTGAAATTATCTGAGCAGGAATATGACTTGTATAACGACTTTGTTTACCAATTTGGTCTAGCGAGTTGGAAAAATTCTTCAATGCTTAAAAATTTAAAAGCAGGGCAATACGTCGCAGCATGTAAGTCGTTATTGAAATGGAAATATGTTGCAAAGCGTGATTGCTCTGTGCGATCAAATAATTGCTATGGTGTGTGGACCAGGCAACTAGATCGATATAACAAGTGTATTGGGGTAAATTGAAATGACTTGGATTCTACTGAATAAACGCTGGGTTGTGATCCTTATTTTATCGGTATTGTACGTAATCCAGATTGCGTACACTAATCATCTATCAAAAAAACTGAATGAAGCTGCCGCAGAATGCACTACAAAAATTCAGAAAATTGAACAGGCACAGCAAGAGGCTTTATTAAAAGCACAAAATCAGGCAAATCAAGTGAGCGCAGACTATGAAGCAGCAAAAGCAGAACAACAAATCAAAGTTGAAACAGTTACACGTGAAGTTCAAAAAATCGTTGAACGTCCTGTGTACCTTAACAATTGTTTTGATGATGGCGGCTTGCAGCAACTCAACAGTCTTATCAAAGCCGACAATCCCGAGTAATTTAACTCAACCTTGTGCATATCTACAAACCATAAACGGTACCGATGGTAAGTCTGTAATGCTATGGGCTGTAGATACGGTAGCAAAGTATAATGATTGTAAAATCAGGCATGGTGCGCTTGTTAAGGCGGTTCAATAGTATTTAATTTTACCTATTCGGACCAAACATTCCTGATTTTACCAATAATTCCCATACTTTTTTAATCGCTTGTCCAGTTTCTTGGTTTACGAACAACGATGATCTTTTGCCATGTGGCTTACCTAAAAGATAGGGAGTGATAGTTTCCCATGACTCTGAAAAATCACTATATTTTGAATATTGAATAGCTTTGTCTAATAGTAATGGCATAACTGTAGGCAATGATATAGTCCCATCTTGATGAATATCACCATACCAATGACATGTCACTTTTATAGGGGTTGCTGAAGAATTATATAGTTTCACATTTATTCTTTCTGCTTTGATAAATGCTCCAGTACTCTTTAACTCTTCAACTGAGTCAATTACTTTTTGTCCATCATCATATGGACATGTTATAAATCCATGTGCAAAGAAAACACTATGATCCAATCCTTCATAGCCACAATCTCTATGGGGCACAATAACTTCCCGCTTTCTTTTATTGGTGTTAATTAAAGGGTGCCATTCTGGATACCAATCAATTATAGGCCCCAACTCTTCAAATAAGTTTTCTAAAAAAACAGAACTTTTAGCCTTCTCTACATCACTTAAGTCGGTTAAGTTTGATAATAAATATCTTTTAGCCGACTCTTTACCATCATGAATTTCTTCATCTGCTCTAAAAGCCATAAATAATTACTCCAATTAATAATTTAGTCATGATATTTAAATTTAATGCATAAAACAACAATATTATGCGCAATGTTTAAATTTCATGTTTTAGTTTTAAGATTTAAGGCTTTAGTTCTTGTTTATATTGTTCAATATCAAATAATTTAAAAAATTCACCGGCATTCTGCTTATTAGATGAAAGCCAGTCATCTCGTAAATCTTTTGGTACCACTACAACGGATCTCTTTTCATCTTCCGGTTTATGAAACTGCTTCATCATGTCATGATGTTCTGCATTTACAGTGAGCATAGTAAATGATCGAATTATTTCATCTTCAATTTTTGTGATTTCATATAGGCCGGCTATTGTGAAGATTTCACCATCTTTGCGTTCAATGCCATAGCTGTGTGCTTTTCCATTTATATATTTGGGTTCATAGATTTTTTGAACCGGGATTAAACAGAATTGAGATCTTGCCCAAGATTCACGAAAACTTGGTTTCGATGCTACAGTTTCGGTCCGAGCATTATATGTAAAGCGGCTAAATTTCTTATCGTCTGTCCATTTCGGTACTAATCCAAACTGCGCCTCTCGCCATTCCCAGCCAGATTCACTTTTAAAAATAATAGGTGAAGTATAGCCAGGGTAGATGTCATCTCTATAATCAAAAGTCGGCTCAAACATATCCAGCTGATATGCCTGTATTTTGGCAATAGGTTTAAAGTTTGCGCACATCATAACACCTGCATTAATTTCAACCGGAAAGAGGACCATCATTCACTATAAGTGGTGAGTTAATCATGCTTTAAACGATAAATATAGCAAAAATTATATTGCTTCTAATGTTAGACAAGCTTTACTTTATTACAAACGTCATGATGAGCTGTACTGATTGATAGTCTATATGAACTTCATATGCGGTGTATTAACGGAATCATTAGACGAAGTTGCTAACGTTAGTATAAGACGTGTAACGTTACGCTAATTTGTGCGGTTTTTTATTAAATTGTGCGAAATAATCATTGCTCACAACAAACGTTGTATATACTATACTAATAACAAACCTTGACGACCAACTAGTTGCCAAGGTGTTTTTATCTTAAGGAGGACACTATGAACATGCATATCCGTGAGGTTAGCACTCTTCATCTAACCTCTGTATCAATTCTTTATTTTCACCTTGTAGAATACCGACAATGATGTGCCATTAATTGTAATAAAAATTTTTAAAATAATGGTAAATATTAAACAGGTGAGGTGTATTATGAATAACGATAATGTTAGATTTTCAGCATTAGACATTGCAAATTTCATTGTTGACTATGCAAATAATGAAATGAAGTATAAAAATTTAACGCCAATTAAGCTACAAAAAATATTGTATTATGTTTATGTAAATTGTTTAACTAAGCATAATTATAAGTTATTTGATGATTCTATTGAAAAATGGAAATTTGGACCTGTTGTGAATCGTGTTTATCATAGTTTTAAAACCTATGGTACTTCGCATATAGATGCTACAGTAGACAATTATAAGTTTACTGATAGAGCTGATGGAGGGTTTAGTTTTGAAATTATTCCGTTTAATAAAAGAATTATAGAAAATTCTTTAGTGGCAGATGAAATTAAAGCTACAATTAATCAATATATTGATATGGCTCCTTTCGATTTAGTAGAAAAAACTCATAAAGAAATCCCTTGGAAAAAATTTGAGTCTGATATTTTAAGTGGAATTAAGGGCTTAGTTTATTCTGATGAAGAGCTAATTAATTACTTTGGTAATAAATGATTTAAAATATAGGGGCTGGTAGGTGGAAATACAAGGAAATATTTTAGATGAATTTCTTAAGCGCCTAATTACCAGCCCAGCCAGTAAAGAAGCTATTCAAAGTTTATTGGAGGCATTTGAGGAAGTAGTTAAAATTAGAAAATGCTTGCCAAACTTTGATATTCCATATGATGATATTACTGAGTTTATTTACCAATACAATGGTGATATAAATATTGATGATCTTGAATCTTTAATGGGACAAGTTGAAAAATTATGCATAAAAAAGTTTCCTAATGATTCGAGTAACAAACATCCAACACATAAATGTTTTTATAAATTCAAACAGCATATATATTTGGCAACAACTCAAAAAAATTATATTCAAAAAATATCGGAAGATGCTTCTAAAATTGCGAAACAGGCTGAGAAAGATGCTACATATGCAAAAAAACAAGCTGGTAAAGCTAAAAAACTTACTCAAGGCATGGTCGCAAATTACGTTTCAATTTTAGGTATTTTTGCGACAATTATTATCACGGTATTTGGTGGGATTAATTTAATAAGTTCTACAGTGAAATTGCTTGAAGATAATTCAAGGTTATCCTTTTTAGTATTTGTAGTATCTTTCCTTATGGCATGTTTATTAACACTTGTACGGATGCTTACAACTTGGATAAGTTCAATAAATAGATTTGAAGAAAAAGATGAAACTACTTTAAATGAAAAAGAAATATCCATAAAAGCTGTATGGACATGGTTTACTAACACGCTAGGTAATATTGTTAATTGGTCACTGTATACAAAAGCAATGCTATTTCTCGGTATTTTAATAATTGGTAGTTTAATTTGTATCATATGTAATTCCAATGCAGTTTTCCATAAAAATGGATTTACTGAATTTGATGATATGAAAAAAGTTCACAATCAAAGTACAACTGGTATTAATATCAATATAAACCCTGAAGAAAAGAAAAATGCTCCTTAAAACAATAAGGTAAAGTTACTTTTTATTCTCTCACCACGTCCACATATCTCAACCGATTCTTGCAAATATAATATTGTGCATCACTCTGAGTCCCAAATTGTTTTGCTATATCTTTATTGCTATCAAATCGTCGTATTGTTAGGTGCATTTCAGAAATATCAGAATAATCCTGATATTCTTCAATAACTTCAATTGACGTTGTTAAATATTTGCCATCTTTTTTTATATACCAAGGTCTCATAATTTGATTTCGTTACAAATTCAAGGCAAATATTAAACAATGAGGAATAAAAATTCAAATTAAAAAAAGAGGTTGATAATCAGTAATGCGACTATCTGTGACGTTCAAAATTGTATCTGATGCTTCATTAAACCACTACATAAATATAATGGATTGCTAACGCTAGATATCATATTTATTAGTTAATCATATACCCGAGGAAAATAAACATGACTAACAAATCAGATCAAGAGTTAAATGAGCAAAAAGAATCCAATGATGACAAAGGAAATCAGGACTCTTATCAGAATTCAAAACCTGAGAAAAAACCGAACAAGGAACCTGAGAATCCGCTTAGAGAGCAGAAATAAGTGAAAACTGATATTTATACTCTATAGATTTGACAGGATTTTTGACAGACTTCTATCAAATACAATGATACACTATTTGAGATAGCTATTGTAATGCATTGATTTATAAGGCATGTAATATGATAGAGTATAATTAAATAGTATTAAAATAGGTTCGAGTCCTTGATCCTCTGCCAATATTCAAAAAAACCTGTTGAAATATAACAGGTTTTTTTATGTCTAAAATTTTAACCCACATAATAGCCCACATAAAATTTTTGATTAGTTTGGTTTCTGTTGGAAGAAGTTAGAAGCTTTTGGACAGTTGTTTAGATTTGTAGGTTATTCATCACTTTTGAAAAATAAAAATAACTTTTAACTTTTGATAGGATTTTAGTGGTCTCAAAAGTTTTAAGCTAGCTAACTGTTTTGTTCAAGATATGTAATCAAATATTTTAACCACTGAATCTATGTTAATCCCTACCATTTGTATCTCGTATAAGATTTTGGCCTATATTCATCTAATACTTAGTCTTAATTTTCCTGATAAATAAGAAATAAGAACTTGGAATTAATGTAAAAATATCTGAGAATTGTATAGAAAATTAATGGGAATTAATGGTTTACTGGCTTTGAATTCTTATTGTAGTTTTGTTTATTACCCTTAAGAGCATAATATATGGATCAGGAAAAAATAATGCAGAATGATGCACTAGATGTGGCAGAAGATAGTGCAAGTAGTGGTTTAAATAATATCTTAACTGAGCAAGTTAGCCAATCTATCGATGATCTTGCAGGGGCAATCATTGAACAGTTAGTAGCGGATGAGCGGTTTAAAAAGTTATTCAATCAGCCTCAGCGTAGTGACCAACCAAGAAAACAACGGTTGTTGGCTAGGCAAAAAAATAAGGAACAGCACTATCTATTACTAGAGGATTTAGTTGCCCAAGATAATAATGGTCTAGCATTGAGCATTAAGGCTGACCAATTTGCGAAAGAATATTTACAGGTTGTAGATATTTTATATCGGGAACTTGAAGCTGAGTATAATGATTTTCCAGTTAAACATCATAAAACAAATTCGTATCTACAACGGCTTCTTGTGGGGGATAGCCGGAACTTACAGACTTTAATGCGGATAGAAGTTTTTATGCTGACTTTATTACAGCAAAGTACGCCTGCATTTTTATATTCTAAAGAGCAAATGCCACAGATAAAGCTTGAAAGTTCCAAACAGTTAGAACAAAGAGTGACTCGTTTAGGTCGAGAGTTTTTATTTCTTTGGAGCGAAATGGACTTTATAAAACAATTGAACGGAGGTTACTTCACCCGCAATGTGCAACTTCTTGCAGATTTCTTTTGGCACCAAGATCCTTCAATCAAAAAATTTAGTGGATTTAAAATCATAAAAAGGGACGCAAATCCTGAGTCATTAAAAGAGTTAAGTGATCTGTTTATTGAACTGGTAGGTTTTGCTCGGAGAGGTAAGTTTCAACCTAATACAAGGGATCATCGTCCAAGAGCTGGATTTGTTGAACCTGATACTGAAATCGTCAAACCAAGCTCTATTGCGATGACTAAAGACTGGATTAAACGGTCGCAACAACTGCAGGAGGCTATTGACTATTTCAGAAGGTATAAACAAAAAAATATTGTTCTATATCGTTTTCAAATACAATTAAAACTTAAAAATAGTAAAGTGCCTTATGAGCAATTCCAGAAGTTTTTTGGCATAGTAAATAAAAAAGCAGTTAGACCACAGGGCTTCAAGGGGTATTTGGATTTCTTGTACTTTTGGAAAGAAAATTTTATTACCCAAAACCTTATACAGGATATGATTATTATTCTGGATGCTAGCTCTCTCATAGATATACCTGAACAAGATGATCAAAAAGCAAAGCTTCGGGACATTCCTGCTGAATTCCTTGAATACATGCGAATGATACTAAATGAGAATTCCGAAATTTTTGGGGATCGGAAACCTATTCTAAAGCTTTATCCTATTCCTGTTATGCAAAGTAAGGCGTGGGACATACCAGCAGAATTGATTATTGAAACAGATGATAAGGTAAAAAGAGCGTTTTTTGAAGATCGTATTTTGCCTTACTTTGTGTATATGGAAACATTTGATGTGAATTACTCTGACGACATTAAAAACCGTTTTAAGCGAGGACAAAAAAGTTAAGTTGTTTATAATGAATGGGAGGATTGGAAGAGTTAAGCAAAGTTAGTGTTGTGCCTACATAGAACAGATATACTGGTATAAATTGGAATAGTCTCAATCTGATCGGACACTGCTCTTGAAAAAGAGAAAGTTACCCGTTTTGATAAAGGTGTCGAATCTTAATCAAACAAAGGTAACTTTCTTATGTTGCATACTAACAACCAAATCATCAAACACAAAGTAGGCTTGCTCAATTTGGCTGAAGAACTTCAGAATGTTTCTAAAGCCTGTAAAGTCATGGGTGTTTCAAGAGACACCTTCTATCGTTATCAAGAGTTAGTCCAGTCAGGAGATGTTGATGCGCTCATCAATAAATCCAGGCGGGTTCCTAACTTAAAAAATCGTGTAGATGATGCCACAGAACAAGCCGTTATTGATTTTGCAATCCAATATCCAGCTTATGGTCAGCATCGTACCAGTAATGAACTACGCAAGAACGGAGTATTCGTTTCAGGAAGTGGTGTCCGTTCGATTTGGTTGCGCCATGAGCTTGAGAACTTTAAGAAACGACTAAAAGCGTTGGAAGCCAAGGTAGCACGAGATGGTATTGAATTGAATGATCATCAGATTGCAGCACTTGAACGTAAGCATGAAGATGACGTAGCCTGTGGTGAAATTGAAACAGCCCATCCAGGTTATCTGGGTGCACAGGATACGTTTTACGTTGGTAATCTCAAAGGTGTTGGACGCATCTATCAACAAACGTTTATTGATACCTATAGCAAGGTTGTTCATTGCAAGCTCTATACAACCAAAACGCCCATTACAGCTGCTGATTTGTTGAATGATCGGGTTCTACCATTCTATCAAACTCAAAACTTACCCATGCTTCGTATCCTGACAGACAGGGGCACAGAATATTGTGGGAAGGTAGAACAACATGATTATGAGCTGTATTTAGCGATTAATGATATTGATCACACGAAAACCAGAGCAGCATCCCCTCAAACGAATGGGATTTGTGAGCGTTTCCACAAGACGATCTTACAGGAGTTTTATCAAATTACTTTTAGGAAAAAATTGTATAGTACTCTAGAAGATTTGCAGTCTGATCTGGACGAATGGCTAAAATTCTATAATACTGAACGAACTCATCAAGGCAAAATGTGCTGTGGTCGAACACCGCTAGAAACATTACTTGATGGAAAGAGAATTTGGGCTGAGAAGAATTTAGCTCAAATTTAACCTGACAGGCACATTAAAAAATGGGTAACTGTCTGATCAGATTTGAGCCAGTACATATAAATTTAGAGAGCCTTAATTCTTGTTTGTATTTTGAACTTGAATAGGGCTTATAATTAGTAACATCTGATAGCTTCAAATCCCTCTCCCATCGAGCTTTACTGCTTTATCTCCTTAACCTCTCATTGTACATATGACTTAAAAAATCGCTGGGATATAAATTTAATTATAATTACATAACTTATAAATCCATATGTACTCAGTATGTATTCAAAACCATGTTCGCTAAAAAAAATCTATAAATCATACGAGTGTACAACTATAAATTATTTCTTTCTAAAAATCTAAGATTAGAAAATCTCATGATTGGTATTAAAGAATTTTCATTTCTGATTCATCAAACCCTTGGGTAGTTAATTACAGAGTCATCTCTCCTATGGGTTAGGACCATAGGAGATACTTACATGAATCACAATGAAATACTCATTCAGATCGAAGACTTGATGCTGGATATTTGTTCTGACAAATATCATTGGAAAGAAGTTCAATACGAACTTGAAGATTATTGGGAAGTTGCTACTAATATTTATGATCCTGACCTTGAATATTCACCCATGTTACAAGCTTACTTTGACTTGATGTCGATTCATAGTTCATCAAGGCTTACATGTAGAACAAGCTCAAATAGATCATTGTTCCATTCACGGTCTAATTTTCTCAATTTCTGTGATGGCCTATTGGACGAACATCAAGCTTTTATTAAAAAGCATAAACGACAACGCCGACGTAATTTTATTGTCCTTAAAGACAACTTTGAAGCGTTATTGGATAGACATTGTAAATTACTACTGGTACGTGTCGATGTCAGTTATCCCTATGAGGTAGATATTGATATCCACCGATTTAATGCTGACCTCCAAATTCTTCGAAAACGTATTAGTGACCGTCGGCATTGCTTTAAAGGTGTACTGGATTATGCATGGGCGATTGAACAGGGACGAGACAAAAGCTA
>NZ_OANT01000005.1 GCF_900096995.1 Acinetobacter puyangensis
TTACGGCTGGATACCTATCATTATTGGGTTGTCTTACCGTGCTCATGATAACAATGCAATATTTCTGTGATTCCTGCTTGTATATGTTCCATAGTTCTAAACTTTATCCGAAATAGTTCACTTATCCAATTCTAAAAAGAGTATGTTTTTATACTTTTTAGGTATATTAAATCATTTCATTAATTGCACCGAAAGATAGTAAAGATGCTCTCATTTTGTATTTAACCAACCATCCAACTAAACAAAACTTATTATTTTTCATATAATTAATATAGATACACAGCCCATTAGATCTTTTGATTTTTTAAGTGCGTTTTAACAGTCTAAATTTATATAAATATTATCAGTCCTATCATAAAAAGAATATTTAATTAGGTATGTTATCATTAAGCCAAATCACAGTAGCAGACAGATAAATAGTACTAAGAAAGTTTAAAGCCAATTTCTCGTATCGAATAACAATGGTCCAGTATTGCTTGAGTTTGACAAAAAAATTTTTAATTAAATTACCTAATTTGTATAGATGAGAGTCATATTCTCATTGCGGTAAGACATTCTTTTTTGCGGATATCGAAACTTTGCCATATAACAAACTCAATCACATCAATCACCTGATCTTTATTATTTATTACACACCGAATTTTGTGTTAATAAAAGATCGACAAAATAGCCATTTATAAAGTGTATTGATTCGTAATCCTTTCAGGTTCAACAAGTAATGGTATATCAATACTTTGTTAGAAACTGACATTGATGTCTGGAATCTTGATATACACTTTTTGACCAGTTATTTTGCAAGCTGTTTAAAGTTCAACCTAACAATCATAAACCTCTAATATAATTTTTGTTTCTAAGAAAACATATAGCCGAGCTTATATTAAATTCGATAATACACAAATTAGAATCTCTTGCTTATTATTTTTCTGCTTACTATTAGCTTACGTTCCCTATATTCCAAATACAAGAAAGCCCCAACATTATTGGGGCTAAATACTTGTTTTATTTGGCGGAAGCGGTTTTAGTCACATTAAAAATGTAATACACTGAAAAAAAATAATAAATAAAACATACGTTCAGTTTTTTACTACTATTTTTACTTCTTAAAAAATCCACCAAATCGTTTGCTCAATCCTTGTTCATTCTAAACTAAATTACTATGAATAACCTGATAATGCTGCACTCTGCGACAAATTTGAAGCACAGCTGAAAATTTGTCCGAGAGCAGCATATGTTAGGTTTATATTTCAACTCTAGCCTCCAACTCGCCAAAGTCCGCCCCTTTAATATCTTCATTAATGCACGCTATATTTGAACCATAATAAAGGTTGGGAAGTGGCCATCGAATCTGTTTTCCAATGGCATCAATGCAGCAACGAATAATTAATTGAGGAAGAAGATCCCGAAGGACGTCTCCATACATATCCACCATCGGCAAGTAGTCATACATACTTCGACATCGATCAAAGGTAAATGCATCCAAATGCATTTGTCTTACCTTAGCCTTATAAGTCCATCTCCGCTGATTATTTATATTAGAGTGGTAAGGTGCACCTAGTTGGTTCAAACTTAACTCCAGCCATAAGTGCGCCATGGGAATGTCACAGAACAAGCCACCACGAGCATCTGGAATCGCCAAATTAACTCGCCTAATTTCCTTTTTAATATTATCTGACAGTAACCCATCATAGCCTGAGAGAGTTTCTGCTAATGACTCCCTAAATTTAGCAGCATCAAGAACTGACGCTCCATCTTTGGGCTTAGAAAACTCATTAAACCAGTACTGCCCTAAAGCTCCTCCCATCGATTGCAGTGAGTCTATGAAGTTCCAGAACGGGAAGCTGTCTGGATTAAAAATGCGATCCCCACTGATTATATTGTCATCATTTGACTCTGAATCAGGTATAAACTCAGACAATAAGGATGAAACATCGCCCATTCGGTCAAACGCTTCTTTGTGGGTTGCTTGATCGGAGCTAAACAATTGCTTTCGCAGCGAGGAATTTCTTAAAAATCTTAGAGTGGGACTAATAAAATTTGAGTAGTAAAGTGGGTAACTTGTAGCGAATGCAGAGTAAACTCCACGCATGTTTTTGGAAACCATTTGTGATAATTGTTTTGGCTCATATCCATGCGCCGATGCTGGTTCGCTGAACCAAGAAACAAGCTTATTATCCTCTTGGTGTGGTAACTCTCCGTAAACAGAGCATTCAACCATTGGTTGAAAATAATAGTAGGCCGACAAAAAGTCACAATTATCTTGTGTAGCGTCAGGCTCGCATGAGTTTACTACCAATACGCTTAAATCTGAAAGTGCTTGCTCATCAAAAGTAGCATGGAGAACTGACAGTGTTCTGAGGTTCTTTGCAACCAGTGATCCTGTGAAATCAAGATAAATGATGTCAAACGTGAGATGATTTGTTTTAAAGAAATCCCCTAAAGAACCAGGAAATATCTTTAAATAAGGAAAATTTTCTCGTGCTTTCTCCAAAGCCTTGCTATAAGTATCTTTGTCTGCCTCAAAAGCCCAAACGTTTTCAATTCGAACTCCGAGAGAAAGGAGGATACGGAGATCATTTTCGGGCTCGGGTCCAGAAAAATACGCTACTCGGAGATCCTTGGGAGATTTCTGACCATAGCAAGATTCAGAATACTCTGCCCAATTGTCAAAATATTCTGCAATACGATGGCGTTCTTTTGATACATCAAGAACATGAGACAGCACATCATCCCATGCATAGTTCCAAAGTGTCTCTAAATATTCAGAATTGAGTACTCGAGAGGACTTTCTATCTACAGTCACTGCTGATATTGCGTGGTGCCACAATTCCTCGCGCGACTTCTCTTTACTATCTTGTGTATAAGACATCTTTTTAGGTTAACTCCATATGCTAGGTTTATTCGGTGAGCCTAACTATCCATTAAGCATCACTGTCACCTTGCTCATCATCAATCAACTCAAATTTTTTTAGTTCATTGGATACTAAAGTTTGTAACTTATCTTTAGGTAATAAGAGTTGATACTCAGCCACTCCAATAGGCTTACCTACATCCTGCAACGCAATTTCCACATCTAAATGATCTTTATCAGCACAAAGAATTATGCCAATAGACTGATTTTCATTTTCATCTTTTTCTAACCTATCAAGCAATGATAGATATAGGTTCATTTTACCAACGTATTCCGCCTTAAAACTTCCTATCTTTAATTCAATCGCAACGAGACTCCTCAAACCACGATGAAAAAACAGCATATCTACAAAATATTCTTTACCGTTATATTCCAGTCGGTACTGATTACCAATAAAGGTAAATCCCTTACCAAGTTCTAGTATGAAATATTTTATTTTTTCAATCAAACGTCTTTCTAGTTCCAGCTCTTTAATGGGTTCAGTAATTCCTAAAAATCCAAGATTATATTGGTCTTGGAATATCTCATTGGCATAGTCTGCATGAGTTGCAGGAAGTGTGGTTTTAAAATTGTTCGATTTTAATTGGGTCTGTGTTTGACTGTACATGTCCATTTTGATGGCATTCAACAATAAATCTCTTGACCAATTTTTTTCAACAGTTTGTTGCATATACCAATGGCGAATTTCTTTATCTTTGATTTTTTCCATCAATAAAATATTATGTCCCCACGGCAATTTCGCCACAGGCTGTGGCAAAATTTCATCTTCTTGATATTCTTTATAAAAAGCTAACATCCTACTCAGATTTCGTTCTGAAAAACCTTTTAGGCTCGTAAATTCATGTCGTAAATCTGCCGCTAGTCGTGGGATGACCTTTGCCGACCAACCTTCCTGTTGCTGGCGTTCAGCTATCATTTTTCCTGTTTGCCAATAAAGCAATATCATTTCAGCATTTACAGAAAGTACTGTTCGTAACCGTGTTTGTTGTATCGTATTTCTTATCTCATCTAACAATGACTGATATGTTTCAATTGCGATTTCATTACTCATAAAAGTACCTAAGCATCTATCTTTGTGAATTTGGCATAACAGCTTATTTCATTGCATTATCCATGATGACACAAAAGCATAGCACACGTTGAGCCAAAGGATTTTACTACCGCTTAATTTACAACCAAAGCATCATTTTCAAAAACAGCCTGCAAAACTTGATACAAATATTCCACTGCAATCACATTGATAGAATCAATAGATTGTTTTGGTTGATTGACTTTAGGTACAACTACAGTTTTAAATCCGTTTTTTTGTGCTTCTTTTATACGTTCCTGTGCATTGGGTACAGAATGAATCTCACCAGACAAGCCGACTTCACCAAACACAGCCATATCATGAGGCAAGGGTTGATTTTTCAGGCTTGATACACAAGCCAATAGAACTGCCAAATCTGACGCTGTTTCTGTAATCCTCAAACCTCCGACAATATTGACATAGACGTCATGTTTAAGAATATCTACTTTAGCTTGCTCTTTCATAATGGTTAGTAATAACGACAGGCGATTATGCTCTAGACCTAAAATAAGCTGTCTAGGTACATTTTGTGTTTTGCTCACCAAAGCCTGCACTTCAACTAAAAAGGGGCGTACACCATTTCTGCTAACCATGACAACAGATCCAGCAACTGCCTCACCATAGCGATCCAGAAAAATCATTGCTGGTTTTATGACTTCTTTTAACCCCTGATCTGTCATATCAAAAACACTTAATTCATTGAATACGCCAAAACGATTTTTGACTGCTCTTATCATTCGATACTGTGAATCACTTTGACCTTCAAAATACAATACACAATCCACCATATGCTCTAATACTTTTGGTCCAGCTAATGCACCTTCTTTAGTAACATGACAAACTACAATTAAAGAAATATCTGAATGCTTTGCTAATTTAGTCAGAATGGAGGCAGACTCCTTAATTTGAGTTACACTTCCAGAAGCAGAGTCAACAGATTCTGTATAAAGTGTTTGAATAGAATCTAGAATCACAACGGCAGATTTGTATTCCATAAGCGTTTCACAAATACGCTCTACATTCGTTTCTGCCATAACATCTAGCCTGTCCAATGGCAGCCCCAATCGTTTGGCTCGCATGGCAACTTGGGATAGTGACTCCTCGCCAGTGATATATAAAACCGATTGATTTTCTGCAATATGAGTCGCTGTTTGTAAAAGCAATGTTGATTTGCCAATGCCAGGATCGCCACCAATTAAAACTACTGATCCAGTGACCAAACCACCACCCAATACACGATCAAATTCTCCTATACCTGTTGAACACCGAATTTCCTGACTAAGCTGAACGGCATTTAATTTCGTAATATGATGTTGTTTTCCTGCATAGCCAGAATGACTTAAACCTGCCGTCGCCCGATGCTGAGTCTTTCTTTCAACTACTGTTTTGCTGTAAGAATTATAGGCTCCGCATTGAACACATAGTCCTATCCACTTATTCTCCTCCTTACCACATTCACAGCATACATAGACTATAGCTTTAGCCATTGTAAAAACTCTATTTTTTAAATTACCTAAATCACCTTATCAAGTTGAATTTTCAATCTCAAGTAAGGCCATGAAATAGAGGGTATTAACTGTAAATAGAGGGTAAAAAATTAAATTGACTTAATCACTTAAGAAGATAGATAGGTAAAAATAGCATTGAATTAGTTTACGATTCATTTCGATGATCAATTAAAAAATCAGACTTACACAAAATAATTTACAGACTCAAATTAATCATTTAATACCATTTCATCAAACCATACGTGCTCTTTATTTGAACCCAATAAAAATCGATAACCATAAGGTAATGCCATATAAATAGCTAAATCTGGTCTTTTTTCTATAATATGTGAAAAATGTATATTTTTAAGAGAATCAATATTTCCATTAAAACTATCATCTGTTAACCACCAACCACTCATATGTTCTGGTGATTTATACCTCACGCCTTTTACTGGCTTCGCACCTTCTAATACTCCATCAGAGACAACAACTAATTGTTCTAAAGTGATAGGAGAAAATTCTTCTTCATAATGTTTACAACATTCTTTCTGAACTTTCAAAATATCTTTCATCATTTTTTAAACTCCAATAATCTTCTTTGTTCTTGTGTAACTTGTCCAGCTTGTTTTCCACTGCAATTTTTACAATGAGGATATAAATTTTGACTACTGCCTTTTAAATTTAACCCATTAGCTGGTTGATGATCTGGAATGAAATTACCACTTTTAGTACCAGGCTCTTTAGTACCACATGTATGGCACCCCTTATCCCTTCCAATGGTGTTAATTTTTTCTCTCTCTTCTTTCGTAAAGTTTCTTTGCGCCCCTCTAGCTGGGATAGATTTATCAGCAAATCTCCCATGAGTAAGTGTATCTGTCTTTCTAGCCAGTTTTTTAGCTTCTGCCTCCATACCTTGTTTCACACCTTGACTTAAGGCTGTCTGCTTAAATCCAATCGCAACGACATCTGCCACTTTAGCTCCTTTCGCTTGAGGAGGCTCACCATCAGCTACAGAATCTAAGGTTAAAAACCAAACCCAATACATACAATATAGGAATATTCCCATCCGGATCGACATATTTATAGGGATTGTTATTGGCATAGGCATAGCGGTTAAAACCATGTAGATTATCCTCCTGATAATCTACAGGATCCACTCCCAGAAACCGACCTATCACAGGATCATAGTAACGTGCCTGCATATATGACAAGCCACTCTCATCATCAAACGGCTTACCATGAAAGCAGAAAACTATCTTTATTGATTTACAATAGATATACTCAGGAAACTATTGGTTTAGGTTTTAATTGCTCTACCCAGACATTAGGCACACCGTTGAAATGATCTCTTAAACGATCTTCTACGTGTTCTGGATCCCATACTGCTGCACGCTCTAATCCTTTTACATCATCATAAGTTGCTGGAATTTCTATACTTTCATTACCTTCTGAATAATATATAGAAATAGAATAATCAAACTGATCCTGTTTAAAGAAATAGACTCTTTTGTTCAATTCTTCACTTAATTCAATATTTCCAATAAAATGCCATTTCTCAGATTTAAATGCGTATTTCATTAACCAAACTTTAAATAAAATCTTATGCGATGTTATAAATTTTACATCTTGTTTTAAATCATTTACTTGCAAATCATAAAATCCTACTAAAGGTGAATCTAAAACGATGCAATAACAATATTTAGAATCACCTAAATCAATTCCAAATATATCACCAACCTTTACTCGTCTACGTTTGCGCTTATTATCTACCATTATTTCCTACCTTTTCATAAACTCTTGAATACGCTGTTGTTCATAATAGTCTTTTTTAGGGTTTTTGTCAGAAACTCCATTAATCGCATTTCCTGAGGTACCCCCTGTAGACAGCGATAATTCTTTAACGCCTATTACGACAGATACGGAATATAAAATTACCGATGTAGATAATACCACTGTAAAAATCGATATTAATGGTACTGAGATTACATTTAAATCCTTATCCGGTTCACGTGGTCTGATGCAGGAATTTCAGGCAACTCAGGTCAAATATCCCGGCGGTAAAATCATCAGTATGACGTATACACCGATTAGTCAAAATGGTGCGGTTGCAGGATATCGTGTTACTGGTATTTCAGATAATTTAGGCAATAAATTAACCATTAATCGACTGAATATGAATGGTAGTGATACCTCTACCCTCGGAAAACAATTACAGGGCGCAATATCAAGTGTCGAAACCAATGCGAATAATTTAAATAAACAAACTGCAACCTACACTTATGAGATCCAGAATGTCACATTACAAGGTTCAAGTAAGCCCTATGCAAAGCTGGTTAAAGCTGTAAGTACTGGAAATGGTACTGAGGACTATTTATATACTGATTATGTTCATAAGGGACTATTCAATAATAGCAGTAATTCTGTCTATGGTGTTACTCTGCCCTTATTATCTACCCTGAAAAAAGGTGGTGAGACCATACTAAACTGGCAAACCACCTCGGATCAAATCAAAACCTATAAAAATTTAGATTATGATTATGCATCCTTGATCTATAAAGAAAGTGTATCCGGCGGTACACTCACACTTAATGGACCTGCGGAAAAAGCCAAATCATTTACAGAAACTTTTGTGATCAATCATAGTGGTGAAAATATTCTTTACGACTCTTCTAGCACATTTTCCTGCTTAAAACAAAATGGGTTACCCTTAAAGAAAATTGTTTTTGCAAAAAAAATCCGTAGACTCACCAGTTTTACCGATAAAAATGGCTATTTAACCAACTTGGCTTATGATGTAAATAACCGCTTAATCACCAGAACACAGGCAGCTAGTACCTCCATAGAATAGAGAAGAAAGCAACACTTAACTATTCTTCTGCTTATAATATACCCAATACAATACAAATTGGTAATCTTACCCAGACCAATACCATTAACGCACTTGGGCAAGTAACCAAAACAGTTCTCACCTCGACTCAAACAGGCAGCATCAGTAAAACTACTGATTTTACCTATCAAAGCAATGGTCTGCTTAGTTCAATTGATGGGCCACGTTCTGGCACCATTGATAAAGTTAACTATACTTATGATAGCTACGGCAATTTAGCGACCGAAGCACAACTTGTAAACAATACAACGCGTACAACCCAATATGTAGGATACAATAGTTTTGGACAACCTGAGCGTATTGTCTATCCAAATAGCTTAGTCAACAAGTTTGTTTACAATGCAGATGGCACAGTTCAAAGCAAAGTTAGCGGTACAGGTGGTACCACAGGCACCATCTCCGGAAAAACGTATAGCTATACCTACGATGCTGTTAAACGTTTGATTTCTGAAATAAATCCTGATGGAGAAAAAACCTCCTATCGTTATTTTCCTGCTTTTCGATATTTTGTAGATATTACAATGCCCGATGGCAGTATTCTGGTTAAAACATTTTACCCGGACGGTACACCTGCCATGGAAAGATTAAAAGACAGTAGCGAAAATATTTTTTCTCAAACCTATAATACATTGGATAGCAATGGACGTATTTTACGTAAACAGAGTGGTACCGACAATGACTGGTATTGGACAGATCACAGTTACGATCTAAATGGCAACCTACTGCAAACCACCTCTCGTTTAGGGATTACCGAAAAATGGACATATGATGCACTCAATCGTGCGATTTCTCATACCGATGGATTGGGTAATATTGACACTAAAACTTATGATCTACAAGATAATACCCTGATTGCCAAGGATGCATTGAATGCAGGGACCAATCCTTATAGCTATCGCAATGGAAAAACTTTGACTCAAGAAGTAAACAGCGATTACGGCACAAAAGCATACAACTACAATGAAGCCGATTTGCTAACGCAATCCCTGTATGGTATACGTAAATGTGAAAATACCAGCATTGATGCACTTACTCGTATTGGAAAGATTGCCTGTACACATGCCTCAACTACAACTGGCGCCACAGAAGCCCATGATTTCATCTATACATATGACTCAAGCCGTTTTGGTCGTTTAGATACTGTTACAGCAAATACGGTTTATGGTGCAACCACCAATTATACTTATGATAACTATGACAGGATTATCAAAAAATCCCAAAACAACAAAGCCATTAGCACATGGAGCGGCACCAAACCAACGCTGGACGTATCCTATACTTATACCACTGGGGATAAACTCAGTAGTCTTACCCTCCCCTCAGGTCGAAAGTTAACTTATAGTTATAGTGGTACAAAACCAAACCAGTTGACCGATCTTAAACTGGATAATGTCGCTCTATTGCGCAGTATTGCCTATAATACAGCAGGTCAGATGACCGGCTGGAACTGGGGTACAGGAAATGCCAGTTATACTTGGACTTATGATGCCAGCAAAAATGGTAGTCTGAAAAAAATCAGTAATAAAAATAATAGTGCCGTTGAAAATTATAGTATTGACTATAGCTATGACCGTGATGGACGAATTACAAAACTCACCCGTAATAATGGTCTGGTGGATAACTTTACATATAGTAATGCCGATCGTCTACTCACCGAAACTCGGCTCAATGGCAGTACCAATGTCTATGGCATTAACTATACCTATGATAAAAATGGCAACCGCCTAAGTCTGGCAGCAACAGGTACACACCAACAACCCAACGCCAATGTGACCTATACCTATACAGGAAATAAACTGACTAAAGTTAATACTACTAATGTTAGTCATACAGCGAACTTTGAACTGATCTATGGTGGTTTTACACCAGCTTATGATTATGCCGGTAACCGTCGCTGGAGTGGTAAACAAAACGGGGCTTCCACCGGTTATGAATATTACATGGCATATAACCATAAGAACGAGCGAACTGTACGAGGCTATTCAAATACCAATTCCAACTGGAAAGATAATGCAGTCCAGTTTGTGTATGATGAAAACAGCCATTTGATTGGTGAATATAATGCAAGTGGTACGCCAATTGTTGAATATATCTGGCTGGGTGATCAACCAATTGCAGCAATCTATGGCAGTGGAACAACAGCAAAAACTTACTGGATTGTCACCGACGCTCAAAATACCCCAAGACGATTAATCGATAGCACTGATGGTAATACAACTGTATGGGCTTTTGACTCGACTGCCTTTGGTATAGGTATACCAAGTGTACAGACTGTGAAATTTAACCTGCGCTTTCCCGGTCAATATTACGATGAACTCACCAAACAACACTATAACCTGAACCGCTATTACAATCCTGAACTTGGGCGTTATATGGAGCCTGATCGTATTGGACTGGAAGGTGGACTTAATCCTTATATCTATGCTAATGGTAATCCTCTAAGTAATGTTGATCCAAGTGGGTTGGAATATTTAGCAAGCGGCTGGTATAATGTATCTAATCCTAGTATTTTTAGTAAAGATCAGACTTGGAAAGGTATTCAAAATCAATTTGAAGGTGGAACAGGAGTTTATTATGCTGATCTTCAGAAATTTGGTTTTGAACAGTTTATTGATATTGATCAGCAAATACAGAGTAGTATTCTTAACTCTAATGGTTATATGAATAAAGTAATTAGTAGTATTGGAGATAATCAATTTTTTAATTTCGACTGGTCAAAAAAAGCATTTGGTTCAGATTACATTCATAGCTTTATAAAAGGAAAAGCATGGCCGTTTGGAAGAATAGCTGGTGATGTTTCAGGTACCATTATTAAGAATAAAGATGGTACATACCTAGCTTCTGGAGTTATTAATTTTAGATCTGACACTTATAGCTGGAAGCCTGATTATGGTAGATTCTTAGAAGATACAGGAATAAGAGTATTTGGTGCAGTTTTGGGTTCTGAGCCCTCAAGTTATTATAAAAAAAATAATAATGGTGAGATGCCTATAGAATATCCAAGAAATTTTTGGTTTATTACCCCTGGTAAATGGAAATAGAATTTATGCCACTATAAAATATAATTTATTTTATGGTGGCTCAAATTAATTGGATGATTTAAAATGAGAAAATATTCTTTATTATTAGCTTTAATTATTTTTTCAATATTAATTGTATTTGATTTTTATGGTAAAATTAATTTATTATTTAAGTATGGATCTTTTTTAAAGCAGTATATCTTGGTGAAAATATGCGTAAAAGAGGTTTTATAATGGAGGGTTGTACATATGTTGACTCAACCAAAAATATAACCAATTATTTAGACCCCATTAATTACAATAAAATAAAAAAACATGCAGATTGTATTAATGATAGTAAATTAATATCTGTTAATAATTATTATGAAAAATATAATGTAGCGGTATTTCAATGTAGAAATAACAACCTGATTATAGAATATAGTTGGACAGATTTCGAAAATTCTTGTTCGATTATGGAAGTAAAAGAGGATTTAAAAATATCCCCTGGTTATACTGTAAAGCATTTAAACTCTCCTTAGAAAGGTAATTAAGTTGCTACTATACTAATAATATATCTATTCGAGACAACGTTACTGCTAACTTTGAACCCATCTATGATGGCTTTAGTCCAACTTATGATTATTCGGGTAATCAATGCTGGGGTGATAAACATAACGGTACGGGTGTAGGTTACTATATGGCATATAACCATAAGAACGAGCGGACTGTACGAGGCTATTCAAATACCAATTCCAACTGGAAAAATAATGCAATCCAGTTTGTGTATGATGAAAACAGCCATTTGATTGGTGAATATAATGCAAGTGGTACGCCAATTGTTGAATATATCTGGCTGGGTGATCAACCAATTGCAGCAATCTATGGCAGTGGAACGGTAATCCTCCCATAAATAACCGAAGTTAAAAGTAGAGGTTAAGCAGCCATTAGAGGTGGCCTTCCTTTATTGGCTTGATGTGGTCTTTCATGATTGTAATGCCTGAGTAGCACTGCTACGCAAGAGTTTGTTGCATAATATTGCACGTCTTCAAGTGTATCAAATAGATGTTTGCTGAGCCAACTATAACGTATAGTCCGATTATAACGTTCAATATACGCATTCTGCTGTGGTTTACCTGGTTGAATATATTCAATACGAATACCGTATTCAGTTGCCCAACGTACGAATTCATGACTGATAAACTCAGGTCCTGAGCAGCATTGCTGCGCAAGGCATCGGATCAATAACGGTTTTTCTCGATATTCCAGTAACTGATTGAGTGTTCGAATAACTCGTATTGTCGGTAATGAAAATCCTACTTCAATAGCTAAACCTTCTCGACGGTAATCATCAATCACATTTAATAATCGGAATTTGCGACCATCGGAAAGCTGATCGTGCATAAAATCCAGTGACCAGACCTGATTTTCTCGGATGGGTTCTTTCAATGGTTCAGGCGCATGTCGTTTTAGTCTTCTTCTCGGTTTAATACGCAGATTCAGTGCCAACTCACAGTAAATGCGATAAACCCGCTTGTGATTCCAGCAGTGACTCTCAACATGCCGTAAATATGAGAAGCATAGACCAAAGCCCCAATCGGAATTTTCCTCAGTGAGTTCAATGAGCTGTTCTGCAATTAAGGCATTATCATCACTAAGTTTGGTCTGATAGCGGAAGCAGGTTTCACTTATACTAAATGCAGTACAAGCCAAACGGATACTAACCGCATGCTGGGCAACTGCTTGTTGAGCCATCTGACGTCGACAAGATGGCTTCACCACTTTTTTGACATTGCTTCCTGAATAATCTCTGCCTTTAATCGCTCTTCAGCATACATTTTTTTTAGTCTGGTATTTTCTGTTTCCAACTCTTTCAGCCGTGCCATCAAAGATGTATCCATACCGCCATATTTAGCACGCCATTTATAGAAGGTCGCATTACTCATACCGTGTTCACCACAAAGGGCAGCAACAGGTGTGCCAGACTCCGCTTGCTTCAAGATGGACATGATCTGGCTGTCAGTAAATTTAGATGTTTTCATGCAGAATCTCCTGCTTGTATCTTAAGAGAAAATTCTACTTCTAGCTCCTATTATTTTTAGGGGGGATTACCTTATGATGTTTTAAAAGTAATTATTCTGAAATTCCACTGTGTATTAATGAAATTTCAAATCTTCTAAATGATGAAAAATTAGATTGGAAAGACTTTATTAATGAATCAAATATCTATTTCTCATCAAGAAGCGATTTTATTGAATTTATAGTTTGGTTAAGAAATGAATTAATTAAACTATAATCTAAATCAATTAATATGACCAAGCACACTAGTCTTGAACTTGGTCGCTATATGGAGCCCGATCCGAGCGAGTTTTAAAGCATTGCGTTAAAAACGAACTGCAAAACGTAGCGAAGTGGGACTGGAAGGTGGACTTAATCCTTATATCTATGCTAATGGTAATCCTCTTGCAACTTTAAGCAACTGTCCAAAGGCTACCAATTTCATCCAATTACAATTAATGTAATCAGAATTTTAATGTGGTTTGCAATGTGGGATAAAATCATAGATAAAAAATAAACCCTTGTTTTTACAAGGGCTTATTTAAATATTTGGCGGAAGCGGTGAGATTCGAACTCACGGAGGACTCGCGCCCTCGTCGGTTTTCAAGACCGGTGCATTAAACCGCTCTGCCACGCTTCCAGTGGCGCAAGAATACAAAGCTTTTGATCTTTATACAAGAAAAATTTTATTGCTTTATACTCAATTGCATATGGATTAAACAAATTTGGTCGCATTCATTATCATAATCTATGTAACCATGCCAATTCATAGATGAATAAGGTTGAAATCAAAGCTTTGCAGCCAGTTCCGCACCTTCTCGAATGGCTCTTTTTGCATCTAGTTCACCTGCTAGTTTTGCCCCACCGATGATATGGTATTTTGCCAGTGTATGTTCTGTTTCTTGCGGCAGAAGCTCTTTGACCGATTCCTGTCCGGCACATACCACGATCGTATCTACACGTAAGAGTTGTTCAATACCATCAACCTCAACCCACAAACCTTCCTGTGTAATGGCTTTATATTGCACACCACGCATCATGCGGACATGATGTTTCTTCAGTTGAGCACGATGTACCCAACCTGAAGTTTTACCCAAACCAATTCCCAGTGGTGTAGTTTTTCGCTGTAATAAGAAAATCTGCCGATAAGGTAAATCGACTTCCGCAAGTGCCAGACCACCTTCTGAAATATAATTGACATGAGGATCGATGCCCCATTCACGTTGCCAATCCGCCAAAGGTTGTGGTTGTGGCTGAGAAGGCGGCTTTAATAAAAACTCACTGACATCAAAGCCAATACCGCCTGCCCCAATCACTGCAACCCGATGCCCCACCTCTGCCCCTCGCAGTACTTCGGCGTAGGATAAAACCTGTGGTAAATCTGCACCTTCTATTTTCAACGGTCGTGGTACTACGCCTGTTGCAATCACGACATCATCAAAACCTTCACGCTCTAATTGTTCCCGATTAATACGGGTATTTAAACGGACTTCCACTGCATTTTTCTCAAGCTGAACCTTGAAATATCGAATGGTCTCGTGGAATTCCTCTTTACCCGGTACAACTTTGGCCAAATTAAATTGTCCGCCCACTTCATGACTTGCTTCAAACAAAGTCACCTGATGACCACGACCGGCTGCAATGGTTGCCGCAGACATCCCAGCGACACCGCCACCGACCACAGCAATACGTTTAGGTTTTTTAGTTTTTACATAGACCAGTTCGGTTTCATGACAAGCACGAGGATTAACCAGACAACTGGCACGCTGATTTTTAAAGGTATGATCCAGACATGCCTGATTACAGGCAATACAGGTATTAATTTCATTGACTCGCCCGGTTGCGGTTTTATTCACCCAATACGGATCGGCAAGAAAAGGCCGTGCCATCTGAACCATATCGGCTTTACCCGATGCGATGATCTCTTCGGCAGTATCCGGCATATTAATTCGGTTTGAGGCAATAACAGGCACATTGACATGCTGTTTCACATAAGCTGTCACATCGACAAAAGCTGCACGTGGTACAGAAGTCACAATTGTCGGAACGCGGGCTTCATGCCAGCCAATACCGGTATTGAGCAAGGTAATGCCGGCTTTTTCCAATGCCTGCGCGACAATCAACACTTCATCCATGGTATTGCCATCATGGACCAGATCCAACATGGACAAGCGAAAACAGATAATAAATTTTTCACCGACTTTGGCACGAATAGCTTTGACAATCTCAATTGCCAGACGCATACGCCCCTGAATATCACCACCCCAGCGATCCTGACGTTGATTGACATGGCGACTTAGAAACTGATTAAGCAAATAACCTTCTGAGCCCATAATTTCCACTCCATCATAGCCTGCTTTTTGGGCTAGATAAGCAGCTTTTGCATAATCGTCAATGGTCACTAAAATCTGTTTATCAGACAGTGCTCTGGGTTTAAATGGAGAAATCGGAGATTTAATTGGGCTAGCAGATACTGCAAAAGGTTGATAGCCATAACGACCGGAATGCAAAATCTGCATCAGAATTTTTGCACCATGCTTATGCACAGCATGGGTCACCAAACGATGATTTAACACATCCCCCCAACTATTCATGGTACCGCCCATTGGCAGCAGCCAGCCCTGACGGTTGGGGGAAATCCCACCGGTAATAATCAATCCAACACCGCCTTTGGCGCGTTCTGCAAAATAAGCAGCAAGTTTGGGATAATGATAAAAGCGATCTTCCAAACCACTGTGCATGGATCCCATCACCACACGGTTACGAATTGTGGTAAACCCTAAATGTAATGGTTTTAAAACATTGCTATAGCTGGTCATAGGATTTTTCCTTTATCTGGCTGCAAAGCACTTATGCAATTTGTTGCATAATAATTTAGAGAGATTTTTGCCAATTGTAAATGACTATATAAGCGCATATTTTGTGTATAATAAGTCAAGCTTAGCGAAACATTATTTGTACCCTGATATTAGGGTCTGTCAACATTTGATAAATAGGTTGCGTTGTAGGCTAAAATTTCTTCAACCGAGGCATGAAACGCAGGCAATGGTTATTCCCTTGTCAAGTTTCATAACGAAGTTTGGGGGAATTTTAGCCACAACCCTACGGGACAAGGAGATTTTTTGACGCTACTGCGTTATGAATAGTTCATTTAGAATCACTAAATCTCACTATTCATGCCTTGTATTGCCTAAAAAATGTCCATTGTCGCAACCATAGATTAAATGGCGACAGACCCTAGGTAAATTGAATTTTGTTCATGAAATAGCATAAACGACTCATTCGTATAATTTTCTAGTTTTACTCCTATTCAATTTGTATTTTTAAAATTTTGGTCAAAAAACTGACCAATGATGTCATAGGTTTGTTATGTTCAATTGGTTTGAGAAACTTGTCGACCCATACCCCAGTAAAAATTTAAACCAGCCTCTACCCAAAACATTTTTTGCGTTTGTCTGGCAAGCCACCGAAGGGATTCGTCCTTATCTACTGATTTTATTGTTATGTACTGCCGGTGCAGCAACATTTGAAGTCATGCTGTTTAGCTATATTGGTAAACTGGTAGACTGGATTAGCCAAAGTCAGCCGAGTACCTTTTTACAGCAACATCAACAAAATTTAATCATACTGGTGAGTATTTTACTGATCAGTATTTTCTTCTCCAGCCTGCAATCATTGATCAAACATCAGGTGATTTACAGTAATTTTCCGATGCGTTTACGCTGGAGATACCATAATCTGCTGCTTGGGCAAAGTTTGGATTTTTTCCATAACGATTTTGCTGGGCGCTTGTCGGCCAAAGTGATGCAGACTGCGCTAGCAGTACGTGAGTTCTGGATGATTCTGGCAGACATGCTGGCCTATGTACTGATTTATTTTATTACCATTAATGTGGTATTAGGTGCAATTTCACCACTGTTGATGTTGCCACTGATGATCTGGTTAGTGCTGTTTATTCTGATTGCCTCTTACTTTATTCCACGTCTGGGTAAGGTATCCAAAGCCCAAGCCGATGCACGTTCAATCATGACAGGTCGCATTACCGATGCTTATACCAATATACAGACCGTCAAACTGTTTGCACATGCCGGTCGTGAAAGTCGTTATGCCAAGGAATCCATGCAGGAGTTTATGGTCACAGTCTATAAACAAATGCGTTTGGGCGTGATGTATCAAATTTCCATCAATCTGTTAAGTGGTTATTTATATTTAAGTATGATCGGCACAGCGTTATGGTTGTGGATAGATGGCCAGATTGCAATCGGTGTGATCGCAGCAACAACAGCAATGGTATTGAAACTCGATAGCGTATCTGAATTTTTGATGTGGCACATTACCGCATTATTTGAAAATATCGGGACCATTCAGGATGGCATGCACACCATGGGTAAACCGATTGCCATTCAGGATAAACAAGATGCCAAGGAATTACAGGTTACTCAGGGCAGCATCCGGTTTCAGGATGTCTGCTTTGCCTATAACGATAAAAAAGTCATTAATCACTTTAATCTGGAGATTAAAGCCGGTGAAAAAATTGGCGTGGTCGGACGTTCCGGTGCGGGTAAATCAACACTGATTCAGTTACTTCTGTATTTTTATCAGATTCAACAAGGCAAGATTCTGATTGATGGGCAAAATATTGAAGATGTGACTCAGGATAGTCTGCGTAAAAATATTGCACTGGTGACGCAAGACACATCGCTATTACATCGTACTGTTGCAGAAAATATCCAGTATGGTCGTCCAACAGCTACAGACGAAGAAGTCGAACATGCGATTTTCAAAGCACAAGCCAGCGAATTTATTCCTCAATTGATTGATTTAAAAGGCAATCAAGGCTTGGCTGCCTATGTTGGTGAACGGGGTGTTAAACTCTCAGGTGGGCAACGTCAGCGTATTGCCATTGCCCGGGTATTCCTCAAGGATGCGCCTATTTTGGTGCTTGATGAGGCAACCAGTGCGCTAGATTCCGAAGTGGAAGCGGCCATTCAGCAAAGTCTGGAACAATTGATGCAACATAAAACTGTAATCGCCATCGCACATCGTCTCTCCACCATTGCCAAAATGGATCGCTTGATTGTCCTAGATCAAGGACAAATCATTGAACAGGGATCACATGAACAGTTGATTGCTCAAAATGGTTTATATGCCCAGTTATGGGCACGACAAAGCGGTGGTTTTCTGGAAAGTTAATTTCATCTGCTTGTACTAAGCAAAGCAGCTGATGTATCGGGACTTAGGCGGATTTCTTTTAAGAATATTCTCTAAGTCCTGCTTTTTTTATATTCAAATAAACCCGTCGATTGGTAAAATTCGATAAAATACTGTCAATGATTGATTGTTTTGTTTGACAATATGGTTGTCATTCATATTTTGCTCATGGCATTATGAATCCACGACAAGATGTTATCGTGATTGGTTCTGCAATTACATTGTATAGGATATTAAAATGGCGACATTGCACCCAGACCAAGGTATTCCAGGTGTATATGGCTTACTTTTGCTTGATGTGGTTTCTCGTTGGGGCTACAACGATGTTTCATTATTTGAACCTTCTGGCTTAACCAGTGAGCAACTGGCGCATCCTGATAGGCGTATTCCGGTGGATGTTGCCAATGCACTGGTAGAACGTGCACTACAACTGACCAGTGAATACAGTCTGGCTTATCATCTGGGTACACAGATGCGCATTTCTATTCACGGTTTTATCGGTTATGCCATCATGACCGCCACCAATACTACAGATGCACTGGCGCTAGCTTCCCGTTTTATTCAGTTACGCATGCCATTTTTACAGCTTTATTTTTCGACTTTTGGTGACAAAGCCACCATCGAACTAAAATGTAATATCGACCTGCAACCCTTACGCAATGAAATTATTATCGCCTTAACCATTGGTATCCATACCATGGCAAAAGCCTTAACAGGTGTGGAAATCAGCTCGGAAATTGATTTCGACTTTGATATGCCCAAAGGATTTGAACGCTATCTTGAACGTCTAAATTCCAAAGTACGTTTTAATCAGCCGCATTTAATTGCAAGTTTTGATAAAAAATATTTAGGTCTGGAGATGGTACATGCCGATCCAATTTCCAGTCAGATTGCCATTAATCAGTGTGAAGCCGAACTGTCAGCACTGGGTGAGCGTCGTCGTATTTCCATGCGGGTACGTGACATTCTCAGCCATCACGAGCAAGTCCATCTGGGAATTGAAGCAGTGGCAGAACAGCTTTGTATGTCAGACCGCACCTTAAAACGCCAGCTTGCCTCAGAAGGCACTTCCTTCTCAACCATTGTCGATGAAGTACGTTATCGCCGCGCGACCTCCCTGCTTTCACGTACCGATTATAGTCTGGAACAAATTGCCGACGAACTCGGTTATTCTGATGTAGCGAATTTCAGTCGTGCCTTTAAACGCTGGAGTGGTCGCAGCCCAAGCAATTGGCGTAAAGATCCATATTTATAGCAGATAAAATCATTTGCTTTTTTGGGATAACATTGTATAAAGCGTCATAAGATATCGCTAATAACCGCATTAAGGAAAATTTATGCAACATCCAGATAATTTACGTTATGCAAAAACACATGAATGGGTTCGTATCGAAGGCGATCTTATCGTGACCGGAATTAGTGATCATGCACAGGATGCGTTGGGTGATCTGGTATATGTTGAAGCGCCTGATGTTGGACAAGAACTGACTGCCGGTGAACAAGCCGGTGTCGTCGAATCGGTAAAAACCGCATCCGATATTCATGCCCCTGTATCGGGTGTGGTCGTTGAGATCAATACTGTACTTGAAGATGATCCGGAAAAAGTAAATGAAGACCCATATGGCGAAGGCTGGATTTATAAAATTAAACCGCACAATATTGCCGATATAGACAATTTATTATCCAACAAGGATTATGAAACCGGTTTATAACTGGATTTAAACGATATATCAATACCTTCCCGCAATGAGAAGGTATTGCATCATCTCGATATTAAAATATTCTGAATTAAAACTTAAACAGAATTCCTACGCCGTAAAGTCCCGTATCTTTATCACTTGGCTGTTCCGATTTCAATCCCTTGTCATAACGATATGAAAACTCGATATAGGGCATCACCTGCTTAGAAAGCTCATAGCGTGTTTGTAGTCCGACATTCAACTCTGTTAAGCCTGAACGTCTGGCATAGGGACTATTATCTTGAATGCTTACTGTGGCATCAATAAAAGGTTGTGTAATCAGTTTCTGGGTGAGCAGGATATCTCTTGAACTTTCCAGAATCAGACTAATCCGATCATTGGATGCAATTTCAACATAGGCATCCGTTTCAAAGAAATATGGTGCCAAACCATGCACACCAATAATTGCGGCATTTGTCGAACGATCTAGGTTTCGATCTTTGACATGTTTAATTCCGGTTTGAATATCCCAGAACTCAGATAACAAGCGACTATATAAAAGCGATACATCATAATCCGCTGATGCTGATTCTGCCCGATTAACATGAGATTTAAGATACAGCTTGTTCTCATCTGTCCCGATCCAATATTTTAGTGCAGATTTCAATTGACCTTGTCTATCATCATCGACAAGCCATTTATTATCCAACTCGATCAATTGATAGATTTCATTGCCATGTTGATGCATATTTTGTCCATCATTTGCAATTACATTGGAATGCTTATGCAATTGAATAGAACTCATATCTGTCTCAGATGCATAAATGAGTGAAGAAGATAAAATAGTCAACAAACCAATACTGATCAAATTGAGTCTAGCAGTCATGGCAAATTTAATGATGTGCATGATGATCTCCTTGATTCATATCAGAATGTGCAGCAGGCTCGATCTCTGTTGCTGCGACATTTGCAACAATCAGTTTATTCATCATTCCGGCAGTCATGTGATAGAGCAAATGACAATGAATCGCCCATTCACCCAACTCATCAGCTGTCAATAAAGCTGTCACGGTCTGATTTGGAGGAACAATCAAGGTATGTTTATTGGGTAAATCCTGTGCTGCCTGTCCATTTTCCAGTTGCACGAACATGCCATGTAAATGCATCGGATGTGCCATCATACTGTCATTAATAAATTTCAGACGAATACGTTCACCATATTTCACCTGAATCGGTTTGGCCTGATTAAATTTGTCGCCATTCATGGTCCAGATATAACGTTCCATAGAACCACTCAGATGAATCACGATTTCACGTTCTGGTGCTCGGGTATCAGTTTGCGGATGTAAGGCTTTTAAATCTGCATATTGCAAAGCCTTATGCCCCTGTGGTGTGGATGCATTTGCCCAGCCTTCAACTGTCAGTTGCTGTTGAACTGTTCCCATTTCTGCTTCAACAGCATGCGTATGGTTTGGCGTTTGTTGTATATTCTGATTAAGATCATGCGTATGGGGTGAAGAAGGTTCAGACATACTCGACATATGGTCATGCATCATGCCCATATTACTCATGTCATGCCTATGCTCGCTATTCTGAGGCATTTGTGCATGCATATGATTCATATTTTCCGAGCTTTCTACTGTCTGCTGATCTCCTGTTTGCTTTTCTACATCAGTAAAGTGCTGTGAATGATCCTCAGCATCATGCTGCATGTTCGGCATTGGCATATCTTGCATCGACAACAATGCGCGGGGACGATGCTGTGGCATCGCCAAGGTTTTGGCTGTACTATTGTTTTGCAGCAAATTTGCCAGTGCAAAACCGCTGCGATCAATGGATTCCGCCTGAATTTGATATTGGAGGTCCTGCGGTGCAACAATCACATCATAGGTTTCTGCTGTGCCAATACGGAACTCATCGACTGTTACAGGTTGTACTGCCTGCCCATCTGCACTGACCACCGTCATTTTTAAACCCGGAATCCGCACATCAAAAAATGACATTGCTGAAGCATTGATAAAGCGCAAACGGATTTTTTCACCAGCATTAAATTTGCTAGTCCAGTTCTGTGTAGGGGTTTTACCATTGACCAAAAAGGTATAGCCTGTGACATCAGATAAATCGGTTTTTAACATCCGCATCTGACTCCACATCTTGCGATCCTGCCATGTATTTGCCAAACCCTTTTGTTTGACCTGACGCAGCACATCAAATAGTGTTTCTCTTTGATTTTGATAATATTCTGCTGATTTTTTTAGATTATTCATGATGCTCTCACCACTTGATAAGTGAAAGTCAGACAACATGACGATCTGATCCTGTTCACTATGTTCATCATGGCTCAGGGGTATTTTGCCTTTAGGATAGACAATAAAAGCGCCATATAGCCCATCCTGCTCCTGTCCCTTACTGTGTGCATGATACCAATAGGTACCATTTTGCCGAATCTTAAAGCGATAAGTAAATTCGCCTTGTGGCTTAATTCCTTGGAACTGATTAAATCCCGGTACACCATCCATCAATCCCGGCAATAACAAACCATGCCAGTGAATTGAACTGTCCTGATTTTTAAGCTGATTATGCACCACAATCACTGCATCATCACCTTCTTCAAAGAATAAAGTGGGTGCCGGAAATTGCCCGTTGACGGTAATTTTATTTGTTGCTTGTCCTGTGATATGAATACTTTGTTCTGCAATCGTAAGATGATATTCCCGAACCGCAGACCATGACCACTGTGCCATGCAGAGGCAATATATCGCCAGCAACATGGATAAAAATTTAATTTGCATCACTTTTTACCTTAATCTGTTAATTTTTAAAATTGATTTGATTAAGATAAGATTTTTGGTGGGCGTAACAGTGGGATATTGGGCTGTTGAATATATTGCGAACGATAATGAGAGTTGAATATGCTATCCGGATTGATTTTAAGACTTAGATCCAATGCATGATGTAATGGATAAAAATAAAATGCATTCATCTGACAATGCCACTGCGCACAATCCTGACAAGCTACCTGATGGTGGTTGCTCTGTTGCTGGATTGCCTGTTCATTTGACACCTGATCTGCTTGTCCATGACAATCGGGCATGGCCCTATGATTATGCTGCTGATCTACTTGTTTACTGGCTGAATCATGGCAATGCACTTGCGCATGATGCATATGCCTTTGCTGCGTAAGCGGCTGATGCACAGCCTGCATACTGATGATATTGACTTGTGCATAGACCTGACTCATCAGCATAGCCAGCGCCATAAAAAACAACATATAAGACTGATGACACTTGTTCATCCGGAAAGTCATATCAGTATAAAATGCAAAAACATTACCCCAAGCATAACAGCCATTCTCCTGAAAATAAACCTGGAATGACTGAAAGATGGGCTATTTTACAGTTTATGCCGATGCCTTACGTGAGTTTAATTGTCCAGAAATCACTGTACCAATGTTGCGCCGGGCATAATGAAACAGTACTTTTAATGGTGATAACTGCGGATTTGGTTGTCGCCCACGGGCAATGGTCTTAAACTGTGCCGCATACCAGATAATTTCCATAATGGCCATTTTGTCGATTAATGCAATGCCGGTTTTAATCGGTTTGACTGCATATTTAACATCCTGACCATTGAGTAATTGATTTGCCAACTGTGGTTCAACTGCAAATGGACGAGCAATCCCTATGAAATCACATGCCCCGCTTGCCAATGCATCGTTCATGCCTTTGACGGTACGGAAACCACCAGTGACCATCAATGGACAACTCACCTGTCCACGGATTAATTCGGCAAATTCCAGAAAATAAGCTTCACGGGCGATGCTGCTCTGTTTGCGTTTTTCTGCCTTTGCCCCTGCCATTGCAGGTGCTTCGTAGGTTCCACCGGAAATTTCAATAAAATCAATTCCTGCTGCCGAAATGGCTTTGGTCACTTCAATCGCATCATGTTCACTAAAGCCTCCGCGTTGAAAATCTGCGGAATTGAGTTTTACTGCGATAATAAAATCATCACCTGTTTGTTTGCGCACTTCATGATAAATTTCCAGTAAGAAACGCATACGATTTTCAATACCACCGCCCCATTGATCTTGACGAACATTGGTCAATGGCGACAAGAACTGACTGATTAAATAGCCATGTGCACCATGCAATTGTATGCCTTCAAATCCGGCAAGTTTTGCCAGACGGGCTGATTCACCAAAGCGGCGGATAATGTCCAGAATTTCTGTTTCGGTTAATGCTCTGGGTGTGGCAAAGGTGGTGGATAAGGTTGAAGAAAATGCAACCGCAGAAGGCGCAACTGTTTCCCGATTCAAGCCTCGTGGACATTGACGACCAGGATGCGAAAGCTGTAACAACTGGATCATGCCATATCGTTTACCGACATCCGCCCATTGTTTTAACAGCGCCATATCCCGCTCATTTTCAAGCACGACCACACCGGGCTCATTTTTTGCTCTGGCATCAACCATGACATTGCCTGCGATGGCACAACCTAGGCCACCTTTTGCCCAGACTTCATATAATCCAATATGATCGGCATTGGGTTGACCCAAATCATTGGCCAAAGCCTCACTCATTGATGCCTTGATAATACGATTTTTAAAAGTATTAGCACGAATCTTCAGTTGATCTTGTAGTTTTACCATGTCGATTCCCTATAAATATTTGCTGTTAGTGCTTCCTAGAGCACTGGCGCTGATGGCTGTGTGTTCGGTGATGATGCTTCTCTATCCATCAAATTTACAATTTAGAGCAATTACTCTACAGAATATATAGTCATGATGCAACAAGTATTTGACAATTCACATTGTCAAAAGACTCGCTTCAATCAGTTTTTGTGTATAAGTATCTTGTGGTTGTGAAAATAATTGTGCCGTGTGCTGAAATTCCACCATTTTGCCATGATGAAGTACCAAAATGCGCTGGCATAATGCCCTCACCACCGCTAGGTCATGACTAATAAATAGATAACTAAACTGAAATTCTTGCTGTAATGTGCGCAGTAATTTTACCATTGCACGTTGTGTGGTTCGATCCAGTGCCGATGTAGCCTCATCCAGGATAATCAGTTTCGGACGTAAAATTAAGGCTCGCGCCAATGCTACCCGCTGCCGCTGCCCACCTGACAATTCATGGGGATAACGACCGGAAAAATGTGCAGGCAAATCGACCCGCTGCAACACTTCCTCTACTTTCACTGAGATTTCAGATTTCGCAACACCTTGAATTTCTAAGCCTTCCCCAACAATCTGCTCGACATTCATTCTGGGATTGAGGCTGCTAAACGGATCCTGAAAGACAATCTGGAATTGATGCCGATAAGGTCGCAAATATTTTTCTGACAATTGGTTAAGCCGCAGATTTTCAAGCTGAATTTTCCCGTCACTGTCGATCAAGCGGGCAATTGCCAGCGCCAAAGAGGTTTTTCCGGAACCACTTTCTCCCACAATCCCAATCGACTCACCCTGTTTTAAATCCAGTGTGATGGGTTCAACCGCCACCACATAATCCTTGATACGATTGAATAGACCTGTTTTAATCGGATAACGCACCTGTAGATCGGTTAATTGCAACACGGTATGCTGCGAATCCACCTGTAATGCCTCACCAAAATCATGATCCAATAAATTTTTAGTATAAGTATCTTGAGGATTGTTGAAAATAGCCTGAGTCAATCCCTGTTCTTTAACAAAACCTTTTTGCATCACGATCACCTGATCAGAAAAGCGTCCAACCAGTTTTAAATCATGGCTAATCAGGATCATGGCCATGTTACGTTGTTGCTGCAAGGATTTTAGCAGTTGCAACACCTGTTCCTGCAAGGTGACATCAAGCGCAGTGGTCGGTTCATCGGCAATCAGAATCTCCGGATCAAGTGCCAGTGCCATGGCAATCATGACTCGTTGCCGTTGACCACCAGACAGCTCATGCGGATAGCGCTTTAATTTTTGTTCTGGATCGGGAATACCCACATCAGACAATAATGCAATGACACGCTGCCTGACTTGTTGCGTGGATAAACCCTGTAAAAGCAGGGATTCACCAATCAATTTTTCCACCCGATGTAAAGGATTAAGTGCCGTCATCGGTTCCTGAAAAATCATGGCAATTTTCTGTCCACGAATATGCTGCCATTTTTGTTGATTAAATTGAGATAAATCTTGATGATCAAGTTTGATCTGTCCGGATACGGTCAGATTGGCAGGTAATAATCCCAAGATGGCAAGACTAGTGATGGATTTGCCCGAACCACTTTCCCCGACGATGGCAAGCGTTTGACCACGATGTAGCTCAAAACTCAAATCGTGCACCAGCGTATGCTGCTCATTCTGAATTTTTAACTGTTCAACATGTAATAACGCAGTTTCGGCTGAGATGTTGTCCTGCATTTGATTATTCTGAGCCTTAGCGTTGTCTTGGATCGAATGCATCTCGTGTGGCCTCACCGATATAGATTAATAATGATAAAACAATCGCCAGGGTAAAAAATCCCGACAATGCCAGCCATGGTGCATTTAAATTGGTTTTGCCCTGTTCCAGCAATTCGCCCAGTGAAGCAATATCTGGTGGCAAGCCATAGCCAAGAAAATCCAGTGCCGTTAAAGCTGTAATATTGGCAGTAAGTAAGAACGGCAATTGCGACAAGGTCGAACTCAGCGCATTGGGTAAAATATGACGAAAAATAATTTTTCGGTCGGATACGCCAAGTGCTCTTGCAGCGCGAATATAATCAAAATTTCTAGCGCGTAAAAACTCGGCACGCACCAGTCCCACCAAAGCTGTCCAGCCAAAAAACAGCATGATCACAAAAAGCCAATATACACTGGGCGTAAACATACTCACCAGAATAATCACCATAAACAGCTGTGGCAAACCACCCCATACTTCTAAAATACGCTGTCCGCCAAGATCAATCCAGCCGCCATAATAGCCTTGAATTGCACCAATCGATATGCCGATTAGCGCAGAAGCAGCGGTGAGGAAAATACCAAAAAGCAGCGAAATACGTAGTCCGTAAATCACCCGTGCCAATACATCACGCCCCTGATCATCCGTCCCAAGCCAGTTTTGTGCAGTAGGCTTGGAGGGTACCGGTACGCTTAATTGTAAATTGGGTGTGTCATAAGAAAACGGAATAATCGGATTGAGCATCCAGCCATCTGCTTGGATCAATTGTTGTACCACAGGATCCTTATAATCTGCCTCGGTTTCGAACACACCGCCAAACGTTGTTTCCGGATAAGTTTTTAACACCGGAACGTAGAGCTGATTTTTATAGGACACCACAATCGGTTTATCATTGGCAATCAATTCTGCACACATGGAAATGACAAAAATAATGGCAAAGATCGCTAGGCAGAACATACCCAGTTTATTTTGCTTAAAACGATGAAGCCGTTGCTGCATGACTGGTGACATTATTTTGCTCCCCGTGTTTCAAAATCAATGCGGGGATCAATGATCTGATACATCACATCACTGATCAGTCTTAATACCAAACCTAACAGGGTAAAAATAAATAGCGTCCCGAAAATCACCGGATAATCCCGCTGAGTAATGGCCTCAAAGCCCAACAAACCAATGCCGTCCAGATTAAAAATAATTTCCACGAATAAATTACCGACAAAGAAAATCCCGATCAATGCTTCGGGTAATCCGGCAATCACAATCAACATGGCATTACGAAAAACATGCCCATACAACACCCGATTTTCACTTAAACCTTTGGCACGTGCAGCAAGTACATATTGCTTGGATAACTCGTCCATAAATGAGTATTTGGTTAAATAAGTCAGTCCGGCAAAACCACCCAGCACCATGGTCAAAAGAGGTAAAGCCATATGCCAGAAATAATCTTTAACTTTTGCCAAAGGACTCAGTTGGGAAAAGTTTTCCGACACCAGACCTTGTAGTGGGAACCACTGAAAATAAGAGCCGCCGGCAAAAAAAACGATCAATAATACCCCAAATACAAATGTCGGTACGGCATAACCAATCGCCAATAATAAAGAGGTGCTTTTATCAAACAACAAGCCATGTGCTTTGGCCTTTTTGATACCAAGTGGAATCGACACCAGATAAATCAGCAAAGTACTCCACAATCCTAGCGAAATTGTGACAGGAAATTTTTCATAAATCAGTTGGGTTACGGGTTTATCTTTAAAAAAGCTGGTGCCAAAATCAAAACTTAAATAGCCTTTTAACATTTGCCAGAAACGTTCATGTGCAGGTTTGTCAAAACCGTATTGTTTTTTTATTTCCTCAACCATTTCCGGACTTAGACCACGGGCACCCTGATAATTACTTTCCACGGCAACAGTTTCGCCTCCCTTATTGCCGTTAATGCCCTGTAAAGATTCTGCTTGTTGAATGGCCTGTTCCACCGGACCACCCGGTGCAATTTGCACAATCACAAAATTAATCAATAAAATAATAAACAGGGTCGGAATAATCAGTAGCAAGCGTTTTAAAATATAGGTTCCCATGTGCTACTCCTTAACAAAATTCCCGGAAGAAAATCATGCCATTATTGTCGTTTTAGATATTGGTTAACTTTTTGTGCCTTGGCCGGATTCACCCACCAGTAGTTTAAACCGACACCCAATTTGGGCTGAACTGCCGGATAATCGTACATGTCCCAGAATGCATACCAGTCCTCCCCTTTGCCATAAGTCAAAATCTGATAATAGCCGGCACGCAGCAAGCGATCGAGTACCTTGGTGTTGGTCACCAGTTCTTCACGATGCTGGGAACGAATGATCCGGTTGATGATGGCATCGATCACCGGATCTTTGACCCCGGCATAATTATAATTACCCTGCTCATCAGCCGATTGGCTACTCCAGAAACGTGCCTGTTCATTTCCCGGGGTTAGCGATTGCGGCATCACATCGGTGGTAATGTCATAATCATAATTCTTTTTGCGCTCGATATATTGCGGTACATCCACTTTACGCACCGTGATGGTAATCCCAAGTTTTTTGAGATTACGTACAAAAGGCATCAGTGTCCGCTCCAGACCGTCCTGATGAATTAAAAATTCAAAACGAATAACCTTGCCTTGTTTATCCAGCAATTGTCCTTGCGGGTTATAGCGATAGCCTTTATTGAGCAACATTTGCCGTGCCACCATTAAATTATAACGATTAAATCCACTGGCATCAGATACCGGATACTTCCAGTCGATTAAAACGCCGCGTTTCACCACAGGTGCAAGTTGATTCAAATAGGGATTTAATACTTTTAATTCCGCCGCAGAGGGTTTGCCAGTTGCCGCAAGCTCACTATTGTCAAAAAAACTTTGCAGACGCTTATATTTTCCATAAAACAGCGCTTTATTTTGCCATTCAAAATCATAGGCATAACTTAGAGCTTGTCGAAAGAAAATATCATCCAGCGGCTTACGACGAGAATTTAAAATAAAACTTTGCGTCGGAATTGGATTATGATGCTGAAATTCTATTTTTTTAATCAATCCAGCATTTGCGGCATTAAAGGTATATTCGGTTGCCCAGCGACGTGACACATATTCAGTCTGAAAGGTATATTGCCCTGTCTTAAATCCTTCAAAAGCAATATCCAACGTGCGGTAATAGACATATTTAATCTGATTAAAATTATAAGCGCCTTTATTGACCATCACATCCTTGCCCCAATAATTTGGATTACGTTTGTAGGTGATAGAACGTCCAGCATCAATTTTGTCGACCAGATATGGGCCACTGCCCATCGGGGCTTGCATAGTGACTCGAGTAAAATCCTTATTTTTTAAATCTTTTTCAGAAAATATTGAAATATCAGATACAATCAGTGGCATTTCTTTATTGTCATCCGATTTAAAATCAAAGCGCACGTCATATTTTGATAAAGCTTTAATATCTTCAACTTCGGAAAAATAAATGCGTAGTCCCGGTGCACCCTCACTCAGTAATTTTTTAAAAGTATATACCACATCCTGAGCGGTCACAGGCGAACCGTCGCTAAATCTGGCTTTGGGATTTAAATGGAAAATCACATATTTGGGCTTATCAGGATCGTAAGTTGCACTGGTGGCAAGCATGGGATACATCACCCCGGGTTCATCCAGAGAAGACGACATCAGCTTGTCATACAGAAATTGCACCCCATCGGCAGGCGATCCCTTACCATTCATACTGTTGAAATTGTCAAATGTCCCTGTCGCAGGCAGAACAATACTACCACCGATGGGTGCTTTGGGATTGGCATAAGGCAAAACCGAAGCATTCGCATACAAAGGTTTTTCATCCAAACTAATGTAATTAAACGTTTGTACCGCAGCATAGGCTTGACTCATTATCATCATGCCTATGGTGACGGTTAACAGCTGTCCAAAGCGTATTTGCAATCCCATTATGTCCCCGAATGCTTTTATTTATTTGGTACGGTGATGGTTTGTCCTAATTGTAACTGACTATTCGGCTTAAGGTTATTCATGTCGGCCAATTCCTCTGTAGAAATGCCATAATTTCTGGCTAAACGAATCAGGCTGTCACCACTTTTCACCTTATAACTGGCTGTTAATTTCGGCACATTTAATTTCTGTCCGACACGTAAAGAGGCATTCGATTTCAGTTTATTTAAATCCGCAAGATCTCCAACTGACACACCATAACGATTGGCAATAGCAGTCAGACTTTCACCAGATTTTACACTATAACTTTCTGTTGCACCTTTAAACCCGCCAGTTGTATTGTTACTTGTATTGCTGACTTCAACTTGTGACGATTTACTCTCTCTACTGTTGTCTTGTGGTGTGGCAGGGTGTTTTTGACCTTGAAGTTTAAGCGTGGCACCACGGGCAACGCGTGTATTGCTGCTTAAACCATTAAGATCTGCCAACTCCTGTACAGTCAAATCAAACTTATTGGCAATACTGGTGAGTGTATCACCACTTTGTACCTTATAAGTAGATGGCTTTTCAGGTTCCTGTGCGGCCACTTTAAGTTTTTGACCGACAAAAATATTACTGTTTATGGTCAGATTATTAAGTGCCGCCAGTTCAGTCAGACTCATTTTATTTTTTTGTGCCACTGTACTTAAATAATCACCAGCAACCACGGTATAGGTCATGGTTCTAATATTGCTATTTACGCTGCTGTTACTATTGGTTCGTGGTTCCTGTCTGGCTGTATTGCGCTCTGTCTGAACAGTTTGTTTAGGGACATTAATTCTTTGACCAACCAATAAATTACTCGATGCGGTTAAATTAGGCGTTAACGCAGCAAGTTCGGCATTTGAAATATTGTAACGATCAGCAATCAGTTTTAAGTATTCGCCACGTTTTACCGTATAACTTTCGGTTTGGATCTCATCTACTTTGGTTTTATTCGCACTACTGGCTGGCGTATTTTTGCTGTCCGCAGCTTTAAAATTTTTCGGTTCGACCAGTGTTAAACTTTGTCCGCGGAGTAAATTACTGGTAACCGATAAATTATTCCACGCTGCCAGATCTTGAATACTGACATCAAACTGTTGTGAAACAGAAGTTAGGCTATCACCGGCTTTCACAACATATTTTTCAGTTCTATTTGCAGTTTTGGCTGTACTGATTTGCACCGGTTTAACATCATAGAGATATAATCTTGTCCCGACAAAAAGCGGACTTTCTGCATTAATCTGGTTCCATGTTGCAATATCGCGCCAGCTCACCCCATATTTGGCCGCAATGGTTGCCAAAGTATCACCAGATTGAACCGTATAGATATCTCGTTTGCCTTTGGGTGCAACCACTACCACTTCATCACGGGTTTCAAATGCTGGTTTCCCGGTATTTCGCGCAACCGCATCAGAATTGGTTTTACGCTCTGCATCTGCAACGGCTTTTGGATAAGCATAGGTAATTTTCACCTCCTCGCCTTTTTGTTCAGCGATAGACTGGCTACTTTGGATTGCTGTCAACCTGATCTTACCATCAAGTGGATCAACAATTTCTGTACCTTTTGGTGCAATTTTTTCAAGTTCCTGTACCACTTGTTGTCTTTCAACATCGCTTGGCGCTGGCTCTACAATCTTATCGACAATCTGGGTTTGTTTTGCACTAGACAAAGTAGCTGCTGATAGTGTGGTGTCATTGGCAATAATAGCTTTTTTCTCAGCATCGCTAATTGGGGGTTCAACTGCGATTTGTTTTACATTTGCCGCAGGCGTAATCGATACTGGCAAGCGTGGTGCACTTGGCACATCAGCATTTGCCGCAAATTGTGCCAGTGCCGAAGACCCTTTTGGAGTGGATTGTTTTAATACATTCGTGGCTTGAGTAATAACATTTGGACGAGTCGGCGCTGTTGTCGGTGCCGTAGTGGTCGTGCTAGATGGACTGCGGGTGGTCACTTGTGTGGTTACTGCACTACGTGTTGTCGTGCTTGCTGGTGGCAGTGTTGGCAACGGCGCACTACCGCCTGCCCATAAACCACCGGAACCAGAAACAGTTTTCATTTTTGCAATTTTATGATCGACTGTCGCATTCACATCATTGGGAATTAAAACCCGTCTAGGCGCCAATGGATCGGTATAATTGCCACGATGTGCAGGATTGAGTGCATATAATTCACCACGACTCACCCCCGTCAGTTGCGACAACTCATTTAAATCAATTGATCCCGGAATCTCCACTTCACGAAAATGGGGACGATTGGCAATTGGCGGTAAAGCCACGCCATACTGATGTGGTTTATTGATGATCTGTGCCACTGCAAGGAATCGTGGCACATAATTCATGGTTTCAGTAGGTAATTTTAACGACCAGTAATCTGTCGGTAACCCTGCTGCTTTATTACGGTTAATCGCCTGTTGAATCCGTCCGGGTCCGGCATTATAGGATGCCAGCGCCAACTCCCATGATCCAAATTGATTATAGAGACTGGTGAGATATTCATATGCCGCACGGGTGGATTCTACGACATCACGGCGGCCATCGTACAATTCACTTTGACGCAAGCCATAAATTTTCCCAGTACTTGGAATAAACTGCCATAAACCTGCCGCAGCCGCACTACTGGTTGCAGCCGGATCATAGGAACTTTCAATTACCGGTAACAACGCCAGCTCGGTTGGAATACCACGGCGTTCGGCTTCTTTTACTGTGTAATATAGATAACGGCTGGCACGGGCACTTAAACGGTCCAGATAAGGCTGTCGTGAAATAAACCAGCTACGTTGTGCATCGATACGCGGATTGTAAACATTCTGATTTAATTTAAAACCTACCGTCATGCGTTTCCAAACATCACCATGACGTAGAATTTGTAAGCGATCACTTTCAACAGCACGCATATCTGTTGCGTAAAGCAGATCTTCTAGGGCATCAAAACTGTCTGCATCAAGCAAATCGCCTTTGGAAACGGACTTGGTTTTGGAAACATGCCCATTTTGCGGTGTCGAAGTACAACCCGACAAAATCCCGATGGAAGCAATTGCAGCCGTTAAAAAAGAAAGTTTAAACGATTGATTTACTGCATTTTGCCATGCCAAAGCGGTTGGTTTAAGCATACGAAGTTCCAAAATAATTCTAAAGTCAAATAGGATAAAAACAGCATTGTAGATGACCCTGTCATCATTACAATGCAATTTTATGTATAGGTTTCGCCGCAAATGTTACAAGAAATTAAAAAAAATAAAACTGTAATGCGTAACTTTCAAGATTTATGTTTACAATATCCATTCAAATTTGAGAATACTTTAGCCTACAACGCAATCCTTTTATGGATGCTTAACAGCCCCTAGCCATTTTTAAGAAGATGATGTCGATATGGTAAATTTTGCGCAAGATTATACACTCTATGTTGATGGTGCCTGTCGAGGCAATCCCGGAATCGGTGGATGGGGTGTTTTAATCATTGATGCGCAAGCAAATAAACAGGAATTATTTGGTGGCGAAGCCGATACCACCAATAATCGCATGGAATTGACCGCGGCCATTGAAGGCATCAAAGCCAGTCCCAAGGATGCACACTTGGTGATCTATACCGATTCCTCTTATGTACAAAAAGGGATCACCGAATGGATCACAGGCTGGAAAGCAAAAAACTGGAAAAATGTTAAAAATCCGGATTTGTGGCAAAAACTTGATGCACTCTGTGAAAACCGTAACATTGACTGGCACTGGATTAAAGGACATGCTGGACATGAAGGTAATGAAGCCGCAGACCGTTTGGCAAATCTCGGTGCAGATAGTGCAACTAAAAAAAAACTGAGCAGTGACACAGGCAATAATATGAATAGCGAAAACACCAAGTCTGAAACAACACAGGACTGGCTTCTGGATGATCCATTTGGTCTTGATGAGACACCGGAAGAAGATTTGCTCGAATCTGAAATACTGTCCGAAACGGTGACTGATAACACTTTATCAACTGACGCTCAAGAGAAGCTTGAAGCCCCAATGATAGCAACTATACAGTCAAATCATTCGACTGTAATTGAGCCTGCACTTGCTGAGTTTATCAAGATTACTGATACCACTAATCCACAACACGGTGAACGCTTACTTATTCTTGATACCGAAACCACAGGTTTTTATTATCAGGATGGTGATCGAATTATCGAGGTTGGTGCGATTGAAATGATTAACCGGCGCTTAACTGGTAGTTCAATCCATATTTATATTAATCCACAGAAAAAAGTCGGAGAATCTGAAAATATTCACGGTTTAAGCGATGAGTTTCTGGCGGATAAACCAAAATTCAAACAAATCGCTACGGTGCTTTTCGACTACTTAAAAGGCGCTGAGATCGTTGCACATAATGCCACCTTTGATATGAACTTCCTGGATGCCGAATTCGACCGAGCCGGATTCGGAAAGTTGTCCAGTGTCTGTAGTGTGACCGATACCTTATTACTTGCCAAACGCAAGCATCCCGGCCAAAAAAATTCTCTTGATGCTTTAGTCCGTCGTTACGATATTCCGGCACGCGACCGTACCTTCCACGGCGCATTACTTGATGCGGAAATTCTCTCAGATGTCTATCTTGCCATGACTGGTGGTCAGGTCAGTCTGGATATTGATGAAAGTAATTATACGTCAGAAAGTTCCGAACAACAGGCGAAACGCCTATCTATTGAAATCGATATTCCATTGATCCTACCCCATCCAGAAGAACTGCAAGCACATGAGAACTGGATGCAAAAATTTGAAGAAAAAAATCAACAGCCTTGCCTGTTTGCACAAGCTATGAACAGTGAAAATTAAGGTGTAGATTAATCTCTAAACTCATCTCGAATAAACAATGACTCATAAGAGAAATTTGTAAAAAGCAGACTTTATCTTATTGAGATACAATGCTATTGTAACAACAGCGCTCGTCTATCCGTCATCGCAAGACTGGACGAGCAACAAAAATATATGAGCTAGAGAAAGGTGTAAGCCGATGTCATTCCAATCATCTTCACATTTTGATTCAACCACATTACTCATTGTTAAAACAGAAATAGACAACACCATAAAAAACGTTGAAGCCGGGGTAACAAGTTTAATCGAAGATGGTGCTTTACCTTTTGGCATTGATGATGCATTGGTCAATCTTGAGCAATGTTCACATGTGTTGAATTTAATTGACCAACGCTATATTGCACGACTGACCGAACTGGTGGCAAAAGTCATGCAAAAAGTCATTCAGGATTCGCAAAAATCACAGATTAAACAAACTGATGTTGAAGCCATGAGCGAAGCGACCAATATCATCAAACGCTATCTTGATTTTTTATGCATTCGGGAAACACGTGCACCTCAGTTTCTAATTCCGGTGATGAATAAACTGGAAATCGCATTAGATTTACCTTTAACCCGTGAAGGTATTTTCCTCAATACATTTCTAGAAACCCTGCAACCTAGTGTAAAATTCGATGCACCGGAAAATTTCCCTGCCAGCCAATATGTACTACGATTATATAAACTAAGTCTATTGCATATCCTACAGGATAAGGCAAGTGAGTTAGATTTCCGGGCGATGGCATTATGTGGCCACTATTTTGCGACTCAAGCGGTCGGCACACCATCTGCACAATACTGGCAATTTGTGTATCTGGCCCTTAAGCATCTTGATCACACCATTTTGACCGAACCGCGGCTACGTGTGCTGATCGCAATCGAGCGGCAAAGTACCACATTTGCCCAGTCTCCACGTTTCTTCTCTGCCACACAACACGATTTTGCCGATATTCTTGCCTTATGCTTAAGTCAGGATTCCGAAGTTTCGCAGGAAATTCGTGCACAGCTCGGTGTCTATGATGATGTTTTAAGTGATAGTCAACTTGAAGTATTAAGCCGCCAACTCTATGGACCAGATTTTGATACCATACAAACTGTTGTCGATTTACTTAGTCAAAAAATTACTGATGTGTCCAGCAAAATCGAAATGGGCTTGCATGTTGAAAGTGCCGAAGTCCGAGAAAACATTTATGATAATTTAAGCGAAGTGGCAAAAATTCTCGACGTCATCAATCTGAACGATGCAGCTCGACAATTACAACAACAAGCTGATCATATCCGTGATAATGCGGGTTTGACTGATCCGCAAAATGCAGATCGTTTGATGAATACCTTATTGTTTGCAACCAATTCCTTACAAATTTTAGAACGTAACTATACCCCTGTTCGCCTTAAGCTTAAATTTAATAATACCCAGATTACGCTGGCTAAAGTTGAAGAAGCACAAGACGCCTTATGTCATGAATCACGCTTAACACTGGCTAAAGTCTGTAATCAGGTCACGCAATACGCACAGGATCAAGACAATCATGGTTTGCAAACTTTAGCCGAGCAGTTACGTGAAGTCTCTGGGGCATTATTATTCCTTGAATCGAAACAAGGACATACTATTTTGCAAAAGGCAGCCAATCTCATTGAGCAAAACATTCTGCCAAACAACAAAATATTAACACTGGATCAATTAAGATTACTGGCCAATACCATTATTAGCGCAGACTTCTTTTTTGAACAAATGCAAAATAAACAGCCTTTGATTGAAAAAAGTTTGCAAGTAGGCGAACAAAGTATCATGACTTTAGAACAAGCGGTGGTATAACTCATGTCTGTATATCTGGCCTATTTGTTTAGCGAACAAAGTCTGGTGGTCAATCAAAATCTTGAATTGCCCCAGATTGAAGCCATTCAAAATGATCTTTTTGTCGAGCAGGTTAAAAATAAGGTCATTGTGCGGGATATAAACCCGAATACCCAGTTACCCGAAGGCTATCAACTGGTTCCGATTCGTGAGTTGATTATGCATTGGTCATCTCATCAATTTGAACAGGCATCCAAAGCCAAACAACTGCTCGAATGGCGCCGCAACCATAAGTTTTGTAGCCATTGTGGACACGAAACCGTCGAACATGATACGCAATTTGCAATGGTTTGCCCTACGTGTCATTACTACCAATATCCGCGGGTACAGCCCTGTATTATTACCATTATTACCCGTGGCAAAGAAATTCTTCTGGCCAAAGCCAATCGTAATCAAAATAATATGTATGGTTTGATTGCTGGTTTTGTAGAAGTGGGTGAAACACTGGAACAGGCAGTGCAACGTGAAGCCATGGAAGAAATCGGTCTTAAATTAAAAAATTTAAAATATTTATCAAGTCAACCTTGGCCATTCCCTTCCAATCTGATGATTGCCTTTCATGCCGAATATGACAGTGGCGAAATCGTATTACAGGAAGAAGAAATCGCCGATGCAAAATTTTTTGCATTTGACCAGCTTCCCAAGATTCCAATCCCGGGAAGTATCGCCTATAAAATGATTGATGATATGGTGCAGCACTTATCCCATATTGATCAATCCAAAACGGACTAATCTAAGGCTGATCAATAAACTCAAGCATCAGCCGTCGGGTTTTAAACAGCCTGTCGATACCTTGCGCCAGCGTAGCAATAATACTGACATGTGTCGTTGCCGGGATACGACAGACAGTGACTGCATTTTTGACATGCAGTAAAGCCTGTTGCATCTTCTCGGTATTGTAATCCCCGACCAGTTGATCATTACTCGCCAATAACAGCAAATGCCGAATCGAATTATGAAAAGTAAAAAAACTTGGCATAATCAACTCTGGCGCGACAGTCTGGTCAAACGCATATTTTGCAATTGGATCGCCACGATGTTCAAACGAATAAGGACCTGCGATCCCAATGATGGCCTGAATTGCATTTAAATTGTGAATGGAATACTGAAATTGCTCACCATGATACACTGCTGCCATCACATTTAAAGCACCGGCAGAATGACCCAATAAAATGATCTGATCGGCAGCATAGCCATATTGATTGGCTTGTTGTGACGCTGACAGCCAGTTAATGGCCTGAATCACATCTTCAACATAAGTCGGATAAAGATGTTCAGGCGCAAGCTGATAATTCATGCAGGCCACATAAAAACCATATTTCGCCAGATTCTGTGCCAAAAAAATATAGTCGGTCTTACTGCCATGTTGCCATGAGCCACCATGTACAAATAAAATTAAAGCTTTATTTGCACGTGGTTGGTTTGGAACATATAAATCCAGCTTTTGTCGATCCGATGCCGTGGCATAGCTTAGATCAGAGTGACACTCGGCATGCTTGCCCACGGTTAACTGATTTAAAACATAATTCGGAACATCATACCAGTGAAATTTTTCTAAAAATGGTATATGCATGGGCGATTATGGCTCAGCACTCACTGGTGCACTCTGGATATTGTCCTGTGCCGGTACTTCATTGACAGGCTGTTCCTGATTCGGATCAATCGCAACCGGTGTTGGATCAGCCAACGGTGTAGTGGTGACTGAGCCCAAGCCTACACCAGCGACATTGGAACTACTGGCAGCAGCCGGTGCAGCAGAAGCAGAAGCACTACTTTGATTCTGCTCAACGTTATCAATTAAAGTAACAATCTTACTGACGTTCCCCACATTTTGTAAAACATTATTTAAATCGGCAATTTCCGCATTATTCAAACGCCCCATGACATACAGTACCGCATCTTCGGTATGAATCAGGACTTTGCTTTCACGGATTAACGGTGCTCTTAACAATAAAGCCTTGGTATTTGCAGTCACACCAAGATCCTGCATGATAGTGGAATAACTCACCTGATTACCGACTGTAATAAAATTATGCACTGCTTTGACATCGGTCATGGATTTGACATTGTCTTCAGCCAATTGTTTTAAATGTTGATCAGGAACTTGTCCAGTCAGTAACACACTACTGTGAAAACTTTCGATATTGATACGTGACTGCTTAAAGCGAGCATCGAGTTTATACAGATTAATTTTTGCAGTCCGTTCAATCGACTTGTCAATCACGACTTGTCCCAGACTTCGTTCTCCAGACTCGGTACCCACAGCACTTGAGGTATTATTGGCAATAAAAGACGCACATCCTGTACTTAATGCGACAAATAACGATAGAGTTACAATTTTAAAAGTTTTCACAAGGACTCCAGCTAACGCACAATTTTAAAAAGCTCATGTGTTACATTGTATAAGCATTTTTGATCCACTGTAAATTTACCGTTTGTTGCTGCAATAAATCCATAAAATTTTTTGATAAATGCTCGACAATGCTATTTACTGAACAATAATCCAGTGCAACAACATCAAAACGACAATCAAAATGCTCATACTCGGGATATTTTTGTAGAAAATGCTGCGCAGCTAAAATTGTTTTTGCCTGTTTTTTCTCATCCACACTTTCCAGTGCTGTCGCAAAAGCACTGTATTTTCTGGCCCGAACCTCAGCAAAGACCAGACATTCTTGATCCAGCATAATCAGATCTACCTCACCATAACGGCAATGAAAATTACTGTATAAATGCTGTAGCCCCACATGCTGTAAATATGCCAAAACCCATTGTTCGGCATATCGTCCAATTTCAGTCTTTTTATACATTCATCACAAGGCTTTTACAGCGGTTTTTTGTGATTGAAAACACTGTGGCTCACGGGAAATAATATTATCCACAATTCGAATCTGTCCGGTACGTCCTTTAAATTCAACCACACTATTATTCTTACGATTTTGCAAAGCATCTGCAATTTGCCATGCATCTCCACCAAAAGCGATTAATCGCTGAAATGGCATTGTTACCGGCTTTTGTTTATACGCATCCAGTACGTCTGACCATTGCCCAGTATAAAGTGCAGGCGTATCACAATAAATCATACCTTCCGGAATTGGCTGCTTTTCCTCAATGGCGAAAGGTAAGGTATAAATGTTTTTACTCGGTAGTTTTTGCTGGGTTAACCATTTACCCGACCCTAACAGCAAAACACCCTGTTTTTTCTTGGAGAAAAATGGTAGTTTTTCTTTGACTTCCATTTTATTGCCCCAAAGCTGTGCCATGGCATCATAGAAACTCTGGGTTTGTTCAATGCTATTAGGATCACGCAAGACAATAATATTCTCGATACCGTCCCATTGCATACGCTTGGTTAATGCCAATGCATCTTCTTCTTTGGCCAGTGCAAACTGATAAACATTGGCTGATTTGCCTGTGACTTGATTTAAAGCCAGCGTTTTCACTTTGGGTTGAAGTTTGACCAATTCCTCGACATTTTGTTTATCCAGTGGTCCAATCACCAATTCTGTCGTTTTACCGACATTTTTTTGTAAAATACTGGATAATGACTGTCGCTGATGATCAACGAATTTAAACTTGTATTTATTACTCGCTTGATGATTGGCTTGTATCAAACCACGCTTAATACTGTCTGTTGCACTGGCCATTGCACCAGTTTCAGGTAGAATAACCAAAATTTCTGCCTGCACCATTGCAGAAACAGCAAATGTAGAAACAGTAAGTGTCAAGCTGACCAAAACATTTAAACCTGATTTTTTATATAACATGGAGTTTTTCCTTATGAGTGCTCAATTATTTGTCGTTGCAACCCCGATTGGGCACTTAGATGACATTAGCTATCGTGCGATAAACGTCCTGAAATCTGTAAAATTAATAGCAGCAGAAGATACCAGGCAATCGGCACCTCTGTTAAAGCATTATAATATCACAACACCTTTAACTGCCTGTCACGATCATAATGAAGATCATAAAATAAAATCAATTATCCAAAAGTTACAAAATGGTGAAGATGTTGCCCTGATTAGTGATGCTGGTACACCATTGATTAGTGATCCAGGTTTTCGTCTGGTGCGTGCAGCACAACAGGTCGGCATACGGGTTACGCCTGTACCCGGTGCGTGTGCGGCTATTGCAGCACTTTCCAGTGTCGGCTTACCCAGTGATCGTTTCCTGTTTATCGGCTTTCTGCCATCAAAAAGTACGCAACGTCAAACACAATTAGAACAACTTAAAAATCATACCGAAACCATTATCTTTTATGAAGCGCCGCATCGTATTGTAGACAGTCTGGAAGATATCAAGACGATTTTTGGTGAACAACGTATTATTGGTTTTGCCCGTGAAATCACTAAAACCTTTGAAACCATCGTACAAAAACCGGCTGTAGAACTACTAGAATGGGTTAAACAGGATCCTAATCAACAAAAAGGTGAAATCGTACTGGTGGTTGCAGGTAATCCACTGGAACAGGATCATCAACAAGATAAAATAGATGAGCTATTAAAGCGTTTACTTCAGGAGTTAAGTGTAAAATCGGCATCACAGCTGGCGGCGGATCTGACTGGTTTAAAGAAAAAAGTACTGTATCAACGTGCATTAGAGCTAGAAGCTGAAAAGAATTAAATACTGATTCATTTGTTTTCAACATTAAACTTGCTAAATATTGATGCATTTTTAAACATTTTATTGCTTTTCCCCCAATAAATGTTGCATAAATGCACTCAATTGCTCACAGCACCACGTAACTTTTTACATTTTGCTGGTCTATACTTGAGCTTAAATGGAACAAGATAAAGGTTAGGGAGTTACTTATGAAAATGCCCATCATCTATGGATTTGCTTTTTCTGCACTGAGTCTGTTCGCAGTGCAGACATATGCAGCACAATGGAATCTGGATGGCTCAAAATCAAATGTTGGCTTTACCACACAAGGTACTGGTGGAACTAAGGCTAATTTCAGTAAAGTTCAAGGCAATGCGACATTTGATCCTAAGAATATTAATAACACCAAAATTAATCTTGAGATTAATGCCTCAAGCTTGAGTGCAGGCATTAAAACACCTTTATACAAAGGCAGTAATGGTCTGAATGTCAGCAAATATCCTAAATTGACTTTTAAGAGTACCGGGATTACAGCCCTTTCAGGTAACCGTTACAAAATGGATGGGCTATTAACCATGCATGGTGTCACCAAACCCACCACCTGGACGCTCAATATCAATCCTGAAGGTGATACATTAGCAATGACCGCCAGCACACAGATTGATCGTACTCAATGGGGCATGACGCATTTTGAGCATTTAATTGATGAAACCATCACCTTAAATGCCAAAACCAAATTTGTGAAGGTGCAATAAGAAATCATTTCACCTAATTAAATGCCAATAAAAAAGCAGACTGGATCACCAATCTGCTTTTTACGCACTTTTTACTTGATAAAAACAGCTTTAATCTTTGGCTGATTCGTCTGTCGGCACTTGGGTAATCTTGCCACCCTGTGCTAGGAAACGAGCAAGCTCATCTTCCAATTGTTCACGAATATGTTGCTTGGCTGTTACAGTTAAACTTTCGGCCTCTACAAGATCCGCATCAGATAAATTTCCCGAATCTTCATCGCCACCTTTTTGGGCGGCTTTGGCCTCATCTTCGTCTACCGTTTGATCTTCACGATCTTCATCATAGTCATTTGCTTCAGACATGATCGTTCTCCTGCCCCATAAAAAATTTCCAGTTTATTTAGGCGAAATTTAACAATCAAAAAACATTTCGCCTAGTCCTATTTTTCAGTTTTTTGTATATTTTTTCATCATAAAGTTGCTTTTGTTCAATCTTTGAACATAAATGCAAATTTTTGCGCTAAACATACCGTGTCTGACGTAATGCAGACAAACCGCTGGCCTGTTCACTAAAAAATTCGATGAGCTTCGGCTGTCCCGATACAAGATGCATGCCTTCACTTCGCAGCCATTGTAATGGCTTTAATTGGGCTTTATTGATCCAGCCAAGTCCAGACATACTATGCATCATCATACTGTTATGCAAACGACGTTGATGTTCATATTTACGCAAGGTTTGAATATTTGCCCATACCTCACGCTGCATATCTTTAAGCAGGCAATCCACCAATACACCTGCATCAAGACAACCCAGATTGACACCTTGTCCTGCCAGTGGATGAATGACATGTGCCGCATCGCCAACCAAAGCCAGCCCCTCACTTACATACTGCTGTGCCTGACGCGCAATGAGCGGAAAAGACGCCCGTGAAACCACTTGCTGTAGCTCTCCCAACATATAATGACTAGCTTGAGTCACTTTTTGCTGAAATTCTGCGTCACTCAATTGACTGTATTCCTCAGCATAGTCGGATGGCAAAGTCCAGACAATGGATTGCCAATAACCTTCTTGTACTGGATTGAGACTGTGCATGGGTAAAAATGCCAGTGGCCCGGTGCTTAAGAAAATCTGCCTAGCAATATGCAAATGCGGTTTTTCTGTTCGGATTGCACAGCTGATTGCGGTTTCCTGGTAATTCAGTATATCCAGCTCAATCCCTGCCTGATTTCGTACAAAAGAATTCGCCCCATCGGCACCAATCAATAATTCTGTTTCAAGTTGCTCGCCTGTACTTAAAGTCACCTGCCATGTATGCGGTAATTTTTCCAGTCGGATTACTTTGACATCATTGCGGTAATTCTTAACTTCTTGTTGCAACTCGGTTTGAATGGCAAGATTCAAAATACTCGGTTCAACCATACTTCCCAGCCAGTCATGCTGCATAGGCATATGTGCTGTACCCTGCCCAAACAGGATTTCCCCCATGCCATCACGATTCCAGACTTGCATACCACTATAAGGCTGATGTCGTTTTAAATGCTGCCAGATACCTGCGTGTTGCATCAATTTCATGGATGCCAGATTGATGGCCAATACTCGTGGATTGGTCTGTGCCAGTACCTGTGCTTCATCCAATCTAGGAGAAGCATCCAGTACTGTTGCCTGAATCCCTGCTTTGGCCAGTAATAATGCCGTAAGACCACCGACCAAACCACCACCAACAATGATGACCTGACGAATTTTTGCCTGATCCTGCTGTTGTGTCATGCTTTTAACCCCATTGCAAAATTTGCCACCATCGGTTTAATCCCCGGTACCAGATCAAAGGCCAAAAGCCCGGTATTCCGTGCCAGTTTGAGAATCGGATTATTATTGCTGAATCCACGCACGATACGATCACAGAAGAAAATGACTTTTTTCTGATCGGCCAAACGGGCCTGTTCATAGTTCTTTAATACGTTTTCATCGCCAAGATCCAGATGCTGTGCAAATTGATGCTGTAAATATCGCACCAGTACGTGTGCATCGCGTAAACACAAATTAAAGCCCTGACCTGCGACTGGATGAATGGTATGGGCTGCATTTCCCATCAAGACCACACGACCTGAAACCTGTTGATGTGCCAGCACCTGTGACAATGGATAACAAAACCGCTTACCGGTTTTTTCAAATTTACCAGCACGGTCACCGTAAGTTTGCTGTAAAGCGTCAAGGAAATGCTGATCGTTTTGCTCACCCAGCCATTCCTGTTCAGTTCCTTTTTTTACCGGCCACACTACGGAGCGTCGATATTCTCCCGGTAAAGGCAGTAAAGCCAGCGGTCCGAGTGGGCTGAATCGTTCAAAACCAATCTGTTGATGCGATTTTGAGGTCTGAACAGTGGTCACAATCGCCACCTGATCATAATCATGTACTTCAACACCAATTCCCAAGGCCTGACGGCAAAAAGAATCTCGACCATCGGCTGCAATGACGAGCTTGCTTACAAGATTTAATGTTTTTTCGGCCTGTGTTGCAGTTAAATAGACTTGCTCTGCATCCTGACGGAGCGCACTAACACTCACGCCATCAATCAATTGAATCAAGGCATTTTGTTGAGCTTCACCTAATAGCACCCGACCTAACCAGGCATTTTCAATCACCTGACCAAAACTTTCGACCTTTTCTTCAGTATTGACCAGTTTGGCTTTACCAAAGCTTCCCTGTTCGGAAATATGTACCTGTAAAATCGGCGTGGCATGTTGTTGTAATTTGTCCCACAATCCCAGTTCCTGATAAATCTGTACACTACGACGTGATAAAGCACTGTTACGTGCATCAAAACTAGAATGATATGGAATGTCCTGATCAAGAGCATCGTGAGGATACGTAATTGCTTCAAGCAATGTCACCTGAATATCACATTTTGCCAACATCAGCGCCAGACTTAATCCTACCATTCCCCCGCCAACAATAATGACTGGATTATCCATATACATTTCCTTTATTAAAATCGTTGTAGCACATAATGTTGAAACCATTGCGGTACAGCATCCGCCTGTAATACCAATTCTTGTCCGGCATTAACCTCGCATAAAAACGCATGCTGTCCGCCATCACTGGAATTATCAAAAATAAATGCCCGATCAGCAGCAAAAATGGCATCAATTAATAATTCCAGACTATTGTAATAACGTTTAATGATTTTATCTCTTGCAACAGCATGACCACCAGTTTGTACCCGATATTGCACCCGAGAAACATTAATTTCAGGATCAATCGTCGCAATATAATACAAATAGGTTCTATACCCCTGCTGCTGTGCCAGTTGTAAAAATTCTACCTTACTTTGATGTGACATTACCGTTTCAAAGGTAAAAGACTTTTTTAGCCTTAACAACTCAATCCTTAAAGAATCTACAAGCGTCGAGGCAAAATAGGAATTTATGCTTATTTTACTGCAATCCAGTAACGTTCCATGAATTAACAAACACTCTGGGTCAATTGTAATCCGTGGATGATGGCTTAAAAAATCCAAAAAGGCATCTGCGTCAATATGTAAGTCATAAACAGAAAAATCAAATTGAGGGGTCTCTCGTAATTGTTTTTCAATATCATCGGCATTGAGATAAAAGCCCAGTATTTTTATAGGTATAATTTCTTTCATGGTACTCTTGCCGGAACCATTAGGACCTGCAAACATTCGTAATCGTGGGACTTTCGCCATCTCACAGCACCAATCAGAAGCTTAGGCTGTACGTATAATCTTGCTACCACGAACCACTGATATAGCAGAATGTACAGGCTTTATCACTTTTTCAATGCCATCTTTGGACAGCAGTACCAAATGATCATTCTTCACCACCAGCACATCATGCGTTGCCAATGCTTTTTGCTGGGCATCATGCAAAGCGTCAACTGCTTTCTCTGCAACCTGACGTTCCTGTTGATCAAATTTATGCGTCATCGACATGGCACACCTCTTTTTCCCATTGCATTGAATATAACAATAAGCCGAATCACTGACAAGCGCAATGCCCTGACGATCCGGCTGATACTGGTAAAATTTGATGTTTGCTTGGGTTTAATGACGCATCAAATGCTCAATATCATCAATGGATTTAACCACATCTTTGGTTAATACGCGTGGTCCCTGCTCTGTCACGACCACATCATCTTCGATACGGATACCGATACCACGCCATTTAGCATCAACCGTATCATCATCAGGCTGAATATATAGACCCGGTTCCACGGTCACCACCATACCTGCCTGATAAAGCCGCCACTGCCCATCAATTTTATAGTTACCGACGTCATGCACATCCATGCCGAGCCAGTGCCCTGTACCATGCATATAAAATTGATTATAGGCTTCTGCTTCAATAAGCTCGTTTACTTCGCCTGAAAGCAATCCCAGATCAACCAGACCTTCAGTCAAAATTCGGGTCACAATTTCATGTGGATGGCGATAATGATTACCCACCTGAGTTGCTTCAATTGCAGCCAATTGTGCTTTAAGCACCACTTCATACAAAGCCCGCTGTTCAGCTGAGAATTGACCATTCACCGGAAAGGTACGGGTAATATCGGCAGCATAACACTTATATTCACAGGCTGCGTCAATCAACACCAGATCACCGTCACGAAGCAGTTTATTATTTTCAACATAATGCAAAATACAGCCATTTGCACCACCGCCGACAATACTGTTATAGGAAGGCACACAGCCCTGTTGACCAAAAATATAGTTGAGTTCGGCTTCCAGCGCATATTCCATCATCCCTGGACGCACCGCCTGCATTGCCCGCGTATGGGCTTTGGCACTGATATTGGCAGCGATTTGCATCAACTCTATTTCTTCGGCAGATTTAATCAGGCGCATTTCATCCAAAATCGCATCGAGTTGAATAATCTGCTGTGGCGCACCACCACCTTGACGCTGCTTTTTATTGGCCTGATTACACCATTCACCGACACGTACATCAAACTTTTTGGTCTGACCGAAACGAATAAATAATTTTTCTTTATTTAGTAAAAATGGCACAATCTCATCATCAAGATCTTCGATGCTAAATGCCTGATCGGCATCATATTCTGCCAATACACCTTCAATTCCGGCACGATAACCAGTCCAGATTTCCATAGCACGATTTCGTTCACGACAAAATAAAGTATAGCTATAGTCGCCATTATTATCTGTTTCCAGCACAGCCACCGCTTCCGGTTCATCAAATCCGGTCAGGTAATAAAAACTGCTATCCGCTCGATATTTATAATCTGCATCACGATTACGATACATTTCATCTCGTGTCGCAATGATAGCAATTGCATTGCTTCCCATTGCCTGTACAAGACGCTCACGACGTGAACGAAAAACGGATTGATCGAGTTTAGACATGACTTAACCTTAATATTAAAATATCAATTTAGCTTGGACGGTGCGGAGTAAACATTTCTACAACATTATTGCCTTTATCGGCAAATAAGGTATTTTTAAGCAATGAAGTTTCGGCGACAGGTAATTTTTTGCGGCCAGTTGACAGACTCAATGGAATTAAGCGTACAAACTCATAAAGTTCGTTAAAGCTTTCTTCGCCTTCTTCGTCATCATCACCCTCGGTAAATTCAACAGCAGCGACATCCTGTAAATGTTCGATCCATTCTGCTTCATCACTACGAATATGTCCCGATGCCAGACCAAAACCGAGCACTACCCCAGCGCACCAGTCTGCCAATGCCGCAACACGTTCTGCAAGCACATGCTGATCATCCGGCAACATGGGTAAATAATCGAGTTCAGCATCATTTAATGCTGCGGCAATATCCTCGGCTTCTTCGGTCAGCAGTGCCAGCACCTCGTCATCAAGTGGCGGAATTTGCAAGGTATTGAGAATTGAAATCCACTCTTGTTGTGTGGGCGGGTTGGTTACACAGACAATACCCGTCAAAATTCCATGTAACTCACTGGGGCTTGATAATTCCTCAATCCCACCAAAAACTTCTTGCCACGTTTTCCAACCACTAATATCGTCTTGCATTCGTATTTCCAATCTCTATACTGCATAATATATTATCGAGTAAATAGGTTTAATGCGATACTACTATGTTAGAAGAATTACAGCATTTACAGCAGCAGATTAAAACGCTTATTGATTATTCGGCAAACTTGCAGCAAAGTTTATCGAATAAAGAACAGCAACATGCTAAATCTACTCAACAGATACAGTCTGAACTTTTACAGTCGCAAGGTCTAGCCAAAGATTTGGAAAATCGCCTAAATAGCAGCCAGTCCGAACTAAAACAATACAAAGACGGCATGCAACAATTACAGGGTGAACACCAGAATCTGCATGATAAGTATGTTCGTCTGGAAAATAGCTGTGCCGAACTGCGTAAACGTTTTGAAGCGTTAATTGAACAACGCAACAAGTTAAAAACCGACTATGAAACGGTAATTCATCAAAATGAAACATTACAACAACAAATCAAGGAACTCACGTTTAACCGTGACCAATTGTTGAAAAAAAATGAGCAGGCCAAACATAAGGTTGAAGCAATTATCCAACGTCTGGCGATCCTAGGTACATCACAAGATACCTATGCACAGGAAATTCAGCAATTAGCCCACCCAAATGCAGATGAGAGCAAATTCTATGAGTAATATTGCAGCCGTTGAATTATGGTTACTCGATAGCACCTATAAACTGGGTTGTCCGGTGGACAAGCAAGATGAGCTTAAAGGTGCCGGTGAATTACTGGAACAAAAATTCCGTGAAATGCGAGCTGCCAATCCACGCATGGACAATCAGAAAATTGCGGTCATGGTTGCCCTGCAACTGATGCAGGATGTGGTGGAATTGAACAAATCCTTACAAAGCTATAGCCAGTGCGAACATGTCCTTGGCGATATTATTGATGATCTGGATCAACAACTTAAAAATATTGGCTAATATTCTCTTTTAAACACAGGATTGAAAGAATCCGTGAGAAATTTTGTTATATTTAGATCAATCGCTCGCTTAGCTTTTTACAAATCCAAAGATAGCCGTTATAATAAGTCCATCTCTGGGATGTTCGCCAACAGGTCTATTCCCCTGAGCCGATATCATCACTTACGGATATGGTCTGCATAGTTTTGGTGTATGTCTACCCTGTGTAGAAAACCGAAAAATTATGCGTCGTGTCCACCTTGAACTTTAGGGTTCAAGGGTAATGATCTGTAGCGGCATTCTGGAGTGTTTAATTTAATAATAAAAATATCAACCAACTAATTAATGCCTAAAAATCAAGAGGTGTATGATGACGTCTATAACCCTTAACTTGCCTGATGAACTGGTAGAAAAAGTAAAACAAGCCGGTTTGCTTGAGTCTTATCATGTGGAAAATATGTTTAAACAAGCTTTACTAGCACACGAAGATCAAAAGCTTATGGCTATTCGTCAAGCATTGATAGATGGCGAGCAAAGTGGTGAAGCCAAAGCCTTTGATGTGAATGCATTTAAACATAAAATGATTGCTAAACATGGCTGAATATCTGCTTAGTCCCTTGGCTGAACAAGATATGGAAGACATTTTTGACTACACTGTAGAACAATGGGGTTTTGACCAAGCCATGATTTATTTTGATCATAGCATTTCAAAAATTGGCAGATACATCATATCTAATTGGTCATGCCGGACTTGATCCGGCATCCAGTACGGTATATGCAAGCAAAACGGTTATGGACGCTCTGGATTCCTGAGATGCGACTAAAGCATCGCAAGGCAGGAATGACTGTACGTTAAACTTGACAACCCTGCTGCCCTAAAGGGCAAAGGGTAATAAATATTGTTTTGAAAGATTAAAATTGCGTCTTTACAGAAAAAGCCACTGTTCTTGGGTCGCCTAAATAGTTACTACTTGTCCAGTAATCTTTGCCTGTCAAGTTAGAAATTGTCAGATTAAATATGGTTGAGTGTTGTACAATCTGAGTATTGTATCTTACACCTACATCAAATAAGGTATAAGCAGGAATCTTATCGGTATTTGAAGTATTACCATACTTTTCACCAGTATAATACGCTCCACTACTAAGGGTTAAACCTTCAATTGCTGGAATCTGATATTCAGCATAGATTTTTGCCATTTTAGCCGCTGCATTGGTTGGTTTTTTACCTTCAATTGCTGAATCATTGAATTTTTCCACACTTAAATCCATCCACGTACCTCCGCCTATAAGGGTTAGATGATCTGTGGCTTTACCAGTAAAAGTAAATTCTAGCCCCTGATGGATTTGTTCGCCATCCTGAACATATTTTGGTATTGGCGTTGCATTATCAGAATACTGGTTGGATTTTTCTATCCTAAATAAAGCAGTTGTAAATAATAATCTATCATTGAAACTATATTTCGCCCCAACTTCATACTGTTTACTGACAAGTGGGTCAAGTATCTCTCCAGCATTTGAGTAAGTATCTCCTACTATCGTACCTTGCTCTAAGCTTTCAATATAGGTTACATAAGTGGTTAAATCTGTAAAAGGTTTGTACATTAAAGATAAAGTGGGTGTTAATGCAGATTTATTATAAGGTTTATTTTTTATTCCACCACTATAAGCTGTTTGAATTACTGTGGCATAATTTGCTCCAATTAAAGCATTCCATTGCTCATTAAATACAATATCATCACCTATTAAAATATTTTTATATTGTGTTTTTGAAGCAGGTATGATTTTACTACTAGATATAATATTATCTGAAATAGATAAATTTTTTATATCATTTAAAGTTAATCCTGTTAGATAAGTCCATTTAGTCCAATTTTGTGGTTGTTTCACTTGAGAATAATTTTCTGAATAACCTATAGTTAAAAGATGATTTACTCCTAAAGTTTCTAATTTACTATCTAAATATACACTTCCTGCATAATTTTCCATTTCTTGTGCTTGAGAAGAATATTTACTGGAATAAACATCAAATAATCCATCAGTTCTTGTATATATTAGTGGTCCTCCTATATATTTTCTATCTGCTTGTTCATAAAGAAAAGAATTTCTAAGAGTAAATATATCATTGATATCCCATTTTAAACTTGATACTACCCTATCATTTTTTTCATCAGTAGATGCCCAATTTGGAAAAAAACTTTTACTTACATCAAGTTTAGGACGAATTGTATTTGAACTTACTGTAATAGGAAGTTTTTGCTTTGTTCTTTCTAATTCTCTATGTACATAATTAAGATCCATATAAAAGTTTTCTGTGGGTTTATAATCCAGTGTAAAGCTGATAAACTTTTGTTCTTTTCCAATATCTGCAACAGAATCACCATTTTGATATAGTGCATTCACTCGATAACCAAAAATATTATTTTTATCGAATTGCCCACTTAAATCAATATGTCCATAATATTGATCACCACCATAGTTTCCTATTTTTATACTTTTTTTATTTTCAAGTGTTGATTTTTTGGTGACATAATTTACTGCCCCACCAACTCGTCCTCCACCATATAAAAATCCGGTTGCACCACTAATGGTTTCAATTCTTTCTAAATCCTCCATCGTGGTAAAGCTATACCATCCAGCTAATGGGAGACCATTAATCACAGCATTATTTGAAGAAAATCCACGAATCACATTATAGTAATTTCCACTCCACTGATCTCCCCCATCTTGAGTGATCGGATTCATTTTAAAAATTTGTGCCATATCATTGGCTTGTACATTTTCGATGAGTTCTTGCGGAATTACCGTCATCGAATACGGTGTATCCTGTAAAATACGTTCTCCCCAAATTCCCACGCCAGTAATATTTTTCACTAAGTAACCATCTTCGGCACTGCCATTTTTTTCTGCCGTCACAGTAATCACAGGAAGTTGAGCAACATTTGAATCATTTGTGGCGACCCGACGGCTAGCACTTGCAACCACATTAATCGGCTTGAGTTGCCCCATATCACGAACTTGCTGTTTTTCTTGTTGTTCTAATTTTTTTAAACTATATACCGTCCCATCAGCATTTTTAACCAGTTGTAGACCACTTCCAGCCAAGGCCAGATGAAATGCTGTATCAACAGCATAGTTACCATGAATCGCAGGTGCAGTTTTATCTTTTAAAACTTGCGGATCAGCGCTCATACTTACATTATTCTGGCGGGCGATTTGTGCCAAGGTTTGCGCCAATGGTGCAGATGCAATCTGATAAGTTGATGTTTGTGCAAAAGCAACGTGCTGCATACTTGCCACAATAGCAAGTGTTAATACGTGATAACGAATAAGTAACATCTTCTAAAACCCCCAACAAAGTGGAAAAATAATTGATTCACCTTATATGTCACTTAAGAAATGCAAATCCCCTCAACAGAATCGATTTTTTTTTGATATTTTGTTTTATATGTTTATTTTTCATTCACATCCAATTTTTCCTGATAAAATTATTTTACAATTTGGGTAACAACTGATTCATTTAAAATTTGATCATCACACATAATATTCTGTTATGATTTTATGATAAACAGAGGAGTTTTAGGTTAAAATATGAGCATAGCACAAGCAATATTTCTGCAAGTTCAAAATTTACCCGAAGACCAAGCTAAAGAGGTTTTGGACTTCGCAAATTTTTTAGCGCAAAAATCAACATCCGCAGAAACTAACCACAAGGGTAAAAGAAAATCTAATTTATTGAAAAATAAAGTGAAAATTATTGATGAGGACTGGCATAAACCAAACTATACTATTGAGGAAGATTTTTATCAATGAATTGTTATTTATTAGATACCCAAATTCTAATTTGGTGGATAAGTAATGCTGAAAAACTCCCTTTATCTATTTACCAATAGATCGAAGATCAAAATAATATAATTTTTGTAAGTGCTGCAACGATATGGGAAATAGGAATTAAGCAATCCATAGGTAAATTATATGTCAGCGATCATTTACTGCAAGATATTGTACAACATGGATTTGAATTACTAAATATATCAGCACAACATGCAGACTATGCAGCAAAATTACCTTTATACCATCGGGATCCTTTTGATCGTATGCTCATTGCTCAAGCCAGTATTGAGCAGATTCCGATATTATCTACAGATAACTTGTTTAAACTATATTTACCATTTCCATTCATTCAAGTATAAAATGTACAAAACATATTCCACATTTGGCATAATTTCTCTAATTTAAATTGGAACCCTTTTAGATAAAATAATTTGGGGCTGAACTACATAAAATTTTAGAGTCAAAGTGTAAAATATCTCATATCCATCAGAAAGCTTATTAAAATTTTTACATACAAGGCAACATCCTTTGAATTGATCAACATTGAATACTTAACTTTTTGCATTGATATAGACTAAATCCAGTTTTTTATAGACTTTAATCGGTTGCGTACTTTGCAAAATTTGTAAAATCTTATCGGTATCGTTGAGATAAAACACACCATATACTCTAATGGTTTTGGCCTGTTCACTCAGATAAATAGGGCCGTTGTGATAAGGTTTGATCAGGGTAATAAATTCGGACAATGGCATGTCCTCAACCTGTAAAACACCATCTTTCCAGCTTGCCAGTTGATTTGCTGCAATATTCACATCATGAATTTGATCTTGGTCCACCCGGACAACCTGTCCCTGCTCTACCACTTTGGATTGATGGATATTACTTGCTTTAACCGTATGTTGCAGTACTGCAAGATCACTATAATTTTTATGCTTTTGCACCATGAATTCTGTACCGAGTGCCTCCATCTGTGCTTGCTCGGTATGTATCACAAATGGACGCGTTGGATCGGCTTTGACATCAGCAATTAATGTACCGTCCAATAGATAAATATTTCGCCCTTGCGCGTTATAATCTACCTTGATTGCAGAATATGCTGCCAAAGTAATTTTACTGCCATCTTTAAGCGCAATTTCTTTTTGCTCTGCGGTTTGCGTATAGTAATCTGCTTGTATAAATGATAGAGGTCGGGTTTGTTGTAACCATAATACAGTGCCTAGCACAGCAATAATGACAAACGATGTTCCACCTTTAAGCATACGTTTGGTATGGCGTTTTTTGGCTTGTAAGACTGTTTTTGTGATTGCCTGAACGGGTAAGTTTGCTTCCAGACTTTGTTGTTGTAACTGTTGAAAAGGCCGGTCAATGTCATGCTGTAAGTTTTGCCATGCCTGCTGATGTAAGGGATTTTCATACAACCACTGCTGAAAATCCTGTTGATTCTGCTCTGTTGTTAAACCAGATTCCAAAAGCACCATCCAGTCGATTGCCTGTAACATGACCGTATCGAGTTGTTCAGGATTATTTTTCAGTTCATCAGTCATTCAGGATATTTTTACGTTGCAATAAACAATGAATTGTAGCCTGTTTGATATAACGTTCAACTGTTGCCAAGGAGAGATTCATGATTTGGGCAATTTCAGGATGCGTTAAAAGTTCCAGTTTCTTTAGTAAAAATGCGTGTTGTACCTTGGGTTTTAACCCGTCTAACAGTAAATCAATACGATTTAGGGCATCTTGTATCATACAGAGTTGTTCGGCAGGAATGGATTCTTCTACACCATAATCCTGCAAGCTTTGCAAATAGGTTTGTTCCAGATCTTGCTTACGCCAGAAATTAAATAATTTTCGTTTGGCAATGGTTAGTAAAAATGCACGTTGTTCCCGAATTTGAGGTATTGCCTGAGGTTTTTCTAATAGCGATAAAAAAGTGTCTTGCACAATATCAGACGCCATATCAGGACGATGCGTCAATTGTTTTTTTAAATAATTATTCAGCCAGACATGATGATCCCCATAAAGTCGATTCATATTCTCTTGTGTAGCTGAAGACATAGCAGAACTCAATCAATAAGACTTAGCAATAAATGATAGTGATTATTATTTATTTCAATAAATTTGGCAATACTTTTTATGAATCTGCTATTGAGTTCATTCGACAAGCAAATACCTGCTCTTTAAAGAGAATAAAAATTTTGTATTGCTTAACTTTAGCCTGCAAAAATAGTCATAAATTTATTGTAACATCTTAGAAATTTTGATTTTATCTTAAGTACATTCTATTAAACTCAAACTAATATTCTCTTGATTCAATAGGTGGCTATGAAAAAGCTGGTGGTGTTTTCAGGTGCAGGCATGAGTGCGGAAAGTGGTATTCAGACCTTTCGTGATCACGATGGCCTTTGGGAAAATTATGATGTCCGTGATGTCGCCACACCCGAAGCTTGGGCAAAAAATCCAGAATTGGTACAACGGTTTTATAATCAGCGTCGTAAACAAATTCTTGAAGCACAGCCCAATCTTGCCCATCAATTGATCGCCAAGCTTGAACAACAATTCTCAGTAACTGTGATTACCCAAAATATTGATGATCTACATGAGCGTGCCGGGAGTCGCAATGTCGTGCATTTACACGGTAATATCAGACTGGCCAAAAGCTCGGCACCAGACGCACAATATACAACAACCTTTTATCCAATCGAAGGCTGGGCACTTGACCTGGAACGGGATCGATGTCCACAAGGTTACCCCTTACGACCACATGTAGTATGGTTTGGCGAGGCTGTACCGGAATATGAACGTGCCATCGGCCTTGTACGTCAAGCCGATATTTTTATTGTGATTGGTTCAAGTCTTAATGTTTATCCAGTTGCAGCACTGGTTGATGAAATTCAGAGTGATTGTCTGGCTTTTTTAATTGATCCAAAAGCAGATCAAAGCCGAGTTCCCAAACAATATCAACGGATTCTCATGACGGCAAGTGCAGGTATGCAATACTTAACGACGCAACTCATTTAATTAGGGTCTGTTGACATTTCGTTTATGATTGCGACAGTGGTTGTTTTTTAGGCAATACGAGGCATGAATAGTGAAATTTAGTTATTCTAAATGAACTATTCATAACGCAGTAGTGTCAAAAAACAACCCTGTCCCAAAGGGTTGTGGCTAAAATTCCCCCATACGTCGTTACAAAGCTTGACAAGGGAATAGCCATTGCCTTCGGTTTGTCTTGCGGAGTACACTCCTCATCTGAAGAAATTTTAGCCTACAACGCAATCTATTTATCAAATGTCAACAGACCCTATAGTTTTTTCATAAAATATTTAGGTGATTCGATATAACCTTGTTGATTATAAAATTGATGGGCAAGCTGTCTACGTTCATGGCAATGTAACTCTATACGATCACATCCCCTTAGCTTTGCAATTTCCACACATTTTTGCTCTAGCATGTGTCCAATACCCTGTTTTTGGCATTGTTCAGACACAACAAGATAGTCAATCCGCGCAAAATCACCAGCGAGTGCGATCTGCAAAATAATAGAAATCGAAATAAAGCCAACAACCTGTTGGCAATCATCTACTGCGACAAAACAATAATTATTGGGACTTGCAAGAATGAGATTTAACTTACCATGGATAAAATGATCAGTTGCAGGATAGCCAAGCTCCGCCAGTAATTTCACAATCTCTGGACAATCCTCTAGCCTTCCTGCTCTGATTTGCATTTTTACTGCTCCCAATTCTTCGAATTATTGGCAATATATAAAATCATTTGCACTTTGACATCTTGCTTAACGAAGCGCTTTTTTTCATATAACGTTCTGCAATAATGTCATAACACCATTGATAAATAAATGTATACACCATAATACTCATCGCCAGACCAATATCTAGTAATAAGGCATTTATCAAACTTAAATTCATCATCCAAGCAATGATCGGCACAGTAAATATCAGTAATCCACCTTCAAATCCAATTGCATGTAGGATACGAATCGCCACTGTACGCTGGGTCCAGCCCTGAAACTTTTCAATTTTTTCAAAGTAGTGATTAAATAACATATTCCAGAACACAGAGATCACACTCATGATCACCCACAATACCGTGGTATGTAGTAGATTTGCTTTTAACAGTAAACTCAGTAATGGTGTGCCAATGATTAATAAAATCAACTCATAACACACCGCATGAATCACACGCTGTTTTAATTGTTGCTTGGCTTGCATGATAAACTCACAAAAATTGTATTAATTGATGTTAGCCATCATATATCTTGTTATTTGAATAATAAAATTAGATTCTTTCAGAAAAACTGAAAGATCAAAACACATACCAAATAAATATAAAGGAGAGTTGCCAAATACGACTCTCCTTTCATTGTCTTTTAGATTACGGGTTAAGATATCATCAGGCTTTTAAGGTTGCCGGATAACCCTCTTCCTGTAAAATTGCAATCACCTGATCTACACTTAGCGCATTACTCTCAACATCGACCTGTTTATTGGCCAAATCCACATTTACTTTGGCAGCGGCATCTACACCATGCAAGGCATTATTGATCGCACGCACACAATGACCACAAGACATATTTTCAACTGTAAATTTCATTTTTTCACCTACTGTTTATTTTCTTACAAAAAAACTGAATCTGGATAGCTCAACTAAATCATTGTCATCGCCTTTGGCTTTAACCAGTTTGAACCGCTATACAAAAATTCAATAATCACCAATATAAAGTTTTCTATCATGGTAAGGTCAAGCATAAAATAATCCTTGACCTTACCATAGGGTTAAAGTTCATAGTCGTGTAATATTGTTAAAAACTGCACACAGATGAGAGGCATAACCAATGCAAAATACATCAGAACAAAAATTTGATCTGGACATTAGCGGGATGAGTTGTGCCTCGTGTGTCGGGCGAGTTGAACGTGCCTTAAAAAAAGTTGAAGGCGTAGAAAATGCCAACGTCAATCTGGCAACCGAGCGGGCAAATGTTAATGCCAATCATCAGGTAAAAGCCGAAGATTTAATTCAAGCAGTCACGCAGGCCGGTTATTCGGCAAACTTACATCATGCTGCTACAGCGCAACATATTCAGCTTGCAGTTGAGGGAATGACCTGTGCCTCATGTGTCGGGCGAGTTGAACGTGCCTTAAAAAAAGTTGAAGGTGTAGAAAATGCCAGTGTCAATCTGGCAACCGAACGTGCGGATGTCGATTTTAATGCGCCAGCAGTAGCACAAGATCTGATCACAGCCATTGAAAAAGCAGGCTATGGCGCACAAATTCTAAAACAGCAACAAAATCGGGATCTGGATCAGAAACGTCAAGAAGAAGCCCAGAGTCTATACAAAGATTTAATCATTGCAGTAGTTCTTGCCGCACCTGTCTTTGTATTAGAGATGGGCGGTCATCTTATTCCAGCCTTTCATCACTGGATCATGGCAAACATCGGCATGCATAATAGCTGGCTGCTTCAGTTTGTTCTGGCCACACTGGTACTGATTTTTCCGGGTCGCAGATTCTATAAAATTGGGATTCCGGCATTGTTTCGTGCAGCACCGGATATGAATTCTCTGGTTGCAGTCGGTACACTTGCAGCGTATAGCTATTCCGTGATCGCAACCTTCCTGCCACAGCTTTTACCAGAACAAAGTATCGTAGTTTATTATGAATCGGCTGTGGTGATTATCGCGCTGATTCTCTTCGGACGCTATCTGGAAGCCAAGGCAAAAGGTCGTACCACTCAGGCAATACAACATCTAATTGCCTTACAACCGAAAATTGCCCATCGTAAAAATGGTGATCATTTTGAAGATGTAGAGATAACGTCATTACAAAGCAATGATATTATCATGATAAAACCAGGAGAAAAAATCCCAACAGACGGAACTGTCATTGATGGATCAAGTTATGTCGATGAATCAATGATGACCGGAGAACCGATTGCGGTTGCCAAAACCATGCATGATCAAGTCATTGGCGGTACAGTAAATCAACAAGGTAGTCTGACTGTCAAAACCACTGCTGTAGGTGAACAGACTGTTCTGGCGCAAATTATTAACATGGTTGAGCAGGCGCAGGGATCAAAACTCCCCATTCAAACTCTGGTTGATCGGATTACCCTATGGTTTGTTCCGGCGGTGATGCTCTTGGCATTGATCACCTTTTTTGTCTGGCTATTCTTTGCACCACAGACAGGTTTAAGTCTGGCATTGGTCAATGCAGTCGCTGTGTTAATTATTGCTTGTCCCTGTGCCATGGGCCTTGCTACGCCAACTTCAATTATGGTGGGTACAGGACGTGCTGCCGAAATGGGCGTGTTATTCCGTCAAGGGGAAGCTTTACAACGACTCAAAGACTGCAAAGTTGTGGCCTTTGACAAAACCGGAACCTTAACGTTAGGCCAACCACAGCTTACCGATTTTATGTGTGTCGAAGGACAAGATGAAACTAATCTACTGCGTTACGCTGCCTCACTGGAATCACAGTCCGAACATCCAATTGCAGATGCCGTAGTTCATGCAGCCAAAGAAAAAAATCTAAGCTTATTTCCTATTCAACAGTTTCAGGCCATTGTCGGTAGTGGTATTGAGGCACAGATTGAGCAACACAAGGTTTATCTGGGTGCAGTACGCTTTATGCAATCTCTAAATCTATCAGTTAGCCATTTCTCTGTACAAGCCGAACAACTGGCCAATCAGGGTAAATCACCATTTTATCTAGCAATAGATAATCAAGTGCTTGCAATTCTTGCCATTGCCGATCCGCTTAAACCTGACAGCCCGTCTGCGATTCAGGCTTTGCACACCCTTGGTTTAAAAGTAGCCATGATCAGTGGTGACAATAAGACCACCGCAGAAAATATTGCCGCACAGCTTGGCATAGATACTGTGATTGCAGAGGTTTTACCGGAAGAAAAAGTACAGGCATTAACACAATTAAAACAGCAATATGGTGTAACGGCCTTTGTCGGTGATGGTATTAATGATGCACCAGCACTTGCTTCGGCTGATATTGGGATTGCCATTGGTACAGGGACTGATGTTGCTATAGAAACAGCCGATGTGGTGTTAATGTCTGGTAGTATTCAAGGCGTGGTTAATGCGTTTGCATTGTCTCAGGCGACTATTCGTAATATCAAACAAAACCTGTTCTGGGCCTTTGCCTATAATGTGGCCTTGATCCCGATTGCCGCAGGTATTTTGTATCCCGTGAATGGCACACTGCTCTCGCCTATGTTTGCAGCGGCAGCCATGGCATTATCATCTACATTTGTATTGACTAATGCCTTAAGGTTAAAACGGATTCGTATTTCACAACATTGAAATACGATTTAGAAACGATTAAGAGTATTTTATACATTATGAATATCAGCAAAGCTGCCAAGGCCACAGGCATTTCCGCCAAGATGATTCGCTATTATGAAGAGATTGCCTTGCTGCCCAAGGCAGTTCGTAGCGCCGCCGGTTACCGGGAATATTTTCCCGCTGATATTGAACGGCTAAAATTTATTTATCAAGCCCGTCAACTGGGCTTTTCCCTTGATGAAATCAAAATTTTAATCCAGCTCTGGCAAAATGAGCATCGCCACAGTGCCGATGTCAAGGCACTAGCGCAGCAACATGTCCAGCAATTACGGGGGAAAATTTCACAAATGCAGCATATGGTCGATTATTTACAAGATCTGATTGCTTCCTGTGCTGGCGATGAAAATGCCCATTGCAGCATACTGGAAAAGATCCGGCATCCAGATCATCACGTATAAGATTTTTGAGATTTAACTCAAACTACACTGTTCTCTGAAGTCAAAATCTAAATGTTCGCTAATTCAACAATGATTTTTTGGTCGCGGTAAAAATTATGCTAATTTAGCGCCTTGTTTTTTACCTGATCTATTTGTGATATGTCTATACCTCCCGTCCCTGCCACTGGCAAAAATTATCATCTCAAATGGGTTATTTTTGCCCTCGCCATTGGCAGTTTCTGCATTGGTACCACTGAATTTCTGGCGATGGGACTGATTCAGGAAATTGCACAGGGGCTTAATGTATCAATCAGTTCAGCCGGGCATTTTATCAGTGCTTATGCCATTGGCGTTACCATCGGTGCGCCCATTATTGCTATTTTGGCAGCAAAAGTACCCCGTAAAAAAATGCTCCTTGGCTTAATGCTATTCTATGCGCTGGCAAATCTAGCGACTACATGGGTCAACTCTCCAGAAACCATGCTGCTCTCCAGATTTATTGCCGGTCTACCCCATGGTGCTTATTTTGGTTTGGCAGCCTTGGTGGTTGCCGATCTTGCCGGTCCGAAAAAACGCTCCAGTGCCATTGCACAAATGATGATGGGACTGACCATCGCCAATGTGATCGGCGTACCTCTGGCAACATGGCTCGGTCAAAAATTTGGCTGGCAAACAGGGTTTCAACTTTGCTCAGTGATTGCGGTACTCACGCTGGTCGCTATTGCTGTTTTTGTTCCTGTCACCAAAACACCACAGCATGCCAGTATTCGTAATGAATTATCAGGCTTAAAAAATATCAATATGTGGCTAACCCTTTCGGTTGGTGCAATTGGTTTTGGCGGAATGTTTTCGGTCTATAGTTATGCTTCTCCCATCCTCACCAACTATACCCATGCCGATATTAAACATGTACCGCTGGTACTGGCTATTTTCGGTATTGGCATGGTGCTGGGCGGATTAATTTCAGGCTGGCTTGCCGATAAAAACCTGAATAAAACCATTGTTGGTGTATTGATCGGTTCTGCCTGTGCATTTGTGATCGCATATTTTTGCATGGATCATCTTTATAGTGCATTTATCGCATTTTTCTTAATTGGTTTTACTGTGATCGGTTTAGGTGGTCCAATCCAGACACGTTTAATTGATGTGGCGGGAGAAGCACCAAATCTGGCTGCTTCACTGAACCATTCCGCTTTTAATATTGCCAATGCATTAGGCGCATTTGTTGCGGGTTGGGCAATTGATCATCAGTTGGGTTGGCTGTCACCAATCTGGATTGGTTTTATCTTAAGTCTTATCGGTTTATTGATCTTCTGGATTGCCTATCAATATGATTTAAAAACTCGTCAGATTTAGCAAACAGTGTCTATCATAACGTCAGTTCGGGATAAAAGTATTTGTTTTGTATAAATAAAATTAATTTCAATGAAAGAATCACGACGGGGTCTTACAAAAATAGGCATATTTTAGGATTAACTGAGGCATGTATGCCGCAAGGTCTTGCACTGCGATTGAAATATATTTCAATCTTGTTCAAGTTCGACCTGAGAGGCATTGCCTCGCAAGGCTTTCGGGAGGAGTGGTATAACCACGCAAGGGCAAAACCATCTTGCGCATGAGGAATATATTCCGTAAAGCTGCTCACTGCGAACTCGGTCAAATACCGCTAAAAAACAAATTAATTGAAAAACATTATTTTGCAGATCCTTGCGCCATATATGGCTCATGACCTCGAACAAGCAGCGGACGCTGCTACGAAACCAATTTCTTCTACTCACCTTATCCCGAATTCACGTTAACCCAGAATAGACATTAAAATAAGGAATTTAAAATTCATCTATAAATTAAGAAACCTATACCAACACCTATAATTGAATATACAATCATAACAAAAAATACGAACCAAGTTTTATTTTTACGCTTTAAAAACTCTTTCATCACTAATTTAACCTAATTTAACTTTGATATCAGTATTATTGCAGAATATGAAATATTACTTGCTATAACAGCCTAATATAAACCTTTAACGCTCGTAAGCTGGATTATAGTTTCTCATGATTATAAAATCAAAAGAACCTGTAAATTTCTTTCATGATTGTGATCCTGTGTAGCTGACGTGACACCACTCAAAAAGTTTTGCTTTATAAGAAATATTACCTATAGAGTTTAGTTAACAATAATATTATGATAAATTTATATTATTTTTTAAATATACAGATTTACTTTAATATTCTATAACAGAATAGTGTGTTTTTTACACTACATGATCATCATATATTTTTTTCATACTATCCACAATTATAAAAACCTCTAAGCAATTGAAACTTATTTTATTTATACAAAATTTATAGCCAAAAAGATTTGTAGGTTGTTGAGATTTGATCTCTAAATTTGGCAACACATTCATTCAATAAATTTCGATCAAAATCAGAATATAAAAACATGAGGATTACCTTTTTTAATTACTTTATATTTCAATAGATAATTAGCTGATCTTTTGTCTACTCTTATTATACTGAATCTGTGTCTGTATATATTCAGCATATACAGACAGTTTTTCGTAAATATGCTCGGCATAAAACATATCTTCAATAAAACTCTTAGCTTGAATACTATTTAACGTTTCTACTTGTGTCAATAATTTAGCATTTTTATTTGAAAAAAGAGCACATAACTTAATATATTCTTCATCCTTATTTTTAAATAATAATTTACGCATATTAATGAGTTGGCTATCTATAATTTTTTGCTGATCCTGAGTTGAAACTACAAAAATATCAACCTTTAGAAATTCAGATAAAGATTTTAATTTTTCTTGATCAATTTGATCACCAGTAATTAAAAATATTGTAGAAATATCATTGCGACATAGTGCTTTGACTAGATTTATATAAAAGAATTCCTCACCATCTACTCTCGGATCAGATAAATCGAGATACATATTTAAAGCATTTAGTGCGGTATCAATACTAAGTTTAAGATTAATATCTGTTTGATAATACTTATTAAGAATGTTTAACACTGCCTCTGTTGCAGGTGTAGTATATATCGTTTTTCTATTAATATTTGCAAAAACAAAAGGAATAAACATATATGCCAAATCACTGCTTTGTGAATAAATATGTGACTGTACGACGTAAGTTAATTTTGGTTCAGCTAAGCTTCTAAGAACTTTTGCTCTTAGCAAGGTGGCTTCAAGATTTAAATATTCATGATATAATTTTTTTTGTACCTTTTCAGACCATTTTCGTCCCTTTAATAAATACGGTATAACCTCCAATTGCTGCGTATAAAACATTTTAATTTGCACCATTCATCATAGATAATTAGTAGATATTCTCCACTTAAAAGAGATAGCTTTGCAAGTTACAGAAATAGAATTAAAAACTATAACAGAAAATTTAATCAATATAAGACATAATTTTTTGTGATTTGGTTTATTATTTTCAAATATCATGGATTTGGTTTTAAAGTAAAAGATATATATTCTATCTGTTATAGTTTTTAATGCTAAAGCTATATATTCAAATTATATCCTAGATATAAGAAGATTCCTGTAAGTTTAATTCTGCTCATTAAGTAAACAATCTTACAGGAGTTAACTGATGGATCTCGGTCTAACAGCATTAGAACTTGCGAGGATTCAATTTGCCTTTACAGTATCCTTTCATATTATTTTTCCTGCTACTTCAATTGGCTTAGCCTGTTTTTTAGCAATGCTTGAATGGCGGTGGCTGAGGACGGATAACCCAATTTATCAGGATTTATTCAAATTCTGGATCAAAATCTTTACTGTTGCATTTGGTATGGGGGTTGTATCTGGAGTCGTCATGAGCTACCAATTTGGTACAAACTGGAGTGAATTCTCCCGTATCGCCGGTAGTGTCACAGGCCCACTGCTCACCTATGAAGTATTGAGTGCATTTTTCCTTGAAGCAGGATTTCTCGGTATTATGCTTTTTGGCTGGGGCCGTGTCAGCCCCAAAGCACATTTCTTTGCTACACTCATGGTTGCCGTAGGAACATGTATTTCTATGTTCTGGATTCTGTCGTCTAATAGCTGGATGCAAACTCCTCAGGGCTTTGCCTTTGAAAATGGAATTATTGTACCTACAGACTGGTGGACAATCGTATTTAACCCGTCATTTCCTTATCGTTTTGCCCACATGGCAACTGCTGCTTTTCTCGTTTCTGCACTATTGGTTGTGAGTACAGCAGCATGGCATTTGATTAAAGGTCGCAGGGATGAACTAATTAAAAAGTCTTTTTCCCTGGGGCTTTGGATGGTTCTGGCGACTTCAATTGCACAAGTTTTTATCGGTGATAATCATGGTTTAAATACCCTGGAACATCAACCTGCCAAATTGGCGGCCATTGAAGGACATTGGCAAACCAATCACGATCATGGCATGCCATTATTATTGTTTGCAATTCCAGATATGGAAAATGAATACAATAAATATGAAGTTGCTATTCCTAATCTAGGCAGCATTATTTTGAAACATAGTTTAGATGGCACAGTCACAGGATTAAAAGACTTTGCACCAGAAGATCGCCCAAATGCCACGATTGTATTTTGGAGTTTTAGAGTCATGGTTGGTTTAGGGATATTAATGGTAACACTTTCCCTCATCGGCTTATGGTTAAGAAAACGTAATCAACTCTATGAAATATCGTGGTTTCATAAATTTTCATTCATCATGGGACCAAGCGGATATATTGCTTTATTGGCAGGTTGGGTAACAACCGAAGTTGGACGACAACCCTGGGTTATCTATGGCGTTATGCGTACCAAAGATGGATTATCACATACCGTTTCCGCGGATCAGGTTGGTTTAACACTGATTATTTTTGTGGTGGTATATACCATCGTATTTGGTAGCGGTATTTATTACATGGCAAAATTACTGCTGAAAGGTCCTGAATTTATCTATGCACATAAACCGGAAATTGCCGGTCATGGTCATTTTAAAACCCCTATGCGTCCATTAAGTGCTGTTGATGAAAGTATAGATAGTAAAAATGCTACACAGGAGAAAAATCATGATTGATCTCTCTTTAGTCTGGGTTGCTATTATTGGGCTTGGGGTATTAATTTACGTCATCCTCGATGGCTTTGATCTCGGGATCGGTATCCTTTTTCCTTTTGTCAAAAGTAGTGATGAACGGGATGTGATGATGAATACCGTTGCTCCGGTATGGGATGGTAATGAAACATGGATGGTACTCGGTGGTGCCAGCTTATATGCTGCATTTCCACTGGTCTATTCGACAGTACTTTCAGCACTATATTTACCCATTACCTTAATGGTGGTTGCACTTATTTTTAGAGGGGTCGCTTTCGAGTTCAGGTTTAAGGCAAACCGTACCAAATATTTATGGGATCAAGCCTTTATTTGGGGTTCTATCCTATCCAGCTTGCTTCAAGGTATCTTGCTCGGTGCTTTCATTCAAGGAATCGAAACCACCAATGGTATATTCTCTGGACATTCAATGGATTGGCTCACACCTTTTTCTATCTTTACAGGATTTGGTGTACTGGTGATGTATGCAGCTTTAGGTTGTGGTTGGTTAATCTTAAAGACTGAAAAAAATCTGCAACACTGTATGTTCCAGTTAATGCCAAAACTTATTTGGGTACTGTTAATTGTATTTGCTGGTATCAGTCTATATACACCAATGACTCATCCAGAAATTGCTACACGCTGGTTTTCTATGCCGAATTTACTGTATTTCAGTCCCGTACCGATCTTGGTAATTGCCTTTGTCATATTGATTTTAAGGGCGTGTAAAAAGCAAAATGATTTCAAACCTTTTATTTACACACTAGCATTGGTGTTCCTTGCATTTACTGGATTTGTGATTAGTTTATATCCCCACATTATTCCACCGTCTGTCACCATTTGGGAAGCCGCAGCACCTCGTTCCAGTCAAATGTTTGCCCTGATTGGAGCACTAATTTTAATCCCAATTATCATTGCTTATACCATTTTGTCATATTGGGTCTTTAGAGACAAAGTACGTCTTGGTGATGAGGGTTATCATTAAAGGAGTAATAACGATGAAAAAATTCAAACTTGAACTGACATCAACGCAATGGTTTATTATGTTATGGTTTGTAGGATTTTTCGGCTTGGCAGTCATTGCTGGCCTGTTTAAGTTATTACTCTTATTTGCTTATTAGTCGGGAACTTTGCTAGGTTAAGTAATCAATATAGAATTTTCCAAATTTTATCCTAAAGAAAAGTTAGGGGTAAAACTTCTATCTTTTCTTTTCAATTTTGACTCTTGCATTATTTTGTAGGTGAGTATGTATAAATCTGAACAACTTGCATATAACATCAAACAACTCATTGAAAATGGCAGTTTAAAAGCAAATGAAAAACTTCCGTCGTTACGTGACCAAGTAGATCGCTCTGGATTGAGCTTAATGACGGTTCTCAATGCTTATCAGGAACTAGAATCTCAAGGACTCATTTATTCTATCGAGAAGTCGGGTTATTTTGTTGCAGGAATATTTTCCCCATTAATCCCCTCCAATCCTAATCCTACGGTTGCACTTAATGCAAAAGTTAAAATTAATTCCCTGGTGTTTAAATACCTAAAATCCATTCAGCCTAGTGAAGTCGTACCACTGGGGTCAGCTTTTCCAAATCATCAGCTACTTAATCCTCCTAAATTAATTCAAATTATGGGACAGTTAACACGGAATAGACAAAACTTTGAGCAAAATAATAACCTTCCGCCCGGAAATTTTGAGTTACGCAAATTAATCGCACAACGTTATTGTATGCAAGGAATTCCGACCCAGCCTGATGATATTGTGATCACTTCCGGCTGTCTCGATGCCCTTAATCTGTCATTACAGGCATTAACCAAAGCAGGTGATTATATTCTTTTACAGGAAACTATTTTTTACGGTGCATGGCAAATTGCTGAACGCTTGGGACTGAAAGTTGTCACAATTCCTGAGCACCCACAAGAAGGTTTTGATATAGAAGCCTTTGAACAAGCAATTCAAACTTATCCGATTAAAGTCTGTTGGTTTATGCTCAACTGTCATAATCCAATTGGTTTTACCGTCAATGAAAAAATCAAATTCCAGATTGCCAAACTTCTACATGAATACCAAATTTATTTAATTGAAGATGATGTATACGAAGAACTTTTCTATCGTGGGACAAAACCACCTTCAATGAAATACTTTGATCAACACAATCTAGTACTACATTGCTCATCATTTTCTAAAACACTTGGATCAACTTTTCGAATTGGTTGGGTTTATGCAGGAAAGTTCTCTGAACATATACAACACCTACAACTCATGAGTACCATTTCCGCCAATACATTGATGCAAAATGCCTTAGTTGAATTTATTTCAAATCACCATTATGAAAAACATTTACGTGTACTTCGACGAAATCTTGAAAAAAATAAAAGAATTTTCTTCGAATATTTTAAGAAAAATCTTCCCGCTGGCTGTGAAATTCATAATTATGCAGGTGGTTATTTTTTATGGTTAACTTTACCTTCTCACATAAGTAGCATGACGCTATATAAACATTTAATTCAACAGAATATTGGTGTGGCTCCTAGCCAATTATTTAATGTTCAACATGCTCAAAAAAATCATTTACGAATTAATTGCTCATTCGCATGGACAAAAGAAATTGAAATGGCTGTAAAGCAATTAATTAAATATATGAGCAAGTTGCAAAATTAAAAAATCAGATTAAATAAAAAAAATTCGTTATTTACTACAGATAATTGAGTCTTCCATTATTTAGCGAAATATATATTCTATCTTTATTATTGTCGTTAAATAATCACCCTATAGAAACACTTGTATTATTCAATCACTTTATATTGATGGGCAATTTCAGGCAGGTCTTTACTATGCCATAAAGTTGCCAGAGGAATGATGACATCTACCGCCAATGGCATTTTTTTCGGATTGAATTGCATGGCGCTTAAATCCTGTCCAAATGCAATCAGATCAATATCCAGAGAAATATGATGTGATGGACGTTTACGTCCTGTTTGTGCTTCCAAGATTTTTAATAATTCAAGCAACTCATTCAATTCAATCTGTGAATCCACCAGACATGCTGCATTCCAATAATCCGCACCGACCCCGTCCCGACAGGGAATTTCATAGATTGGCGAAATCTGGCATGTTCCTAGTTGTTTTAAGGCAGTCAGGGCAAATTGTGTGTTTTGAACTTTGTCTAAATTACTGGCGATTGCGATCGCATAAATAGTCACGGTGACGCTCGATTTGAATACCGACAGATTGTGCAGCAGGGATAATAGCAGGCTTACGAATAATAATGTTAATTTTATCAATGCTTGGATAATGATTAAACAGACAGCGCAGTACCAGATCTGCCGCATGTTCAATCAATTCGGGTTGTGCCTGCACGATGCTTTGACTTGCCAACTCGCAAATTTCGGCATAATTCAGGGTATCGTCAAGTTCATCACTGTGCATGGCCGTAGCAAGATCGGTCCAGATTTTTAAATCTAGAAGTAAGGGTTGCTGAATTTGTCGTTCCCAGTTGAAACAGCCAATAACTGTTTCAACTTTTAGACCTTCGATCAGGATTAAATCGTGCATTGCTTAATGAATCAGTTTGGAATGAGGCTCAATATCATGCAACATTTTCAGTCGATTATCTGCATAAATATCGGTATAAGGTGCCAAAACCCGCATGAAACGATCAAAATATAACATTTGTTTAAACAGCAAGGCAAAATCACGCGGAAAGCGAATGCCATGACGTTCGCCAACGGTGACAATATCCAGCATGATGTCATTCAAATCTGCCGGATTGGTACTTAACAATTGCTGAGGATCTGCCAGTAATACGCCGCTAAATAAGCGTTCCAGATCCTGCGCCAGCACATTGGTATCAATATCACGATCCGTCATGCCCATTTGTAACATATTGCTGGCCATATCCTGATAATGCGTGTTTTGTAGCGCATCCATAAAACGGATACAGGCTGCCCACACCTCAGGATTTAACTGCCCAACGATACCAAAATCAATAAAACCAATACGTCCATCTTCAAGCAGCATTAAATTACCGGCATGTAGATCGGCATGGAAACTTTTACACATCATCAGACTGCCAAACCAAGTATTCATTGCCGAAATCAATACCTGACTAGGATCTTTGCTATATTGTTTAACCACATCAATATCTGTCAACGGCACACCGTACAAGCGTTGCATGGTCAGCACACGACGAGTAGAAAACTGATGATAAACTTTCGGTGCTGTAGCAGACACATTTTGCGTTAGCTGTAAATAATTAACAAAATCTTCCAGATTCTGCGCTTCTTCAATAAAATCTACTTCCCGCACCATACGTGTTCGGATTTCATCGACGATATCCGAGAGCGAAGCAAATTTTACTTTCGGCATGACGCGTTCCAGCATCTTGGTGGCAAAATACACAACCCCCAAATCGGTATATAAAATAGTTTCGACATTCGGTTTCTGAACTTTAATCACCACATCTTCACCGGTTTTTAGCACCGCTGCATGCACCTGTGCAATTGATGCAGACGCCAATGGTTTCTGGTCAATCGACTGAAAAATATCGGAAAGATTCTGACCGGGAAATTCCTGTTGCAACACCTGTTCAATATAGGCAAACGGTAAAGTCGGCGTTTGATCCAGACATTTTTGAAATTCCTCAACATATTCCCGCGGAAATAAAGACGGCGTACTGGCAATAAATTGTCCGAGCTTGATATAGGTGGAACCTAATTCTTCAAATGTTTCACGCATTAATTTGGCATTACTGGGTTTGTCGGTTGCATATTTAATCCCTGCTTTTGCTGTAACGACAGCCGTTTCGCCAATGCGTGCCACAGATCGTAATCCTGCAAATAATTGTTTTTTACGCATAATGATATTTAAACTCTGTTAGCCTATAGCCGATTGTAGCAAACTTTTTGCCAATTTTTTGCGAATATAGCGTTATGCTTTTGCAGCACAGCAGGCACAGTCTTTATCTGCCTGAATATTTAAAATCCGCTGTTTCATGCTCGCACCATCCCACAACAACAGTTTATTCAGTAATGGCGCTTGTGCCAATCCCAAATATAACAAAGCATGATGTGCCTGCAAACTTGCCATCACCACAGGTGTGGTTGCCAAAACACCGGAGTTTGCACAACGTCTTTCATCTGCGGCATCCTGTTCCGGGAAAATACATTGATAACATGGCTGTCCATGCACAAAAAGCAACTGCCCCTGCAAGCCAATTGCGGCTGCACTCAATAAAGGTATATTCTGTGCAACACACATCTGATTGACTAGATAGCGAGTTGCAAAATTATCACAGCCATCGAGGACCAGATCAAAATTCAACAGGTGCTGATTGACAAAGTCTTGATCAAATTTTGCTGTGATTGCCTCAATTTCAATATGCGGATTAATTTTTTTTAAGCGTCGCACCAGCGTCTGTACTTTGTATTGACCAACATCTTCTGGTTCAAAAGCGATCTGACGTTGTAAATTACTGGTTTCAATCACGTCAAAATCAATAATACAAAGATGACCCACACCTGCCCGAGCCAGAAGCTCTGCACAGCTACAACCAATTCCACCGGCACCAATGATCAAAACACGACTATTTTTTAGTCGCTCTTGTGCATCAAGATCCCAGCCTTCAAGTAAAATCTGTCTGCTATATAAATGCAGTTCCTGATCAGTTAAAGCAATCGTATGTTCCACTATATTTGACATTGACATGCATCCAGTTCCATTGTCCTATAATATCATCTATCGTTTTTTAACTCACTTGGGCATGGTTTTTACTGCTGACGCGGTAAGACCAGCCAGCTGCGTTGATAACTTTGCACTGTAGAATCATGGCGATACAACCAGCTACGCAGTGACCGCTGCCGTTCAGACAGATTCACAGTAATATTGGCCGTAAAGAAAGAAGATTTCACATCAAATAAATCAGCAAACTGATTTCTCTGACCCTCTTCCACCGCAGAAAATGGTGCGACTTGCCAAATACTGGAAAAATTTTCAAAAGGCTGCATATTTTCCCGCATCTGCTGCAAGGTACTGGCCACGGCCAACGGATTTAATTGCTCATTTAAACAACTCAATACAAATGCACTAGCAGTATTGATATTAATCTTGGTTTCATGTTGTGGCAGTGCGGTGATATATGGTTTTAACTTTTGATAAGGCTCGCCGGCAAAACCCCGTACCAATTGCAATTGCTCAATACTGCTGAACATTTGATTGGGCGCCAGATAGTCCTGTTGTACGCCTTGATAGTAACTATTTTCTGCACCCATTGCACCGATGGTTTCATCATCCGCATCCTGCCAGTCAATCACTGCCTCGACCAAATTTGCATCCAGACTCAACCGCTGCAACATGGCTTGGAAAAACGCACGCGCTGTTGGATTCACAGTACCATCTTTGCTTAATAAAGCATTTAAATTGAATTTACTGTTTTCATCCGTCAAATCACCGCTGACAAAACCATCTTCTACCGGAAAAACAGGAAAAGGCTTGGCCCAGTTTTCATTGAGATTATCAGTTTTGTTGTCCTTGGCATCCTGTACCAGTAATTCGGAGAAAAAATATTCTGCCGACTGCGCATACAATAAAGCCTGATCTTGCCTAAGCAACATACGAGTTTCATCCAGATTGGCCTGTTGATGTTTGAGTATACTGGCTGCCAGAATCGTTGCCAAAACCACCATGATCAAAATGGTCAGTAAGGCAACACCTTTTTGTTGTGAGGAGATTTGCTGTGATGGTATACGATCAGGAGGTCTTATCATTTTCACCATCCTGCGTATTTTGCGTCTGCTCTAGATCAGGCAATGCGGTGACCAGACTAAAGACCCAGCGATATTCCCGTGCCTGATAGCTAAATTTAACCTCAATCCCTTTGGGTAATTGCGACAATATATAATTTTGTGCGTCTGAATCAGTCACACTCTGAATCGGCCATTGTGACTGTACAGCAGGATCAAGTGCTTGAAATTGTAGGTTTTCAATTGGTGCCAGCACCACATCACCCGGAGTTTCCTGACCTTGCTTTTGATAAATATAAGGTTTCTTATATCGAACCAATGCCTGTCTGCCCGCATCAAAACCATATTCTATCGATTCAAATGCATCCAGTCCCTGCTGTAGCGGATCGATCACGCCCGCCTTATTAAACTTGAGTTGTTGACTACCCAGAGCTAATGCAGGCTGTAGCTGACCATTTTGTTGCCCTGCAATCGGTACAGCCTGGCTCAGATCACGCAACATTTGTGCATAGGCAAACTGGAGTTGGGTAAGCGACTGTGCATGTTCGGCATTACGATCTCGATTTTTAATCAGTTGATCAAATACAATCCAGCCTGTTGCACTCAATACTGCAAAAATTGCAATAGCAACCAGTACTTCAATCAAGGTAAAACCTGAATGAGGATTAATAAAGTACCGCTTTGCCCTGAGACGCGTTGCTTCGCAAGAAGACCGCGAGCTATGCTCGAGGTGTGATACAGGCACATTATCCAACCTCATTGCGTTGTCCCTGCCTGTTGTGCCTGACGATAATTAAACACCGATAAACTGGTAATACCCTGCGCATTGTCTACATTCTGAAGATCAGGATCAATATATGCCACCTGAATCTCTATTTTTTGAATATCGGGACTGATGGTTGAGGTCGCCGTTTGCGTCACTTTCCAGCGTTCGCCCTGTTCACTGCGTTCTTCACTGGCGATACCCGTCAACCATTCACCTCTGATATTGATTTCTTCGGCGACATTCATAGCGACAAAATGTGCTTCAGTGCGCAGTTGGTTTTGCTGGATTGACTGGGTGTTATTCATGGCAATTTTCATCAATGCCAGTGCAGTGACTGCGAATATTGCCAAAGCCACCAGAACTTCGAGCAAGGTAAATGCAGCCTGAATACGTCTTCCTGCGTAATGCTGTGTCATGATGCACCACTTTGATCAACAACCAAACCCAGATGATTTAATTCGATTGCCTCGCCCACTGGCTGCTGCTGGAAATACAACTGAATGCGAACTGGCAGAACTTCTCCATTTCCTAGCCAAATCAGTTGTGGTATTTGTCCTTGGCGGGTATTCAACACCTCAAGGTTATAGCCATGATCCATCGGCTGAATCTGTAATGATGTCTGATCCGGTAAAGTCTTAGTCTGAAAATCTGTGGCTGCCTGCCAGCGATATGTTGTTGTAACACCAGTCGTTGTGCCAAGAGGCTGGGTGCTTTGATCGGTCTGATTTTCGGTATATTCGACCACCTGATATGCTGCGGGTGCCACATCGGTTGCAGCTAAAAAAACCAGTCCGAGTACCCGTCCCTGATCAATTGATTCCAGTCTGATTCTTTGCAGATCCAGTGCCAGCAATTCCCGGCTTTGCATGACCTTACGATGGTCGATTCCTTCGGTACTCATCACGATCAAACTGGCAAGAATGGCCATAATCACAATCACCAGCATCACTTCAATCAAGGTAAAGCCGCCTTGTGACTGAGGTTTTTGAAAATGGTGACGACGCATTCTGCTGTTACTCTTGTATATTCAGCACGGCTTCCCGTGTTGGTTTGGGTAATGCAAGTGCCTGTTCAATATAGGAAATTCTTAAGGTATCCCGAGAACCCAAATAGCGCTGATAAAAGGAGGAATTTAAAATTGCTGCGGCCCCCTGTGTCATCGACCAGATCGAAGCCAGATAATCACGTACAGGCATCGGACTTTGGATAAATTTGAGATAATGTTCGGTCAAACGAATAATAATATGTAAGCGTTTTTTACGGATACGATAAAGCTCATTAAAAAGTGTCTGTAAACCATGGCCTGTCATCGACAAACGTTCTTCGATCTGGTGATAAATCACGGTACGTTCGGGATGATGCAAATGGTGCAGCATAAAAAAGGCCAGATGTTCCGGAAATTCTTTTTCGCTATCTTTGATCATATCCAGTAACATTTGTTCATTACGAATAATCAGCAATAAATAGAGTTCGTCTTTACTCTGGAAATGTTTGTATAAAGTGCCTTTGGCAAGATCAAGTTCGGCAGCCAGTGCATCGAGCGTCATGCCGTTCTCGCCATATTCAAGCAGCAATTGTTCCGCAGTTGAGAAAATTAGCTGTTCACGGGCTTTGAACTGTGCTTGTCGATCTAATTGTGTTTCCAGATTCTTCATGTGTAAATATCCAGTTTCACGATGCTCATTTAGATTTTACTTGATCGTGTAATACACTCAAAATTTGCTGTGGTGATGGCAGCAATATCCTCAATCGTTGTATCAAAAATCGTGGCCAGTGTCTGTGCGACGAAAGGCACATATTTCGGTTCATTGGCTTTGCCACGATAAGGTACAGGTGCAAGATACGGACTATCTGTTTCAATTAAAAGACGGTCGAGAGGAACCTGCTTTGCCACATCTCTTAAATCCTGTGCATTTTTAAAAGAAATAATCCCGGAAAAAGAGATATAAAAGCCTAAATCCAGTGCAGCGCTGGCAGTATCCCAATCCTCGGTGAAACAGTGCAAAATACCATGCGTGGCATGTTCTGCCTTGAGGATATCAATGGTATCGTGTTTGGCATTACGGGTATGAACAACCAAAGGTTTATGCAGCTGTTGTGAAGCATGAATATGCCGGACAAAACAGGCTTTTTGCTGTTCGATAAATTCACAGCTATGGAAATAATCCAGTCCGGTTTCGCCAATCGCCCAAACTTTGTCCGATTGCGCCAGCTCAACCAGCTCTTCTACTGTGGCGCGTTGCATCATCTCAGGATTTTCACACGGATGCACACCCACGCTATACCCGATTTCCGGATATTGGGCTGCGATTTTAGAGAGTGCAACATGGTCATCCAATTCCACAGAAATACTCATCATTCGACTCACGCCGGCAGCTTTTGCCGCCTGAATTGCACCATCGAGTCCCCCCTCATAAGGTGATAAATCAAGCAGGGTTAAATGGCAATGCGAATCTACAAACACAGTTTATCCTCGGTTTAAATATAGGAATGACATTCAGCCGTCATTTTTGACAATATGCGTGGAAAATTACATGGTGAAGGTCGGTTTTTCGGAATTTAGACTGCCTGCCAATAGGCGTTCCGCTTCATTACGAAAAGCAAAACCTTTTTCTCCCGAAAGCTGAATCGCAAAACCCTGCGGCCTTAAGTTATTCTGTTTAGGCGAAATCCAGATCACTTTACCTGTAACCGGAAATTTTTGTGATTGTTCCGGCAGGTTAGCAATCACTAGCAACTCCTGACCAAGCGTCACCCCTTGTTGCGAAGGCACAAATAGACCGCCCCCGGAAACAAATGGCATATAACATGCCTGTAAGCTCTCTTTATCTGGCATATGGGCCTGAATAATTGCACCGCCGCGTGCTGGTATCATTGTTTTTCTCCCGAATCGTTATGTAAAATCAACATTCATTAACTGAACGGTTAATTCATCAAAAATAAGCTGGGTTTGCACATTCTGCAATAACATGCCATTTATTTTATTGATTTGCGCATATATAGCAAACAATTGTTGCAGGGAATAGAATTTTTCCAGTTTACCCAGTTGCAGATCGGTTTGTTTCACCGATTGTTGCAGCTTTAATGCAATACAATCCTGAATCAAATAACGCAACATGACCAATAGTTCTCGAAAATCCAACTGTTTCGACCATTGGGTGGAAAATAGCATGGGATAAGCTTTTTTATTGACCAAATCAATCCATGCATCAACAAAACTTTGCCGCTGCCGGAACCATTCGGTCTGTAAAATTTGCTCGGCTTTTAATGGCATCTCGGCGGCAAGTGACAAGGCAATTGCGGTAGTTTGAGTTTGGGCAATCAGAGCTGTTTGGTTTTGCGCATTATCATCAGCACCAACAATAGTTTGTTTAGCTAAATAAGCCTGTGCCTGATCAGATAAAATACGATCCAGCGCATATTGCTGTACCCGACTGCGAATGGTGGCAGGCAATTTCAGCATGGCATCACTGACCAAAATAATCACAACCCGTTCGCCCGGCTCTTCCAGTGTTTTGAGCAAGGCATTTGACGCAGCAATATTCAGATATTCGGCATGTTCGATTAAAACCACACGCCATCCTTCAACCCGTTGCTGGACAAAATCACCCATCTCACGAATCTGGTCAATTTTAATCGCAGCGTAACTCTGTTTTTTTTCATCAAAATCTGGCGCAATCCGTTTTAATTGTGGATGTGTCCCCGCAGCAATCCAACGACAACTTGCACAATGTCCACAGGCGGACATGCCTTGTTTGTCGGTACATAATAGCCACTGGGAGAATTGCTCGGCAAACTGCTGTTTACCACAGCCCTCTTTCCCATAAAACAAAAGTCCATGCCCGATATTGGGAAATCGCTCAACCAGACGCTGCCATACCACAGTATGCCATGGCAGTAACGCTTGAATTTTGTCAGATTGGGCAGTTGTCATAGAAAATTACACGATCCATCGATCAATAAAAAAATTAATAAAATTTAAATAGATCAAACACTATTCAAAGATTTGACGTGGCATTGCATTTAAACGATCCAGATCCTGTTGGGTGTCCACACCGGGCGGAAGATTCGCTTGTGCAACATCAATTGCAATACGATGACCATTTTCAAGTACACGCAATTGTTCCAGGCTTTCCAGTTGTTCCAATATCCCCATCGGCCAACCCACAAAATCCTGTAAAAGTTGTACCCGATACCCATACAACCCCAAATGGCGATATGCATGTTGATGTAAAGTCTTAGCTGCATTGCATTCTATATTTTTGGCTGCGTCACGATCATAGGGAATCGTGGCACGGCTAAAATATAATGCTTCATTGTGTTTGGACATCACCACTTTGACAATACTATCACGTTCAAACTCGTCCAGATGTAAAATTGGTTCACACAGGGTTGCCATGGCACAATGTGGATAGCGAATCAATAAATCAGCAACTTGCTGTACCAGTGATGCAGGCAATAAAGGCTCGTCACCCTGAACATTGACCACAATATCCGCTGCATCCCAGCCCTTGATTTTTGCCACTTCACTTAAACGATCGGTTCCCGATGGATGCGCTGAAGACGTCAACACCACATCAATATTTTCAGCCACACAACAATCCACAATACGCTGGTCATCGGTTGCCACACATAGATCATCAAAACCTGCAACTTTAGCTGCCTGATCAACAACACGTAAAATCATGGCACGACCATGAATCTGTAATAATGGCTTGGCTGGCAGTCGGGAACTGGAATAGCGGGCAGGAATAACAATATGTTTTTTCATGACTTTACACTTAAATTTTATGAATCATCAGAAACTGCGATATCAAGCTGACGCAACTGGGTATTTAACTGGCGATAACACGCATCAGACAGTATCGCTTCTACAGGAACCACCCAGATACGTTGCAATTGCTCAAGTTGATCTGCCCAAAGCTGTTGTAGCTTTACCGCATCCTTAGCTGTGGTAATGATCGGCTGTGCAGGAAACGTTTTAAAATCATCAAGACAATATCGATGGTGATCGGCAAAAACATGTGCAGTATATCGCACATTGATCTGAGCCAGCGTTTGAAAAAAACGTTCTGGAAAACCAATACCGACCACAGCCCGATAATGAACTTCTGTATCGAAGACCTGACTATGATCTCCCAGACAATAGGGCTGTCCGACTGCAAGATGCATATTCAAAGCAGAATGTGCAAATGCATTATGCTCAATCACAGTCACATCATTCAGTCTAGACAAAGGTTCCCGCAGAAAACCTTCGGGTAATAATCGTTCGTTGCCAAAGCCACGTGCGCTGTCTACCACTACCCACTCAATATCACGCTGCAAGGCAAAATGCTGCAAACCATCATCACTTAAAATCAAATCAAGATCGTGATGCTGAAGTAACAATTCAATCGCCTGCTGCCGATTTGCACCAACTGCCATCGGAACATGCGTTGACTGGACAATCAATTTCGGTTCATCACCCACCTGCGAGGCCAGCGATTGGTCATTGACCAATATTGGAAATGGCCCATCACCACCATAACCTCGACTGATTACACCCACCCGGATGTGCTGCTGTTGTAGATATTTGACCAGATTAATGATTAATGGGGTTTTTCCGCTGCCACCCACCGTAATATTACCGATAATCATCACCGGTACAGGGGCTCGGTAAGCATGCTTGAGCTGAGAAGATTTTTGTAATAGAAAAATGCTGCGATATAGCCAAGATAAAGGTCTAAACACAATCAGCCAGGACGATTGTTTTTGCCATGCCTGCTGAATTTTATCTGCAAGAGCCATGTATTATCCTACTCGGAATCCAGACTAAACTGGCGCTGGTGTAGTTTGGCATAGGCCCCCTGCTTAAGCAGAAGCGATTGATGGTTGCCTTCTTCAATAATCTGACCATGATCCATCACCACAATACGATCTGCCTTTTCAATGGTAGACAGACGATGCGCAATCACGATGGTGGTTCTACCCTGCATGGCTCGGTCTAGTGCCTGCTGAATATAATGTTCTGACTGATTGTCTAGCGCACTGGTGGCTTCATCGAGAATCAAAATTGGGGCATTTTTCAACATGGCACGGGCAATCGAAATGCGCTGTCGCTGACCGCCGGAAAGATTCAAGCCATTGGCGCCCAACATAGTGTCATAACCATGCGGTAATTCCATGATAAAATCATGTGCATAAGCAGCTTTAGCCGCAGCAACAATCTCTGCTTCACTGGCATTTGCTAATTCACCATAGGCGATATTGTCACGGATACTGCGGTCAAATAAAATTACCTGCTGATTCACAATCGCAATATTATGTCTTAAATGCAGTAATTCAATATCTTCAATTTTATCGCCATCGACCAAAAGCTCACCAGAACTATGTTGCTGATAACGCAATATAGAGTTCACCAAAGTTGATTTACCCGCACCGGAACGTCCGACCAATGCTACCGTTTCACCCGGCTGGATATCAAGATTTATATGTGACAGCGCTTGTGTACCATCAGGATAGGATAAACTGATATTTTTAAACTGAATATGTCCGTGAATAGTCGGTTTCAATGTACCCAGATTATCTTCATCAGGAGTATCCAATATATCAAATACCGATTGTGCCGCAGCCAGTCCACGCTGAATCTTTTCGTTCACTTCAGTCAATGCCTTAACCGGTTTACTCAACAAGCCAGCTGCGGTAATAAATGCGACAAACTCACCGGCTGTGGTCCCCCCCAGAATTTGTGGCCGAAGTGCAATCCAAACCACGACACTCATCGCTACAGCCATAATCAATTGCACAATGGGCGAGTTTAAACTGACCACCACCACCAGTTTTAAACCTTTTTTCAGATTTTCTAATGAATATTTACGAAAACGCTGACGTTCGTACTCCTGTCCACCATAACCTTTCACTACAGAATAGCCATTTACAGTTTCCTGAACCACGTGACTGACATCACCCATGGTATTTTGTAATTGCACAGAAAGTTTACGCATCCGTTTAGACGCTTTGCTAATCACCAGCCCAATCAAAGGTGCGATAATCAAAATGGTTAAGGATAAACGCCAGTTAATATAAAACAAGTAACTCAATAAACCGATGACCGTTAAGCCATCACGGACCAGTGTTTTTAAGGATTCGGTAGACGCTGCGGTGACCTGTTCAACGTTATAAATCACTTTGGCGGAAATATGTCCACTAGAATTATCAAGATAATATTGCGTCGGCAATTTCACCAATTTTTCAAAAATTTGCTGCCGAATGGTAAAAATCAGATTACGTGAAATGACTGCGGAGAAATAACTTCCTAGAAATGCACCAATTCCGCGGAAAAAAAACAATGAAATAATTAAAATTGGGAAAAGATTTTTGGCCGACTGATCGGTATCGTTAATCGCATCAATAATATATTTAATCAGTTGAGCAATAGAAACCTCTGTCGCTGCATTAATTGCATAGCCAAGTAATACCAGCAAACCAATGCGCCAGTAACCTTTTAAATAAGACAGTAAACGAAAATATACCTGCAAATCACGCTTCACTAATTGTAGCCTCGAGCCGGAACTTTAGTACTAATATTAATATTCATAAATCCTAATTTACCTGCAACATCCATCACCCGTACCACATCCTGATGCGTTGCTTTGGCATCTGCTGCAATGATCAATGGCATATCACGGCGATTTACTGTGGCCTGTTTAATCGCAGTGGTCAGCTGTACTTCATCATTGCCTGCCAATGCTTGCCCATTCACCAGATACTTACCCGACGACTGTACCACAACCTCGGCTTTATCGTCATATGATTTTGGTGGTACGCCCTGCGCATCAGGCAACGTCAGATTGACTCGACTATGTTGATTAAAACTGGTTGAAACCAATAAAAATACTAATAAAAACAGTAAACAATCAATCATCGGCGTAAGGTTAACTTCTATTTCATGCACACGAGGCCGATTAAACTTCATATTGCAATTGTTCCTCTCCAGCATCAGAAGCCAGCGTTTTGGCTTTACCGTAGAACAATATGGCATGATACAGGGTTGCCTGTTGTTCCATTTCAACTACCAACTCGACCACAACGCGCTGAAAATACCGATATGCGACCAATGCCGGGATTGCCACAATCATACCTGCCGCAGTGGTGATTAATGCTTTAGACACACCATTGGCTAACATAGCCGGATCAGTTACACCACCAGAATTGACTGCCAGAAATGCTTCGATAATGCCAAGCACCGTACCCAGTAAGCCAAGCAATGGTGCGATTGCGCCGATTGTTCCCAAAAAATTAATATTTTTTTCCAGTTGGGAGATTTGTACGCTCGCTTCGGTCTGCATTTGAATTTTTACAAATTCGGCATTTTTAAAACGAAACATATAGCCTTTTTGTAAAATCTTACCCAAAGGACTTTTAAATAAGGTTTGTTGATCCTGTACACTTAAATTATCGCTACTGGAACGTAATAAAACCTCGTTGACCAGATTTTTGGGGACAATCCGTGAACGCTTTAAACGCACAAAGCGTTCAATCGTAATGGCCAAAGCAGCAATCGAGCATGCAAGCAAGGGCAACATCAGCCATCCGCCAGCTTTTATAAATTCCCACATAGACCCCTCTTTTTAAAAAAGCGTTTTATAAAGCTATTGTTCTGGCAGACAAATATTTAAAATTCCGTCAAGCTCTTCCAACGAATGATATTTAATCACAATTTTGCCTTTACCTTTAGTATTGTGATCGATTTGTACTTGCGCACCAAATCTTTCTGCCAGTCGATCTGTCAACTGATGAATATCTGCATTCGCCTGTTTTTTATCCTGTTTCTCGGTCTTGGGTTCCAACCATTCACGTACCAGTTGCTCGGTCTGACGTACCGATAAATTCTTTTTGACAACCAATTCTGCAACTTGAGCCTGCTCAAGTTTTTTCAGTGGCAATAATGCTCTGGCATGCCCCATGTCAATTTTTTGCTGATTTAATAATTCTTTTACTGAACTTTCCAGACTTAGCAACCGCAGTAAATTACTCACTGTTGCCCGCGCTTTACCGACTGTTTCGGCAATTTCCTGATGACTTAAACCAAATTCTTCATGAAAGCGTTGCAATGCCAGGGCCTGTTCCATCGGATTTAAATCTTGACGCTGAATATTTTCAATCAGCGACAAGGCTATGGCAACCTGATCGGAAATATTTCTTACAATTGCCGGAATATGACTCAAGCCTGCCAATTGTGCTGCACGCCAACGACGCTCGCCGGCAATAATTTCATAACTGTCCTGATCGGCAAGTTTACGAATAACAATCGGCTGCATCACCCCATGCTGTTTAATGGATTCAGCAAGTTCTTTTAGCTCGTCTTCATCAATATATCGACGTGGTTGATAGACACCTCTTTGTAACAGTGCCACATCAACACTTTCCAGTTGACCATCTGCAAGCACAGCCGATGGTTCTGCAAGAGTTTGTTTTTCACGCTGAATTGAGCCAAGCAAAGCATCCAAACCACGCCCTTTTGCCAGACCACGCTTTTTCGTTGTCATGCTTTTGCTCCCTGTTTCACTTTTTTCACCAGTTCTGCGGCAAAATTTAAATAGGCTACAGCACCCTTGGAACTTTTTTCAAAATAAATCACTGGTAAACCGTGAGCAGGCGCTTCTGCCAGTCGCACGTTACGTGGAATCACTGTGCTAAAAAGTTTTTCACCAAAATATTTTTCCAGCTCTGCCGAAACATCTTTTGTCAGGGCATTTCGACCATCAAACATGGTGCGGACTACCCCTAAGATTTCCAGATCAGGGTTTAGCGTCTGATTAATTCGCTCAATGGTCTGACATAAATCCGCCAAACCTTCCAAGGCATAATATTCACATTGCATTGGAATCAACACACTATTAGCAGCACATAAAGCATTCACCGTAATCAGACTTAAACTTGGTGCACAATCAATAATGATGAAATCATAGGACTTTTCTATTTGTTTTAAGGCATCACGTAAAATAAATTCTCGCTCTGTCTGCTCGGCAATCGACAGCTCTACCCCAGCCAATTCACGATTAGAACCTAGAATTTTATACAACGCTTCACTTTTGGTAATCGCCGCTTCAATCGGTGCATCGCCCAGCAAAACATCAGCCACAGTATAGGTTAATTCATTTTTTTGGACGCCGGACCCCATGGTTGCATTGCCTTGTGAATCAAGATCGACCAAAAGCACTCGTTTTTTTAAAATGGCTAATGAGGCTGCCAAATTTACAGCAGTTGTGGTTTTGGCCACACCACCTTTCTGATTTGCAATTGCTATAATTTTAGCCATGACAGCACCACTTCATTTTCATTAATTTTCTCATCGTTATGACGCACTTAACAAAATCAAATGCCGTTGTTCATCTAAATGCGGAACTTTTAACTGAATCACCTGTTGTTGATAATCAGACAACTGAGCCAGCTCCTCGGTTGGCACCACACCTTTCATTGCAGCAATCACAGAATGTTCATGCATATAAGGTTTTGACAGGCTAACAAAATCCAGCAAGGATGCAAATGCCCGACTGGTAATCACATCAAAATGTCCCAGTTTGTCAATATGTTCCTGATCCTCAACCCGTGTCTGTACCGCTTGCACGTTTGTCAGCTTCATATCGGCAATAAACTGTTTTAAAAAACGAATCTTTTTACCATTGGAATCAAGTAATACGCACGCCCGTTCTGGTTGGCACAAAGCAATAATCAGTCCGGGCATACCACCGCCAGTACCAACATCAATCAAACGGCCTTCCGGCAAATAAGGCAAAATACTCAAACTATCGAGCAAATGTTTCACAAGCATTTCTTTTGGATCACGAATTGCGGTCAGGTTAAATGCCTTATTCCAGAGCACTAATGCATCCTGATATTTAAGCAAATGATCAAGTACATCTGATGATAGCTCTAGGTTTAAAGCCTTTACACCTTTTTGCAGGCTTTGATAAAAAGGATGCATAAAATTATCTGGTCAGTTGAATTGTGGCAGTATTATAACGTGGAACATTACCCAAAACACAAATGGTATTTTTGTTAAATGCCGTGTTTTAAATCAATTGCATACGAATCTTTTGATCAAGTTGCTGTAAGCGTTCCGGTGTTCCCACATCCACCCAGCAACTTGTCATTTTTTCACCACTGACCAAACCCTGTGCCATGGCAGCCTTGAGCGAAGGTAATAAAGGTCGTTTTCCTCGCGGTAAATCTGCAAACAGTTTAGGTGAAAGTACACTAATCCCGGCAAAAGTTAAAGCCTCACCCTGCTGTGCTTGCTCAAAAGTATAAATCCGCTCATGCTTCAGGGTAAAATCCCCATTCGGATGTTGCGGCGGATTTTGCACCAATACCAAATGTGCCAGATCATTGCCCAGATTTAGTTTTGATAAGTTATCAAATGCATAACGAGTCCAGACATCGCCATTCACCACCATAAACGGCTCATCACCCAAATGAGGTAAGGCCTGAATAATACCGCCTGCGGTTTCTAGTCCTTCATCTTCAAGTGACCAGTGAATGTTGACACCATATTGCCGGCCATCACCCAGCGCTGCAACCAATTTCTGCTTGAGCCAAGCCGCATTAATGACAATATCGGTAATCCCAATCTTCTTTAAGGCTTCGATATGCCAGACAATTAACGGTTTATCGGCCACTTTAAGTAAAGGTTTTGGTGTTTCAAGGGTTAAAGGACGCATACGACTACCAAAACCAGCTGCAAGAATCATGGCTTTCATGCAACGTCCTCAAGCTCGGCATATTCACCATATTTTGCAGTAAATACGGGCATTACTTCAATTTCAATGAAGTGCTGAAAATCCTGTAATGCCGGACAATGGGCCAGTTCCTGACGCAGATACCACATCACACGTGGCAAATCTTTAAGATAACCAGATTTACCATCGCGCACATAAAGACGCACAAAAATACCTAAAATTTTCAAATGGCGTTGAATCGACATAATCTCGACATCAAGCTTAAATTGTGCCAAATCCCGATTTTTGTGGGATTGCTCTGACAACATGGCATAAAACTCGGCAATCCACTGTTGTACTTGTCTTGATGGCCACTGTACATAGGCATCACGTATAATTGAAATCAAATCATAGGTATCCGGACCCACCACCGCATCCTGAAAATCGATGACACCAAGATCATCTTCACCCTTGAGCAACATCAAATTACGACTGTGATAATCACGATGTACCAACACCTGTGGCTGATGCTCCAGATTCTCAATAATCCATTGATAGCTGCGATGCAATAGGTCTGCATGGGTTTCGGTAACGTCAATATTTAAATCAGGCAACAACCATTGATCAAATAGACGCATTTCCTGTACCAGTTTTTCGACACTGTATTTTGGAAAAGTCAGTGGATCAACCGGAATCGCCTGCAACTGAATAATCTGTTTGAATGCTTGCAAATAATAGGCATCAACGGTCTGTGAATTTAAAACATTGGCAAGCACTTCATCGCCAAAATCTTCCAGCAATAACAAGCCACGGCTTAAATCCTGTGCAACAATATGGGGTACGCGAGCACCATGATGTTCCAGATAGGCTGCAATTTGAACAAAAGGCAAACAATCTTCTTTTTCTGGCGGCGCATCCATCAACATATAAGTTTGATCCGGAAGATAGATTCTGGCATAGCGCCGAAAACTCGCATCACCTGCTAAATATTTGATTTCAAAGGCTTGTTTCTCAATTATTTGTTCTAGCCATTGTTGGACAATCTGTTCTCTTTGCATTCACTCACTACCTATACTTGCAAAAACACCGCATTATTTGCAGCTATAAGTGTAGTCGTTTCGGATTTTTTTCTCTATGATGCAATGAAAATATTTGCGAAATTATTTGTGTTGACATTGTTATGATACAACAGCTAAAGAAAAACTCTCTCCTGCAAGCAATTCTTGGGCTCATCAGTCTAGGGACTGCGACACTTGCAATTGCCGAAAACAATGCACAGGGAAATGATGTTCAGGCCGAACGACAGGATTCCGCCAGTAACGCCTATGCAAATAATTATGCCAAAGGAGAACAGTTTTACCAGCAGTATTATTTAACCCCGCAGCAACTCGCAGCATCAACACAGCAAGGCAATATCAAACCGTCCACCCTCTGTTCAGGTACATGGGTTACACCCATAAGTCAGGACAGCAAAGCAACCAGTGATCCAGCACAAACGACCTCTATCATCGGTGCCGATCAGGGTTATTATGATCCGACAGGGACATCATTTCTGGAAGGGAATGTCACGATTGATCAGGATGGGCGCAGTATTCGGGCAGACAAAGTCGAACTGGATAATACCCAAACCTATGCTAAGGCAGAAGGTAATGTACAATTGGTACAGGGTGGACTTTTTTCTAAAAGTGAAGCGATTACCTATAATTTAAAAGAGCAAACAGGCGACTTAAAAGATAGCTTCTACATTAGTGAACAGCAACAGGCGCATGGTTATGCTGCCCAAATCAAAAGAACGGGTGCAAATACCGTCGAACTGGAAAATGCCAGCTTTTCCACCTGTGAACCAAGTGCCAGCCCCGCTTGGCGAATTCAGGCCAAAACTATTGAACTCAATCAGGAAACAGGGCGCGGTATCACCAAAGATGCACGATTGTATATCAAAGATGTGCCGGTTCTGCCAATTCCGTATTTTAATTTTCCAATTGATGACCGCAGAACCACAGGTTTTTTAACCCCTTCTTTTGGTTATACCAATGATGGTGGTGTGCAACTGAGTGTACCCTATTACCTTAATCTGGCACCGAATTATGACTTGACGGCAACACCACGTTATCTTGGTGGACGTGGCGTGATGATTGAAGGTGATTTTCGTTATTTAACCGGATCGTTTGGTGCCGGTAATCTTTGGGGCGGTTATTTACCCAGCGATCAGCGCTACAATGATGAAGACCGAAAAGAGCTACATCTGCAACATCTCTGGCAAATTGATCCACAATGGCGGACCACGCTGGATTTAAACTACGTTTCCGACAAAGACTATTTTACCGATTTGGGCAATTCTCCAAACAGTCAGGATCAAGTTTATCAGGAAAGAACCTGGGCACTGTATTATGCCAATGGTATTCCTGGTATTACCGCACAGTTAAAAGTTCAGGATTTCCAAACCCTAGATGAAAGTATTGCGGATGTAGAGCGACCTTATGCACGCTTACCACAGTTTATTTTTCAATATCAGGGTGGCGACTTTACCGGATTAAGCTATTCCTTCTTGAATGATACAGCTTATTTTAAAAAGTCGCTGGATAACCCGACCGCCGAGATTGCCGAAAAAAACCCGAGTGGAACCAGAATTTATAATGAAGCATCAGTTAATTATAATTTCCGTACGCCGGGTATATTTGTGACACCAACTTTCACCGCCCGCAGTATTAATACTTTCTTCGATCAGGACACCACCAGCACTGTGACCAATTCGGTCAATAGTGACTCTATCGAAAAATCTGTGGCCGTACCGCAATTCACCCTTGATGCCGGCATGATTTTTGAAAAAGATGGCAATGTTTTACAGACTTTGAGTCCGCGTATTTTCTATGCCTACTCACCTTATAGAAATCAGAGCAATTTTCCAAATTTTGACAGTGCATCTGCGTCTTTAAGCTATGATCAATTGTTTAGCCCCTATCGTTTTTATGGCCATGACCGTCTGGAAGATAACAATTTTGCCTCGCTTGGTTTGACCTATCGTTTATATGATCAGATTGGTCTGGAGCGTTTGCGTGCCAGTATTGGTCAAAGCTATTATTTTGCCGATCGTAGAGTTCAGCTTAATGAAACCGATCAGGTTGCAACCTCAAGTCGTACCGGTCCCGTGGTGACAGTATCGAGTCAATTGAGTAATACCATTAATGTAGTCGGCAATGCCGCATGGTTATCCAATGGTAAAAGTGCCTTAAATAATGTGTCATTAAATTATGCCGATGAAAAAGGTCGATTATACAATCTAGGTTATTATCATCGCCGTGAAATTAATGACCAAGGTCAACAACCTTATCAACAAGTTGCAACCTCTTTTATACAACCAATTAACAACAATTGGCGTATTTTAGGCCATGTACAATACGACCTGAATAATGATCTGACCCGTGAAGTTCTGGTTGGGCTGAATTACGAATCCTGCTGCTGGGGCATATCGGTCTATGGTCGCTCATATTATAATGATTTAGATGATCCGACTGCTTCCGATATATCACCCAAACGGGCAGTTATGGCAGAATTCTCACTTAAAGGTTTAGGTGGTCTGTCGGGTAAACTTACATCTTTACTTGAAAATCGTGTGATCGGTTTTGATCATGTTAACCAAAATTGGACTCAACGTTAAATGAATGGCCATATTATGTTAAGAATGTTTCGCAATACAACACTGGCAATTGCATTATTTGCTTCATCACAGCTTTATGCAGCGCAAGTTGTTGATCAAGTCGTTGCTGTTGTTGATAGCAGTGTCATTTTAAAAAGCGATTTGGATCAAGCTGTGAATGTTGTGAGACAACAATTACAACAACAAGGACAAACTGTCCCACCAGAACAAGTTCTACGTAAAAATGTGCTTGATCAGTTGATCTTGCGTCAAGTACAGGTTGAACAAGTCAAGCGTTTTGGCATCCAGCCAGATCCGGAAGCATTAAATAGTGCAGTATCTGCCATCGCAAAACAGGAAGGTTATTCTTCACTTGAAGCATTCCAGCAACATGTGGATAGCACTGGTGCCGGACGATATGCTCTGCTACGTGAACAAGTTGCAGAAGACCTAAATGTGACCCGATTACGCCAGCAACAAGTCATGTCACGCATCAAAATCTCTGATCGGGATGTCGATAACTTTTTGAAATCGCCACAAGGTCAGGCTGTTTTAGGCAGTCAGGTACGTACTCTGCATATACGTATTGCCCCAAAATCGGCAAATACCACCACGGAAGAAGTAACTGAGGTTGCGACACAAGTCAAACAAGCCTTAAATGGCAGTGATGATGTGGCAACGATTGCCAAACAATTTAGCAATGACAAGGTTGATGTACAAGGTATTGATATGGGCTTTAGAGCTTTGGCCGATATTCCTGCCGATCTTGCTGCCCGTGTCAGTGGACTTGAAATTGGTCAAACCACAGAACTAATTCCAGCCAATGATGGCCTACATCTGCTCAAAGTCCTTGAACGTAAAGCTGATGATAAAAAAGCGCTTGTAGATCAATACTCTACTCGTCATATTCTGATTCAGCCATCGGAAGTCATCAGTCCGGAAGATGCCAAACAACGTATCGATCAAATCTATCAACGCCTACAACAAGGTGCCGATTTTTCTGAACTGGCGGCGACCTATTCAGCCGATCCGGGATCTGCACGTAACGGCGGTAGTCTGGGCTGGGTAACACCGGGTGTGATGGTACCAGAATTTGAAACAGTGATGAAAAGCACGGCTGTTGGACAAATCAGCCAACCCTTCCAAACCCAATATGGCTGGCATATTCTAAAAGTTGAGGATACCCGTCAGGTTGATATGACCAATGAATACCAGCGTCGTATGGCAAGACAAATTTTGGGTGAGCGTCAGTTTGATGCAGAAATCGATGGTTGGTTGCGTGAAATTCGTGCCAATGCCTATGTCGATATTAAAGACCCTGCATTAAAAGACGACTAAAATCGTGACATCTAAATAATCCATCATACAATAAGCTTTAACAGAACCAGATCTTCGGATTTGGTTTTTTTATTGATGTGTATATGACAAAAGATTCCCTATAACCAATGAAAAATAGATTCTGTAAATCAATAGGTATTTTCTAGGATTAATGAAATTATAAAAAAATCAAAATTTTACTCTATTTTTAAAAATTTCTATTTTATCAAAAGTGAAATATCTATAGCGAACTGAGTGGTTTTAAAATCATTATCAGGATTGGCTAAAATGCCTTCAGATACGAATTTACAAGGCAAAAAACCGCTTAAATTCTTAAGAAGCAAGCACAGTCGTGCTAAACTTCCTACACAAATTTTTAACCGTTAACCCCAGATTGAGTGTAAACAGATACGATGAATCAATTTGTCCATTTAGGTATTCATAGCGAATATTCCATTACCGACTCCATTATTCGGATACCTGATTTGGTCAAAGCTGCATCCGCAGAAAAGATGCCTGCACTGGCATTAACGGATCTTTCCAACCTGCATGCCGCAGTGAAATTCTATAAAGCCTGCCTGAATAAAGGCATTAAGCCAATTTTTGGTAGCGATCTCAGAATTCTTGATGAACAGCACCGTATTACCCTGTTGGCAATGAATAATCATGGCTGGCGTAATCTGACTGAGCTAGTCTCAAAAGGTTTTACCGAAGGTTTAAAACTTGATATTCCGATTGTTGATAAATCGTGGATTTTCAGCCAATCTGACGATCTGATTGCATTGCTTGGTATCAATAGTGATGTCGGTCAGGCGCTATGTTCGTCCAATCCGCAAAGAGCACAGCCTCTGCTTGAAGAATGGATTGAACATTTTGGTGATCGTGTCTATTTTGCCATCACCCGTACCGGCCGCCCAAACGAAGAATTATTTATCCAACACGCTTGTAAACTTGCTCAAAGTTATAAGATTGGGATTGTGGCGCATAATGATCTGCGTTTTATCAAACAAGAAGATTTTGATGCCCATGAAGCCCGTGTTTGTATTGCAGAAGGCTATGTACTCGGTGATGAGCGCCGACCACGTACCTATAGTGATCAGCAATACTTTAAAACCGCCGCAGAAATGCAGCAACTGTTTACTGATCTACCGCATGCTCTTAGCAATAGCCTGTATATCGCTCAGCGTTGTACCGTCAGTTTGACTTTAGGCGAAAATTTTCTACCCGATTATCCGATTCCACCTGAATTTACCACAGACACCTTCTTTGCCCATATCTCCAGGGAAGGTCTGGAAGAACGTTTAAATTATCTTTATCCAGTCGAAAAACGTGATGATAATTGGTCGGAACAACGTAAAAAATACGATGAGCGCCTGCAATACGAAATTGATATTATTCTTAAGATGGGATTCCCTGGCTACTTCTTGATCGTGATGGACTTTATCCAGTGGGCAAAAAGTAACGGTGTACCTGTCGGCCCTGGCCGTGGTTCGGGCGCTGGTTCTCTGGTGGCTTATAGCTTAAAAATTACCGATCTGGATCCTCTGCGTTACGACTTGCTGTTTGAACGATTCCTGAATCCAGAACGGGTATCCATGCCCGACTTCGACGTGGATTTTTGTATTGCAGGACGTGACCGTGTCATCGATTACGTCTCTCAACACTATGGTCGGGAAGCCGTATCGCAAATTGCCACATTCGGTACCATGGCAGCAAAAGGTGCAATTCGTGATGTGGCCCGTGTACTGGGTAAATCCTACGGTCTAGCGGATAAAATTTCCAAACTGGTACCCACCAAGCCCTTGGGTGTTGATCTTGCCACAGCACTGGAAATGGAACCTCAACTCAAGGATATGGTCACCAATCCTTCCAATCCCGAATATGATGATGCTGCTGAAATCTGGGAAATGGCGCTTAAACTTGAAGGCATCACCCGAAATACCGGTAAACATGCCGGTGGCGTAGTGATCTCACCTGGAAAAATTACCGATTATTCTGCGGTAAGCTGTGAAGCAGATGGCAGTGGTCGGGTCAGTCAGTTTGATAAGGACGATGTAGAAGCTGTCGGTCTGGTTAAATTCGACTTCTTGGGCTTACGTAATTTAACCGTCATCGAAGATGCAGTGCAAAATATCAATAAACGTTTGCCCGCAGATCAACATGTGGATATTTCCCATATTCCCTTGGAAGATCCCGACGCCTATCATATTTTTGCCAGTGCCAACACGACTGCGGTATTCCAGTTTGAATCCGTCGGCATGAAACGCATGCTGAAAGAGGCGCGTCCGAGTAAATTTGAAGAAATTATTGCCTTCGTATCGCTGTATCGCCCCGGCCCCATGGATCTGATCCCCGACTTTATCCATCGTATGCATGGTGGTGAATTTGAATATCTTCATCCATTACTCGAAGGCGTACTGGAACCGACCTATGGCATCATGGTGTATCAGGAACAAGTAATGCAGGCCGCACAGTATTGTGCCGGTTATACACTTGGTGGTGCGGACTTGCTACGCCGTGCCATGGGGAAAAAGAAAGTTGAAGAAATGGTGAAACATCGCCAAATCTTTATCGAAGGTGCTGCCAAGAAAAATATTGATGAGGCTACCGCCAATCATATTTTCGATTATATGGAAAAATTCGCAGGTTACGGTTTTAACAAATCGCACGCTGCGGCTTATGCGCTCGTCGCCTATCATACCGCATGGCTCAAAGCGCATTACCCTGCCGAATTCATGGCCGCGGTGATGACGTCGGAAATGCAAAATACCGACAATGTGGTCTTTCTAATTGACGATTGTCGTAACAATCAACTGGAGGTCTTACCACCTTCCATTAACCTCTCGGATTACCGCTTTAAAGCCATTAAGCCAGATACCATTGTTTATGGACTTGGCGCAATTAAAGGCGTGGGCGAACAAGCGATGCAGTCGGTGATAGACTCACGCAATCAGGAAGGTGAATTTAAGGATTTATTCGACTTTTGCCACCGTATCGATCTGAAAAAAATCAATAAACGTACGCTGGAAGCCCTGATTCGAGCAGGCGCAATGGATTGTCTTGACATAGAGCGCTCCACATTGATGGCACAATTGCCAGAAGCAGTTCAGGCGGCTGATCAAGCGCGCAATAACCGTGAAACCGGTATTATGGACTTATTTGGTGAAGTCGAAGAAGTTCAGCGTAAGCCAGTTAAACCAGTCAAGCCTTGGAGTGATGAAGTTCGACTCAAAGGTGAAAAAGATACGCTTGGACTCTATCTCACTGGACATCCAATTGATGTCTATCGAGATGAACTTAAATGTTTTATTCCGCATCCACTCAATGCGGTGACTGCAACCCGTCGTGGGGTAACTACCGTATTTACCGGATTGATACTTGACGTTGCTCATTTTCCCAATCGGACACTGATCACCCTTGATGATGGTACAGCCCGACTAGAAGTTTCAACCAACCGCGAACGCTATGAACGCTTTAAGGATATTCTTCAGGTCGACAAAGTGATTATCATCGAAGGTGAAGTCTCTGAACGTGAAGGTTTTGATCGACCAATGGGACGATTAAGCAAAGCCTTTACGCTAAATGAAATTCGGCAAAAACGGGCACAGGCCATTTATATCCAGTTTGAGCAGCAGGATTTACCGCGCAATCTTGCCAAAGAATTGAAACAGGCCATTGCCGATTTTATCAATGTAGATCAACAAATACATATTCCGGTTCGCTTAAAACTGAACTTCGAATTTGCAGAATTTGAATTACATCCCAATGACGAATGGTGCGTCTATCCATGTGATGAACTGATGTTTAGACTCAGAGAAAGCATTGGTAAGGAACACATCCGAGTCGATTACAAAGTTAAGTCCAAAGCTGTGCAAATCGTTGAATCAAATTATCGTTTACAGGATGTCAAACCACTCAAAAATCCTGATCCAGATATCGATCCCGAAGGCATGCTCAAGGATGATTCAGCTTATGATACTGATGATTATGCTCAGTACTCCTAACCCGATGAGCATAAGAAAATAATGCCTAACTTGGTTAGGCATCAGACAGTTTAATTTTTGAAAATAGCTTAATTAATATTGGTTGCCCATAAAAATTGCGGTGATAATGCTTGTTGCAATCGCAACCAAAACATAATCACCATTCACTTCAAGCCATCTATGACCTTTAGGCGGTTGCGGTAAATTACGGTTCTGCCAATCATTTACATAATGATTTTGCCCTCTATACTCTTGTGGTATAGGTTGCCCTCTTTGCCAATCTTCAGAAGGTCGAGGTCCATTATTTCTGCTTTGACCTTGCTGATGAGGACCGTTATATCCTTGGGGATTACCGCGTTGATCTCGATCATCTCTATACTGATTATTTGATGGACCTTGATCAAAACGTTGTTGATGCTGATCATTTCTGGGTTGTTGATCCGCAGCAAAATCTCTCGGCGCTGCAATAGAAAGCATACTTGTTGAAAGCATGGTAACAGCCAGTATCGCAGTGAAAGTTTTATTTTTAAACATAGTTAACTCCTTATTTATAGGCATATTCAAGCAATAAAACATAGGTGAAATATGAACAAATTAAATCGTTATGTAATATCCGCAATAAATTATGCGCTTAATTCAGACAAATTTTCATATACCCTCATCATTTACGCTGTATTCGCATAGTAAAATTTTAGCTAAAGATGATGTTTTATAAAAAATATTCTGTAATTCATTAAAATTATGTTCAGAAACTTATATAATCAAATCACTTATTGTCATAAATCAATATTGAATGTCCACCACGTCTAATCCTGTAAGTCTAAATCAAATCCGTATCGTCATGGTCAATACTACCTTGCCTGCCAATATTGGTGCGGCACTACGGGCAATGAAAACCATGGGACTCCAGCATCTTGTTCTGGTCAATCCAAAAACCTTCCCACATCCCGATATCGATGCACTGGCTGCCGGTGCAAGTGATCTGATCGCACAGATTGAAGTTGTCGATACACTTGAACAAGCCATTGCAGACTGCCATCTCGTATTTGGTACCAGTGCCAGAAGTCGCACCATTCCGTGGCCATTGCTGGATGTACGTCCGGCAGCACAGGAAATCTTCCATGCTTCACAAAAACAGCAAAACATTGCCATATTATTTGGACGTGAAGATCGTGGGCTGACCAATGAAGAACTGGCGCTGGCCAATTACCATTTAACCATTCCGGTTAATCCGGATTATGGTGTACTCAACGTCGCACAAGCAATTCAAGTGGTAAGTTATGAACTACGCATGGCAGCTTTATCTGAGCAACCACAAGTACAATCTGAAACTATGCCATTGGTACAAAATCAATCTATGCAGTGGGATGAACCACTGGTCACCCAACAACAAATGCAGCAATTTTATCCTCATCTTGAGCAAACATTGATTGATATTGACTTTCTTGATGAAAAAAATCCGAGATTACTGCCTTTACGCTTGCGTCGGCTGTTTGGACGCATACAATTAGATCGTATGGAATATCATTTATTGCGTGGTGTCTTGACCCGTGTGCAAGCACTGGCCAAAGGCACATGGCATCCCTCAAAAGCGAAAGATATACAGCATGGAGAGCAATCAGATGTTTAAACAGCTTAAAGAAGACATTCAAGCCGTATTTGATCGTGATCCAGCTGCAAGAAATACGGTTGAAGTCTTGACCACTTATCCTGGGATTCATGCGCTGATGGCACATCGGGTCGCCCATCAATTATGGCAAAAAGAGTTTAAAGGTACGGCGCGTACATTATCGGCATTCAGTCGCATGGTAACAGGTATCGAAATTCATCCCGGTGCAAAAATTGGTAAACGCTTTTTTATCGATCATGGCATGGGTGTCGTGATTGGCGAAACTGCCGAAATTGGTGATGATGTCACGCTATACCATGGGGTAACGCTTGGTGGCACGACATGGAATAAAGGCAAACGTCACCCCACGCTTGAAGATGGCGTGATCGTGGGTGCAGGTGCAAAAATCCTCGGGCCGTTTATTGTGGGTAAGAATGCTAAAGTCGGCTCCAATGCTGTCGTCACCAAAGCAGTGCCTGCCAATGCAACTGCGGTTGGGAATCCTGCCCGCTTTATCATCAAGGATCAAACTGAGCAACCTGATCATCAAGAAGAGCAAAATTCTGACTTCCAACCTTATGCAGCGTCACAGGAACAACCAGATACCATGCTAGAAGGTATCCGCATTCTGATTGATCGACTGCAAAAAAATGAATTACAGATAAAACAACTGTACACGCAGTTAAATAAACTTGATCCGGAGTTTAAAAAACCACGTCTATCACCACTATCAAAACAAGACAAACAGATTCTGGAAGAGGTAAAGCGTGAGTATGACGTAACAATTGATAATAAATTGCCGGATTAACGTAACTTGAGTTGAAAGAAAGAAAAAACTTTCCTAGACTTAGCCCTATTTCCTAAATAAACAAAAACCTGGATGACGATGATGAATTTAAAGCCTTTAATTGCACTTGGAATGGGATCTATGCTGATCACTGCTTGTTCAAATTTACCCACCAAGCAAGATAAAGTACAGCAACCTAAGCCAGTTGAGCCTATTGTATTTACTGAGCCTGCGATCACTGCACCATTTTATGCTTTAAATCCTATTGACTACAGCCAACCACCTGAATTCGAAGTCAATCTTTTGAATGCTGAGAATGCACCTGTTACTAAGTTTCAAATTAATAGTGATCCAAGCAACCCTGATTCTGAAAAAATTATTTTAGATAAAAATCGTTTTATCATCCCATTGACAGATAGCAAGGAAAAAGCCCTGAAGTTTGCTGTACTGGCACAGGACAATGAACTAGATGTTACAGAAATTGATGATTTTTTTAACCTCTTAGAAGGCAAGGCACGTCATTATCCTGTGCGTTTTAACAGTAATCGTGAACGTGATGGCTATACTGACCGTTTAAAAACAATTATCACCACGCTTGATCCGCTTGCATTAAAATCAAATGCCTCCTATGACGTTTTAATCCGTGCAGCAAAAGCAAGCAGCATGGCACGTAATTTGGACATGGGTGAAATTTATGGCCCCAAAGCACTCAGTTATGCCAAACGTCTTTTGGCCATGCAACCCAAAGATCCAACCATCAACTTCTGGCTAGGTTTTGGTCTATCCGAAGGTGGTGCATTTAAAGAAGCCATTCCATACTTAAAAGTTGCCATGGATGCTGGCGTACAAGAAGCCCATCTTTCTATGGCGAATAACTACATTTATATGGAACAAAAGAAAAATGCCATCACCACGCTGAAAAACTATAAGGTTAAATACCCTAGTGAAGCACAGGTAACGGATCAGCTTATTGCGGAAATGGATTCTGGCAAACGCTATAATGTATGGCAAATCAGCAAATAATTCTTTTCATCTGATGTGCTAAAAAATAGGTGTTGATTGATTTGTAATTCAAAAATTTTTAAATATCCCAAAAACCAGTCATAATTAATGACTGGTTTTTCATTTAAAAAAGTAGACAGATTCCATTAAAATCATTATTTTTTAATCTTCCAAGCTCACAAGAAAAATTTTCGATTATGCTTAAAATATTGTCACTTACACTTGGTATGAGTTTAAGTATTGGCGTTCTTTCCGGTTGTCAAGTGGTGAATGTCAAACAACAAAAGTTGGGCACTTCACTAAGTAATGAACGTGACAATATTCTCACCAGAAATAAATTAAGCGAAGCCAGTCTAAATGTACTGTCTATGACAGGACAACAAGCCAATAAATGTGTGATTCAACCCGAAACATGCATGAATGAATTGCGGCAAATACCAGAAATCCTTGATGAACAATTGTTATCTACTGGAAGTGAGGTTTATCTGGCAAATGCCATTGAACTCAAACAATCCAAAGACTGCAATCCCAAAAATATTGCGATCAAATTTAAAGACGAAAATGAAAAATTACAGACCCAACAAAAATTAGATCAATGTTTAAATCAACAACTTGAAGCCTTAAATCAATCCATTCGTTATAGTTATGCGTATTTATTTGCAACTAAACGCCCGCCTGCACAGCGATTATTTGATAATAGACAGGTACAAGTACGGGATTTTTATAATCAGGCCATTGCCAATCTGGTCAATACATTTAATGATTCCCGTGAGTCGAACCAGACGGATTATAATTCGCTGCTAAAAATGGGTGCAAGCACATACCATATTGATATTTCAAAGTATCCGAATCTGGATTCGAAAAATCTGGAAAAGTTGATTTCGACCTATAATTTAGGTTTTTCAGGTTTAAAATCCATTAGTCGCCGTGATGGTTTTGGCTCTGAGTTCACCCTGCAAATGGCAAAACCAGAGACTAAACAATTTGATCAGTACATGCTTAACCCATTTCTCAACAGTAAAAAAATTAGTGAACATCCAAATATTGTCGAAGCAAGATTTTTAGCGGCGACCCTTGTCATTGAACCTAGCCAAAGAGCTTCTATTGATGAAATTCTGAATAGTAAAACGTTTAATTTACGCTTGATTGATCCTAATTTTTACCAAAATATCGAAATTGCCCATCAAGATTTTCCATTGGCAGCCAACTTTTCTGCACCATATGGCTTATGGTTGGCCAATGATAATCTGGGTTCGGCAGCATACTGGACCTTGATTGATCGTGCACAAAACATGATCATGCCCCATTTGTTTATGCTTGAGCCATATAATCCCAACAAAAAAATCATTATTATGATTCATGGTCTGGCAAGTAGTCCGGAAGCATGGATTGCGATGACCAATGATATTATGGGCGATGGTGTCCTGCGTGAAAATTATCAGGTCTGGCAAATTTTTTACTCAACCAATATGCCGATCATAGAGAGTCGCTATCAAATCTATGCCTTGTTAAAACAGGCGTTTGATGATCTTGCGATCAAATATCCGAATAAACCTCCGCAACATGCTGTCCTGCTTGGTCATAGTATGGGTGGTGTCATCAGCCGCTTACTGGTAAGTGATGATGACTTTACGCCACAAGTCCTGAATTATCTGCAAAAAAAGAATGTACGCCAATATGAAAGGGTTAAGAATTTTGGTCCGGCTCAAGAGCGGTTAGCCATGCATGCACTCACTCCACCGATTGATCGTGCCATTTTTGTGTCATCACCATTTAAAGGCACAGACTTTGCCGATCGTTGGTTTACGCTTGCAGCTCGAAAAATCATCAAATTACCACAAAGTTTTTTAACGGCAACAGTTGAAACCATTAGTCACGGTTTGTCTGGGGATTTAACCTCAGATTATTTAAAACAATTTGGTAAAGACTTTTTGCAAAATGGTCCAAGTGATCTTAGTAAAAAATCAGCATTTATGAAAATTACCGCAAATACCAAAATTTCACCGAAAGTCAAATATCACGTAATTATGGGTAATGATACCAATTCTAATGATATCAAGACCATCACTGACGGTATTGTGCCGTATTACAGTGCCCATCTGGATGGCGCCCAATCGGAAAAAATTATTCATGGTGGGCATTCCATTCAGTATAGTCCGGAAGCCGTATTAGAATTACGTCGTATTTTAAGGTTACATTTAAAAGAATTAAATATATCGCCCTAATTAAGATTCTATAGTCAGTCTTCAATCCATAAAAAAGCCCTGCATCGAAAGATACAAGGCTTTTTTATGATAAAAATTATTCTTTGTCTTTGGTTTCAATGCGTTTTTGCTCAGGTTCAACTTCTCTTGCTTCACCATCAATAATATTGGCGTCATTGCTGGCGCCACGTCCACCCATTTGTCCGCGTTGCATGTCTTCCATTTGACGCATGATATCTGCAAAAGGATTACCTTGACCTGCTGCACCGTTCATGCCGCCCATCCCCCCCATCATTTTTTCCATCATGGCTTGTTGGCGTTTTTGCATAGCATTCATCGCTGCTTTTTTAAAGACATTTTGTACCGCTGGGATCAGCATCAAGAGCGCCACTACATCGGTGAGTAACCCGGGAATCATCAAAAAAAATCCTGCAATTGCACGAGTCATATATTTACTCACCTGAGGATCGCCACCCATTTGACCAGTCATCTGCATTTGTTGCATTTGCGGCATAATGTGCGCTGTACTACCACGAACCATATTCAGACCAATAAAAAATGCAGCAATAAACCAGAAAAATACATACCAACCACTGCCGACCCAATCCCCGACCACGATCCATGTCACAATTTCAGCAACAATTGCAATTAAAATAAATAAAATCAGTCCCATAAATATTGATGCCTGTCTAAAGGTTGTATTCGGAGTTAGAACGTAAATAGAAGTTAAACTTTATAGCACAGCAAGTTTTTTACGTCTATTTATGTAACAATAAGGGTGAATCCAAAAATTTAAAGGGCAAGATGACATTAATTATCGGCATTGATCCGGGATCACGTTTGACCGGTTATGGCATTATCGAAAAAGAAGGATCAAAATTACGTTTTGTCGATGCCGGTACAATCCGTACCGAAAGTCAGGATATCCCCGATCGGCTTAAAAAGATTTTCGCAGGCGTGGATCGTATCGTTAAATTTCATCAACCGACCGAAGCCGCAGTTGAACAGGTATTTATGGCACAAAATCCGGATTCCGCTTTAAAACTCGGACAGGCACGTGGTGCAGCGATTGCGGCACTGGTCAATCTGGATCTGGCAGTTTCCGAATATACCGCCCGACAAATCAAGCAATCCGTGGTTGGTTATGGTGCAGCCGATAAAGAACAGGTCCAAATGATGGTGATGCGTTTACTCAATCTTTCTATTAAACCACAAGCAGATGCTGCTGATGCACTCGCCGCAGCGATTTGCCACGCACATGCCTCTGGCAGCTTAAATAAAATGGCGGTACTAAATGCTTTGGGTGGGATGGCAAGAGGTCGTGGTCGTGGCTTAAGACGACGTTAAGCTATTTATTAGGGTCAATACATCCACAACCTTATTGAAATATCGCTTGCCATTGCTTCGTAAAAGCCTCTTTGATGATATCAATCACCGAAAAGAGGCTTTTTAGGCCTACATTTAGATTAAACCAAAGCCGCCTGTGGCATGGCTTGTTGCTGTCTTTGCCTTAAAATTTTACTTGCCAATTGCTCAAGTGCGTATGCCGTTTTTTCCCAGCCCAGACAACCATCGGTAATTGAACAACCATATTGCATAGGTTCGGCATCAATACTCTGTTTGCCATGAACCAGATGGCTTTCGATCATTACACCTTTTACACCCGTTGAGGTCAGTTCTTCGGCAATGGTGGCTAAAACCTCTGGCTGTAAATCTGGATTTTTCTGACTATTACCGTGACTACAATCGACAATAATGGCAGGGTTCATACCGCGTTTGCCACAGCTTTGTACAACAGCATGAATGGAATGTCGATCATAATTGGTGCCGTGATTACTGCCACGTAAAATGATCTGCAAACTGTCATTACCACTGCTTGCCAGCATTGCCGGCTGTCCCGCACTGTTCATGCCAAAAAACTGATGCGGTAAAGCCGCAGATTGAATCGCATCCAATGCAATATTAACATTGCCATCCGTTCCATTTTTAAAACCAATTGCATAAGGTAAACGACTAGCAATTTCACGGTGAATTTGTGATTCACTGGTACGCGCCCCGATTGCACCCCAACTATATAAATCATCAAAATATGTCGCCAGCATTGGATTTAAAACTTCTGTCGCCAGCGCCAAATCTAATTCGGCCAGATCAATTAAAAGTTTTCGGCTTAGTATTAACCCTTGCTGCATATCACTTTTATTTTTTAAGCTCGGATCATAGACAAAACCTTTCCAGCCGACGGTACTGCGTGGTTTTTCCAAGTAGGCCCGCATCACAATTTTTAAGCTATGTTGGTGTTGATCTGCAAATTTTTTCAGGCGCTTGGCATATTCTAATACTGCGTCTGGATCATGAATTGAGCATGGACCGACAATCACCAGAAATCTGGCATCATCACCATTTAAAATATTTTTAATTTCTTGCCGATGTTGTTGAATATTTTGTTTTAATTGTTCAGAAATCGCCAAAGACTGCTTCATCTGGATTGGCGTTGCCAGAACAGTTTCAAAGGATATAGCGTGATTTATTTGTGCATTAAGTTTTGACATGATGGATGACTCGCTAAAATATTTAAGGATGTGGGTTGATGCTGTGTCAAAGTCCAATAATGATAAAATCGTGCGCTGCTAAAATATTGATATGTCATGTTGTGATTACTCCGATAAATTAAACATATAAAAAAACCTGACCGGGGTTGCCGATCAGGTATTAACTGGGTGGGCAACCTTTATTTTGCCCAAACGCATTCAGGCAATTAACTAAATTGCCAAAAATAATAAGATGCGTTATGGATTAAAGGTTGCTTTAACATTTGCTTTCAAAAAATATAAAACTTGCACTTACAGTACCTGCTACGATGCCGTTTGACAAGTTTTTTTTAAGATTTATGTATAAAAAATTGGCATGATATTTTGTGATGAGTATTCATCAATAGGAATAAAACCTTGACCAAAAAAGATGCAATCCTTATCATCACATGATCCTTTCGTTATTTTTGAGTCTACGCCAATGAAGTAAGTTTTGTTTCATCAATTCAGTTTTTCTATTTTTTTAAATGATTTGATGTGCAAAACAATCTGACCTTGGTTGTGATTTCAATTTTCTCTTTGTAAATTCAAATTTCAAAATTTTTCCATTATAAGATTTGGTTTTGTACATCCTGTATGAGGAAACACTATGTCCCGTCAGGCATGTATTATTCGTTCGCTCTCTGTTACTTTTGCTCAACATTGCCTTTTTCAGCAATTAAGTTTTCAGCTCCCTTTTGCCCAATGTGCTGCCTTAATTGGACGCAATGGTCAGGTAAATCCTTGCTCATGTCGATGCTAAATCGCTTCGATCCTGCATTGGCAACTGGGGAAATTGACTGGCAATGCCAATATGCTTATCTCGCACAATTCCATATACCCGCAACGACCATTGCCGAAGCGCTGAATGTGCAGGAGCTTTATCAGATATTTCAATGTATTGAACATCATCAGGCAAGTTTTGCCGATTTTGATCATGTTGAGCAGCTTTGGCATCTACCACAGCAGTGGCAGCAAATCCTGAGCGATGCCAATCTTCCAATAGACTTGTCTTTTCCGTGTCATCAATTGAGTGAAGGGCAAAAAACCAAACTGACATTGTGTCGATTATTTCTATTAAAAGATCATTATCTGTTATTGGATGAACCCAGCAATCATCTTGATGCAGCAAGTCGCCAATGGCTGATTCAGTCTTTGCAACAACACCCAGCAGGTTGTCTTGTGATTAGCCATGATCGAAACTTGCTTAGACAGATGCAGCATATTTATGCTTTACAGAACAGTGGCATTCAGCATTATCAGGGAAATTATGATCATTATCTAACGCAGCACCAACTACAGGTTGAAGCTTTGGCACGCAATGTAAACCAACAAAAACGTGAGTTAAGACAGCTTAAAATCCAACAACATGATAGCTTGATGAAAGTGCAAAAACGGCAACAGACTGGCAAGAAAATCCGTGAATCGGGTTCACAAGCGAAAATATTACTAGATTATCAAAAGGAACAGGCAACTCAAAGTCAGTCTGCCCTCAAACAACAGTAACAGCGGCAAATTCAGCAATCCCGACAACAATTGCAGGAAAAACAACTGCAACTGGAAAAGGTACAATCACAACGCTTTCAATTTTCTTTTCCGCAACACAAAACCGGCGAAATCCTACGGTTGAAAGATGTCATGCTGCCCTTTGCTTCACAGCAAAAAATTACGCTGGCATTATCTGCGGGAGAAAAAATACATGTGGTCGGGAACAATGGTGCTGGAAAATCCACCCTGTTAAAAACCATTGCAGGCTTGTTAAAGCCAAAATCGGGTGATATTTTTTGTAAAGCCAAACTGTTATATCTGGATCAGATTTTTTATTTTGGCGATCAACAATTAAATGTGCTTGCACAGCTAAAACCGTTTAATCCGCAATATAGTGATAGTGAATGGCGTAATTTACTTGGACAATTGGGAATTCGTGGTGATAAAGCACTTTATCCCTTGCATCAACTCAGTGGTGGTGAAAAATTAAAAGTCGCCTTATTGGGTTTAAGCCAACATGCAGAAGCGATTGATTTATTATTGCTTGATGAACCGGAAAATCATCTGGATATTGAATCAAGAGAATTACTGGCCGCAGCCATTTCTTCCTTCACAGGTGCAGTTATACTGGTATCACATGACCAAAGTTTTGTCGAAGAATGTGGCATAAATACCACCTTCACACTGAGTTAAGAACATTATTATCGCTGCACATTTAATTCCGGCGTAATAAACAAAATATCGGCAAAACCTTCCTCGAGTGTAGGCTGCTCATAGGCCTGATAAACATTTCTTAATGCCATCGTATTGACAATCTCATCCGTAGGCCTTTGTCGATTTCTCTCCAGACATTGTTGCAGTGATGTCATCAGGCATACTGCAACACATGGAAGATCAAATTGTTGAGCATATTGTAAAATTGGCATGCGTTCAGATTTTTTTACCAAAATGGCATCAAAAAAAATACAGTCAGTTTCCACCTGCATTTTATGTTTTACCCAGCTGGTTTTACCCGATCCTTGTGCACCCACCAACAGATAAATACAACGTATGGCTGATGCTGAACTCAGATAATGCTGCAAATCGGCATAGCATTTTTGCCATGCCAATCGATTACCGGCTTCAGAAAAAACACGTCCCTGAGCTGTTTGCAAATAATGATCGGGATTGATATGAACATTCATTCTGACCTCAATCGTACAAGATGATAAATCTAGCGGTTTTTTAGGGTCTGTCAACATTTGATAAATAGGTTGCGTTGTAGGCTAAAATTTCTTCAAACAAGGCATGAAACGCAGGCAATGGTTATTCCCTTGTCAAGTTTCATAACGAAGTTTGGGGGAATTTTAGCCACAACCCTACGGGACAAGGAGATTTTTTGACGCTACTGCGTTATCTTGCGAAACAGTGTTTCTCATCATTTAGAATCACTAAATCTCACTATTCATGCCTTGTATCGCCTAAAAAATATCCATTGTCGCAACCATAGATTAAATGGCGACAGACCCTAGACTAACGTAATGAATTTATAAATTATCTATTAAAATTCAAATACTTTCAAGATAAACCATTGTTCTATCAACTATGAAAAGAATTTATCAAAACCGATTTTATCAGCTTTAATCCATACATTATTTAAAAAATTAGCAGTGAACAAATAAAGCACTATTGCAAAATTCATAATCAGATATATAATTAACCTAGTTAACTATTTATCTGATTAAGTTTATGCCCACCTTAGCTCCCTTTCGGTCGGTACTTTTAAAAAGTAGCCGAATTTTTGTAGATAAAATCAATGTTTATCTGCAAACACAAGATTTGAATTATTCCTTATGGCAAGTGCTGGCTACGATTGACAATCTAGCCCCTTGTAGCCTGACAGATATTGCCAATGCACTAAATATTTCACAGCCTGCGATCAGTAAACGAATTGTCGATCTGGAAAACAAACAATTAATTGACTATCTTCCAGCAAATAATCGACGCGAGAAAATCGTTACGCTTAGCCCACAAGGTCTAAATCATTACCAGACCTGTAAGCAGCAAATTGATTTAATTGAAGCAAAATACCAGCAAGACATTGATCCACAGGCTCTACAACACGCCACCGAGGTTCTGGCGCAATTTTTAAATAATTTGCAAAAGGTTGATTCACATGAATGAAAATCGTTTATGGAGCAGAGATTTTATTCTCACCAGTCTGATTAATTTTATGATGGTGCTGGTATTTTATATGCTGGTGGTGGTGATTGCGGGTTATGCTGTGACTGCATTGCATGCCTCCAAAGCAGAGGCTGGGCTTATTTCCGGCTTGTTTATAGTTGGGACACTGATTGGTCGATTCATGATTGGCCAGTTTACCCATATTCTCGGTAGACAAAAAACCTTATGGCTGGGATTAACTGGTTTCAGCATCAGTGCAGGTCTATATTTTATTGCCTCTTCCAGCGATTTTTTATTGGCGGTGCGTTTTATCCACGGATTTAGTTTTGGTTTGGCAAGTTCTATCCTCGGGGCAATTATTGCACAAATTATTCCTGTTACCCGCCGGGGTGAAGGCATTGGTTATTACAGTCTAAGTAGTACTTTGGGTACCGCAGTGGGACCATTACTGGGTATTTATTTGACCTTGCATGCCTCGTATCAGTGGATTTTTAGTCTCAGTATGATCATTGCATTGATCTGTTTAGGGATCAGTTTTCTGATTAAAATTCCTGCTCTACCAGAGAAAAATCTTGATCTAAACGAAGCCATAAAAAAACCATCATTTTTACAAAATTTTATTGAAGTCAAAGCAGTACCAATTGCAATCGTGGTCTTTATTGCCTCGATTTGCTATTCCAGTGTGCTGTCTTTTATCAATTTTTATGCACAGGAATTACAACTGGAAAAATCAGCAGCATTATTTTTTCTGGTTTATTCCATCGCCATTCTGGCCTCGCGTCCATTTACCGGAAAATTGATGGATCAAAAAGGTGAAAATGTGGTGATGTATCCGGCACTCTTTATTCTGGCACTGGCATTATTGCTGTTGAGTGTAGTACAACAAGGCTCATTACTGTTAATTTGTGGCGCATTATTGGGATTAGGCTTTGGCAATATGCAGTCGATTGCACAAGCAATTGCTGTGAAAAGCACGTCACTGGAACGAATGGGACTGGCCACCTCAACATTCTTTATTGCGTTGGATGCGGGTTTGGGCTTTGGGCCTTTTATTCTGGGTTTTGTCCTCAATCATATTAGCTATGCACAAATGTATTTTTATAGTGCATGGATTGCTTTGGCCTGTATTGCCTTGTATTTTGTCTTACATGGTCGCCATGCTCGAGTAAAAGCTATACAAGTATAGATAAAGTCATTCAAAAAAATCCGATGTATAGCATGTGCTATACATCGGCTGGAAAGTTAAACAATTGATTAAGATAAGTTAAAAATTAAAGTTGAATAATATTAAGCTAACAATAATTTCGCCCGGATTACCAACTATACATTCATCTAGTAGATGCCCTGTGCCAGCATGGCATCGGCAACTTTGACAAAGCCTGCAATATTCGCACCATCCACATAATTAATTGTGCCATCTTGCTGTTTACCATAGTACACACAGTTGGCATGAATATTCTTCATGATGGCATGTAAACGTTCATCGACTTCCGCATGCGTCCATCCAACGCGCATGGCATTTTGCGACATTTCCAGACCAGAAGTTGCCACTCCTCCAGCATTAGACGCTTTGCCCGGTGCATATAGAACTTTTGCGGCAATAAACTTCTCTACCGCCTCAAGTGTGGACGGCATATTGGCGCCCTCTGCAACACAGATCACACCATTTTTAATCAGGATTGCTGCATCCTCACCATTTAATTCATTCTGGGTCGCACACGGCAAGGCAATATCCACAGGAATATGCCACGGTGTTTTTTCTTCAAAATATTCAAATCCATGCTTGGATGCAAACTCGGAAATACGTCCACGTTTTAGATTTTTTAGTTCCATCACTTCTGCAAGTAATTCTTCACTAAAACCATCTTTTAAATAAACTGTACCATTGGAATCAGATAAAGTAACAACTTTTGCACCTAAAAATAGGGCTTTTTCGGCGGCATACTGTGCCACATTACCAGAACCCGAAACCGCAACGGTTTTGCCACTGAAGCTTTCACCACGAGTCTTTAACATTTCTTCGGCAAAATAAACCGTACCAAACCCGGTAGCTTCAGGACGCATTAAACTGCCACCAAAGGACAAGCCCTTACCGGTAAATACACTGGAGGTATCATTACTGAGTTTCTTCATCATCCCAGCCATGTAACCTACTTCACGACCACCAACGCCAATATCCCCAGCCGGAATATCGGTATCTGAGCCAAGATGACGATAAAGCTCAAGCATCAAGGCCTGACAAAAACGCATAATTTCGCCATCGGACTTGCCTTTGGGATCAAAATCCGAACCACCTTTACCACCACCCATCGGCAGCGTGGTTAATGCATTTTTAAAGGTTTGTTCAAAACCCAAAAACTTTAAAATCGATAAATTCACCGATGGATGAAAACGCATACCGCCTTTAAACGGGCCAATTGCCGAATTAAACTGAATCCGAAAGGCACGATTGACTTGGGTTTGTCCTTGATCATCGACCCATGCCACACGAAATTGAATCACTCTCTCCGGCTCAACCAGACGTTCCAGAATACCTTGCGCTGCGTATTGCGGATTTTTTTCAATAAAAGGCCATAAGCTTATCATCACCTCTTCTACCGCTTGTAGAAACTCAGGTTGATGTTGATCACGAGATTTGACGTAGCTTAAAAAATCACCCAAATTATTATATTTCAACGCATGTCCCTCAATTGCAAGCGATTCTAAATAGTGCAATTTTTTGCACTAAAATTAATTTCGCACTTATTTAATACTTATTTTGATTATTTCACAATATTTTTTATTGATATATTTTTATATTATATAAAATACAGCACTTTATGACAATAATAGTGGATATTTTAAAAATAAATAGTTTGATTTATTTTGGTGCAAAATTAAAAAATTTATTCTATTTAGCATATATAATGATCACGTTTTAGCCCCCTCTTTTGATTTTCTATCCAAAGTTGCACCATGATTTAGCAAAAAATTACCGATCATTTCAATATATCCATTGCGCTTTCTACCTCGTGTCTACAATTTTTTGTTATACTCAACCTTATTTCCCGTTCTACCGATATATTTCCTTGCATCAGCCTATGTCTTCGCCACTGCAATCTCTCGTTGTGCAAATTGATCAACTTTTACCGCAAACCCAATGTGGATTATGTGGTCATGCTGCCGGCTGTTTGCCCTATGCACAATCCATTGCCGAGGGTGAAAGTGCCAATAAATGTGTTCCCGGTGGACAACCCGTCGCCGATGCTTTAGCCCACCTATTAAATCGGGAAAAGTTAATTGCCGAACCCAGTATCTGGGACATTGCAACAGATGGTCGACCGCAGCGCATTAAAGCAGTCATTCGTGAAGACGAATGTATTGGCTGTACCAAATGTATTGTTGCCTGTCCTGTCGATGCCATCATCGGTAGTGGTAAAATGATGCACAGTATTTTGACAGATTTATGTACAGGCTGTGAGTTATGTCTTGCACCCTGTCCAGTCGATTGTATCGATCTGGTTGAGGATATCTCACCACTGCCGAGCGAAGCGGAACGGATCGTACAACAAAATGATTTACGTGAACGCTATAAAGCACATTTATTACGTGAACAAACTCGGCGCAATCTGCGTACCCATGCCAGCCCCATTACGCAGGCAAGTGCATCAACAGAGCAGTTACAAGCCATTATCGGTGACAACATTGAGCTTGCGCCACACGTAAAATCTGTCCAAAAACAGGATGTGCAAACCACCATCGAACTGGCAAAAATTCGCACACAAATCAAAAAATTACAAAAACAGTTAACGCTACGCAATGATCAGAACAAAACTCAACAGCTAGATGATCTGGAACGACGTTTGGCCGAATTAATGGATGCTTAAATCATGACCAAAGCACTATCTTCCAGTAAAGCAATGACCAAAGCGCAAATTCAAATTTTTTTTGAACGATTACGCGAACAACGTCCGCATCCACAAACTGAACTGAATTATGGTAGTCCTTTTCAACTTCTGATTGCTGTGCTACTTTCCGCACAGGCAACAGATGTCAGTGTCAACAAGGCGACCACACAGCTTTTTATTGATGCACCAAATGCGCAGCATATGTATGATCTGGGCGTGGAAAAACTCAAAAATTATATTAAAACCATTGGCTTATATAATGCCAAAGCAGAAAATGTAATTAAAACCTGTAAAATTCTGCTGGAACGTTTTCATGGTGAAGTGCCCCAAACCCGAGAAGAACTGGAGTCACTGCCGGGTGTAGGTCGTAAAACTGCCAATGTGGTTTTAAATACTGCCTTTGGACAAGCCACCATGGCGGTGGATACCCATATTTTCCGGGTAGGTAATCGTACCGGACTGGCCAAAGGTAAAGATGTCCTTGAAGTCGAACAACGCTTATTAAAAGTGATTCCCAAAGAATTTATTCATGACGCACATCACTGGCTGATTTTACATGGGCGTTATTGCTGTACCGCACGTAAACCCAAATGTGGTGAATGTGTGGTATCCGATGTCTGTAACTGGAAAGAACGCTTCGCCTATGGGGCAGAAATTCCACAATTAAAACAACCACAATTAGAATCTTGATCACCGGTCATTCATATCTCAACTGTTTTTGGAGATTTCTGCACAATTTTATCAACTTGTTAATATTGTGATCTATGCTCAAATCTGCATTAAATGCTATGATCATCCTTTGCCTGTAAGATTTGAGTAAAGTACCAATGCCGACGTCCTCTTCACTGAAACGAAATATTTATGCCCTAGAAGAACATCCTTTTGCACAATATGTTCGTATTTTGGGTAAGGGCAAAACCGGTAGTCGCTCACTGAGTGATGAAGAAGCCTATCATGCTTTTTCAATGATTTTAGATGGTGAGGCACTGGATCTACAAATTGGTGCATTTTTAATGCTGCTGCGCGTCAAGGAAGAATCTGTCGATGAGTTAACAGGATTTGTAAAAGCCAGCAAGGATATGTTGAATCTACCCCCTTTACCTTTCGAGGTTGATCTGGACTGGTCGAGCTATGCAGGCAAACGCAAACATTATCCGTGGTTCTTATTATCTGCCCTAACGCTTGCACAACATGGTTATAAAGTGGTGATGCATGGTGTGGCAGGTCATACCAGCAATCGGCTTTATACCGAAGATGCACTAAAATATCTGGGCTATGCTATATGTGAGGATATACGGGATGTCAAAAATCATCTTAACAAGAAAAACTTTGCTTTTATTCCACTACAATTACTCTCGCCAAAACTGGCAGAAATGATTCAATTTCGTCAATTTCTGGGGCTGCGCTCCCCTGTCCATACACTTTGCCGCCTCATCAACCCCTATGACGCAAAAGCCACGTTACAGGCAATTTTTCATCCAGCCTATCGTGCGTCACATCAACAGGCAGCATTTCAACTTGGCTATCAAAATAGTGCGGTGATTAAAGGTGAAGGTGGTGAATTTGAACGTAATCCGGATGCAAAAACCTTAATTTGCGGCATTAAAAATGGCGAATGCTATGAACTGGAATTGCCAAAACTCAATCCGGATCGTTCGGTTGGCGAGGAAAGTTTTGATTTGGAGTTGTTTAAACAGGTCTGGTTGGGTCATGCCGAACATGACTATGCTACACTAGCGATTATCGAAACCTTGGCGATTGCCTTAATGACCATGCAACTTGCAGAGGATTATCCGCAAGCGCAACACAAAGCCTTAGAACTGTGGCAAAACCGGTTTAAATAAAACGAATCGGTTTGACTTCTTCATCATGCTCAGGCGTATGTGAATCACAATGTTCATCTTCTTCTTTGCTGCCGCGATCGATATAGCCGGTACGTTCTGTTTCCGGTAAGTTTTTATGCTCCCAAACCAGTACTGCCTGCATACAGATTTCACGTTGTTCCTTGCTTAGCGCAACGCCATTGCCCCATTTGCCAATTTCCACTGCTGTACGAAGTTTTTCAACAATTTCTGGGGTCAAGGTATTTAACATTTGTTCAATATTCATATGTGCTCCTAATTTTGCTCATCATCTGAAGATTCAAAATCCTGATTCCAACGTAATTTTGTACGGCATGCCGCATAAAAATCATAGCCCGGTGGATGTAATAATGTCAGTTTAAATGGATGCTTTTTGATATATAACCAGTCGCCAACCTGCAAGCTGACACTATTTTGTCCATCGGCACTGACCATCGGTAAAATCTGGTTATCCTGAATAAGTATTTTGATTTCACTTTGTCCACCGACCACAATCGGACGTGATGTTAAAGTATGCGGATGCATCGGCACCAGCACAATGGCATCCATATTCGGATGTACAATCGGGCCGCCTCCGGATAATGCATATGCGGTTGAGCCTGTTGGTGATGCCACAATCAGACCATCACTATGCTGCCGATAGACATATAAACCATCAATATTCAGCTCGAAATCAATCATATGAACTGATTTACCCGAATGCAGCACCACATCATTGAGGGCGATGTCACGATAAACTGTTTGACCTTGCGAGCGAATTTCGGTTTCCAATAAAAAGCGTTGATCAAAAACATAATCGCCATCTAATACTTGGCCCAATTTTACCAACACATCATTGGGTGAGATATCGGTCAAAAATCCCAAACGACCACGGTTAACCCCAACCACCGGCACATTATATTTTGCCAGTGCTCTTGCCGCATGCAGAAGTGAACCGTCACCTCCAACCACCACGACCAAATCTGTAACTTGTCCCAGTTGCGCACGCGTACTGGTTTGAACATTATTAAACTGGCCCAGTTCGGCAGTTTCATGATCAAATATTGGACGTAAGCCACGTTCAAGCAAAAACTGATAAATTGCCGTAAGCGTTTCAACAACAGAAGATTTTCCAGGACGACCTATTAAACCGATATTCCGAAATACTCTCGAGAAATGATGTTGCACCCAATTCACTCCCTTGGAATTAGTATTTAATCATATCACTTTGCGGGTTTTACACCAATTGGCTAAAAGCAAGATGAGCAATTTTTCACACAAAATGATATAAAAATCCAGATACTGGAAAAAATTATCAAGTATTTACACAGATGATTTATACTTTATTAGCAATTTACAACACAGTTAGCATTGCATATACAGAAATGCTATCGCATTATTTACACACTTTATTTTTGACTTTATGAAATTTATATCAATGCAGAAACAACGTGGTATCGGTCTAGTCAGCTCAATTATTGTCATTGTTTTTCTTGTCGTATTTATTGCGCTCGGAATCTATCTGGTGCGGCTCGACAATATTGTACGGGATCGTTTTGAAGGACAACGCTGGGATATTCCGGCCAAAGTCTATGCCCGTCCTTTAGAAATTTATGCGCAGTCTGATGTCACCCGCCAAGATATTTTAGACGAGTTAAAATTGTTAAATTATCAAAGCTCCAATAATTATCATAAACCGGGTACGTTTAATAGTAATAATAGTCAAGTATTTATCCATACCCGTGGCTTTGACTTTGGTGACAATAGTGATCCGGAACGTGTAATTGAAGTAAATTTTGTCCAGGATAAAATTAATTCGATTCGTACCACACAGCCTTCAAGTACTGGCATCCTACGCCTTGAACCGATGTTGATCGGCGGTATTTATCCGCAACATAATGAAGACCGGGTATTGGTTAAGCTAGATAAAGTGCCACAACCTTTAATTGATGCGCTGATCGCTACAGAGGATCGTAATTTTTACAAGCATTTTGGTATTTCGGTTCGTGGTACTGCGCGAGCATTGATGAGCAATGTCACGGGTGGCAAACGTCAAGGTGGTTCAACCCTGACACAGCAATTGGTCAAAAACTTTTATCTTAGTCCAGAAAAAACGTATAAACGTAAGGCCAATGAAGCATTAATGGCATTATTGCTCGAATTACATTACAACAAAAATGAAATTCTTGAAGCTTATTTAAATGAAGTTAATCTTGGTCAAAATGGTAACTATTCTGTCAACGGTTATGGTCTGGCATCGCAGTTTTATTTTGGTCAGCCTTTAGGTGAGTTGAATACTTCACAACTTGCCTTTTTGGTCGGTTTGGTCAATGGTCCGTCTTATTATAATCCATGGAAAAACCCCGAACGTGCCACGGAACGCCGTAATGTGGTATTGCATAATATGCTGGTGATGGGCAAGTTGACCCAGCAACAATTTGAAACAGAAAAGGCTCGACCATTGGGTGTTATGAACAAGCCCGGTGTAACTGCTGTTCGTTTCCCAGACTTTATGGATATTGTACGCCGCCAGTTAAAACAGGAATATCAGGAAAATGACTTAACCAATCAAGGCTTACGCATTTTCACGACACTTGATCCAGTGGCACAAACCCGTATTCAAAATAGTTTTGAAAGTACTGTGAATCAGTTGGTTAAAAGAAATCCAAAACGCCTCACCGGTTTACAGGGTGCAGTTGTGGTATCACATCCAGAAAATGGTGAAATTGTTGCAGCAATTGGGAGTACATCAAACTTTACCGGATTTAACCGGGTAGTCGATGCCAAACGTCAGGTCGGTTCATTGCTTAAACCCGTAATCTATATGCAGGCATTACAGTCCGGTCGCTACAATTGGGCCAGCCCGATTCAGGACACCAGCATCGTGATTAAAGGCGTGGGCGAAAAAGACTGGATTCCCAAAAATTACAGTGGTACAGAACACGGCTTAACCACCTTACAAACCGCCCTCGCTAACTCATATAACTTATCAGCCGTGCGTCTGGGCTGGGAAGCTGGGATACCGACATTTACCAATAATTTACGTCGCTTGGGTGTGCAATCTGAGATTCCCAATTACCCTTCCGTTTTATTGGGTGCAGTCAATTTATCTCCGTTAGAAGTTCTGGGTATCTATCAGAACTTTGCCACCGGTGGATTTAATTACCCCACTCGGACTATTCGTTCTGTTGTCGATGCCAATGGACAACTTTTACAACGCTATAGTTTGCAAGTACAGAATACCATTGATCCAGCCTCTGCGTATCTGATCAATTACGGCTTACAAAAAGTTATGAGTTCAGGTACGGGTCGTGCTGCTTATAATAGCTTCCCAAGCCATTTAGGTCTGGCCGGAAAATCGGGAACCACCAATGATGCGAGAGATTCATGGTTTGCCGGTTACAGTGGAAATTATTTAAGCGTAGTATGGTTGGGTGAAGATAATAATAAGCCCATCGGTTTAACTGGTTCTTCCGGTGCCTTGCCTGTATGGATCAATGTGATGAAACAGCTTAAAAACACACCCAATAACATCCCACAACCAAATGATGTACAGTGGCAATGGATTGATAGCACACAAAATCTGTTGTCTGCGCAAGGTTGTGCTGGTGCAATGTATATTCCGATGCTGACCAATACCATTCCGCGTCAAGCAACCGCATGTGGTTTATCGCACTATCAACTGGAATCCACCCTCCCACAGGAAAACTATGTTGATGAGTTTGGTAATCCAATTCCACCAACCCCTTCCACACCAGATCAACACCAAAGTGGTGATGCAATTGAAAACTTTATCCGTGAAAGTGAAGCGCCTAAACCCGCAGAACAAACCAAACCACAGGTGATTTCACGTGGTGGCTATACCATTGGGAGTACAAATTAATGAAATACTATAATTCTGCGCTGCTGCTATGTGCTGCTGCCATTTTGGCAGGTTGTCAAACCACACCAAATTCCGTTTCACAATCCGCACCTGCTGCAAAAGACACAGCACCTGCACCTCAGCAGTCGACAGAAACCAGCTCTAAAGTACAAGTTACGCCATTTCCGGAAAATGGCATTCATTCCCAATCACAGCCATTACCACCCGCCCCTGTAGCATCAGTACCACCTCGTGTGATTTTACCACCACAGACAAGCATACCATCCAACCTGAAAGATGGACGCGGTATTGCTGCATACCAGAAACTGATGCAAGATTATTTACAAAGCTTGCGCAATAACGATATTGCCAGTGCGGAAAGTTATTTAATTCAGGCACAGCGTATCGCACCACAATCTGCCGATGTCTATCGGGAACTTGCGCGTCTAGCCAATTTGAAAAAACAAGGGGCAAGCGCAGAAGCATTTGCCCGTAAAGGACTTACCTTTGCGCAAAATAATGCTCAGCGCAAGCAACTATGGCAACAAATCCTGCAATCGGCACAATTACGCAATAATGTAGTCTTGATCCAGCAAGCACAGCAAAATATCGCAAAATATTAGAACAGTAGTGGATTGCGGCAATAAAAAGCCGCATTCCCTTATATGTTATCCAATATCACGCATCGTATAAAAAGTTAATTTGTCCAGAAATCAGAAATACCTGCGATACCATAGGCTGCATGCTGCTGTGCGATAGGTAAATCTTCAATTCGCATGCCACCTAATGCATAGACCGGCATTTCGGCCTGTGTTGCAAGATGATGGAATTGCTGCCAGCCCATACCCTGTTGCTCTGGATGACTTGGCGTTGCCAATACTGGACTTAATAAAACCGCATCACAACCCAGTTGATTGGCTTTATCTATATCAGCTGCGCTATGGCACGCCGCAATAACGTTGATATTTTCATAGCTTGCCAGATTCTGACATTGCGTAAGCTGACATCCATTTAGATGAATAGCAAACACTTGTTCTCGTACTGCCTGATCCAAGACAAGATAATCCTCCAAACGCACTATCAACTTGCTGTGTGGTAAATAAGCCTGTATCTGATTGATTAATTTTATGTCGGGTAAAGTGCTGGTGCGTAAATAACATAATTCAATATTATTTTTAGGTTGATATGCTCCGATATTTTCAGGACTTACTGCCAACAATCTTGCCCAATTGAGACGTTTGACAATCACATCATTTGCCGCAGGAAAAGTTAACTGTGATAATTGATCCAAATCGACCCACTGCCAACGTAAAAAAGCTGGTTGTGCAGAATCAATTAATCTACATAAATAAAAATCCAGCTTCACATGCCGATCCGGATATTCAAATTGTAAACTGTGAAATAATTTAATCACATTCACATCTATATTGACTTCTTCTTTTATCTCACGAAGTACAGCCTGTCGACTATCTTCAAAAGGCTCCACTTTCCCTCCCGGAAACTCATAACAGCCACCTTGATGTAGCTGCTCATCTCTCCAAGCGACTAAAATTTTACCCTGATGAACAATTAAGCCAATGGCAACATGAACAACTTTTTGCACTTTTACCAACCTCTAAAACCTATTGTAAAAATATGTAAATTTTCCACGAAAAAATACAAAAAAATTATTGAAAATAATTGACAGATGCATTCGATAATGATTATCATTTGAATCGTTAAGCAAATACCACGGAGCAACGACAATGAACGCACCTTTTACCCTATTTACTCGCAGCAACGAAACCCAACACAACCTGCCTATGCTACATTCTAGCAATCTATTTGCATTAGGCCGCGAAATTCGCATTTTACATGCTGGCGAAGAGTACCGTTTACGTTTGACACGTAATAACCGTTTAATTCTAACCAAATAAATTTAACTGTCTCAAAGAATAAAATATAACACGTGGGAAAAAATTTATGCGATCTGATCTGATCGCATAAATTTTATTGACAGTCCACATTTATAACGGCACGACCCGCATCACCTCTTCCAAACTGGTTAAACCTTCTGCAATACGTTTTGCACCCGCCAGTCTCAATGGCTGTAACCCTTCCTGATACGCATGTTGTCGAATTTGATCCAATGATGCATTTTTCCCCACTAAACGCTTTAAATCATGGCTTAGCGGCATCATTTCATACAATCCCACACGCCCTTTATAGCCAGTATTCCGACAATGTTCACAACCCACTGCTTCATAGATCATTGGAGGAACATGGCCATTCCACGGCTGAGTTAACTTTTGCCACAATGCCATATCAGTTGCTACGGTTTTTTTACACTGCGGGCATAAAGTGCGTACCAAACGCTGTGCCAATACACCCAAGATAGTTGCAGCAGATAAAAAAGGCTGTACGCCAAGATCGCCCAATCGGGTTAAGCTAGAGGGGGCATCATTGGTATGCAAAGTCGATAAAACCAAATGTCCGGTTAATGCCGCCTGAATCGCCATATTTGCGGTATCCTGATCACGAATCTCACCCACCATAATAATATCCGGATCCTGACGCATTAATGCCTTGATCCCATCGGCAAATCCCAGATCAATGGCCGGATTAATCTGCATCTGGTTAAAACTAGGTTCAAGCATTTCAATGGGATCTTCCACCGTACAAACATTGACTGCATCCGTTGCCAGTTGTTTGAGTGTGGAATATAAAGTTGTGGTTTTACCTGAACCGGTCGGGCCAGTAACCAAAATAATGCCATGGGTATGGTTTGTGAGTTGCTGCCAAGTTTCCAGTAATTGCCCACTAAAACCCAGTTGGGAAAAAGACCGTACCAACACCTCTGGATCAAAAATCCGCATCACCATCTTTTCACCAAAAGCAGTGGGTAAGGTCGACAAGCGTAATTCTGTTTCCAAGCCTTTCGGTGTTCTTGTTTTTAATCGTCCATCCTGCGGTTTACGTTTCTCTGCAACATTCATCCGCCCCAAAATTTTAATCCGTGCAATCACTGCGATTAAAATGTTGGTCGGCATATCATAAATCGTATGCAATACACCATCGATACGAAACCTTACTCTGCCGGTATCTTTACGCGGTTCCAAATGAATATCGCTGGCACTTTGTTCAAAGGCAAATTGTAAAATCCAGTCTACGATTCGTACAATATGCTGATCATTGGCATCGGGATTATTACTGACATCACCCAGCTGTAATAATGCCTCTACACTTTTATCTGTCTTAAAGGCACCCAACCCCTGCGCCGAAGCCACTGCCCGACTCACCTGATAATATTCATGTAAATAACGGCTCAATTGCTCCGGATTCAGTAGAACAATATCCAGCTTTTTATGTTTAAGTGTATGGGTTAAATCATTTTGCCACGCCAGATAGAAAGGTTGATCGGTACCAATCACCACATGTTCTGCATTTACCTCTACTGCTAATATGCGATTACGCAGGGCAAATTCTTGCGACATGACCTGAGTCAATAGACTGACATCAGCTTTAAGCGGGTCGATAATAAAATAAGCAATTTTCGCCTGTTGTGCTAACCACTGGCATAATCTGTTTAGGGTCAGTTTTGCTTCTGGATAAGCTAAGTCTTGCACATTAAAATAAGCAATCCATTGTAAAGGATGCCAGCTCAGCTGCTCTTTAGATCGAGAAGTGGTTAAAATTAAATTGGCATCTTTTTCACTTACTCTATGATTTTGCTTTAGTTGTTGCAAACACCAGTGCAGATCGATGTTTAAATTTTTGGGCGAATATTGCATGCTCAACGTGAAGCGCTCATTTTCATTCATTTGTGAAAATTTTATCATTATTTTTGCGCTATGCCTTATCTATTATTTTCAAATCATGATGATTCGCTTGAAGAACGAATGAGTCTGATGGCATTCATTAAGATGCTGTTAGCTGATGTTCAATCGCAAGGATTGTGATATTTTCCCGATCAACCGTAAATTTAACATTGCACTGCGCATAACTTAAACCATAAATTTTTTCTGGATCGTTTTGATAAGCCGGTTTCGGATTCAGCGCCAATACCTGTGCCAAAGCGGTTAAGGTTTCTATATTGATCAATTGTTGCTGCAATAATTGATCTTTTTGCTGTGTTGCCGCTTTCGACCAATGCACATTCAGTAATGGTGGTGCGTCTTGTGCATAGCCACTGCTGGCATTGGCAACAGCATCCACGTAAGCCAGATAGGGTTTAATGTCGATAATTGGCGTACCATCAAGTAAATCGGCACCTTTAACATACAACCGAGTTTCGCCTTGCTCCCGTTTAACCGCAATCAATTGCACCACAGACAAGCCAACCGGTGCAGGTCGATACATACTGCGGCTGGCGAAAACACCAATTTTTTGATTACCCCCTAAGCGTGGTGGTCGAATTAAAGGCTTAAAATCTTTAGCATCATTTTTTCTTTTATTATCATGAAATTGCCAAAGAAGCCAAAGATGGCTAAATTGTTCAATGCCCAAAAATGCATTCAAATCATCATAAGGCGCATTAAATACAACATAAGATATTGAATCTGTTAGATTTGGTTGACGAGGGACACCAAATTTCTCGGTGAATGGAGAACGCATATAACCGATTATTGGCAATAATAAATCATTATTCATCATTTTTTTTGATAAAGACCATTAATTATATTCAGTGTATCGAGAATCGTTTTGGATTAGAATAGCAAACTGTTTTTATTGGACAATTATTGAGAAATAGATGGCTGCATTTAATGTAGAACGTATTACCCACGTTCACCATTGGAACGATACTTTATTTAGTTTTAAAACTACTCGTGACACTGCACTTCGCTTTAAAAATGGTCAGTTTGTGATGATTGGTTTGGAAGTGAATGGAAAGCCGTTAATGCGGGCTTACTCGATTGCCAGTGCCAATTATGAAGAAGAACTGGAGTTTTTCTCGATCAAGGTACCGGATGGTCCTTTAACCTCTATTTTACAAAAAGTAAAAGTTGGTGACGAAATCCTGATTTCAAAAAAACCAACAGGTACACTGGTACATGATGATTTAAATCCAGGTAAAAACTTGTATTTTCTCTCTTCCGGTACTGGTCTGGCACCTTTCCTGTCATTGATTCGTGATCCTGAAACCTACGAAAAATTTGAAAAAGTAATTCTGGTACATGGTACACGCTGGATTAGCGAACTCGCTTATCAAGACCTGATCTTAAATGAACTGCCAAATAACGAATGGTTTGAAGAACTGGATATCAAAAACAAACTGATTTATTATCCAACCGTAACCCGTGAACCGTTTAGAAATGAAGGTCGGGTGACAACAGCAATTGAAACAGGCGAATTATTTGAAAAAATCGGTTTGCCACCTTTCAATCCGGAAACCGACCGCGCAATGCTGTGTGGTAGCCCACACTTTTTAACCGATGTTGCTGCCTTGCTGGATAAAGCGGGTTTAAAAGAGTCACCACGTATGGGTGTACTCGGTGATTATGTGATTGAACGAGCTTTTGTAGAAAAATAATTTTTTCCTTAGACATAAAACGAGGTGCAATACCTCGTTTTACTTTATTCTTTCTCTAAAGTTAAATTATAACTACTTTCAGCTTTTTTTCCTGTGATTACATCAGTAACCTGAGCAACTATTGTATACGTTCCTATAGGATCGGTTTCATCCAACATAAAGTCTAATGCAGGATCTGCTATAACAATCCCTTTTTCATTAGCCAAAATTCCTTGCCCATTTGCATAATTCATTTCTCCCCAGATTGGTTCATTATTAGAATTAAGTACGTATACATTAATTATAAAATGATAGTGGTTCTTTTCATCTACTGATAATCCCGTTACCAAAAAAGTAGTGGTTGTAAGCTGATTTGGCTTAATCACAAATATACGATGCAATATCAGGTCTTGATTATTGGTGGTAAACCATTTTTTAATATTGTCTGTGGAATCAGAAGTTACAATAATAAGTTTTAAATCACCTTGATCTGTTGCAACAACACTAGGTTGTGCCTGTACATGTGAATAAAATATAAAGTAAAAACAAAGTGATATAATATATGTTCTAAAAAAACGCATTTTAATTTTACGATGTATAAGATTGATTTTTAAACTTTTATCATATGTATTTTTTTATAAGCAATAAAAAACCAAAGCCATTGATATGACTTTGGTTTTATCAATGATGAACTATTGACCGGAACGGATCAGATAATCAAATGCACTTAAAGACGCTTTGGCACCTTCACCAGTGGCAATGATGATTTGTTTATACGGTACAGTGGTACAGTCACCTGCGGCAAATACACCCTGAACATTGGTTTCATTGCGTTCATTGATCACAATTTCACCACGATTGCTCAATTCCACTGCACTGTCTTTGAGGAAATCTGTATTGGGTAACAAACCAATTTGAACAAAAATCCCTGCCAGTTCAATCAAATGTTCTTCATCAGTCGCACGGTCTTTATATTTCAGACCTGTTACCTGACTACCATCACCCACCACTTCTGTACTCAACGCATTCATGATGACAGTAGTGTTTGGTAAGCTATGTAACTTATCTTGCAACACTTGATCTGCACGTAATTTGGTATCAAACTCGAATAATGTCACATGTTCAACAATACCGGCAAGGTCAATGGCCGCTTCAACACCAGAGTTACCGCCACCAATGACTGCAACACGTTTGCCTTTAAATAACGGACCATCACAGTGTGGACAGTAAGCAACACCACGTGTCGCATATTCTACCTCACCAGGAACGCCCATTTTTCTCCAACGCGCACCTGTAGACAGAATCACTGCTTTGGATTCAAGTTTTGCACCATTTTCCAATTCCAGTTCTACCAAACCATTGGCTGTTTGATCGGCACCAGTGATTTTATTCACTTTTTGCAGATTCATGATGTCTACGCCATAGACACGAACATGTGCTTCCAGATCTTCACCAAATTTTGGTCCCACTGTTTTTTGTATCGTAGTGAAGTTTTCAATGTCCATGGTATCCATTACCTGTCCACCAAAGCGTTCGGCCACAATACCGGTTTTAATCCCTTTACGTGCTGCATAAATCGCTGCGGTACCACCTGCTGGGCCACCACCAACAATTAACACATCAAATGCATCTTTGGCATTAATTTTGGCAGCTTCTTTTTCCGCAGAGTTACTATCCAGTTTCGCAACAATTTCTTCAATGGTCATACGGCCTTGACCGAAATGTTCATTATCCTGAAACACCATTGGTACAGCCATGATTTTACGCTCTTCGACTTCTTCTTGAAAGAAACCGCCTTCAATCATGGTGGTTGTGCTATTCGGATTGTAAATTGCGATCAGGTTTAATGCCTGTACCACATCCGGACAGTTATGACAGGTTAAAGAAACAAAGACATCAAAGTTTGCAGTTAAATCCAAGCCTTTAATTTGTGTCAGAATTTCATCAGATACTTTTGGTGCATAACCGGAAGTTTGTAACAAAGCCAGAATTAAAGACGTAAATTCATGCCCCATCGGCAAACCAGCAAAGAATACTCGTGGTTGCTGTCCTGCTTTGGCAATACCAAAACTTGGACGACGGTGATGTGTACCATCATAACGGGCACTCACCTGATTAGACAGCTCGGCAATCTCACCGACAAGTTCTTTCACTTGTAAGGATTTATCAGAATCATCGAGGGAGGCGATGATTTCAATGGGAGATTCTAAACGCTCTAAATAAGCTTTTAATTGTGTTTTTACATTTTGGTCTAACATCTTTATGCTCCAATAATAAAGTCTTTCATTCGTTAAATGTATAGTAGGCTTTTCTTTATGATAGGTAAAACAGAATGTTTTTATAAAAACTATCGGTTTTTTAAATCAAAATCTTAAGACGCTCCATTTTCCCATAATATGAGGGCTATTATGCTGAAATACAAACCTCTTTCGCATTGAATCCATAATGTATTTTCAGCTTAAGTTGCCCAAATCGGAATATCCTTTTAGAATAGCGCAGTTTTTCTTAAATTCTCTTTGTCCCCATGTCAGATCATTTGCAAAACGCTATAGCACAAGATATCCAAGATCTGGATAATCTTACCGAACATCGTGAAATTGTGACGTTTATGCGTCGCTCTTCTCCCTTGAATACTTCACAGCGTACAGCGTTGGAGAAGCATCAGGAATTTATTTTGCAATATCCGGTTGGCGACTTGCGTAAGGCTTTTCCTCATCCGGAACGACCATTGACTGTAGAAATCGGTTTTGGTATGGGACGCTCACTGGTTTTAATGGCCAAGGCCAATCCTGAGCGTAATTACGTCGGGATTGAAGTACATATTCCTGGCATTGCACAATGTGTTTATGAAGCCGGTCTGGCAGAATTAAATAATTTACGTGTACTCGATGCCGATGCCATTCAGGTCTTAAAAGAAATGCCTGATGACAGTATTGATTGTATTCAGCTATATTTCCCCGACCCATGGCAGAAAAAACGTCACTTCAAACGCCGTTTTGTGATTCATGAGCGCATGGCTTTGGTAGAACAAAAGCTAAAAGTCGGTGGTACTTTTCATGCTGCAACCGATTGGGAACCGTATGCCGAATGGATGCTGGATATTCTCGAACATCGTCCGCGTTTAAACAATATGGCAGGAAAAAATAAGTCTTATCCCCGTCCTGAATGGCGTCCGCTGACAAAATTCGAAAAACGTGGACTGGAAGCAGGACACCAAATTAATGATTTTATTTTTGAAAAAATAAATTAACGCGCATTAAGTTCTTATTATTGCTTGTAACATTGCAAATCGATGTTGCAAGCATCCGCATAGCTTAAATAACACTCCATATAAATAAAAAGATCTTTCTATTTTTATATTCAAGTTGCAGTTATGCTACAATTAAGATAATAGTTATCATTTACATTTCATATTTATTATGCGTGATTCGTTTCAACAATTGTATCAAGAGCATCATTCCTGGTTATATCAGTGGTTAAGACAGCGTTTAAACCATTCAGAAGATGCCGCTGATCTGGCACATGATACCTTTTTGCGTGTGCTGAAACGGCAGGAGCAATTTCATTTTGAACAACCGCGTGCCCTACTCACCACCATTGCCAAAGGTATTCTGATCAATTGGTATCAGCGTCAATCAATTGAAAAAGCCTATAAAGAGGCCTTGGCAACACAACCTGAACACTATCATATTTCACCCGAACAGCAATTACAGTCGATTGAAGCATTATGTTTAATCAATGATTTATTGAACAATATGCCGACACGACAACGTCAAGTGTTTATCTGGTCACAACTCGAAGGCATCACCCAACAAGAAATTGCCAATCGTTTAAATATTTCAACCCGAACTGTAATACGTGATCTATTGCAAGCCATGACCATTTGCCTGACCGTGATGGATGACTAAGCAGCAGAATGAATCAACAGGAAATCCTCGCACAAGCTGCCGAATGGCTATTAAAAATTCGCTCAGGTGAATTAAGCCAGCAACAATTACAAGAACTGGAACAGTGGAAACACAGCAGTCCGGCACATGAAAAAGCTTGGCGAAAGGCAGAAAAATTGCTCAATGTGCTCAATGATATACCGCAAAACTCAGACGCTATTTTACAACATGGACAGCAACATAGTCGCAAGATACTGGGCAAACTGGTATTAAGTCTTTTATTTGCAAGTACGGCAATCTATTTCTGGCAAGACAATTGGTACTATCGTTTATTTGCCGATTATTATACCGCCCGTGGGGAACAACAACAGATTTTACTCGAAGATGGCACACAACTGGATCTCAATACCAGTACGGCACTCGATGTACAATATACGGCGCAGCAACGTTCAATTCATTTACATTATGGTGAAATCTGGATTAAGACGGGTCATCTGGCTGCATACAAAGATCAACCCTTTATTGTCACCAGCAAATATGCAGATATACAGGCACTTGGCACGGTATTTAGTGTACAGCAATTGCAGAAACAGCAACAAAGCTGTGTTGCCGTATTAGAAAGTGCAGTTAAAATCAAGCTTAAAGATTCCCATAAGGCACAGATTTTGCGTGCTGGCGAACAATTGTGTTTCGATGCACGACGAAGTTTTGGTAAACAACCTGTACAACCCAACCAATACCTTTGGCGTAATCATGTCATTATGGCCTATGACATGCCACTTAAAACCCTGATTCAGCAGATTGGACGTTATCAAAACCGCTATATCCGTCTGGCACCGGAAATCGAAAACATCAAAGTTTCTGGTTCTTTTCCTTTGCACGATCTTGATCAACTGATTCAGGCATTACAACAGAGTTATCCGGTAGATGCACAAACCTATTTCGACCAACGGCTAGTGGTCATAAAAGCCAGAACCTCACATCAACAGACACAAAAGAACCAGAGAGATGTTGAGGATTAATTCCCTTTTACTGTTTATTTAATCCATAGATTAGAAATGTACTAACGCCAGATATAGATTAAAAACGATAAAATACAAACCCTTAAAATTTTATTTATGAATAATTATCATTTTCATGTCACTTATTAAACGCTTGGCGGGTATTAAGGATGTTCATACAAATTTTTGCTTGAGGTGATCATGATTTTTCGTAAAAAAGCCTTGCCAATGTTGGTGCAGGCGTTCCTGGGATTTCTCCCCTTTTCAATATCACATGCTGAAGAGACACAAGCTTCTGTCCAACAGCTACAGCACTATCATATTGCAGCTAATGATCTGGGTTATGTTTTATCCAGCTTTGCAGCTCAGTCAGGCGTGGTATTTAGCTTTGATCGTGAACTGCTAAAAGGTCAGCGTAGTGAAGGATTACAGGGTCAATACAGTGTTGCACAAGGCTTTGCCAAAATCCTGCAAAACCAGCCCTATCATGTTATCAAACAGAATAATACCTATCTTCTCGCCATAAAAGATATTGCACATGCTGAAGCTGTACCCGAACAACATTCTGGTCAGGATCTGGTCACGGTTGCAGCCAGACGTGAGGATTTGCCAGTACAACTTCCTGTACTCGTTGTTAAAGCCGAGCCTATTCTTAGCACGACCAGCAAAAACCGGGAGGAATTACAGCAATTTCGAGGTACAGCGAATGGTGATGCTTTTGCTGGTATTGCCAGCGTACAATTAAACAGTCTACGAAATGAAGCTGGTGCGATTGATGTCGGGATCCGTGGCTTGCAAGGTGAAGGCAGGGTACCTGTCATCATTGATGGGAGTCTACAAGCCACCCATACACATCGTGGTTATCAAGGTGAAAGTGATCGTACCTATATCGATATGGATTTAATCGGTCAGTTGAGCGTGGAAAAAGGTGCATCCAATAATCGCTATGCGACAGGCGCAATTGGCGGCACGATACAAATGAAAACCTTAAGTGCTGATGATATTTTACTTGAACATAAAAATGTCGGGGTTTTACTTAAGGGCACGCTATATAACAATAACAGGACACCCAATATTCCCGAAGATACGCTAGAGCAGGATCGTTATTTATTAAGCAATCATCTTAGCGGCAGCAAATTCAATAATGGTGCATTGACCACAGCTTTTGCCTATCGCAATGATTTGCTGGATCTGGTTGCAGCCTATAGCCAGCGTAAAGTCGGCAATTATTTTGCCGGAACACAAGGCAAGGAAAACTATCAACAGGAAAGCGCCGTGGTGAGTCCTGGACAGGAAGTGGTCAATACCAGTTATCAAAGTAAATCCGGGATTATGAAACTAGGCTGGAATATCACCGATGAACAACGTTTGGAACTCAATTTCCGCCGACATCTGCAACAGGCAGGTGAAGTTCTGGCAGCCTATTGGTATAAGGCTCCCACTTATGATCCAAACTATCCAGACTATTGGGCACCACCAGCAGACAGAGATTCGATGGCACAGTGGTCCTTGGGCGATGCTAATGTAAATGCCTATAGTGCAGAATATCATTATAATCCTGCCAATCATGGCTTAATTGACTTAAACATTAATATTGCAAAAACCGATGCCAAGATGCATCAGCACAATGGTTTATGGACCAACTGGGGATCATCGGCAGACCAATATCGGGCAAGCTATCGGGATGAGCGTACAGCAATACAGATCAGTAATAAGAGTCGTTTTTCCACACTCCCTGTTATCTTGGAGTATGGTCTAAGTGCCGATGAACAGCGTATGCAACCCAGATATTTCTATGAATTTGATTCTGCACGCAATGCCAAACGTCAGAGTCAGGCCGCATTTGTCACTTCAAATCTGACCACAAAAATTGCTGATGTTGCCTTAAGCACTCGTCTGCATGAATCGAAAACCACGGATTATATCGGGGAACGCACACTAGATTATAAAGCACATGTGGATGTATTAACCCATGCCGCTTTTCATCTCAATGATCAGGTTGATCTATACGGAAAACTCGGCAATAGCTATCGCAATCCAAGCTTGTTTGAATCAACCCAATCACGAGAAACATTTAATTATTATCCACACAATCCAATTCGAGCAGAAAATTCACGTCATGCAGAATTGGGCCTTCAAGGGCAATATGCGGATCTGTTTGCTGCAAAGGATAAATTAAATATCAGCCTCAATTATTTTTACAATAATATCAAAGATTATTTATCTCAAGGTGCAATACCGCCAGGCCCTGATTCCGGCTGGTGGGAAACTTATTTATTGGCCTTTAAAAATTATGACAAAGTTGTGTTAAAAGGCATCGAGTTAAATGCTAATTATCAACATCCTGCTTTTTCTGTCGAAGCCAATGCAACCTTTAATGCAACTGCAAAAATTTGTCCGGTGAAAAATCATTGCAATGCGGTAGGCGATGCCTGGAGTCTAATCAGTACCCGAATCGCACCCAAACGTACAATCAATTTAACTCTTGCGAAAAACTTTCTGGATCAAGACTTAAGTATTGGTACACGCCTACGCTATCACTCAGCGAAACACAATCCACGCGGCTGGTTTGACGGTACAGCCATTACTGGTCGTGCTGTAGAGGATATTCCTGCCGATACACTGGTTGATCTATTTGCCAGATATAAGTTAAATCAACATGCAAACCTTAATGTGAGCATTGAGAATTTAACCAATCGTTATGCCTTTGATCCCGGTACAGTAATCGGTATGCCAACACCCGGACGCACTATACACGCCAGTCTGGAACTACGTTTCTAAGGTTTGCTATTCAATCTCATCACTATTTGATTTAAACACGAAGTCAAATATATTCTAATCATTATACCTAGCAACGATGCTCACCTGAGTGAGCATCCATTCATCATCAAAAGAATATAAATATCCTTTAGTCTAAATTTACCACTTGATAAATTGCATCAACCATATGCTGTGCCTGTATGCCTCGCATGCCCTGTTTAGCCAGTTCATCACCGGCTAAAGCATGTAAAGCCACAATCTCGGCAAGAGAAATTTCATCTTTAAACTGTGCTTTTAAGCCGGCCATCATACCCGATAACACATCACCCATACCGGCTGTTCCCATGCCCGCATTGCCAAATGCACAAATGTCCAAATGCGGATCACCCAGCGAATCCTGTTCCAGCGTTAAAGAACCCGCGCCTTTTAATAACCATTTTCCCGCATACTGTTGTTGTAATTGTTCAATTGCAGCTACCCTGTCCTGTTCAATGTCTGCCACATTACATGCCAATAAACGTGCTGCTTCTCCCGAATGTGGCGTGGCAATCCACTGCACTTGTAATTGAATATCATGTTGATATTGTGCCAAAAACCATAACGCATCGGCATCGAAAATAACCGTATGTAGATGGGATTGTTGTTTTAGTGCATTCATGACCATATGGAAATTGGTTTCTGACCAAGCATCACGCCCCAATCCCATACCAAAACACACCACATCAATTTGCGCCAGAAATTTGCTTAATTCAGTGACATCAGTCTGTGCAATGTCTTTGAGCATAATATTCGGACTACGTGCCACAATCGCAGTGTGGTGTCTGGCATCGCACATCACTGTGACTTTGCCTGCACCACTTGCCATGGCTGCTTCTCCAGCCATCATCACAGCACCACCCATATTGGGATGACCACCAATCACCAGCACATGACCAAAACTGCCTTTATGCTGTGTTGCCTGCCTTTTGGCTAAAATAGGCTTGTTATAATTGATATAGGCACTGGGTTTTAATTGTTCATCAACCGGAATTAACGGCAACTCAATTAATTCACCGACATAATTCTGTGCCTGACCAATGACTAATCCCAGTTTTAATGCCATCACCGACAAGGTCAAATCCACTTTAACTGCTAGCGGCAAAGGCACACCTGTATTGGGATGCAAACCGCTAGGTATATCAATCGCAATCTTAAAACCCGATTGTGTATTCAATTGGGTAATGATCTGTTGTGAAAATTGATCCAAGGGACGGTTTAAGCCAACACCAAATAGCGCATCGACATGAATATTATAATTTTTGTCTGACGGCAATTGCGAATAAATATGAATGCCGGCGGCAATAGCTTCATCTCTGGCACGCTGTGCATCTTGACTCATTGCCGCTTGCGGTGCATAAATAGTCAAATGAAAACCTTTCTGTTTTAGATATTTAGCAATTAGATAACCATCGCCTGCATTGTTACCCTGTCCACACCAGACCAGAATTTCCTGATGTACCATTTGCTTTTGATGCAGCGTTTTTTCAATTTGCAAGGTCATGGCCAATGCCGCTTGTTGCATCAGCCCATAAGAACAATTATTTGCCGCAAACCATCGCTTCTCCCATGCTTGTACCGACTGGCTATGATAAACTGGACGATGTCCAAACAACCCTTTCATATTTTCCCTCTATCTTTAGCAATCTCTTTTTGATTTTACATGTCTAAATCTTTATCGACGCTTGATCTCGGCTTACGTGATGATCCCCACGCATTAAAACACTGGATTAAGGCACAGGCAATGGCACTGGGTTTTAACGACTGTGTGATTGCAAAACCCGATACCAAAGATCAACTGGCACATTTTCAACGTTATCTGGACAATGGCTATCATGCCGATATGCACTATCTCGAAGAAAATCTGGATAAACGTGCCGATCCTACCCTGCTGGTTCCGGATACACACAGTATCATCTGTGTTCGATTGAATTATTTACAAGATAAACCACAAGCCCGTTATGTGCCAGACCAACCCGATCTTGGCATTATTGCACGTTATGCACGAGGACGGGATTATCATAAAGTCATGCGTGGCCGATTAAAGCAACTGGCACAGCGTATTGAAGACAAAATTGGTCCTTTTAGTTCCCGTCCTTTTAGTGATTCTGCCCCGATCTTTGAAAAAACTCTGGCCGAAAATGCCGGGATGGGCTGGACAGGTAAACATACCTTACTGATCAACCGACAATCCGGTTCTTTTTTTGTACTGGGTGAGTTATTTTGCAGTCTGGCATTACCCTTTGATACGCCAGCCAGTAAACATTGCGGTTCTTGCTCGGCTTGTATTGATATTTGTCCGACGCAGGCGATTGTTGAACCTTATATGTTAGATGCGCGAAAATGTATTGCTTATCTCACCATTGAATATAAAGGCAGTATTCCGCTTGAATTACGTGCACAAATTGGTAATCGTATTTTTGGCTGTGATGATTGTCAGCTGATTTGCCCGTGGAATCGTTATGCCAAAGTAACCACACTGGATGACTTTCAGACTCGACACGATCTTGATCAAACCGCTTTACTGGATTTCTGGCAATGGGATGAAGCCACCTTTCTGGCAAAAACAGAAGGCAGTGCCATTCGCCGTACCGGATTTCAAAGTTTTAAACGCAATGTTGCTATCGCTTTGGGAAATGCACCTTTTTCCACGCAAATTTTAGCTGCCTTACAACAATATTTTAGCGAACATGAGGCATTGGTGAAAGAGCATGTTGCTTGGGCGATTTCAGTGCAAGTGCAAAAAAATGAGCATAAAAGTCATTAATAACTCACTCAAACAGTGCAAAAAACCACTTACAAAAATTCCAATATTCCTCCTTATTTTTCACAAATTTCGATAGGTCTTAACGGTCTTTTGCTGAAAATCGAAGCATAAAATGTGTGACACAATTCACATAATATTTATTTTAATATTAAAAATCAATACATTATATTTTATAAATTTTAGTCTAACAGCTGTTGTATTTTTATTTTAAAAGCGTATAGTGCGCGCTATGTCAGGTTATTAATGATTGTTATATGAGTTTTTTGCAACGCTTTATTCTGTCTAATCAACAGCACAATTCACAATTGAATCATATTACATGTATTGAAAATGATTTCGCGGCTAAATCCTGCGAACAGCTTTTCCAGATTCTTGGCACCACACAAGATCCTGATCTTATTTCTGGTCTTAAAAAATTATTGCTTTCCCGTGGTTATACCCGTCGAGAAATCCAGCAAGTTATTCAACCACGCGCGCACTAAGTTGCTTGTGGGCAGATCAATAATCCATTAAAATCATTCGCAACAACAGGATTATTGATCATCACCTTATTATCTTCTCTTTCTTTTCGCTTAATCCAAAATACCAGATACTGATTTACCAATTGGCACTTTCGCAAAAATTGTGCTGAATCTATGAAAACCCGTCATAATAGATTGCATTAAGTGTGTTGACTGTTTTTAAAAAATAACCACTTAAAAGTATAATATAGGCTAAAATTTTCGCCTTATTGCTGCTTTAAATCGCAATATATCGAGTAACGTATGGATTCTGCACCTATCAAATTATCTGCATCACGTGCAATTCACCCCAGCCCAATGAATTATATCGGAGGTAAAGCCAAACTACTGCCACAGATTTTGCCGCATTTTCCAAACAACATCTCAAGGTTTTATGATGTGTTTGCTGGTGGCGCAAATGTTGCTGTCAATAGCAATGCAGATCAAATCATTATCAACGATATTAATTGTTATGTGATTGAAATTCTTCAAGCCTTCTATCAGCAGGACCTTGATGACTTGCTGACAAGCATCCAGTTTTATATTGACCAATATCAACTGAGTAAAGACAATAAACAAGGTTTTTTAACATTACGCCGAGATTATAACCGACAAAAACAGCCAATGATGCTCTATACCCTGATGTGCTACTCCTTTAATTATCAGTTTAGATTTAATAATCAACACCAATACAACAATCCGTTTGGTACCAATAGAAGCCAATTTTCGACCATACTGCGACAAAAACTCATCCATTTTGTTCATCAACTGAAAAGCAAACAGGTGGCGTTCTCGCAACTGCCATTTTGTGAATTATTAACTCAAACACAATTTACAGCTGATGATTTTATTTATCTGGATCCGCCCTATTTCATCACGACTGGTAGTTATAACGATGGTAATCGAGGATTTAAGGATTGGACGCAGGAACAAGAACAAAAATTACATGACTGTCTCGACAGCTTAAATCGTCAAAAGATCAGATTCGCCATGTCCAATGTGCTTGTACATAAGGGAAAAACCAATGATCTATTGATTGAATGGGCTAAAAATTATCATGTGATTCATTTAAATCATAATTATAATCATAGCTGCTATAACACGGTGAAAGGCAGCTCGAAAGAAGTGCTAATTACCAATTATCTTTAATTAACGTGAACTCGGGATAAGATGTGTAGAAGAAATCGATTTCGTAGCAGCGTTCGCTGCCTGTTCGAGGCCGGTAAATTATCTGCAAAATAATGTTTTTTCAATTCATTTGTTTTTTAGCGGTATTTGAGCGAGTTTGCAGCGGACAAATGGTTTTGCCCTTGCGTGGTTATACCACTCTTCCCGAAAGCCTTGCGAGCTATAGCTCTCAGGTCGAACCGAAGGTTTATCCCGAAATATGTATAACCTTGTAAGACTCCGTCGTGATTCTTTCATTGAAATTAATTTTATTCATACAAAACAAATATTTTTATCCAGAACTGACGTTAATTATGATTCTTTTATTGATCAATAATTCAAGCATCTTAAATGTTGATATGCTAAAAAAATTAAGCAAAAAAAGACCGCCGAAGCAGTCTTTCTTTATATCAATCACAGCATCTTAATCAATTGCTGGTACATAGCTGCCAGTCGCAATCGCATCTTTGATACGGTCTGCTTCAGCAAGAACCAATGCCAGAAGACCTTGAACATCTTCAAATGTCACGACAGGACTTAAGGTGGTCATTTTCAATGACTGAACATCACCCACTTTAGTCACACCAATATTGGCTTCACCACGGGCAAATAATTCATCTGCCACGTTCTGGTTCAAGCTATCGACAAACTCAAGCGGATAATCTTTTGGTACCACACGGAACAATACTGATGCAAATTGTGGTTCAACCAGAAGTTCTAAACCATCTGTTGCCTTGATATAATCGGCAACCTGACGAGTCAGTTTAACTCCATGGTCAATCATCGAACCATACAGCTCTTCGCCTAATGCCTCAATGGTCATCCATAATTTTAATGCATCAAAACGTCGGGTGGTTTGCAATGATTTTGACACCAGATTTGGCACACCATGTTCTTCATCATAGGCAGAATTTAAATATTCTGCTTCATAATGCATGAACCGATAATTTGCTTCATCTTTAAGTAAAAATGCACCACAGCTGATACTTTGGAAATAATGCTTATGGAAATCCAGTGTCACAGAATCTGACAAAGATAAGCCATCTAGCCAATGTTTATAATCATTAGATAGAATTAATGCACCACCCCAAGCCGCATCGACATGCATCCAGGCACCGTATTGTGTGGTTAACTCACGTACACGTTTCAGTGGATCAATCGCACCTGCATCAGTCGTTCCCGCAGTTGCAACTACGCAAGCCACGATTTTACCTTCTGCCTGCAAATGCGCCATGGTTTTTTCCAGCGCATCAACATCCATTTGGGCTTTGTCATTCACAGGAACTGTAACCACAGACTGAAAACCCATACCCATCATGGCCATGTTCTTTTGCACAGAAAAATGTGCATTTTCAGAACAGATCACTTTGACTTTTTTCAGGGCTTCAGCGGGTAAACCATCACGTTGTACCGACCAAGGCTGACCATTTTCATCCTGCCAGTTTTTAGCAATACACCAGTCCCGTGCCAGTAACACACCCATCAAGTTGGATTGTGTACCGCCGGAGGTAAACACGCCAGCAGTACCTGCACCATAACCAACTTTTTGGCGTAGCCAGTCGATCAACTGTACTTCCATCAAAGAACCCGCTGGGCTTTGATCCCAGGAATCCATAGATTGATTGGTGGCATTAATCAATACTTCGGCAATTTGACTGGTGACCATGGTAGGACAATGCAAATGTGCCAGAGAATGTGGATGATGGACTTTCAGACTTTTATTCAGGAAAAGTTCAACCATGCGCTCTAATGCTGGTTGTAAGCCCATACCCTGTTGAGACGGATTAAAGGAAATCGCTGTACGCAATTCCTTAATACTGCCGCCGGTATACATTTTGTCATTTTGTAACCATGCAGATACAGCCTTGACGGCATCAGTCATTGCCGACTGATAATCGGCAATAGACTGCGCATCATTGCACAATAACGCTTTACGATGCTGGGCAAAATCAACCATTATTGCGCGCCTCGTACAGCAATAAGTGCTTCGCCCACAGCTTTCTTAAAGCGTTTTAATACTTCTTCACACTCTTCTTGCGTAATAATCAGCGGACAAAGTAAACGAATCACGGTACCACCACGACCACCTTTTTCCAGCATCAGTTTATTGTCAAAACATGCTGTTTGGATCGCTGCTGCCAATTGTGAGTCAGCCGGATAAGCACCCAGATGATCTGGTGCCTGACGCTCATCAATAATTTCGATACCAATCATCAAACCACGACCGCGCACATGACCAATACAAGGCAATTCTGCTTGAAGTTTTTTCAATTCTGCCTGTAAAAAATCACCACGTTGTTGTGCATTCTCAGTCAGATTGTCTTTTTTGATGGTATTTAAAGTCGCAAGACCTGTACCCATCGCCAACTGGTTACCACGGAATGTACCGGTATGTCCTGCTGGTTGCCATGCATCGAATTTACGTTTGATACCCAATACCGCCAGCGGTAAGCTACCACCAACCGCTTTAGACATCACCACCACATCAGGTTCGATCCCCGCGTACTCGAATGCAAACATTTTTCCAGAACGGGCAAAACCAGCCTGTACTTCATCCAGAATCAACACAATATTGTGCTTTTCTGTCACTTCACGAATTTTTTTCAACCATTTGGTTGGGGCAATAACCACACCGCCTTCACCTTGAATGGCTTCAAGAATCACCGCAGCAGGACGGGTTACGCCACTTTCTACGTCTTCGATCAACTGTTCAAAATAATAGGTTAACGCATCAACGCCTGCTTCACCACCGATCCCAAACGGACAGCGGTATTCGTGTGGATACGGCATAAACTGTACATATGGCATTAAACCATTCACAGCATTTTTTGCACTCAGGTTACCGGTCATTGCCAATGAACCATGTGTCATACCGTGATAGCCACCAGAAAAACTGATCACTGTACTGCGGCCAGTATAGGTCTTGGCCAATTTAATTGCAGCTTCTGTCGCATCTGCACCAGATGGACCACAGAACTGTAAACAATACTCTTCCTGACCACCCGGCAAATAAGATAACAAGGCTTCTGTAAAAGCATCTTTTAATGGCGTGGTCAAATCAAGGGTATGCAGTGGTAAACCACTTGCTAAAGTGTCTTGAATACTTTGAATTACAGCAGGGTGATTATGACCTAATGCCAGAGTACCTGCACCAGCTAAACAGTCGAGGTATTCATTACCTTCGACATCAGTGACCCAACAGCCTTTCGCTTTCGCAATTGCTAAAGGTAATTTACGAGGATAACTACGAACATTTGATTCCATTTGACTTTGGCGGGTCAAATAATATTCATTAGTCTTGGCAGTTGGATCGTTTGAAGATACGCTCATATCGGATTACCATCTCAGATAAGGGTAAAAAGAAATAAGTCTTAGCAATCTAAGACTTATACCATAGTAGCTAGTTTAGGATAATGCTTCGTTCTATCTTAGTCCTAGGCAGCCGATCATACAGAATTTTTAAAGAAAAAAAACATTTTTATGCAATTTTGCCGAGAAAAAATGATGATTTTTCAAAAATATTTCGCTGTTAATCATAATGTATAAGTCTAACAATGAATAAAGTAAAATAAATGACAAAAAATCAAAAAACACAAAAAAATAATAAAAATTACCATAAGCAAATAGCAGCGCATAAAACGATCAAATTTCAACAAATATGCAACTTGACGAATCATCACAGATAAAATGCACACATTAAAAAAACCGATCATCAAATCTATTTAATAAAACATAATCCATATTACAGATATATAAATCAATATCTTATCTCTGTTACCATTAGATGGTATACTATTAGGGCTAATCGATCTGTAGCAAAAAATGTGACAGACAAATCTGTTATCCATTATTCAATTTTTATAAATACTTTTATTATGACTAAATCATCCAATACCAACTCGCCTAAAAGATTATCGAAAGTACATTCCAATAGTTTTGATTACTCGCTCGACTTTAAGAAAATAAATTTTCGTAAACGACCAGACCTCTATCGCATTGGTAGAGGCGAACAAGGTGTATTATTAGTGGAACCTTATAAAACAGAAATTCTACCCTTTTGGCAGTTTGCAGATGTAGAAAAAGCAGAAAAAAGCAGTACTAAAATTTATCAGTTATTCCTAGACTATTTGGATAATGATGATTTTGTCGGCGCTGATATGGCACGCAAATTTTTACAAATGGGTTTCACCCGCGCACGTCGTTATGCAAACCACAAAGGGGGCAAGAAATACAAAGGCGCAGTGCCTGAAAACAAAAAAGGTTTAAGTGGTGCACATGGTAGAGAGCAGCTTCCGCGTAGTGAAGAAGATGAGATCAAAGCCAAAGCAGCAGAAATTTTTAAAGAAAAATGGCATCAAGCCAAACAACATCCCGAATATCTAAAGCAAAAAGAACTATTTAAACAGAAATATCTAGGATCTGTTGACATTTCATAACGGCAATCAGATGTATATACAAGCTAAAGTAGCAGCGAGACTGTAAATAAAACTGTGTAACCGCTTAAACTAAGCCTCAATGTTGTTGGGGCAACACAGTTGTTTACCATGAAAAAATGAAGCAATGCTGGCATTAACAAAAGAATTTGCCAAGAATCTAAAAACCGAAGCTGACCTGAATGATTCCAGTAAAACTCTAAAAAAGCTCACAGTTGAAACTGCACTCAATGCGGAACTGACAGAATATCTTGGCTTTGACAAGAACAGTACAAGAGTAGGTAAAAATGTACGCAATGGCTATACGACAAAATGCCTACTTATTCAGAACAATGTTATTTGTCATGCGACCAAGAAAAGAAAAATTTTCCCAACTGATGATTCCGTGAGAAAAGTGGTATATTTAGCGATTATGGCAGCAAGCAAAAAATGGACGATGCCTATTCAGAATTGGAAAGCTGCCATGAATCGTTTTAGTATCATGTTTGAAGAGCGTGTAACCAAGTATTTTTAAAACTGTATTTACACATAATTATTTACACCCTCGGTTTGAATTTTAATCTACTTATGTCAACACACCCTAATGAAATTCCCTCTGTCTAAAATCAGATAGAAGGATAAATATTAATATTTCGCTCTTAAAGTGACCATTGCATTGATTGGTTCGCCAAACCGCACACCACCATCACTATATATTTGTGAATAATATGACTTATCAAATAAATTATTAACATTGACAGCAATATTTAAGTGTTCATTAATAGGATAACTTGCCATCAGATTTACAAGGGCATAAGCTGGCTGAGAATATGCAATGCTTTCATAACGTCCTACTGTCCATTTACTCTGATAATTAACACCGCCGCCAACTGTTAAATCATTAGCAAACTTATAGGTAGCAAACAAACGAGCAATATGTTCAGGAGTATCTTCAGTAAAGACACGTCCCTGATTATTCTGATCTTTGGCATATTCGGTAGTATTATAAGTATAACCAAATGTTAAATTCAAATAGGGGAAAACTTCACCACGAATCTCGGCTTCTATACCTTCACTAATCACTTTACCCGATGCAACATTACAATAGGCTTCTCCACCATTAAAAGGACACTCCCCTTTACTATTCTCATCACGCATAGAACGATTAATTTGATTGGTTTTAAAAGCCGCTAAAGAGGCAATGGCACTGTCATCAAATAATCCAGCTTTTACCCCAATTTCATAAACATTTCCTTGGATGGGGTCTAATAGTTCCTGATTCCGTCCTTTTGCACTTTGCACTACAAATGTATCGGTATAGCTTGCATAACCTGTAAAAATATCATTAAAATCATAAGTTAAACCCAGGTAAGGTGTTAATACACCAGTTTTTTTATAATCACCAACAGATTCAAAATTACTTTGCCGAACCCCTGCAATTACTTTAAATGGATCGGTGATATTTAAACGTGTGGTTAAGTAATATCCAGATTGTTTAACTTCTTCATAACTGGTATTTACATATCTTGGTGCAATATAGGGTAATTGGTAAGGACTATAATTTTTAATGTTTACATATAAATAGGGTGTATTTGAGGTTTCATTCCAGCCTAATAAACTATAGTCTTCCAAAACCTGATCCCAACTTGTCCAAGCCCCTGGTGTTTTACTTTTACTTTGATTACCACCAAAAACCAGTTCATGTTCACGACCAAATAAAGAATACGTACCTTTAGCAAAGAAATCATAAACATCTATATCTTGCTGATAGTTATAACCATATTTATAGACTGTTGCCAAGGCGTTGTCTGCACTGGTGGATGTTGATGATAAACCTAATGAAGTAAACACCATGTCCATGTTATATCGAGCTTTCATATAACTGGCCTTGATTTCCCAGCCATTGGTAAATTTGTGGCTGAGATCAATAAAACCCTGACTATTGGATTTATCCCAGAAATCTGTGTAATGACAACCACAATTAGAATTATCAATACCAATCTTTACACCATTGACATAATTAGGAATTGTATTGACTGGAACAGCATGTTCACCCTGACGGGAATAACCTGCGTTTAATAATGTATGATCTGTTAAGTCTGCACTCACAATACCATATAATACATTTGAATCCCTTGTTACAGCCGTCATATACGAATCAGCATCCTGTCCAGCAACCACCAATCGTCCACGTACACTTCCCGCCTTGTTTAGCGGACCAGAAATATCAAATTCTGCACGTTTGGTATCCCAAGTACCATAACTTATTGCCCCATTGGCTTGAAATTCTGCTGTAGGCTTTTTACGGATAATATTAATTGCACCAGATGGTTCACCAGAGCCTTGCATTAACCCTGCTGCACCACGTAAAACTTCTATACTTTCTATGGTCGCCACATCTGGTTTTGAGGAAGTGACATTATTTGCGTTGATTGCCACGCCATCATATTGCATTAAATTAGAGTTCCAGCCATCACCGACATTAAAACCACGGATGGAAAAGTTGGTTCGTTCGGTATTATCGCCAGTTAAAATAATCCCTGTAGTATTTAAAAGTGCTTGTCCAAGATTGGTTACACCCATGTCTTCGATCTGTTTACGAGTAACCACAGAAACAGATTGAGGTGTTTCTTTCACATCAATATCTAATCTTGTAGAGGTACTGGCTTGTTTTTTTGTATATGAAATTGCTGTTTCATTTTCAGCATTCACTGTAATCACAGGTAACTGATTTACGCCATTACTGTTAGTATTTATCCGCCCTTGTGCACTCACATCAATCGGCTTTAACTGCCCCATATCCCGAACTTGTGTTTTTGTTGCCGCAGTTTTTGCAACCAAGGTATAGCCATTTGTCACTTTTTGAATCTGAAATGGTGTTTGTGCCAATAACTGATTAAAACCGTCTTCTATCGAATAGCTGCCTTGTAAACCAGTTGTTTGATAAGCTGCCAGCGATTGCCCATCCAGAATCAGATTAACATTATGTTGTAAGGCATATTGATTTAATGCCTGATTTAAATCGCCAGCTGCAATACTAACGCTCATCTGTGCATGAGCAATAGTTGCCATGCCAGCCCCCATCGCCATAACAGCAAAATGAATCGATAAAACCAAAGGTTTAAAACGTATAACTAAACTTGAGCGCATGTTCAATTCCTCATCATTATATTTGCTCTAAACACTTAGACGATTCAGATAAAAAAAACGGAAAAAAATTTTTAGATTATTTTTAATAAAATTTTATCTAATTGTTATTAATGTATTTTTTAATAAAAAATTTAACAGATAAAATGACCCTTTTGTTTTCATGCTCAATGATTATTATCATTCAAACCCGAATAGAATGCTTTTTTACATAAGCGGTGCTCAACAGAAAATCATTTATGTTAAATTAATAGACAAATAACAAGCATTTGAGATCATCATATGGTCATCGCAAAAAAAATTAATCCCATCATTAGTGAAGATGAATATTTAAATGATGAGAAAATTTCAGATATTAAACATGAATATATTGATGGCTATGTCTATGCAATGTCTGGAGCAAGTGCCAATCACAATCGTATCGCAGGGAATCTTTTTAGTGCTTTAAGTGTACATTTAAAGCATGCACCTGGTCAGCCTTATACTTCGGATATGAAGGTTAAAATTGGCAGTAAATACTTCTATCCTGATGTTTTGGTCGATTGTGACAATTTGTCAGGCGATAGTTATTTTAGCCAAAATCCGATTTTAATTATTGAAGTCTTATCCAAATCAACACGGCAGATTGATCGAAAAATCAAACTTGAAAGCTATCTGAACATTGCACAATTGCAGGAATATATTTTAATCGAACAGGATTTTGTTGATGTAGAAGTCATCCGTCGTCGTACCGGATGGCAATCAGAACATTATTTCTTAGGTGAAAATGTTACTTTTGAATCTGTCAATTTAAGCGTAAGTGTGGAAGATATTTATCATCGTGTTGATAATAGCGATGTCAAAGAATGGTTATTGAAACAAGCTGAAGACGCCATTGAAAACAATATCGAATAACCTTTAGCACCTATTGATCTTTAAATATATACATGTTTTTTGACACAATCCCTCATCAGTTTTTCTTTATACTGGTCACATATTGCGAATAATTTGAAATATCCAGTCCAACATGCTCACTTAATAACTGCAAGGCCACTTCAGGTTGATCAAGTGGTAATACCGCTGTAACCCTGAAATGCTGCAAATTTTCTTTTGAATACATATAATAACTGGTCTGATAACTTGCCAGAATCTGTAGAATTTGATCCAGTGGCATATTATTAACCACCAATTTTTTACTCTTCCAAGCTTGCAATAAGGCTTGTGGTGAATTTTCATCTACTTTAACCACCCCATGATCTAGAGACAGGGTTTGCCCGGTTTTTAAGACAATACTTGGATTTTCTTTACCCATATCAACTTTGGTTTTTGATTCCAGCATACTGACAATGGTTAGGTCATCATGATGTTGTACGATAAACCGTGTCCCCAATGCCTGAATTTCACCTTGTCCTGTCTTCACCACAAAAGGTCGATGCGCATCTTTGGCCACATCCACCAAAATATTGCCCTGCAATAACGCAATGGTTCTTTGCTGTCCTGAATATTGAATATTATAAATTGTTTTACCCGAGGCTTGAATGGTGGTTGAATCTTCCAACACCTGTTGTTGCCATGCTTGTACCGGATTTTTAACATCGGCAGTCCAAAACTGCCAGGGTAAAGCATAAAGTAGTCCAGCAAATAATAACACCATGACAAATGCAGAAAAATGTGGTGGTAATTTTCTTTTTTTACCCAGCACTTTATCCTGCATAATCGGATGCTGGCTATCAATATTATGCTGCTGTAAAGACTGTACACCTTGAATCAGTTTTTCTAATTGTTCAAATGCCTGTAAATGTTGCGGACTTTGTTGTTTCCATTGTGCCAATGCTTGCAGATCATCTGCGCTACATTGCTCTGTACTTAACTTGACCACCCATTCTGCAGCTTGTTCAGCAATCAATTCTTGTTGTGATTTCATCAAAATTAAATTTCATCATTCAAATCAGGCATACGACGCTGGAAATGCATTAAAGCTTTTACCAATTCATTATGAACTGTTTTGGGATGAACGTCTAATTTTTCCGCAATACAATTTAATTTTTCACCATCTAAAAAATGCCAGATAAAAATTTTTTGTGTGCGTTCTGGTAATCTTTCCAACAACATGGCCAGTTGTTCCAGTAACTGGATCGCAATCAGAATTTTTTCGGGGGAAATGTCATGACAGAACTGTTGCTGTTCGAGATGCGCTAAATATGCCTGTTCAATTTTAGCATGACGTGAATGGTCAATCAGAACACGCTTGGCCACTGTGGTTAAAAATGCTTTGGGTTGTTCCAATTGTAAAATATTTTTTTGGCTTAATAACTTGGTAAAGGTATCCTGTAGCACATCCTCTGCACGTTCTGCCGATCCAAGTTTTTGATACAGCCATACATATAGCCAGCGACGATGCTCCTGATAAAGCTCGGCAATATACTTTTGTATGGCAATATTCTGATACATAATAAAAAGCAGTTGATGTTTATCAAAGTATTCTAAACGTAATGAATATGATTATCAATTAATAAAATTCGTCTGCGTAAATATTTCCATTGGTCAATTGATTGAATCTTTCAAAGGGAAGGTTCCCTCTTCCCCCCGACAATAATCCTTTTTTATTTTCATAAATGAAGGTTGAAAACTATTCATTACACAGACTTCATAGGTATAAGTTTCTTCACTTTACTTTTGATCCATCTGGACAGTAACTCAATGTAGAGAAAAATCACAGGCGTGGTAAATAAAGTCAAAAATTGCCCCAAAGCCAGTCCACCGACAATGGCAATACCTAAGGGTTGACGGATTTCTGAGCCTTCACCGATACCCATTGCCAAAGGAATTGCACCAATCAATGCAGCAAAATTGGTCATCAGAATCGGACGAAAACGTAATTGTGCAGCAGTCATGATTGCGTCAAAGGGTGTAGCGCCCAATTTTTGCTGTTTTAAGGCAAAATCAATCAGTAAAATAGCGTTTTTCACCACAATACCGATTAATAAAAACATGCCAAGCATGGCAATTAGACTAAATGGCATTCCAATCAGCCATAAAGTCATCAATGCGCCAACAGCAACTGCCGGAATAGTAGATAAAATGGTTAAAGGATGAGCAAGATTTTCATAACTAATCCCCAGTACAATATACATCAGTACCACAACGGTAAATACAATCCATGGCATGGAAAGTCCGGATTGTAGATTTTCTTCTTCTACATCACGATCAGTCATCACAAAAATATCCTGAGGCAGCATAACCTGAGCCAATACCCCACGAATCGCCTGATCTGCCTGTTCATAGCTATAGCCGCTATTCACCACATAGCCGATCCCCAAAGCAGCGTATTGATTACGGCGATGGACACGGTCATTGGCAATTCCATACTGCCATGTCGCAAAATTGGTGAGCGGCACATGTTGCCCCTGTTGATTGACCACTTGCACCTGCGCCAAAGATTCCGGATGTTCGGTAAAGCGTTTATCCACCTCCATCACCACATGAAACTGATTCTGCTCCTGAAAAATGGTACTGACCTGACGCTGTGAAAATGAATTATTTAACACGCTAGCAATATCCTGCATTTCTATGCCTAGACGCTTGGCTGCTTCCCGATCAATATCCAGTGTGACATGCTGTGCCCCTTCATCACCAATGGTTTCCACCTCTTCCAGCTCTGGTAATTTTTCCATTTCTGCTGCAACAATCGGCGCCCACTTGCGCAAATCCGATACGTTATCTGCCTGTAACAACAGCATATATTCATTGGCATTATTGCTGGAAAAAGGATTATCCAGTTGTAAGTCCTGATCGACCTGAGCAGAAAAGACCGCACCCGATTGCCATGGTGCTTCCCGTTTTAAACGTTCTGATACCTGCTTCGACGACAGGCCTGCACGTTCATTTTTAGGTTTAAGGTTAATCAGCAAACCGGCATTGGTGGTTCCCATGGTCCCAGAAGTCCCAATCACATTTTCTACGGCTGGATCGGCCAATGCATGTTCAGAAAATGCTTTGATTTTGGGTTGCATAATTTGATAGGAGAAACCATCATCACCACGGATAAATGCCGATAATCGCCCAGTATCCTGTTCGGGGATCATAATTTGCGGTAAAGAGGTATATAAATAATAAGAAGTCCCAATCGCCCCCAGCCACAACACGATAATGACATAGCCATGCTTTAATGACCAACTAAGGGATAGATGATAAATATGCAATAATTGCTGAACCAAACGTTGACTAAACTGATACAGTTTTGAAGGTTTCTCGGCATGAAGCGGTTTAAATATTTTGACCGATAAACTTGGAATCAGTGTTAATGCAACAATCACCGATAAAATAATGGTAAAAACCAGCGTTAAAGAAAATTCTCTAAATAGCCGCTCAATCACACCGCCAGTAAATAAAATTGCAACGAAAATCACAATCAAGGTCAGATTCATTGCAAGCAGGGTCAGACCCACTTCCTGTGTGCCTTTTAAAGTGGCTTGCAGCGGATTTAAACCTGCTTCTATATGACGTTCGATATTTTCCAATACCACAATGGCATCGTCAATCACCAGCCCAATCGCAACAATCAACGCCATAATGGAAAGATTATTGAGTGAAAATCCAGCCAGATAAATTGCACTAAATACTCCGATTAAGGTCACAATCATGGCGACTGTTGGCATGATGGCACTACGTAAACGTCCCAAAAGCAAACAAATAATCAGCACAACCAGCACAATCGAAAAAAGTAAAGTATCGCGTGCTTCGTTTAAGCCACTACGAATGACCTCAGAACTGTCCATCACAATGTTCAGTTTACTGTCTGCCGGAATCAAAGCCTGTAAAAAAGGTAGTTTTTCTTTGATATGGTCGATGGTCGCCACCGTGTTGGCATTTGGCTGACGACTGATCATCATGATCACCGCAGGTTTGCCATTATGAAAACCACTGACATAGCGGTTTTCTACCGAATCTGAGACCTCTGCAACATCCTTCAATCGCACCAGTTGATTGCCATTACGATGCACAATGATATTGGCAAACTGCGCTGCATTGAGCGAATTTGCAGCCAATTGTACCTGCCAGCGCAGCGCATCATGTTCTAAAATCCCGACCGGCTGAATACGGTTACTATTGGCAATTGCCAGACGGATTTTTTCCAGTGAAACGCCTTGGTTAATTAAAGCTTTAGGATTAACCACCACCCGCACCGCAGGCATGGAGGCCCCATTAATTTCAACTTCGCCCACACCCTGTATTTGTGCCAGATGTGGTAGGATTTTACTGGTCGCAATTTCATATAAAGTACTTGGAGAAAGATTATCCGAACTAAATGCCAGATAAAATATCGGCTGCTGACTGGGGTTGACCTTATAATATTGTGGCGGGCTGGGCATACCCGAGGGTAACTGTGGAATAGCGGTATTAATCGCAGCCTGAACTTCACGTGCGGCTTCATTAATGTCGGTATCCAGGGCGAAATGTAAAATGACCTGTGTTGCACCCTGATTACTGGAGGAGTCAATTGCTTTTACGCCTGACACCCCGATCATGGCACGTTCTAGCGGCGTTGCCACAGTTGCCGCCATACTTTCCGGACTGGCGCCGGGCAAATTTGCCCGTACTACAATGGTTGGAATGTCCGCTTGTGGCAAAGAAGAAACAGGCATTTTAAAATAGGCCAATACGCCCAGTAAAATAATGGCGGTCGCCAATAAAAAACTGGCAACAGGACGATGAATAAAGATGGCACTGATATTCAAGGCCCCACCTCCTGCCCGTCCTGCTGTTTAGATTGACTGGAAAAACGATCAAAGAATAAGTACACCACCGGCGTGGTAAATAAAGTTAGAAATTGACTGACAATCAATCCTCCGACCATCACCAGACCAAGCGGCTGACGTAACTCTGCGCCTGAACCCGATGCCAGCATCAATGGAATTGCCCCGACCAATGCCGCCATGGTGGTCATGAGAATCGGTCTAAAACGTAACAATGCCGCCTGATAAATCGCCTGTTCGGCAGGTAAGCCCTGTTCACGCTGTGCTGCCAACGCAAAATCCACCATCATGATGCCGTTCTTTTTAACCAAACCAATCAACAGGATAATCCCGATCAATGCAATCATATCGAGTGGCTGATTCATCAAAAATAAAGCCAAAAGTGCCCCAATTGCAGCAGATGGCAAAGTGGAAAGAATTGTGACCGGATGAATAAAGCTTTCATACAACATGCCCAGCACAATATACATGGTCACAATCGCAGCCACTACCAGCCAGAAAGTATGATCCAGTGAGGTTTCAAATGCTGCCGCTGCACCTTGTAAATCCAGTGCAACTTCAGGCGGTAAATTTAGTTGTTGTTGAACTCGCTCGATGGCGTCGATAGCCTTACCCAAAGCCACACCATCTTTCACATTAAATGAAATGGTGGTTGCTGGGAATTGTCCCTGTTGCTGGATAATCGTTGGCGCAGTTTTTTGTTCAATGTTGGCAATGGCAGATAACAGAATCGGTTGATCCTGATCATTCTTGATATAGGTTTGTGCCAGACTTTCGATACCTGTGGCGTATTGTGAATCGACTTCCAATACAATCCGATATTGATTGGACTGGGTATATAGTGTGGCAATCTGCCGCTGGGCATAAGCGCTTTGTAATGCTTCGCTGATGTCCTGAAGATTTACGCCCAAACGTGCCGCAGCATCACGATTAACCTCAATATAAGCCTGTAAACCCTGTCCGGCAGTATCACTGGTGACATCGGCAAACTCAGGTTGCATACGCAAGCCTTCAACCACTTTATTCTGCCATTGTTGCAAGGTATCAATATCGGGCGCCGACAAACTCACCTGATATTGTGTGCGGCTAATTTTGTCCTCAATACTCAACTCCTGTACCGGTTGCATCCATGCCTTGATTCCCTGTACCTGAGCCAGATCCTGTCTTAGCCGATCAATGATTTGATGAACATTATCACGCTCGCCATGTACTTTGAGGTTAATCAGAATACGTCCATTACTGAGCTTGGGATTATTGGCATCCACGCCGATAAATGAGGACAAACTTGCCACATCACGATCTTTTAAGATCTGTGCCGCCAAAGCCTGCTGGCGATCACTCATGGCCTGAAAAGAAATCGAATCCGGTGCCTGTGTCACCACCTGAATCACACCACTGTCCTGTATCGGGAAAAATCCTTTGGGAATCCACCAGTATAGTGCGCCTGCCAGAATCACCGTTGACAGCATCACCATTAATGTTAGCGGCTGATGTTTTAATACCCATGTTAATGCCTGAGCATAACGTTCGATGGTTTTATCCAGGAATTTATTTTTTGCCGGGCTTGTTCCTTGTGGTTCACGTGGCTTTTTTAAAATATAAGCACACATCATTGGAGTTAAAGTTAATGACACCAATAAAGAAATCGCAATCGCCACCGCCAGTGTAATCGCAAACTCATGGAATAAACGTCCCACCACATCACCCATAAACAACAAGGGAATAAGGACTGCAATCAGGGAAATGGTTAGGGAAATCAGGGTAAAGCCAATTTCCTTGGCACCTTTTAATGCTGCATTTAAACGTGTTTCACCTGCTTTGCCATTATGCCCCTCGTAATGCCGTGCAATATTTTCCAGCATCACAATGGCATCATCAACCACAAATCCGGTGGCAATGGTCAGTGCCATCAAGGTCAGATTATTTACCGAAAAACCCAGGAAATACATAGCGACAAAGGTACCAATAATAGATAAAGGTACCGCAATACTCGGAATCAAAGTCGCTGATAAATTGCGTAAAAACAGGAAAGTAACCAACACCACCAAGCTAACTGCAAACACCAGTTCTTTTTGTACATGCTTGATTGAACTGCGAATACTTTCGGTACGGTCGGTCAAAATATTGATCTGAACATTTTCCGGTAAGGTTTTGGCCAGTTCAGGCAAAATACTTTTAATCTGATCGGCAACCTCAATCACATTGGCATTGGGTTGACGCTGTACATTAATCAAAATCGCATTTTGTGCATTGGCCCATGCTGCCATATAACGATCTTCACTGGCTTCACTGATTTTTGCCACATCTTGAAGTCGTATCGCAGCACCATCTCGCCATGCCACAATTAGATTCTGATAATCAGCAATAGAACGAATCTGATCATTGGCATCTAGCATGGTAGTCCGAAACTCACCATCAAAGCTGCCTTTGGGTTGATTAACATTGGCGGCCACAATGGCCTGACGCACATCATCTGCGGTCAGTTTCAATGCAGTCAAAGCATTGGGATTGACCTGTACCCGAATTGCCGGTCGTTGTCCACCGGCAAGACTAACCATGCCCACACCGGATAATTGCGACAATTTCTGTGCAACACGGGTATCGACCATGTCATATACAGTAGACAGTGGCAATGTTGGTGATGTCACCGACAAAGTAATCACTGGTACATCGGCAGGATTGACCTTACGATAAATCGGTGGAGTGGGTAAATCATCAGGCAGATTACTGCTTGCGGTATTTAATGCTGCCTGTACTTCCTGTTCAACCACGCCAAGTTCAGATGCCAGATCAAACTGTAAAGTTAATACCGAAGCGCCCAAAGAACTGGTCGAGGACATTTGTTTCAATCCTGCAATTTTTCCCATTTCTTTTTCAAGCGGCGCCGTAATAGTACGTTGTACCGTATCGGGATTGGCACCTGATTGGAAGGTAAAGACCTGAATAATCGGATAATCTACCTGCGGTAATGCAGAAACTGGCAAAAGCCGCCACAATAATAAACCGCTAAATAACAATGCCAGCATACACAATGTGGTGGCAATCGGCCGGAGAATAAAAATTCTGGAAATATTCATCAGCCTGACTACCTCTGCGATGCAGATGTTACAGGAGGAGTATTTTGTCTGGCTTGTTCAGCTTGCTCATTTAAAATCCTGACTTCCCGATCTTCAGAAAGTCGGTCTATGCCCTCTAACACCACTTTCTCATTGCCACTTAGCCCGGATAAAACCTGTGTTTTACTGCCTGTTGTCATGCCCAGTTGTAGCATTCTGATATATGCCTTATCTTTGCCATCCTCTTTGTCTTTATCAACAATATAAACATAAGTACCTTTTGCACCATGCTGAATTGCGTCACTCGGGACAGTCACCGCATTGGCAATGGTTTGTGCCTGAATCCGTACATTGACAAACTGATTGGCAAAAAGTTGTTTATTCTGATTGGGAAAGATTGCTTTAAGTTTTAAAGTGCCGGTACTGGCATCGATTTGATTATCCAGCGCAAATAATGTGCCCTGTGCCAGTTGTTTTTGTTCCTGACGATCCCATGCTTCAACCTGTAATTTCTGTTGACGTTGTACACTGTAACGAATTAAATCCAGATAGTTTTCAGCCAGCGCAAATTCCACATAAATCGGTGTGGTCTGGGTAATGGTGACCAAACCAGTTTCATCATTGGCCTGTATTAAGTTGCCAATATCTTTTTGTCTAAAACCAACTTGACCGGAAATCGGTGCATAAATCTTGCTATAAGACAATTGTAAACGGGCAGAATCTACTTGTGCCTGATAAGCTTTCGATTGCCCTTTAAGTTGGCTGACCAGAGATTGTTGCTGATCCACTTCTTGTCTGGAAATCGCATCCTGTTTCAGCATGGTCTGATTCCGCAACAATTCGGCCTGCGCATGTTGTAGCTCGGCGAGATGTTGCTGCTGATTACCCAGTGCCTGATCCAGTGCCACCTGTAACGGTATTGGATCGATTTGTGCCAGAAGTTGCCCTTTTTGTACCGCATCACCATCCTTAAAATAGAGTGCCTGCAATACCCCTGAAACACGACTTTGTACCGTCACTGCTTGTGTTGGAATGGCTGTCCCCACCGCTTTCAACTCAAGTTGTAAATCCCCTCGTGATAAAGGTGCGATACGAACAGGTACTGGCTGTGACCATTGACTAAACTCTTTTTCTTTTTTCTGATTAGGCAGCAAAACAAATTTCCAGATCAGCCCAGCACAAAGTACTAAAAAAATCAGAAATAAGAATAGCATCCACCATTTATTTCTCGGTCGAGCTTGTGTTTCATTGTTGGTTTGAATGTTTTGTTCAGACATGGTGATCTCTAAAATCAGAATAAACGGAAAATTTGTAAGCCAATAACGAGTGCCAATACAGCAATTGTGCTATACCATGCCCATTTAGGCTGATAAGCATAAATATAAATCAGCAGTCCCAATGTAAATGTCGCGATCCCAAACCATGCTGCAATCCCAATTGCCATTCCCCATGCAGCAATACTACCGATCATGGCCAAAATTAAGAATAACCAGCCCAATATACGCAGTGCATAAATTTGAGTCGAAGTAATTTTTTGCCCAAATATTTCTTTAAAGACTTTTTCCATGGAAAGATTCAGGCTCATCATGCCAATATAAATACAGGCCACTGTGCTCAGGAGATTAATCATATATATCATCATGATTTATCCCCATCATCAGCAATTGTCTTTTCTACAACAGCCGTGGTAGGTTTTCTAGGTTCACGTGCTTTTTTGACTGGTGCTTTTAATATGGCATTGCGCTTGCGCCAAACCGCATAACTGATCCAAACAAACAATAGGCCCAGTAAAATAAACCCCAGATCAATACTGAATAAGGTCCAGTCTTGATGTTGCCATGTCACCCACATACCACGATCAGTCGTTAGACTATTGACAATGGGTAGTAACAAATAAGCCAGTGTGGTCAACAGTAGCAATTCAAACCATGCTTTTGGAATCGCCCGAACAATCGCATAAATCAGTGCAAATAAAATACATAGAAATAAGCTATGCATTTCCCATGCAGCACGATTTTCCATTGTCACCGGTAATAAACGATTGGCCCAGAAATAAATAGCTATCCCCAAAGGCAAGCCGGCAATTAAAGCAATATTTAAACGTTCAACCAAGGCATGACCAAATGACATTTTACCGTTTTTAATCTGTTTTGGACGACGTTTAACGGTCCATAGCACCAGCCCTGTGGCAATCATCGCTGTACCGACCAAACCTGTAATGACATACATCCAGCGCAAAAATGGGGTTGCGAACCAACCCACATGTAAACCGAGTAATACATTACCGAATTTCAATGCACCTTTTTCTGCTGTGCTATCCTTATCGCCAATTTGCTGCCCGCTCGCCAGATCAAATTGCAGTGATTTTCCACGACTACGGCCAATAAAATCATAATCTGATTTATAAAACTCTACTTTGGCCGGAGAATCGCCTTTGGCTGGATAAAAATTCACACTGCCAATACCGGTCTGCCCCCATTCCTGTTTTGCCTGATTATAAATCACCTGAACCTGTTGCCAGTTGGGTGCTACATCTTTCATAACCAGACTTTTGGCATCTGCATCGGTAGAATAATATTGAGGATATAACTCGGCATAGTAACGTTTTTGATTGTCATCACCAAAACCATAGACCAATGGGACACCGAGTGGCATATAAGCATTAATGAAAAAGATCAATCCACTATAAGTAATCATAATATGAAATGGCAATGCAATTACACTTAACACATTATGTCCATCTAACCATGATCTCTGGCCTTTTGCACCACGGAAAGTAAAGAAATCTTTAAAGATTTTTTTATGGGTAATAATGCCAGTGATGATGGCAACAAACATAAACATGGTACAAATACCCACGATTCTGATTGCCCAATCATAAGGGATATAATGCAATGCATAGTGCATATCATATAAAGCGCGACCGCCCCCAGTTTCACGCGGTTTTGCTTGTTCTTCAACTTTTTCACCCGTCACAGGATTTAGATTTTCACGCTGATATTTCCCATAGTTTTCACCTTTTGCTGGCGGCATTGACCAATTAACATTGAGCTGATCTCGCCCACGTTGATCGGAAATAAAATCAATACCCCAACGTTCCGCCTGCTGAGTATCCGGATTTTTTTGTAGCCAGTGATATGCCTTTGCAAATTGATCATCAACAGATGGTATGGCCTGTCCTTGTAATGGACGTTCCGGTTGCATCCAGCGTGTTAGTTCGATCTGAATATAACCTGCCGTACCGGTTAAAAATACAAAAAACAAAACCCAGCCAACCACAAGTCCTGTCCATGTATGCAACCATGCCATGCTTTGGCGGAAACCCTCTTTCATGTTGTCCCCCAAGTTTTTAAAAGTACGACAATCAGTATTTGTATGCTCAAAACAAGTAATGTAATAGAAGCAATACACAATAAATGTTTAGCACTAAATACATACACGATATACAGTAGCCAAACCACAAAACTCACTAACAAGCCAGTATAAGTTGCCAGCGCCAATTGCCCTGAAAATAGCAATGCAATCATCGGAACGGTCAAATTGGCGATTGCAAAGCCTGCAAAAATTGCCAATAAACATCGTGCCAATACTTTATAGCGATAAATCTGCAATTCACTGAATTGTGATAATCTGAATTTCATAGCCAAAACTTCATCATCTGCCCGGTGGAATTTAATAACATTCTTTCTGTTACTATTTACATAGACGAATGAGATTCAAAAAAAGCTCATAAAGAATTGTAAAGTATTGTATAATTCAATACAGTATACAGCAATGATAATCATTATTGATACTTTACTTGTTTAAACAGGCAACCAAGAGGCATGGATGATGGATATGCAACAAAAACATATCTGGTTTTCTCAAATTTATCAGTCACATCATAGTACTTTGCTCAGATGGTTTAACAGTAAACTGAATCATCAGCAACAAGCTGAAGATTTAAGTCATGAAGTGTTTTATCGAATTTTAAAAAGTGAATACCAACAAGACATCAAAGAACCCAAAGCCTGGTTACTTGGGATTGCCAAGCATATCGTCATTGATCACTGGCGCAAACAACATATTGAGCGCTTATATTTAGATGCTTTACGTTATATTCCAGAAGATTATCACCCCTCGGCCGAGCATGAAGCCTGTATTCGAGAAAGTATTTATCAGGTACATTGTATTTTGGAACAACTGCCAGCCCGTGTTGCGCAAACCTTTTTACTCGCCCAACTCGATGGTTTAAACTACGTGCAAATTGCTGAACAACTCAATATTTCTGAAACCACAGTAAAACGCGATATGAAACAAGCATTTTTGGCATGTATGCAAATAGACCCATATGACTAATCACGCTCAATGACAACAAAACAATCGATTGATCCCGATATCCTTGAAAAAGCTGCCGACTGGCTGGTACTACTCCATTCTGGAGAAATGACTGAGCAACAACAGTTGGACTTTCAACAATGGCAGCAACAACATCCTGACCACCAGCTTGCGATTGAGCGAGCAATGCGTTTTAATCAAAATTTTGCAGCATTGCCTGATCATTTAGATGCGAAACAACTCTTACAGTCCAAAGCATCATTACAGCAATCTATGGTCAAAAAATTTATCTGGATATTATCCCCTGTCGTGACCGCATGGTTGGCCTATCAATATTTACCATGGCAACTCTGGCAGGCTGACCTTTCCAGTAAAACTGGTGAAATTAGATCCATTACCCTAGAAGATGGATCTACACTTACACTGGCCAGCAATAGCCATGTCAATCTTGAGTTTGATCAACATACGCGTAAACTAGAATTGGTAGAAGGCGAAATTTATATTCAAACTGCACCTCAACCTGCTCAATCCTATCGTCCCTTTATTGTGCATACCATAAACGGAACAATTCAGGCACTGGGCACTCAGTTTAATGTACGACAGGATGACAAAAATACCAATACTCTGGTCGATGTTTACCAACATGCCGTTGCAATTCAACCTACTAAACAAGTCAATAAGACCATTCTTCAACAAGGAGAAATGGCACAATTTGATCGAAACGATATTCAAGGCGTTGAAAAGTTACAACAAATACAACCCTACTGGACACAACATTTACTGGTGGTTGAAAATCAATCCTTAGATCAAGTATTGGCAGAAATTTATCGTTATCAAAAAGGTCAATATTTTATAGAGAACACCGCAAAAAACATTAAAGTATCGGGAGTATTCTCCTTAAAAAATCCAAAACAAAGTATTGAGACACTGGCACAAACCTATGATTTAAAATTAAATTATTATAGTGAATATGTGCTATATATAAAAAAAGAACAGTAATTGTCCTATAAAGCATCGGAAGTAAAAATTTAATGAAATATTTAGGGTTTTAAAAGTTTCAAACCGCCCGGTATATAAGATTCTATTGCTTGGTCTACTGATAAAAACCATAAATCTTTTTGTGGAATACATTGCCATATCAATAAACGATCAAATAGATCTCGATGTTTTATAGGTAATAAATAAAAAGATGAAAAACTCTTTAACAGTTAGCATAAGTGGATTTAAAAAACTGTTTTTAATTTCCTGATGAAATTCATCTGGCGTTATGCCGATTAATCCAACTTTCCAAGGGCGAGCAACTGAATTATCTTGTTGTGTTGCTAGCGATCGTTGTTCTAAAAACTGGACAAAAGCCAAAGCTTGTTTGGCCTCTTCTTCTGAAAGATGTAAACTATGCTGATACATTAATTCCGCAACACCCATTTTACACCCCAACATATTCTAGTGATAATTGATAACTTATACTATTCTAAACATGCAAATCAAACCTCACATTTAATTATCAATCATCATGCCCTTTTTCAAAAGCGACAATTCATGATAACTATTAAGCAATATACAACCCCAATATAAAAATAAATTCGACTATAAAACAATGAATTACATCTTAAAATTAAAATATTTTAATTTTTTCCAAAAAAACATGACACTTTTTTTTATCTGGTACGACTTATTAGATGAAACAATTCTTATTTAGGTTTTATTTATGGAACAGCGTATTATCAAAACACGTCTACAGCTTGCCATACAAGCGATTCTACTTGGTGCGCCACTGATTTCAGCAATGAGCATTAGTCCTGCTGCATATGCCAACTCCTCTCAACAGTACAATATTACCGCCAACTCATTGGCAAACGTATTACAACAATTTGCAATTCAGTCAAAACTCACACTAGCCTATGAACCGCAAAGCCTAACAGAACAACAAAGCGCTGGTTTAAACGGCAGTTATACTATTGAACAAGGATTACAAAATATCTTAACACCACATGGTTTGCAGGCGGTCAGACTTAATAATGGTGGGTTTAGCATTCAAAAAATTAAAAATAACCAAACTCATTCAAATACAACAGAAATTGTTCAATTAAATCCAATTACAGTAACGGCTACACCCTCAAGTCGTGTACAACAAAATAATGGCAATGTACAACAATTACCTTTGATTACAGTTACAGCCGAACAAGATGGCAAGGCCGATGATGGTTATCTATCTAAAAATATTACAGGTGTTGGGAGTTGGGGCGAACGAAGTTTACAGGATACACCGTATCAAATCAGTGTTATTTCACAGGATTTAATCGAAAATACCGCCAGTGGTATTGACCAGATTTTTAAAATGAATCCTATTGTACAAGTGACGAGAAGTTCAACCTCTTCTTTTTCTTTTAATACACCGGAAATAAATATTCGTGGATTAGGTGCCTCAGGTAATCATATCTTAGATGGTATTCCTTTTTCCTGGGTTCAAGGTGTAATGTCAGAAGATGTAGAACGGATTGAAATCTTAAATGGATTATCTGGATTTTTATATGGTGTAGGTTATGTAGGGGGTGCAGTCAATTATGTCAGTAAAAAGCCAACACAGCAAAGATTGGCTAACCTTAGCCTAGGAAGTACTGGAAATCAGGCCTTTTATGGTCATCTTGATTTAGGCGGTAAACTCGATCAAAACGGTGATTTAAGTTATCGATTGAATGTATTTAAACAAGATGGGGAAACATCTATAAAAGATCAAAATCTTGATAAAGAATTAATTAGTGGTGCTTTAGACTGGCAAGTAAATAATGATTTTCTAGTATCATTAAACGCATCGCATAAGAAAATTAAGGTTGATAAATTAGCGAGTTACTTTAGTAGCAATGCTTCAATTGATAAACTCAATCTAAAACAGGGCTATGCACCAAATTGGACATTTTCAGATAGTACACAGGATCGATTAGGATTTAATACCACATGGCAAATCAATAATTATGCAAAACTAAGAACTGGTTATATTTATTTAGAAAATGAAAATGATATGTCTATGCCATTCGTATATGATAATTACGATGGTACGTATAGTTTTAACTATTATAGAAGCTGGCCTAGCAAAGAAAAAGATCACGGTGCTTATATTTATACGGATTTAAATTTTAATACCTTCGGTGTAGAACATAATTTAACTATAGGTGGATCAAAAACCAGATTTAAACAATATGGTATTGATGGCGGTTGGGAATGGATAAATTTAGGTAGCTTTACTTTGGATCAATTAAATTCAGTATCTGAACCGGTATATTTAGGCAATACAAATAATCAAACCTATTATTCCGGTAGTGGGCAAAAAACAAATATTACGATAGGTGATGATATTAAATTTAACGAAAAGTGGAGTACTCTCATTGGTCTGAATTATGCGAAAGTTGATAAAGACAATTACAGTATAGAAGGAAAAAGAACTGATGGTTATGGTGGAGAAAAAGTAACACCCAATATTTCTTTACTTTTTAAGCCATTTGAAGATTTAACCACATATGTCACTTATATGGAATCTTTAGAAGATGGTGTAGATGTTGGGGAAACCTATGCAAATTCAGAAACCATCTTTGATCCTTATGTCAGTAAACAATATGAAATAGGTGCAAAATATGCCATTTCACCGAATTTTCTATTAAGTTCAGCTTTGTTTAGAATCGAAAAAGCAAATCAATATGAAGATACCAGTACAATAATCACCGAAGGAAAACCAACTTTAACACAAGATGGTAAGGTTATTTATCAAGGTGTTGAACTTACTTTAACGGGGAAAGTAACAAATAATTTAACGCTCGTTGGTGGAGGTACTTTTCTAGATTTAAAAACTGATAAAGCAAATGAAAATGAAGGGAAAAAACCAACCGATACAGCCTCAAAAATGGCAAAACTGTATGCAGAATATGCAATCCCTGCAATTGAAGGATTAACATTGACAGGTGGTGCATACTATACCGGAAAGGCATATAGAGATGGAGCAAATACAGATATTATTCCTGCTTATAGTGTATTTGATGCAGGCGTGCGATATGCAACTAAAATTGCACAATATCCAACGACATTTATTCTAAATGCAACCAATATCACAGACAAAAAATATTGGAGGAGTTCGACGTCTTTTGGAGAACCCCGAAATATTGCTTTTGCTGTAAAGACACAGTTTTAGGTTTTAAAAGAAAATATCCCTAAATTCCTCTTTAAAAAAGAGGGACTTTCCTAAAAAATCAATACCTTATACAATACCTTGCGCAGTACACTGCTCATCTCCCCTTTTTCAAATGGGTGAGCAGCATTGCTGCGCAAGGAGAGGATTTTTAGATTTAAAAGCTATTTTTTTCAATAACCTAAAAATAATTACATAAATTTACACTAAATAATGAGCTTTTTTTCAATCTCAATCGTCTTAGTATATAGAAACGATAAGTTTACTTGCAGTATTTTATAATGCCTTAACGCTTTAAACCGCATTATAATAATAACGCTGTGTCATATGGCCTTTGGGTCATATATTCATGCCACGCCCCGTGGCTTTTTTAATGTGTATTACAATTACACGCCACGCCAGTCCACTCTCGCATTACGTTCGGTTTCATAAACACGTTGGACATATTGTCCTAAAGGCAATGCCAATAATGCTTGCTGCGATAATAAGACATCCTCAGAGAGCTTGTCAGAATTAACCATTTCCCATGGTGTGCCTGTAATCATCAATAAAGGTGCCAGCATGCTACATACCGCAATATCGGCAAGTGTCAATCTTTCTCCCACCATATAACGCCCACTATTTTCAACCAGCGTCTGATTCAGATCGGCAATCAATTGATCCAGCCGTATTTTAGACTCTTGCACAGAGGTCTCATTGATATTGTGAAATTTTTTAATCGCCATTTTCATCGCAGGGATAGAAACTTTTTCAAAATCACGCATCATGCCCTTTTCGCCAATGATGATATCCAAGGCAAATTTATTATCGTTTTGCAGAATATAATGAAACAACCAGCGACGTACATGTATACCAAGTTCTTGCGTCAGACTGTCGATGGCCAGAATACTTTCGCGTAATTCTGGTTCTTTACGAATCAATGTGAGTTCCGGATATTTGTTATCCAGATACAATGCGATTTGGCTTGAATCGGCAATCCATGTCTGCTCATCTTTAAGTACCGGTAATTTATATTGCCCTGTACGGTAGTGAATCATAATACGATGTAATCCCGGTGCCAGATTTTGCGCAATGTAATCAAGTTCCTTATGATCAAGTAGCCAGCGTGCCTTTTCACAAAAAAGAGAAAGTGGGAACTGATATAAAATGCGCATTGTTTCTCCATAGATAGAATTATTATTAGATCAATTGGTTGAATATACTAATGGTTTTTTCATGTCATCGTAATGACTTTTTTTGTTCATTTTCACTTAATTCTTTATACTCTTGTAAGAAAGCGCAGAAAAAACAGTCAGTATCAAGCAGGATTGCTTTGGATTTAAACCTGACTTTATTTAACTTTTAAGGTAAGATTGGCAGCATTTCAACACAACGCTTATTATAGGTTTTTTCATGGGTTTTAACTGTGGAATTGTTGGTTTACCAAACGTGGGTAAATCTACTTTATTTAATGCATTAACAAAAGCTGCTATTGCGGCGGAAAACTTTCCATTTTGTACAATTGAACCCAATACCGGAATTGTACCCGTTCCAGATTCACGCCTTGATAAATTAGCAGAAATTGTTAAACCGCAGCGTATTTTACCAACCACCATGGAATTTGTGGATATTGCAGGTTTGGTTGCTGGCGCATCAAAAGGTGAAGGATTAGGCAACCAGTTTTTGGCAAATATCCGTGAGACCGATGCGATTGCTCATGTTGTACGTTGTTTCGAAGATGAAAATGTTATTCATGTAAATGGAAAAATTGATCCTTTAGATGACATCGCAACCATTAATACCGAACTTGCGCTATCAGATATGGAAACTGTCAGTAAAGCAGTGACACGTTTGACCAAAGTAGCCAAAGGTGGCGATAAAGAAGCTGTAGCCACCAAAGCCGTATTGGAAAAATTACTACCTTTCCTTGATGAGGGTCGCCCAGCCCGCGCTGTTGACCTTTCCGATGATGAAAGAAAATTGATTCGTGGTTTCGGTTTACTCACTTTAAAGCCAACCATGTACATCGCCAATGTGGCAGAAGATGGCTTTGAAAATAATCCGCATCTGGAAGCAGTAAAACAGCTTGCAATTAGTGAAAATGCTGTGGTTGTCCCCTTATGCAATCAAATCGAAGCAGAAATCTCTTTATTAGAAGAAGATGAACGAGCTGAATTTCTGGAAGCCATGGGCATGCAGGAACCTGGGCTCAATCTGGTGATTCGTGCAGGTTATGCATTACTCGGTTTGCAGACTTACTTTACTGCGGGTGTGCAGGAAGTTCGTGCATGGACGGTTAAAGTTGGCGCTACTGCACCACAGGCTGCGGGTGTGATTCATACCGATTTTGAAAAAGGCTTTATCCGTGCCGAAGTGATTGCCTATCAGGACTTTATCCAGTTCAATGGTGAAAATGGTGCCAAAGAAGCAGGTAAATGGCGACTGGAAGGCAAAACCTATATCGTTCAAGACGGTGATGTCATGCATTTCCGTTTTAACGTATAAATCAAATCACGGTGCTTTGGCTATTACAGAGTTAAAGCACCTTTTAATTTAATGATTATGGCTGTTGATCAACATCATTAAAAATCATATTTAGCAAAAATTATAAACTTTTATTTATTATCAATTTAGTTTCATTTCCTTATTCCCTGCCAAAAATCTGTATTCTTTTCAATTTGTTGTATCTATAATATGCAGCGAAGTTGCTAGACGACTTCATAGATGCCATAGAGGATTTAAAATGAACAAATTACTTATTGCTTTAGGTTTGGCTACAACAGTTGCATTCGTTGGATGTGCTAAAAAAGAAGAAGCGCCTGCTGCGCCAGCAGAACAAACTGAAGAAGCTGTGCCTGCGGCTGAAGCAACTGCTGCCGATGCTGCAACTGCCGCTGCTGATGCTGCTGCAACCGCCGCTGATGCAACTGCCAATGCTGCAACCGATGTTGCCAATGCAACCACAGATGCTGCTAAAGACGCTGCTGCCGCAACAACAGAAGTTGCTGCTGACGCTGCAAATGCTGCCGCTGATGCTGCAAATAAAGCTGCTGATGCAACTAAAGATGCTGCTGCACACTAATTTTTAAGTGAAAAAATAACCAAAAAAGAAAGCCATGCACTCATTGCATGGCTTTCTTTATTACTGCAAATAAAAACATTTATTGATTCGGGAAAACCATTTTTGCTGGTTGTACCACTTCGTCAAACTGCTCGGCAGTGACTAGACCCAGCTCAACAGCAACCTGTTTTAAGGATTTATTTTCTTTATATGCTGTTTTTGCAACTTTAGCAGCATTCTCATAGCCAATCACAGGATTTAAGGCTGTCACCAGCATCAATGAATTATGCAGAAAATGATCAATTTTTTCGCGATTTGGTTCAATACCCACGGCGCAATGATCGTTAAAGCTATTCGTCGCATCACCCAGCAATTGAATCGATTGCAACAAATTAAATGCAATCACGGGCATAAACACATTTAGCTCGAAATTCCCTGATGCGCCGGCAATATTAATGGTGGTGTCATTACCCAGCACTTGTGCAACCACCATGGTCAGGGCTTCACTTTGGGTTGGATTAACTTTACCCGGCATGATGCTTGAACCCGGTTCATTTTCGGGAATACGCAACTCACCCAAACCACAACGTGGACCACTGGCCAACCAGCGCACATCATTGGCGATTTTATTTAAACTTGCCGCAATGGTTTTTAATGCACCGGAAGCAAATACCGCAGCATCGCGCCCAGCCAAAGCTTCAAATTTATTCGGTGCGGTAATAAATGGCAATCCGGTTAATTCAGCCAATTTTTCTGCGGCTTTCTCTGCATATTGCGGATGTGCATTTAACCCCGTACCCACTGCTGTACCGCCTAAAGGTAACTCGTACAAACCACGCAGTGCATAATCCAGACGTTTTAAGCCATGTTCAAGCTGACTAACGTAGCCACTAAACTCCTGGCCCAAAGTTAGTGGTGTGGCATCCTGTAAATGGGTACGACCAATTTTGACAATATCTTTAAATTCTTCGGATTTCTCTGCCAATGTATTTTTTAGTCGAGTAATTGCAGGAATCAATAATTCGTTGATCTGAATGGCAGCCGCAACATGAATCGCTGTTGGAAAAGAATCATTGGTAGATTGTGCACGGTTGACATGGTCATTCGGATGCACTGGTTTTTGTGCACCAAGGGGTTGTCCTAATTTTTGATTGGCAACATTGGCAATCACCTCATTACAGTTCATGTTACTTTGCGTACCAGAACCAGTTTGCCAAACGACAAGCGGAAACTGGCTGTCCCATCGTCCTGCAATCACTTCATCCGCCGCAGTCACAATTGAATCGGCAATCTCCTGAGGGATCTGATTTAAAGATGCATTGGTAATGGCAGCAGATTTTTTCACTAAACCCATTGCTCGAATCATGGCACGCGGCAAGCGTTCTTGACCAATTCTAAAGTTTTGTAAACTACGTTGAGTTTGTGCTCCCCATAGTGCTTCACTTGGTACTTCGACATCACCCATGGTGTCATGTTCAATACGTGTTGACATTTCGTCCTCTCCATTGTCTTGGGTTATTTGGATTGGCTGGCAACATGTAGACACATGTTTGGCTGGCTATAAACAAATTGAATGTTCCCATTTAAATGGGGAAGCATTGATTTGCCTGCCTATGTTGGCAGAAACGTAAACAAAATGCGAGGGGGAATTATTTTGCCAAGACCATTTGATAATATTTCCATTGATCCCGTATTGCATCTTCAACACTAAAGTTTGCCGACCAGTCAATTTCTTGTTTCAGCTTTTGAGTATCTGCACCCAAGCTGGCAATTTCCGTACTTGATGCTTCATATGGGGCAGTGGTAATGCTTGATTGAGTCACTTCTTCAACTTTTTCGATCAGCTGTTTTAAACTGGTCAACTGATCACTGGCAACATTATATGAATTTAAAAAATTCTTTTGCGTATTTGACCACAACATCAACTTATATACCGCATCCAGCACATCCATGATATGAATATAGCTGCGTTCGGAACTGCCATCTTGGGTATCCAGATCCTCATGAAACAGATCAAAAATATCCTTTTGCTGTGCTGCAACCTGTAACAAATTAGGTAATACCGATTTTGGTAATAACGGTGTCCATTCACCAAGTTGTGCATCAGTATATGCACCAATCACATTACTTAGGCGAAGATTGATAATTTGCCAGAAAGAATCTGCCGTATAAGTGTCACGTAAGATATGTTCAATGTTTTGTTGTGCACGAATATAAGGGTTGTGGTGTTCGACATTAAAGGCTGAATCTTCTTGCCATGCAGTACCCGACTCGCCATATACGGCAAGGGAGGATAAATTTACCAAACGTTTCACCCCGGTACGTTGCAAAGTACGCAGCACACTCATGACACAGCCCAAATTATTATTATAATATTCCAGAGGGCGTAAGGTAGATTCAGATAAATTTTTAAATCCGGCAGTATGAATCACATATTCAATTGGATACTGGTCAAAAACTTTTTGTAAAACCGGTGTATTTCGCACATCCAGACGAATAAAAGGAATATATAATTTCGTGATATACTCTAGCCGTTCTAATGTTTCCATTGAAGATTGTGACAAATTATCCACCAGAACCACTTCATGCCCTTTAGACATTAAATAAAGTGCAATATGGCTACCAAGATAACCTAAACCACCTGTCACTAAAATCATGCTTTTTCCTCAACCTTTAAATGAACCATTACCATATAACTTAACAAGACCTATTTATCGAGTTTGTTTATGTTACCAACATTGTTAATCATTACTGCGCCACCTACCTCACGATTAGCATTTCACGCTTTCAAACTGGCGCAAGCAATGCAGCAATCGTCACAATCATTTACAGTATTTTTTTATCAAGATGCTGTGCATGTTGCAAATCATGATCTGTGGCGGGCAGATGATGAAATTAATCTGACTCGTCAATGGCAAGATTTAAATATTCCGTTACCTGTGTGTGTCAGTGCAGCACTTAACCGTGGTATTAGTGATGCTGAAAATGCTGCAAGACATCATTTAAGTTATGCCAATCTGGCAGCAGGTTTTCATCTGACCGGACTTGGTGCCCTCGCCGATGCAATACAGACTTCAGGTCATATTTTACAATTTTAATATGACGAATGACATATAGATGTGATGAATTCAATGGTAATTTGTGTGAAAAATGTATTAATTGTTTTAACTCATAACGATCAAAGCCAGCTTAATGTCAATGAAAGCATTGCAGCATTGATGCTGTTCGCCAGTTTTAACATTTCCATCAGCGTGTTATTTAAAGATGCGGCACTCAGTTTATTACTTTCACCGCATTGCATTGATGAATCTTTAAAGCAATTTTTAAAACCTACAAGTAAAATGGTAAATAGCTTTGAATTCTATGACATCGAGAATCTGTATATTCTTGAGAAAGATGCACAACATCCGCTTATTCAGGCTAGCCAACATCAAGTTCAGCCAATACAATTAAATGCACAATTTATTAATCAATTTGATCATGTGATTACTTGGTAAGCGCAAACATGCAGCATATTTCTACACTCTATATTGTACAAGTCAGTTTTGCCAGAATCGAACAATGTCTGGTGGAACTTGAACAGCTGATTCAAGCACAAGATGCCGTAATTTTACTGGAAGATAGCGTTTTTGCATTAAGCCTTCCTGTAGAAAATCATTTTACAGATAAATTACAGGCTTTATATGTCTTGCAATCTGATGCACATCTCATTCCTGCAAATGCCTTAGCGCATGTAAATATCATCGATTACCCGTATTTTGCCCAGATACTGCAAAATGCAGAAAAAGTTATCACTTGGAAATAAAATATTTAAGGTTATTACAATGCTCGCACTACAATTAGATCAGGACGGTCATCTGCTTGACGCTCAAATTTGGACACCGGACATCGCCAAAGTGCTTGCACAGAGTCTTGATCTAGAACTGGAACCTTGGCATTTTGAGATCCTATTTGCACTTCGAAATTTCTATTCGGAATATGGTTATGCGCCAAGCACACGCCCTTTAATCAAATATTTAATCAAAACGGTCAATGCAGAAATTAGCAATCAGTTACTCATGGAGAAATTTAAAACCGGATTAGTTGCTCGACATTTAACCCGTCTTGCTGGTTTACCAAAGCCACCAAATTGCTTATAAAACATATAGATAAACATGTATTTTAGCTATAAAAACAAAAATAATTATCAATAATTTTTTGTTCGTGAATATGGCAAAAAAGATTAAAAAAGTACAATTTTAGTTTGCTAGTTCATGACAAAATGAAAATTAAAATTGATAAATTTTGATAGTTTTAAGCATTGTTTAAAGCTAAAATAATGCGTATCTTGCTACGATCATTCGGCATTTTAGCTAAACTTGTCGTGATCTTGATATTTTTTCATTTCTCTTGTGTGTGGAATCGCAATTATGCAAGCGAGCATTTTAGTTGTTCATGGACCGAATTTAAATTTGCTGGGACAACGTGAGCCCGAAGTTTATGGGCATGCAACACTGGAAGATATCAATAACACTTTAAAAGCAAAAGCAAATGCTGCCAATGTAGGGATTGTAACTTTCCAAAGTAACTGGGAAGGTGCCATCATCGACCAAATTCATCAAGCCTATTTGCAAGGCATTCAATTCATTATCATCAATCCTGCTGCCCTCACCCATACTTCTGTTGGCGTGCGTGATGCCCTGTTAGGCGTCAATATTCCATTTATTGAAGTTCATTTGTCCAATGTTCACGCACGTGAAGCATTTCGTCATCACTCCTACCTGTCAGATAAAGCCGTAGCTGTGATTTGTGGACTTGGCGCATCGGGTTATGAATATGCTCTTGATTTTGCTTTGCAACGCATAAAACTGTCAACCTAATATTGCTTAAGGAACTCGACTACTATGGATATCCGTAAAATCAAAAAGCTCATTGACCTTATGATTGAGTCTGATCTACAAGCAATAGAAGTCAAAGAAGGTGATCAGGCCATCTCACTTACCCGTCGTACACAGGTTATTGCAGCGGCTGCACCGGTTGCGGCTGCACCAGAAGCGCCCGTCGTCAAATCTTCTCGTGGTGCCATAGAAACCGCACCGATGGTCGGTGTATTTTACGCTGCCCCAAGTCCGGGTGAAGCACCGTTTGTCAAGGTCGGTCAAACCATTTCTGCCGGTGAAAGTCTGGGCATTATCGAAGCCATGAAAATCATGAACCCGATTGAAGCAACACAAAGTGGCGTGATCGAAGAAATACTCGTTAAAAATGGAGATGTGGTGCAGTTTGGGCAGCCTTTATTCCGCTACCGTGCCTAAACCCAGAGGATGCATCCATGTTAAAAAAGATTTTAATTGCAAACCGTGGTGAAATTGCCCTGCGCATCACCCGGGCATGTAAGGCATTGGGTATACAAACGGTTGGTGTGTATTCCGATGCAGATAAAGACCTGATGCACTTACGCTTTGTTGATGAAGCGGTCTGCATCGGTCCAAGTACCACAAGCGAAAGTTATCTAAATATTCCTGCAATTATTACCGCAGCCGAAGTCACCGGTGCCGATGCCATTCATCCGGGTTATGGCTTCTTGTCAGAAAATGCAGAATTTGCAGAAATCGTTGAGAATTCAGGCTTTACCTTTATCGGTCCACGCCCGGAACATATCCGTTTGATGGGAAACAAAGTGTCTGCCATTGTCGCCATGAAAAAGGCAGGCGTCCCTACTGTACCCGGTTGTGACCATGCAGTAACGCCACAAAATGCCCTTGCCGAAGCAAAGGAAATCGGTTTTCCGCTGATCGTCAAAGCGGCATCAGGTGGTGGTGGTCGTGGTATGCGTATCGTAGAACGCGTCGATACCTTACTGGAATCTGTACAAGCGGCTCAGCGTGATGCAGAAATGTGGTTTGGTGATGATACGGTTTATATGGAACGCTTTTTACAAAAGCCACGCCATGTCGAAGTACAGGTTTTGGGTGATGGAAATGGCCATGCGATTCATTTATATGATCGTGACTGCTCATTGCAACGTCGTCACCAAAAAGTGCTGGAAGAAGCACCGGCGCCTGATTTACCGCCTGAGGCACGTGCCAATATTCTGGAAGCCTGTGTCAATGCCTGTAAATTGATTCAATATCGCGGTGCAGGTACGTTTGAGTTTTTATACGAAGATGGCGAATTCTTCTTTATCGAAATGAATACTCGTGTTCAGGTCGAACATCCGGTTACCGAAATGGTGACAGGCATCGATATCATTGAACAACAAATCCGGATTGCCGCAGGTCTGGGACTGGAACTGCAACAGGAAGATATTGAAATTCGTGGCCATGCGATTGAATGTCGTATTAATGCCGAAGATCCGCAAACCTTTATGCCATCTGCCGGTAAAATCGAACAATATTTTGTACCGGGTGGTGCAGGTGTCCGTGTCGATTCGCATCTCTATGCAGGCTATAGTATTCCGCCATTTTATGATTCCATGATTGCCAAACTGATTGTTCATGGGAAAAATCGTGAAACATCAATTGCCCGATTACGTCAGGCCTTGGATGAGTTTGTATTAACAGGAATTAAAACCAATATCCCTTTGCATAAAAATGTCATTCTTCAGGATAAAAAGTTCTGTGAAACGGCAATGGATATTCATTATCTGGAAAAGCATCTGCTTAAGCCATTTATAAAAGAAGAAAAGAAATAAACGCTTTAAAAACTACACCCTGAACGTTGGATCTTTTTCTGACTGAAAGGGTGTTTTTTTATCGCTGATTTTTGTGCTGAATGTACAATGAATAACGTTATAATTACAACCATAACAATCTATTGATTAAAACCAGACAATGCATAAACATCGCTTTAAAGCACCTTTACAGAATTATTTTTTTCGCATTTTAATTACAATTTTATCCTGTCATCGATTATTGAGACTTCGTCGCTATATCATGAGATATTTACCTTTCTTAAAACTCAAAAGTGAAGTACATGATGTTGTATATTTATCGTGGCTGGTAGATGTTGATCAGCTTAAAAATCATTTCCCCAAGCATGTTCCATTATGGGAAAAAAAGGGAAAACAATTTTTACCATTCTCTGCTATCAGCATCAACATTTTGGTTTTGCTTTCTTTCATCGGTTAAGAAAATTATTTCCCTCACCAAAGCAACTGGCGCTTTTATTTAGATAGCAATACGCATCCTCAAACCGTCATTTTTGAACAGGTGCTGATGGATCAATGGCTCTATATTCTTGCTGGCCGTTTGTTTAATGATGTCATGCCTGCACAGTTTTGCAAAATCTTTCAACATAACAAAGAAGACTTAAATCCCAATACGCCAATCCATACCAAAATTTTTCTGGATCAAAACTATCATCTTGAAAGTAAAATACACATAACGGAGGAAAAAAGACTACCCAACGATTGGACGTCATTATTTCCAACATGGGACAGTGCAATCAATTTTCTTGTTGAGCAAAACTTTGCCTGGTCAGAATGGGTGGATCAAGCCAATCATTTTTCTCAGGGCGAGATTCATATGCCCATTGATGCTAAAAATATCCAGCCTGCAAAAATTCAGACATTGATTCCACCCACTTTATTAAAGCAGTGGAATATTTCCGAGGATCAACAGCCTTTGGCTTTTATTATTTCAAAACTTGATTTTAATGTTTTAGCGGAAAAGCCTCTTTAATCTAAACATATACGTTAAATATCAAGCAAGATTACGGCAACTGTTTATTTAAAGTTGCGAAACATTTTTCACCTTTATCCGTGCCACAAAACTCAATTTGCTGTGGATTAACCCATTTTACGAAAAACTGCTGAATTTCCCCAGTCTGATCTTCTTGATAGCCTGAGCAATCTTTCTCATTATTATCATATTGAATTTGCATAATTAAGGCAGGCAATTGTTCACTACGATTATTTGGCACTTGATATTGATATTGTCCAACTGACCATTCTTTATCACTTTTAATCACGACTTCATTATTACCGCGAAAATTATAATATTCGGTACACTGACGATTATTTGGAATTTTCATTCCCCACTGACCTAAAATTTCTGGACGGGTCGTCACCTGTATCGTATTCTCTCTCAAACTTGCTCCTGAAACGACTGACTCATCCAAGTTTTCCGGATTCTGTTGTATGCTATCTTGTTGCGGCGCTGATGTTTGTGCCAAAAGCGCTGTTGAACAAAGTAAGCAAGATATTGTTAAAATAAATATTTTCATAGATCGTTTAGATAACAACTGTATTTCCAGTAAATTAGCACACTTTTGCACAAATTACCCCTGCATTAACGATATATAACAATCCAGATGAGGTACTTTTTTATCTGATTTAAAAATAAATATAAAATCTACAAATTTAATGCGCCTAGTAGATTATCTTAGGACTGTCTAATGGTCTGTTAAGCTGAATTCGATGTAGGATAAATAAGATCAAACCATGATCAATACCGTAGGAAATATCATGGCAAATTTAGCGAGAACTCATTTTATTTGCACCATATTCCCCGATATTTTAAGCATTTATCAGATATAAATATCTCACATCGACAGCAACCTTAAGAGAATTTAGCAGGATTTACTTCGTAATGTGGTTCTTTTGCCAGCACATGAATAAATGGCAATGTAGTGTTTTCTGTTAGAAGATAAGGATTAAATTCATCCAGATGGTAATTTTCAAAAAAATCTCTAATATTTTTGTTTACTGGAGCAAACTTCATACTCCACTGATGAAATAGTGATGTCTCAATATCCGCTGCATACAATATTTCACAATGATGATGGCGGGGATCTTTTAGAATTTTTTGATAAAATAAATTTTCAACACTTTGTTTATCCCCTTCCAAGCATTGTACAAAAAAACCCTGCCCATAATACAATACGCCAGTAATATTATTTTTAGAATTGAATGCGATGGCTTCACTCAAAATATCCATTAAAACAGGATCCAGCGTCTCCCATGGATGTAATGCTTTACTAACATATAACAATCGATATTTCATTTCTTCCCCCTAAAAAATAATTTTATTTCTATCAATTAACAATTTAAGTCCTAAGAATAAATCTGAAATAATATACGGTATGTTGTAATCGTGTTTAATTTGCAACATCTTAAAGATTTAAATTATGTTAAATGGCCATATTCATCATTTTATATCATTTGTTATAGGTATTTTTTTCACTTTTCTATATACTGACCTCAGTATGAGATGAGCCTTATATAGTTCATTGCTAGATCAATGAACGACTAAGCCCTTTGCTTTTAGCAGGGGCTTTTTTATTTATTGAGCAGATCAGATACCAAACACACCCAAATGACAAATAAGCTCTGAGTTTTAGGCTATTTTGGCCAATCAAACGATCTTCCACGGCTATTTTAGAATTAGAAGAAGGACCAAACAGTATGCTGGTCTTTATCGTTTAAAATAAAAGTATGATCTTGATCATCTTTAACCACTACATGATCATTGGAGATCATCATCACTTTTAATAAAGTACCTTTTTCATAAACTAGATCAGGAAACCCTGTTTTACTCAACACCAATTGCACATTTAACAAGACCAGACCATTTCCATCAGACATAAATTTTTCACTCCAGTATTAAAAATTTAAAATATGTATAGCCATAAGTCATTAGAGAGTAAATCATCAGCAATATCTATAAATAATGACGAGATAAATGCTGTGTTCTGGTATCTCACTACATGAGCCTATTATACCTATCTTCAGCAATAAATAAGAGGCGACGCTCTCTACCAAAGCGCTATTATTTTAAAATGATTAAAACAAACCCGATCATTTGTTTCAACCTGATTCAACACATGGTTCTTATTTCAAGAATCTTGAATTGAACGGGTAATGATTAAAAATAATAACGCCAATAAAACCGTATGGATTGCCCCCGATCATAGGGAAATGCGGATAAATATTCATAACCCCAGCGCTGGTTATGATTAATACGAAACTCCATGCCATAACCCAGTGAAATGGACAAATCAGACAGTGTAAGTTGCTGCATTTGTGTCGGGCTGAATTTACTTGTAACCTGCTCAACGTTATATTGGGTGTTGTTATAAATACGGAAACGATCATTCTGAAAAAAATCATTCTGCAAGAAGCTGTGTTCTTCAAGAGGTTGATCTTCCCCTACATAACGTTGTTTCTTTTGTACCTCAAGCTGAGTCAGATCTTCCAGTGGACTACTCGTATGGTCAATTGCCTGTTGTTCCGATGCTACAAAAAAATCTGGTAAGTGATTCAGCTCTGCCCACGCCAGACTACTGCATAAAAACACACCACATCCTACAACAATACGCATTTAATCATTTATTCCATATTTTATCTTTTATTTCTATCAATATTGTAATGCAAATAAAAAAGGTAGCCTAGGCTACCTTACAAATTTAACCTTTAGAAAATGACAAACTCGGACTTAAGCAAGGTTAATTAATGCAACCACTGCGGCACAGGCTGCCACCATTTTATCGCCATACGGCACATAACGACGAATCACTTCACCCAATCCTAAACCACCAAAATAAATCAAGGCCATTGCCACAATCATGCCACTGGCAACATAAACCGCATTGCCAGAATGCGCCAACTCAAAGCCATGTGCTACACCATGAAACATGGTTAATCCAATCGCAGAAATTGCTAACAACATCTGATGACGCACACACAAAGCCACAGCAAGCACAATCAGGGAAGCCACTATGCCATATTCAACCATCGTAGCAAAAATCCCCTGCATTCCCAATACAAAACCAAATGCTAATGTCAGGATAAAAGCAATTACACCGGTAATTTTCCATTGCTTGGCAAATTTTGAGAATAATACACCTAAGGCAATGGCCATCATTAAATGATCAAGCCCGGTAAAAGGGTGAATAAACCCGGCCATAAAACCTGAATGTGCACTCTCATGACCGGGATGTGCCATAGCCAGCATGGGCAAACTTGCAATACATGCTGCGACAATTTTTACTTTAAGTGTCTGCATATTGACTCCTAAGCTTTAAATAAGCCTTGTTTTTCAATAAATTGGATAATTTCATTCAGACCATCTTCAGTTTTCATATTCGAGAAGATAAAAGGTTTATCACCACGCATACGTTTTGCATCCTGATCCATCACATCGAGATTTGCACCGACCATCGGTGCAAGATCAGTTTTATTAATGATTAATAAATCAGATTTGGTAATGCCCGGCCCACCCTTGCGTGGAATCTTTTCGCCACCACCGACATCAATCACATATAAGGTTAGATCCGAAAGTTCTGGACTAAATGTTGCCGCCAGATTGTCACCACCGCTTTCAATGATAATTAACTCCAGTCCGTCAAATTTTTCGCATAAATCATCAATCGCTGCTAGATTGATGGATGCATCTTCCCGAATAGCTGTGTGTGGACAGCCACCAGTTTCTACACCCACGATACGTTCAGGCGACATCGCCTCGTTACGGGTTAAAAAATTTGAATCTTCTTTGGTATAGATATCATTGGTCACTACGGCCATATTGTATTTATCACGTAATGCACGGCATAAATTTAAGGTCAAAGCTGTTTTACCCGACCCTACCGGACCACCGATTCCTACACGTAACGGACTACGTTCTGACATCACTTATTCCTACTTTATGATCTAAATAATCTTGAATATTGTGTTTCATGCTGCATACTCAGCATTGCATAGCGTGGTAAAGCACTACTCATCTGTTGATCTTGCAATTGCAATGCTCGCTCAATGGCATCGGGGACACGCTGATGCATATGCCATAGAATCCGCTGTCCACTCATTTGTCCAAGCGGGACGGTTTTTACCGCAGCCAGCACCTGATTTTCCAATACCGTAAAGGTATACGCAGTCAGAACATCTGCAACATCGAGCTGTAAACGGCCACATAACTGGGCATAGACAGGTAAAAAACCCAATTGTTTTTTGACCACAACTGGTATTTTCAATACATCTCTAATCCATGCATTCAAGGAAAATGCCAATTGTTGTGATTCTGCCAATAATTCTTTACTTTCACGGCTGGCCTTATACATATTGGCCCAATATAAAAATTGCGCATCATCCGCATGATTTTGCAGCATCCGTTTTAAAATCGGCAATTCAAAACGCAGCAATAACATCTCCAGTACTTCCTCGAAATAGGCAATACTACTTGCTTCATCATGTATCAAACCAATTTCAATTGCAGTCTCAACCCCTTGTGAATAGCAATAGGCGCCCACAGGTAATGCCGTTGAAGATAATGTCAGCAGTTTTAATAACTGTGTTGCATTAATTGACATGATGCAATGATTTAATCGGACTTAAACGATGATCATGGCTTTTTAATCGCTCATGGCTGTGCTGTGCATAAGCGCCACTTTCCGGTTCAAACGGATGCTCAACCTCATAAACCTCCAGACCTAATCCTCTGACCATTTCTGCCAGCACATGGTCGGGTTCAAAATATAAGGCAAATGGTGTCAGCATTAACGGCACATGACGATTACCCAAATGATAGGCAGCCTTTAACAATTCAAAATCTGTTTTGGCCCGGATTTGCATTAATTTTTCAGATTTGGCATCAATACGTAATACCTCACCATCTTGCGTCGCAATAAAGGAACCGCCACGTAAAATACCAGTACGAGGTAAATCTGCACCAATATCAGTACCATCATTTAATGTCGCGCGAAAACGGGATTTCTGCCGGGTATCAAAAGTTAATTCAAGCGTTTTAAATTGCTGATCAGATTCCACCGATTCAAGTCGTTGGGTATAAATTTTCATAGGATTAACCATGTCAAAACAAGAAATATCGTTGTGCCATCGGTAACACTTCCGCTGGCTCGCATGTTAATAACTGACCATCAGCACGTACTTCATAAGTTTCCGGATGCACGTCCATCACAGGCGTATAAGTATTATGTTTCATGTCTTTTTTGCTAACATTGCGAGTATTTTTACATGGGCTAATCATTTTTTTTAGGCCCAGTTTTTCCGGCACGCCATCATCAATAGCATATTGCGACAAGAAGGTTAAGCAGGTGCGATGCACACCACGCGGGAAAGCCCCAAACATTGGCCGATAATGGACAGGCTGTGGTGTCGGAATAGAGGCATTGATATCCCCCATCGGTGCGGCTGCAATCATGCCACCTTTGATGACCATTGAAGGTTTTACCCCAAAAAATGCCGGTTTCCATAGCACCAGATCGGCAAGTTTACCTTCTTCAACCGAACCGACTTCATGGCTTAAGCCATGGGTAATCGCCGGATTGATAGTATATTTGGCGATATAGCGTTTCACCCGTTGATTGTCATGTTGTGCTGCATCACCTTCTAAAGCACCACGTTGTATTTTCATTTTATGTGCAGTTTGCCAGGTACGGATAATCACCTCACCAACACGCCCCATTGCCTGTGAGTCCGAAGACATCATGGCAATTGCACCCAAATCCTGCAAAATATCTTCGGCAGCAATGGTTTCCCGACGGATACGACTTTCGGCAAAGGCCACATCTTCGGCAATAGCCGGATCAAGATGGTGACACACCATCAACATATCCAGATGCTCATCAATGGTATTGACGGTATATGGACGAGTCGGATTGGTTGAAGATGGCAACACATTGGCTTGTCCAATGGCTTTTAAAATATCTGGCGCATGTCCACCACCGGCACCTTCGGTATGATACGTATGAATGGTACGATCTTTAAATGCAGCCAGTGTTTCTTCCAAAAAGCCGCTTTCATTTAAAGTATCGGTATGAATCGCCACCTGTACATCAAACTCATCAGCAACACTGAGGCAATTATCAATTGCTGCCGGTGTTGAACCCCAGTCTTCATGTAATTTTAGACCAACCACACCGGCTTTGATTTGTTCACGTACAGGCTCAGGCAAACTTAAATTACCTTTACCAAGTAAACCGATATTCATCGGTAAATCATCAATCGCCTGTAACATGGTGCCAATATGCCAAGGTCCCGGTGTCACAGTGGTCGCAGAGGTGCCGGCTGCCGGTCCAGTACCGCCGCCAATCATGGTGGTTACACCCGACATCAAAGCGGTTTCAACCTGCTGTGGGCAAATCCAGTGGATATGCGTATCAATCCCGCCAGCGGTCAGAATCTGCCCTTCTCCAGCGATCACTTCAGTCGCCGCACCTAACGGAATGCTGATATCAGGCTGAATATCCGGATTACCGGCTTTACCAATTTTCCAGATTCGTCCATTTTTCAATCCCACATCTGCCTTAACGATGCCCCACCAATCGACAATTAAAGCATTGGTAATCACGGTATCTGCTACTTCATCTGCGAGAAGTTGGGATTGTCCCATACCATCACGAATCACCTTCCCACCGCCAAATTTAACTTCTTCGCCATAGGTGGTTAGGTCTTTTTCGACCTCAATAAACAGTTCGGTATCGGCAAGACGAACCCGATCGCCAACAGTTGGACCAAACATTTCCGCATAGGCACGACGTGACATTTTCATGGAGTTGCCCCTTAATTTTGAGTTTTAGTCGAGAGATAGGTCTTTTTCATTGGAATAAAACGTATGCCCCGATCTTCAATAACAGTTTGTGTCGGCAAAAAACCGAAAGTCTGATAAATTTTTCCGGCATAGCAACTAGAGTTTACAGTCACTTCCAGCATGCCTTCATCACGTAATTTATCCTCAACAAATTGCCACATTTTTTTGCCAATCCCCTGATGTTGATGGGACTGATCAACAAAAAAATGTACCAAGTGTGAAGGAAGCTGATAGGCGATCACGCCAACAACGTGTGTTGTCTCGACATAGACAAAATATTCAATGTCTGGCATTTGCAGTACGTTTAAAATATTTTGCTGCGTAAAATGCGCACGTCCAGTTTCATCAACGGCAAAGTCATCAATATAAGGTTGGATCATGGCTGAAATTGCATCAATATCTGCTGCTTCTGCCCGACGAATCATGGCCATGTTAATCCAGCTTACCCATCACTCGTGCAGCAAAACCGTAGACTTCACGCTTGCCTGTCAATGCCACCAGTTCAACATCACGCACCTGTCCCGGTTCAAATCGTACTGCTGTACCAGCGGCAATATTTAATCGAAAACCCCTGGCCGCATCACGATCAAATGCCAGTGCATCATTGGCTTCAAAAAAATGAAAATGTGAACCGACCTGAATCGGACGATCGCCAGTATTGGCAACACTTAAGCGCAAAGTTTCCCGACCATGATTGAGTTCAATCTCTGTATCAGGCGTGATAATTTCACCAGGAATCATGATTTACTCCTTTAAACAATTGGCTGATGCACAGTCACCAGTTTTGAACCATCTGGAAAGGTTGCTTCGACTTGCACTTCGGCAATCATTTCTGCGACACCATCCATCACATCTGCACGGGTCAATAAGGTGGTGCCATAGTGCATCAACTCAGCAACACTTTGACCATCTCTGGCACCTTCCAGTAAAGCCGCCGAAATAAAAGCAATCGCTTCGGGATAATTCAACTTTAAACCCCGTGCCTTACGACGCTCTGCCACCAGTCCAGCAGTAAAAATCAGCATTTTATCTTTTTCGGTGGGATTGAGTTCCATATCTCGTTCCTAAATCGCAATAGCGTTTGTTTATAAAGAAAGATTAAGCAAAATATATGCTCAAACATAGCATATATTTTTTATCTGTTTTGAAAATATACGATTTGGCATTATGTGCGCCAGATTCGCGGAAACTCCTCCTCCAGTCCATACCAGTAATTTCTTAAACGGGCACGAATTGCTGCAAAGGCATCATGGCATTGTCTAGCATCATCACCCAGAAATCGGGCACACAACACATCATCCAGCAAGGTGATGCGTACTGGTAAATCCATACGCATTAACAATTCGCGAACTAACTCCAGCTGCTGTTCTAGATCAATACTGGCACGAAACTGTTCCGGTGCCACGGCCCATAAACTGCCCATCACGGCTTTGCCATTCATGCCCAGACACGAGTTTAAAAAGCGGTCGTTACCCGTAAAATTTAATACATCCGATACCAGTAACTTGTCATTTCTCAACAATTTAAAATGATTATGATAAGCACCTTGTGCAAAGGTTTCCGCTCTGGCCTGACGCCCGATAACCAGCATATCCCAGCCAATAAAACTGGCCTTTTGTTCCAGATGAACGATGGTTTCAGAATGCGCATTGGCACCATCAAATAACATGCTTTCCTGTGGCAGCCATTCCAAAATGGCATCGTCTTTTACCGTTAAATAAATATGCTGGTGGGCTGCTTTGGCATTGCTGCGATACCATTTCCCTGCACCGGGTGTGGTAACCACTGCATGCGCATGTTGGCTAGCTTGTATCTCAAAAGTTAGATGATCACCGCCAGCAATTCCGGCAGGTGGATGCACCAAAATTGCATGACAAACGCCGGTTTTCTCCGGCCACAACATTTTTTGCACCCGAATAGGACCATAATGTTTTCTATGCACCATAATGGTACGTTGATCACGGTAAATAAACCCTAGCTCTAGCCGTGCAAACCATTGTTGTGCATCTTGTTGCTTTACTGCCAAGCCATTGCTCATACAACACTCATTTTTAAATCATTTTTCACTATTCATCATAATAAGCAATTATTGCACCTAAAAATATCGCGAGGCAGATATAACGCACAATCACTGTTCAAATGAGCATGATTTGATAGTGTATGTCATCTATGAATAGATACATTAATTTGAAAATAACAGGCTTATTACGATCACCGTATCTTATTATTCTCTAATTTTGACCAATAAAAAACGAGCTATAGAAATAGCTCGTTTTTAGATCCAAAATAAACCAAGTCTATAATGGAAGAATGAACGTATTTTAACGATTGTTAAAATGGGAGTAATCGTCGTCATTAAAATTCGGCGTATAATCATCATCAAGATGTTGTAAATGTTCATGCATAGCACGTTCGTGTTGAATCCGTTGATAGATTTCTTCACGATGAACAGATACTTCCTTTGGTGCGTTTACACCAATACGGACTTGATTACCTTTAACGCCTAATACGGTTACGCTCACCTGATCACCGATCATAAGAGTTTCACCAACACGACGAGTCAAAATTAGCATACTGCCTCCTTGCTAAATGTGCTTCATTCGCTGTTGAACGGCAAATTATTTACAAAACATCATTAAACTTCTTTTGCACAACCGCTTAAATGTGTTTGTAAACAGTTCTGTCTGACAAATATAACAGAGCCACTATATAAAGATAGTGGCTGCTTGTCAGGCAAAGGTCAAATAAATTGCAAATTTATGTATCACAAATGCCTATTTTTTAAGCACGCGCGCTACTTTCACCATGTTCACGGTCTAAACCAAAGGCTGTATGCAATGAACGAACAGCAAGTTCCAGATAATTTTCTTCGATCAAAACAGAGATTTTGATTTCTGAAGTCGAGATCATCAGGATATTAATGCCTTCATCTGCCAGTGCAGTAAACATTTTGCTGGCCACACCTGCATGTGAACGCATACCCACACCCACGATAGATACTTTGACAATATCATCACGGGTTGCAACTTCACGTGCACCGATTTTTGCTGCGGTTTCTTCCAGAATTTTTTTGGCTTTGGCAATGTCACCACGATTTACAGTGAAGGTAAAATCGGTGGTACCATCTTCTTCAACATTCTGGATAATCATATCCACTTCAACATTTGCCGCGCCAATGGGTACTAAAATCTTAGAGGCAATACCCGGTTCATCAGGTACACCCAGAATCGTTAATTTGGCTTCGTCACGGTTAAATGCAATACCTGAGATAATTGGTTGTTCCATAGTGTCTTCCGCTTCAGTCGTGATCAGTGTACCCACTGTTTGTTTAAATGTTTCGTCAAATGCACCATCATCGTCATTATCAAAACTGGATAAGACCCGTAAAGGTACCTGATATTTACCTGCAAATTCAACCGAACGAATTTGTAGTACTTTTGAACCCAGGGATGCCATTTCCAGCATTTCTTCAAACGAAATACGATCTACTTTTTTGGCTTTTGGCGCAACACGTGGGTCTGTGGTATAGACACCATCGACATCGGTATAAATCTGGCATTCATCGGCTTTGAGCGCAGCAGCAAGTGCAACACCAGTGGTATCTGAACCACCACGGCCCAGTGTCGTGGTATTCCCCTGATCATCAACGCCTTGGAAACCCGCTACAACCAGCACACGACCTGCATCTAAATCCTGCGTCATGGCATCGGTGTCGATTGCTTCAATACGTGCCTTGGTAAATGCCATGTCGGTATGAATACCCACCTGACGACCTGTCAGTGACTTTGCTTCTACACCAATCGAATTAAGTGCCATTGCCAGCATTGCAATCGTTACTTGTTCGCCCGTAGAAACCATTTGATCAAGCTCGCGTGGATCTGGGGTTTCGGTAATTGCCTTGGCAAGGGCAAGTAAGCGGTTGGTTTCACCACTCATTGCAGACACCACCACAATCACCTGATGTCCGTGATCATGCCAGCGTTTGACACGACGAGCCACATTTAAAATGCGCTCGGGTGTACCCATTGAAGTTCCACCGTATTTCTGAACGATTAATGCCATAGTTGTTCCATATTAGCCATCATGCAAATCTGTTTTGCATCAGTTACACAAAAATGAAGTCGATTATTTTGCAAGCCATTCTGTCAGGCTTGTCATTACTGCGTCTAACTTCCCGTTAAGTGGTGCGCCACCTTGTGCCAGATCAGGTTTACCACCACCTTTACCGCCAAGTTCGGCAGCCAAATGTTTGATGATATCGCCTGCCTTCACCACAGCCTGATGCTCTTTCGCCACCGAAGCAATTAAGCTCACTTTATCGGCATCCACACCTGCCAGCACAATCACTGCATTATCCAGTTTGGATTTGACACTGTCATGTAAATGACGCAATGATTTTGCATCTGCCTGCACTTGTGCAATCAGAGTACGACGACCTGCAATCTCTTGTACTTGACCAAGCAATTCACTGGCTTGGAAATTGGCCAGTTTTTGATTCAGTTGCTCAAGCTGTTTTTGCAGTTGCGTCGCATGTTCCGCTGTTGCCTGTACTTTTTCCAGCGTTTGCTCTTTTTGTGCTTTTAAGATCACATTAATACTGTTAATTGTTGCATCCGCTTTCTGGATCACATCAACAGCTTTAGTACCAGTCACAGCTTCGATACGACGGATACCAGCAGCAACACCACCTTCGGAAATAATTTTAAATAAACCGATATCACCCGTACGTTTGACATGAATACCACCACACAGCTCAATCGAGAACGGAATCTCATTGCTTACTGTACCCATGGTCAGTACACGTACTGTTTCGCCATATTTTTCACCAAACAGCATCATGGCACCTTTGGTTTTGGCAGCTTCGATATCCAGAATTTCAGTTTGTACCGGACTATTGGCAATCACTTCACGGTTAACCAGCCGTTCGATTTGCTGTAATTGCTCAAACGTCACAGGCTGATCATTGGCAAAGTCAAAACGTAACAAATCAGAAGCGACCAGTGAACCTTTTTGCTGTACATGTGTACCTAGAATTTGACGTAATGCTGCATGCAATAAATGTGTTGCCGAGTGGTTACGGGAAATTGCTGCACGCAAATCGGCCTTGACAATGGCTTCAACCGGTTGAGTAACTTTCAGATTACCCATGGTCACAACACCTTGATGAACAAAGGCACTGCCTGATTTTTTGGTATCCTGAATCTCAAAAATCCCGGTATCATTTTTAAATAGGCCGGTATCACCAATTTGACCGCCACTCTCCGCATAAAATGGCGTTTGGCTTAAAATGATTAAGGCTTCATCACCTTCTGAGACTTCATCCACTTGCTCGCCATCTTTGTAAATGGCAACAATTTGTCCCTGACCCTGTGTGGCATCATAACCATCGAACTGGGTTGCACCTTCAACTTTAACAATACTGTTATAATCTACATTGAATTTGCCGGCATCACGAGCACGTTGACGTTGGGCTGCCATTTCACGCTCAAAACCAACTTCATCAATACTTAAATCACGTTCACGGGCAATATCTGCGGTTAAATCGGTCGGGAAACCATAAGTATCATAGAGTTTAAAGACTACTTCACCCGGAATCACTTTACTTTTTAACTGTGCCAATTCCCCTTCCAGCAATTTCAGACCTTGCTCTAGGGTTTTGGCAAATTGTTCTTCTTCCTTAATCAACGTCGCTGCAATACGATCTTGATTGGCAGCAAGTTCAGGATAAGCCTGACCCATCACGTCAATCAATGGTTGCAACATTTTATAGAAGAATGTACCACTTGCACCGAGTTTATTACCATGACGTACTGCTCGGCGAATAATACGGCGCAAGACATAGCCACGACCTTCATTAGAAGGATTGACACCATCGGCAATCAGGAAACAGCAAGAACGGGCATGATCGGCCAGTACACGTAACGAAGGCTGACCTTCATCTTGGATACCCACAATCTCGGCAGCAGCTTTTAACAGGTGCTGGAATAAATCGATGTCATAGTTGGAATTGACATGCTGTAACACAGCGGAAATACGCTCAAGTCCCATACCGGTATCAACCGAAGGTGCTGGCAACGCGTGTAATACACCATCGGCAGTACGGTTAAACTGCATAAAGACGTTATTCCAGATTTCAATATAACGGTCGCCATCTTCTTCCGGTGTACCCGGTAAACCACCCCAGATATGATCCCCATGATCATAAAAAATTTCCGAACATGGACCACAAGGCCCAGTATCACCCATCGCCCAGAAATTATCAGATGAATATTTTTCGCCTTTATCACCAATGCGAATAATACGTTCGGCTGCCAGACCAACTTCTTTATTCCAGATCTCAAAAGCTTCATCGTCAGTGTGATAAACCGTGGCATAAAGCTTGTCTTTGTCCAGACCCAGCCATTGCTCAGAGGTCAGAAATTCCCAGGCATAGGTAATCGCTTCACGTTTGAAGTAATCACCAAACGAGAAGTTACCCAACATTTCAAAGAAAGTATGATGACGTGCGGTATAACCGACATTATCCAGATCGTTATGCTTACCACCTGCGCGGACACATTTTTGTGAGCTGGTGGCACGGGTATAATCACGTTTTTCCAGACCCAAAAAGCAGTCTTTAAACTGATTCATACCGGCATTGGTAAACAACAAGGTGGGGTCATTAGCAGGTACGAGTGAACTCGACGCGACACGTGTATGACCTTTGGTTTCAAAGAAATGCAAAAAGGCTTCACGAATTTCAGCGGACGTCATAAAACGTGTACTCACAACAAGTCACTCCATACAAATATTAGTGGCGTATGATCCAATGCACATCGTTAATGCACCAGCTTGAATCATTGGCTTTAAGATTAAGGCGACAAATTATAGCGAAGTTTTACCCTTAGACCAATGTTTTTACAGATTTAAGCAAATTAAATTATTCGGCAAAATATTTTCCTTTTCATGGCACTTGCTTTAACATGCGCAACTGATGTATCGCTGAATAATTTTGAGGTCAATCATGCAACGTGTTGCGATTAACGGATTTGGTCGGATTGGACGCAACGTATTACGTGCATGGTTTGAAACGCCTAGGCAACAATTACAACAACAGATTATTGCCATCAATGATATTGCCGATATTGAAACACTGGCTCATCTATTACGCTTTGATACTACCCATGGACGTTTTGCCGGTACGGTTGAAATCTTACAGCAGGATTCGCAACACGGTCAGGAAAATTTTTTAGTCGTGAATGCTTTGGGTTCACAACTTAAAATTCAGGTGTTTCAACAGGCCAGACCGCAGGATTTACCTTGGCAACAACTGGATATAGATGTTGCACTGGAATGTAGCGGATTCTTCCGTTCGCGTGAAGCCGCCAGTCAACACCTTGTGGCCGGTGCAAAGCGGGTTATTATCGGTGCAGCGCCGTTTGATAGCGTGGATGCAGCAATTGTTTACGGTGTTAATCATCAGGATTTAAAATTAACCGATCAGGTAATTTCCAGCGTATCCTGTACCACACAGGCACTGGTGCCGATGGTGAAAATTCTGGATGATGCCTTTGGTATTGAAAGTGCCATGATGACTGAAATCCATGCTGTTACCACCGATCAGGCGGTGCTGGATCACGTACATCGGGATTTACGCCGTGCCCGTGCTTCCGGACATAATATTATTCCTACCACGTCCAGCGCATTAGGTGCATTAAAACGCGTTATGCCACATATGCAGGATAGAATTGAGGGATATTCTATTCGTGTACCCACATTGAATGTTGCTGCCATTGATTTGACCATCGTCATGCCCGAAGCACATTGCATTGCAGAGATTAACCAGAGTTTTGCACAGGCCATTCGTGGACAATATGCCAATATTATGGCAATGACCGATCAACCGCTGGTGTCCAGTGATTTTAATCATTCTCCCTACTCCCTCATTGTTGATAGCCTGCAAACCATGACCGCTGGTAGACAGGCCAAAGTCTTTGCCTGGTATGATAATGAATGGGGTTATGCCAATCGCTTGCTGGATTTGGTCGGCTGTTTAAATCGGTTATAGAAAATTTACTCTTACATTAAAAAGCCGCTGCATGTGCAACGGCCGAATGATTCAAACAGATAATTCCTTACCAGCTAAAGCCGACCCCCACACCTGCCGAACCTTCCTCCTTGGTCAATGCACCACTTAAACTTAAACTGGTATTTTCATTTACCAAGCGTTGATAACCCACCGCTACAGCCTGTTCCTGCCCCTGAAAACCGGCACCAACACCAATACGATTTTGACCACGTAAACCTGCTGTACTCACTGCCATATTCATCATTGCAGCACTCATCGCACCCTGACGGTCAAAACGCTCATCGACCTGTTTAAAACGTTGCTCTGTTTCCAGACGATAATCTTTAAAACTACTTTCCAGACTGGCAAACTTGGTGTCTGTATAAGCATTAGCATTAGATAATGTTGTGGCACTTGCGGTATTAAGCTGGGCCACATTCACTGCATCGGTATCTTCTGTACCCGCAGCAACATGTGTGATTTGTCGTAAGTTGCTAGCCGAACCAACGGAAACCGTATTATCTCGATCATTGGTGGAATTATTACCGAGTACTACTGCATTTTTGGCTTCGGTCTCTACATTATTACCCAGCACAAAAGTTCCATCACCAGTAACCGTATTGTCATTACCGACTGCATAGCTGCCATTGCCAGTTACAGTATTAGGATCACCAAATGCACCTGAACGATCACCTGACACTTGATTGCCTTTACCGACCGCAGTAGATTGATCACCTGAAACTTGTGTACCCTCACCAATCGCAGTAGATTGATCACCACTGGCTAGCGCACCTTCACCAATAGCAATAGAACCTGTTCCGGTCGCTTGCGCAGAAGAACCTGCATTACCATTTGATGTACCAATATCAATATATGGATTGGTTTGTGCAGATAACCAGTCCTGTTCTGATCCGCTAAAGCCATTTTCAACTGCGATTTCAAAAGCACTTAAACCACGTTCCCCCTGATCGCCTTTTTCTCCCTGTAAACCTTGTTCCCCTTGCGATCCAGTTGCACCTGTCAAGCCGGTATCGCCTTTATCTCCCTTATCGCCTTTGGTACCATCAAGACCATTTAAACCGTCTAACCCGTCTTTACCATCCAGACCGTTTAAGCCATCTTTACCATCAACACCTGCTATGCCCTGATCGCCTTTTTCTCCGGTTGCACCTGTCAAGCCGATATCACCTTTATCTCCCTTATCGCCTTTGGCACCATCAAGACCATTTAATCCGTCTAATCCGTCTTTGCCATCCAGACCGTTTAAGCCATCTTTACCATCAACACCTGCTATGCCCTGATCACCTTTGTCACCAGTTGCACCTGTCAAGCCGATATCACCTTTATCTCCCTTGTCACCAGTTGCACCTGTCAATCCGGTATCTCCTTTATCTCCCTTGTCGCCTTGATCACCCTTATCGCCTTTTAGGGAAGCCAACCAATCTGTTTCCGAACCGGTATAGCCATTAGATTGTGCAACTTCATAGGCACTTTTACCATTTGCCCCTGTACCATTATTTTGTACTGTGGTTAAACGGGTGTCCAGATCGGTAAGTTTGCTATCCACCGCTGCAAAAGCACTCCCAACATCGCTATAGTTTGAACTTTGAATGGTGTAAGTTGGGGCAGTAAATACGCCATTATTAAATGCAGCACCTCCGCCCAATACACTGGTAAATGTAGTTGCAGCTGAAGTGATAGTGGTTTCTGCTACACCAATACGGCTATCTAAGGCGGTAACATCACTTTGAGTTGATGTTAGATCAGTACGTAAATCCGTGATGTTTGTTTCTGTCGTTCCAACTCGAGTGTCCAAAGCACTGATGTCACCTTGTACTGTGCCTAAATCAGTTTGCAATGTACCAATATCACTTTCAGTTTGATCAACTCGTCCATCTAATGCCATGACATCACCTTGTGTCATGGTTAAATCGGTACGTAAATCGGTTACATCGCCTTGTGTAGTCGTTAAGTCGGTACGTAAATCCGTGATGTTTGTTTCTGTCGTTCCAACTCGAGTATCCAATGCGGTGACATCGTCTTGCGTGGTGGTCAGGTCTGTACGCAGATCCGTTACATCGCCTTGTGTCGTCGTAAAATCCGTTTGCAGATCAGTAATATCTGTTTGCGCTGCACCTAAATCAGTTTGCAATGTACCAATATCACTTTCAGTTTGATCAACCCGTCCATCTAATGTTGTGACATCACCTTGTGTCGTGGTTAAATCGGTACGAAGGTCAGTGACATCACTCTGTGTGGTCGTTAAGTCGGTACGTAAATCCGTGATGTTTGTTTCTGTTGTTCCAACTCGAGTGTCCAGAGCACTGATATCACCTTGTACTGCACCTAAATCAGTTTGCAATGTACCAATATCACTTTCAGTTTGATCAACCCGTCCATCTAATGCCGTGACATCACCTTGTGTCGTGGTTAAATGGGTACGTAAATCCGTGATGTTTGTTTCTGTTGTTCCAACTCGAGTGTCCAGAGCACTGATATCACCTTGTACTGCACCTAAATCAGTTTGCAATGTACCAATATCACTTTCGGTTTGATCAACCCGTCCATCTAATGCCGTGACATCACCTTGTGTCGTGGTTAAATCGGTACGAAGGTCAGTGACATCACCCTGTGTGGTTGTTAAGTCGGTACGTAAATCGGTTACATCACTCTGTGTGGTCGTTAAGTCGGTACGTAAATCGGTTACATCACTCTGTGTGGTCGTTAAGTCGGTACGTAAATCAGTGATGTTTGTTTCTGTCGTTCCAACTCGAGTGTCCAAAGCACTGATGTCACCTTGTACTGTGCCTAAATCAGTTTGCAATATACCAATATCACTTTCAGTTTGATCAACCCGTCCATCCAGTTTCCCGATTTCAGTATTGGCAGCGGTTAAACCTGTTTCTGTTTGACCAACTCGCGTATTCGTTGCATTTAACTGCTGACCTGTCACTGCATCAGTTGAAGTATCGGATAAGGTTGCATTTTGAAGATTGGTAATTTTTGTTCCTGCTATACCACCTTGTAATGTAATCGTGTCTTTACTTGCCGAATCATATACTACCATATTGGCCGTTTGTTGATCGGTATAGCCCTTAGCATCATTGAGCGTGTTCGTTAGACCTGTGGTTAATGCACTTTGGTCGGCTTTTAAGGCTAACCCTGTATCAGCGTAATCTTTGGCATCCGTTAACGTCGTGGCTGCGGTTTGATCGGTATAGCCCTTAGCATCATTGAGCGTGTTCGTTAGACCTGTAGTTAATGCACTTTGATCGGCTTTTAAGGCTAATCCTGTATCAGCGTAATCTTTGGCACTGGTTAATGTCGTGGCTGCGGTTTGATCGGTATAGCCCTTAGCATCATTGAGCGTATTCGTTAGACCTGTAGTTAATGCACTTTGATCGGCTTTTAAGGCTAATCCCGTATCAGCGTAATCTTTGGCATCCGTTAAAGTCGTGGCTGCGGTTTGATCGGTATAACCCTTAGCATCGTTGAGCGTATTCGCTAGACCTGTGGTTAATGCACTTTGATCGGCTTTTAAGGCTAATCCCGTATCAGCGTAATCTTTGGCATCCGTTAAAGTCGTGGCTGCGGTTTGATCGGTATAACCCTTAGCATCGTTGAGCGTATTCGCTAGACCTGTGGTTAATGCACTTTGATCAGCTTTTAAGGCTAATCCCGTATCAGCGTAATCTTTGGCATCCGTTAAAGTCGTGGCTGCGGTTTGATCGGTATAACCCTTAGCATCGTTGAGCGTATTCGCTAGACCTGTGGTTAATGCACTTTGATCAGCTTTTAAGGCTAATCCCGTATCAGCGTAATCTTTGGCATCCGTTAACGTCGTGGCTGCGGTTTGATCGGTATAGCCCTTAGCATCGTTGAGCGTATTCGTTAGACCTGTAGTTAATGCACTTTGATCGGCTTTTAAGGCTAATCCCGTATCAGCGTAATCTTTGGCATCCGTTAACGTCGTGGCTGCGGTTTGATCGGTATAGCCCTTAGCATCATTGAGCGTATTCGCTAGACCTGTAGTTAATGCACTTTGATCGGCTTTTAAGGCTAATCCCGTATCAGCGTAATCTTTGGCATCCGTTAACGTCGTGGCTGCGGTTTGATCGGTATAGCCCTTAGCATCATTGAGCGTATTCGCTAGACCTGTAGTTAATGCACTTTGATCGGCTTTTAAGGCTAACCCTGTATCAGCGTAATCTTTGGCACTGGTTAAAGTCGTGGCAAGTCCTGTACTTAAGTCCGACTGACTGGCTTTAGTTGCCAAACCATCAGTCAGTTCTGTTTTTGATGCTTTTAACGCTAGACCTGCATCAACTGCGGTTTGATCTGCTTTTAACGCAACGGCTTCATTGGTGGCAAATAATTGCTGACCTGTCACCGCATCGGTTGAAATATCAGATAAGGTTGCATTTTTAAGATTGGTAATCTTTGTGCCACCTGTTCCACCTGCCAAGGTAATTTGTTCACTCGTTGCTGTGTCGTACAATACCGCACCTGTTATACCGCCACCTGCAAGTAAACTTTGTGCTGTGCGTAAATTGACTGCATCCGTACCCTTGACCGCATTAGCGACATTAGTAATCCGTTTTTCTGCACCAGATTGACCGACTGAAATGGTATTGGCTTCATCTGCTAAAGAATCGTAGCCAAGAGCTGTGGCTTTTTCAGCAGTTGCTAAGCTGTAACTACCAAAAACACTACTATATTGTGCTGTGGCTTGATTACTGGCGCCATATGCAGCACTTGCATCCCCTGATGCAGTATTATTAAATCCAACTGCGCTACTTGCCAGCCCAGAAGCCTTATTGATTACACCCAAAGCACTACTTGCAATATGGCTCGCTTGATTGCCTTTCGCACTCCAAGTACCTGTTGCATAATTTATAAATGCCTGTTTGGCAGCATCGCTTAAATTTGTTTGCCCATTAATTGAAACAATCATTTCAGCTGTAAGGCTACCATCCCCTGCCCATACTGGACTACCAGCTGGCTGATTTGTTATTACTACAAAATCACCAAACGATAATGTGCTTGTGATTGCGCTATAAGATTCAACAGAATGTGCTTTTTTACCACTTCCAACTGCTGTACTCCCTATTCCCGAAGCTACATTACCATTACCACATGCAAATGCATTAGAACCTATCGCTGTACTTCCCCCTGTCCCAGCACTGCCATCTGCATCACAGACCTCTGCCCAAACATTGCCGCCCGTAATTATGGTAATGCTGAGTACGATTGTTTGTAAACCAAATACTCTCAATGTAACTGGATGTGATGTTAGTGCTTCCAAATTTGTGGTCGTACCCGTCGTATTATCCGTCTTCCCTGCACTTTTTGCATTTTCCGAAACCACCACCATACGTCCCAGTGATTTATTCCATATTTTTTTAAAAATGTGATTCATTTGTTTAACCTATGTATGTTTTGTATAGAAAATAGGTTAATTAAAGGTGTTTTTTTGTACGCTGCCTATCACTGAAATTGGGTATTTTCAACAATTTAAACTACGTCTAGTCTGTGATTTTATTCGTTTATTAGGCGTATGGATTCACTGTCCCCTGCAAAATTCAAATCTAAGTGCTTTGTTACTCTTAATACGGATAATTAAAAAATAATAGAAGTCAATGAATAATCAAAATAAAGCATTTTTTAATATTAATTTAATTATAATTCAATAGCTTAAATAAAATTATAAAAAGAAAAAACTTAAAAATACCATCATATTTAAGTTTCAAACCTAGAATTATTGCGTCATACCATAGACATATAAAACAAACATCTGATCATAATCAACATATATATTTTGTAGAATATTATCTCATAAAATAAAAATAATGACATACTCGATAATATCAGACTATTTTATTTTTTCGACACAGACTTCTACCTCCTTAATCTAATCTTTCCTAAAAAAATAATAATAAAGCTTCACCTTAAACTCTATGGCAAACAATATACTAAGAATCGTCATCAATAAAGCAATCAATAAAAATAATACATCCATATATATAATCGCAACAATAAAAAATAAAATTGAAATTAAAACTAAAATCCAAAACAATACTTCTAAAATAAAAGTTATCATCATCACATTCCCCCATGATATACATTAATAAATATCTTAAATCTCAACATCTCATCATTTATCATAAATATGAGTATCCTGATTCCATTCAAGATATAATTTGCATTTAAGGCTGGATAAAGATACTATGTATTAAACAATATAATACATATGTTTTATATCACTAAAATTTGGTATTTTTTCTTTTTATAACAATAAATTAATTGATAATAATTTAAATATATGCGATATGTATCACAAAAAATCAACATAACAATAATTATTTAACAAACTTAGAAAAATGTTATTTGTCATAAGTGCTATTAAAGTTCAAACTAAGTTAAATTTTTTGTATGTATAAAATTTAATCTCAAATTAAAAGACATAAATTTTAAATCCTTTTTATAATACTTATTGATGGTAATTTATCTGGTATTCTTTCAATATCACAAAAATTTATTATAGCAACACTCTAAACACCAACTAAATCTCTAATAAAAATCCAGATATATGCAAACAAAAATACACAATTATTGCAGCACACGACATATAGTCACTACTCAATAACAACAAAGGTATTGAATTTTCAGACAAGTACATTTTAAAAACCAAACTTGAGAAAATGATTGTGTATATTATTCATTTTATAATTTTTCAAAACATTTTATTGCTACTTGAAAATACCCAATTTCAGGGATAGCACAATCAATCACTATTTTCTATGCTATAAAAGACCACCCAGATCACAAGGCAGTACATGGTGTCCAGTCAGGAACTTACTTTACCTATTCCGGTACTTATTGTTGAAGATGATGCCGCTATACAACAGCGTTTAAAGGACTTGTTACTCAATCTGGGTTATCAACAGGATATGCTTATTTTTGTCCAGACCCTGCAAGCAGCTCTGGATACATTAAAACAGCAACCGGTTTCTTTTGCACTGGTGGATTTGGGGTTACCCGATGGCAATGGTAAAACCTTTATTGAAGCATTACGGCATTTGGATCCGTCTTGTCCGATTCTGGTGATTTCGGCATGGAGTACACAAGATGCCATTTTGGGTGCGATTCAGGCGGGCGCAACCGGATATGTCCTCAAGGAACGTGATGATCTGGAAGTATCCATGTCTATCCGCAGTATTTTACGTGGTGGTGCACCGATTGATCCCTTTATCGCCCAGCAAATTTTAAGCAAACTGATTTCACCCTCGTCAAATGCACCCCGTTCAACTGAAAATATCGCGGAAAAAGGTTTGCTTTCACATCGTGAACATGAGATTTTAGAACTGGTCGCCAAGGGTATGAGCAATAAGGAAATTGCCGAATTTATTCACCTTTCAAGATATACTGTCGAATGCCATATCAAACATATTTATCGCAAGCTGTCTGTGTCGAGTCGCGCAAAAGCCATCAATACTGCCCGCTCTTTAGGCATATTACCTTAATTGTATCTTGTATTTTATGTTTGATCGCATCTACAGCTTACGCAGCCCAGCCATCCGTATGTACGACAAATATTCAGCATATCGCTGTTGCACAAGCAATAGGTGATGGCACACAACGCCCGTTACAGGGCTGGCAGACGATAAAACAACTTCCCGATTTTATTGATGATCACTGGAAACTCTATTCAGGTAGTGTCTGGTATAGAATCCGCTGGGATTATCATTGCCCGATCACTCAGAAAAATCCGGTAACACTGGTGATTAGCCATATCAATATGGCAGGTCAAGTCTATATTAATGATGATCTACTTTGGCAGGATCAATCATTAGTCGAACCTTTATCACGTAGCTGGAATATGCCCCGTTACTGGAATATTCCTGCATCTGCACTGAAACAAGGTGAAAATATCATCTGGATTCGGGTTGTGGCAGTGGCTACGCAGACCTCAGGTCTTGGTCAGGTCGTTTTGGGTGATGCTAGTCAAGTCATGCCACGATATCAGAATTTCTGGCGTGAACAACGCGTCTTGATGTTTTTTAACCTGATTTTTTCCCTGACACTGGGCGTAATTGCTTTACTGGTCTGGTTATTTCAGCGTAAGGAACATGTATTTGGCTGGTTTGCCCTCAATTCACTGGCATGGGTTCTCATTATTTACAATGTGGTGGCTCTTAAGCCACCTTTTGGGCTGGACACCTTACAAATGGCACGCATCAATATTGTCGCTATCACGGCGTATAGTGTATTTGCATGTTTTTATGCTTGGCGACTGGCACAACGACGTTTTGCACATTTGGAACGAGGTTTAATTGTCCTATTACTTAGCATCGTCCTGTTAGCAATTTTTCTACCTGATCACATTGCAATCCTCAATACTTTTTTAGTGATTACCTTTATCGTGGCAATGTTGATCTCTATCGTTCACTTTATCAGCTATCCTTTTATTGCATGGCGTTCCAGACAACTAGAAGCCTACCTGTTAGCGGGCGTTTTTATTATATATGTTGCCCTGATGACACATGATATTTTATATCTGCTCCGAGTGATTAATAGTTTTCCAATCATTGCCTATACAGCACCTTTAACCACACTTCTCATTGCCATTATTCTGGCTATGCGTCTGGCCAAAAATGTTAAACGTATCGAGGGTTTCAACAAAGCTTTAAAAGAAAATGTCTTACAGGCTAAAGAGGAATTAACCACTTCGTTAAATATTCAGCATAAACTGGCCTTAGAAAACACCAGATTGCAGGAACGAATGAACCTAGCGCATGATCTACATGATGGACTGGGCGGCTCGTTGGTACGCTCCATGGCAATTGTTGATCAAAGCAAGGACAATCTCACTAATCCACAATTTTTATCCATGTTAAAACTATTACGTGATGATTTAAGACAAATCATTGATAGCGGTTCCAGTTTGGGTGCCAAAGTTCCCGAAACACCGATAATATGGGGTGCGCCTGTCCGCTACCGTTTTATCCAGATTTTTGATGAACTGGATATTCAGTCCTCGTGGTCATTTCCGACAGTCTGGCAAAGCAAGCCTACAGCACTGGAATGTTTAACTGTATTACGTGTAATTGAAGAATCATTAACCAATATCCTTAAACATAGTCAGGCAACACAGGTGAATGTTCATCTCTATTACAGGCTTCCCACCCAGCTTGTTTTCGAGATTGAAGATAATGGTATTGGTTTTGATGTGGATTCTGTACTTGAATCCGGAATCAGTGTCGGTATTCGTAGCATGCAGATTCGATTAGCAAAAATTCAGGCAAATATGCACATCGAATCACAACCGGGTCGAACTTTTATTCAAGTGATTAAAGATTTTAAGCCGATTCAACCTTAAGCGTTTCAAGCTGCTCCAGTATTAAGCGTACCGGTTTATAACTACGACGATGCTGGATTAAGACACCATGTTGCTGGATTGCGTCCAGATGGGCTTTGGTCGGATAACCGTTATGTCTGGCAAAGCCATAATCTGGATAAAGTTGATCCAGCGCCTGCATCTGACGATCACGGGTGACTTTTGCCAGAATACTGGCCGCACTGATTTCGGCGTGTAAGGCATCGCCACCGATCACTGCTTCACAATTCAATGATAAATCTGGACAACGATTACCATCAATGCGTACCAGATCTGGCGTAATCTTTAAAGCTTCCACTGCCCGCTTCATCGCCAACATGGTGGCTTGCAGGATATTTATGCTGTCAATTTCTTCATGGGTGGCTTCGGCAATTGACCATGCCAGCGCTTTTTCCTGAATTTCCAGAAATAATTTTTCCCGTTTTTTTGCGCTTAATTTCTTGGAATCATTTAATCCTTCAATCGGATTATTCGGGTCTAAAATCACCGCAGCAGTCACCACCGAACCAATTAGCGGACCACGCCCAGCTTCATCTACACCTGCAATTAACATTTTAGACCTTCTCCATTACAAATTTTTAAATCATAATAAAAAAGCGATCCATAGACCGCTTCTTTGATCACAGTTGCCTATTATTGAACGATAAGTTATTTACCGACAAATTCTGAATAGCAAGCTGTTAAGGTTTTTGCCACAGTATTGGCAACAATTTGTGTACGGGCATTGGCATCAACAGCAGCCTGCGCCAATTCTACCGCAGAGACATTTTGCAATGCTTTTTCACTGACGCAACCGCAGACTTTGGTTTCAAGTGCACTTTGTTGTTCGGCAGACATGGTTAATGCAATCGCACGAAAAGCATTATTGGCATTCAACTCGGTACGACATTGATTGTCCACTGCCATTTTTAATACATTGCCACCAATCGCTGCTGCTGTACCTACGGTGCTATTACTATTTGCTGTCGTTCCAGTTGTCGGGGTGGCACATCCAGTTAATGCTACCGCAGCACATACTGCTGCTAATAAAAATTTTTTCATAATTAACCTATTTCATTGTCCATTTTGTCGTATTGCATGAAGCAAACATACATACTATACAAGGCTTTGATGAGCTATAACGCTTGAATTTTGTTAATCCAAACCATTTTTTGTGCATCTGGTAAAAAACTGGCTTCAAAGGAATTGATCGCCAATTGTTTCAGATCCTGTGTAGATAAATCCAGTGCTTGCGTAATGGCAATGAAGTTATCATTCATATAACCGCCAAAATACGCCGGATCATCAGAATTCACGGTAACTCTTAACCCTTTGTGCAATAAGCGTTTGATATTATGCTTTGCCATATCATCGACCACGCAAAGTTTTAGATTGCTTAAAGGACACACCGTGAGTGGCATTTTTTCCTCAAACAGTCGTTGTACCAGTTGCGGATCTTCTTCCGAACGCACACCATGATCAATCCGGTTCACATGCAATAGATCCAGTGCTTGCCATACATAATCAGGTGGCCCTTCTTCCCCGGCATGCGCCACAATCAGATAACCCTGTTTTTTGGCTTCGGCAAAAACCCGTTCAAATTTACTGGGTGGATGGCCAACTTCACTGGAATCCAGTCCTACAGCAATAATTTTATCCTTAAATGGCTGCGCTTGTTCAAGCGTTTCAAATGCAGCCTCTTCACTTAAATGGCGCAGAAAACTCATGATTAGATACGCGCTAATGCCAAGTTTTTGTTCTGCATCCTGACATGCCCGATAAATGCCGTTAAATACGGTAGCAAAGGCAACGCCACGATCGGTATGGGTTTGTGGATCAAAAAAGATTTCGGTATGCACCACATGGTCTTGCTGACATTTTTCCAGATAAGCCCAGGTCAAATCATAAAAATCCTGTTCCTTGAGCAATACATTGGCGCCCGCATAATACAAATCCAAAAAGGATTGTAAATTGTGAAAGTTATACGCCTGTTTTAGCTCTTCCACCGATGCATAAGGTAATTGCACCTGATTACGCTGGGCAATGGCGAACATAAGTTCAGGTTCAAATGTGCCCTCAATATGCACATGCAATTCCGTTTTCGGCAATGCGGCAATGAGTTGCTGATGTTGCATAATGCTCTCCTCCAAAACAAAAAAGGTGCAGTTTTTAGGCCACACCCAAACATCAAAAATGATTGTGAAATTTAGTTGTGGAATCTACCCACCAAATACTGCAAATTTAAATGCCCATAATCCGGCAATGATCCAGACCATATACGGAACCGTTGCTGCTTTACCTGTCAATAATTTGATCAGCGCATAACTGATAAAGCCCAAGGCAATACCATCTGCAATCGAATAGGTAAATGGCATAAAGATCATGGTTAAAAAAGCAGGAACCGCTTCGGTAATGTCATCCCAGTCAATGCCTGTTACGCCATGAATCATCAGTACACCAACATATAGCAAGGCCGGTGCAGTGGCAAAAGCAGGAACACTTTGTGCTAGTGGAAACAAGAATAATGCCAAAATAAACAGGACTGCCACCACCACCGCAGTTAAACCAGTACGACCACCTGCCGCAACCCCGGAAGCCGATTCGATATAAGGTGTAGTCGATGAAGTACCCAATGCCGCACCGGCAATAATTGCTGTAGAATCAGCCATCAATGCACGTTTTAAGCGTGGTAATTTGCCATCTTTTAATAAACCTGCGCGTTGTGATACACCAACCAATGTTCCGGTGCTGTCAAATAAATCGACCAAAAAGAAGACAAAGATTACGCCAATCATTGAGGCATTAAACAATCCCTGAAAATCCATCTGCAACAAGGTCGGCGCAATTGAAGGAATACTCCCCACCACACCCTGAAATTCATTATGGCCTAATACTGTTGATAAAATGGTGACCGCTAGAATACTGATGATAATTGCACCACGAATCTGATAATGATGCATCACCACAATCAGTAAAAAACCTAGGCCAGCATACAATACCGAAGGTGAAGACAGTACGCCCATTTTTACTAGCGTTGCTTCATTTCCAACCACCACACCAGCCGATTTTAAAGCAATTAGTGCCAGAAAAAAGCCGATCCCGCCTGCAATGGATAATTTTAATGACATTGGAATGGCATTAATCATCGCCTCACGGAATTTAAACAGGCTTACGAATAAAAACACCAGTCCTGAAACAAACACAGCCGCCAAGGCAGTTTGCCACGGTACACCCATACCCATACACACGGAAAAGGTAAAATAGGCATTTAATCCCATGCCAGGTGCCAGTGCGATTGGATAATTCGCAACGATGCCCATCACCAAACAGCCAATTGCTGCGGCAATACAGGTTGCCACAAATACAGCACCCTGATCCATGCCAGTTAAAGACAGAATGCTTGGGTTAACAATGATGATGTAACACATCGCCAAAAACGTGGTGAATCCTGCCAGAATTTCACGACGAACATTGGTATTATTTTGTTCGAGATGAAATACCCGTTGCAGCAATCCCTGTGATGAGTGTGTGTCTTGCATGATGAATCCTCTTATGGACACTTGTCTTGCAACATGAGAGCGATATCTCGAAAATTTTTAAGGTTGCATAGACAAATATCGCACCAAATTAAATCAATATTTGATCCTGACCTGAATTTTGTTAGCAATGTACATGCCATCATGTCCAAATGTGATCAAGTTTGATGCAATAATAGATACTAAAACGTGAATTTCAGAGAAAATAAAAGTCCCGACGACTGTCAGGACTTAAATTCAGATAAATTATGGTGCAATCGCCTGAAATGGTGCGACAACGTCTGCATTTTGTGCACGGTGTCGTAAAAAGTGATCCATTAAGACCATTGCCAGCATCGCTTCGGCAATTGGCGTTGCACGAACACCCACACATGGATCATGCCGACCTTTAGTGATCACATCGGTTGCTTCACCCTGTAAATTAATGGTTTTGCCTGCGGTGGTGATACTTGCTGTCGGTTTAAGTGCAATTGCCACACGAATATCCTGACCACTGGAAATTCCGCCAAGAATCCCACCAGCATGATTGGCATTAAAACCTTCAGGTGCTAATTCATCGCGGGATTGATGACCAAACTGTCCTGCCACGGCAAAACCATCGCCAATCTCCACACCTTTGACTGCATTAATACTCATCATGGCATGTGCAATATCGGCATCCAGACGATCAAAAACCGGTTCACCCCAGCCAACAGGGACATTTTCTGCCAAAATTTCTAATTTTGCACCACAACTGGTACCCTGTTCACGCAGTGCAGTAACCAATGCCTCAAAACGTGCGACTGCATCAACATCGCCACAGAAGAACGGATTATTCGGTACTTCGCTCCAATCCAGTTTGGTGGCATATTCTGTTCCGATCTGAGTCACATGACCACGAATCAGAATACCAAATTTTTCTGCCAAATATTTTTTGGCAATCGCCCCTGCTGCAACCCGCATGGCAGTTTCACGCGCACTAGAACGTCCACCACCACGGTAATCACGAAAACCGTATTTTTGCGTATAGGTATAATCGGCATGACCTGGACGGAAAGTCTGGGCAATATTGCCATAATCCTTGGATTTCTGGTCGGTATTACGAATCAATAAACCAATTGGTGTCCCTGTGGTCTTGCCTTCAAATACACCAGAAATAATTTCGACCTGATCCGGCTCTTTGCGTTGTGTTGCAAATTTTGAGGTGCCGGGTTTACGGCGATCCAGATCATGCTGTAAATCTGCTTCTGACAGTGCCAGACCCGGCGGCACACCATCAACGATTGCCATCAAGCCAGCGCCATGCGACTCACCACAGGTAGTGACACGGAATAATTGACCAATACTATTACCTGCCATGTATTTTTACTCCTGATATTCCCACTTTTTCACAGAGGGTTAGGGGGATTTCTATTCGATCGCTTGCTGAAAAATCGCTTGATATTCTCGGCATTGTTGTGCAGTTAAGGCAAAAATACCCGAACCGCCATTTTGGAAAGTTAACCAGTGAAAATCAATTTTATTAAAATTTTGTTTTAATGCCCATTCACTATTGCCTACTTCAATCACCAGTAAACCATCTTCACTGAGATAGTCTGCGGCAACCGCAAGCATTTTACGCACCAGATCCAGACCGTCCTGTCCAGCGGCAAGTGCCAGTTCCGGCTCATGATGGAATTCTGCCGGTAAATCTGCCATGTCTTCGGCATCCACATAAGGCGGATTGGACACGATCAAATCATATTGACGTTCTGCCGGTACACGATCAAACAAATCCGATTCCAGTAAAGCTACCTGATATTGTTTGTTATGATGTTCAACATTAATGGCTGCCACTTCCAGTGCATCTTTGGAAATATCGGTGGCATCCACTGCGGCATCTGGATAAGCATATGCCAGTGCAATGGCAATACAACCCGAACCTGTACACAAATCTAAAATACGTTCCGGAATTTTAGGATTGGCATTCGGTGGTAACTGATGAGTATCTTCATGCATTTGCCCAAGTTCATCAAGAAAATAGGGCGCAAAACGTGACTGAATCAATTCTGCAATCGGTGAGCGAGGAATCAGCACACGCTCATCGACATAAAAAGGTTTAGCATCAAAATAAGATAAATTTAATAAATAAGAAGTTGGAATGCGTTCGTTAATCCGACGTGCCAGTAATTGTAAAAATTCTTGTTTTTCAGAAGCCAATAATTTGGCATCTAGAATTTCAGGATCGGCAGACCAGTCCAAAGAAAGTGTTTGCATCACCAGCGCCGAACTTTCCGCAAAAAAATCTTCTGTACCCTGCCCCAAATGTGCATCATATTGACGTAAGGCACTGACACCAAAACGGATAAAATCCCGAATTGTACTCAGTTGATCGGCAGCTTCCTGTAAACTTTCTTGGCTAATCAATGGATGATCCACGCAGAGACACTCCAACTATAGAAAAATAGCGTTATATTCTACTGTTTTTCTACACCTGATATAAGGTGACAGTGAAAATTAAGCGTAATATATCGCTCTAATATGCTGTTTTATTCTTCATCAGACAGTGCAGAATAAAATTTCACACCTAATTTAATTCGATCCCGACCATTTGACATACGCCAGCGATTGGTGTCCCTTAAAGAATAGACACAACCACAATATTCCTGCTGATAAAATTCCTCACGTTTTGAAATTTCAATCATTCGATTGGCACCACCACTTTTGCGCCAGTTATAGTCCCAATACATTAGCTCTGGGTAATGCGAGGCCGCACGAATACCACAATCGTTGATCTGTTGCATATTTTTCCAGCGTGAAATTCCCAGTGAACTAGAAATTACGGGAAAACCATGTTCATGCGCATACAGTGCAGTACGTTCAAAGCGCATATCAAAACACATGGTACAACGAATGCCTTTTTCAGGTTCATTTTCCATGCCTCTGGCACGTTCAAACCAATTGTCGGTATCATAGTCACAGTCAATAAAAGGAATTTGATGCTTTTCGGCAAAACGAATATTTTCGTCCTTGCGAATTAAATATTCTTTGACAGGATGGATATTCGGATTATAAAAGAAAATACTAAAATCAATGCCTGATTCAATCAGTGTCTCCATCACTTCACCAGAACAAGGCGCACAGCAAGAATGTAACAACAACTTTTGCGCACCATCGGGTAAAGTCAGTTTTTCACGATTTTTTGTTTTAGCCAAGATCATATACCTCAATTTCTGCATTTTTTATCATAAAAGAATTTTATGCATATGAAGCTGAATTTTTTTATCGTCATCATGAAAATAAATCATTAAGCCATTCATACATCAATCATTAACGATCCATTCATCTATGCCCTTTATACGCAAGATCAAATGTAATCGACTGAGCATGCAGTCAATTCACACAATGGTAAATTGGATTCGATCACACTGTATTGGCATCTTATCTGTTAACACCTCAAGCATTGATATTGTTAGTATGGGACTAAAGTTCAAGGGTGTAAATATTTATCATGATATTGATAACCATGAAGTTAAAAATGCTTACAATAGCCAATGCACCGCAATACCGACCACTCATGCTTTTTATCTGAACCTACTATTTTTATACGCAAACCATTGCCAGTTTAGTGTACACTTCTGCATTGCATGTTTCTCAATTTTCAGGATTTTGCATTTATGTCAGATCAAAATGACAAATTAGACAATCTCAAAACATCAGCTTTTGACCGTCGTTTATCTATCGCAAAAGCATCACTGCTGGCAGGTACACGCTGGGCAACTGCCAATGCTACCAGTATGTTTTCCAGTGAAACTGAAAAAGAGAAAATACGTAAACAGGCAATGACTGAACAAGCCAATTATCTGGTACAGGAGATTGGCAAGCTCAAAGGTTCAGTGGTCAAAATCGGACAAATGATGGCACTGTATGGTGAACATTTTTTACCTGTAGAAATTACCACTGCTTTGAATACGCTTAATGATAAAACCGTTGCCTTATCTTGGTCTGCGATTGAACCCCATCTGCGTAGCCAATTAGGCAGCAAACTTGATGAATTAAATGTTGATCGTGAACCAATCGGGACAGCATCACTGGCACAAGTGCATCGTGCCACGCGTAAATCCGATGGTCTGGAACTGGTCTTAAAAATACAATATCCCGGTGTTGCAGAAGCCATTGACTCCGATATGAGCTTGTTTCGCAGCATGCTGAAACTTACTCGTATGGTGCCGCAAACCCGTGAGTTTGATGAATGGTACGAAGAAGTCCGCAGCATGATGCATCGTGAAGTCGATTATGATATGGAAGCCTCGACCACCAAACGTTTTGCCGAACGCCTGGCCAAAGATGATCGCTACATCGTGCCGCATATTGTCGATGATTATAGTAATGATCGCATTTTGTGTATGACCTTTGAACGTGGTGTTCCGATCAACAGCCCTGCCATGTTGACACTGCCTCAAGCACGTCGTAATGCACTGGGTGAAGCATCTCTTGATATTGCAGTACGTGAATTGTTCGAATGGGGCGAAATGCAGACCGATCCGAACTTTGGTAATTATCTGGTTCGTCTGGGTAATGGTGCCGATATTAAAGACAAAATTGTATTATTAGATTTTGGCGCCATTCGTCAGTTTGATGATCATCTGCTAAGTGTCGCACGTCACCTGATTATTGCCGGATATCATCACGATAAAGCACAGATGGTGGCAGCCATGACCGGTTATCATTTCTTTGATTCCATTCCGGCATCAATCAAACCAGATATGGCAGAAGTATTTTTGCTGGCAACAGAAGCCTTTAGCACACCGCAAAACAATCCTCAAATGCCGGCAGGTTTAATGGATGCAGAACATCGTTATGATTGGAAAAAAAGCCAGTTGCATAGTCGGGTCATTCAACAAGCCAGTAAATCTATGGCATCACGTTATTTTTCCGTACCACCAAAAGAATTTATGTTTATTAGCCGTAAATTTATTGGTGCCTATACTTTTATGACCGTAATTGATGCCAAGACCAATATCCGAGATATGGTAACGCCATTTTTAAAATAAATGTCCTGCACAGGATAGATCACACGTGCATTTCTTTGCACGTGCCTAAATCAATACTGAATACTTCGGATTACACGGTCAGTTAAATACTTACCGTGTCAATTTAGCCAACTCAATGCTTTTTCAGAAAATAAATAACATTAAATTTTCAATATAAATTAATACTTTAATAAGATTTAAACTTTAAGCAAAAATGTCAGAAAAACTTTTCGCAATAGTCACGGATGCGATAGTTTTTTTTCATACTTATGCCAAGATAAAAACAAAGATCAATCAAATTTTCACTCAGGGATTGCACATGAGTCATATGATAAATAAAGTCCAAGGTTTAGGATTAGCCGTATTAACAAAACTGGCCTCCAGCAATGTACTTGATCAACTACGATTACGTAAATTCATCGAACGCTCACTGTATCAGGGTTCAAAAACCAGTTTTGGTGCCCTTTCCAAAAGTCAGAAATTATTAAAAAGCACGCAGCGACAAAATAAACCGTCAGACAGTAAACAACGGCTCAATCCACAATCCAAAAATTTATTTGATTTGGGATTAACCGAAGAACAGGCCATGTTACGTGAAGCCTTACAAGGTTTTGCCTCGGAAGTGATCTATCCTGCCGCTGCTCAAGCGGATAATGCTGCAAAATTTCCTGCCCAATTGTGGACTCAAGCACAGGAACTAGGGTTAAATTTTTATGCCTTGCCCGAATCGTATGGTGGTGTAGCAGCAGAACAAAGTGTGGTAAGCAATGTACTGATTGCCGAAGATCTGGCACGTGGTGATTATAGTCTTGCCGCAGGATTACTCAGCACTTTTAGTGTCGTCAATGCCATTACCCGTTGGGGCAATATTGAAATTCAAAGCAAATATTTAACTGCCTTTGCCGAAGAGAGTGAGATTCGAGCCAGCATCGCCAGTCTGGAAGCAACCCCGGCATTTAATCCCCTACAACTCAAAACCAAAGCCAGCCAACTTGATCATGGCTATGAAATTACCGGCGAGAAAACCTTGGTGATTCAGGGAGAATCTGCCGACCTATTACTGGTCACTGCCGATTTAAATGGCAAGCCGGAAGTCTTTATTGTCGAACCCGATCAGAGTATTGCCAGTAAACCAACGCCGGCAATGGGCTTAAAAGCTGCCGAAACCGTCACACTGCGTTTTAATCAAACACCGGCACAGCGTTTGGGCGATGATGATTTTAATTATCAGGAATTTCTGGATCTCGGTAATCTGATGTGGTGTGCCATGGCTGTTGGGACAGCCGAGGCAGTCAAAGCCTATTGTATTGAGTATGCCAATCAACGCATTGCCTTTGGCGAGCCGATTTCGCACCGGCAAAGTGTAGCATTTATGATCGCAGATATGGCCATCGAAATTGATGCCATGCGTATGCTGGTCTGGAATGCAGCAAGTCTTGCCGAAGCAGGACAGAATTTTCATCGAGAGGCTTATCTGGCACGTTTACTCTGCGCAGAAAAATCAATGAAAATCGGTACTGATGGCGTCCAGATATTAGGTGGACATGGCTTTACCAAGGAACATCCGGTGGAACGCTGGTATCGTGATTTACGTGCAACCGCCATTATGCAATCAGGTTTACATGCCTAATTCTGGAGAATAACAATGAATTTACAAAATCCGAAAAAGTTTAAAATGCTGATTGATCAGGCGCATGAAGTAGCATTAAACGTATTACGACCAATTTCACGTAAATATGACAAAGCCGAACATGCTTACCCAAAAGAACTAGATATGCTGTCTGCACTGGTCGATGGTATGAATGAAGGCGGCGAAGGCATGAATGCCGGTGCTGCCGGTGCAGGTAAACGTAGCGATACGGCAAATGAAGGCAATCGCAATGGTACCAATCTATCCACTGCACTGAGTATCATCGAAATGTGCTATGGCGATACCGGATTGCTATTATCCATGCCACGTCAGGGATTAGGCAACTCGGCCATTGCAGCAGTTGCCAATGATGAGCAGCTGCAACGCTTTAAGGACACATGGGCAGCTATGGCCATTACCGAGCCGAATTGCGGTTCAGACTCTGCGGCGATCCGTACCAACGCTACAAAAGATGGTGATGACTACATTCTTAACGGTGAGAAAATTTTTGTTACCTCAGGTGAACGTGCCGATAGTGTTGTGGTCTGGGCAACATTGGATCGCAATGCAGGACGTGCAGCAATTAAATCTTTCGTGGTATCTAAAGGCACGCCCGGCATGACGGTAGAACGCCTTGAACATAAATTGGGCATCAAAGCGTCTGATACTGCTTCTATTCGTTTTATTGATTGCCGTGTACCCGCTGCAAACTTATTGGGGAATGCAGAAGTCGATGTGGCTAAAGGTTTTGCCGGTGTTATGGAGACATTTGATAATACCCGTCCACTGGTCGCGGCAATGGCAATTGGCTGTGCTAAGGCATCACTAGAACGAATCAAGGAAATTTTCCATGATCAACTGGAAGACGACTATACAACGCCTTACTTACAGACCTCAAATATAGCTGCTCAAATCTATCATATGGAAGCAGAATGGGAAGCTGCACGTCTATTAACCTTAAAAGCCTGCTGGATGGCAGACAATAAAAAACCTAATTCCAAAGAAGCATCGATTGCCAAAGCCAAAGCTGGACGTATTGGCAATGCAATTACATTGAAATGTGTCGAGCTGGCTGCCAGTGTCGGCTACAACGAAGATGAATTATTAGAAAAATGGGCTAGAGATTCCAAAATCCTGGATATTTTTGAAGGTACACAGCAAATTCAGCAATTGATTATTGCACGTCGGGAACTGGGAAAATCCTCCAGTGAATTAAAATAACCGATATTTATCCTAATGATACCAGTTGCCAGATATTATTTCTGGCAATTTTTTGTCAGTCAGAAAACCCGTTTGCATCCAAATTACGTATCTTCACAAAACGCAACTGATTAAACCATGTACAACCTCAACAAAAAAATGTTAAAAATTAAATTAATAAATTCATTTTCTCAATAAATACCGTTCAAAAATTTTTTAAAGTTCGATTCATTACGCTGTGTTCCATATCCCTTGCTGGGATCAGGATTTTCTGGGAGTAAGTGTATATGTGGTTTATTTTAACTCTTTTCATTATTGTTTTTAGCCTGTGGGCAATTTTCTATTTTGAACTGTCCCGTCCAGTTGGTTCAGGCGTCATTATTGCAGTGTCCATCATCAGTGCATTTATTTCGGCATGGTCATTAATCCTCGGATTACCTTTGATTGTGGTCGGCACAGTATTGCTTATTGCGCCTTTACGTATCGCATTTTATACCCGGCCAGCATTTAACACACTTGCCAATGCCATGCCGAGTATGAGTACTACAGAACGTGAAGCACTGGATGCTGGCACGAGCTGGTGGGAAAAAGATTTATTTACGGGTGCACCCGACTGGGAAAAATTCGAACAATATCCTTATCCAACCTTATCTGAAGAAGAACAATCCTTTTTGGACAATGAGGTCGAACAACTCTGTCAAATGCTTGATGAATGGCAAATTCATCATGAATTAAAAGACCTGCCGCCTGAAGCATGGCAATTTATTAAAGATAAAGGTTTTCTGGGACTCATTATTCCCAAAGAATATGGCGGCAAGGCATTTAGCTCTTTTGCCCAGAGTCGCATCATGAGCAAGATTGCTTCTCGTTCATTAACTGCGGCAGTCAGTTGTATGGTACCCAATTCACTTGGTCCCGGAGAGCTATTGCTACATTACGGTACAGAGGCACAAAAAGATCAATATTTACCGGGATTGGCAAAAGGTATAGAGATCCCATGTTTTGGTTTAACCAGCCCCGAAGCAGGATCCGATGCAGGATCGATTCCAGATACAGGTATTGTCTGTATGGGAGAATATCAAGGCCAACAGATGCTTGGGCTAAACATGAATTTTTCCAAACGCTGGATTACCCTCGCCCCGATTGCAACCGTAATTGGCGTTGCCTTTAAACTCTATGATCCAGAAGGCTTATTAGGTGATGCGTCCAAACAAGAATATGGTATTACTTGTGCCTTGATTCCGGCCAGTCATGAAGGGATTGAAACCGGTGTACGGCATCATCCCGGCTCACCTTTTATGAATGGTACAGTCGAGGCACGTGATGTATTTATTCCAATTGACTGGATCATTGGTGGTGTAGTCAATGCTGGCAAAGGCTGGCGTATGCTGATGGAATGTTTAAGTGTCGGACGTGGTATTTCCCTGCCCGCACTTTCTACCGCCGCAGGTGAAATGACCTATTTAAATGTCGGCGCATTTGCGAAAATTCGCCAGCAATTCAAACTCTCGGTTGGTAAATTTGAAGGCGTACAAGAAGCCACCAGCGATATCGCCAGTGATGCCTATATGCTGGAAGCATTTCGTTATCTGGTTACCTGTGGTTTAAATCAAGGTGGCAAACCTGCCATGATGACTGCAATCGCCAAATATTATGCCACCGAAACCATGCGTAAAATGGTCAATCACGGCATGGATGTAGTGGGTGGACGTGCCATACAGCTTGGGCCACGTAATTTCCTTGCCTTAATGTATCAGGCCATTCCTGTTTCCATTACCGTAGAAGGTGCCAATATTCTCAGTCGTTCCCTGATGATTTTTGGTCAAGGATCAATGCGCAGTCATCCTTATTTGTTTGAAGAATTACAACTGTTACAAGATGCAGATAAAGACAAGGCATTAAAGCAATTTGATCAAATTTTTTATCAACATCTGGGCTATACCTTTAACCGAACGGCACGCTCATTTGCCTATGCCTTTACCGGCGGTCCTGCTGATGCCACACACAGTGCCGACGATTTTTCTCGTCCGTTCTACAAACACATCAACCGCTTAAGCGCAAATTTTGCCTTAACCGCCGACTTGTGTGTGGGCTTACTGGCAGGTGATATTAAACGCAAGGAAATGCTGTCCGGACGTCTTGCAGATATCGTTGCCTACCTGTTTATTGCAACAGCGATCCTGAAATTTTATGAACATGGCCAACGCAGTAAAGCCGAGCAGCTTCATGCACAACTTGCGCTGGAAAAATCATTGTTTAATGTTCAGGAAGCATTTTTTGATCTCTATCAGAACTTCCCGATGCAACTGCCTGCCACACTGGTAAAATGGATTTGTTTCCCGTTTGGCCGCCCGATTGCCAAACCGGATGATCAACTCAAACTTAAACTGGGCGAATTGATCATGCAAAATCATGCATTTAGAGAACAATTAAAACAGCATGTGTTTTCATCTTCCGATGCAGATGATGTCAATGGCCGAATGGAATCGACTTTCCAGATGTTACTGGAGATTGAACCTCTTTGGGACAAATTCAAAAAAGCCGAGAACAAAGGTCAATTTGATGGCCTAAGTTTTGAAGCGCATATTGAACATGCAGTTGAAACCGGTTTTATCAGTCAAGAAGAAGCCAGCACATTATTGAAATACAATGCCAAACGTTTTGACAGTATGCTGACAGATATTTTTGATCTGCAATTGCAACAGGTACAACCTCTGCACAATCCACATCAGCAATCTCTTTAGAATTGATTTAATCTGCATTTAGAAAAACTTAAGCCAGTCATACGACTGGCTTAGGAAATGACAATAAAATTTTTATTTTGATGCCTGTTCCGTCAGCCATGCCATAAAACGTTGGCGTTCGTTTGGTGTCGCCGACTTCCACAATTCAATTAATTGTTGATCTTTACTGCCCTGTACTGCCGTTGTCACAGGCGTGTTCACTGTCGTTGTCGTTGCAACGGATTGAGTGCTTGCAGGCTGGATCATTGATGATTGGTTTGGATTGGTGTTTTTATCATCTTTTTGACGTAAATCTAGAATTGTGCCAAAAATACCCTGACTCAACCATGGCTTAGATTTACTGGTTGCACCCGCTTGTTGTGCAATCAATTGACCTTTGGCATCTTTTATACCAATCACCGGTTGTTCTGCAAATTTTTGACCGTCTTCAAAGGTTTTAGGTGCATTGACTAAAGCCAGTTGATAAGTCTGTCCATCTTTTAATTCAACCTGATTCAGCGTCACAATATTCGATTTTAAAACGTCATGTTCACCATCATTATGATTAAAAATTTCCTGATATTTAACCGAAATACTGTGTTGACCCGCATCAATCTTATATTGGCTCAATTTACCACGAAAAATACTTCCCCCAACTTCCTGATCATCAATTGCCACAACGACAATTTCTTCCGGTGCTTCAACAATTACTGCTGCAAGTGCAGAAAAACTTACACTGCCCAATACCAAAGCGATCAACCCTTGCTTTAACATACTCAACCTTTTCATCAAACTGTCATTTTAAAACTATATGAACTATGCTGCTAAAAGATGACGTTTTTATGACATTTATACAAATCATTTTTTGAGGAGAGCTTTAAACTTAAAAAGCAAAGCCCCAGATTTACAGCTTTTTAACACTTTTATGATAATATTTCCAATGCCTGTATAGCTTTGTCATACCCTTGAGCGGCAGATTTCTGATACCATTTCTTGGCTTCTTCTTGATTTTGCTTTAATCCATGCCGCCCCTCAGCATAGCTACTGGCAAGATCATACTGTGCCATATAATTACCATTTTCTGCGGCTTTAATGCACCAATAAAGAAATTGTTTTGAATCTTGCTGAACATATACACCATGCTCATACATATAGGCAAGATTGTACTGTGCCCAATCATTATTTTTTTCGGCTGCTTTTAAATACATCTGCATGGCTTTGGCATAATCACGAGGTACACCTCGACCATGATAATAAAAATTGGCAAGATTATTTAAAGCTTCAACATTACCTTGCATTTCTGCTTTTTGATACCATTGTATGGCTTTGGCATAATCCTGTGTAAGTCCCTGTCCATTTTCATACATCATGCCCAACAATGCCATAGCTGGCACACTGCCTTGTGAAATTGCTTTTTCATTCCAATACAATGCTTTTTTATAATCAATAAAATCTTTTTGCTGATAATAAATCGTAATTAATGCTTGCTGGGCATTTAAGTTGTCCTGTGAAGCTGATTTTTCATACCATGCTATGGCATGATGTGTATTTTGAGTCACGCCCCAACCATGTTGATATAAATAACCAAGATAATATTGTGCATCTGCATGTCCTTGTTCAGCAGCAATCTTAAATAACTCAAATGCGTTAAGATAATCTTTTTCAACACCTAAACCATGTACAAACATCTCACCCAAAGCAAATTTAGCATCCAAATTGCCTTGTTTTTCCGATTCTGATAACCAATATATTCCTTGAGCATAATCTTTTTTAAACATGCCCTGCCCATTTAAATAAGCAACACCCAAAAGATATTGCCCATTTGCATCACCCAGTTCAGCAGCTTGTTGCAAATATCGTTTTGTTGTAAATGGATTCTTACTTACCCCATTGCCTGTCGAATATATTTTGGCAATTTCAATCAGCGAGGGTGTTGATCCTTGTGCCGCAGCTCGTTTAAGCCATTGCAAAGCAAGTTTAGTATTTTTTTGTACACCCTGCCCATTTAGATACATGAAAGCAAGATTATGCTGAGCTTTAACCTGTCCTTGTTCAGCAGCTTTTTGATACCATTTTAATGCTTGCTCATATTGTGGGGGATTCATTTCCTGAAAATAAACTAAGCCCAAATAATATTGTGCATCTATACTGCCTTGTTGTGCAGCCTGTTGATATAACCTCTTGCCTTGATCAATATCTTTCTTAACCAATTCTCCTTTCATATAAAATGCGGCTAAATCAAGCTGTGCTTGTACGATGCCCTGTTCTGCCGCCTGTGTAAGCAACGCCAACATTTTATGACTATCTTTTTCCACACCCAAACCATGAAAATATAAAGTCGCCAATTGATATTTCGCTACCGCATCATTGTTTTGATCACTCAAATTGGTATAAATTTGTACAGCACCCTGATAGTTTTTTTGATTGTAATATCGCACAGCTAGCGTATACATTGCAGGTATATATTGATGATCTGCAGCTTTTTTTAGCCAATATTCTCTCAAATTTTCCTGATTTTTTTCATCATAATATATCCATGATAATTGATACTGTGCTGGAGCAAAATCCAGTTCCGCTGCTTTCAGCAAGAACTCTTTTGCCTTATGTAAATCTTTTGCAATACCATCGCCAGTGAGATACAAAATACCTAAATTATATAGGGCAACAACCTCTTCTTGCTGCGCTGCTTTACTATACCATTCGATGGCTTTTGCTATATTTTTCTTTTCACCTAAACCAAGATGATAATGATAAGCCACATCTGCCTGTGCTTTTACATTACCTTGTTCAGCCGCTTGTAAAAGCCAGCTTAATGACGCCTTATAATTTTCAATTTTAAAGTATTGTTCAGCCAATTGAACCTGTGCATTTTCTTGACCTAGCTGTGCCAACCCCAAGGTTTGTACATGATCCAGAGAATTTGCATATAAAGGCGTTGATAATAAAGATAAACTTAGACTCAGTACAATATTTCTAAATCTTATAAATATAAATTTCATTGTGATAAAATTTTTGCATATATAGAACATAAGATTATATAAAAAAAGCCGACGCATTTGTCAGCTTCTTTTGGAAATAAATTCAAAACTTTAAGTTATTTTTCATCGGTCTGAAATAATGCCGCCACAAAAGACTTGGCAGAAAACGGTCGTAAGTCATCAATTTTTTCACCGACACCAATATAGCGAATCGGCACATGGGTTTTACTGGCAATATTAAACAGCACACCACCTTTTGCTGTGCCATCAAGTTTGGTAATGGTCAGTCCTGTTAACCCCACCGCTTCATCAAACATTTGTACCTGATTAATGGCATTTTGTCCTGTACCTGCATCCACCACCAGCATAATTTCATGAGGTGCGGTAGCATCAATTTTTTGCATGACCCGTTTTACCTTGGTCAATTCGTCCATTAAATGCGATTTATTATGTAAACGCCCTGCTGTATCGGCAATGAGTACATCGATACCTTTGGCTCTGGCGCTTTCAAAGGCATCAAAAATCACCGATGCACTGTCGGCACCATGACCTTGTGCCACGACAGCAATATTATTGCGTTCCCCCCAAATCTGTAACTGTTCAGTTGCAGCAGCACGGAACGTATCCCCTGCGGCAAGCATCACTTTTTTACCTTCACCCTGTAAGCGTTTTGCCAGTTTACCAATGGTGGTGGTTTTACCGACACCATTTACCCCAACCACCAAAATTACAAAAGGTTGTTTATTGGGATCGATATGCAAAGGTTTTACCCGTGGGGCCAGCAAAGTGACCAGTTCTTCCTGTAATGCCTTATAAAGGGAATGGGAGTAAATCAGATCGCCACGTTCGGTACGCTCGGTTAAATTTTTAATAATGGTTTTGGTGGCATCTACCCCAATATCGGCCACCAGCAGTTGATCCTCAACTTCTTCCAGTAATTCATCATCAATTTCCTTGCCACCGACCAGAATATTAACCATACCATCAGCAAGGTTTTTACGGGTTTTACTCAAACCCGATTTCATGCGGCTAAAGAAACCACCTGATTTTTCTTCTTGTTCGTCTTGCTGAGATTGTTCATTCTCTTTTTTTGCGATCTCAGCTTCTATACTTTGTACCGGTTGGGTTTGCTGTACTCGTGGACTTTCCACCACAGGTACATTTATAGCAGCAAGACTTGGCAACGTTACATCATCATCAGTAATATCAGCATCAATCAAAATTTTTTGTTGTGAATTTAACGGTTGTTGCATGCGAAGTCCTTGATGCCTAAATAGAGTCAAACGATCTATTTATTGTAGCACATTTACTTTTTTCAACTAACATTTACCAAACGAAACGTAGTTGCCTTGCGATCACATCATTTTTATCGAAAAATGGCTTAAAGCTTATCTCAGTTTGATCTATAGTAGCTTTTTATTTTTCTATTTTACTCAATGACCTGAATGATGGCACATGAAATTTTTAAATCGAATTCTCTCTCTATTATTATTTAGCACTTTATTGATAAGCAGTTTGAGTCATGCAAAAAATGCCGAGCTCAGTACAACCTTATATAACGGTTTAAAAGTCATTATCCGAGAAGATCATCGTGCACCGTTGGCTATGATGCAGGTCTGGTATAACGTTGGCGGTGCAGATGAACCTGAGCATTTACTGGGGATTTCCCATGCGCTTGAACATATGATGTTCAAAGGGACAATTCGGGTACCGAATGACGAAATAAAAAGAATTAATGCCCAATATGGTGGTAGTTTAAATGCCTATACCAGCAATAATTATACTTATTATTATCAGTTTTTTCCCAAAGATTATCTCAATCTTGCGCTGGAACTCGAAGCAGATCGCATGAGTAACCTGTATTTGCGACAACAGGATTTTGCAACAGAAATTAAAGTGGTAATGGAAGAACGTCGACAGCGGACCGATGACAACCCACAGGCACTTGCATTTGAGAAATTCCGCTACCTTGCTTATCCGACTAGTCCCTATCGCAACCCTGTGATTGGCCCAATGTCCAGCATAGAACAACTGGGCTTAAATGATTTGCAAAGCTGGTATAATACTTGGTATACACCTAATAATGCCATCGTGGTGATTGTCGGTGATGTGGATGCAAAACAAACCCTACTACAGGTACAACGCTTTTTTGGTGATATTGCCAAAAAAAACCTTCCAACACAGCCAGACTTAAATGAACAAATAAATACCGGTTATCGACATCTGGACGAATATTCACGCATACAAGTACCAAATTTATATATGGCATGGAACGTGCCAAGCTTGGTCACAGCCTCGCAATCACAACAAGCCTATGCATTGAGCCTACTTAAAAATATTCTCGACGGCAGTATTTCCTCACGATTAAACAGTGAATTAGTGCGTAAAGAGAAAATTTTAACCACAGTCAATGTGAATTACGACATGATCAATCGGGGTGATACTTTATTTAGTATTACTGCAATTCCTGCGGCGAAAACCAGTCTGGCAGAGGCACAGGCAGCGATTGAAAAAGTCATCAATCAACTCAAAACAGAGCTGGTTTCTCCAGAAGAATTACAGCGAGTGCAATCCGCCACATTATCACAACTCATATTTAGTCAGGATACTTTGCAAGGTCAGGCACAATTGATTGGTCGTTTGGAAGTGAATGGCATCAATCACCAAATCATTAATCAATTCCCGATTTTATATGACAACATTAGCGCACAAGATATACAGAATGTGGTGCAGCAATACTTAAATCGGGACAATTTGGCGACGCTCTATCTACAATCCGAAGACAAAAAACCGAAACCTAAAGAAACTGAAGTTGCTGAACCTCCTGTTGCAGCAGAGGATATACAGGAGATTAACCCATGAAAAATTTAACGCCTTGTGTATTACTGTGTTCAATACTGACAAGTCCATTTACATCTGCACAAGAGTTTGAACAAGATTTCAACCTGAATTCAGACCCACAGCGACAACAACCGATTACTGCAACACAATATCTGCAAAGCCTACGGGATTTACCATCGCATCAAAGCTTTAGCGCACCCTATGTGCAGGAAATCTATAGCGATAACAAAGTGCGTACTCTCTTTGCCGAATCACATAGTTTACCGATTGTTGATATTCAGCTGACCTTTAATGCAGGTTCTGCCCGCGATCAAAGTATTGGCAGTGGTTTGTATGGCCTGGCAAACCTGACTGCACAATTACTCAATGAAGGTACTGCAACACAATCTGCCGATGATATTGCACGAACCTTTGAAAATCTGGGCGCACAATATAGTGCTCAAGCCTATCGTGATATGTTTATTATCAAACTGCGTGTGATGTCCGATGAGAAACGCCTAACGCCTGCCATCAATCAACTGATTTTAGTGTTAAAAGGTGCGAACTTTCCGCAATCAAGTATTGATCGCTTATTTAGTAATGCCCAAGTTGGTCAACAACAAGTGCAGGAAAATCCAAGTCGAACCATGAGTGTACGATTTTATCGGACAATTTACGGCAAGCACCCTTATGCAGAGCCAGTCACCGGTACGATTCAAAGTTTACGCAGAATTTCCTCCCGTGATATTCAGGCATTTAAAAATCGCTATCTGGTCGCCAATAACATGAACATCGCCATCACGGGTGATCTTAATGCAATTCAGGTAAAGAAGATTACCAACCTGATTAGCCACAATCTGCCACTCGGCGAACCGGCAGCAGCATTGCCTGATGCAAAGCCCCTGGAAAAATCAACCATTATCAATTTGGCTTTTAATTCATCACAGGCGCATGTCATGATGGGCGAAATCGGCATTCAACATGCGCATCCTGATCAATTTGCATTACAGGTCGGCAATGAAATTCTCGGTAGTGGTGGATTTAATTCCATGTTGATGAAAGAACTTCGGGAAAAACGGGGCCTGACCTATTCGGTATCCAGTCGTTTCAACAGTATGCAGTCGCAAGGCCTATTTAGCTTAAATTATTCGACCAATCGTGAGCAACTTTTAGACAGTATCGAAGTGAGCTATCAGACGCTGCTGGATTTTCTCTATCAGCCTTTAGACGAGAATCTGGTCGAGAGCACAAAAACCAGTATGCTCAGAGCCTTCCCACAAATTCTGAGTAGTAATGCCAGTATTAATGCACAACTCGGTATGATGGGTTTTTATCAATTACCCAGCAATTATCTAAGTGAATATCCCACTTATATTTCCAGTGTGACTGCTGAAGATATTCAAGCCGCATGGCAACGTCATTTTGATCCACAAAAAATGCTCACCATTACTGCCGGCAAAGATATTGATGGTGAAGCGATTGCCAAAATTTATCGCACTGTATTACAGCGACACTTGGAAAATAGCCAGCCCACAAAGACTTCCCAGATAGAATCAGGACAACAGCCAATGCAGCAACAATAACGATACAAAAAATATGAGCAAAAAATCAGCTCAGCTTAATCTTCATTCTTTTGAAAATGAATACGATTGCGCTCAAAATGTAAAATACGTAAAAATTTGAAATATTTATATTGATTAATCGGTTCTTTCTGTTGCAACAAATCCGTTGCCAAACCTTGCGTATGGGGATACAAATACTGGGCAGTATATTGGACAACTTCTTGTCGTTGCTGGATGGCCACTGGGCGATCCAGTAAATGTATTGCCCACAGCAAAATCATGGCAATAATGCCATACATTACAATACATTGATAACGATCAATTACAGCAGAATGCGTAGCCAAAAACGTTTTGAAAGTATGTTTTAACTGATAGATAGCATTGGTTTTCATAGGCGGAGTTTAACCAGCAAAATACATTCTCTCAAGCGTTGTATGTTATTTTTTATATGCAAGCGACAACTATTGACACACAACACAAATTACAGTATAAGTGGTAAAGATAAGTAAGACTTATCAAGCGATATGCTTTGATTATTCAAATAAATTGTTAGACTTTAGCTCCCAATAAATATTAAAGTCTCTCAACACCATTGCTACAGCGTATTTTTACTTTTTATTGTCATTTAGGTGTCATGTTTTTTTGACATAGTAAAAGTCGCTAGAAAAGCATATCCAAATGATAATGATGATGTTATCCATTTATTACAAATATAAAGGAGTCGAAAGATGAAATTTACACATACTGCTATCCACCAACTTGAGCATTTATACTCAACAGGTGTCAACACAGTACAAACAGAAATGGATTACCGTAATGGTATTTCCCAACTGGAAACCGCAGCCCGTGCTGGTCATGGTAAAGCAGCAATGTTCTTGTCACAATTATATTATCAGGGATTTCGTGTAGAACGAGATTCGCTGAAAGCACAATATTGGCAAGACTTAGCATGCCAAGAAGCTTAGGTTAATCAACACATCAAATGCCACATATCGTGGCATTTTTGGTTTTTATAAGTTCAATATTTCATTACCGAAGAGTAAATATATTTCAAATATCAAAAAAAATGCCAGCACAAAGGCTGACATTTACCAATGACAATAAAATCGCTTCTTAACGATACACAATACCGCCATCGGTCAAAATAGATTGACCCGTAATGTAGTCTGAATCTTCACTGGCAAGGAATGCCACCAATGCAGCGACATCATCAGGTGTTTCTACCCGACCCAGTGCAATACCTGCAACATATTTTTCATAGGTTGCGCCAAGTGGTGCATCTGTAATTTCAGAGAAACGCTTGTCGATCTCAACCCACATATCTGTACCCACAATACCAGGGCAATAGGCATTCACAGTAATTCCAGAACTGGCATATTCTTTTGCCGCAGCTTGAGTTAATGCGCGCACAGCAAATTTGGTCGAAGAATAAACACCGAGTAAGGCAAAACCATCATGCCCTGCAATTGAACAGGCATTTACAATTTTACCTTTTTGTTTTAATGCCTGAAATTTCTTGGCTGCGGCCTGAATACCCCAGAGAACACCACCCACATTAATATCAGTAATACGACGGAACTCTTCTGGTGTGACATCACTCAAAGCTTGTACCTGAGCAATACCCGCATTATTAATGATGATATCAAAACCACCCAAGGTGCTATAAGTATGTTCAATTGCTGCGGTAATCTGTTCAAGCTTACTAATGTTCGCCACAAAAGTCGTTGCCTTAACATTCAAGGCTTCTACTTCTGCCAGTGTGGCATTTAATTTATCTTGATTCAGATCGACTAATGCAACATTTACCCCTTCTTCAGCAAGTCGTAGGGCAATGCCTCGACCAATGCCTTGCGCTGCACCTGTAACTAAAGCAACTTTTCCAGTTAATCCTCTTGGCATTTTCTCGCTCTCTGTTGTGACATATAAATTTTGTAAAACAACCATAACCCTAGTACCAGAAAGGCACAATAAAATTATGGTTATTGTTTGTTAAACATTAATCTTAACTTGGGTCAGATAACGTCAAATGTTGAAAACCATTTATATCAAACAGTTATTCGTACTTCAAACCACTGGATCATTGCAAGCGCCTAAGGATGTACGATAATTTTCACCGCTGATTCATTATTATGGATCAGTGTTTCAAAACCCTGTGAAACCAAATCATCAAGTGCGATACGCTGGGTAATAAAGTGTTCTAAATTAATTTTCCCCTGCTCCACCAGTTTAATGGTTTCCTGATGATCATTAACATAGGCAATGGTTCCGCGAATATCCAGTTCTTTCATCACCACGCTATGCACATTGACACTTGCCGGATGACTCCAAATTGAAACAATCACCACGACACCTGTCGGTTTCATGGCCGCGACCAATGTATCAAGAACTTTGTTGACACTACTACATTCAAAAGCCACGTCAACACCTTGATCCTGAGTAATTTTCATCACTTCAGTGATCACATCAACCTCAGAAGGGTCCAGAATATAATCTGCAACACCCGATTCTCTGGCTTTTTCCTTACGTTTAGCACTTAACTCCGTGATGATGACGGTTAAACCTTTGGCTTTTAAAATCGCAGATAACAATAAGCCGATAGGACCTGCACCGCCGACCAAAGCAATATCACCTGCTTTTGCCCCACTACGTACATAAGCGTGATGACCAACCGACAAAGGTTCAATTAAGGCTGCCTGATCTAAAGGAATTTTATCGGAAATAGGGTGTACCCAGCGACATTGTACAGCGATCTTTTCTGCCAATCCACCTCCACGTCCACCCAAACCAATAAAGTTCATATTCTTGGACAAATGATATTGATCACCCGGACCTGTCGGTACATCATCCGCGACGATATAGGGTTCAACCACAACATGTTGTCCCACCTGAATATCATCGACACCTTCACCCACAGCATAAACCACACCGGAAAATTCATGCCCCATTGTGACAGGCGCAGATTCACCAGAAATCGGATGTGGATGTCCGCAAGGCGGGATAAAAATCGGCCCCTCCATAAACTCATGTAAATCTGTACCACAAATCCCACACCATGCAACCTGAATACCCACAGTACCCGCGGCGACTTGTGGTTCTGGAATATCCTCAATACGGATATCACCACGATCATAAAAACGTGCTGCTTTCATCACTATTCCTTCCGTTGTTTCCATTATCCAGAGTCTATTGGCAATTCATTCATTTCAAATAGACCCTAAATATATGAACGATCCTTGTAAAATGATGTATGAATTCTTTAACCTACAGCAAATGTTGCATACACCATACGATTAAATGTGAATTGCCCGTTGCATACTCGCCAGAATAGATTCATGCATCGCTTCAGACAAAGTTGGATGTGGAAAAATCACTTCGACCAGACTTTCATCTGTAGCTTCAAGATGCTTGGCAATGGCAAAGCCTTGAATCTGTTCGGTGACTTCATGCCCGACCATATGTGCGCCAAGTAACTCACCAGTTTCAGTATTAATGATGGTTTTGACAAAACCTTCTGCGGCTCCAAGTGCTAGTGCCTTACCATTGGCAGACAATGGGAATTTACCAACGTGAATACTGTATCCTTCTGCCTTGGCTTTTTGCTCGGTTAACCCGATACTCGCCACTTGCGGATGGGTAAAAATACAGCCTGGAATTTGAGTTCGATCCAATGCATGAACATGTTTGACACCAGCAATTTTTTCGACGCACAAAATTGCTTCATGACTGGCTTTATGCGCCAGACAAGGTGCGCCAGCAACATCACCAATGGCATATACACCAACCACATTGGTTTTACACCATTGATCTGTTTTGATAAAGCCACGATCAAACTCAATACCCAAGGCTTCGAGTCCCAGATCACTGGAATTTGGACGCACACCAATCGCAGATAGCACCCGATCAAAGATTCGGGTTTCGATACCATTTGAACCTTCAATTTCACATGCGACCTGATCGCCTTGAACCGTCACGGCATTGACTACCGATTCCGTTAACACTTTCATACCACGTTGTTCAAACTGCTTTTGTACATACTGGGCAACTTCGGCATCTTCGGTTGGTAAAATTTGCTTGGCAATATCAATCAAGGTCACGTCACAACCCAAATCCAGATATAGACTGGCAAACTCACTACCAATTGCACCTGAACCAATCACCAGTAAAGATTTTGGTAAGACCTTTGGTACAAGCGCTTCCTTATAACTCCAGACATATTCACCATCAACAGGCACTTGTGGCAAAGTAGCAGCTTTCGCACCTGTGGCAACGATAATATGTGGTGCAGAAAGTTGTTGGGTTTTACCCTCTGCATCCGTCAGTTGTAACTGTTCTTTGGCGATAAATTTTGCTTTGGCATTAAATACGGTGACATTGTTTTTCTTTAACAAATGACCAATGCCTTGCACTAGTTGTGCCGAAACCTGGCGACTGTGCTTGACCAGTTGGGTAATATCAAAATCGACTTGCGACACTTGAAAACCAAACTGCCCTGCATGTTGAATTTGATGTGCCAATTCTGCACCTGCAAGCAATGCCTTGGTTGGAATACAACCCCAGTTAAGACAAATGCCGCCTAAGTGACTAGCTTCTACCACAGCGGTTTTTAGCCCGAGCTGGGCTGCACGAATTGCAGCCACATACCCGCCAGGACCAGCACCAATCACGATTAAATCAAATTGTGTGTCTGACATGCTGATCCTCCTACACTAAAATTAACGCAGGATTTTCAACGAATTGTTTAAAACTCGCCAAGAATTTTGCACCCACGGCACCATCAATCACCCGATGATCACAAGATAATGTAGCAGTGACAATCTGACGAATCACAATTTCGCCATTTTCCACCACAGTACGCTGTTCTGATGCACCGAGTGCCAAAATCGCACCTTGTGGCGGATTAATGATGGCATCAAACTGCTTGATACCCAACATACCGAGATTGGAAATACTAAAGCTGCCACCCTGAAATTCATCTGGTGCTAATTTTCCAGTTTTGGCACGGGTTGCCAGATCACGCATTTCGGTGGAAATTTCTGCCAGAGATTTCTTGTTGGCAGCCTTGATGATTGGCGTAATCAAACCATTATCAATTGCGACGGCAACCGAAATATCGGCTTCGGAAAATTGTAGAATTTGCTGATTTTCCTCATCGTATTGCACATTGACCGCAGGCACTTTAATCAGTGCAGCACTGGCCGCTTTAATCAACATGTCGTTAATGGACAATTTCACCTGCGGCACAGTGGCGTTGATTTGCGCCCGTAGCTGCTGGATTGCATCCACATTTAAATCGACAATTAAACGAAAATGCGGTGCATTGCGTTTGGCTGCCTGTAAACGTGAAGCAATGGCACGGCGCATCCCATTCATAGCAATTGTAGTGACTGTTGCCGCTGGTTCAGAGGTATTCTGCTGTCCATCTGTCTGTTCTACAGGTGGATTTTCACGGAGATATGCTGCTTCCACATCCTCTTTACAGACACGACCACGAGAACCGGAAGCACGACAATCATGTAAATTGATGCCCCATTCCTTCGCCAGACGACGTGCCACAGGCGTTGCAGCAATCTGACTGTCGTCAGCACTGGATTTGACAATTTTACCGCTTGCCTGATTTTTTACATCGGGCCAACTACCGCCTGCCGATTGCACCGCTGCCTGAATATCATTCACACTAATCCGATTTTCGCGTCCTGTGCCTGTTACCTTGGCAAGATTAACATTATATTTTTCTGCCAGTTTTAAGGCATGCGGTGTAGCGAATAACGCATCAGTCGCTTGATAACCCTGTAATTCTGATGGTACACGATAGCTCCCCTGTGCCACAGGTGCAGAAGTTTTTGTTGCAACTGCTGCACTTTTTTGCACTGGCGCATTCGTCGCTGTTGCGGATATTTCAGCGACTTTTGTTGTTTGCTGTTCAGGAGCAGCCTGTTCAGTTTTAACTGGCTGTTCAGCAGCTTGAGTACCACCTAAGGATTGCACATAGACATCAATCTCGGCATCAGACACATCAGCATCGGCACAGACTGCGATTAAACCACCGACAGGTAGCGTATCGCCATCTTTTGCCAGAATTTTTCGCAAGGTACTCTCAAAAGGTGCTTCCAATACATTGACGATTTTTGTGGTTTCAATCTCACAAATTTCCTGACCTTTGCTAAAACTGCTACCTTCCTGAATCAACCACTGGGCAATGGTGCCTTCTTCCATGGATAATCCCCATTTCGGGATTTCCAGTGTTTTAATCTCGCTCATCCTAAGCCTCCAGAGTTTTACGTACAGCCTGTTCAATACGTTCTACACTCGGCAACCATTCTTTTTCCAATACAGGTGAGAATGGCACAGGCGTGTGCGGTGGCGTGACCAGTTCAATCGGTGCTTTTAGATAGTTAAAACCTTTTTGTGCAATCAGTGCAGCCACATCATGCGCAAAGCCACAACGAGCTGCCGATTCATCGACAATGACCACACGACCAGTTGATGCCACAGATTCCAGAATACCGTCTTCATCCAGAGGTGAAATGGTACGTGGATCGACCACTTCAACCGAAATGCCTTCTTTGGCCAGTTTGTCGGCAACTTCATTGGCACGATGTACCATCAAACTTAAGGCAATAATGGTGACATCCGTCCCTTCACGGGTATAGTTCGCCACACCAAATGGAATGGTATAGGACTCATCAGGCGCATCACCCTTGATGTCATATAATAGTTTATGTTCACAGAAGATCACTGGATCGTCATCACGAATGGCTTGAATCAATAGACCTTTTACATCATAGGGATTTGATGGCACTACAACTTTTAAACCAGGTACAGAGGCAAATACGTTATAAGGTGATTGTGAATGTTGCGCTGCGGCAGAAAAACCTGCACCGATCATGCCGCGCACCACCATTGGTGCTTTGGCCTTACCACCAAACATATAGCGGAATTTTGCGGCTTGGTTATACATCATGTCATAGCAAACACCGTAAAAATCCATAAACATCAAATCGGCAACCGGACGCAAACCTGTTGCTGCGGCACCTGCTGCCATCCCAATAATGGCAGATTCGGTAATCGGTGTATCAATCACACGCTCCGAACCAAATTCGGTCCATAGACCTTTGGTGACACCAAGTACACCACCAAAACCTTCTAACTTATTATCATCGGTATTTTTACCACCATGACCACCACGGACATCCTCACCCACCACAATGACGGCTGGATCACGACGCATTTCCAATTCGATGGCTTCTTTAATGGCATTTCGATAGCTTTTAACTGGCATGATTTACTATTCCTTTAGTAAGACACATAAACGTCTGTAAGAAGTTGTGATGTTTCCGGATATTTTGCGGCACGGGCTTTTGCCACGGCATCATCGACATTGGCTTTTGACTCGACATCAATCGCATCAAGTTTGGCTTCATCAATTTTGCCTTTAACTTTTTCACGGAAAATTTTTAATGGATCCTTATTTTCTTTGACATAATCCAGCTCTTCTTTAGAACGAATCAAACCTGGATCACCTTCAAAATGCCCGTAGAAACGGTTGGTAATGGTTTCAATGACACTTGGTCCTTCACCACGACGAGCCCGTTCAATGGCTGCGTTGGCTGCTTCATAGACTGCAAAAAAATCCGTACCATCAACTTTTTGTGCTGGCATACCAAATGCTGCTGCACGACCTGCAATATCTTTACTACCTACTGCATAGTCATGTGCTGTACCTTCACCAAAACCATTATTTTCAAACACAAAAACCACAGGAAGTTTAAGTACCACAGCCATATTCATGGCTTCAAAAGTCAAGCCCTGATTGGAACCGCCATCGCCTGTAAATGATAATCCCACCCCCCCGGTTTTTAAGGTTTTAGCAGTTAGTGCTGCACCAGTTGCCAAAGGAGGCCCACCGCCAACGATACCATTAGCACCCAGCATGCCTTTATCCAGATCGGCAATATGCATGGACCCGCCCTTACCCCGGCATAAACCATCATCTTTACCAAAAATTTCCAGCATCATGCCGTGAATATCACAACCTTTGGCAATACAATGTCCATGTCCGCGGTGGGTTGAGGTAATGTAGTCCTTGTCAGTTAAATTTTCACAAATTCCAACAGCAACGGCCTCTTCTCCACTATATAAATGAATAAAGCCAGGTATATCGCCTGTGTTATTTTCATCGTGAAGTCGATCCTCAAATTCACGAATATCACGCATACGTCGGTATGCAGTCAGCAATTGTTCTTCCGTTAATTGCATATCAATGATCCTTCTTTACTCAATTAAAAAACAATGACTCATATATTTGCGAGTATTTAAATCTATTTAAACACCCATATCTTTATATAAAATTATTTTAAATAAATAAGCTATTAGACTAAAAAAATATTTTTATGAAATTTATAATAAAAACCATTAAAACAATAATTTAAAACACTTAAAATAATTGTTACTTTTTATTATTTATCATTCACTTATAAAAACAAACCTTCAACCAACCTTGTTTTAATATAATGATCCATTTGATTATTAAAAATCCATCAACAATGATCAAAAAATAGTTTGACATTATAATTAAATTTCGCTTTATTAGATATATATTTTAAAAGGAATTTAAAATGAATCAATTATTAAATACACCACCCGATATACAGCAATTTAATAGACAAAAAAATCTGCACTCTGCAATATTGTCTGCTGGCACACCAGTTGAGGTAAATTCTGCACATACCCTTCCGAAAGCACAGCAAAATCATAATACGGGTATCAAACTACGTGGCGCAGAAAAAGTTGCCAGAATCCCAGTTAAAGTGATTCCAACCACAACTATTCCGGAAAAGCCTCGCTGGATTCGTGCCAGAATTAGCCAGCCAGAAGAAATTAAGCGCATCAAGAATTTATTACGCCAACAAAAACTGCATACGGTATGTGAAGAAGCGGCTTGTCCAAATCTGCCACAATGTTTTGGTGGGGGCACAGCAACTTTTATGATCATGGGCGATATTTGCACCCGCCGTTGTCCATTTTGTGATGTGGCACATGGTCGCCCCAATGCACTTGATCCGGAAGAACCGCGGCATCTGGCAGAAACGGTGGCAAATTTAAAACTCAAATATGTGGTAATTACATCTGTTGATCGTGATGATCTATTAGATGGCGGCGCCCAGCATTTTGTCGAATGTATTAAGGAAATTCGTAAACGTAGTCCTGATACTTTAATTGAAATTCTGGTGCCGGATTTTCGCGGACGACTGGACATTGCCCTCAATATTTTGGCGGAAACGCCACCGGATGTGTTTAATCATAATATCGAAACTGTACCCAGACTTTACAAAGCCATGCGCCCTGGTTCGGATTATCAGCATTCACTTGATTTACTGAAAAAATTTAAAGCCCTGCGTCCGGATTTAGTTACCAAATGTGGATTGATGGTGGGGCTAGGCGAAATCGAAGCGGAAGTTTTCGCCCTGCTTAACGACCTGGATGATCATCATATTGATCTGGTCACTATAGGACAGTATTTGCAGCCGAGTAAATCGCACGCAGCCATTCACCGTTTTGTTGCTCTAGACGAATTTAAACGTTATGAAAAACATGGCAAACAACTGAATTTTAAAAATATATGGAGTTCACCCATGGTTCGTTCCAGCTATTATGCAGATCGGCAATATCATGGCGAATCCGTACCAGATTCGTTGGTTTAATTTTGATCAAATTTGCCAATGTATCCCTATCCGGTTTTTGTTTGAATAGGTCTGTATCGCTATCTTAGTAAAATTAAATTGCAAAACGATAAAACTTGCTACAGCAATCATACATTGATCGACTATCGTTCAATTTGTGATTTATCTTAATATGTTAACTTCTTCACGACTCTACGGATTTGGAGTCGTCAATCAGTGATCAGGAAGTATTGTATGGATACTCAACGTTCTAAATCACAGTCTTATACCCAATTGCCTACACCTCATCATGCTCCTTCAGCAAATGTGGAAGCTGCACCTATTTTAGCCCTGACGCAAGACTGGCAATCTTCAGTGTTTGGCAATGCAATCGCCTTAAACCAGTCTAGCCTAGCCGATATTGCCGAAGATGCCGGTATGGCAATTGGCGTTACCGATCCATGTGGCACTTTACTCTGGACATGGAGCAGCCGGGCGATGCGCACTTCTGCCGAACAGGTACACTTTGTTGAAGGCGGTCAATGGGATTTGCAATCCGTTGGCACCAATGCACTGGGACTGGCATTGCATACGCATACCACAAGCTGTGTCTATTCTCATGAAAATGCCATGCAAAGTGTGCGGGACTGGGTCTGTTATGCAACCCCGATTATCGACAAAATAACCAAACAATATTATGGCATTGTCAACTTATCCACCAAGTATAAAAAGCACAGTATTCTAGGTAAACTTGCGGTTGAACGCTGCTCAGATATTATTTTGGGAACGTTGCAATGCATTAAACAGGATCGTTTGACCATTCATGCATTTGGAACACCCCGCGTATCATTTAACCATCAATCATTGGCAATCACCCATCGGCAAATAGAAATCCTATGTATTTTGGCTCTTTGTCCTGCCGGTATTAGTCTGGATGAATTACACTATGCCTTATATGGTGACCGTGATGTCAGTAGTAAAACCTTAAAATCAGAAATTTCCCAGTTACGTCATCTATTAAATGATCATATCCAGCCCCGTTCCTATCGTTTGACCTGTGAAGTACAATGTGACTTCATCACTGCCGAGCAATCACTCAATTCGGGTTGCTTTTCGACGGCATGTAATCTTTATAAGGGAAATTTTTTATCTAAATCGGATAGTCCTTTTTTAAGAGCATGGCGTGAATCATTTGATGCCAGACTCAGCTATCATATTCATCAATCACATGATGTCGAACAATTACTCGCGCTGGTACAACGAGCACCCGACCGTATTGATGCAGTCGAACGTTTACTGGATCTTTTACCTGTCAGCAGTCCGTATCGGGATAAAATCTCTTCGCTTTTAATGCTATAACACAGCCCTTCCATGCACATACCCGGAAAATCCGGATGACATGGCAGGCAACATGATCCAAGATATATTGGCACTTCATTATCTAGTTAAATAAAATCAAACATGTTTTACTTGAAATTTACTGTCAAATTCATTAAAATTCGCCTTCGCACTTCTGCGACACAACTATTTTTGGTTGTGACTCCTTGCTTCTGACACACATTGTCAGGGGCTGTTTAAACCGTAAGGAGCTGACAATGCGTCACTACGAAATCGTGCTTTTGGTACATCCAGACCAAAGCGATCAGGTTGTGGGTATGGTTGAACGCTATATCGCACAAATCAAAGAAGCTGGTGGTCAAATCCATCGCTTAGAAGATTGGGGCCGTCGCCAATTGGCTTACCCAATTAACAAAATTCATAAAGCACATTACATTTTAATGAATGTTGAATGTGGTCAAACAACGCTTGATGAATTAGAAGAATTATTCCGTTATAACGACGCAATCATTCGTAATATTATCATTCGTCGTGAACATGCAATCACCGAAGAATCTTTATTGGCTAAGAGTGCTGAAGAAAAACGTGCCCGTAAGGCGCAACGTGAAGAAGCACAACAGTCTCAAGAATCAGTTGAAGGATAAGGAGAACACACATGGCACGTTTTTACCGTCGTCGCAAGTTCTGCCGCTTCACAGCTGAGAAAGTTGCATACATCGACTACAAAGATATCGACACTTTAAAACAGTACATCACTGAAAATGGCAAAATTGTTCCTAGCCGTATCACTGGTACTCGTGCGCGTTATCAACGTCAATTAGCGCTTGCAATCAAACAAGCTCGCTACTTGTCTTTGATTCCTTACACTGACAACCATAAGTGAGGTGAGCTGTGGACATTATTCTATTACAACGCATTAAAAACCTTGGTAAATTAGGTGACAAAGTTGCAGTTAAAGCTGGCTATGGTCGTAACTTCCTAATCCCTCAAGGTAAAGCTGTTGCTGCAACTGAAGCAAACACTGCTGCTTTTGAAGCGCGTCGTGCTGAACTTGAGAAACAAGAAGCAGAAGTATTAGGTGCTGCAAATGTACGTGCTGAACAATTGAACGAAGTAAATATCGTCATTACTGCAAAAGCTGGTGATGAAGGTAAATTATTCGGTTCTATTGGTACACGTGATATCGCTGATGCCTTAACTGCTGCTGGTCTTACAGTAGACCGTTCAGAAGTTCGCCTACCAAATGGTGCACTTCGTCATACTGGCGAATTTACAATTTCTGTTCAATTACATCACGATGTAACTGCTGAAGTTCTTGTAACAATCGTTTCTGAATAATTTCTCTTTCTAGACAAGTTATTCAAATAAGAGGCATGTGGAAACACATGCCTTTTTTTGTTGTAATGACCCCACCCTCTATTCATTTTTAATGCTAAAATCTTATCCCTCAATTCATCGATAATATTTCTTTTAGGTACTATTTCTTATGTCGGCTAAGGACAAACAAGCGTCTTCCAAAACGACAAATTCAGATAATGCAGTAAACGATCAACAAAAAAACTTTCGTACACCACCGCATAATTTGACGATGGAACAAGCCGTATTGGCTGCATTGATGACGGTTGCAGAATCGTGGGAAAGCATTGCCGATATTTTAACTGAGCATGATTTCTATGCTGCACGCCACCGCTATATCTTTCAGGCGATTGCAAAACTGGCCAATTCAAATCAGCCTTATGATGCAGTACTCGTGAATGATTGGCTTGCAAACCAACATTTGCTGGAAGCTGCCGGTGGCGAATCCTATCTCATGCAATTGATGTCGGAATCACCCACCTCTTTATTTAACCTGCCAAGCTATGCCGAAAAAGTAAAGGAACAATCGACCTTGCGTAACATGATCGGGGTCGGTAATGAGATCTTACAGACAGCCTATGACCCCAAAGGACAAACTGTTTCCGACTTATTAGACCTTGCCGAAACCAGTATTTTTTCCCTTGCAGAACAACATAATAATCGTCAGAGCAAAACCGGGCCACAATCAATTAGTGATGTGGTCACTTCCGTGGTCAGCAAACTGGATGAGTTATCCAAGCTCGACAGTAACATTACCGGTCTATCCACCGGCTTTGTCGAGCTGGACAACAAAACCTATGGCATGCAGTCAGGTGACTTAATCATTGTCGCAGCGCGTCCATCCATGGGTAAAACAACGTTTGCCATGAATCTGGTTGAGAGTGTACTCTTTAACTGTGATCTACCCGCGCTGGTTTTTTCCATGGAAATGCCGGCAGACTCGATTGCCATGCGGATGATTTCTTCTTTTGGCCGTGTCCATCAGGGACATTTGCGTTCTGGTAAACTGGATGGTGATGAATGGTCTAAAGTCACCAGTACCATTGTCCATCTGGAGTCAAAGCATCTTTATATTGATGACTCTTCTGCCCTACCACCGACTGAACTGCGCTCCCGGGCACGTCGTATTGCCAAACAGCATAATGGTAAAATCGGCTGTATCATGGTCGATTACCTACAATTGATGAAAGTACCGGGTATGGGCGATAACCGAGTAGGTGAAATCTCGGAAATTTCCAGAAGTTTAAAAGCACTGGCAAAAGAGATGAATTGTCCGGTAATTGCCTTGTCACAGCTGAACCGAAGTCTGGAAAACCGCCCCAATAAACGCCCAGTCATGTCCGACCTGCGTGAGTCCGGCGCAATCGAGCAAGATGCCGATTTAATTATGTTTATTTACCGTGATGAGGTTTACAATAAGGAATCCAAAGAAGCCGGTACAGCCGAAATCATTATTGGTAAACAGCGTAATGGTCCAATTGGTACTGTGCGTTTGGCTTTTGAGGGACAATACACTCGATTTAGTAATTTATCCCCAGAGTTCTACAATAATTTTCAAGAAAATGAAGATTAATTTCTTCGTCGTTTAAGGAGTTTCGCTGTGCGTCAGGCAACGGTTTGTATTCACAAACAAGCATTACAGCATAATTTTCAACGTGTAAAACAACTTGTACAAACTGCAAAAGTTGTGTGCATGGTCAAGGCCAATGCCTACGGTATTGGGGTACAGCCTGCCATTGAAGCATTTAGCGAAGCTGATGCTTTTGGTGTTGCCTGTTTGGATGAAGCACTGGAAATTCGCAAACTGGGCAATCAGAAACCGATTACCCTGATTGAAGGGGTGTTTAGCCAGAATGAAATGGCGATTGCCGTTGCAGAAAAAATTGAATGTATCGTACATCATCAGCAACAACTCGACTGGTTATATACTTACAAAGAACAGTATCAGCAAGCCGGTTTAAAAGTCTGGGTAAAACTCAATAGTGGTATGAATCGTCTGGGATTTAAAGTAGCGGAAATTATTGACGTTATTCAAAAATTAAAGTCCGATGGTTTCCATTGTGTACTTGCCATGCATTTCGCCAATGCCGATGTTCCCGATCATCCGATGAACCAACAACAGATTTCACAACTATTACAAGTCAAAGCTGCCTGCATGCCGATTGAAGTTTCCTGCTGTAATTCAGCGGCTATTTTCAATTATCCTGAATTGCATTTCGATTATGTTCGTCCTGGCATTATGCTTTATGGCGCTTCTCCTTTTGAAGATCGTTCCGCTCAGGATTTGGATGTACAACCAGCGATGCAATTTAATGCTGCCATTATTGCCATCAATCCGATCAAAGCAGGTGAATTTGTCGGTTATGGTTCTCGCTTTAAAGCGCCTAAGGATATGACCATTGCTGTGGTATCAATTGGCTATGGCGATGGCTATCCGCGGGCCTTTGTAAAAGACAATTTTGTTGCGATTGATGGTCAGTTGGTGCCTGTTGTCGGACGTGTCAGCATGGACATGATCACCATTGATGTGACCGACATTGCTACACAAGTCACCATCGACACACCTGTTGAGCTATGGGGTAAAACCCGTCTAGTCGATGATGTTGCAACAGCCAACGGAACGATTGGTTATGAATTGTTATGTCGTTTAAGCAATCGCCCTAAACGTATCATCGAGTAATCATGCTTGCGCTTTTATGGAATTGGCATAAAAGCGCAATAAACTATGAAAAATCAATCCATTCATCATCAAATACATCTCTCAAGATCTTTTCTTTATCAATATTTAATATAAAAAAATAAAATTTGCTTATTTTGAAGAATAACAGTGCAGGCGTACTATTTAGGTATTGAAACACATGTCGTATAGTATTGTAGGAAAACGTAATGAACGCCAAAGTAGAAACTCAATTTTTAAATACAACAGCATATAGCCAATTAAATCAGCAACAAGCGCAAGAGATTCTCGAAAAGGCTCAAAACTACGCAGCAGAAAATGAACTGGACTTTACCGGTAGCCTGACTCCACAGGATGCATGGCAATTGTTTCAAAGTGGACAAGCGGTTATAGTCGATGTACGTACCAATGAAGAGCGTAAATTTGTTGGTTATGTTCCGGAAACCACACACATTGCTTGGGCAACTGGTACCTCTTTTAACCGCAATCCACGATTTTTAAAAGAACTGGAAAATAAAGTCGGCAAGGATAAAACGATTTTACTCTTATGTCGTAGTGGTAACCGTTCTGCATTGGCCGCAGCGGCTGCCTATCAGGCGGGGTTTGAACAGGTGTATAATATTCTGGAAGGGTTTGAAGGTGATCTAAACGAACAACAGCAGCGCAACCAGGGCAATGGTTGGCGTGTTCATCAATTACCGTGGGTACAGGATTAATTTTACCCATCACACTCGTTTAACAACAGTTGCCCCAAGTGAAAATCCCCAAAGTAAAGGAGTACACCGTGTCACACTGGCAAATTCAACATGTGATTCATGGTCTGCAACATGCCCGACATGACTGGCGTGAATCACAACAACGTGCCAAGGAATTTGGCGGGCGTGAACTGCCCTCCAAAGAAGCCTTAAAACAAATTCTAACTGACTTGTGTGGCATTCTGTTTCCGATGCGACTCGGTCCAAGCGAACTGCGTCAGGAAGGCGAAGATTACTATATTGCCTACACCCTTGATCGTGTACTGAATGATTTATTTCAACAGGTGATACTCACCTTAAGTTATGAAACCAAGCGTTTGCATATTCAGCAGGAGTTGGTACAGCATAGAGAACATGCGCATCAAATTGTACAGAATTTTGCCAATGATTTGCCTACAATCCGACGATTGCTGGATGCAGATGTACTGGCAGCATTCGATGGTGATCCAGCCGCCCGAAATGTAGATGAAGTACTACTCTGCTATCCGGGTATTTTTGCGATTATTTATCATCGTATTGCCCATCAGCTGTTCCCGCAGGTGCCTTTGCTGTCGCGAATTATCTCCGAATTGGCACACTCTGCAACCGGTATCGATATTCATCCCGGCGCACAGATTGGCAAAGGCTTCTTCATCGATCATGGTACCGGTGTGGTCATCGGCGAAACCTGTATCATTGGCGAACGGGTCCGTATTTATCAGGCCGTGACACTGGGTGCAAAACGCTTTGAAATTGACGATTCCGGTTCATTGAAAAAAGATTATGCCCGCCATCCTATTGTTGAAGATGAAGTCGTGATTTATGCCGGTGCAACCATTCTTGGACGTATTACCATTGGTAAAGGTTCAACCATTGGCGGGAATGTCTGGCTAACCCACAGTATTGCTCCAAATAGTCAGATTTTACAATCCAGTTCAGAGCAATCAACCAAAAAAACCTCGTTATAATTTAAACTTGAAATTATTGCGATTTTTGATAATTTTTCCAAATATCCATGCAAAGTTTCAGCGAATTTGGCGATTTCATCCATTTTTAGTAGCAAATAAAGCAGCAGTTTGACGGCAAATATGCATCGTGAAACTGCTGTGATCTAAACAATTCTCTCTCAATCCGAGTGCCCATTTATCCACTCCTTATCTTACTATAATTGCAAATAGGTATCTCTTATCATTTATATATATTTTTTATTCATATATTTATCTATATAAGTTATATAGAATATTTTATGGTAACATTATCTTAATTTGTTATTTTCCAAAACGTTTTTTTCCTCTTATCTTATATACATCTTGTTAACAACGCCGTATGTAGGACAAATTGATGGCAAAAAATAGTGATAAAACTCAACTTGCGCTTGGTGATATCGCAGCTCGCCAGCTCGCCAATGCAACGAAAACCGTTCCTCAGCTTTCCACCATTACTCCCCGTTGGTTAACCCACTTATTGCAATGGGTACCTGTTGAAGCGGGTATTTACCGTGTCAACCGTGTAAATAACACCGATGATATCCAGGTGGCATGTACACAGCGTGATGAGGCGACTTTGCCGCAAACTTTTGTGGACTATGATCCTCAGCCACGTGAATACTTCCTAAATGGTGTATCAACAGTTCTTGATGTGCATACCCGTGTTGCCGATCTCTATAGCAGCCCGCATGACCAGATTAAAGAACAATTGCGTCTGACCATCGAAACCATCAAAGAACGTCAGGAAAGTGAACTGATCAACAACCCTGAATATGGTTTATTGGCCAGTGTAACAGATGATCAACGTTTATCGACTTTAAGTGGTCCACCTACCCCTGATGATCTGGATGATTTATTACGTAAGGTATGGAAAGAACCAGGATTCTTCCTTGCACATCCGGATGCGATTGCCGCTTTCGGTCGTGAATGTACCCGTCGTGGTGTTCCACCACCAACAGTAAGCCTGTTCGGTTCGCAGTTCATTACATGGCGCGGCGTACCACTGATTCCTTCCAACAAAATTCCTGTGGAAGATGGCAAAACCAAAATTCTATTGATCCGTATCGGTGAAAAACGTCAGGGCGTTGTTGGTTTATTCCAGCCGGGTCTTGCAGGTGAACAATCACCTGGTTTATCTGTACGTTTCATGGGGATTAATCGCAATGCTATTGCGTCTTATCTGATCTCATTATATTGCTCTCTTGCGGTACTCACCGAAGATGCGCTTGCTGTATTAGAAGATGTGGAGATAGATAAATATCATGACTACCCAGTTAACTACAAATAATCCAAGTAGTCATGCGGGTGTAAATGACGTCGGTGGTGTACAACCACCGGCAAATTTACCCGATGAAGCTACTATAGCCCGTTTGGCGAATGAGTTTTTTTCGACTCTACCCAATTCCGGACAGAATCCTTCCGGTTTGAATTTGGATTTACCGAATGTGGCACCTCCTCCGCACCCACCACAACCTGCCGAAAATGTTACGGCATTAAGTGGTCGTGCCCCCAATATTGCGTTCCAAAAAGGTCTGAATCCGGAATTACCCGATCATATTCCCAATTTACCAGACTATCCCGAGCGTCGGGCTGTTGCTTCTGCACCGGTGATTGGCGGGGCAAATTTACCTAAACCGCCCTATGAACCGCATTCGCCAAAAATTGCTCATCCACAACCTAGCATTCCAGTTGTGGCTGCTGAAGCACCACGTGCGCAAACTGACTCGCCATTTTATTTTTTAAATCAGGCATCTTCTGGTTCAGCACCTAGCTCTGCTTCTCCGGATTTAAATGATTTTAGTCGTGGCAACGATCACGGTAATATCGCACAATCCTTTCATTTGCCTTATGGAGATGACTTAACATCTTTATTAAGAAATGATTCGGCTCAGGTGCAAACACCGCAAAATAGCCAATCGGCATTTTATTTTCTGGACGCTTTTCCTCAAAATCAGCCGCATGTCGGTAATATTCCACAGAGTTATCATGCAGATAAAACTCATTTTACGCCGAGCAGTGCCCAGCCACTTGATGTATTTGCAATTCGTAGGGATTTTCCAATCTTGCAAGAACGGGTGAACGGTCGTCCGTTAGTCTGGTTTGACAATGCGGCAACCACACAAAAACCGCAAAGCGTGATTGATCGGATTGCTTATTTTTATCAGCATGAAAATTCCAACATTCATCGTGCTGCACATGAGTTGGCTGCGCGTGCTACCGATGCCTATGAACATGCCCGTAATGTTGTGGCACGTTTTATTGGTGCAAAATCGTCCAAAGAAATCATCTTTGTTCGTGGTACAACCGAAGGCATTAACCTGATTGCCAAAAGTTGGGGTGAGCAAAATATTGGCGAAGGTGATGAAATCATCGTCTCCAATCTTGAGCATCATGCCAATATCGTCCCTTGGTATCAATTAACCAAGAAAGTCGGTGCCAAATTACGGGTTATCCCTGTTGATGATACCGGTCAGATCATTCTGGAAGAATTACCAAAATTGATCAATAATCGTACTAAGCTAGTATCGATTACTCAGGTATCCAACGCACTGGGGACTGTAACGCCTGTTGCAGAAGTCATTCAGATTGCCCATGCCCATGGCGTCAGAGTATTGGTGGATGGTGCACAATCTGTATCGCATATGCCAACTGATGTACAAGGTATCGATGCCGATTTCTTTGTGTTCTCAGGCCATAAGGTTTTTGGTCCAACTGGTATTGGCGCAGTGTATGCCAAACCTGAAATTCTGGAAACCATGCCAGTTTGGGAAGGTGGCGGCAACATGATTCAGGATGTCACCTTCGAACAAGTGGTCTATCAACCTGCACCGAACAAGTTTGAAGCAGGTACCGGTAATATCGCTGATGCGGTAGGTCTGGGTGCGGCGCTTGAATATGTTGAACGGATTGGTATCCAAAACATTGCAGCCTATGAACATGCCCTACTAGATTATGGTCAAAATGCTTTAAGTAGTGTTTCAGGTTTAAGACCGATTGGTACAGCATTGAATAAAGCCAGTGTGATGTCATTTACGCTGGAAGGTTATTCGACCGAAGAAGTCGGTAAAGCGCTGAATCAATATGGTATTGCTGTACGTTCCGGACATCATTGTGCACAACCTATTTTACGTCGTTTTGGTGTAGAACAAACCGTGCGTCCATCGGTGGCATTCTATAATACAACCGATGAAATTGATTTAATGGTATCTGTCCTGCATCAATTGAGCAAAAAGAGAAAGCAGTACTAAGCTATTTTCTCGAATAAGCAAAGTAATCAAGCCGAATTGTACGCAATTTGGCTTGATTGATTTAAAAATCTAATTATTGATTTAAATAAAAAATAAACTCACTACAGCCGCAATTTTCTTCTTTCTATTCTTATAAATCACATCCAGAATGGATTACCATTGTATTGATCCGGCATCATTATGGAATGTACCCGTTGGTCCATCATCATCCAATAATGCAAATTTAATGGCAATTTTTGCCGCTTGCTCTGGTGTGCGTTCACCATAATGATCGGTTGCATCCGTTGCGGTTAAACCTGGGCAAATCGCATTAACCTTAATATTTTGATCGGCAAGTTGTTTTGCATAGCTTAAAGTGAGTGCATTTACTGCGGCTTTTGAAGCCTGATATGTTGGCATCACCACATCATAATAAATCCAGTCTTTTTGATTGCGATAATTAAAAGAAGAAAGGACTGAAGAAACATTCACGATACGACCATGCTGGGATCGCTTTAATAGCGGAATTACAGCTTCTGTTAAAGCTGCCGTACCGACGACATTTGTTTCAAGTGTTTTGGATAATTTTTCTCGAACGGATAGCTCTGGATAAAAATCCAGACTAATACCGGCATTATTGATCAAAATATCTAATCGACCATATTCACGACCAATCTGTTCTACCAAACGATCAATCGTCGCCTGATTAGTAGTATCCAGCTCGACAGCTTCAATGCTAATATTTTCAGTACTCAACGCTTCGGCAACTTTTTTTCCTTGCTCTAAATTTCGTGCACCCAGCAAAACTTTCACGCCTTGTTGTGCAAGTCCTGCCGCTATGGCGCGACCAATGCCTCGTGTTGCGCCACTGACTAAAGCAATAGATTGATATTCACTCATGAGATTTCTCTTTAGGATAAAATTAGAAATTAAATATTTCGGCTATTTACGATGTAGATAAATAGACAGAAGCAAAAGGATTAAAACAACCAAAGGAGCAATAGCATGTGTATATTCACCATGATAAATCACAGTCAAAGCAGCAGACAGCATAATGCAACTGGCCAAAATACTGCCGACAAATCGAGTTGCAACGATTGCAATCAAAATTGCCGAAATTAACTCAAGCGAACCTGTCACCAAATGAAACCAGCTCGGGTAACCCCAGCGTGCATATTCTTCCAGTATTTTCTGTGGGCCCATAAAATTACCAATGGAACCGACAATAAAAAAAGCCACTAAAGCATAAGCCAATAGGTGCTTAATATTTACCTTTGACATTTTTGATGTCCTGTGTGGTTGCAGTCAAAAAGAAATCAACTGCATGATGAATAATGTCTAAATTCTGTTCTACTGAGATCGTTGTACCACCGATCAGCATTTGCATCTGTATTGGCGGTACAACAAGCTGAATAAAGCTTTGCGCCAATAACGACGCCGAAAAGTTTGAACTGAGTGTGCCCAGTGCTTGCTGCTGTTCAATCCAATGCTCAAGTATCAATTTTGCATTGTCTTGCCCCGCTGCCCAAATAGCCTGTGACAAATGCGGAAAACGTTTTCCTTCAGCAATCATTAAGCGATGTAATTCAAGGGTTCTGGGCTGTTGAATAATATGGAGGATTTCTTCAGCAAAATTTTGCAGCGTCTGTTTCACACATTGATTGGATAACACGAGCGCTTCAAGTGGCGCAGCCAATGTTTTACATTCTTCGGAAATAACCGCAACAAACAATCCTTCTTTGCCGCCAAATCGCTCATAAATATTTCGTCTTGAACCACCTACACGATTGATCAGCATATCCATTGAGGTGGCATCATAGCCATGCTCAAGGAAAAGTTCTGTTGCCGAATGGGTCAGATTCTTTAAACGCTCAACCCCTTTGGAGCGTAGCGCTTTTTCCGTTGAAATATGAGCATTCATCGCATCAGTCATGATCGTATTCTAAAATTGATATGGTACTGTACCATACCATAATTTATTTTTAGATAAGATTCAACTTTTCAAAAGATATAATTTTCATCCATGCATAGTGCGACATAAAAATAAACAGGACCTAAAGCTTAGCCTTAGATCCTGTTTGTCTACACCATCTTTGATATAAGGCTAACAAGCCGTACAACACAATATCAAAACCGTGCTCAATGGCCTTTTATCAGGATATTTAACAACAGAAATATGTTAAACATCATAAAAAATCAGCCATTAAATCACAAAAAAACCATGGGTATTATCTGCCTTGAGTTGATCGACCAGTTGATATTCCCATTCAAGATAAGCATTCATCGCCTGTTCGGAATTATCTGTACCTTCATACGGACGTTTATAGCGATCAATCTGTTGCGATAACAACACATGATTTTCTGTATCTACGGCATTGCCCTGCGCTTTCCACGCGGCATTACCACCTTGCAACACAAACACCGGTTGTTGTGTCCATTTCTCAATCTGGCTCACAGCATATTGTGCCAATAAGCTAGTACCACAGGTCACAACAATGGGTTGATCGGTGGCAATTTTACCATTTTGAAAAAGCGCATCAATGTCTTTACGCAATGCCCATTTTGCCGTTGGAATATGCCCTTTTTTATAATTGCCACTGGTGGTGAAATCCAGAATTGTTACGGCCTGCTGTTGTGCGATCCATTCAGCTAGTTCGCTAACCAAAATAGCATGTTGAATATGATTGGACGGAACTTTGGCCTGCCACGCACCCTGCTCAGTCAGGATTGTTGCATAATCATCTTCCAGTACATAGACCTCCCAATTCATCTGTGCCAGCCATGACCCTGTCATATATGCCCGTACGAATGCATCATCGAGTAACACGATTCTGGCACCACGCACACTGGCATAATGATCAGTTTCCTGTACCAGTTGCCCGCCGGCAATCCAGCGACTGTCTGGTAAATGTGCTGCAATATATTCCTCTTCGGAACGCACATCAAAAACGTAAGTGGTACGCTCGGTTTCAGCACGCAATTGTGTCAACTGTGCCAGATCAATGCTTTTTACACCGGCACGTTGTGCCAAATCTTTTGCATTATCTAAAATACTTTGCCGGTCGTTTTGTCCACTAAAATCTTTATATTGTGCTACTTGCTGAGTTGCCAATGTCTGCCCTGCAAGCGTCCAGCCAATGGTACCATTTCGCAAAGCATAGATCTGATGTGGAATCTTGGCATTAATTAAAGACTGGGTACCAATCAGACTACGCGTCCGTCCGGCGCAATTGACAATAATTTTAGTTTGTGAATCTTTAACAATATCCTGTGCACGCAACACCAGTTCTGCACCAGGAACACTTACGCCCTGTGGAATACTCATGGTTTGGTATTCGTCATAACGGCGGGCATCCAGAATCACAATATTGTCATTCTGATCAATGAGCTGTTTGACGTCCTGAGCACTCAAGGATGGCGTATGTTTAAAATGTTCAACCCATTCTCCAAATGCTTTACTGGCAGAATTAACATCAATAAATAATTCTCCACCAGCTGCCCGCCAAGCGTTTAAATCACCTTCCAGTAAGGACAATTGCTGATAACCTAACTGTTGTAATTTTTCGATAGCCTGACGTGCCAAACCCTCGCCATTGTCATAAATCACAATATCCGTATCCAGCCGAGGAATACGATTTAAGACTTCAATTTCCAGCCGTGAAAAAGAAATATTGACCGCAAATAATGGATGTCCCTGAGCATAGAGATCTTCTTCACGTACATCAACAATGGCGATTTCCTGACCATCAATCAGCTTTTGACGAATATCCTGATAATTTTGAGTAGCAACTGTCATGATTTAAATTCCTGATTTGAATAGCCTGAAATAAACGGTTTAGCCCGACCTTCAGCATCAAAACTAAAGCGTTTGACTTGACCAATATCGGCACCATAAATATGAATACTGATCGAAACCCGATCCTGAAATGCATTACTGACCTGATGAATATCACCCTGTTCCGGGGTAAAAAAATCAATATCGGTTTCATGTAAAACATCCGCTGGGTCAACCGGGATTAAGCGATCGTGTTCACGTTGATAACGCTGTGAAATTTCCGCACCCTGTAACACCCCCACCGCACCCCAAACTTCATGATTATGAATCGGGGTGGTTTGATTGGGTCCCCAGACAAAACTCACAATAGAAAATCGTGACTGCGAATCGAGGTACAATAAATATTGCTGATAATGCTGCGGATGTTCCCGCCGGAATTGTTGCGGCAACCAGTCTTTTTGGCTTAATAAAGTCTTGAATTCGGGAATAAAGGACCTAATTAACTGTTCTCCCTGAATTCCCTGTGCCAAACCTTGTTCAATTTTTGCAGTTAACGGATGCAAATGTTGGATTAAATCTGTCATCGGATTTACTTGGTCACCTTAAAGCCTTGATCAAATGAATTGCTGACATCAAAATGTTTATTGATCAATTGGTACTTGGTATAAAAATCTGCGGTTTCCTGCGAGGTTTTAATCACATCGGCATCAATTGGATCCCAACTTGAATTTCTGCGTTTAAAAGCAAGAATTCCGACGTCTTCGGGTAAACCGACAATTTTGGCATATTCCTTACCAAATTCTTCTGCATGTTCATTGGTCCAGATTTGTGATGCTTTTAAACGATAAATAAAATCCTGAATCGCAACCCGTTTTTGCTGGTCATCTAGTGCTTTTTGTGTTCCGGCCAGAAAGATATAACCGGAATATAAACCACGACCATTGGCAACAATGCGGTAATGATCTTTTAACTCGGCATATGCTGTATAGGGATCCCAAACTACCCAAGCATCAACAGAACCATTCTCAACTGCAAGTTTTCCATCGGCGGGCGGCAAGAATTTAAAGGTCACATCTTCAGGCTTTAATCCTTGCTGTTCTAAAACTTTTAAAGTTAAAAGATGACTGATTGAACCTTTATTCATGGTCAGGCTTTTGCCTTTTAAATCCTTTGCAGATTTAATCGGACTATTTTCTGGAACCAAAATAGCTGTTGGGTAAGGGTCTGTTTTATAGACTGCAATTGCTTTGGCAGTTCCACCATTGGCATTGGCAAATAAAAATGGTGCATCGCCCAGATAACCAATATCAATACCTTCTACCTTTAAAGCCTCAGCGACAGGTGCTGCGGCCGGAAACTCATACCAGTTAATTTTATAATCGACGCCTTTTAGCGCCCCTGATGCCTCAAGTTGCGCACGCATGTTACCTTTTTGGTCACCAATTTTTAGTACGACTTCAGATTTTGCTGGAGATGCCTGTGAGGAATCTGCATTTTTTGCAGCCTCTTGCTTATTACAACCCAATAAAGTCAATGTACTGAGTAGCGCAGTAAATAATGCCAATTTCTTTTTTGTCATGTTCATCTATCCTCAATTAGGCAATTTTCTGTTGTGCCTGATCAACAGCAGCAGTTTTTTCACGAATTAAAGGAATCAGCTCCCTGCCATAATCTTTTGCATCTTCAAGTGGATCAAAACCACGAATCAGCACATTTTCAATACCCAACTTATAATAATCGGCAATGGATTCAGCCACTTGCTCAGGCGTTCCCACCAATGCAGTTGAGTTATAGTTTCCTTTTACCAGTGATACGATACCAGTCCATAAATTACGATCCAGTACCTCGCCATGTTGTGCAGCTTCAAGTAAGCGTTGGCCGCCAACACCGGGATGTTTAAAGTGAATCCCCTGTGTGCCTTTTTGCTCAAGCTGCTGTTTGGTTTTTTGGTAAATATCCTGTGCTTTTTCCCAAGCCTGTTTTTCGCTATCGGCAATAATCGGACGGAAGGAAATGTTATATTGCAATTGACGCTGTTGTTCGGCCAATAAAGGGGCCAGTTTTTCAATATGCTCTTTAGCGCCAGCAAGAGGTTCACCCCATATCGCATAAACATCGGCATGTTTTGCGGCAATTTTTAATGCTTCTTCAGAAGAACCACCAAAATAAATGGGTAAATGCTGTTGCAGTGGTTTAATTTCGGAATATGCATCAATGACTTGATAATATTCACCCTGATAATTAAAAGGCGCTTGGGTATACCAGGTATTTCGTACAATATCCAGAAATTCATCAGTTCGTGCATAACGCTGCTGTTTATTTAAAAAATCACCATCTTTTTGCTGATCTGTATCGCTAGCACCAGAAATAATGTGTACAGCCAAACGGCCATCAGTTAAATGATCTAATGTCGCCAATTTACGTGCTGCTACTGTTGGAGATACAAATCCGGGACGATGAGCTAACAGGAATTTAATTTTTTGGGTATGTGCAGCGGCATGTGCCGTAATTAAAAAGCCATCTGGTTGATCAGACCAATAGCCCACCAGAATACGATCGAAGCCCGCTGCTTCATGCGCCTGTGCAAATTTTGCAATATAATCTTTATCAAATGTTGCGGTTGCAGGAATAATTTCCGACACTTCACGGTGTCCAATCATCCCTAAAATTTGAATTGCCATGGTTTTAACCTATTGGAATTTAACTTGTGTATAGGATAAAACGACATGCTTTATATTAAAAATAAATATTAAATATAACTTAATATTAAAAATAGGAATACTAAACCAATCCTAATATTCCTCTGAGTTGTTGTGAAATATCTTCTAATATTTGATGACATGCAGCATCACCGTCTTGTTGCACCCTACCGTACAGCAAACTATCAAATGGGAAGCCTTCCATCTCTAATGCGATCAATTGATGTGCATACTCGCTATATTCAAGTAATTGCCTAGGTATCAAACCAATCCCATGTCCTTGTGCAATCAGTTCCATGTGACTCTTGGAGCCTGTAATTTCGACTTTGATATTTGGTATCAGTTGATGCTCAGCAAGAATTTTGCCAAGGTAAGCTCGATAACCACAGCCTTCGTGATTTAAAATCCAGCCTAAACGTTGACAATCATTTAAAGTCTGCAATACAGTCTTCTTTAATTTTTGTGTCACCACAGGCACAATATTTAATTTCGCAATACTTTTTAGATGCTGATCTTGCTTAATGCTGGCAACATCAGTCGTGGTTAAAATCGCTATATCCAGTTTATTTTGCTGAAAAAACTCAAATAAATCTGTACTCCATCCAGTCGAGATTTCAAATTTTAACTGTGGATAATGCTGATTTTTATACGCCATAATTTGATTTAAACTAATATCTGCAATACTGGTTGCAATCCCGATACGAATGACATTCTGCTCCGTTTTAAGTGCCATCAACAGATGATTAAACTGGCGAATCTGTTGATTAATCTGTTGACATTGTTCATATATTGCCACTCCATTTTGCGTCAGCTTTAAAGGACGTGAGGTTCGATCAAACAAAATTAAGCCGACATCTTGTTCCAAATTTTGAATACGTTTGGTGATTGCTGGTTGGGAAATATTTAATTTTTTAGCCGCCAGACTGGTATTTTGCAAATCAACAAAGGTAACAAAGGCTTCTATATCTTCTAGTTTCATAATATGTATTCAACTGCTCTATATCAAAATTTTAATCTGTTTTAATCACAATCACCAGCCATGCTGATGATTTAAAAAATGATATTGATTTAAGGCTGCGTATGGAAAATCTGAGAGCTTTTTGCATCAATATTTTTAGGTAATAAACCTTCCTTAAAGAATGCATCTGCAATTTTCTGCTGATCCAGCAAATCTTCTGCGGTCACAGCTTCAACCTGATAAGAACGGTGTGCATTGGCTTGCTGAACCACATCCAAAGGTAAATTTCCCCAAAGTGGTGCCAGAATTTTTGCTGCCTCCTCAGGAGAATTTTTTACCCAATCTGCTTTGGCTTTTAATGCGGCAATAATTTGTTCAATCACTTCAGGATGTTGCTCGGTAAAACTGCTCGAAGCCAGATAATAACGTTTATAGCTTGCCAGACCTTCACCTGTGGTTAAAATTTTGGCATGTTGCTGAATTTGACCACTAGATACATACGGCTCCCAGGTTACCCATGCGGCAACACTACCATGCTCAAATGCAGCACGACCATCTGCCGGTGTCAACCATGATGGCGTAATGTCCTTTAGACTTAATCCGGCTTTATTCAATGCTTCGATTAATAAATAATGACTACCCGCAGCTTTGGTCACCGCAATTTTTTTGCCTTTCAAATCCGCCAGCGTCTTAATCTCTGAATTGGCAGGAATGAGGATCGCCTGAGCAGTAGGCGATGCCGCTTCTTTGGCATAGTAGGTAATCTGTGCATCAGCTGCCTGTGCAAAAACCGGTACAGTATCAGCCACATCGGCAGACACATCAATATTTCCGACATTCAGTGCTTCTAGCAAAGGCAAACCGCTGGTAAATTCATGCCAACTGACTTTATATCCCTGTTTTGCCAATTGCTGATCCAGTTCACCACTTTGCTTAAGCAGGGTTAATAAGGTCGAAGATTTTTGATAACCGATACGCACAACCTGTTGCGAGGTTGCGGGTTTTTCACTTTGTTGTTGAGCACCGGGCTCAGGTGATTTAGTGCAGGCGGCCAAGACAATAATACCCATCAATACACTGAACCATAACAACAATTTTTTAGCCATGATCTATATCCTATGACAATATCAATGAGAGAAATTTAGCCATACCCAAGGCAAGATCGAACCAGATTCAATCTCTATTTAAATTTCATCTCAAAAGGAAGGTGTAGGACAATCACGGTATAACAAAAGATTAAATTAATATAATAAATCTTATATATAAACTAATATCACAAATAGATATATAAACTAGCAGATTCAGTCAAAATAATAGAATTTCAGCCTTCCTTTCTATGTTGCAATGCTTTGACAAATCTTTCTATTGATAAATATTCCCTTTATACTTTAACCAGCCATCAACGTGGCGACCTTGTGGATCATGATGCGTCCAGTGAATCACACCACCTTGATTATTATATTCATATTCACCAAAGAACTGGACAGTATCACCTTTGCTTAGTTTTTCTAGGCGTGGTGATAAATCAATATTGTGTGCCACCAAAACCGTCATGCCATTTTCAAGTTCCAGAATAAAACGTTGATGACGAGAACCCTGTTGATCATCAGCCAAAATTGCCTTGACTACACCCACGCCTTCTACCTGAACATCAATGCGCCGAGCCAGAAAAGCCTGCTGAATTTTGGCATCACCCGCAAGTAATGAGGAAGATTGATTTTGCTCAAACTTTTGCTTGTCATCCGCAACAATCTGATCTTGCAATTGATGATGTGAGCTTTGTTCTGCCGTTGTGGGTGCCGACCCGCTATGATTTTGATCACGACTAAAAATATTGGTACCCAGTACAATGGCCAAGATAATGGCAACAATCACACCCGCATTGATACTTTTTTTCTTTCCAGCCATATCACATCATCTCATCTATGTTAAAAACCTGATTACAGGCCATCAGGTTTTAATTGTAGCAAAATAAACGCCATTAAATGATTTCAGTTTGCTTGGGATCAGTACCAAAAATCGCACGTCGTTTACTTCGCTCAACTTTTGGACATTGGGTAGAGATCTGATATAACAGCTTCATCAATGCAGGTAAATGTGTTCCGACCACAGATTTTCCGGTACTTAGCAAAGCTACACTTATATCACGTTGTGGATCGGCCCAACAAATATTATTGGAAAATCCAAGATGTCCAAAAGCCTGACCAGTCATTGGGCCATATAAACCTACCGGATTATTCCCAAGCATCGGTCCGAGTGCATAACGCATCGGTATCAACAGGGAGTGATCAAGTTTGATGCCGGAGGTTGGCAAGGTTGCCCGAAATACAGTTTCTGGTGTCATGATTCTATGTCCCTGATATTCGCCGCCATTTAACAGCATCTCAAAAAAGCGGCAAATTTCCTCTGCACTGGTATATATATTTGCCGCAGGACTGATACTGTCCATAAATCTTGGATCATTGGTCACTTGCACGGCTGTTTTTAAATCTGCCCCTAGAACATGACTCAGATATTGGTCTGTACCGAATCTGGAATAAAAGCCTGTAACATAGTTCAGCGCGACTTCATCTCGAAACTCAGGTGCAACCCCATAATTAAAACAGCGCATCCCCATCGGACTGGCAATTTTTTCCTGTAAATAATCCTTCAAGTTTTTTTGCGTCACACGCTCGATAATCTCACCGAGAATATAGCCAGCAGTCAGTGCATGATAGGCCAGTTTCGATCCCGAAGCCGACATCGGTTTTGCAGCATAGAGCCGCTTTAAAATTTCTTCCTGATCAAATAAAATCTCGGGTTCTACTTTGCCTTCCAGCCGTGGAATACCACCTCGATGGGACAATAAATGAAAAATCGTAGTATAGCGTTTACCACGTTGTGCATATTCGGAAATGTAATAACTGATCGGATCCAGCAGATTTATCTCCCCTGCCTCATCCAGTATATGGACCAGCATGGCCGTAATCAGTTTAGATGCCGAAAATAAACAAATTGGTGTGGTGGTTTTTGCAGCAATTTGTTGCGTGGTGATACCTTGTTTTAAAGACGCATCAGCAAAGTTACCGCGAGCATAACCAATACTGCGATTAATCAGAATTTTGCCTTGCCGCCGTAAACAAAACGAAATTTGCGGATGGTTACCAGTACGGTATAAATCCTCTACTGCCGTTATGATACGTTGTAATTGTTGCTCACTCATTCCGCCAGCTTCAGCCGGATGTTCTTGTCGAGCATCGGTAATCGACTGTAAATCTTTGGGGATATGCAGCGTATTACTTGAAAAAATTTTCATCCTCTGTCCTTATTATTTTAATACCTGTTTTTTGTCTTTAAAATTGAATCCTTCAATCTTGACAATTTATATTGTCTAATAGTTATCAGCAAAAATAAAGAACTTTACAATAATTTTTAAAAAAGCAAACAATATAACCGTCGAATAAATCGGCAAGGTGCTACTTTAATATTATAAAAATATGTTATACATAGCGATGAAGATTAACTATTAATTTGAATAAGTCATGAGCAACGCCAATAACCTTGAACAATTGCAACACTATACCACCATCGTGGTCGATAGCAGTGATCTCGATGCGGTACAAAAGTTTCGTCCGATTGATGCCACCACCAACCCCTCGCTAATTACAGCAGCTGCCAATCAGGCACAAAATCGCAGCCTGATTGAAGATGCATTTGAACTAGCACGTGCAGAAAACTATGAAGGTGATGCACTGATTGAACGTAGCATTGATATTTTAACCGTCAAGTTTGGTGTGGAAATCTTGAAATATATCGATGGACGAGTGTCTACCGAAGTCGATGCCAGCCTGTCTTATGATACTGAAGCTACGGTACAAAAAGCATATGACCTAATAAATCTATATCAGCGTTTTGGTATTGATACCAATCGCGTGTTGATTAAAATCGCTTCAACCTGGGAAGGGATTCAGGCTGCAAGACAACTGGAAAGCGAAGGCATTCACTGTAACTTAACCTTATTGTTTGGCTTAGCACAAGCACAAGCCTGTGCTGATGCCCGCGTTACGCTGATCTCGCCTTTTGTCGGTCGTATTCTGGACTGGTACAAAAAAGCGGAGAATAAAGACAGCTATCCAATCGAACAGGATCCGGGTGTACTGTCGGTTAAGAAAATTTTCCAGTATTACAAGCAAAATGAGATTAAAACCCAGGTCATGGGTGCCAGTTTCCGTAGTACAGCGCAAGTACTGGCACTGACTGGTTGTGATTTACTGACCATTGCACCTGCCTTATTAGAGCAATTGTCTGCACAATTTGATCAGGTTGAGCCGCAACTTTCTGTCGCACAAGCATTGGACGCTGAGAAAATTACCCTTGCGCCGTTAAATGAAGCCTCATTTAAAGCGCAACTGGAAAATGATCTGATGGCGTTCCAATTATTGCAAAGTGGTATTGATGGCTTTATTAAAGCCCGGGAACAACTGGCGACCCTGTTGCGTAGCAGCTTTGGTATTGCCAATATTGATGACTGATTAAACAGTTAGAATCAAACAAGCGTTTATGTGATGTACATAAACGCTTGTTCTGATTGATTAATTTACTTTTTTCACCACAATCGAACCAATCGAATAGCCTGCCCCAAAGGAACACAGCACTGCATATTCACCTTGTTCAACATCATGCCAAGTTTGATCCATGGCAATAATCACGCCGGCAGATGAAGTATTGGCATAATTCTCCAATACATTCGGTGCAAGTTCAGGTGCAGCATCCTTACCTAGCAACAGTTTTAAAATCAGCGCATTCATATTGGCATTGGCTTGATGCAACCAAAAGCGTTTGGGCACATGCACATCAATATTCAATTTTTGTAATTGATTTTTAATGGTTTGTGCAGCCATCGGGCAGACTTCTTTAAATACTTTACGGCCATCCTGTCTAAAAATACGATCATTACGTACCGCATTTTCACTGGCATTTAAAAAACCAAAATTATTACGGATATTATTAGAAAATTGAGTTTCCAGATAACAATCTACAATTTCAAAACCTGCCTTTTCTGTTGTCTCTTCAATGATAGAAGCCGTTGCCACATCACCAAAAATAAAATGGCTGTCCCGTGAAGTATAATCGATCTGCCCTGACATGATTTCTACATTAACCAATAACACTCGTCTGACACCGGAATTAATCGCATCATAGGCTTGTTTCAAGCCGAAAGTGGCAGCAGAACAAGCCACATTCATATCAAAAGCATAGCCTTTAATGCCGAGTGCATGTTGAATTTCAATGGCAACCGCTGGATAGGCGCGCTGAATACATAAGCTGGATAAAATCACCACATCAATATCATCGGCCGTAACATTTGCTTTTTGCATGGCAATTTTTGCAGCTTCTACGCCCATTTCTGCCTGTAGTGAAATTTCATCATTCTCACGTTCACGCAAGTTTGGCATCATGCGATCAATATCCAGAATACCTGTTTTTTCTACCACGTAACGGGATTTAATACCTGATGCTTTTTCGATAAATTCTGCTGTCGATGGACGCAATTCTTCCAGCTCACCGGCGGCAATGGCAGCCTCATGCTGCTGATTATAGCGTTCCACATATGCATTAAGACTCGCCACCAGTTCTTCATTACTGATGCTATCAGTTGGGGCATATACGCCTGTACCTGTAATGCGAATAGTCATGCAAAATTCCTTGTGTTATAGACCGAAACATTTTGCCACATTTACGGCATAGGGTTGATGACCTAAAGTATCTGTTATCGTACAAGTTTGGCCTATTGTTTTTATCTTTAAAAACATGTGTTGAACTCACCATTTTTATGCCAAATTCGCTAAAATCAGGCAATTAGGCTGCAAAATTCTGAGAATTAGTACTTTTCTTAAACTAAATTACTTGCATGATACTTTTTTAAATGCTTTAAAATACGACGAAAATATTGGCGATAGTATTCATTGGATAAAAATAATAAAGCGAAAATTTCATAATTTTCGCTTTATCTCAATTTACAAAATTAAGCCGCAGCGACTTTTTTCAGGATAATTGAGCCGAGAGAATAACCTGCACCAAACGAACACAGGACACCATATTCACCCTCATCAAGCTCATGTCCTGTTTTATCCAGCACAATCATTACACCTGCCGAGGAAGTATTGGCGTATTCATCCAGTACAATCGGTGCTCGTTCGGCTTCAATATCCTTGCCCAGAATAAGTTTAAGAATCAGCGCATTCATATTGGCATTGGCCTGATGTAGCCAAAAACGTTTTGGCGCATGAATATCAATATTTAAACGACTTAATTGTTCCTTAATGGTTTTTGCTACCAAGGGTGAAACTTCCTTAAAAACTTTGCGACCATCCTGTTTAAACAACAGTCCATGCGTCGCATTTTCACTGGCATTTAAAAAGCCAAAATTATTGCGAATACTATTAGAGAACTGGGTAATTAGCTGGCAATCGACAATTTCAAAGCCTGCTTTTGCTGTTGTATCTTCAATGATCGAAGCCGTTGCCACATCACCAAAGATAAAGTGGCTATCACGTGTACCAAAATCATTATGCGCCGAAGTGATTTCAGAATTGACCAAAAGCACACGGCGCGCACCACATTTAATCGCATCGTGTGCCTGCTTTAAACCAAAGGTAGCTGCCGAACAAGCAACGTTCATGTCATAGGCATAGCCTTTAATGCCAAGTGCAGTTTGAATTTCAATGGCGACCGCCGGATAGGCACGCTGCATATTCGAGCAGGATAAAATCACCACATCAATATCTTCAGCCGTCACGCCTGCATTTTGCATGGCAATTTTTGCCGCAGCGACACCCATTTCCGCCTGTAAGGAAATTTCATCATTCTCACGTTCAGGCAAATTCGGACGCAGGCGATTAATATCTAAAATACCAGATTTTTCCACCACATGACGTGATTTAATCCCGGAAGCTTTTTCGATAAATTCTGCTGTCGACCCGCGTAAAGCTTCAATTTCACCGCGTTCAATTGCTTCGGCATGATCTTGATTGTAGCGTTCTACATAAGCATTCAAGCTGGCAACCAATTCCTCATTCGAGATTGTTTCTGGCGGGGTATAAACGCCTGTCCCTGTAATACGAATGCTCATGTACAACTCCTTCTCACTCAGTTTAACGGACATCCAACTGCGCCCAGGCTTTTTGCAATCGTGCAGGTGAAATTGCAAATCGGGTTTTCATTGGTTGTGCAAATAAAGAAATACGTAACTCTTCCACCATGGGATAAATTTGATGCGTTTTTGTTCTTGGAGAATTAAATAATTTATCCATCCATGGATCAACCACATCAATTGCGTCCTGATCACGTTTCAGATTATTCGGCAAACGTTCCAGTCGCACCTGTAACGCTTTTAAATAACGTGGATATTCTAACCAGATTTCGCTTGGCACCTGATAAGCAAATTCACTTAACCGCATTAAGTCTAACTGATCTTCAATATCATTGATACTTCGTTCAAATACATCAAGATCGATGCCTAACAATAATTGACGGATATTTTGCCATAATTTAAAAATATCTGTAATTACAGTCAACACCTGTTGCCCAACACTTAAAAAGCGTTGCTTGGCATCCAATAATATTTGTTCAAACTGATCTTTGCTGGTGGGTATGGTTTGCAGGGTGACTTGCAAGGTGGCATAAATCAGAATCTTTTCCAGTTGTTGCTTTTCCCCTAAAGGTGAAAATGCCAGTGCCAGCGGTTTTGAAATCTGCTTTTTCAATTGACGGATTAAATCTCCCAGTTGCAAATATACCAGTTGAATCATACCTTCACGTTGCTGAAGCATTGCCTGTTCCAGATCATGAAAACGCTGAATTACCACACCACTTTTTGTATTGGCGTCCAGATCAACAAAAGCAGTGACAGGACTGAGTGCCTGATAATTTTGCACCACCACGCCAGACACTTTTTGTGATGACTCAAATACAAAATCGGCAGGAAATTCTGTGAACTCACCTTTCAACTGCTTAACTGGTCGCTGAGTCTGTACCCGGCAACGGGCCTGTAATTCCTCTAAATTCCGCCCCTGATCAATCAGATGATGACGCTCATCGACAACTTTAATCAGCGGCAATAAATAGGCAGGAACATGCTCGAAACTAAAATCTCTGGCCTGAATGCCCTCACCGCGTAACATAAATGCAAGTACATCAACAATATGTTTTTGCTGATCCTGTTCATTAAGTTGCTGCTCAATCTTTCTGGCAGTATCAGGAATCGGTACCACTAGACGACGTTTTTCTTTGGACAGATTCTTTAGTAGCGCTTCGATTAAATCCAATCGCCAGCCTGCAATGCCCCACGACCATTGCTTTGCATCAATCTGTGATAATGCTTGTACTGGCACAGTGACCACCGCACCGTCGTCGTCATGACTCGGATCAAAATGATATTTGACCGCCAGTTTAAGCTGACCATTTTTTAAATAGTCCGGAAACTGCGCCGTGTTTGGGCGATCGCTCAGCCATAAATCCTGTTCATTAAAATATAAAAACCGTGGATTGCCAGGTTCAATGGTTGCCCGCCAGTCTTCTAAACTACGACGTGATGCAATCTCTTTGGGAATGCGCTCGGCATAGAATTGATACAGGGTTTCTTCATCGACAATCAAATCGCGACGACGTAGTTTATCTTCGACCCGTTCAATTTCTTTGAGTTTAAGCAGATTATGCTGTAAAAAAGGTGGCGTAATCCCTAGATTTCCCGTCACCAATGCATCACGCAAAAAAATCTCGTGGGCTGCATCCCGATCCACTTTTTCAAAATTGACCAGTTGTTTGGGCTGAATAATTAAACCAAACAGGGAAATTTGCGCATAGGCATTGACGATTCCGGCTTTTTTCGACCAATGTGGCTCAAAATAATGGTATTTCAATAAATCCCGTGCTGCCAGCAAAATCCATTCCGGTTCAATCTTCGCCAGTGTACGCAAATACACTTGCGAAGTTTCCACCATTTCAAAGGCCATTACCCAAGGCGTATTGGTCTTATGCAAAGTACTGGCAGGAAATACCTTGGCTTTTTGCTGACGCACGGCCTGAAAAACATTACGTTCATCGGTTTTTTGCGCCACAAAAGACAATAAACCGGTTAATAAGGCACGATGTAAATTCTCATAACTGGCAGATTTTTCATTTAAACTCATGCCCAGTTGTTGTGTCATTTCCAACAATTGCTGATAGGTTTGTCGCCATTCGCGCAAACGCAACCAGCTTAAAAAATGCTGTCGGGCAAATTGGCGACGCTGATTTTCACTCATTTGCTGTTCATGCTTGAGTGACATCATGGTTTGCCATAACTTCACATAAAACAGAAAATCGGAATCTGCTTCTTTAAACAATGCGTGTTTCTGATCTGCCTGCATTTGCTTGTCTGCCGGACGTTCCCGTGGATCTTGCACAGCCAAAGCACTGACGATAATCAAGGTTTCCTGTAATACGCCAAAATGCGCACCGCCCACCAGCATACGCGACAATCTCGGATCAATCGGCATTTTTGCCATCATTTGTCCGATTTTGGTTAAGGCATCTCCCCTATTTTCTTTTTTGGCAGGAGATGACGCTTCTTTTTCATTGGAAGAATCCGAATGATTTAAACCCAAAGCCCCGAGTTCAATCAATAGCTTGTGGCCATCATTAACCAGTCGGTGATCCGGTGGTTCAATAAAATCAAAATTTTCCAGACTACCCAAGCCCAGACTTTGCATCTGCAAAATGACTGATGCCAGATTGGTACGCTTGATTTCAGGTTCGGTAAATTCCGGGCGACTTAAAAAATCTTCTTCACTATACAAGCGAATACATACACCTGCCGCAATACGCCCACAACGACCTTTACGCTGATTGGCAGCAGCCTGTGAAATCGCCTCGATAGGTAATCGCTGAACCCGTGATCGATAGCTATAACGGGAAATACGGGCAAAACCACTGTCAATCACATAGCGAATATTGGGGACAGTTAAAGCCGTTTCCGCCACGTTGGTGGCAATAATAATACGCCGTCCCTTACCACCGGGATTAAAGATTTTTTGTTGCTCGGATAAAGCTAAACGGGCATAGAGCGGTAAAATCTCTGTATGGCGTGGACCATATTTTTGCAGGGTTTCCTGCAATTCCCGAATTTCTTGTTCGGTGCTGGCAAAGATCAGAATATCGGCATATTCAGGATGCCCCTTCGCTTCGGCATCGGCAAAACATTCTTCAACTGCCTGTACCACCGCACGCGGTAAGTTTTCCTCAAAATCATCAAAGGCATCATCATCACTACCGCCAACGGTCATTTCCGAAATTGGGCGATAACGCAATTCAACCGGAAAGCTACGCCCTTCAACTTCAAAAATTGGGGCATCATGAAAATATTGACTAAAGCGATTGACATCCAGTGTTGCCGAAGTCACGATTACTTTCAAATCTGGACGCTTGGGCAAAATATTCTTGATATAGCCCAGAATAAAATCAATATTCAGTGAACGCTCATGTGCTTCATCAATAATAATGGTGTCATATTTAGTGAGAAAGCGGTCATGTCCCAACTCTGCCAGCAAAATTCCATCTGTCATTAAACGGACGATCGAATCCTGATTGCCCTGTTCATTAAAACGTACTTTAAAACTGATGCTTTTACCCAGTGGTTCGCCTAGTTCCTCTGCGATCCGTTGTGACACACTGCGCGCTGCAAGTCGACGCGGCTGAGTATGCCCAATTAAACCAGTCAACCCACGTCCAGCCAGCATGGCAATCTGGGGTAACTGTGTAGTTTTCCCTGAACCGGTTTCCCCCGCAACAATAATCACCTGATGCTTTTGAATGGCTGCGGCCAGTTTGTCCGCATATTGAGTAACGGGTAAGTCTTGATTTAATTTGATCTGTGGTAAATGTTGCAGACGTGCGGCAACATGTCGTTTAGACTGAGCCAACAACTGCTGATATTTATGCTCATCCTGCTGTTTGCCTTTTTTTAACCGATACAAGCGATGACGATCTTTGGCCATAACTAAATCTTGTATATCGAAATCGGCTGTTGTCAAACTGTCTTCCCACTCAAAATAAATAAAGCAGAGTATTCTACTCCTTTTCCAGCATATTCTAAAATATTTTCTTTTATCGCCATCAAGTTACACATTGTCACAGAAATATTTTTGGCATCGCCTTGAATTTTTTCTTTTCACCTTAATGTACTGTTACACTCCTTGATATACAAATTTAAGTGGTTTTGATCATTAAATTGTCATGTGATGAGGATAGTGTGTAATGAAATATCACGATCCTTTGATATGATCGATGTTGATCAACTTTTCCGATTATTTGTATATAAAAATACTGTTTTACCAATTAAAGAATTTACACTATTCTTAATTTCGAAAGTTAAACATTCATTCACTCATTAATGGAGATACGAAATGAGCTTAATTAATACCGAAGTAAAACCATTTAAAGCACAAGCCTACCACAATGGCCAATTTGTTGAAGTAACAGAAGCTGATCTGAAAGGCAAATGGTCTGTTGTATTTTTCTATCCAGCTGACTTTACATTCGTTTGTCCAACTGAGCTTGAAGACTTGGCTGACAACTACGAAGAATTCAAAAAATTAGGTGTTGAAATTTACGGTGTATCTACAGATACTCACTTCACACACAAAGCTTGGCATGACACTTCTGATGCCATCAAAAAAGTTCAATATCCTTTAGTCGGCGATCCAACTTGGACTTTATCTAAAAACTTTGACGTATTAATCGAAGCTGATGGTCTTGCAGATCGTGGTACTTTCGTGATTGATCCAGAAGGTAAAATCCAAATCGTTGAAATCAATGCTGGTGGTATCGGCCGTGATGCATTAGAACTTCTTCGTAAAGTGAAAGCTGCACAATATGTTGCATCTCACCCAGGTGAAGTTTGCCCAGCAAAATGGAAAGAAGGTGACTCAACACTTGCACCATCTATCGACTTGGTTGGTAAAATCTAAGTTTTAAATTCTTTTAAATAGAATGAAAGGAGCATCCAAGTGGTGCTCTTTTTTATATGCGCCATTTGGTATTTTATTTACTTTGATGCATGGCGCAATTGAATTATCATAACGCAAAAATGATCTAAAGCCGGATTATCATGTTATTGCTTATTATCGCTGCATTGTTTAGTGTCTCAGTTTCAGTTACGCTAAAAATCTATAAAACATATAAACTTAGTATTTTACAAATTCTTGCCTTTAATTATGTTAGCGCCAGTTTACTTGCTTTTATCTATTTAAAACCAGACTTTAGCCATTTTAATTTACACACACCATGGTGGTTAATCGTATTGCTGGGCATATTATTACCCAGTATTTTCTGGTGTCTGGATCGTGCCTTGCAGCATGCAGGTTTAATCAAAACTGAAATCGCACAACGTATTTCCGTGGTATTGACCATACTGATCTCTGCAATGATTTATCAGGAACAATTTAGCGTGTTAAAAATTGCTGGTATTGTGCTGGGAATTCTTGCTGTTGTACTCATGTTAATGGGTAAATCTGGCTCACAAGCAAAGATACAATCCGGGGCATGGCAATATATTCTTGCAGTATGGATAGGTTATGCCATTATTGATTTATTATTTAAATATACTTCAAATCTGGGACTACAATTTGGCAGCACCCTAACCGCAATTTTCTGTTGTGCGGCACTGGTCATGTTTGCAGTGAATTTATTCAAGTCTGTTCAATGGCACAGCGCAAGTATTTTTGCCGGACTAGGACTTGGTGTACTAAATTTTACCAATATTTATTTTTATCTACAGGCGCACCAACAACTTAAAGATAGCCCGGCAATTGTCTTTGCAGGTATGAATATTCTGGTGGTGTTGTTTGGCATCGTTGCAGCAATCCTGATCTTTAAAGAAAAAATGACGACTGGGAAAATCTTGGGTGGTCTTTGTGCAATACTTGCCGTGTATTGTTTGATGCAAAGTATGCTTTAACCGATCTATTGATAGGTGAAAACATACTTTTAAACATTGATCTTTAAGATTTAAAGACTACACCCTTAAACTTATTTGGGGCTGTACTAGATTAGCATTATGTTAATCTATAAAAATGAAGCTAACTAATTGTAAATTAAGTAGGAAACTACAACTCAAGTTGCTTGAATTTTTTGTGCTTGAGGTGACCGCTAGAGCAGCAGCAGATTTATTGGAAATACACCCTAATTCTGCTGCTCTGTTTTATACTAAAATTCGTAAAATTATCTTCCACTATTTAGAGCAAGAAGCTCTTGAAGTGTTTGATGGTGAAATAGAGTTAGATGAAAGTTATTTTGGTGGTATACGAAAGGGAAAGCGTGGACGTGGAGCCTCAGGTAAAGTTATCGTATTTGGTTTACTCAAGCGAAATGGTAAGGTTTATACTGTTATCGTTCCTGACAACCAAGTCCTCCACCTTAATGCCTGTAATTGCAAGGAAAATCACTCCAGATAGTGTGGTTTACACAGACCATTGGCACAGTTATAATGCTTTGGATGTAGCTGGTTTTAGTCACCATAGAATTAATCATTCAAACCAATTTGCCAATGGAAATAATCATATTAATGGCATTGAAAATTTCTGGAATCAGGCGAAAAGAACACTAAGAAAATACAATGGTATTCCTAAGGATTCTTTTCACTTGTTTATTAAGGAATGTGAGTTTAGATTTAATTATGGCAGTCCAAAACAGCAACTAAAAACTTTGCGTCTTTGGACTAAAATTTAACTTTATCTAGTACAGCCCCACTTATTTTTAAAATTTATACCTTAAAACTTATACTTTAAAATCATCACCTAGATAAACTTTACGAACAGTATCATTGGCAAGGATTTCTTCAGGTGTGCCTTCCGCAATCACACTACCTTCCGACACAATATAGGCTTTTTCACAAATCGCCAAAGTTTCCCGTACATTGTGATCGGTGATCAAGACGCCAATACCACGATCTTTTAAAGTACGAATAATATCCTTGATGTCACTGACAGAAATCGGATCGACCCCTGCAAACGGTTCATCAAGCAACATAAACTTAGGATCGGCAGCCAGCGCACGGGCAATCTCGGCACGACGACGTTCCCCACCGGAGACACTCCTACCCAATGAGTCACGAATATGGGTGATTTTGAAATCGGCAAGCAATTCATCCAGACGTTGTAAACGCTGTTGTTTATTTAAATCTTTACGTGTTTCCAGAATCGCCAGAATATTTTCACCAATGGTCAATTTACGGAAAATCGAAGCTTCCTGAGGTAAATAACCGATTCCCTTGCGGGCACGTTCATGCATGGAAAGATGAGACAGATCCAGTTTATCCAGATGAATCGAACCTTTATCCATGCGAACTAAACCTACCACCATATAGAAACTTGTGGTTTTTCCTGCACCATTGGGTCCTAGCAACCCAACGATCTGTCCACTATGAATGGCAAAGGATACGTCTTTTACTACCCAGCGTTTATTGTAGTTCTTGGCAAGATGTTCGATACACAGGGTTTGTACATGTTCTGTCATTAATTTCTTACCCCTGAAAAACTTTGCTGGGACGAAGGTGGAATCACAATCTGGATACGCCCTTTATTGCCACCATTGGCCTCGATATCACCCTTATTCATACTATAAGTCAGGTTTTCACCTTTAAATGTTGCACCGTTTTGTGAGAGAAAGGCATTGCCGGATAAAGTTAAAATACCAGTTTCAGCATTATATTTAATATTGCGGCCTTCACCTCTTGCGATCCCGCCTTTAGTGTCCATTTGTTGCTGAAATTTGGCTGGTGAACCCTGTGCGGTAATCAACTGGATTTTATTACTGGAATTTAAATTGGCCACAATTGAACTGGCCTGTAGCTTTAATGTACCTTGTTGAATCACGACGTTACCAGTATAGGTGGTGACACCAGTTTTTTCATTAAAGGTTGCTTTGTCAGCTTCTAGCGTAATTGGCTGATTACGATCACTAGGAATCGCATAGGCAGCATTTGCCAGAAGTAAAGCACAGCTTCCAACTGTTAAGAAAGATAAGACCCATTTACTTACAGCATTATGGAGAAGATGGTGCATACTGACCTCGAAGTGCAAATAATTCATATTGACCAGTGTTTAAATTGGCTTTTAATCCCTGGCTACTAAAGTGTGCTTGTGGACTGGTCACCTGTACTGGACTATTCGTTTCAATTGTATTGGTTTTTGTAAAACCAAGTAAGCGATCTGTTTTAAAGGTGACACTTGGATTATTTATGCCAGACAGCCGTGACAGCGTGACGTTGCCAAGTAATTCAACATTGGCATAATCATTGGTGGCAATACTTTTATCCGCATGAAAAGTCGCGCTGGGCTGACCTGCTTCATAGAGCATGCCTTGTATTTGCTCAATTTCGGCACGGCCTGTTTGCATCCATTGCGTCATATGCCTAGCACTGGCTTTAGCATATAACTGTCCTTTTTCATCGGTTTGAACGACTTGAATATTTTCCGCAGTGGAATTTAAGTTCTGATTGCCTGCGGTTTCAAGTTTTTTACTTTTACCACTGTAATAGTAGAAGCCGCCGACTACTGTCACAATAACCAGTGCAATCGTATAAAGTAGTCGGGTATCCATCAATAACGTACTCGCAGAATCAATTTTATATTAATGTGGGATAGTGAGGAATTTATCAAGCACTTGATCGTAAGCATTTTTTGCATGCAATAACATATCGCATACTTCGCGTACAGCACCACGACCACCATATGCTTGTGTTACCAGATCTGCACGGCGGCGGACTTCAACATGACCATTGGGTACACTCACTTTCATTCCGGCAATGCTAAAGGCTGATAAATCTGGCCAGTCATCGCCCATGTACAGACAATCTTCGGGCAAAAGTCCAAGTTGCGCACAGGCTTCACGTAATGCCAGTCCCTTATCTTCACGGCCTTGAGACACCATGTCCACGCCCAAATCTGACATACGTTTTTCGACGATCTGACTTTTGCGTCCGGTAATGATAATGACCTTCATACCAATTTGCTGGACCAGTTTCATGCCCAAGCCATCACGAATATCAAAAGATTTGATTTCATCACCATGATTGGTCAAAGTCACAAAACCATCACTTAAAATGCCATCCACATCCAAAACCAAAGCTTGCATATGACGAGCTTTTTCCAATAAAAGATAAGATGACATGTTTATACTCCCGCACTAATTAAGTCATGCATACTGATCACACCAATAACCTTATTTTCATCATTAACCACCACAAACTGATTGATTTTTTTATCACGCAGCGATTGTAAGGCTTCGACTGCCCGCATTCCAGCTTTTATTGTAGAAGGATTTTTGGTCATCACTGCCGAAACAGGCGTATGTACATTAAATTGTTGTTCCTTATCCAGCAGTCGACGTAAATCGCCATCGGTGAAGATACCCAATAAGGTATTTTCATGATCCACCACCGTGGTCATGCCGAGACGCTTATCCGTAATTTCATATAACACTTCATTTAATGGCGTATCAGGAAAAACTTTCGGTAATTCTTCTGCCTGATGCATCAAGTGTTCTACATGCAATAATAGGCGTTTACCCAATGCGCCTGCCGGATGAGAACGGGCAAAATCATCTGCGGTAAAGCCTCTTGCTTCCAGTAAAGCAATCGCCAATGCATCGCCCAGTGCCAATGTTGCCGTGGTACTTGAAGTCGGGGCAAGACCCAGTGGACAGGCTTCCTGCAAATGCCCCAGTGTTAATGCAACATCGGCACTCTTTGGCATTGGCCCGGAATCATCGGCACTCATGGTAATCAGCGGGACACCCAAATGCTTGACCAACGGCATCAGCATCATGATTTCATCACTTTTACCCGAATTAGAAATCGCAATAAGGACATCACCTCGAACCAGCATCCCCAAATCGCCATGCCCTGCTTCACCGGGATGCATAAAGAATGAAGGGGTGCCTGTGGAAGCAAATGTTGCAGCAATTTTTCGTCCGATATGTCCTGATTTTCCCATGCCTGTTACCACAACACGACCCTTGCATTGCAGTATAATTTCACATGCCTGACTAAATCGATCATCAATTTGCGTGGAAAGGATTTTTAGGGCATTTTGTTCGATGAGCAAAGTTTCCAATGCACTTTCAATGAAATTGACAGGTTGCTTTTCGGTTGGCATGGTCAAACTTTTAATCCTTAAATAACGATAAGACTTCTAGATAGCTGGCATCAAACTAAATATCGTGCATTCAATATAAAGCTGTAAAAATGCCAACATACCATCATCATTTTATTTATCAAATTGTAGCATAAGCCCGTATATAAATATGTCCGAACTGTATTTGTATGATAAAAATCATACAAATGGTTGTGTAATTTGATTTATCAGTTATGATTTCCATTTCTTTATATACGCTATCTATTCGCAATGCATTCATTTGTCCTTTACAATTCTGAAAAACGTCAAAAAGTTGAATTCCAGCCTTTAAAAGCAGGCCATATCGATCTATATGTCTGTGGTATGACGGTTTACGATTATTGTCACATAGGTCATGCCCGTGTGATGGTGGCATTTGATTACATTATTCGCTTTCTCCGCAGTCAGGGCTGGCAAGTCAAATATGTGCGGAATATCACCGATATAGATGATAAAATCATCAACCGTGCCAATGAAAACCACGAAACTATTCAACAGCTTACTGATCGTTTTATCACGGCAATGAATGAAGATGCTCATGCACTGGGTTGTCTTGATCCCGATGAAGCACCGCGTGCCACAGACTATATCCCGCAAATGCAACACATGATTGATGAATTGATCCAGCATGGTATTGCCTACCCTGCACCAAATGGTGATGTTTATTATGAAGTGGAAAAATTTAAAGATTATGGTCGCCTATCGGGGCGTCATCTTGAAGATATGCAAGCCGGTGCAAGTGAGCGTGTTGATGTAGAAGTTGAAAAAAAACATCCCTTTGATTTTGTGCTCTGGAAAGCGGCCAAACCTTCTGAACCCTCTTGGCAATCCCCTTGGGGTAAAGGTCGTCCGGGCTGGCATATTGAATGTTCTGCGATGTCTACCTGCTGCCTTGGCAATCATTTTGATATTCATGGTGGTGGTGGAGATCTAATCTTCCCTCACCATGAAAATGAAATTGCACAAAGTGAAGGTGCGACTGGTGAAAAATATGTCAACTACTGGATGCATGTAGGCTTCGTCAATGTTGATGGTGAAAAAATGTCTAAATCACTGGGCAACTTTTTTACCATCCGTGATGTGATGCAAAAGTTTCATTCGGAAGTCATTCGTTTCTTTATCATGGCATCACATTATCGCAGTCCAATTAACTTTTCGGACCATGCCTTAAAAGAAGCAAAGAATGCCCTGACCCGCTTTTATCAAACGGCCAAGGGCGTTCAGAATAGTGATGAAGTCAAACAGATTCTGGTCTCGATCAAAGAAGATGCCATCAAACAGAGCGATGCCTATCAGAATTTTGTTAAGGCCATGTCTGATGATTTTAATACACCCGAAGCCTTATCAACCCTATTTGAATTGAGTCGCGAAGTAAATCGTGCTTTAAAAGCCAATGAGTGGCAAACGGCGGCACAGGCTTATGCAGTACTGCAAAAGCTAAGCAATATTTTGGGGATTGTGCAGCATGATGTGGAAGAATTCCTGAAATCTGATGTTGGACAACAGGCACTTGAACTCTCTGAAGCTGAGATTGAAGCACAGATTCAGGCACGAGCGGATGCTAAAAAAGCCAAAGATTTTGCCCAAGCCGATGCAATCCGTCAGGCATTACTCGATCATGGCGTAGTCTTAGAGGACAGTCGTCAGGGAACCACATGGCGACGTGCTGATTAATTCAACAACTAACACATTGCTGTGTAAAAAAATATTGACGCTTACACAGAGTTAATTATAATACGCAGCACAAAGCGGGAATAGCTCAGTTGGTAGAGCACAACCTTGCCAAGGTTGGGGTCGCGAGTTCGAGTCTCGTTTCCCGCTCCAAATTCTTAAAAGACCTTATCATTTGATAAGGTCTTTTTTTATATGTCTTTTTTATAGATAAAATATACATTTTAATATGGTAATTTCTTGTCAACGTCTAATTGAGCATTGAACATATAACCAGAAAGTGACCAAATAATGTTCATATCATTGATTTAAAGATTGTAGATTGGAACGCTCTTTTTCCTGGGTCGTATATCTTTGTATTAAAGATCCCGTCTAAATTATCCTGCTCGTTAGTATATTGATTTGATACAACAATAGAAAAAGGATCATCATTACTCATACCGAACTAAAAAACCTTGTTCTGTAAAGGGAGAAAGTTCTTTTTCCAATGCATTGACTACACGTTTAAAGTGTCTTTTTTCTATAAGAAAATACTCGAATACAGAGAAAATTTTCTAACTTTTATCTGATCTTATATCAGCATAGGTATTAATAACTTCTATCATAAAATTATCAATTTCATGGACATATCGAGCTTCTATATAATGTCATCGTCTCCTAATTCATTTCATAATGTGTCAATCTCCCCTATCATGAATTTTTCTCATGTTTTGATGAGAAAAGATCATTTTTATTCAGTTAATGATTGAGGTATAAAGCACACTATATTCAGATTTATCTTGGAAATTAGGATACCAGATCACAATGCGTAAAGAGTTTACATTTAAGATTAAGCAAATTAGTTTCGATGAAAACTATCATCCCTCAGACAAAACACGTCTGACAACCAATTTTGCGAATTTGGCGAGAGGCGCGAGTCGACAAGAGAACTTACGCAACACTTTAAAAATGATTAACAATCGTTTCAATGACTTGGCGAATTGGGATAATCCTAAAGGTGATCGTTATTCTGTCGAAGTTGAAATCGTTTCTGTTGATATTGATGTTGAAGGCAATGGCGAGACTTTCCCTACGATTGAAATATTAAAAACCTATATTGTTGATCATAAAAATAATAAACGTATTGAAGGCATTGTAGGGAACAGCTTTTCTTCTTATGTGCGAGATTATGATTTTAGTGTATTACTACCGCAACATAATAATAATCAAACTAATTTTAGCCTTCCAGAAAACTATGGCGAGCTTCACGGAAAGATCTATAAATCTTTTGTAAACTCAAATACCTTTAAAGATAATTTTAATAAAGCACCTGTGATTTGTTTAAGTGTTTCCACCACGAAAACCTATCATCGGACTGCAAATCAGCACCCTATACTCGGTGTTGAATATCAGCAAGATGCCTATTCTTTAACCGATGAATATTTTGCAAAAATGGGCTTGCAGGTTCGCTATTTTATGCCTAAAAATAGTGTTGCACCTTTGGCATTTTACTTCCGTGGCGATTTGCTGAGTGATTACAGCAATCTTGAGCTGATCAGTACCATCAGTACAATGGAAACCTTTCAAAAAATTTACCGCCCTGAGATTTACAATGCAAATTCTGCGGCAGGGCAATGTTATCAACCAAGCTTAAAGCATCAGGATTATTCACTCACTCGAATTGTTTATGATCGAGAAGAACGAAGCCAATTGGCGATTAAGCAAGGAAAATTTACTGAAGAGCAGTTTATCAAGCGATATCAAAATATCCTTGAGCAATGGGCTGAGAGCTACCCTGTTTAAAAACCACGTTGCTGTGTAACCAAGATAGAAAAGATTATTGATTATGAAAAGATTATTACCGACTTCAACTGCTGGCAGTTTACCAAAACCATCTTGGCTTGCAGAGCCTGAAAAACTTTGGTCACCTTGGAAATTACAAGGTGACCAATTAATCGAAGGCAAACAAGATGCCTTACTTTTGGCATTGCAAGAACAACAACATGCGGGCATTGATATCGTCAGTGATGGCGAACAAACTCGCCAACATTTTGTCACCACGTTTATTGAACATCTTAATGGCGTTGATTTTGAAAAACGTGAGACTGTCAGAATCCGTAATCGTTATGATGCAAGTGTGCCGACAGTGGTTGGTGCGGTATCTCGTCAAAAGCCGGTTTTTGTTGAAGACGCTAAGTTTTTACGTCAGCAAACTAATCAACCGATTAAATGGGCACTACCAGGTCCAATGACGATGATTGATACACTCTATGATGGTCACTATAAGAGCCGCGAAAAACTCGCTTGGGAATTTGCCAAAATCCTCAACCAAGAAGCCAGAGAGTTAGAAGCCGCTGGTGTGGATATTATCCAATTTGATGAGCCTGCATTTAATGTATTTTTTGATGAGGTCAATGATTGGGGGATTGCCACTTTAGAAAAAGCCATTGAAGGGCTGAAATGTGAAACTGCGGTACATATTTGCTATGGTTATGGCATCAAAGCCAATACTGATTGGAAAAAAACATTGGGTTCAGAGTGGCGACAATATGAAGAAGCATTTCCAAAACTGCAACAATCCAATATCGATCTCATCTCACTAGAATGTCACAACTCTCATGTGCCAATGGATCTACTTGAACTGATTCGTGGTAAAAAAGTAATGGTTGGTGCCATTGATGTGGCAACCAATACCATTGAAACACCAGAGGAAGTTGCTAATACACTACGAAAAGCACTTCAGTTTGTAGATGCCGACAAGCTCTATCCTTGTACCAACTGTGGCATGGCACCTTTATCTCGTCAAGTTGCAAGAGGCAAGCTCAATGCTTTAAGTGCAGGCGCGGAAATCATCCGAAAAGAGCTTTCGACCAAGTAATAACTGATTCCGTGATGTGTAAAGGATAGCTGTTTTCGGTTTGATTGGGGTTGATATTTATGATCAAACCGTTAACCTGCTGTCCAATCAAGAGGACATGCCAGCTCTACGTGGAACACATTCAGATGATGTATCTCCATGATGATATAGTATAGCTTGGCTATCATTAAATCTAAAAAATACGGTTCAATTTAGGAACAATGTGATGATTGAAGCAACAGACTTTAAAAATGCAATGTCTTTTTTAACAGGTGCGGTCAATGTGGTGACCACGGCTGGCTTGTCTGGTCGTCATGGATTCACTGCATCTGCTGTGTGTAGTGTCACCGATACACCGCCGACATTATTGGTATGTATGAATAAAGCTTCTAGGTCACATGTTCATTTTATAGAAAATAAAATTTTAACTGTGAATGTCTTAGGTGCACAACATCAACATATTTCTAACGTATTTTCATCCAAAATGAGTTCAGAAGAACGCTTTGAACATGGTAATTGGACAGCATTAGAAACGGGTTCACCAGTATTAGAAGATGCTTTGGTAAGTTTTGATTGTCAGATTGAGCAAATTCAGGAAGTTGGAACACATACTATTTTTATCTGTGGTATTGTCGCAATTAAACAAAGTCAACATGACCAAGGCTTAGTTTATTTTAATCGCAGCTATCATCAGGTGGGGCATCATGTCGAGCAGGTAGAAATCGCTTAAGGTGACTTTTTATTTTTTGTTCTGTCGCATCAAGTAATCATAGGCTATCATTTTTCTGGTCATTGTTTAAATTTAGGGGGAGTAATTGGGTAAGCAATTTCTGTTGTATTTGCATTATAACTTTTTAAAAGCACATCGTGAAGAATATCAACTTTTAATCCTTCGTCCAGATACATGCGTTTAAAACCGACATTTAGTAGCGCTTTAATCCGAGTCATCATAGATATAGAGCAATACTTTTTTCAATGATTATCATATGAGTCATTATGTCCATTAAATTTATCGCATTTTGCTATAAAAAACCCACCCGAATGATCTGACCCCAATAAGTTGTACGATCTATTCTTTACATTTAATAGTCATTATTGCCGCCTTTGTACTAACAGGTATTACCATACCGGAATTATATGAAGTAAAATGATTAGTAATATTATTGTTAGCATCTAATTCATCAAAACCTACCGAACCACATATTTCACCTGCTTTCTTAAGTAATTTATTTCTTAACGCTTCTCTCGAACCAAAGGCATTACTTTGAGCTTGTAATTGATATACGTCTGGACGCATATTCGCAACTGTTGGTGAGAACATTTGCAAATAGCTCGTAAGAGATAATATGGATATTAACGCCAAACTAAATACGAAAATTCTTTTCATCTGAATTCAAAGATTAATTATCTATATGAAGTGGACATTAAAAATTAAATCACTTAAAAATACAATGTCTTTTAAATACTATTCAGATGACATATTTTAATAAAATTTACTTTAAAAACCGCATAACAATCTAGGCTTTATTATTTCTATCTCTCCAACAGCTATAAACTCTCGTCCTATTGTTTATCTGCCAATGAACGATGATTGAATAACTGATCTCTTTGTAACGGATTAAATGACGTATTGCTTTAGATTATACATTTCAGATAAGAAGATGCCGTTCCATCTCAGCATGAACTGATAAGAATCAATGTCATGTTTTAATCGGTGCAGTCTCGCCTCTTACCCACTCTCATAATCCATGATGCATTAAAAAGGCGCACAACTCATGTTTGCGCGCCTATGGCGATTAATTACTCATTACTTTTATTTGTTTCGCAGTCCATCTCTTAATTTATCGAACCAACCAAAGATCGAACCAAGCGCCTGACTGCCTTTACCAAGAAGCACCGATAATTCAGCTTCTGTAAGATCACGGATTTTATCTTCACGCTCAGGTAAAGGTGGCAGAATATGGGCATAATAACTTTTGTCGAGCAAGTGATGCAAAAGCCGTTCACCAGGAAACGGCTCATTATTATTAAGTGCCCGAGCCCCTTTCAATATATTACGGATGTCATATTGTGTCGGGCTAATGTCGGCGACCTGTTTGGGAAGATTCAATAACGTATAGACTCCTATCCGCGCTGTGCGAATTGAACTTTCCATCGTAAAAATAATGTCGTTACTGGTTTCCACGAACTGCCCCAGCAATGCGAGATTTGTACAACCCTCAGGCACAACGCGTGGCCGGTCACCCGCCGCACGCGGCATGAATTGCGCAGTGATGTAGGGCATCAATGCAAGGCGAACCTTGGTGTTGTCCGCAATTTCATCGAGATGATCAACTATGCCGAGGTGATAACAGAGCTCTGCGAGAACCTCCCGGCCAGTGCATGCCGGCATTGGTTTCTTGATGTAATTACCATCTTTGTCCATCAACAGCGCATAGACCCATAGTACCAGCACATCATCAGGCTGGGTCGGGAAATGTGGCTGGCGATTGCAAGTGAAACTCAGCACCCAATTGGAGTCGGTGAAAGTAATGATTCCGCCAGTCACCGTCTTACCGGAATAAGGATCATTGACCGACAGTTCCTTGAGTTTATCAATTAATGGTGAAGGTTTGCAGGTCAACGTTGCCGATTCCCAAATTGAACCCGCCGCATTACCACAGAATTTATCCGGCTTACCAAAGACAGGTGATTTCTTTGCCAAGTTCTTCCATAGCATCCAATCACTGTCCTCGCCCACTTCCTCATTGCCAGAAGCTAAAACGGGTGCCGTATCCAGATCACCATAGGCCGTGCCCTCAGTCATTGAACCAGTCAGTGCAAACACTACATCTTTTGAACCGATAGCAATGGTTTCATCCTGATCCCCCACCTTGCAACGGATGGCCGTTACGGTACGGCGACCATCTTCTTCGGTCAAGTCAAGGTCATAAGCGCGGGTATTGAATTGTATCTTGACGCCCTTATCCTTCAGTAGACGAGTCAGCGGCACCACGAAGCTATCATATTGATTATATTTAGGAAAAACCAAAGCTGACATATCATTTAAGCCATCAATAGCATCAAGGAAACGATGCATATAAAGCTTCATTTCCAGCAGACTTTGCCAGTTCTCAAAGGCAAACATTGAGCGCCATAGATACCAGAAATTGGTTTCAAGAAAACTTTCGCTAAAATACTGTTCGATGGTGATATCGTCGAGGTCTTCCTTGCGCTTGAGCAGCAGTTTGATAATCTCCCATTGATGAACTTTGCTCAGCCCCAATGTCGAGAAATCGCGGATCTGCCCCTGCTTGTGCATGAGCCGAGCCTTAGAAAAGTTAGGGTCATTGTCATTGATCAGCCGATATTCATCCAGCACACTGTAGCCCTCAGGCAATTCTAGCGCCGGGACATCTTGAAAGATATCCCAGAAGTTATCGTAATTGAAGTTCATCTCGCGACCACCGCGAATAATATAACCGTCTTCAGCATTGCCGGCACCATCGAGTGAACCACCAGCAATATCCATGCTGTCAAGGATGGTAATGTCCTCGCCCTTCATACGGCCATCACGGATCATGTAGTAAGCTGCTGCAAGGCCGGCAATGCCACTGCCAATGATCCACGCCTTACGCCCTTCAACCACTTCAACCGGAATGGGACGGTTGCGCATATATGGCCCCATCATATCCGGTGGTGGAAGAGTATCTTTCGGGCTCTTGTACCAGAAACTAGCCCCTACATTGGCTTCGATTGGTGGTTTAGTTGGAACTGTCTCTGGCATATTGCCGGCGTTTTCTGTCATTATCTTATCTTCTGTTGTTGATGAACGCCCAGAAATTATCAAATTTTCAGCTTTTGATGTCAATTGGTATATGGTGCGAGCAGCTATTACAAAAATTATTTTAAAAGAAGGCGAATGTGTAGGGAGGTAAAAGAATATTTACATCCAGTTCTTATTCGTCGCCAAGTTTTTATAAAAAAGATATAACTAAAAATTTACTTGATTTAGTTTGCAGTGACTTATTTTTGGGAAATAATATAATGCCTATATATCAAAAATATAGTCCATAAAAATCCAAATAAAATAAATAACTGTACATTGTAGACAAAACTTTATCTAAACACTTTGAAAGCAGCCTATTCTGGAATTTCTATTTCAAAATAGGCTGCTGCATAGCATAAGTTAATAAGTATCCAATCCAATTTGCTTAATAATTCTTCTTCAAGAAAATTAACTTGGTACCGTGATTACCGATAGTTTTTCTACACCGACACGTTCAATACTGGCCAATAGTTTTGCGACCGTACCATAAGGTACAGTTTCATCAGCATTCAGATTTAATGCCAGATGGCTATTGGCATTCTTACGCGTTTGTATTTCCTGCTCAAAATTTTCCAAAGCCACTTTATCTTTATCCAGAAAAATTTCACCTTCCGGATTGACACTGATAACCACTGCCTTGTTTTGGTCAGTTGTCTGTGTCGGTGCAGCCTTGGGTAAATTCACTTTAACGGTATTGGTTAACAGGGGCGCAGTGACAATAAATACAATCAGCAGCACCAACATCACATCCACCAGCGGGGTGATGTTGATTTCACTGACGACATCATCATCCTGTGAAGTTGAAATAGCCATTATGCAAATACCTCTTTGTCTTTCGCTTCAGATTTTGTTGATTTTTCAACACGATTTTCGCCTACGCTGACAGTGGCCTGAGGATTTGTTACCTGAAAACCAGTTTTTTGATTAAGACTAACAAAATCTGTAGCAAAATCATCTAGATCTGCACCGATTCCTTTGATTTTTCTTACAAAATAGTTATAGGCCAATACCGCAGGAACTGCTACGGCAATACCAATACCAGTTGCAATCAATGCTTCACCAATTGGTCCTGCGACCACATCCATACTGGCATTACCGGATTGGGCAATCGCTTGCAAGGCATGAATAATCCCGAATACCGTACCAAATAGACCAATAAACGGAGCGTTATTACCAACAGAAGCCAAAATGGCAGAACCTTTTTCCAAGGTACGTCGTTCAGTTAAAATCTGTTTGCGCAGATGACGCTCCAGCAGATCCTGACGACTCCAGCTTTGCTGTAAATCCTGATGAGTCTTTTCATTGGCATCAAGCAATGTTTTAAAACCAACTTGGGCAATACGGGCGGTTGGTCCCTCTGCCAGCTCGGCACTTTTAATCGCTTCGGGAATATTTTTCGCCTGCCAGAACTTATCAACGAATTGTTTGCTTTGTTTACCGGCTTTTTGGGTTTGTATGGCTTTGACCACAATCAATAACCAGGTCACAATCGAAAAAGCAATCAGTAACCAGATGGTCGCATCATGGATTAATGTATTAATATCAGTCATGTTAAATTCCTCTAAAATATTTAAAAATTTATTTATCTGGGTAATTGATAGTTGATCGGGACATCAACCCAGCCTTCGATGGCTGTAGAACCACGCATGGCAGGAGAGAATTTCCAGCGTTTTACAGTTCTCACCGCAGCATCATCTAAAACTTTTCGACCACTGCCCTGTTTGACATTGACAGTGACAGGACTACCACTCGGTGAAACCTTGACACGTAGAATGACCGATCCTTCCCACCCTCGATCCAATGCAATTTCAGGATATTCAGGTGCGGGATTGCTCAGATAACCTGCATAGCCTTTCGCTTCTGTCACTGGCAAATTTTCTGCTACTGGTTGCGGTGCAGGATTCGGCGCAGGTGTTGGTGTTGGCGCAGGTGTCGGACGAACATTCTCAGTAAGCGCAGGTTGTGGCTGTGCAATGGGTTGTGGTTGCTCAACCGCCTTGGCAACAGGTTGCGGCGTAGATTTCTGCACCGGTTTAGGCTGCTCAACCACTTTTTTCACAGGTTGCGGCTTTTCAACCACAGGCGGTACTTTTGGCTTTTGTACTACAGGTGGTATCTTCGGTTCTATCACCTTAGGCGGCTCTTCTTTCGGTTCTGGTTTGACAATCTCAATCACCACCGGCGTCGGTTGTTTTTCCTGCAAGGGTGGTGTCGGCAATTGTTTGGCAACATACCAGACTGAAAAATGCAAAGCAGCGATAATGGCTGCAACGAGCAATAGTTTTTTGCCACGATGTTGATGCGGTGGTCCAACATGATGATTTTGCTGCCCTGCAAAAGGTTCTATTGCTTTAATATCATCATGGCTATGCGGTGTAGCAACCTGATGATAAAGCAAGGCTCGCTTCGAATGGTTTAATCCAATTTCACTCATTTTATAGCAACACAAACGAATTTAATGATAAGGACTTCTTGCATAAGCTATGCCACAAAAATAAATTATTGTTATTTATAATATTTTATGTTTAAAGTGAATTTTATGGATCATTTACTGTTGATTTTCAGACAGTTTAATGTTGCCTAAACAACAATGCCTTTCCATATATAAAAAGGCATATAAATTATGCAAAAAAAAAGCCTAAGGTACGGATTTTAATAATGGCAGCACTTCTTCACCTACCCGATAAGCCTCTTCAAGATGAGGATTACTGGCAAGAATAAAATGCTCTACCCCAATCTCGATATACGCTTGTAAACGCTCGGCAACCTGTTCATAACTCCCCACCAAAATACCGTTGGGTCCACCACGGACATTGGACATCCCTGCCCAAAAGTTTGCTGAAATAAATAAATCATCAAACTGCTTACCCTCACTGAGCGCTTTTTGCCGTTTTGCACCAACAGATTCACTATCGCCACGGGCAAAACCTTGCTGTTGTAGATCAACCGATTCATGCATTTGTTTGAGTTCCTGCACTGCTTGCTCATAGGTAGGACGTGCCAAAATATCAATGCGAATCCCAAAGCGAACTTTTTTATCTGGATAATACTGAGCAAAAAAAGCTTTGGCATGTTCGATGACCTGTTTTTGCTGCGCAACCGGTTCAGCCCAAGTCAAATGGATGTCTGCATGCTGGCCCGCAACATGTAAGGCAGCCTCACTGGCACCAGCAAGCCAAAGTCGAGGTAGCGGATATTGATTCATCGGATAATGCAAACCGCCTTGTTCCACCCGAAAAAAATTTCCATCATAGTCGAAAGGCGCATGATGGCTATATCCTTTTACAAATTCCAGAAATTCACTGGTACGAGCATAGCGTTGATCATGATTGATGAAGTCGCCATAAGATTTCTGTTGACTCCCACCGCCGCCGGAAATGACGTTCCATTCCACTCGCCCATTGCTTAGCCTTTGTAAGCTCGCAGCCATCTGACTGGCATAAGCCGGATTAATAAACCAAGGCTGAATCGCAATCAATAAACGTAAATTTTTGGTTTGTCGTGCTAAAGCCGACGCCAGTACCCAAGGTTCTTCGGTATGTGGAAATGCAGGAATCAGTGCACCATGGAAACCAACTATATCGGCAGCTTTGGCAACCTGTTCGATATAATCATAATAGGCGAATTTTGCATCATTAAATTGTGGTGCCACCCGTTTTGGTGTTTGACCTGGCTGTAACTGATTCCATTCCCCACGGCTATGGGCGGTATGTGCGCGACGACCATCACCATGTACAGGAATACGCCATAAAAATTCTACTGACATAATTTTTCTCTATCTCTATTGGATTATAGACATCATTTGATCTCTGGTGCTGTCCAAGAGCAGAATCCATGCCGTTTTATATTTTTTAATCTAAGCCTTTATTTTAATTAATGATTTAAAAAGAAAATCATAAGAGAGATCAAAAGTATTGTTGATATTCCAACAATCGCCACTGTAAAAATGACCGGATTTCAACAATAGTATAGTGGACACCGCCATGATATTTAATCAATCCTTTGTTTTATAAAAATAATTTTTTTTGGCTTGGAACTTGCTCAAGAAGCCAACATTGCAATTAAATTTATATAGTGGCTACATGCGAAACCAGATCATTGTCTTGTCTGTCCTATTTTTAGGGACATTATTTTCCCTTTCCGGTTGTTCCAAGTCTGCTGACCAGACGCAACAATCACAGGAAAATAATACTGCAACACAATTACGAATTGCAGTTGTTGCAAATGGAACATCAGGTACGCTGGATTTTATGGGGGCACCGGAACGTATTGCCAAAGATCCGGTTTTTCTGGAAGAGTTGAAAAAACGTAATATTCAACTGAAATGGGAACCTGTCACCACTGCGGCCGTTGCGACATTGGTCAATGAAAGTTTCATCAACAATAAAATCGATTTTGCTTTTTATGGCAATTTACCCGGGGTTGTTCTAAACGCTACCGGCGTCAAAACACAAATTGTTATTCCGGGTGGCATCGGCAGTAATGTTTATTTAATTGTCCCGCCTGATTCAACCGCACAAAGTATTGAGGACTTAAAAGGTAAAAAAATTGCCTTACATCGTGGACGCCCATGGGAAATCAATTTTGCTCAACTCATTAACGAAAAAGGCTTAGGTCTTAAAGATTTTCAGTTGGTCAATTTAAATCCGCAGGCGGGTGCGGCAGCACTATCTGCCAAAAGTGTTGATGGATTTTTTACCTTGAGTGATGCATTAACCCTAGAAGATAAAAAACTGGGCAAGATTATCTGGTCTTCACAAGATTTGCCACCAAACTGGAAAATGCGAGCAGAATTATGGGGCAGTCAAAAATATATTCAACAGCATCCGGAGATTACTCAACTCTTGGCAGATGCGACAGTCCGTGCTAATCACTGGATTTCTCAGCATCAGGCTGAATATCAACAAAGCCAAACCAGATTTGGGCAACCCTTAAGCGTTATTCAGCGAGAACAGAACAACAGTCAAAGTAACTGGAAACAGGATTGGTCGCCAGTTTATCAAGTCAATTTTTTGACCGAACATTATGATCGAGTAATTCAACATGCCACTCAAAATGGTTTAATCCAACAGCCGATTAGCAGCCAGTCCTTACTTGATCCACGCTTTTCACAACAGGCGCTTAAGAATTTAAACCTTGAGAATTATTGGCAAAATACCCAACAATAATGGATTGTAGTCATGAAAGTATTCGTCAAACATCAGTCTATATTTTTACAGGAATATGCCAGCAATACATGGATTAAACGATTCAAATATCATCATGTTTATATATTGATCTCTATTCTTTCACCCATTTTATTCTTCTTGGCATGGTATCTGGTTGCAAAATATCAATTATTCCCACCACAAATTTTAGTGCCACCACAAAATGTTTGGCACACTTTTATTTATTTGCTGCAAAGTGGTGAGCTTAAATTGCATTTGGGCGATAGTTTATATCGTTTATTTTTTGGTTTTTCGATTGGCGCATTATCCGGAATCATTTTCGGTATTTTATATGCAGCCAACCAACAGTTTCGTGATTATTTTTCTGTACTCTTTAATATTCTGTATCAGATTCCGATTTTCGTACTTATCCCGATTTTTATTTTAATTTTTGGTATTGGCGAAGTTTTTAAAATTCTGCTGATTATCAAAGCATGTTTTTTCCCCATTGCTCTAGCAACAATGGATGCCGTCAAAAATATTCCCAAACAATATATTGAACTGGGAAAAATCTATCAATTAAGTGGCCGATCTTGGCTGAAATTTATTATTTTTCCCTCAATTTTACCGCCATTAATCAGTGGATTACGCATCGCATTAGGTCGTGCGTGGTTAATTCTTGTGGCAGTCGAATTACTTGCTGCGGGTACAGGGATCGGACAAATGATGGAATTAGGACGACAAATGTTACGTCTGGATATTGTCATGGTTGGTGTATTTATCACAGGTATTGTCGGCTTTATTCTGGATAAAAGCTTACGCATGATTGAACAGCATCTGCTAAAACATTCACAACGCGCATAGGAGAATCAGGATGCAACTGTCTTCGCCACGCTATTTTCCCAGATTTAATTTCAAGCTACGATCACTCAAAGGCTGGCTGATTCCCATCATTTTGTTGTTATTATGGCAATATAGTTCAGGTAAAAGCGCCAGTCATGCTTATGCATTTGTACCCTTACAACAGGTTTGGGAGGCTTTTATCAGCCTGCTTAATAATGGTGAACTTGGCTATAACACGTGGGGAAGTTTAAAAAAAGCTTTGCTAGGTTTGGTATTGGGGAGTCTAGCGGGGATTAGCCTCGGCGCATTATTGGCGTATTCAAAACTTTTAAATGCCTTTATATCTCCCCTATTTAACGCCATTCGCCAAGTGCCCTTATTAGGTCTAACGCCTTTAATTGCATTATGGTTTGGTAATGGCGAAACCGCCAAAATTTTTATTATTGCCTTAGCCTCATTCTATCCACTGGTGATTAATACCTACCAAGGGCTCAGCCAGCATGAGTCAAAATATCAGGAACTGGCAGCCATTTATCAATTTTCGACATGGCGTGAATTTCGACAAATCCGTCTACCACAAGCCATACCTTATATTCTCACTGGTCTTAATCTGGCTGTTCCATTTACTTGGATCACCACCACAGCAAGTGAATTATTATTTAATGCAGGTGCCGGCTTGGGTAATTTAATGATGAAAGCCGAGGTTAATGCTGAAATGGATATTCTACTGGTTTGCGCGATTACAGTGACGGCACTGGGTGTATTGATGACCACTTTTATCCGCATGCTCTCCAGAGCTTTATTAAAATGGCGACCAGAAAACAAGCTGTCCTGATAGAACTAAAATTCGGGCCAAATTAAACCCTACATATATTAACGGATACATCATGTCATTACTTTCTATTCAAAATGTCAGTAAATCCTTTACCCAGGATCAACAATACCTCAATGTACTTAAAAACATTGATATTGATATCCAACAAGGGGAATTTATCTCCATTGTCGGTAGCAGCGGTTGTGGTAAATCTACGCTGTTACGACTCATCGCAGGTCTTGATCTCGATTATGATGGCGAAATTCTCCTCAATCAGGCGCCAATCAAAGGTCCTGATCTCAAAAGAGGGTTAATCTTTCAGGAGCATCGATTGCTACCTTGGTTAAGTGTGACAGAAAACATTGGCTTGGCTTTGGCCGAAACCCCTTTAAGCACTCGAGAAAAATCAAAACTGATTCAGCAACATATTGATATGGTCGGATTAAAAGGTTTTGAACAGGCTTATCCGCATCAGTTATCCGGCGGTATGGCACAACGTGTCGCCATTGCCAGAGGTCTAGTCAATAAACCGGATATTTTATTACTCGATGAACCTTTTGGGGCATTGGATGCCATTACACGGAGTACATTACAAAAAGAACTGCAACATATTTGGGAACGAGAAAAAATCACCATGATCTTGATCACCCATGATATTGAAGAAGCCGTTTTTTTAGGTGACCGTGTTATTGTGATGTCAGCACGACCAGGACAAATTCACCAGATCATTGACGTAAATGTTAAACATCCACGACATAAAGAAGATCAGACATTATTTCATATTCGTAATCAGGCACTGGCAAACCTACATCATTAGATAATATACAGATTATTCAATCTATTTTTTATATTGCTTAAAAAGGAATATCCAATCGGTTTATTATGATTTAGAAAATAAACTGAATAACGTTATACTATTTTAATTAAGACACAGGAGATTAATCATGGGATTATCAATTTGGCATATTTTATTATTTGCTTTGGTCGTCATTTTATTATTTGGTACATCTAAATTAAAAAATTTAGGTAAAGACTTGGGCGGTGCAATCAAGGATTTTAAAGATTCAGTCAATCATGATGAAAAATTAGAGCCCACATCAAGTCAACAAATTAAAGATGTTAGATCACTCGAAGTCAATAAAGAAAAGATTAATTAATTTCTGGCTTATGATCTATGTTTAATATTAGCTTTGGCGAGATTTTTGTTTTTCTGGTAATTGCATTAATTATCTTGGGACCAGAAAAACTACCGCAGACCCTTAGATCTGTAATGATAAAATATCAAAATTTTAGAAAAACACTGAATAAAATCCAACAAGATTTTGAAAATGAATTGGAACTTGTCGAGTTAAAACAGCTCATGGATCAAGAATTAAAAAAAATTAAAGAAAATGAAGAAAAATTAAAAGCGCAACTCGCACAAATGCAACAAGACATCGATCATTTTCATGATGATACACCAAGGGTAAAATCAACTCCGCATCAGTCATCGGCACTCACTTATATTTTTGTACAGGATCATCATATTCAAGTGCCCTATCACAAAGATTTTTTTATACAAAGCCATGAGGTGAAACAAGTTGCATGACTGAGAAAATACTCGAAGACCAACCAGCTTTGCCTGCAATGAAATATTCTGAGCATTTAAAAGAACTTAGAAAACGTTTGATTTATATTATTGCTGCACTTTTGCTGGTGTTTTTTGTTTTATTACCGTTTGCCAAACATAGTTATGATATTTTGTCGCAACCACTGGTCAAGTTATTACCTACCAATACCAGCATGATTGCCACAGATGTGATGAGTACATTTATTACACCATTCAAACTCAATCTTTATCTGGCATTTTTAATTACCATACCTTTTACGCTTTATCAAATCTGGCACTTTATTGCGCCTGCACTCTATCAGACAGAAAAAAAGCTAGGGCTGGCGATACTGGCATTAAGTACATTACTTTTTTTTAGCGGGATTATTTTTAGTTATAGCCTGATTTTGCCACTGGCATTAAAGTTCTTCATTCTTGCCTCACCTGAAAATGTTTTACCGATGACAGATATCAATAGTTATCTTAATTTTTGTGTAAAATTATTTTTGGCGTTTGGTCTGGCATTTCAAATTCCAATTTTGACATATTTACTTATCCTTACAGGCATATTATCGATTCAACAACTTGAACAACATCGCAAACATATTATTGTGTTTTTCTTTTTTATTGCGATGTTTATTACCCCGCCCGATGTTTTTAGTATGCTGGCACTGGCTGTACCGATGTGGTTATTGTTTGAAACAGGCTTATTTATTACCAAATTATCGATAAAAACACAAAATTAAAAAGCATGAACCGATAAGGTTCATGCAACTTCATTTTCATTATTTTTAGTGGGTAATAAATCATAACGAGATAATAAATTACGCAGTACATTACGGGAGATCCCCAGCATCTTTGCTGTTTTAACCTGATTATTCCAGCAGCTGACAAAAGCAGTATGGACGATTTTATCTTCAAGTAAATGCCATGCCTCTCCTTCATATTCCTGAAAAATACGCTTTAGAATATCTTCAAACTCTTCCAATAAATTGCGGTCATCATTAGAGCTATAGACTTTATCCTCAGAAAAGCGAAGATGTTCTATATCAATGGTATCGCTACCGCTCATCAATAAAGCATAATGAATCACATTTTCCAGTTCACGGATATTTCCCGGCCATGCATAGTTCAATAATGCATTACGTGCTTTATCACTGATGGTTTTCTTTGGTGCAATTAATTTTTTGGAATAGGTTGTTAAAAAATAATCAACCAAAGGTAAAATATCGCCTTTACGCTCACGTAAAGGTAAAATATTTAATATCACCACGTTGAGTCGATAATAAAGATCCAGCCTGAATTTATTTTCTGCGACAGCACGTTTTAAATCGACATGCGTACCGGAAATAATTCTGACATTCACTGGAATAGATCGGCGTCCACCGACTCTCATGACTTCCCGTTCTTGTAAGACTCGTAGTAATTTAACCTGTAAAGAAAGCGGCAATTCACCAACTTCATCAAGGAACAGGGTTCCCCCATCTGCTGCCTCAAAAATCCCGGGCTGTGTTTTATTTGCCCCGGTAAATGCGCCAGCTTCATAACCAAAAAGCTCTGATTCAGCCAAGCTTTCAACCAATGCACCACAGTTAACGGCCAGAAATGGTTTATTTTTACGATCACTTTTTAAATGAATTTCTCTTGCAATCAGTTCCTTTCCTGTCCCAGATTCACCTTGTACAATCACACTGGCAGAACTCGGGGCAATCGTTTCCAACTGATCCAAAAGCTTTTTAGAACTTTGATCAGAGAATATAATGGTTTTTGCGCGAATGGGTTTTACTGGTGTACTACTTTCAGGCAAAGTAATTACCCTATATTCATTATCCAAATAAGATTTCATCTTTAATCCTGAAATTTACAATTACTTTTATCATCATATAGTTTTATGTTTCAATTGATAAATAATAAATACATATAATCAATTCATAATTACAATAAAGTTAAAAAAATTAACATTTTCAAAAACTTAAAAATTCAAAAAAAGCATCAAATTATTTTATTTAATGAACTATTAATCTGGATAAAAAATCCAGCATTAGAATATGCTGGATTTTTATTTTCCGTGTTAAACATTGCCATTTATTGATAGGTAACTTTAATCACTATTTTGATCTTAGCCTATCATTTATACATGGAAAAAAATATTTAGACTTGAGCAATTTTTTTGGCTTGTTGTTCGGCGTGTAATTCACGACGACGGACTTCCGCTTTCACTTCCGGAATAATCCAGCGTCCATATTCCAATGCATCATACAATGGTTCATAACCACGATTCAGAAAAGTGGTGACTCCTGCATCATAATAATCTAATAAGGATTCTATAATGGTATCCGGCGTACCCACTAAAGCTGTCGAATCATGGGTTGCACCGACTGCCGTCGCAGTTGCCAACCATAAAGCTTTATCATGACGTTCACCTCTTTCTGCCGCTGCTAACAAACGCTGTGTTCCCGTACCGGCAACATGATTCGGTTGAGGTTGAAAGTTTTGTGCCAGTTTAGCCTGAATTTCATAAGCCTTTTTCCAAGCCAATTCTTCTGTAGGACCGATAATCAAGCGCACGGATAAACTGACACGCGGCGGCGCTTTGCCAATTTTTTCGGCAGCAAGATGTAATTTTTTAATTTGTTCTTTAACATCGGCTAGCGGCTCGCCCCACAATGCGTACAACTCGGCATGTTTGGCTGCCACTTCATATGCCGCATCCGATGAGCCACCAAAAGAAATTGGGATATGGGGTTGGGTCACAGGTTTGAGCGGATTAAAGGCGCCTTCAACCTTAAAATATTTACCTTCATAATCAAATGGTTGCTCAGAAGTCCAAGCCAGCTTTACAATATCCAGATATTCACTGGTGCGGGCATAACGTTCTGTTTTATCCAATAAAAATTCACCATGCCCGGGTTCGGCAGTAATCCCGGTAATGGCATGTAAGCGTAACCTTCCGCCACCAGTATAATGATCCGCTGTGGCAAAAGCACGTGCAGCAATGGTTGGTGCAATCAATGCTGGGCGGTGTGCAATCATAAATTTTAAGCGTTCGGTATGTGCCGCGGCATAACTAGCCGTTAATAATGGATCGTGGGTTAAAGTTAAAACTGTATCAAAACCAGCATGTTCATGTGCTCTTGCCAAATCTCTTAAATATTCCAAATCAATACCTGATGCAGCAGATGTAGGCCGAGCTAACTGATTACGTGGGAATAATCCCCCAACAAATTCAACAGACATTATCATTTCCTTAAGTTTTTTAAATGAAATTTAAACAAATCAATCAAAAATTGTGCTTATGTTTCATCATTTATTCAGCCTCATAACAAGGAGGGTTTAATCAAGCATATGAATGATTAACATACATAAACAAGCACAGCGTATTTGTTTTCTATTATTCACGTTGCAGCAATTATGCCAACAAAAAATCATTAAATTACAATTACTTAATTTTATATAAATAATACCAACTGTTGCTATCAAAACAATTTCATATCATTTTGTTGTGAATTCATCATTGTAAAATAAATAACAATGAATATGTTTTTATCAACGATAAATTGAACATCGAACAGTTCAATTTCTTTATGCCGTTGTATTGAAAAATAAAGCCACTAATCAACAGTGGCCGTACTTCTATTAATAAGCTCTTATTTTATTTTAGGATCACAAATTGATTCTACTTTTTCACCTGCGATGACTTTCTTGGCAAAAGGCACTGAATCTTTTAATGATGCATTGACAGTCGCACTATGCCCTAAACCAAAATATAAATGTCCTTGAGCTGTTGTTCCCGCTTCACACAAATCTTTGACCAGTTTGACCTGACTACGGGCATCTGGTGTCACATCATTAGCGCCAGTACCGATAAATACTGGATGATTAATTTTTAAAGTTGGATAATAACCATAGTCTTTACCTTGCTGTTCCTGAATCAGTTTATATCTTTGAGACGGATTAGGCACCAATGCCTGTGCAGGCGTTAATGCAGCAAATTCAATATCACCCGTTAAACTGGATAGACAGCTAAAGCGTGCCTGTTCGACCAATGGTGCTGCCTGTGCTGTATATACATCCGATACTTTTAAATCTGGATTTAAACTCTGTGATACCAAAAAGCCGTAAATGCCATAACCAATCGATGGGCTGACCACATGCGGGTTTAAACTAAGTTGACTGCTTGATGGCGGTGCATTCGGATCACGATAAATTACCCCGGTACCAATCGAACCTTTAATATTAAGTTCTGGTGCATAGGTTGCAGAATACGATGAAGCTGCTACTGCCGCTGCGCCGCCTTGTGATTGTCCCACAATGACAAATTTATTGGCCAAAGGAAGTTTAGTTTTTAATGCAGCACGACCACTGTCCAATACACCATATGCCAGAGACGGAACATTGATTAATAAATGCGGGCCTGCTACGCCTAAACCTTCATAGTCAGTGGCCACCACAGCAAAACCTTCTTGCAACCATCTGTTTAAATACTGAAGATCACGATAGGATCGCCCTGCTGTCGATGGTGCACAGCGATCGGCCAGTCCTACTGTACCATGTCCCCACAAGACAACTGGCCAACCGCCTTGTGGTGCTTGTCCTTTTGGCACATGAATACTACCGGAGACTACCACTGGTGTTTTACTGTCCTTACCACTGGTCGAACTATATAAAAACCGGATATTTTCACTGGCATTTTCCAGTTTAACCTGTGGTTCAACAATTTTTTCTGTTTTTAATAATTCCCCTGGTTTTGCGGGAATATTGTGTGACCAATGATAAAATGCCGACACACCGCCATCACCATATAGTTCTTTTGGCTGAGGAGGTGTTTGCGCAATACTGGCAAGAGATAATGTAAATGCGGTCGTAAATACCAGCGTTTTCTTTAAAAATTTCATGTTGATCTCATCTGTTGTTTTACTCAAATTTGACTGAGCAGGTATTTTGAATGGGTTGATTATGGATTACCTTATTGGCAAAAGTCAGTGCATCATTTAATGAATGGGGTACTGCTTCGCTATGCCCATGTCCATGATATACATGCGATTCCACTTGCGTACCCGCTTCACAAGCATCCTTAACCAGTTCTACTTGGGTACGCGCATCAGGTGTGCGGTCATCGGCACCTGTACCAATAAATACGGGATGATTAATTTTCAAAGTCGGATAGTAAGAATATTTTTCCTCAAATAATTTCTGTAATGCCAAATATTTATCGGACGGTTTATCCAGCAAGGCATCGGCAATACTGAGTTTTTCAAAACTCACATCAGAAAAGATTTGTCCTACACATTGCGAACGTGAATGCTCAACCAATGGAATGGCTTTTTCGGTGAACACATCACTGGCCTGTATACTCAGATCATATTGCTGTAATACATGAAAACCTAAAATTTGGTAAGCCAGTGCCGGATTAGGCTGATATTTATTTACCGCATTCAGTACAGGGCGCTCACTATTAGGTTTGCGATAAATTACGCCTGTTGCAATGGTGCCTTTGACATTAATATCCGGTGCATAACTTGCCGAATAAGATGCAGCGCCAAATGCCGCAGCACCACCTTGCGATTGGCCGGCAATAATCACTTGATTGGCAACATTAAATTGACGACCCACTACGGCACGGGCGCTGTCCAAAATGTTATAGGACAATTGCGGCACGTTAATCAACAAATGCGGCCCCGCAACACCCAGCCCCTGATAATCAGGTTCAACCACGGCATAGCCCTGTTTCAACCACTGATTAAGATAATAGGCATTGCGATATACTCGCCCTGACCAAGATGGCGCACACTGATCTGCCAGTCCAACCGTCCCATGTCCCCAAACCAATAACGGCCAACCGCCTTCTGGTGCCTTGCCCTTTGGCAAAAAAAGTGACCCGGAAACCACGGTAGGAGAACGACTATCGATACCATTGGTAGAGGAAAATAAAATCCGATATTGATCTGCGCTATCCGCCAAACGAATACCTTGATCTAGAGGTTCAAAGCGCAATAATGTTCCGGCTTTATCCGGAATCTTTTGATCCCATTGATAAAATGCTGATAATTTTTGATCCCCATACAACGGGCTAGACTGATAGTGAATCACAGGTTGGGCTGCAATAGACGTCAATGTCATACTTGCCCCAAGCAGTGATAAACAAAATTGATTAAACTTCAACATACTCACCTCGCCTTCCTATCCCTTAGAAGTCATAACTGATACGGCCATAGTAATAGGAACCATTGGCACCCTCTGGTGAGTTAAAGCTATATTTGGTTTTGCCGCCGTTAAAAGTCGATGGTAAATTTTCATCGGGATAACTGTCGAGTACATTGACGACGCCCAAATTAAATTTCAAACCTTTAATTAGACGTTGTGCGTTATACCCAACATCAATATCGGCAATCCATTGCGCACCATAAGTTTGATCTTGAGCAGGATTAGTGGCATTACGGCTGGTAAATTCACCATAACGACGTCCAGCCAAATTCAAGGTCCAATCATTAATATGCCAGTTGGCATTCAAAATAATTTTGTCTTTTGGAGAACCTTCTTCGATCAGGCCACGCGTTGACCGAGTAGCAATCGAGGTCGATGGAATAATATCGCCAGCAGCAGTAACAGCATCACGGGCAGCAGTGATTTCATTTTTATTTTTACCATAGCTTGCACTTAAATTTAACTGACCATAATCCTGTAAATCGACGCGATGCTTGGCAGTAAATTCAATACCGCGAGTACGTGTATCCAGCAAATTATTAAAAAATGCCACATTGGTAATGTTGGAATAAGGGGTGCCTGCAAAAGCATTGGTCACAACATCACCAATCAGGTTATCAGACAATAATACCCGGTTATCAATATCAATCTGATAAATATCAACTGTTGCAGAGGTATTCTGCGTGGGTTTCCAGACAAAGCCCAAAGAATAGTTGGTGGCTTCCTCCGGCTTTAAGTCAACTCCTCCCAGCAGTAAAGCGGCTTCACTACCCGGCAACACAGTACGTTGCTGTACATCGCCAATTGAACCATCCGCAAAAGTCGTAGTTTGGACACTAAATGCGGTATAGCCCAACTGTACCAATGACGGTGCGCGATAGCCGGTACTTGCGGTACTTCGGATTGTTAATTGCGGCAATATGTCATATTTTAATGATAATTTACCATTATAAGTTGAACCAAAATCAGAATAATCCTCGGCACGCAATGCTAAACCAGCATTCAGCTTTTCTGTAATATTAGCTTCAAAATCCAGATAAGCACCAATCACATTACGTTCAATACTGTGTTCATCTTGATCGGTAATACCGGCATAAATACCTGGTACTCCGACACCTGACACTTGGCTAGGGTTATAATAGGGACCACGGGTATAAGCGACCGGATCACCAGCAATTTGCTGATATTCTTCCCAGCGATATGCCACCCCTGCCGATACGGTTAATGGGCTTGCCAAATTTCCAACGGCAAAATCCCGACTATAATCGGCACCGGCATTGTATTGTGAAAAGATATTTTCACCGGTGAAATATTCCGATGGACCTTCGGAACCATAACTTGGGTTAATCCCATTTAAATTACGGGTACTATGATTATTACGGCCAAAATTGGCAAAAACATCAAATTTCCCTTCTTTTTGTGTTCCGGACTTATACCCTGCGGTAAGGTCAAAATCGTCAACGGTTACTTCACTGATTGGAATACGTCCATCGGGGTAACGTTCAAGATAATATTGTGAACGATTTAATAAGGCCGAGTTGTTCGGTAATTCGTAGAAATTCCGTCCGAATGTTACACGATGTCCATAAGTAGCAAAGCCATATAATGCATCAGTATCAGAAACAGGTAATTCTGCATTGACTGACACGTTATATTGATCTTTAATTTTGGGTGCACCAAATGACCAATCCCGATAAGGTGTAGTGTCATTATTATATTGAGGCGTCGCATACGGATTTGAATAGCCTGCATAAAAATTCCGGTTATCAATATTGGTATTATCTGCATAGCCACGATCACCTGCATTAAATGCGACAGTTAAAAAGCCATCATTCGGCAAAGCAAATCCCTTCCAGCCATTAATGGCATTTTGCTCACCGTCACCTCGTCTATATTCTCCATAACTATAAGAAATACCACCGCCTTGATCTTCGGATTTCAGAATAATATTCACCACACCGGCAATCGCATCCGAACCATACTGTGCAGCTGCGCCATCACGTAAAATTTCCACCCGTTGAATGGCACTCACCGGAATCAAACTGATATCTACAACCGCAGCACCACGACCACCTGCATAACCCTGACGGGTAAAGTAGGCAGAGTTATGACGACGTTTGCCATTCACTAAAATCAGGGTTTGATCGGCTGCCAAACCACGCAAGGCAAAACTCGGAGGTGTTGCTGAGGCAAAACCACCACCTGGCGTGGTGGGCAAACTGGCTGATGCAGATAAACTGACCAAAGCACGTGCTAAATCTGCTGCGCCAGTCTGTAATAATTCTTCCTGACTAATTACATCGACTGGTGCAGGTGAATCCAAATGACTATTCACTGCACGACGTGACCCTGTGACCACCACAGTCGATAAAGTAATCGCATCCTCGTCACTGGCCACAGTGGTTTGTGTATCATTGGCTAAAGTGATCGCGCTGGACAAGGCACTTAGTACAAATACCGATGACGTCAAAACAGGCTTCTTGATAAATTTTTTAAGCATATTGCTTCCCCAATAAGATAGTCTTTATCTATGAGCAAAGCCGATGCCAAAATAAATATTTATATTTTTTAATTACTTATTAAATAGCATTAAATTATTCTGTCGTTTATCAAACATTTTTTGGATAAATTGTCTGGAAACAGACTTTTTCAAAGCTAAAACTAAAATACACTTATATTTAAAAGACTTTTTCTTAGAACTTTTAATCATTAACTTATGCTTAAAAGTTATTTTAGTTATATATTGCTATCATTTATCAATGAGCCAGAATAAAAAAAGACCGTATAGCAATGCCATACAGCCTTTTTCTCAATTCTTTTTCAACACAGCCCCATTCTTTAAACCTCACTCAGCTGATTTTCCTGATAGGAATTGTAAAGCTGATAATAATTACCCTGTTGCTGCATCAATGTTTGATGCGAACCTTCTTCAATCACTGCACCATTGTGTATAACAGCAATTTTGTCTGCCTCTTTAATGGTACTTAAACGATGTGCAATGATGATACAGGTCCGATTTTTACATAAGCGCCGCAGTGCAAATTGAATTTTTTGCTCGGTATAAATATCAATTGCCGATGTCGCTTCATCAAGAATCAAAATTTTGGGATTCGCTAAATAAGCACGGACCAGACAAATTAACTGGCGTTGGCCATGGCTGAGATTTACACCCAGCGTCCCCACTTCGGTAAGATAGCCCTGAGGCAATTGCTGTAAAATTTCATCAGCACCGAGCTCCTCAATTGCCTGAATTAATTCCTGATCGCTCGCATCAGGACGAATCAGCCGCAGATTGTCCAGTACTGTGCCGGTAAATAACACATTATCCTGTAATACAATACTGATCTGCTGTCTTAATGAAGCTTGTGCAATATCTTTGATATCGTAACGATCAATCAGCACGCTGCCTTGTTGAGTATCATAAAACCGGGTAAGCAATTGTACGACAGTGCTTTTTCCATGCCCGGTCGGTCCGACAATTGCCACCACCTGCCCTGCAGCGATGTCCAGATTAAAATTCTGAAGGACCGGTTTGCTGGTATAGGCAAAATCAACATTTTGAAAGCGAATATCGCCACGAATCTTGTCTAAGTAGACCGCTTGATCTTTATCCTGAATCTCAGGTGCAGTGTCCAGTAATAGAAAAATACGCTGTGCACACGCTGTTCCATTGGCATAGCGTTCAAACAAATCGGTTAATTCTTGCAGTGGCGCCAAAAATAAGAACACATAAAAAATACTTTCGGCAAATTGCCCAATGGTAATTTCACCTGCACTATAACCATAACTGCCGACCACGATTAATCCGGCTGTCCCCAAAGTCGACAAGATGCCTGTAAATGGCGCAAACCAACTGGTCCGTATACTCCCATCAATAATGGCATGGTTAAAATCGTGTAATAATTGACGATAGCGTTGTTGATTTTTCTGCAAAAAATTTAATTGCTGAATGATTTTAACCCCATTCACCGTCTCAACCAGATGGGCAGTAAAGCGACTACGCTCTTCTGCAACTTTGGCCCAGCGTTTTTGCGAAATACGTTTAAAAATTACGGTGACCGTCAATAAAACCGGAATAATGGCAAACAATGTCCAAAAAAATGGTGGATAAATATGCCACAATAATACCGAAGCCAACGTACAGCGTAAAATCGCTGACAATAACTCTGGTGGCCCCTGTATCAATAACGGTTCTAAAGTATCAACATCGCGATCGGCACGGCTAATAATTCGTCCTGCTTTGGTCTTATCGAAATAGCCTATACTTAAAGATTGCACATGCAAAAAAATCTTTTGCCGCAAATGGTTAATGACTTTTACTGCGGTGATACCGGTAAGATATTTTGAGAATCCCGATAAACCAAAACGTAATATCCAGCTCAGTAACAAAATGATCAGCGCCAAAGCCAATACTGAATGATGCAATTGCACCGTATCTCCAGCAAAAGTAAACCCCGAATCTAGAATGAATCCGACTACCCATGGACGCACAAAGATGGTCAAAACCTGAAAGATTTCCACCACAATCACCGAGAGAATCAAATATTTGACCGGTGTAATCAATGGCAACAGTTTTTTAAACATGCCTCGATGAATCAAATTTTTGGATAATTTTTCTTCGATTTGTAAATCGGTCATTTTGATAGAATTGACATTTTTTACATTAGCATTCATGTAAGGCCCCTTGCTCCATCGTGACATGCCGGATAAATTTTTCCTGCTCAAAACCCATTAATTTGCGATAAAATTCACTGTTCTTAAGCAGTTCCTCATGTGTGCCCTGTGCAATCACTTCCCCATGATCAAGCACAATAATCCAGTCGGATAAGGCAATTGTGGTTTGCTTATTCGAGTTGATAACGATGGTTTTACTGGTACCTGTTTTGGCAGCAAGCACTGCATGTTGTTGAGAATCAAGTTGAACCAAGGCAGTATTCGATTCTGCTTGAGAAAGGTTTTTTAAGCGTTGCAAAACATTCTTTTCTGTCGTGGCATCCAGCGCACTGGTTGAATCATCCAACGCCAATATAGCAGAATCTTTTAAAATCGCTCGAGCTAAGGCAATCCTTTGTTTTTGCCCACCCGACAAAGTCACCCCTTTATCGCCAATCACGGTATCCAAACCGTGTTCCAGTCGTTCAATCAATTCACTGGCAGATGCCAGATATAAGGCATTTAGCATTTCCTGCTCGGTGGCATCGGGTTTGGAAATCCTTAAGTTTTCCGCCAATGTTCCTGAAAAGAAAAAGTTTTCTTGCGGAATGATTTGCACAGTATTACGCAATTGTTCCAGCTTTAAGGTTTGAGTATCCACCCAGCCCTGTGTATCAGAACCAATTAAAATACGTCCTTCAGTCGGATCAAAAAAACGATTGAGCAAGTTCATTAAAGTGGTTTTACCCGCTCCGGTTTTGCCCACAATCGTCACAATCTGTCCTGCTTTAAAGCTAAGGTTGATATTCTTTAAAATATATTGATCATTCCCAGCTGGCTTTAATGATACGTTTTGCAGTTTTATCTCCAGGCCTTGCTTTGGATCAATGCTAAAATCCTGTGTGCCATCGACAATCTGAGGTTGTACATCCAGCATTTGCCAAATCCGTGTTGCAGACGAACGAGCATCGGCAAAAATATGTAAGACCTGACCGATACTCTCGATCCTAAATACCAGCATATTGGCCATCAACAGGGACGCAACAAATTCACCGATCTGTAATTGCCGAATACTAATCAGATATGCCCCAAATGCCACTACCCAGACATAGGACAGGGCAATAATAATTTGTGGGATGGGTAAATACTTTGCAGCATAAGTAATAGCATTGACAGAATGTTGAATAAAATCCTGAATAAATGCATTAAATCGGTTGGATAATTTTTCTTCCAATGCGAATGCTTTAATCACCCGCACGCCATGAATACTTTCTGATAATGAATCACTAACTTTTTCATAAGCTTCACCAACCTGATTATCCAGTGTTACCATATGATTGGTCAGCTTGGCCAATACGGTTAAACCCAGCACAATAAACAGTACAGGCACCAATCCGAGCAAAGGATGGTACCAACACAATAACGATACGGTCACAATTAGCACCAGACTGGATTCAAACACCTGCCGCCAAAAATTAATCAGTGCCTCTTTTAATTTATCTGCATCACGTGTAGTCCGGGCAATCACCTCTCCCAAACCATGTTCCCAGTGCCATGCAATATCTAGGCGTTGAACCTGAATAAAAATCTTTTCCCTCAAAATAGTTAAAAGACCTTGTCCAATGATTAAAGAACTTAGCCCTGCAAAATACTGTACAACTGCCCGGATAATGGCAATCAGGGCCAATAGCATAAACCAGAACCATGGATTGCTGGGATCAGTGACCGGTTGGCTGAATAAGGTTGCTGGCTGACTATATTTTAAATGATCAATCGCCTGCCCCACTGAAAACTGCTGTAAAGCAATACCAATATTGGCAATAAGAAATAAAAAAGCGGTCAGGATAAATCGAAAAGGCATATAACGGTATAACGCCAAACTGCGTAATAACGGATAATTTGCCAATCGATTGTGAGCAAGCAGATTATCTTTTAATACATCAGTCTTGAGTGAACCGTTTTGTTGAGGATCGTCTCTTAGCATATCAATAAAACATCAAACAGAATAAGCAGCTAGTGCGATAAGCATGCCATCTTTTTAAAAATATTTTATGAATTAACTTGATGATTTTTAAATTATTTATTTTTAAATCATTTGCCTCATGTTGTATTTAAAGCATGCCAGACAACAACATGTTGTAATAACAACATTTTTTATGATAATCACAGCATATTTGCATAAATTTATATTTATGCATTATAAATCAATAAATTAACTTATGGCACTATTATTGCTCTACTCCTATATATTTTCATTCAGGATGTTGTTATGAGTACAGTAAGTCATTCCCAGCCCGTATCGACAGCGCAATCTAGCAATACAGCTCACACCTTATCAACCGTTTGGTATACTCGTTGTCCTGTACCTACAGGCCTTGGCATCGCGATTCAAAAAGGCTGGTTACAGCAAAAATTTGAACAAGATCAAATCGAAATTAAATCCCTTCGGGAATCCAATTCCAAAGAAGTGAGAAACTCTCACTTTAACCATAGCTTAGAAAATTCCGTACGCCATGGCGGCAGTATTCCCGCGATTTGGGCGTATTCCTCAGGTCAAAAAACCAAAGTGATTGGCTTATCCTGGGCCGATGAAGCACAACTCCTGCTTACACGTTTTGACGCCAACATTAAAACCGTAGCAGATCTCAAGGGCAAAAAATTTGGAATTCCCCTCAATCAGGATGCCCTGATTGACTTTTCCCGTGCCCAAGCCATTCGTGGTCTTGAAAACGCCTTAAAAACCGTTGATCTGACTGTTGCCGATGTACAATTGGTAGATACCTTACGTCAGGATATTATTCGCGCCCAAAATCAACAACTGCTTGATCAACAAAAAGATGGTAGTTTTTATGGTTCGCGTAATCCACTCAATGCCAGTGCCGAACTGGTGGCATTATTAACCGGTCAGGTTGATGCGATTTTTTTAAAGGGTGCACAAGCTGTACAAATTGCCAGTGATTTTGCCCTGCATACCATTATTGATATTGGTGCCCACCCCGATCCATTATTACGCTCGAATAATGGTACACCACGGACACTGACTGTTGATGAACATTTTTTAACGCATCATCCCAAGCAAGTCCAACATATTATTGAGTCTGTCGTGGATGCAGAACAATGGTCACACCAAAATCCGGCAGAAACACATCGATATTTGGCCAAGGAATGTCAAAGTACCGAACAATGGGTGCATGTGGCCTATGGTGAAGATGCACATTTAAAATTGAATACCAATTTTGATGAAACCTCTATCCATGCCTTACAGGATCTAAGTGATTTCCTTTATCGCTGGAAATTTATTCCCAATCCAATTGATGTCAAACAATGGCTAGCGCCTGAGAGTTATCAATCAATTCAGCAATAATTCACTAGCATATTTTGATAAAGCCAGTCTAAAATCGTTTTAGATTGGCTTTTAATCGCCGTTTAATTCCCGTAAAAATATCCACGGGAAAATACCTTTATCATGTCCATCACTAAAGCAGATTTGCGCGCCATAGCCTTGGTCAAATATGGCGGTTACCTGAACTGCCATATCATCCACCACTTGCTTGGCTTGCATACGTTTTGCCTTACAAAAACCACAAGGACAGATTTCACGTAAAGCTTGGTGACTTAAAGACAAAGAATGCTGATCTTGCCAAATAAAATTCACTCTGTGATGCTCAATATCCACTTGGATCTCTGGTCTAAGTTGCATGTATTCTACCTCGAATCTGAGTGAGGCTGATTCGGATCGCTTTACGTACTTCTGGATCGGCATCCTGTTCATGTCCCAGCAATAATTGTTCTGCTTGTTGCCCACCAATTTCACCGAGTGCCAGTGCAACCTCTTTACGTAAGTTACTCATAGGATGATTAAAATTATCTGCCAATCCTGACAAAGCATGCGATGATTTTAATAAGCCTAAACTTCGTACCACGGCAATACGAACCTGCCAATATACATCTGATAAGAGTTCAATCAACAATTGCTCTAATTGCAATACTTTTAATTTACCAATGGTCAAGGCTGCCTCTACCCGCAACTGCCAATCATCTGAAGTCAGGGAAGATTGCAATGCTGAAATGACCTGTGCAGTATTCTGTTTGCTGTAGGCTAAACCGCCCGTTGCAATCCGTCGTGTTTCGGCATCTGTATCATGCTGGGCAATCTGTGCCAGAATATCAACTGCATGCTGCTGCTGTAACCAGCTTAATGCGCTAACTGCCTCTCGTCTTACAGTAACCTCCTGATGTTGTGTATGTTGCTGAATTTGATGATACAACTCAACGGGTCGCAGTGGTTTTAACGCACGTAAAATTGCCACTTTCACATCTATATTATCCACAGCAAGATAAGGTGCTAATATGGCTGCTGATGCTGGATACTTTACTTCACTTAAACTTTGCGTTGCGGCATCTACGACTTCCCCTGCCTCATCTGTCAAAGCTGCTGCCAGAGCCTGTAAAGTTGCCTGATTTTCCCAACCTTCCAGTCGTTTTGCTGCTTCTTTTCTCACCAATACGGCAGGATCATATTGCAATGCATAATATAACCATGGCAATAATTCTTCTCTTTCCTCTTCTGCAATATTCATCAAAGCAATAAAACGAACTTTTTCATCTTTACTGTTCAATTGCCTAAGAAAATCTTGATCATCGTAATCAAGATCAGGAATTTCTGGGTATTGAATATTCATCATTTATCCTTCTGTCACCGCTTTTTTCGGAATCCCAAGTGGATTTAAACGGCTTAAATCCTCTTGAATTTCTTTTTTTAGTGCATGCATACAATGCTTTTTAATGTCAACAAATTCTGCTGTTGTCACCAGATCAATCTTTCGTGGTCGAGGAAAATTCAGTGCAATCTCCTCAATAATTCGTCCAGGACGATGGCTCATGATCAATACACGATCTGCAAGGAAAAGTGCCTCATCAATATCATGGGTCACAAATAATACTGTGGTTTGCACATCTTGCCAGATGTCCAGTAAAAGCTGTTGCATACGAATCCGAGTCTGGGCATCCAGCGCACCAAAAGGTTCATCCATCAACAACACTTTGGGTTGATTGACGAGAACCCGTGCGATCTCCACCCGTTGTTGCATACCGCCTGAAAGTTCAGCAGGAAATTTATGCTCAAAACCGGTTAAACCAACCAGTTGAATCATGCGTTGCGCCAATTGCAGCCGTTCTGTTTGCGCAATTCCTTTCATCTTTAAGCCAAATGCAATATTCTCAATCACACTTTTCCATGGAAATAAAGTATGCTGCTGAAACACCAGTCCCCGATCCGGATGTGGTTTTTGCACATTTTCACCATCCACGTGTAATGATCCCGAACTAAATTCCAGATGCCCAGCCAATGCACCCAGCAAAGTTGATTTACCACAACCAGAAGGTCCCAGCAAACAAACAAATTCACCGGCCTGAATATGCATACTCACCTGATCCAGAGCCTGAAATTTATTGCTGTCTTTACCCAGATGCAAAGACAAATGACGAATGTCAATTTCACCTTGTTGCTGTGTCATCAGGATTTCCTCAATTGATACCATGGGGTAAAATATTTTCCAATCCAGCGCACCAGACTACTGCTGAGCATGCCCAATGCCCCGATTAACAACATACCCACCACAATATTGCTATAATTCTGTAAGGTAAAAGATTCCCAAGTAAAATAACCAATGCCATGCTGACCCGAAATCATCTCTGCTGTGACCAGACAGAACCAACATGTCCCCATACCAATGGACAATCCAGTAATAATATTAGGTAATGCCCCTGGAATAATCACTTCACGAATAATGGCAAGATCTGATGCCCCCAGACTTCGTGCAGATGCCAATAATCTTGGATCAAGCGCACCGACACCATGCACGGTATTTAATAAAATCGGAAATAATGCACCGATAAAGGTGATATAGATCATTGATGCTTCAGACGATGGGAACATCAGAATGGCCAATGGAATCCATGCCACTGCCGGAATCGGTCTTAACACCTCTAAAGGCGGTAACAAAAAAGCTGCTGCCGATTTATATTGTCCAATGATTAAACCCAATCCCACCCCACAAACTGCCGCTAAGGCAAAGCCCATCAACACACGTGAAATACTCGATTTTAAATGTTGTATCGCAGTAGGCTGTTGAAAAAAATGTCCAAATGCAGACAAGACATCGATCGGCGTAGGAATATTGCTAAAATTAACTAAAACAAGATTTACCTTATAAAATGCCAGCAATTGCCATAGCAATAACCAGATCGCCAGTGAAGTAAAGGCAATCAGATACTGTTTTATGGCGATATTTTTGCCCACTTTATGCCATGGAAACTGCCATAACGACCTCACTTCAGTTGTTTTATTATCAATCACATGATTCATGCTGATTTACCTCATTGTTGGCAAATAGACGGCTTGCTTTTATAACAAACAATAAGCAAGCACTGGCTAGACAACGTGGTTATGCTTGTTTAACGTGTTGCAAAATGGCATTAAAATCAAAAACCTGACCACCCTGCGCTTTTGCCCATTTTTGCGCATCATCTTTGAGTAGAAACGCCTGAATTTGTCCTTGTTTATCTGTTGCATACCACGCCAGATTGGCTAGCAGCTTGATATTAGACTGGTAATCCTGACCATAGACCACACGAATACTTTTACCTTCATCTTGTAATGTCTTTAATGCCTGAAATGCATGTTCAGGTGTCGCATAACTGCGTACTTTTGCTTCATCTTTGACCCAGATTTGTGTTACCCGATTAAAGGTCTTAATCGGTTCACCGGTTAAAGCATCATTGGCGACCAAAGGCGATTTGCCATAATCCTTTAAAGCCTGAGCATAATCACGTCCAGATGCCTGAAACGCTTGCTTAATATATTGATCATCAATAAATTGCTCGGCGGTAAAACTGCCATCATTTTTACCTAGAATTTTCAAGGTATCGACTGCGGTCTGGGTTGCCTGACGATATTCAGGTTTCCATGTTAAATCCCGTGTCTGTAAACCTAAGGGTCCATGATATAAATACACCACCTCGGCAGGAATCCCTGTTTTTTCTGCAATTAGTTCGCTATATTTTTCTGGTTCTTTACGAATCAATTGATCAGCTTCAAGTGCAGCTTGTAGATAGGCCTTGGCAATCTCTGGATGTTTTTTAGCATAATCTTCTGCTGCTATTAAGCCATGAAAAGTCGCAGTTTTTGCCTGTGATCCATCATAAATTTTCTTGGCAATACCTTGATATGCAAATAATTCTCCAAACGGTACAAAATCGGCATGTGCAGCAATTTTGTTGCTTTTCAAGGCAGGGCCTGCCACTTCAGGTGCTTGGGCAATAATCTGTACATCTTTATTGGGATCCCAGCCTTGTGCCTGTATCGCTCTAAGCAATAAACCATGTGCAGTGGATGCAAAAGGTACAGAAATGGTCTGCCCTTTTAATTCAGACAAGGTATTGACCTTTGAATCAATTGGCACCACGATGGCATTGCCACTTCCTGTGATACTGCCAGATAATGGCGTTAAAAATACACTTTTTTTGCCAGCCTGTTTGAATGCAACAAAATTATTCACCGCAGGAAAATCAGCCATTGCGCCAAGATCCAGTCGCCCTGCCACCATTTCACTGGTCAAAGGTGCGCCTGAGGTAAAATTCTTCCATTGAATATCATATTTGACATTTTTATATTCACCGTCTTTAGGCAAATATTTATCCAATAAATTCAACTCACGGATCAGCAAGCCGCCTGTTGCACAATTGATCGTGGTATCTTGTGTGCCAATCGCAATACGCAGCGTTTCTGTTTTTGTTGTTTTACCAGAATCGCAGCCTGCGATACCACCTGCCACAAAAAAACCAATTAAACTATGCAATACAATCTTTTTAGTCACCAGATTTTTCATTTCAATGTTTCCTATTTTTTTAAGCTATTATTTCAACAAATACGGAATATTCACTTGGATGGCATCCGTAGGACAATCCTTCTCACACGGCATGCAGTACCAACACTCATCAAATTGCATAAATGCCTTTTGCGTGTTTGGATCAATCGCCAATAAATCCATCGGACAAACATCGACACACACCGTACAACCTTTATCTGCAATACATTTATCTTCATCCACCAAAACAGGTGCAACGGTACGATGATTGATTTCTTTAAAAATTAACGCCATGATTTAAACTCCGTCTTAGCCTGCAACTGTGTCTTTTTGAATACGCAATTGCTCGTATGAATGGGCTTCCTGTTCATTAATCGCTACCAAATACGGCTCAACAGATTTTTTAAAGCTCAACATATTGCCGTTTTCATCTTTTTTCAGATGAGCATGGCAAAACCAGTCTGCATTATTTTTATTTGGAAAATCAGCACGATAATGATACAACCCCCAACGGCTTTCTGTGCGAAATAACGAAGCACGTGCAGCCATCTCGGCGCAATCCCGAATCACCGCAACTTCTGCGGCACGCATTAATTCATGTGGATGAGTGGCAGAAATCTGGGCAATATCCTGCTTAATTTCATCAAAACGTCGCAAACCGATTTCCATCTTTTGTCGGGTTTTCGGTGGCTGTAAGTAATCATTGACAAAACGCCGCAACTTATATTCCACCTGTTCGGCAGGCAATCCTTCCTGCCGTGACAAAGGTGCATAAATACGTGCTTTTTCCTGTTCAATCTCTTGTTGATTCAGTTCCGTTTCCAATACATCAGCCACGTAATGTGCTGCATTCACACCAGCAAACCAGCCATAGGTAAACGCTCCCAGCATATAGTTATGCGGTACAGCCGCCATATCGCCTGCGCTATAAAGCCCCTTGATCGAAGTTTCGGCTTTTTCATTGACCCAGACCCCCGATGCACTATGCCCACTACAAAAACCAATCTCAGAGATATGCATTTCCACCATATCATGCCGATAATTTGTCCCACGTCCTTCATGGAATCGACCACGACTTGGGCGTTCGTTGGTATGTAGAATCTCTTCAATGGTTTGAATGGTTTCTTCTGCCAAATGATCAACTTTTAAAAAGACTGGGCCATGACCGCTTTCCAATTCTTGATAAAATTCCCACATCATTTGTCCGCTCCAGTAATCACACTCGATAAAGCGTTCACCTTTACTGTTTGCAGTATAGCCACCTAATGGTCCTGTCACATAGGCACAGGCTGGGCCGTTATAATCCTTAATCAATGGATTAATTTGAAAACATTCAAGATTGGAAAGTTCTGCACCTGCATGATAGGCCATGGCATAGCCATCACCAGCATTGGTTGGATTTTCATAGGTTCCCATCAAATAGCCTGATGCCGGCAAACCCAAACGTCCTGCTGCCCCACAACATAAAATGGCAGCTTTGGTTTTAATCACATAAAAATCACCCGTACGACAATCAAAACCAAGCACGCCATTAATCGCACCCTGATCACTTTTCAATAATTTAGTGGTGACAATACGATTATTGATTTTCACCTGCGCACGCTTTAACTGGCGATACAGCACTTTTTTTACATCGTGCCCTTCGGGCATGGGTAACACATATGCCCCCATATGATGAACTTTCTTAACAGCAAATTCGCCTGTTTCATCTTTTTCAAATTTAATGCCCCATTCATCTAATTGTTGAATGGTTTTAAAACTATGCTTGGCATAAGCATAAATCGTGGTTTGATTGACCACGCCATCATTGGCGATGGTAATTTCCTTGGTATATTGTTCTGGTGTCGCATAACCAGGAATAACCGCATTATTTAATCCATCCATGCCCATGGAAATTGCGCCACTACGTTTTACATTGGCCTTTTCAATCAATAGTACACTTAAATGAGGATTTTCTTTTTTGGCTTTAATCGCAGCCATGGGTCCTGCTGTACCACCACCAATGACGACGATGTCATATTCCAGATATTTGGTTTCAGGCTGAATCGTAGAATGCTGAATTTCCATATTGTTCTCCATAAATGCAAAACTAGTCATCAATAAAAACTAGCGATAAATACGCAATTGGTATTGGAAACTTTCACCCGAGAAATACAGATATTCATAATCCAGCGGATTATGCTGTGCATCGTGCGTCAATCTTTCGACACGTAGAATCGGTGTATGCAAATCAATGGAAAGTAATTGTGCCAATTCATCATCTGCGGTAATGGCATCAATATTCAGGTCGGCATATCCCAAAGGAATTTGTAAATCTTCTTCAAGCGATTTAAAAATATCGGTAATACGTAAATCGACCTGCTGTTCAAATAATTTTTTACCAATATGTTCAGGTAAATAGGTTAATTCATAAGATACAGGTTCATTGTTGAGCAAACGAACTCGTTTAATTTCTGTCACTTCACTATTCACAGATATTTTCAGTTTTGCAGCGACTTGTAAGGGGGCAGCAATAAACTTGACCGACAACACCTCATTCACAATATGATGTCCAGAATGTGCCATAGCTTCAGCAAAACCCTGCAACTGACTAATATTTTGATAAGCCTTTGGTTTACTGACAAAAGTACCTTTACCATGTACTTTAAAAACTACACCCTCCTGTGACAATTTGTGCAAGGCTTGTCGTACGGTAATCCGACTGACCTTAAATTGTTCAGATAATTCATGTTCAGAGGGTAATTGACTCAAAGGTGGATATTTTCCACTATGAATTTGCAGCAACAACTGTTCTTTAATTTGATCATATAAAGGCAGCTGGCTATTGGATTTGCTCGCTTGATCGGTCATATCTACCAACTTGTTATAACAACTTGAAGAAATACTATTCAAATATATTTAAATTCAGAAATAATTTATTCTGATATATTTAGCTAAAACAATGAATAACATCTATTGTTTAAGTTTTTTATATATAAATCAAAAACTTATTAATTTTCAATTTTCAGATATAAGACAATTTTCCAGAGAGTATAATTGCGTATAGAAAATAAATTAAAACCATTCATCTAAATTTCAATTTAAATGATGCCATTTCAACACTATTTTCGATAGATTGCTGAATAACCAGCATTTTCGTTCACCAATTCAACACAATTAGGGCTAACATACTGATTTAATATATTTTTTATAATTGGCACCTTTTCTGCTCATTGTTGACTCTAGTTAAAAAAATTTAATTTACTTAAAAACTGGAGCAACAATGTACAAACTCAATAAAATCAACCAGAGCATATTGCTAGTCATTTGGGGAATAGGTTATGCGACACTTTCTTCTGCACAGGAGACTGTGACAGAGCAGACAAATCCTGTCCAACAACCGATTGCGATCAGTCCAAGCGCTGAAAGCAATGAGGCAGAAACGGTGCCCTTACTTTCTTCCGTAATTGTGACAGGTTCACGCACACGTGAAAATCGTACGGTCGCCAGTAGCCCAACACCGATTGATGTCATTTCTAATGACAATATTAAACAGGCCAATCAACGTAATTTATTGGAAGCTCTCAATAACACCCTCCCTTCATTTAACGTACCGACTTTGCCAGGCTACGGTATCAATTCGACGGTTAAAGCAGGTCAATTACGTGGCTTAAACAGTAGCCATACCTTGGTTCTGGTCAATGGCAAGCGACGTCACTCTACAGCCCGTCTTGGTGCAGGAGGATTCACTGCATCGGCACCCGTCGATCTCGGTTTGATTCCTACAGGCTCAATTGAACGAATTGAAGTGTTACGTGATGGTGCAGCGGCAATTTATGGTTCGGATGCCATTGCCGGTGTGATTAATATCATCACCAAAAAAGATGATCATGGTGGTGAAGTATCAGCCAAATATGGTGGTTATACCGAAGGTGATGGTACGCTACAACAATATATTGCAGGCGCAGGATTTAAACTCGGTGATGAAGGCCATGTGTATATATCGGCACAATACGACAAACAAGGTGCTGCATTTAGAGATAGCCCGGTACCTGGCCATATTCAGTATTATTTCCCGATTGATGCCAATGGCAATGAAGTTGCACCGGGAGGTTCGCCTTCATTTGGCCCGACTTTGCCACCCGGCGCCACACCTAATCCGAAAGAAGCAGGTGTAGACCGAAATAATACTGTGTTTGGCGCATCAGGTGGGGTTCCAGAATCCGAACTGGCGTCATTGACTGTCGATCTCTCTTATCCGCTCAGCGACAAAACCGAACTGTATGCATTTGCCAGTTATGCAGACCGTGAAACCCGCTCTCCTCAACATTTTCGTTTTCCCTCTAGAGATATTGTGGTCAGGGCATTATGGCCGGACGGCTTTACCCCTTATACAGGTGTCGATGAAGAAGACTACTCATTACAATTAGGTGTAAAAGGTACAGATTTGGCCGGTTGGGACTGGGACTTTAGTACCGTGTATGGTGCAGATAATATTGATGCCTATCAATATAGCTCCAATAGCCCAAGTTTTGGACTGGACAGTAAAAAAGACTTTTATACAGGGAGTTATAAATATAATTCCTGGGTCAATAACTTTGATCTAAAGCGTTCTTTTGAACAAGGTCTTTTAGGCTGGTTAACCGATGTTTCACTCGGTGCAGAATATCGCCGTGAAGGGTATAAACGAACTGCTGGCGAATTACAATCATGGGCCTATGGTCCAGATGTTGATCCAGAAAAATTTGCCAATGGCGAATATGGCTATGTGTTAGATGGACCCAATAAAGGCACTCTGATTTCAATTAGTGATGCAGGTTCTCAAGCCGATACCGGAATTCGCCCGGAAGATACTGCCGATGATTCCCGTAATAGCTATGCCTTATATGCCGGATTATCGGTCTACCCTACCGAAAAATTGATTATTGATACAGGATTACGCTTTGAAGATTATAGTGATTTTGGCGATATTGTGACGGGCCGTGTATCCAGCCGTTATGATTTTACGCCCAAAATTGCTTTGCGTGGTACAGTCAGTACCGGTTTTCAGGCACCTGCCCTTGCTGCTCAAGGCTATAAGGCAACAGGTGTAACTGTATCTGAAACCAACCGGACTTTAGCAGTAAACTCTGCCGCTGCTCAGGCACTTGGCGCAGAATCCTTAAAACCGGAAGAATCTAAAAACTATTCTTTAGGTTTTGTGTTTAGACCGTTAAGAAATTTGAATATCGCACTGGATGCCTATCAAATTGATGTTAAGGATCGAATCTCGGCCTTAAGTACCATTCGTGCCTCTAATCTGGAAACTGATGCACAAAAAGCTGCATTCTCAAGTTTTGTGCAATCTGTTGATCCATCTTTTGGTCCAAATGACGGAATTGATTATTTTATTAATGCCGGAAAAACCAAAACCAAAGGGTTAGACTTAACCATTGAATATCTATTAAGCACAGATCGTTATGGTTCTTTTCTATTCACAGCTGCTGGAAACTGGAATAAAACCGAACTGGTGAGCAGAGCTGCTACCCCTGCGGCATTGACTGCTTTTGGATTTAGCTCAGATTTAACCTATAATGCATCATCTATTGCCAACCTTGAATATCTATCACCACGGTTTAAAGGCATTGTCGGCTTAAACTGGCATCTGGAAAAATGGAGTGCCGGATTGACTGCAACACGATTTGGCGAAATCCGACGCAGTACCAGTGTCAACGTGGATGGAGTATCAACACCAAAAGTCTTTAATGCCGGAAATCTATGGTTAGTCGATGCACAGGTGGGTTATAAATTTACCGATCAGTTGAGTCTAACCCTCAACGGGAACAATATTTTTGATCAAAAACCACGTAAACTACCCGCCAATACCGTGTCTGGTCCCGGTTTATTATGGCCATTTCAAAGCTATAGTTATTTAAACAATAGCCCGATTAATGCAGCAGGCAGCTTTTATTCTGCGGCATTAAATTATAAATGGTAAGCCTGTTTATATGTTCTAAATTTTAGAAACGAAAAAAATCCCTAGATCATGCTAGGGATTTTTTGTTTAATCATATACAACAGTTTATGTGATCTATTACATTCTTTCATGACATACCCTATATCCTACGAATGATTTAAAATCATAGGCCTGTTATATCTTGAACGACTTGACTAAGTTGATGAAGAAATCTCTGAAGTAAATTTATGTGACGTTGATCTTGATTGGCTTGCCAATTGCGGAATGTCAAAGCCATGATCCAGATCCAGTAATGGGAATAATAAATCTGCTACCCGATAAGCCTCATCAATCAATGGCCAACCAGATAAAATAAATGCAGAAGTTCCCTGTGCCTGAAACTCCCTAATTCGGGCCGCCACATTTTCTGCACTGCCCACCAAAGTGGTTCCCGCCAGTGGTCCCAATACATTAAAGCCATGTAATGCAGGCCCTGTCCAGATATTCGGGTAAATTTCAAAGTCTTTGGCGTTTGGCAATTTCCCTGATTTAATGGTATCTATATTTTGTTGGATCTGTGGATTGTCAGACTGATAACTTTCAAATGTTTCGCCCGGCGGTAATTGGCGTTTAATAGATTGAATCGCATATTCTACTGAAGTATGGTCAATCAAATACTGCGCGTAGTCCCATGCCTCTTGTTCTGTTTCCCGTACAATAATTTGTAGACGTGTTCCAAATTTCAGGCGTTTACCAATCTTGGCAGCTTCGGCTGCAACCCGACGAAATTTTTCACCCAGTCGTTGTGGCGTATCTGCAAAGCTCAAATAAACATCTAACACTTCAATCGAATGAGCAACACCGGCTGCTGAAGTTCCTGCACCCCATAAAGGCAAACCTTGCGGATAATAGGTTTTCTTGTGTGAATCGGCTGCCACACTTTTACTTTGCTGGACCAACTCGGGAGGAAATGGTGCAAGTTTGATATATTCGCCTTCATAACCATCGGTTTCACCCTTGAAAATTTTCTGAAAAGCCTGCCAGTATTCCAAGCTATACCGATATCGCTCATCATGCGGATAATGAACGCCAAAAGCAGGTAATGCACGGTCATTACCATTCACCGCATTAAACAATAAACGACCTTCTGAAAACTGCTCTATGGTTGATGCAATCTGTGCTAATTTCGCAGGACCAACCAGACCGGGATGAATAGCGGCAAGAAATTTCAAGCGCTGCGTTGAGCTAATTAACGATGACGTAACTGTTAATACTTCGTTGCCACCCAACCCAGTTGCCAGTAAAGCACCATAAAAACCAAGATCATCAATGGTTGATGCAAGACGTTGTAAATGTTTAAAGCCGGTATTCCAGCGACCGTGTGGTTCCCATGGAATTGGCCCATCAGGTAAAGTCAGATACCAGAGTAATTTAATTTTTTCTGGTGTTTCAACAAGTGAATGCTTTTCTAATGTCACGTTATATTCCTTTTTCAATCAATTTAATAAAAGACAAGATTGAATTTGCAGGGAATGTGCCATTAATTTATTAGCATAATATACTGATTTATTTTGAAATTAATTTTATTATATTTTTATTCGAGGTTAAATATCAACATTCATGTTGTATTTTCAACATTGATGGTTTGTCTCCATTGACTGCACTAGCTAAATGTAATCATTAATTGATTACACTTAGCCAGAATTTTTCAGTTGATTAATTCAATTATTTAAACTTCGTCACATTCTCAGCACGTTCTTTTAACAACACCGAATTATATTCACCCGGTGGGACATCATTTAAGTAATAATTACCGATGTGATATAAACGCCAGCGAATCGGGTCATGCGTGGTATGGGTACGTGCATTACGCCAGAAACGGTCCAAATTCCATTTTGACAAAGTAGAACTTGCGCCAAGTAAGCCAAAGATTTCACTGGAGATTTTAAGCGAAGCAGCATCGGAATGATAACGTGTCGCCGCCACCGATAAAATAAGTTTGGTTTGTAAATCCTCATCAAGAATATCGGCCAAGTGTTGCTGATAAATCGCAGCAGAACGATCCAATAAGGCTTCGGCAGCATCGGCCAAAGCTGCAAATTCACCAATTTGCTTGATAATATGTGGTTCGTGTGTTGCTGCATCGACACCACTTTCCACCCAAGGGCGGGCATGGTGTTTTAAATAATCAACCGCTGCATTTAAGGCACCGACTGCAATCCCGGTATCCATGGCAGCATGTAAGATTTGTGGCCAGGTTAAACCTGTTCTCAATTGAAAACCGCCAGCATCTCTTTTGGGAATAAAGCGCTCATCCACCACGATATTGTTAAAATTTACCGTGCCACTGACACTATTGTTCTGACCAATTGCATCCCAGTCATCAACCAGCTCAAGTCCTGGCGTATCACGGTGCAACAAGATACCGACTGGACCATTGTCACTACCTGCGGTTAAAGAAATCCATTCGGCCAGTAAAGAACCTGTAGAATAAAATTTACTGCCATTTAAAATCAATTGCCCTTGTGCATTGCGATCCACGCGGGTTTTATGAGAAAACTTATTTTTACCGCCAATTTCTGCCAATGCATTACCAAAACGTTTACCCGCCAGAATATCTGCCACCAAACGATCACGGATCTCATCGCTGTAACCAGTAAATACACCTCGTACCATGACAAAATGAATTTGCAATAATTGTCCAACACCTGCATCGGCTGCCGAGATAATTTTCACCACATTAACAATGGTAAAAACACTTGCCCCCAATCCACCGAATTCTTTAGGCACACTAATTGCCGTTAAACCTGCTTCTGACACCAGTTTGGCCTGCGCATAAGGCACCACACGATTATATGCGGTATCCTTGGCATAATTTTCCAATGCTTTGGCAACGTCTTTTGCCACTTCAATAGCTTCATCTTCACTATGTAGATGACGCACAGCCCCAAGCTGTAAAAAGTCACTTTGATGAATATCGTTCATGTTTTACTCCAAAAAAAAATCTGATTTTTAAACTCATTTTCAAATTGCGCTTATAACTGCTGTTGAATACCGACCAGATAGATTTTCTCTGCCTGCTGGCGCTTCAATCCAATCTGGTTCTGCTATACAAGCAAACAACTTTCCGTCTCTTCTTGCGTTTCTGCTTTTACCAGTGATGGTGCATGAGAAAGCAATAATTGCGTATACGCATGTTTGGGCTGACTTAATACTTGATCAGTTTCGCCAAATTCGACAATTCTGCCCTGCTTTAACACTGCAACACGGTTGGCAACAGCTCTGACCACACCCAGATTATGGGTAACAAATAAAATGGTGACGCCATGCTGCTGTAATTCCTGTAACAGCTGCAAAATCGAGGCTTGTACCGAAACATCGAGTGCCGAGGTGATCTCATCACAAATCAGAATTTCAGGCTGACATAACAAAGCTCTGGCGATGGCAATACGTTGCCGTTCACCGCCGGATAAATCACGTGGATAAAGAGATTTGGTTTGTTCTGGCAAAGAAACCTGCGCCAATACATCGGAGACTCTGGCTGCTGTTTCCTGTGCATTGGTATTAAAAAAATGCTGAACCACTTTGGACAGCGTTTGACCAATCGTATGCGCAGGATTTAACGCCTTATAGGGATTCTGGAAAATATATTGCAGTTTATGTCGCTGTTTTAAGCTACGTTTTTTTGCCTGAAACGGCAATAATTCATTTTCTAAATAAACCTGTCCCTCAACACTTTCATTTAATCCGGCGATGGCTTTGGACAATGTGGTTTTACCTGAGCCACTCTCACCGACCAGTGCCAAACACTCACCTTTTTTCAGATCAAACGCCACATCAAACAAGACCTGTTGTGAACCATACCAAGCATTCACCTGCTGTGCTTTTAACACAACAGTTTGATCAGAGCGGGTATGTGCCAATTCATCTACGATATTATGGATGTCTATCAGTTTGACCCATTCCAAATGATGACACGCCACATAATGCGGATCAAACTCATCGGCCAGTTGAATCAATTCGGGTGCTTTCTGATGACATAAGTCGGTGGCATACTGACACCGATCCACAAATGCACAGCCTTTAGGCCGGTGATTGGGTGAAGGTGCATGCCCCTGAATCGGTGCCAAGGCTTTTTTAACCGCAACATCTGGAATGGCGCGGATCAGACCATAGGTATAAGGATGGCGTGGATGCTCAAATAGCTGATCCAATACAGCATCTTCGGCAATCTTGCCCGCATACAGCACAATCACCCGATCGGTAATATCTTTGACCACGGTTAAGTCATGTGATACATACACTGCGGCAACACGATATTCCTGACACAATTTACGGATAATATTCAGTATGAGCGATTGGGTGGTCACATCCAGCGCCGTCGTGGGTTCATCCAAAATAATCAGTTTGGGCTGTAAAATAAACGCCAGCGCCAATAAAATACGTTGCTGCTGTCCACCTGACAGTTGATGCGGATAACGCTTGAGAAAATCATGATCAAAAGGCAGCCCCACTTCTTGTAAAATCTTGCTGATCTTACCCTGATGCTGTGCTTTGGACTGTTCAGGTTGATGAACCTCAAGCAACTCATCAAGTTGTTGGCCAATTTTTAGCGCAGGATTCAGCGCTGTACCAGGATCTTGTGCCACATGGCTGACTTTTTTCCCTCGAATTTGTCGAAGTTGTTGATCATTTAGGCGCAAGATATCCTGCCCATCAATCTCTATTTTTCCTGATACAATTTTGGCGCCATGACGCGCATAACCGAGTAAGGCACTGGACAATGTGGTTTTACCTGATCCGCTTTCACCGACCAAACCCAAGACTTCACCTTCTTTTAGCGAAAAAGTAATATCAGATACAATCGGGTTGGCCGTGGTCACCAGCGATACATTTAAATTTTCCACAGTCAATACGGTTTTTTTATAGCTGGGATTCAAATTATCAGTCATTTATTTTTCCTCGATCCGTGCTGCTGCCCGTCCTACACCCTCTGCCAGCACATTGGTGCCTAAAGCAAACAGCGCAATCAAGACCACTGGAGCAAATACAGCCCACGGTTGAATCAGTAATCCTGCACGGTTTTCATTGATCATTAGCCCCCAGTCTGCAGTAGGTGGTGCAACGCCATAACCCAAAAATGCCAAACCCGATAACATGCCAACAGCCCAAGTCAACATCACGCCTAAATGAATCAATAGAGGCGTCAGCATATTCGGTAAAATTTCCCGAAATAAAATATAACCTTTCGAATAACCGAGAATTTTTGCCGACTCAACATATTCTTGCTCGACAATATTCAAGGCCACACCACGAGACAAACGGATCACCGCAGGAATGAACGCAAGTGCGACTGTAATAACAATTAACCACGGATCACGTCCTAACATCGAAACAATCAGCAAAACCAGAATCAAATCGGGAAATGCCATAAAAATATCGGTTATCCAGATAATAAACTGATCAACTTTACGCTTGGCAAAAGCTGCCAATAAACCCAATGCTGAACCGATGAATAAGGCAATGGCACTTGCTGCCACCGACATCCAGATCACCGATTGACCGCCCAGTAATACTCTTGACCAAACATCATGCCCAATATAGTCATAACCCAGTAAGGATTTCCCCTCCGGTTGCCCATAGGTCAAACCAACCAATGCCGTTTCGCTATAGGGTGCAAATAAGGGCCCAATTACTGCAAATAACACCACCAGTAATGTGACCGTAAAACCAAAACGGACTTGACGTTCTCGCAGTAAAGCATGAAAAAATTTGCTTTGTTGTAGACTCAATATGCTCATGATTGATCCCCTGCTTTTTCTTGTTGATCAGCCTGTTGTTCTTTTTTAAGGGCACTGCTTTTGAGTGCATTACGACGATCAACTGGTTTTACAGTCACAGGACGACCGGATTTCCATAAATTTAAAGCCAGACGTTTACCCGGTGAACGTGCTTTAAAATGCCGTGTGGTACGTAATTTCGGTGTCAATAATGTGGTCAGCAAGTCGGCAAAAAGATTGACCAATACCACACACACCGTTAGCAACAGCACAATGGCCTGTATGGTCGGAATATCACGCATTTCAATCGCAGCATTCAAGGCATTACCAATACCAGGATAACTAAATACCACTTCGACAATCAGACCACCGCTGATCAAGACCCGCAAAGATAAGGCAATCCCCTGAACAGTCGGCACTAAAGCATTTCTCAATACATGGTTCCAGATGATACGACGTTCCGGAATACCGCGCAGTCTTGCCGAGATCACATATTCCGATTCCAAGGCATCAATCATTGATCCACGCACCAGACGCATTAAATAAGGCACCAGCGACAGGGTTAGCGTCAATAAAGGCAGGATTAAAAATTCAATCTGTAAAAATGCCGATTTATTCGGTTCCAATAATGATGCGGCTGGCAAAATCTGAAAGACTGAGATGGAAAACAGCATCATCAACCAGATCGCCAGAACAAAACCCGGTACTGCTTTAAACAGGATTGAACCGGAAACAATGATACGGTCCAGCTTACTGTCACGATGTAATGCCAGCCATACACCGGAGATCACCGAGACCGGCACTGTGACCAGAATCACCAAAAATGTCAGCACCGCAGTATTGGCAAAAAAATTGGAAATAATCTGAATCACAGGGACTTGGGAATCAATAGAGCGACCAAAATCACCCTGTATGATATTCCCCAGCCAAGTCCAGTACTGCACCAAAATCGGCTGATTTAAACCCAGTTGTTCGCGTAATACTTCTACGGTCGCTTCGGGTGCTTCGGGACCTAAAATGACTCTGGCTGGATCAGAAGGTAAAGCTTGGGTTGCAATAAACACGATCAGCGTAATCACAAATACCACCAGAAATCCAGAAAACAATCGCCCAATAAACCAGGGCAACCATGCTGGAAGTTCAAAGTGTTGGCTTGAAGATTGTGTCTGCACCTGATCTGCAACCTCTGTGGCTTGAGTCGTCATAATTTATTTCTATCCTCTACGCCAGAATCCATCCGTTCTCCATGCAGCAAAGCCGGTACGATCTGGAGAAATACCACCAATCTCATTGGCATGGGCATCAAGCACATTGTTAAAGCCCCAAATCAGTAAACCACCTTCTTCATGTTGAATATTTTGTGCCTGATGGACATATTGTTTACGCTTTTCCAGATCTGCTTCCTGTAATGCACTTGAGACCAGATCATTAAATTTGGCATGATTAAAACGGGTCTTATTATTGGCAGCGCCAGGACCATCAATCTGTATAACGGTTAATAAAAACGGACGAGAGACGCTTCCACCAGCACTAAATGCCCAATCCTGTTTAAGGGCATTGGAGAATGTTGCCGGATCAACTTGTCTTACATTGACCTTAACCCCGGCCTGTGCCGCATGTTGAGCAAATACCAATGCAGCATTACTATCTGGTCCGGTATATAAATCCACCGTTAAATTCTGATCAAAACCAGCTTCTTTTAGCAGTGCCTTCGCCTTGGCCAGATCCTGTCGCCGTTGTGCGATATCGTGGTTATAGACAGGATCACTGAATGAATATAAATCGTTGGCAATTCGTCCTTGCCCGGCCAAAGCACGTTTCACCAAATCATCTCGATCGGCTATCAGGCGAAATGCCTGACGGACTTTAGGATTATTAAATGGTGGCTTGCTTAAATTCATATCAAAAGACTGCCAGGCATCCGTTTCGGAGGAAACAACTGTTAATTTTTTGTTGGCCTGCAATAACGGTAAATGCTCGGCAATCACACCTGACGCCACATCAATCTGACCGGCCTGTAAAGCTGCCAAACGTCCGGTTTGATCTTTAAAATCCAGAATTTCAATGGCATCGGCATAGGGTTGGTCAGGTTTCCAAAAGTTATCAAAGCGTACAAAACGGGAACGCTGGCCTGGGGTGAAGTTATCCAGTTTATAAGGTCCTGCACCAATAACATTATGAATTGGATCATAATCGGTAGGGACAATACCGCCCCAACTCATCCATGCTTCAGGCAATGCCACCAGACCTTTACCTGCGGCAAACGGAATTTCTACCGTGTATTCATCCAGTTTTTTGATATTGTTACGCTGTAACGAATACAGATAAGCGGCATAAGGCGATGCCAATTGGGGATCGGTTAAACGACGAAGCGAAAAAATCACATCATCAGCAGTAATGGTTTTGCCATGATGAAATTCCAGACCCTTTTTTAAACGGATCGTCCATTTGGTTCCGTCGGCATTCGGTTCGGCAAATTCTGCCAGTGCCAGTTTGGGCTGAATATCACGCCCCCATTCCCACAATTTGGCATACAATGGCCAGCCACGAAATGCACTGCCCATACCAATCGGTTTATGTGCATCAAGATTGCCCGACTGATTGCCATTAATCACACCAATTTTAATTACCCCCCCTTTTTTCGGGGTTTCATTGCTGCCTGCTGCGTCAGCCGTCGTGGTGGCCTGATCATTTGGCGCCTCATTACGCGAGCAAGCAACCAGACTCGTTGCAGCCACAGCGCCCAGCCCCAACAGCCCGCTTTGTTTCAATAATTCTCTACGTGTAATATTTGTCATATGGATATACCTAAAAATTGTGTTATTTCAGCCAAAGATTTTCATAACGCCAAGTTGCAAACTGTGTTTGCTCTGCGGCTGCACCGCCGATTTTTGTCGAAAAAGCATCAATCACTGTGGGAAATGACCAGATCAACAGCCCGCCTTTTTCATGCTGAATCTGTTGTGCTCGATGAACCAAAGGTTTTCTTTTTTCCAGATCAGGTTCTGTCAATGCCTGAGCAAAAAGTTCTGAAAATTCTGGATCGTTAAAATGTGTTTTATTAGCCACGGACACTGGGGCATCTACATGTAATGCCGTGGACAAAAAAGATTCCGCCAATAAAGAGCCAGTACTAAAGGTAAAATTATTACGATTTGCCCCATTAAAGGTTGCTGCATCGACATATTTCACTTTAATTTCTACACCAACCTGCTTGGCCTGTTCTGCTAAAATTAAAGCCGCCTGATAATAACTATTGGGGGTGGTAATCAGCTCAACGGACAAAGGTTTAGCTTTTGAAGCGTCATAACCTGCTTCAGCCAACAATGCCTTGGCTTTTGCCAAATCCTGTGTCCGCTGTGGAATGCTGTGATTAAACGTTGGATCATGTGGAGAATAAAGATCATTGGCCACTTGCCCCAAACCATTCAACGCACGCTGAATCAAATCCTCACGATCTACCAGTAATTTAAAGGCCTCTACCACTCTCGGATCATTAAAAGGCGGCTTGGATAAATTCATATCAAAAGACAGCCAGCCAGCAGTTTTTGATTCAATCAGCTGAATCCGTTTGTCCAATTGCAAAAGCTTATATTGCTCGGCAGCCACATTGCCGATTAAATCAATTTGACCATTTTGGAATGCCAATAAACGTGAGGTCTGGTCTTTGAAATCGATAATTTGTAATTCATCAGCATAGGGTTTGCCGTCCTTAAAATAATTTTCAAAACGACTAAAGGTTGAACGCTGACCGGGTATAAACTCTTTTAACTTATACGGACCTGCGCCAACTGGATTACTGACTGGATCGTAATCGGTAGGGACAATACCGCCAAAATTGGTCCAAGTGTCAGGTAACGGCACAAAGCCCTGAGCATCTCTAAAACCAATTTCAACCGTGCGATTATCCAATTTTTTCAAGTGATTGACATCAACTGCATACAACAAGGAAGCAAAAGGCGATGCCAGTTTTGGATCAACCAGACGTTTGAGAGAAAAAATCACGTCATCGGCAGTAATGGTTTTGCCATGATGAAATTCCAATCCTTTTTTTAAGCGAATGGTCCACTTGGTCGCATCCGTATTGGCTTCTGCCGACTCGGCCAAGGCCAGACGCGGCACCATGTTTTCATCCCACTCCCACAGTTTGCTATATAAAGCAAAACCTCGTTGTACACCGGTACCAATCGGTTTATGTACATCCAAATTACCAACCTGATTGCCGCCCAGTAATCCGATACGGAGCACCCCACCATAACGAGGCTGATCATTTCCTGCATTTACCGATTGTTGTTGCTCAGTACTGGTTGTACGATCACAACCTTGTAACAGCCCTGCTCCGAATGCCAAGGCCGAAGTACCCAATAAGCTGTGCTTGATAAAATCTCGTCGAGTGGAATGTGCCATGTGATCTACTCCTATGCCACAGTCTTTTCTGGGACTGGAGAAATCTTGGTCTGATCTGCAACGTTTAAAGCAGGAATATCAAAACCATGATCCAGATCAAGCAATGGAAATAACAGATGTGCGACACGATAAGCTTCGCTGATCAATGGAAAACCGGACAAAATAAATGCCGAAGTTCCATGCTGCTCATATTCCTTGATCCGTGCTGCAATATTCTCTGCACTACCGACCAGCGTTGTTCCCGATGCAGGTCCCAGAAAATCAAAGCCAAACCAAGATGGACCAATCCAAATATTCGGATAAATTTCAAAGTCTTTGGCTTTGGGTAAAATTCCCTGACGTAATAATTCCAGATTTTTTTGAATTTTCGGATCGGCACTTTGATAGCTTTCAAATGTTTCATTCGGTGGCAACTGACGTTTCACTGCCGCAATTGCATAATCGACATCAATTTTATCGAGTAAAGACTGAGCATAGTCCCATGCTTCTTGTTCAGTTTCACGTACAATAATCTGTAGGCGGGTACCATATTCTAAGGTTCGACCAATCTTTGCGGCTTTCTCTGCGACTTTTTTAAACTTCGCTCCCAACAAAGGTGGCGTATTGGCAAAACTTAGATAGACATCAAGTAACTCAACCGAATGTTGCATACCTTTTTCAGAGGTGCCTGCACCCCACAATGGTACACCTTTGAGATTGGTTGGACCGTGCCAAGTTGCCATGGGAATTGGCGGTTCATGGCGTGGCGTAATTTTGACAAATTTGCCATCAAAGCCAGTTTTATCGCCTAAATAATTTTGCTGGAATGCGGTCCAGTATTCTTTACTATAGTCATAGCGTTCATCATGCGGATAATGAATCCCCAATGAAGCCAGCCCGACATCATTGCCATTGACCACATTAAACAATAAGCGTCCTTTGGAAAACGCATCAAAAGTCTGTGCATATTTTGCCAATACCGCTGGTTGCACTTCACCGGGATGCTGTGCCACCAAAAATTTGAGTCGCTCGGTAAATGGAATCAAACTGGCTGCGACGGCCAGTGTTTCATATTCACTGGTTCCCATCAATGAGCCATAAAAACCTAATTTGTCGGCAGTGGTTGCCACCTGTTTAAGATGGTCATAGTCTGTATCCCAACGACCTTGTTCAAGCCAAGGATACGGACCATCGGGAGAGGTCAAATACCAAAGTATTTTTACAGCCATAATTATTCCAAGTATTTAAAAATTAAAATCTATTTTTATCAATTGCCGATTTAATGAATAGGCAATAAACCTAATGTTCTGGCTTTTTCAGTTAAGCCACTCATTTTCCATTGCTGTTTCAAAACACCTTGTCCGTAATCACGACTGCCACCGATTAATTCTGCCAGCAACTGGATATTAGCCCCTTCTTCCAGCAACAAAATAAATTCGGCAGTTTCCTGTAATCCCTTACGCCCCCAGACCGTTGCTCCGCCGTTGGCTTCTAAAATGGCACGATGTTCAATATCAATATTGAGTTGATCCAGAATAAAATCGACTTCTGCCTGACGACGGTCGATATACACAGGCAATTCTTTAAATAAATGAAAGCGTTGTACCGGTACATAGCGTACAGGCAAGGTGCGATGCGTTTGCGCCCAAGCACCCAGACTTGGCGCATGAACATGTGAAATCGTGGTGACATCGGCATGTTCACGGAATAATTTGTTATAACGTCCACCACCTGCTTTACGTCCGACCAGCACTTCACCATCAAGTGTTTCTACCGAAACTGAACTTTTGCGATCGCGTACCCAAGGACCGGCATAATTAAAATTAACCAGTTTGTCTTCAAAAGGGACACGCTCAACAAAACCGACTGTCCCGTTGGCAGTAATCGTGTTGGTTTGACGAAAAACTTCGAATGCATATTCGGCACGTTCACGATTTTCATCAATAAAGTTGGTTAATTGCTCAGAAAGTGGGGTTTGAATAATTGCAGCACTCATCATGAATTCCTGTTTTAAAGTAAGATAAAAAAATCAAGATGCTTTTTTCTGGCGACGTTCGATCACTGCCTGTAATGGACGAACATCCACCCATGCATCGATATCAACATCGTGTTCTAAAAAGCCATGCAACCATAAAAAGTCTTTTTGCTGTTTCAATAGTTGAATACGTTCCACATCTAAAGATGGATGCAATGATTTATGGAAGTTATTACGATATGCAGTTGCCACACTTTCTGCGCCTGCGATGGTTTCACTTTGCAGAATTTCCAGCACTTCATCTAAATGATCTTTGGCCCAGTCTGCGGTATCAAACAATTCTTCAAGAAAATCAACCACCACATCAAAATGGTTTTCCAGTAGATCTTCATGCACAGTAATCGGACGAGGCGTACCGTTATTGACGCGTGATGTGATATCGTCAAATTGATCCAGATCAATCCCTACCTTCAAGCCACGTTTTTTCGCAGCATCAACCGCAGATGCACCTTTGACGTATACCGCATCAACTTCACCTGTTAATAAAGCATCCAGTCCTGACCAATAAGTACTGGCATCACGCGTATTGGTTTTGTCGATGTCTTGCTTGCTTTTACCACGCTCAGGCACCTCCACGAACTTCACATCATTTAAATGCAAGCCTGCCAGTTGCAATGCGCCTCGAATACCCTGTAGCGACATGGCACGGAAAATACTGCCAGAACGACGCTCTGAATATTGTGGCAAGGCAACCTTGACACCTTTTAAATCTTCTGGCTGATGAATATTTGAATCAGGTCGAACAATAATGACTTGCCACTCATCAATCCAAGTCAAACCAATCAAGCGGCTTGGTGCACCTTCTGCAATCGCTGCCAATGCAGGCACATTACCACCCTCACGAAACAGTGCTGGCAGTTGATGATCGGTATGGTGAATCGCCAGATCCTTTTGCGCATCCTGTAAAGTGGCGACATCAATATTCAGTTGGGCAAATTTATTCGCCAGTGTTCCTCTTTTTAACGCAATACCAGTTGCCGTCGGTACTGGACAACGGGTGACCCAGATATGGTTCAACTTTTTTTTAGCACTGTTATCCTGAAAACTGATCTCATCATTAATTAAAGACATGTGTATTCCTTATTAAAAATTTTAAAAGTAATACATATACGGCAACTATCGTGCCATTTAATTTTATTAATATATTTCAATTATTTATGTGTTTTTATTAATTTTATATTGTTTGAATTACATCAGCTTCTTTGTAAAATTGTTGAATTTTCAACACTTAAATCAAAATTCCCCCGTCGCCGAAAAATATGTCATAAAAAATGGATTAAGTTGTCTTAATCCATTTTTTACAACAATAAACGCCAATCTATAGCGTGACTTTCTTGCCGTGTAATTTTGCCTCGGCAATATCTAAATTAGGTACAGCGACCGAAGGTAGCACATCATCTTGCTCAATTTGTTTATTGATGCCCAAATTTTGATTGGCTTGTTCTGTCTTTGCCTTGACCTCTTGCTCACGACGTCCTTTAGCAGGTGCCCACTCCAGAATCGGTAAAGCACGTGCTACAGCCAAAGTAATCCGATCCCGCAACGCTTCACTTTTTACCGTATATTATGGGGTAAAATCAAGATCCGTTGCATACACGCCTATCGGTAAGGTTTGCGCCTGAAAAAAACTAAATAAGGGACGAAGCTGATGTTCTAAAACCAGCGCATGACGATCACTTCCCCCTGTAGCAGCCAATAATACCGGCACATCCACCAGTGCAGTCTGTTCAACAAAATCAAATAAATGTTTAAATAATCCGGTAAAAGAAGCCCGATATACTGGTGTCCCCACAATGAGTGCATCTGCGGCTTCAATTGCCGCCAAATCATCCTGTACCTGTTTGGGCAATTGATTGCGATAAATCGCACCGCCGAATAATGCCCCAATTTCGCTGAGTTTCACAAACTTTAAATTAATCTCTGTGGCCTGAGCCAGCTCATCAACAATGGCCTGAATTAAACTTTCAGTTTTAGACGGGGTATTTAAGCCGCCGGATACTGCAACAATATTCAATGCTTTTGGTTTTGCATTTAAATTTGACATATCTGAACCTTAATAGAATGTATTCATTTAAAATAAATGCCATATCAAATATACATATTTAAATTAGGGACAGCCCGCAATCCATTGCCAACGTTCAAAGTTTAACTCAACAAAAGGATAGGCTATCGCGCATGCTTTGACTTCAAATATCTATTTTCATATCACATTAATTGTGTGTCAAAACCCGGTTATCCCCAGGTTTTGACGATCTGATTAACTGATGATGTTAAGCCACTTGAGATTTGATTTCTGTTGTTGTCCGTTCAAGTTTTGCACGTTGTGTTTTAAAGTGTGGTAAGACATGTTCACCCAAACGATAAGCCTCTTCCAAATGTGGGTAGCCGGCTAAGAAAAATAGTTCAATCCCAATGCTGTTATATTCTTCAATTCGGGCGATGATTTGCTGATAACTTCCAACCAAGGCAACTCCGGGTGGAATACCGATATAGCCAAAGCCTGACCAGATATTGTCATGAATAAAAAAGTCTTCGACTTTTCTGGCACCATCTTTCTCGGCATATTCTTTTTCAAAACTTAACACACGTGCCGAACGTAATCCGGCATGTGCCGCCGCCGCATTCAATCTTTGTTTTTCTACGGCCTCGTCAAGAAAGCGTTGGGCTTCCTGATAAGCTTCCTGCTCGGTACGTCTGGCAATGGTATCAATCGACAAACCAAATTTAATCTGTTCACGTCCGTACTTTTTAGCACGGGCTCGAATATCTGCAATTAATGCAGCAATTTCCTCTGGCTTTTCCGCCCGCATCAGATAGTAATCGGCATGTTTTGCGGCAAATTCACGTGCAGCCTCCGATGAGCCTGCGGTACAGATCACCGGTAACTGTGCTTTGTTTAAAGGATATTTTAATCCGCCGCCTTCTGCCTGATAATATTTACCTTGATAATGAAAAGATTCATTGTGCCAATAACCTTTAACCACATCCAAAAACTCGGTCGCACGTTCATAGCGATCATCATGTGCGATATTATCGCCAACCTGACGCTGAATAACCTCGGAACCACCGTTAATGATATTCCACACCAGACGATTGCCCGTCGCACGCTGGTACGTGGCAGCACTTTGCACCGCATTATATGGACTAAAATGATAAGGCTGAAAAGCCGTAACAAAATTCAGTTTACGCGTTTCACGAGCCAATAACGAACAAACTGTCCACGGTTCTTCACCACTGGGTGAATTGACCATTAATGCGCCTGCAAAACCATTAATTTCTGCGGCACGAGCCACCTGTCCCAGATAATCAATATAGGTAAAATCATCACCCAGTTGATAATTGGATACTGCGCCGGTATTTTCCACGCCTTCAATCTTTGCCCAATCCCCACGATTACGTGGATCACCCGGTAAAAATTCAGTTTCGCCATGCAATGGAAGACGGGTAAAAAATTCTATTCCCATATTTTCACCTAAATTATTTAAACCTAAAAATTTATATCTTTCTTTATCGCAACAACCATGCCAAACAATATAATTATTAATTTTCAAAAACTTAATAAAACATTGATTTTTTTAAGGTCTTTTTTTGCTGGAATACAAACACCCCAGATATACAATCTGCTGAAAAATCACCACTCACTCTCAGAAATAAAAAACATAAAAAAACCGTTTCTTTATCAACCAAGAAACGGCGAGGAGGTGAACTAATCATTTAAATAGTTTTTTTTAGAAGGTATAACTGAACTGCCCCTGTATAGTAAATGGACGCATAGGTTGTAAAAATTCAGAAGTAGAGCCAGCCAATCCATTGACAAAATTACGCTCATCCGTCAGGTTAAGTAAATTCAGCCCGACACTCCATCTGGGTTGTTTATAAAACAATCCCAGATCAAAATTATAGGAGTTCGGTACTTTTACCGTGTGACTAAGGTTGGTGTACCAGTCACTGCTCCACCATCCCGATAGATTAAAGCCTAAGCCGGAATCATGTTCATATTGCAAAAAGGCACTGACTGAATATTTTGGAATTCCTGCTGCCGGATATCTGCCTGCCGCCCGCTGATTCAACCCATTACTATCACCAAATACGGTTTCATTATCTGCAACAAAACCATAGGGAGAGAATCCGGATGGTGTGATCGAAGTATAGACCGCATCCAGCACTGTTAAATTCAATCCCGTTGCAATATTCGGCTGTATTTGCCAGCGCAATGATGATTCCAGTCCCTTAATTTTAAGTCTTGCCATTTCACCATTGGTATCAGGTGATTGATCGCGTGCCTGATGGAAGCCGCTCAGACCAAGGAATAAAACATCTTTAATCGGTTCATATTTAATCCCGATTTCCTTCAAGTCACTTTGGCTATCAAAAGCCAGTGGATTGATTTTATTACCTGGCCCCCAAATAAGAAAAGGTCCGAATACCCCGGTATTTAAAGATGTACTTTTATCATAGGTAAAATAAATAGTGCTATTGTGGGTCGGCTTTACATAGGCACTGGCCTGATAGCTCAACATGCTAAAACGTGCATCATCACGACGTTTGTCAGTTGCTGTCAATACCAGCGGATTCTCCAGTTTTGCCACAATAGAACTATGATTCACGCCCAGATTTAGACCGACAATGTCATTAAAGACAAAGTTTTGCTGGGTAAATGCACTATAGGTATCCCAAAATCCTGAACCAGTATAGACTGCACCGCCACTGGTTGGAAAACCGCCTTTCTCTGCATATAAACCATCACCGGTAGAATACATCGCTGGCAGTTTTAAATAACCAAAATATCGGGAGTATTGCGGCACACCTGCTGTACCAATCCAGCCGCCTGTTGAACTGGTATTATTCTCCAGCCCCAATAAATCCCCGGGATTTTTTTGTGAAGGATTATTGGTTAAATCGTAAGGATTGTTAATAAAACTATTATTGGCAGCAAGCGCAACAAACTTCTCATTACGATAGGTTGCACCGCTACTGGTTTTATGATTGATACTTAAAGCACCGATCTGAAAATCATAATCTGATTGAAGTTCCAGGCGATTATCAAAAATTTCATGTTTTAAATTGGTCAAAAAACTACCCACCGCATTGCCCTTATCCTTGCTATTTTGATAGAGCGTGCTATTTACAATGGTCCAGTTGGGATGAATATCTTTGGCGATACGTAATTGTGTCAAAAATCGGGTTGAGGAATTTTTATCTTCTGCACGACCTGAAATGTAATCTTTAAGTTTGACCTGTTCATTGCCTGGAATCGTCGGATCATAGACCCAGCCTCTAATTGTGCCAGCATCATCAGCAGATGCACTGGGCAGCGCTGTGGTCTGTACCTCACCTACCGCCACATATTTATTGTCTTGCGTTTTTTGACGAACCTGCCATCCAACTACTTCCGAATCTGCGGCACCAGAAGCATAAACAGGCGACCAGTAACTACCATCAGACTGTTGAATAATCGGTGTAGAACGGCCTTTATAGTACAATCCCTTATCGACTGAATCCTGTGTTGCCCGATTCCAGCCATGGGTAATATTATAGTCATAATAATCATCATAGCTAATATTCCAGTCGATCCGTAAACTATCATCGGGTCGCCAGGTCAAAGCACCGTACAATGCATTATAATCATTTTTAACATTGTCATAGTAATCTTCATTTTTTTGTGCAGTACCACTGACACGGTAAGCCAATGTCTCATTTACTCTGCCTTTATGGTCAATATTCAATGAATAATTGGGTTCATACCCTTTACCTTCATACCATGCACCAAAAGTTCCTTTGATCACGGTTTCACTCTTTTCCGCATTTAAATCCGGTTTTTTTGTAATATAGTTGGCATAACCACCCGATCCAGAGGTGGGTGCATAAATAATCCCAGCCGATCCGGTGACGATATCCACCCCTTCATAAGCATTAAAGTTACTCGGATGTCGCGTACTATCGATGCGCTGATTATCCTGAAACACCTCCGAATTCTGTCCCCGAATTTGCGGTGCAAAGTTATTATTTTGTCCCCCGCCACGAGTAATGCCCGGCGCATATTTTGCTAAATCATCAGCGCTACGAATCACATCATTGGCCAAGGTTTCACTATCAATTTGTGTCACTGATCGCGGCGTATCCAGTAAGGTCGTATTTAAACCATAGACCGAACTTACATCCCGTGTAGGTACGACTGTCTGTTTCTTGCTACCAGTGACCACGACTTCACCCAGCGTGACAACATCTGCTTCTGTCTGTGCTTGTACAGTTTGTGCTACATCAGTTTCAGGTTGCGCGACTGGCGGTTGATTTGTTTGTGGCGCAACCAATTGTTGTTGGGATGCTGACTGTAGCGTTTGTTGGGGACCTACTATATTTTCCTGCAAAGCCGAATCTACTGATGTATTCTGACTCACCCGCAGCTCCGCCATCACTGGTGCCGTTGTTGCATAACTCATAATCCCCACAGCAAGCGCCAAACGATGTAATTGAAATTTTTTTTGCATGACATTCTCGATAAACTTTTAAGCTTACTGCCTATAGGCAAAGCTTATGCCAAGCGCATAAATATTTAGTAATGTATTATTATTTAAAGTTTTTTTATAAATTTAACGCATACAGTCCGCTCTGGTAAAAGTCTTAAATAAAACACTTGTGTTGCTTATACAACAGCACTATCTATCAGTGACAAATTAAGTAAATGAAAAATAAAGTTTTTTTAATAAACATTATTGGCATTAGTTCTGCACAGTTATCTCGGAATATTTCCATTTTGGATAAAACATGTCAAATCAACAACAATTCATCTCGCGTCGTTCCTTTTTAAAACATACCGCACTCGGTGTTGCAGGCACAGGTATTCTTGGAATGAGTACTGGCTGTCAAAAAAATAATCAGGAAGAGAGTAAAAATTCTCAGACCTCAACACCCCAACATGGCGGCACAATCCGTATGGGCGTCATTGGTGGACAACAAACCGGCAGTCTTGATCCACATTTATCGCCGATTGGCGGCAGCATCATTCGAGGTTTTGCCGTATATAATAAATTATGGGAATGGGATGAACATATGCTGCCACGGCTTGCGCTGGCTGAATTTGCCGAGCCGAATCATAATGCCAGTGAATGGACCATTCGTTTAAAAAAAGGTCTGGAATTTCATCATGGTAAAACTGTCACTGCTGATGATATCCTGTTTTCAGTACGACGTTTAACCGATCCCAAGCTTGCTTCACCCTTTCGTCATCTGGCGCAATGGATCGATCGCGATCGTCTAGAAAAAGTAGATCCATATACAGTCAAGATTAGATTTATCGACAACATTCCGGGGTTTATTGCCCTACCTGAAACTTGGGTAAATTTCGGTGGTATCGTGCCGACAGATTTTGACCCAATTCACAATCCTGTCGGCGCAGGACCGTATAAAGTCAAAAGTTTTATTCCGGGACAACGCTCCGTATTTACCCGTTTTGAAAATTATTATAAAGCTGACCAACCTTATGCAGATGAATTTGAAATCATTGATTTTAAAGATCAAGTCTCACGCTTAAATGCCTTGCTGGCAGGTCAGATCGATATTGCCAATGCCATTACGCCTGAATATATCAAAATTCTGGAACAAGCCAAGCAGATTCAAACTGTCAGATCACAAACCAATATCCATCATGGTTTTGATTTTAATACCGCCAAAGCGCCATTTGACAAAGTAGAGGTTCGGCAAGCTTTTCGACTGATTGCCAATCGTAAGGAACTGGTACAAAAAGCACTCAATGGCGAAGGTCGTATCGCCAATGACTTATATTCCCCTCAAGATCCCGTGTATTTATCCAGTGTTGCACAGCGCCAGCAAGATATCGCGAAAGCAAAAACATTGTTGGCACAGGCAGGCTATGCGAATGGTCTGGACATTGAGTTAATCAGTTTGGTCGGTGATGCCAGTAAAGCAGCGTTGGTCTTTGCCGAACAAGCCAAACAGGCCAATGTCAATATTCGGGTTAAACAAGTGGATAGTGCAATTTTCAATGGCCCACAACGCAGTGAATGGCAAATCTCTACCAATGCCATTAATGTAGGAACACCTTATCTTTCTACTGCGGTGGTTAATGATGCGCCATTGGCAAGCTCAGCTAAAATTAACTTTAACCAGCCAGAATTTTCCGAACTATTCTTTAAAGGTCTATCTGAACCCGATCTCGCCAAACGTAAATATCATCTACAGCAAGCACAAAAAATTCAGCATGCACAAGGCGGATTACTGATTTGGGGCTTTAGTAATGTAATTGATGCTGCCAATCAAAGCATTGGTGGATTACAGGCAGAAAATACACAATTCTCTACGTGGCGATTTGAAAAATTATGGAAGAAATCATAAGGGCTATTAACATTTGATTGATGCTTAAAGCATAAAAATGCTCATCTTGCGCTAGGAGCAAAGCCGTGCTTTGCTCAAGCCCAAGGTGTATTTAAAACGCTAAAAAATATAATGTTAGAACCGTGCTGTCAAAGATGCACCTATCTGACGAGGATTTCCATAGGTTTTTACATATAAACCCGCTGGTCCATTAGGTCTGCCATGTACCTGATATTCTTCATCCAATAGATTTTTAACATAGGCATTGACCTGATACTTATTATCTGCACTGTAATAACCAATATTAGCATTCCATAAAGTATAGGCTTTCTGGCTTAACGTTGGATCAACCTGATAATTCTGACGGTTAACTAAAAAGAATTCACGATCACGATAGCTTGCATCTGTACCGACAATAATACGTGCGCCACTGTCTAGATTAAAGGTGTAATCACCACCAATCCCCAACGTATATTTAGGCGAACGTACCAGACGATTACCGGTATTATCGGCACTTACTGAACCAGTCAGCGGATCACGATCCACAAAGTCGGTATATTCGCTATCCAGATATGCCGCAGCCAGACGTAATCTTAAATTATCGGTTGCCAGATAATCCAATTCTAATTCTGCCCCTTTTACCTCTGCCTGAGGGCCGTTGGTTAATACAGACGTTACACCACCACCCTCACCTTGCAAATTAACCAAAAGATTGGTTTGAATATCCTCATAATCGTAGTAAAAAATATTGGCATTGGCAATTAAACGGCCATCCAACAATACAGATTTCAGTCCCAATTCATAGCTATCCAAATATTCCGGATTTACATCGGTCAGTTGGGACACATTACTGGATAATCCGGTATTAAATCCACCGGAACGGAAACCATGTGAATATTTAAAATAGGTTTTTAAGTCAGGACTAAATTCATATTCCGGAGTAATGTCATAGGTTAATTCATTCCAGCTTTTTTTACGCTGGATCGACGCATTGGCACCGACAACACCATTATATACAGTATTTGTATAGGCATTTTTATTCCACCAACTACCATTTGAATAATTGGCAGTAGTGATTTGAGTCAAATCCAGATCAATATCTTTTTCTTCCCATGTCCAGCGTAAGCCACCAGTAATTTTAAATTTATCGGTAAATTTATAGGTGCTATTGCCAAATACTGCAAAACTTTGATTATCCTGTGTATAGCTGACATCCTTATAAGCCGGTGAACTTGCAGTCTGTGCAGCGTTACCATTAGGTAATTTACTATTTAACCGTGCATTTACACTTCTGGCATCAAGGTTTTCATTAAAATAATGTACACCTGTAATCCAGCTTAATTTTTTATCTGCATCAGAGGCAATACGCAATTCCTGACTATATTGTTTCCATTCATTATTGCCATAACTTCTTGCGACATCATAAGGAGTATAATCTCCATCTGCCAATGACTTCTGTTTAGTCTGGTCAAATGCAGTGATTGAAGTCAGCGTCAAACCATGATCCAAACGACCGTTCAATGTCAGAGAAAGACCATCATGCTGTAATTTGCCACTTTCGGCAAAATCAAGATTAGTGTCCCGTCCTTCTGGACGTTGGTAGATTCCCCAATATGTTCCAACGGCTAAGGAACCATTACTACCACTATCATTTACCGTCTGGCTACTGAGTTTTAATAACGCATCGACCTGATCTGAAACCTTAGCCAATACCTGAATCCGGAATGCTTTTTTATCGACATCACCATAGGTATCACCTGTGGCCAGATTTTTAGCATAACCATCACGATCTTCTGAATAAAAAGCACCACGCACCGCCACTCGATCTGAAATCTGACCATTCACGGCACCTTCAAACGTATGGAGATTATAATCGCCTAATCCTACAGTCGCATAACCACTGGCTTTATCAGAAAAAACCGGTTTGCGTGAAATATAATTTACTGCGCCTGCTGTGGTATTTTTACCGTACAGTGTCCCTTGTGGACCGCGCAATACTTCAATACGTTCCAGATCAAACAAATCACCCGCACCTGCAACAGGCGCATTTAAATAGACGCCATCTGCATAAATACCCACCGGAAAAACGGTTGAAGCTGAAACATCACCAGTTCCCAAACCACGGATATACCAGCGCGGACGCGTATCCCCATCAGGATTTTGTGCTGCGGCATTGGGGGTGAACGTTAAAACATCACCAATAAATGTCGAACCTTTTGCGGCAAGATCCTTGCCTGAAACCGCAGTAATCGCTGCCGGCACATCCTGAATATTTTGTGATTTATATTGTGCAGTCACAATTACAGCATTTAATTTCTTCACATCCTGCTCAGCAGGTTCAGACTGTACATATTGAGAAGATGTTTGGTCTACAGGATTTTCCTCTTTTGCAAAGGCAATTCCGGACACTGTTGCGGTCATCCCCCAAATTGCTGTCAGGATCCCGGCTTTAATTTTATTTAAGCTAAACATACGTACTCCACCATAATTTATGGAGCATGCATGGCAAATCCTATGCCAATCAAAAATAGACTTTTATTTTCAATGCATTAGTATATATTTAAGAAAATCATAAATATATAAATGTTGAAATATCGACAACTTTACTGATTATTCTGCTGAAAATACAACAGCAAATAAATTATACGCATTCCCATTCCATATATACCACACAATACATGGCATAAAATTTGCTTAAAATTATATTAGTTCATTTATACATAACGACATGTATAAAATTGCAGCCAACGATGCCTGCTTGTGAAAATTGGTTTATATATCCAACATGATGCAAAAAATTTTCATGTTAGGGTGTTATATCATGCCAATTTGTGCTTTTTCTGCATAAACAAGTAAAGGTGAAATTCATGACGAAGACGATCAAAACTGTTTGTCCCTACTGTGGTGTAGGGTGCGGCATGATCTTACAAGTCGAGAATAATCAGGTTGTTAAGTTAACTGGCGACAAGGAACATCCTAGCAATTTTGGTCGATTATGTACCAAAGGTTCTTCTGCCCATCAAGCCCTTCGTCAATCTGGTCGTCTAGAAAAAGCCTATTTCCGTTCTGTGCGCAATGCCGAACCCGTTGCAACAGCGATGGATTACGCCATCTCGCAAACTGCCCAACGATTGCGCCAGATTATTGATCAAGATGGTGCAAATGCCGTTTCGTTTTATGTTTCCGGACAAATGTCCATCGAAGCACAATATCTGATTAACAAGCTCGCCAAAGGCTTTATTGGCACCAATAATATCGAATCCAATTCCCGTCTGTGCATGGCAAGTGCCGGCAGTGGTTATAAACTCTCGCTAGGCGCCGATGGTCCGCCCGGTTCTTATCAGGATTTTGATCATGCCGATGTTTTTTTTGTCATCGGCGCCAACATGGCAGATTGTCATCCCATTTTATTTTTACGTTTAATGGATCGGGTGAAAAAAGGCGCAAAACTGATCGTGGTTGATCCACGGCGTAATACCACTGCTGATAAAGCCGATTTATTTATGCAAATTAAACCCGGTACAGATTTATACTTACTCAATGGTTTATTGCATTTATTAATTAAAAACAATCATATAGATAGTGAATTTATTCAGGATTATACTGAAGGCTGGCAACAAATGCCTGACTTTCTAGAAGATTATCCGCCACATCTGGTGGCTGAAAAGACCGGTATTGCCGAAGAGAAAATCCGACAGGCAGCACAGTGGCTCGGGGAAGCAGACAAATTTATGACCTGCTGGACCATGGGACTGAATCAAAGCACACACGGTACATGGAACACCAATGCAATTTGTAATCTACATCTGGCCACTGGACAAATCTGTAAGTTAGGAAGTGGTCCATTTTCATTAACAGGACAACCCAATGCCATGGGTGGTCGGGAAATGGGCTATATGGGACCCGGCCTTCCAGGGCAACGTGCAGTACTGGCGGAAAAGGATCGTGACTTTATCGAAAATTATTGGGGCATCGCCAAAGGTACACTCACCACCAATCTAGGTAAAGGCACCATTGACATGTTCGAGCGCATGAAAACAGGGGAAATTAAAGCCTGCTGGATTATTTGTACCAATCCGGTTGCAACCGTTGCCAATCGGCAGACTGTTATTGATGGACTACAACATGCCGAATTGGTCATCACACAAGATGCTTTTTTAGAAACCGAAACCAATCGCTACGCCGATATTCTGTTACCGGCTGCATTATGGGCCGAAGCCGAAGGCGTGATGATTAATTCTGAACGCAACATGACCCTGATGCAAAAAGCCGTTGATCCACCTGGAGAGGCGTTACCAGATTGGCAAATCATCAGTCGTATTGCCTGTGAAATGGGCTATGCAAATGCTTTTAACTATCAATCCGCAGCAGAAGTTTTTGATGAAATCCGTGGCTGTTCCAATCCTAAAACCGGTTATGACCTGCGTGGTGCCAGCCATGCACGATTAAGAGAAACGCCACTGCAATGGCCATGCCCTCCTCTTGATATCGAACAAGGGCAGCAAGATCGTCACCCGATTCGCTATCTGAATGATGGAATCAGCCAACCCTTGCTTCAGGCTGATGAAGGTAAACACAGACCCCGACTGATTTTTCCAACCGAACACCATAAAGGCATCTTTTTTGCCCGTCCTCATCTAGATCCGGCAGAAATGCCGGATGAAACGTATCCGTTTGTATTAAATACTGGGCGGGTTCAGCATCAATGGCATACGCTCACCAAAACCGGAAAAATCGCCATACTGAATAAATTAAATTCTGGGCCATTTGTCGAAATTCACCATGAGGATGCAGCTCAACTAGGTCTTAAAGAAAAACAGTCCGTCGAAATTCGTTCCAAACGCGGTAAAGCCATTTTACCCGCTGTCATTACCGATCGGGTTTTGCCGGGCAACTGTTTTGCCCCCTTCCACTGGAATGATATCTATGGTGAAGATCTTGCGATTAATGCAGTGACCAGCGATGCCATTGATCCGCTCTCACAACAGCCTGAATTTAAAATTTGTGCTGTACAGCTTAGTCCGGTGATGGCTGATCCCTCATCAAGCATAAATGCTCAATCGGCTTACACTGAGAGCCAACAACACACAGATGCAATGTATGCTGATCCATCGATTTCTATGCAATCAAATACAGCGCAATCCCATATTCCTGAAATAATTTCAAATATCATGGGCCTGTCAAAGATTGCAGCACCACAATTAAACGCTCAGGAAAAACAGTATCTTGCCGGCTTTATTGCAGCATTGCAAAATGTGGCGATCTCTACCCATAGCGTACCAATTTTACCTGATAATGCTCCTGTTTCAGAACAGCATAAATTATGGGTTAATGGATTACTGGCAGGTTTATTTGCACGTACCTCTGTAGATCATTCGGCAGCCAATCTGCCAGCACAAACAGATTCTGGCAACAATACACATCAGCCTGAAACATCACTGGTAACGTTATTATGGGCATCACAAACCGGTAATAGTGAAAGTCTGGCAGAATCTTTTGCCGAAAAAATCAAACAATCCGGGTATCAGGTCGCTATGCAGGAAATGAATGATTTTTCCATTCAGCAACTGAATAAAATCCAACATTTACTCTGTATTAGCAGTACCTTTGGTGATGGCGACTCACCGGATAACGGTCAAAATTTTTGGAATGATTTAAACAATCAAAAGGATCTGGATCTAAAAACCCTAAAATATAGTGTACTGGCACTGGGTGATCCAAACTATGATCAATTCTGTGGCCACGGTAAACGTCTTGATCAAAAATTGGCTGAACTTGGGGCTTCACGAATTTTTGACCGTATTGATTGCGATACCGATTTTAAGGAAAAAGCTGAACAATGGTTATCCAGTGTATTGTCCAAATTAAATACTGAACCGACCAAAACGATTGAATCCTCACCGCTAAAACCGGGAAAAATAAACTCAAATGCTCCGACTAAAGCAAAACCGTTTCATGCTCAGTTGATTTGTAACAAGCGACTTAATGCCGAACACTCCAACAAGGATATACGTTTATTTGCCTTTGATATCAAAGACTCCGGAATAAGTTATGAGGCAGGTGATGCACTTGGTGTTTGGCCTAAAAACTGTCCCGAACTGGTGGAAGAATTACTTAGCGTATGTCAATTGTCCGGTGATAGTGTAGTGTCCAAAATTGACTTGGCCGAAATGCCATTACGGCAAGCATTGACTGAACGCTTTGAAATCGCCAAGCCCCAAACCAAGGCACTGCAATTCATTGCGACAAAAGGACATTATCACTTTTTGCAGGATTTACTCGATCAACCCGACAAATCAGAACTCAAAAAATGGCTCTGGGGCAAACAACTGGTCGATATTCTGCATGAATTCCCAGTAAAACTGGCAACTAATGAGTTAATCGGGATCCTTGGTAATTTACAACCCCGTTTATATTCCATCGCGTCAAGTTCAGTTGCATATCCGGAGCAGATTCATCTGACCGTATCCGCAGTACGCTATGACTGTCAGGGACGTCAGCGCAAAGGGGTGTCTTCAACCTTTTTAGCAGATCGCGCGACAAATCAGACTGTGGCGATTTTCGTGCAAAAATCTGCATCATTCCACCCACCGGCGGACGGCAATCTACCATTAATCATGGTCGGACCGGGGACGGGTATTGCACCTTTCCGCGGTTTCTTGCAACAACGTCAGGCACGCGGTGATCAAGGTAAAAACTGGCTGTTCTTTGGCGAGCAATTTTCAGCGCATGATTTTTATTATCAGGAGGAATTGTTGCAATTACAACAAGATGGTATTTTAACCCGTCTAGATCTGGCATTTTCGCGTGATCAGGAACAAAAGATTTATGTACAAGATCGCATGCGGGAGAATGGTGCAGAACTATGGCAGTGGCTACAACAGGGTGCATATTTCTGTGTCTGTGGTGATGCCAGCCGCATGGCAAAGGATGTGGATGCTGCATTAAAAGACATTATTGCAACTCATGGTCAAATGTCTGAAGAACAAGCCACCGAATATGTAATTGGCATGAGTCGTGAAAAACGTTATTTACGTGATGTGTATTGATGCTAATGTGGATCATAAATCGCGACAATACCGACAATGATCAATAGCAATAAAATTGCCGAAAGTGACTGCCAGAACCAAAGTGGATTTTTTGCCATTAAATGGTTGTTTGCTCTACGCAAAAATTCCGGGTTGGCATGTTTTAAATCATGAATAAATTCTGATAGGGCTTCATAACGTCGATCAGGATCAAGTTGCAAGGCTTTTTGTAAAGCAGTATCAAACCAGTCCGGAATATCTGGGCGATATGCCTGAATACTTTGATAATGTAAGGTTTTAAGCTGCTTTTTGCTTCGGCATTTGGCAATGTCGGTTGCATAAGGTAATTGCTTGCACAGCAAATAATAGGTCATCACTGCCAAAGAGAATTGGTCGGATCGGGTCGAGGCAACTTGTCCAATAAAATATTCCGGTGCCATATAAGCCAAAGTTCCCAGTGCACGGTGAGCATGTTGTGGCTGGAACTCGGCAATCCCCTTGACTGAGCTTGAACCAAAATCAATCAGGGTGATGTTTTGTTCTTCATCAATCATGACATTTTCGGGACGAATATCCTGATGCAACATTTCAAAGCGATGCATGACATTCAATCCCTTTGCCAGCTGTGTAATAATTTCTACCACTTGGGCAATTTCGACTGGCTGTTTTTGTCTGGCCAGCCACTGTGTCAGGGTCTGTCCATCTATATATTGCAGGGTATGATAAATAAAATTTTTGGGTCTAAAATGTGGATAAACTGCCAGTACATGAGGATGATCAATACGCTTTGCCACCCATTCTTCCAAAAAGAATTGTTCCAGCAAACATTGATCCTGTTGTAAATCTGCACTAGGGATTTTCAGTACCAGACTGGATTGCTGCACATCATCATATGCCAGATATAAGCAACTGCGATGATTATGCCGTAAAATCTTTTGAATTTGATAGCCTTCAAAAGATTGCCCCACCTCCAGATTTGGAGCAAAACTTAAATTCTGATATTCTGCACTAAAGTTTTCATTAGTCACATACGATATTGTCTGTATTTTAATGATTTGTATGGTTAAATTATCAGAACTCCCCTGCTCATATGCTGTTTCAACCAGTAATTTGGCTGCCTCATCGAACTGCTGATGTTGTGTCAAAACATCAAGTATTATTGTTTTATCTAGATATTCATAGGCACCATCTGTCATCAATATAAAAATATCGTCTGGATAAATCTCAACACTGCAATAATCTATCTCAACTTTTTGATTAACGCCCAGCGCACGGTTTAAATAGCTTTCTTTTGCCGACAACCAAACCCGATGATCAATGGTTAACTGCTCAAGCTGACCAGACTGTAAACGATAAATTCTGGCATCACCGATATGGAAAATATGTGCCTGATTGGCTTTTAAAATAAGGGCACTCAAGGTGCATACATATCCCCGATCCTTATCAAACCGTCCCTGACTTTGCTGGGTTTGCGCATATAACCATGAATTACAAGCATTGATCACCCGTTCTGCCGAAGTTTTAACGCGCCATGAATCGGGAGTAGAAAAATAATCGGATAGAAAACTACTGACTGCGGTTTCACTGGCAATATGACTGACATTGCTACTACTGATCCCATCAGCAATGGCAAATGCCATACCTTTTTGTTGCAGCAAATAATTTTTGCTAAGACTTGCTCCATAAAAATCTTGATTTTCAGCTTTACGACCAGCATGCGAATATTGTCCTAACTGCACACTTAATTGCGAGGCTTTACTGGTTTTAGGCATCTATCAATACTCTATTACTGGATAATGAATTTTATCAATGGGACAATCCCTATCCCATTTTAATGCTCATGCATTGATTAGAATTGACATTTTGGTGCAGTTCTGACATGGGTAATATAAAGTGCAAGCCCAGTCATCAAAAAACCACCAACTAGATTACCCAAGGCAACAGGAATTTCATTCCACAGCAAATAGTCCATCACCGAAAAATCACCGCCCAGCATCATTGCAAATGGAAATAAAAACATATTCACCACAGAATGCTCAAAGCCCATGGCAAAGAACAGCATGACAGGCATCCACATAGCAATAAATTTACCACTCACACTAGTAGAGATCATGGCACCGACGACTGCAAGTGAGACCATCCAGTTACATAACATGCCGCGAATAAAAATCGTAATCCAGCCCGGTATTCCATGTTCCTTATAGCCTAAAGTCCTGCTTTCACCAATATGGGCAATTTTATTACCTGCCGCATCAGGTTCGGTGGAAAATCCATAGGTAAAAACAAATGCCATTAACACTGCGATAATCAGTGCACCGATAAAATTACCAACAAACACCAAACCCCAATTTTTAAAAATTCTGGCCCAAGTCACGCCGGGGCGTTTATCCAGCCATGCTAGTGGTGTCAACATAAAAACACCAGTCACCAGATCATAACCCAGCAAATAAATCATACTTAAACCAACCGGGAATAATAGTGCACCGACCAGGGGATAACCGGTCTGAATCCCCATACTGATTGCTAAAACTGCGGCAATTGCCAGAATTGCACCAGCCATAATTGCTCTGATCAGCACGTCTCTGGTTGCCATATGCAATTTTGATTCGCCAGCGTCAACCATTTTGGTTGAGAACTCCGAGGGTGCAAGATAGGACATAATTTTTCACCTCTGTTTATTTTAACCTTCATCAAAACAGACATAAAAAAACGCCTAAAGCATCTTTCAGCTTTAGGCGCCATTGCCTGATATCAAATGAATGATCAATACGTTTTTAATCTTGGCATCGTTGCCAAATACATATTAGATAAAGCAAATAACGTACCACATTAATGTATTTCTAATGCAGTCATTAACCGGCCTGTTTTAAGGCAAAATCGCGACCATACAACAGTTTATTGCGAAACTGCTTGACTGAGGTTTGATCACTAATTAATTCCGCATACCATGCGCCATCTTCGGTATCACCAAATAACACTGCCCCGATCATTTTGTCATTTTGAAGAATCAATCGTTTATAAATTTGCCGTTTTTCATCATGCAAAATTATATCTTCAACATCATTTTGTGCTTCGATATTACCTGCCGAAAACACATCCACACCACTGACTTTAAGCTGAGTCGGCGTAGGTACCGTTTTAAAGGTTAAACTGCCATGCTCTGCCAAATGTTGCGCACACACAAATGCCTGTCCCCATAAAGGTTCAACCAGCCCAAATGTAGTGCCGTTATATTCGATACATTCACCCACGGCATAAATGCTAGGATCAAAAGTCTGCATGGTAGCATTCACCACGATGCCGCGATTACAGCGCAAACCAGCATTTTGCGCCAGCGTCATATTGGCACGAATACCGACAGCAAACACCACCAAATCGGCTGGCAATTGCGTACCATCTGCCAGATGTACAGCAGTCACCTGTCCGTCCTGCCCGATAATTTCCTCAGTTGAGGCTTCAGTAATGATTTTTATGCCTTTGGCCTGAATACTTTTGCGTAGCATCTCGCTGGCACGTTGATCCAGTTGCCGCTCCATAATCCGATCCATCAAATGTAACACCGTAACATTCATGCCACGTTGTTTTAAACCATAAGCTGCTTCTAGTCCCAGCAATCCACCACCAATCACAATGGCATTTTGCTTATGCTGGCTCAAATCAATCATTTGATTGACATCGTAAATATCACGAAAACTGAGCACGCCTTTTAAATCATTACCTTTAATCGGTGGCATAAATGGACGTGAACCTGTCGCCAGAATCAGACGATCATAGGGTACCTCCAGACCTGATTTGGTCATGACAGTTTTATTACGTCGATCAATCCTGACTGCCAGATCGCCACCAATAAAACGGATATTTTTTTCTTGATACCATTCCGGTGAATGCAGCATGATTTGTTCAATGGTCTTTTCACCCGACAACACCGGTGACAACATAATACGATTATAGTTGCCCCACGGTTCTTCACCAATCACCGTAATCTCATATAAATCAGGCGCAATATCCAGTAAATCTTCCAGACAACGCATTCCCGCCAAACCATTTCCAACTAATATCATTTTATGCTTGCTTTGTTGTGTGGCAATTCTGGTTAAATAGGTTTTTTGTGGTACAGGCGATACCCAGACATCACCATTCTCCACTTTACAGGGATATACTGTTAAATGTTGATCGGCATCTTCCAGACAACGTCCGGTTGCCAAACTAAAATGCTGTTTATAAATGGGTGAAGCAATCACTCGTTCGCCCTGAATATCGCCAATAATGCCGCGTGACATGACATTTGCGCCACTAAATGGATCATGATTACTCAAGGCATAAATCCGTTGTTCATCACCGACCCGAAATAAGGCAATTTGCTGATCATTGATCAAGGCACAAACACCGGTATTGGGCTGAATCTGGATTAACTGACAAATACGTTGCCAGTCTAAATCTTGTGCAAATTGTGTCATCTCTATATCTCCTCCAGTTGCCCTAAACGCTCGACACTGCAATGCGTTTTTCGTCCCGTTCCTGCGCTTTTAGCGGACGAATTTGTCCACGTTCTTCGGTAAACTGAATGTGCGGATCGGCTTGCTTCGAGTTAATGAAAGTCTGGAATCTTGCACGTACAGCAGGATCGGTAACCGCGGTTTTCCATTCGTCCTGATAGGTATCTACAATGTGTGCCATGCGCTGTTCCAGATCTGCTGCCACCCCTAGACTGTCCTTGACAATCACATCCTTGAGATAATCCAGTCCGCCTTCCAGATTGTCACGCCAGACACTGGTACGCTGTAAACGATCTGCGGTTTGAACATAGAACATAAAGAAACGGTCGATATAGCGAATTAAAGTTTCGGTATCCAGATCCGATGCCAGCAATTCGGCATGTCGTGGTTTCATGCCACCATTGCCACACACATAGAGGTTCCAGCCTTTTTCGGTGGCAATAATGCCAACATCCTTGCCCTGTGCTTCGGCACATTCACGGGTACAACCGGATACCGCCATTTTTAATTTATGCGGTGAACGCAAGCCTTTGTAACGATTTTCCAGAAAAATTGCCAAACCGACAGAATCATCTACACCATAGCGACACCACGTACTGCCCACACAGGATTTCACTGTACGCAGCGATTTACCATAGGCATGTCCAGTTTCAAAACCTGCGGCAATCAATTCCTCCCAAATAAATGGTAATTGATGCACCTGTGCACCAAACATATCGACCCGTTGCCCACCAGTAATTTTGGTATATAAACCATATTTTTTGGCAATCTGCCCGACTGCAATCAGACCATCTGGGGTGACTTCACCACCGGCCATACGTGGCACTACGGAATAAGAACCATCTTTTTGAATATTGCCGAGAAAATAATCATTACTGTCCTGCAATCCGGCATGATCTTTTTTCAGGACAAAATCATTCCAGCAAGACGCCAAAATATTGGCGACGGTCGGTTTACAAATATCACAGCCCAAACCATGTCCATGTTGTTCAATCAAGGCATCAAAGGATTTGATCTCATGTACACGGACCAGATGATAGAGCTCCTGACGTGAATACGGAAAATGCTCACACAGATGATTATTAACCGCAACACCTTGTCGCTGTAATTCGGACTTCAATACCTGAGTGACTAAAGGCGTACAACCTCCACAGGCTGTCGCAGCTTTGGTACATTTTTTCAATGCCCCTAAAGAGGTCGAACCACCAGCAATCGCTTCACACAAATCGGCTTTAGAGACGTTATTACAGGAACAAATAGTGGCAGAATCCGGCAGTAAATCGACACCTGTACCGCCTGCCTTGACATTACTGCCGCCATATTGTGGGACAATCAGACTATCTGGATGTTCTGGCAAATCCATGCCGTTTAGCATCATTTGCAAGAGTTCGCTATATTCTTTGGCATCACCAACTAACACTGCACCCAGTAGTTTTTTACTTTCTTTGCACACCACAATTTTTTTATAGACTTGGGTTTGCTCATCATTATAAAAATAACTGATTGCAGTTGGCTGATTAGCATGCGCATCACCAATTGATGCCACATCTACACCCATCAACTTGAGTTTGGTACTCATATCGGCACCTGTAAACGGTGCAGTATCCTGTTTTAATACATGTTTGGCAGCAACCCGTGCCATATCATAGCCCGGAGCCACTAAGCCAAAAATTTTGCCTTGCCAAAGTGCACATTCCCCAATGGCATAAATATCGTCATCAGAAGTCTGACAATAATCATTGACCACAATCCCGCCACGCTCACCAATTGCTAGTTCTGACTGCCGTGCCAGTTCATCACGTGGGCGAATCCCTGCGGAAAATACGATTAAATCGGTTTCCAGTTCGGAACCATCAGCAAAGTTCATTTTTAATTGATGTTCTTTTCCCTGCTCAATCGACTGCGTGGCTTTTTGGGTATGTACTGTTACCCCCAATTCTTCAATTTTTTGGCGTAAAACTTTACCGCCTAAATCATCAATTTGTACCGCCATCAAACGTGGTGCAAACTCCACCACATGCGTTTGCAGATTCAAATCGGTGAGGGCTTTGGCGGCTTCTAGACCCAGCAAACCACCACCGATCACCACACCATTTTTTGCAGTTAAACTGGCTGCACGGATTTGATCCAAATCATCAATGGTACGATAGACAAAACAATTGGCGTGGTCATTGCCCGAAATTGGTGGTACAAAAGCATAAGAACCGGTTGCCAGAATCAGTTTGTCATACGCCACCTGCTGCCCTGTTTTGGTGGTGACGATTTTTGCTGTACGATCAATGGCGATGGCTTGGGTATTCAAATGCAAATCTATGCCATAAGCCTCGGCAAAATCCTGCCGTGCCAGTGATAGATCCTTCACAGTTTTTCCGGAAAAATATTCAGTCAAATGCACACGATCATAGGCAAGATAGGGTTCTTCGGCAATTAAGGTAATTGCTACCTGATCTCGTACATCACTTTGCACATTATCCAGCACAGTTTCGACAAATTTGTGTCCAACCATGCCATGACCAATAATGACTAATTTCATCTTTAATCTCCTCAAAATATGATCTGGCTAGGCGATGCTGTTACGATCAGCAATGGCTTGCTCGAAAAGTTGTTGTTCTTTTTGTTTGTGCTCCGCAGTAAAGCGGATAAATATCACCGATGCACCGGCAATTAATACCAAGATGCCCAAGGCAAATAAACAAGTTTGAATATCCAACATGCCTTTTAATAAAAAGCCCGCTGCTACCGCACCCACATTACCACCGGCACCAATAATGCCTGCCACACCACCCAAGGAATCACGATCAATGAATGGCACCAACGCATAGGTTGCACCACATGCCATATGGGTAAACAGTGCAAAAATTGTCATGGAAATAATCGCCAGCCAAGCACTATTCATTTGCGAAAACAGAATTAAAAAGATGCCTTCGCCCAGAATCATGATAAATAAAACCTTGGTTCGACCATCCAGACCTTTTTTCAAGGCAACTTTGTCAGAAATAATGCCGCCTAGCGCACGGGCAAATAGTGCCAGCAAACCAAAAATTCCAGCAGTCAGACCCGCTTCTTTTAATCCAAACTGAAAGTTATTCACGTAGTACATGGCCACGATGTTATGAATAAAAATCTCAATCCCAAAACACGCTGCATAGGCGATAAACAGTACCCAGACCCGATAGTTACTGGCAGCCTGTTTTAAAATTGCCCATCCGCCCTTTTTATCACTGCCCGCTGCAATTCCTAGCGCGCGAACGTCCTTGAAATTACCCTGCGGGCAATCCTGAGTAAATTTCCAGTATAAAACACCGACAATCACCATCAGAATACCGGGAACCAATAGTGCAGCACGCCAGCCAAATGCGGCATCGACACCCATCATGATCAATGCCCCCATGATCAGCGGCATGAGGGCTTGCGTCGCACCGCCCCCTGCATTACCCCAACCTGCGGCAGCGGCATTGGCTGTACCGACCACATTTGGCGCAAACATAATACTGGTATGGTATTGCGTAATCACAAAACTGGCACCAATAGCACCAATCAACAAACGGAAGAATAAAAACGATTCATAACTATTGGCAGCCGCCACACCAAACACAGGAATACTACCGATCAGTAACAACGCAGTATAGGTAATGCGAGGCCCATATTTATCACATAAAGGCCCGACAATCAGACGTACCAAAATGGTAATTGCGACCGCAGCAATATTGATATTGGCGATTTGATCTTTGGTCAGGTTAAATTCACCTGCTATTACGGGCATTAACGGCGCACAGGCAAACCATGCAAAAAAACAGACAAAAAACGCCAGCCACGTCATATGAAATGCTCGCATGGCTGGCGTTGAAAAACTAAATAGTTTGATGGATGTGGCTTTTTTGGCAGAAATATCAACGGACATAATGGTCTTCTCCTGAACTGATCAGTAAATACAGCAAACACACATGTGTGAGCTGCGACATCATCAGAACGGGCGCCTTTGACCGTCGATTAAACATATTTTGAAGTCATCTTTGACTCAAAATTTAAAAAGCAATTAATATGCCAATCTATTTAAAAAATATTATTCACTCTGATTTTTTATAAGAAATTTAAATAATTCAGATAGATAAATTATTTTTTATACAACACAAAAGGTTCTTTATGGGGAATACGTTTATTATACAGATGCACCATTGTAATGCTTTACTGCCATCACGCCTTTCATGCACAGTAAATTAAGCCCGATCATCAAAGTCATGCATATTTTATCTACACTTCACGCATGTAGCCTGAAAGATAAGTTGACGGCATGGCACTATACTTGCTTAAATAAATTCGCCAGATCTAAGCATTAAGTTGATGTATGTTCAAGCTAAAAATTGCTTTAATCGATGATGATCAAGAACGCGCCAATTTTATCAAAGCGACACTCATTGAAAACGATTTTGATGTCGTCGCCTGCCTGACGATTGATTATGTCAATCTATTTAAACTCGAACGTTTAAATGCCGATATTATCCTGTTGGATATGGATAACCCGCATCGGGATATTATTGAAAACTGTGTCAGTCAATTTAATTTACCCACAGTATTATTCACCAAAAACAGCCATAAGGACACCATTAAGAGTGCCATTGATGCCGGTGTCACTGCGTATATTGTGGATGGCATCGACCCGGAAAAATTACAAACCATTTTGGAAATTTCAATTGAACAATTTAAAAAACATAAAAAACTGGAAGATGATTTAAAAGAAACCAAAACCAAACTCGCCGATCGCAAAGATATTGAAAAAGCCAAAGTATTATTGATGCAATTACATGGCCTCAGTGAAGATTCCGCCTTTCAGTTACTGCGCAAAAATGCCATGAGCCACCGTATGACCATGGGCGAGATGTCCCGTCGCTTGCTTGATGCGCAAGCATTGCTCAATAACCAGTTAAAGGATTAAAGCCATGCCGCATTTAGAAAAAACCGAAATTGAACTGGGCTATATTCCGCTATTGGACTGTATTGCCATTCTTTGGGCAAAACATCGTGGTTATTTTGAGCAGCAAGGTTTACAGGTCAATCTGGTCAAGGAAGTCTCATGGGCAAGTTTACGTGATCGCCTGGCCTTTGGTTTACTCGATGCAGCACACTGTCTATCAGCCATGCTACCTGCGGCTTTGGCTGGATCGGATCAAGTCGGGATTCCCTTTCAAACCTCGATTATTTTGAGCCGTAATTGCGCCAATATCAGTTTAAGCCAGAAACTTTGTTATGATCTCAATATCTCAAAAATAGATACACCACAGCAATCTGCCCATAAACTTTTCACCGCAATTGAAAGTGGTCAGTTGATTAGACTTGCGCATGTTTTCCCTTATTCAATTCATCATTATTGTTTAAGAGAATGGTTGGCACTGGCAGATATCAATACAGCCAGAAAAATCAAATTGGCAACGTTCCCACCACCTTATATGGTAGAAGCAATTTCCAACCACAGCATTGATGGCTTTTGTGTAGGAGAACCATGGAATATACAAGGTGAATTACTCGGTGTCAGCCAGATTGTTACGTCTAGTCAGGATGTCATTCCCAAAGTTGCCGATAAAGTTTTAGCCTTTAGTGCTGAATGGGCATTACAATATCCCAATACCTTAAATGCAATTACAGTTGCCATACAACGTGCACAAGATGAACTACAAACATTAACGGATTATAGTGATGTCTGGCAATTGTTAGTCGATTTTAATATTGTACAATTCAATTGTTCTGAAACAGTTCATACCCAACAATATCATCATATTCAAAACATCATTCGCAATTTTATTCAGGACAGTGCCCTCCCCACACAGGACGATTTCGTCTGGCTGATTGGACAGATGCAAAAATGGGATCAACTGCATCAGCCTGTATCCGATGAACAAGCACTTGCCAAACAATGTATCTATCCAATTGGGAATATTTAAAACCCCCAATCACGGTATCAGGGCTGTCAAGTTCTTTAAAATCTAATTCGTCATGCCGGACTTGAGAGATGTATCTCGCAAGGAGCATCCAATACGGTATATGCAAGGAAAACGGTTATGGACACTCTGGATTCCTGAGATGCGACTAAAGCATCGCAAGGCATGAATGACTGTACCTTAAACTTGACAGACCTGCGATCATGGTATCACGCCATAGCATCAAAAAACCCAGATCAACCTAATGAAGATCTGGGAAATTTAATTACCGCTGTTGTCTAGAAAAATGCCTGCACACTTAATGCGGTACGATATACACCCCATAACAACGGTAAGCCAACAGCTAGCCACGCGAGAACCACCCACACCGGATTGGTTTTTACAGCGACTGCTGACAAAACCGATTGATCACTGGTTGCTTCCGCTTGCTGCTTTTCCTGCATCAGTTTTTTTTCAACTGCCAACTCTTCTTCCGTCATAAAATATTTGGCATTGACAGGTTTAATTAAGAGATTACAGATCAAACCAATCAACAACATGCCGGCGAGAATAAACATGGTCTGGTTATAGACTTGACTGGCTGGCAAGCCAAGTGCCAACTGATAATCACGCATATTATTCACCACAACCGGACCAATAATCCCAGCGGTGGCCCATGCCGTAAGCAAACGTCCATGGATAGCCCCAACCATTTGCGTACCAAATAAATCTGCCAGATATGCCGGCACCGTAGCAAAACCACCGCCATACATACTCAAAATAATGCACACGGCTGCAACAAAGAATAGTTTATTCCCCGTTTCAGCAAAAAACGGAATCGTGGCATATAAAATTGCACCCAGTACAAAGAAGATGGTATAGGTATGTTTACGTCCAATCTGGTCAGATAAACTGGCCCAGCCAATACGTCCACCAATATTAAATAAACTGAGTAATGCGGTAAATCCTGCCGCAATCGCCGCAATGGCTTTTAGTTGTCCATCATCCAGTTGGCTAAAAGTTTTCTGAATACCGATCAAACTGCCAGCAAAAACTTCCTGTAACATCGGTGATGCCATGCCGATCACGCCAATTCCGGCAGACACATTCATACATAGCACCATCCACACCAACCAGAATTGTGGAATTCCCCAGATTTTACTGGCATGCACATGATGCTGAGTAATCAACACATTCTGTTGCTGTGGTTTTGGCTGCCATCCCGTAGGTTTCCAGCCTGCTGGCGGAATACGATAAGCCAGCGCACCGCCAACCATAAAAATAAAATAGATAAAGGCCATCACCACAAAAGTCTCAACAGCACCAACACTGCTTGCACTGGAAAAATAAGACATCAATTCGACAGCCAGTGGTGACCCAATCATGGCGCCACCACCAAAGCCCATAATCGCCATACCTGTAGCCAAACCACGTTTATCCGGAAACCATTTAATCAAAGTACTGACAGGTGAAATATAGCCCAGTCCCAGACCAATTCCCCCAATCACACCGGAACCTAACAGCATGATCCAGAATTGATGCAGATAAATCCCCAATGCAGAGATCAGCATTCCCCCACACCAGCATACTGCACTAAGCAAACCGGCTTTACGTGGCCCTACCCGTTCCAGCCAGCCACCCCAGATCGCAGCAGAACTTCCCAGCAACACAAAGAACATGGTGTACATCCAGCCCAAGGTTGACACTTTCCAGTCACAATTTGCGACAAACAATTGCTGGAAAAATCCAATATCCGGTACGCAGGCAATCGACTCACTAATGCCTAAAGCCTTGGATAATGGTAACCAAAATACCGAAAAACCATAGGCCATACCGATACACAAATGAATTGCCAATGCAGCAGGCGGCACCAGCCAGCGGTTAAATCCGGGCTTGGCGATAATGCGCTGTTTTGATAAAAAAGCAGGTTGTGACATACTTGGATTCCCCACAATCTCAATAAGTATGAATTTCGCCACACCATATACGCTGCAAGAATGTTTTTGTCCAGTAAAAAAGCGTTTTTTGTTCTATTTATAATTTAAGATAGGACCACAGCGGACCTTACATAAAAAACATCATTAGCGAAATTATCAGCAAAATTCATCTTGCATCGGTTTTAAACTTTATTCTGATTTTAGCTGCTTTTTCTTTAATTGCTTATCTAAAAAATTCTGAATTAAAGCTTTTGCCTGTGCTGTTTTCCCCAAAAAAGCAAAATGCTTTGATTCTTCCCTAATTGCAGCATCCCGCTCTAAAATAATACCAGCCCTAATAGCCTCTAACATGTGATGGTATGCTGGAGAATCATTATCTTTTTCCTGAATTTCTCTATAAGCCTGTATAAAAATCTTATTTTTAGCTGTTTTAGTGAGGTGAATAGGTTTGATTTTTTCTTGATATCTTGATTGCCAACTTAATTCTCCGGCTATTGCAGCTTCTATAAATTGTATAGAAGTAGGAATTAAATCCTTATGATGAACGACTGCATCAATTGCACCATCCATTAATGCTTGCTTCGCATTTTTAGATACTATTCCCTGTATCCATTGAATGGTTTTTTCGACTCCGATAATACGACACAAACGTACTGTTCCACCAAAACCAGGAATTAATCCCAGACTTAATTCCGGTAAACCGATCTGAGCAGATTCAGCCATAACCCGATAATCGCACGTCAAACACATTTCAAAACCACCACCTAAGGCAAAACCATTAATTGCAGCAACTTTTGGTAAATTTAAATCTTCAAATGCATTAAAGAAATCATTGGCATTTTCAGCCCAAGAGCGAATGTCTGCCTCGCTTTGTTCAAATAAATCAGTAAATTCGGTAATATCAGCACCGACAATAAATACCGATTTAGCAGAAGTGACAATAATCCCTTTTATATCAGGATATAACTTAATCGCTTTTAATGCTGCTTTACATTCTATTAAGGTTTCTCGATTAAATTTATTAATCGACTGATTTTTTAGATTAAAACAAAAATTTGCTATACTCTCTTTTATTATACTGACAGATACTGTATTTCCCTGATATATCATATATTTTCTCCTAAATATTCAATAAAATCATGTTCCAAGTGCTTTTATTTCGTGCATGGAATAAACAATCGAAGATATAATCTCAATTTGAGCTATATGCTCTTCTTCTTTCAATGCAATACCCACCTTTTTATTTTTTAAAATTTTGGTAAAACGAACCGTTTGCAATGCCCATGTATAAAGTCACTTCCTCAACAGTCACTAAACCATTTTTAATAATAAGCGTTTTAGCAGGAATGAATAAACGTGTGCTTAATCAGTTCATATTTAAATTTTCTGGATAAATTATGTCGTGGTACTCGATAGAAACATTCCATCTTCTTCATACCATGTTCCTTGCTAAAGCTTCCAGACAAAACCTATATTGAATCCCTACAAATTCAACTCAATTGCAATTGCGGTTGCCTCTCCACCACCAATACAAATTGCAGCAATGCCTTTTTTTGCACCTGTACGCTGTAAGGCTGTGATTAAAGTCAATACGATACGTGTACCTGAGCATCCGATAGGATGTCCCAAAGCACATGCTCCGCCAAAAATATTCACTTTATTTACATCAAGTTTTAAATGATCAATGGCAAGCAATGCTACAGAGGCAAACGCCTCATTTATTTCCCAAAGTTCAACGTCATCTATCGTCCATCCAACTTTTTTGAGTAATTTATCAATTGCAGCAATGGGAGCCAGAGAGAACTCTAAAGGTAATTGTGCATGATTTGCTGTACCCACAATGGTTGCAAGCGGATGCAGATGATTATTTTTTGCAACTTCGGCTGAGCAAAGAAGTAGTGCTGCCGCACCATCAGAAATAGAACTAGAATTTGCAGCTGTAATTGTGCCGTCTTTTTTAAAGACTGGTTTTAATTGGGCAATTTTTCTTGTTTTGCGGACAAGGGTTGCTCATCATGCTCAACTAAGCTGGTCACATTACGGGATACAACATGAACTGGTGTAATTTCATCTTTAAATACACCCTCTTCAATTGCTTTTTTGGCGCGTTGGAGAGAATAAATAGCATATTCATCGAGTTGCTGCCGTGTATAGTTGTAACGATCGGCAATTTCCTGAGCAAAAAGTCCCATAGAGAATCCAGTTTCACCATCTTCCAATCCATCTAGAAACATATGATCAAAGATTTTTTGATGGTTCATTCGATAGCCAAAACGCGCTTTGGACAGCAAGTAAGGCGCATTGCTCATCGACTCCATGCCACCAGCGACTGCGACTTGAATTGAACCGGAACGAATCCCATCATACGCCTGAAAAATAGCCTTCATCCCTGAACCACAAACCTTACTCACCGTCGTTGCAGCGGTATGATGACTTAGCCCGGCTTTTATCAATGCCTGTCGTGTCGGTGCCTGACCAAGCCCCGCACTTAATACATTTCCCATAAATACTTCATCAATCTGTTCTTTATCAAGCCCTGATTTTTCGACAGTATTCCTGATAACTTGCGCACCAAGTTCAATTGCACTCAAGGTGGATAATTTACCACCAAAACTTCCTATTGGCGTTCGCGTACCACTTACAATGACAACTGTATCAACCATTTTTTGAATTCCTTTTCGTGTTTGATCATAAGATGAAATAGCAATTGATCCTATTTACTGATTAATGACATCCCGTGCAATGACAATATGCTGGATATCTGAGGTCCCTTCATAAATCTGACTAATACGTACATCACGATAAATACGTTCGACAGGAAAATCTTTTAAATATCCATAACCACCATGTATCTGGATTGCATCTGAACATACCCGTTCTGCGATTGTTGAAGCAAAAAGTTTTGCCATGGAGGCTTCTTTTAAACACGGCACCCCCGAATCCTTAAGATCTGCTGCGTGATAAACTAGCTGCCGTGCCGCTTCAATTTGTGTTGCCATATCTGCAATACGGAAACTTACTGCCTGATGCTGGTAAATCGGCACCCCGAATGCTTCTCTTTGTTTAGCATAGTCAATAGCAGCGTCCAAAGCTGCACGTGCCATTCCGACAGACTGTGCAGCAATGCCAATACGGCCAGCGGCAAGGTTGGACAAGGCAATTTTATAACCCTCACCCAATGCACCAATCAAATTACTTTCATGCACACGGCAATTTTCAAAACTAATTGTTGCGGTATCCGAACAATGCTGTCCCATTTTATCTTCTAGACCAATGACATTGTAACCTTCGTTATCTGTGGGTACAGCAAAACAAGAGATCCCCTTTTTGCCCGCTTCTTTATCAGTAACTGCCAGTACTATGGCAATTTGAGCATTTTTTCCCGTGGTAATAAATTGTTTAGTTCCGTTTAAAATGTAATATTCACCCTCTTGATCTGCCCGGGTTTTTAATGCACTTGCATCGGAGCCGGTATGCGGTTCAGTTAAACAAAAACAACCTAACCATTCACCACTGGCGACTTTAGTTAAATAGTTCTGTTTTTGCTGTTCATTCCCATAATGAAGTAAAATACCGCAGATTAATGAATTTTGAACACTCACAATAGTAGAAAGTCCCCCTTCACCTGCTGCGATTTCCTCAAGTGCAACAACCAGCGTTTTATAGTCCAGTCCTGCACCCGCATACTCCTCTGGTACAGTAATACCCAGAACACCCAGTTCGGCCAGTATTTTCAATTCCTGTGATGGAAAAGCTTTGCTAATATCACGTTCCGCAGCAGCTGTTTTAAGTTTGTCTCGTGAAAAATCACGCAAAATATTCTGTATTGATAATTGATCTTCCGTTAACATTTGGCTTTACTCCTTATTTTGCAGCCATACGAATTGCACCATCCAGACGGATAACCTCACCGTTTAAATACGTGTTTTCAATAATATGTTGTGCCAGCTTTGCAAACTCTTCAGGTTGCCCCAAACGTTTAGGGAAAGGCACCATATCACCCAGTGCCTGTTGCACCTCGACCGGCATATTCAGTAACATGGGCGTAGCCATAATACCTGGTGCAATGGTCATGACACGGATTGCATCTCGCGCCAACTCTCGTGCCAATGGCAACGTCATCGCAACAACAGCACCTTTGGACGCCGCATAGGCGACCTGACCAATTTGCCCCTCATATGCGGCAACCGAGGCAGTATTAATAATGATGCCTTTTTCGCCGCCAGTATCCACTTCATTCTGTGACATTGCCTGAGCTGCGAACCGAATCATATTGAAACTTCCAATCACATTAATATTTAAAGTTCGAGAAAAAGACTCAAGTCGATGCACGTCCTCTTTTTTCAATACTTTTTCAGCAGGTGCAATGCCGGCACAATTAATCAATCCTGATATTTTTTGTCCTTTCAATTGTTTAAAAAACTGTTGAGCCTGCAACTCATTCGTGATGTCCATACATTCATATCTTGCCTGTATGCCCAATTGTTCTACGGCTTTTTTTAAGCCTTCTTCATTTATATCGATTAAAACCACCGAAGCATGGTTTTGTACAAGCTGGCAAGCAACTGCATAACCCAAACCAGATGCAGCACCTGTAATTAAGAAAAGATTTCCTTCTATTTTCATTACTTTTTTCCATATTCTGTAACACTAAGATTAATCTATAAAACCAACACTCAAATAACAATTTCTAAATACTGCAACTTATTTTAAATATATGAATATTCCATAGAAAAGAAATGATAAATAATGCTTAAAAAACCTCTTATTAATCACCAATAAATCAACAAAAAATATAATTATCAAACATTTAAATTCATGTTCTAAAAAATCAATACACATGATGGATTTGAACATTGCTATAATTCCGGCGAATGTTTAACGTTGATAACAGGTATTACGGATAAATAAAAATACTCTAAACAGAGTTCACGTTTAAGGATAAAACGAGGATATAGCAAATGTTAAAGACATTAACGGAAGTCTCTAATACATTCGACTACGAACAGTATTTACAAGCACAATTACACGGCAAACCACAATCTATTAATGCTTATGATGAGTGTTGTGGACGATATGCAGACACTAATAAAGTTGCATTAATATGGGAAGTATTAAATGGCTACGCCATATCATATACCTTTAAAGAACTTGATCTATTATCTGCAAAATTAGCCAACCATTTTAAATCAATCGGTATCAAACCAGGACAATGTGTCGCTGGCTTATTGTCGCGCACGCCTGAATTACTGATTACCATACTTGCAACTTGGCGAATTGGCGCAATTTATCAACCCATGTTTACTGCATTTGAAAGTAAAGCCATTGCCCATCGCATCAACACGGCACAGACCCAATTGATTGTAACAAACCTCAATCAGCGTACAAAGCTCAATAACCTACATATCAAGCACATTATTACCGTCAACGCCAGTAGTGAAGGATATACAAATGATGCAGATTTCTGGACCGTATTAAATCAGCAATCTGATATTTTTGAACCTGTCAGTCAAACATTTGAAGATAATTTTTTAATGATGTTTACGTCAGGGACGACTGGCCTGCCAAAATCTGTACCTGTGCCATTAAAAGCAATTGCTGCGTTTAAATCCTATATGCTGTATGCAGTCGATTTAAGAAATGATGATTCCTTCTGGAATCTGGCAGATCCTGGTTGGGCATATGGCTTATACTATGGCATAACAGGCCCACTAAGTTTAGGCAATACCATCATCCTGAATGAAAAAAACTTTACTGTTGACAATGCTATTGAGACCATTAAAAAATACAAGGTGACGAATCTGGCAGGATCTCCTACTGCTTTTCGACTGTTATTTGGGTTTAAAGAGCAAATTGATTTAAATATAAAATCTCACCTGCGCGTGGTCAGTAGTGCTGGTGAACCTTTAACCCCAGAGGTCATCAATTGGTTCAAAAATGATTTAGATGTCAATATTTATGATCAATATGGTCAAACAGAGCTTGGGATGGTGATTGGAAACCATCATGCCCTTAGCCATCATGTCAAGATTGGTTCGGCAGGTTTCGCTATTCCCGGACATCGTTTTGCTGTACTGGATGAACAATATCAGGAAGTTGGCATAGGCCAATCTGGTGTTCTTGCTATTGATACCGAACATTCACCGCTATTCTGGTTTAAGGGTTATGATGGACATAATCGTAAATCTTTTGTCGGTAAATATTATATTACAGGAGATACTGTCAGCATCAATGCGTTTGGAGGAATCGATTTTATTGGTCGAAATGATGATGTTATTACAACTTCCGGCTATCGTGTTGGCCCATTTGATATCGAAAGTACCTTACTTGAATGTGATGAAGTATTAGAGTCTGCTGTAATTGGTAAACCAGATCCCACACGCACAGAAATTATTAAAGCATTTGTGGTTTTAAAACCCCACATTACTGCAAATGATGAACTTAAAGACAAACTTCAGGAATATGTACGTAACCGCCTATCCAAACATGCATACCCAAGGGAAATTGAATTTATTCAGGAATTACCCAAAACGCCAAGTGGGAAAATTCAGCGGAATGTGTTAAAAAATGAAGAGATCCAAAAAATGCAGGAACTTTCTTATTGTTCCTAATCACTGTTAATTCCCATTTTTTTGGTGTATTTAACAATACTGGCTGATGTTAATGCTGTGACAACTTTCTATATGTTCCAGCACTGACACCAGTCCACTTCTTAAAAGCACGCTGAAATGCACTGGGATCGTTAAAATTTAGAGCATAACTAATATCATATAATGTGTCCTTAGTATTAGAAAGTTTTTCTATGGCATAATCTCGCCGGATTTCATTTTTAATTTTCTGGAAACTTGTTCCCTTGTTTTTTAATCTGCGTTGCAAGGTTGCTTCCGAGATATTTAAAATCAGCGCAATCTCTTTTAATTCAGGCCACTCCTGTAAATTTGATTGACTTAAATAGTTTCTAATTTCCGCACTTAGATCATTGTCAGCTTTATAACGAACCAGAAATTTTTGTGGCGTATACTTTAAGAAATCATTGACATCCTCATTGGATTTTTTAATTTTAATTTTTAAATCAGATGCATCAAGATAAAGTACATTCTGTTCAGAAAGAAATTCAATTTGATCAGTAAACCTAATATAATAATCTTCACAGTAAATTGGTTGACTACATTTAAGCTGAATTCTGTGATAAATAATATTCTTATCAGCCAACCAACATAAAACCCCTTGAATAAACATCATATAAGTCGCATAAGTAAACATACGCTTTATATTACCTTTATCTTTAATATAAATTCTTAATTGATTACCAGTCTCGTCCACATCATAATAGGCATATAAATCATCAAGAATAATATTAAAATAATTTAAAATATTCTGTAGTGCTTTTTCAATTGTTGTTGAATGTTCAACCATTTTAACCAATAATTTATAAGAACCTCGTCGCATTGCATGCGCATCCATACCAAAGAACTCATCATTCATGGTGTTGGCAATCTCTATCCAAAGCTTAGCATAATCGTTAATACTGACACGTGCCTTATTCACATCAAGTAAAGTCGGCGAGATTCCTGCATTACTTGCGATTTCATATATATTGTATCCACGAGAATTCGCCACCAATAAGGCTTCTTTTACCAAATGAATTGAAATTGTGCCTTTGATATAGTCCATCTTTTAAATCCTGCTTCCTTGTCAAAATTAAACAATATTTTATTTAAAAGTTCAATTATTATGCATAGCGACATCAGTATTGATATGTAGTTTTTAATCTTGATTTTTTCAGTTATGAGCAGAAGATTTAATTTGACTGCTGGTTCTTTATAAAAAAATAAAGATCAATTATATGAATATATACCAGCATTCAAATTATGTTTTTCTCTAAAAATACAATTACAACAAAGGGAAAAATAATAGTTAATAAAAACAATAGCCCATAGAATATTTACTGACATTATGTACATGAAACACGTGAAAACACCTACTCTACTACAGCATATTCCTCAAAGATCTCTTTTCCCTTTAGATGCAGCCAACTCTCAGGTCCAGATTCTATTTCCTCAATGGTGAGCAAACAATCATCAAGCTGCTGTTTAAGTTGTGCCCATTGAATATTTTGCCCAATAAAAACCATTTCCTGACGACAATCACCCGCCTGCTCATGCCATTTCTCTAAAATACTATGGCGACGATAATCATCTTGTGGCCATTCGTTCTGTGGTAAAAAACGCCACCAATGTCCGACATAACCCCATTCGAATTTTCCACCCGTCTGTACCAGCATTCCAATATCCACATAACGATGCGCCAGCCATATATAACCTTTACTACGCAATAATGTGCCATTTATCCATGGCTGATTTAAAAAGGCATATAAACGCTGCGGATGAAAAGGGACACGTTCACGATATGCCCATGAAGAAATACCGTAGGTTTCTGATTCAGGATGGACTTCCTGCTGATCCAGATGCTGCATCCAGCCAGGTGATTTTACCAGACTCGGCAGATCAAATTTATGTGTATTTAAAACAACGGATAAATCAATTTCACCATGTTGTATGGGTAAAATTTCTGCTGATGGATTCAGTTGTTTCAGAATTGCAGCAAGATGTTTAAACTTCTCTTCTCCAATCAGATCAAAACGGCTGACCAGAATCACATTGGCATACTCAACCTGATCCAGTAATAAATCCGAAAGTTTTCGCTCAATCAATTCATCATTTTCAATCGGTGTTTCTATATGTTGTCCTGACTTCAACATCTCCTCAAAATTTTCACCATTGACCACGGTAACCATAGTATCAAGACGTGCCAGCTCACTCAGACTAAAGCCATCTTGATTCAGAAAAGCAAATGTTTCTGCCACAGGCATCGGTTCAGAAATACCGGTTGATTCAATCAAAATATAATCAAATTGTGCCTGTTGAGCTAGCGTGCTGACCTGCTCCAGCAAATCAGCACGTAAAGTACAGCAAATACAGCCATTGCTCATTTCAACCAATTGATCACTGCCACGGTGGAGCTCCACATGACGGCGCACATCTTCTGCATCAATATTGATTTCACTCATGTCATTAACGATCACAGCAACTTTTATTCCTGCGCGATTACGCAGTATATAATTCAGTAGTGTGGTCTTGCCCGATCCCAGAAAACCAGATAATACAGTGACTGGAATACGCGTATGAATAGCATCCAATATCTTACAAGATTGTGCTGTTGTCATTTACCTTCTCCTAATACAGTGATTCCGTGACTAGAAATGTTAGCTTTAATTAGGCTTCGACTTTGTCCAGATAACTTTCAAATAAATCAACAATGACATAACCATCATCAGCCGCATCACCCCACAGATCTTTCACGCGAAACTCAACATGATAGGTCGGTTGATGTAATGCAGTTTGATCGGCATGACCTATCGCATCAGGGAAAGGCCATTTTTCTGTCGTGCGGTGTAATATCACACCAGATTTACCTCTGACATAAGCCGGTGCACGAATGTGTCCGGATACATACTCATCACGCACGGTAACTTTATCACCCACCTCAAATGGAGGGCGATTACCAATGGCAGGACGACCATTAGAATGATTGGGATTGGCTAATTTAAAATGTGATCCCAATGCTTCATCAAGCTCTTGTTGAGTGATCACACCGGCTTCTGTCAATAAAGTTGCAGTCGCAATAATATAGCGTTCATAATATTTTGTACCTACATGTTGTCGTACATCTATCCGCTCAACCGCATGACGAACCTGATCGATATTGAATTTGTTTAAATGCCCGGCGCCCAGAAACATTAGACTGTAGGCCAGATGTTCCCAATCTTCTTTAAACACGGGTTTGTAACTTTTGCTGTTAATTTTATGATCGACAGGACCAAATCCCTGAAAACCACCAAGATCATGAAAGCCATCCATAATCATTCTCCTTCATTCGATAAATATGAGATTAATGTGAAAAGTCGTTACACAACCGGGAGGGATACGCCGATCAATACATCTTTAGTGATCAATTTCTGTAATTCTTCCTCAGTCAGATGTTCTGTACCTTGTGGACGCATTGGAAGAACCAGATAACGTGTTTCTGCCGAAGTATCCCAGACTTTAATCGTGACATTTTCGGGGATATCGGTACCTAATTCTTTCAGTACAGTACGACCTTCACGAACTAAACGCGCACGGTACTCAAAACTTTTATACCATTCCGGTGGTAAGCCAAGTACAGGCCAATTGGTACAGGAGCATAAGCTACACACAATCACATTTTTAACCGTAGGGGTGTCTTCCAGTGCAACAATGTATTCACCCTGTGGTCCGGTATAACCGAATGCTTCACATGCGGCAGTACCATCACGTAATAACAATTCGCGATATGCCGGATCCGTCCATGCTTTGGCTACGACACGGGCACCATTTGCCGGATCCCATGTATTTTCCATTAAATCGGTTATCCCTTCGACAAATCCTTCTGGAATTAAGTTTTTATCATTCAGGACTTTAAATAATGCTCTTGCTCTCTCGCCTGGGGTAGAGCTAGATGTTTTAGAAACAGATGTACTCATGTAAAACGCTCCTTGGTAGAGAAGTTAGGACAACAATCATCATGAAAATGATCAAATAGGCTTGTTGTCTGTCTATTTTTGATTAGCGATGGTGCCAATCAACTGCGGATTCAAATGCTGCTGCGGCCTGATAAATCGTGCCCTCAGCAAAATAACGACCAATTAACATCATGCCGACAGGTAATCCATCGACCACTCCACATGGCACTGACATAGCCGGGTGACCTGTAATATCCTGTGCTGCGGTATTACCAATCATTTCAAAAGCTTTGCTAATATATTCAGTAATTGAAGCATCTTGATCAGGTAAAGGTTGTGCAACAATCGGTACTGTTGGCATCAGTAATAAATCGTATTCTGTCAATTTTTGGTCATATGCGGCACGGGCACGGCGAGCAATATTTTGTGCTTTGGCATAGTATTTTCCACCGTACTGTTCAATTCCGTATTGTCCGACAAACATACAGATTTTAAGGGTCGGTGATAACTTGTCAGCTTGCTTACGCCAGTCTTTATGTTTATCTAACAAGCGAATATCGTATTGACCTTTCCAGTTAAAACCCATGCCATTACCATGCATCATTTGCGCAGTCAGACCTTCGCAGCCAATAGGTGACCAAAGTGCACCTGCTAGATAATGTTCGGGTAAAGAAATTTCTTCTACAATTGCGCCAAGCTTTTCAAATTCTGCGGCAGCATGACGAACTGTTTCGGCAACACGGCTGTCCATGTTTGGTAATTCAAAACCTTCAAGGACAATACCAATTTTTAAGCCTTTGACGCCCCGATCAAGATAGGATAAATAATCGTCTTTCTTGACCGCGTATTGGCGTGGATCCAGCCCATCATCACCAGCAAGCACCTCAAGCAGTAAGGCATTATCACGGACATTGCGACTGACTGGTCCGACATGGTCAAATGTATTCTCAATAGGCATAATGCCAGTATAAGGCACCAGACCAAATGTCGGTTTTAAACCGTACACACCACAAAATGATGAAGGAATCCGAATGGAACCACCTTGATCACAAGCAATCGCAAGATCCACTTCACCACTGGCAACCAACGCTGCACTTCCGGACGATGATCCGCCTGCTGCGTAACCATAACGATGCGGATTATGTACAGGCGCAGGATCTGAAGTATGACTGCCACCAGAAAGACAAAAATGTTCACACGTGGCCTTACCTAGAACAGTCACACCCTCATCCAGCATACGTGTCACAATGGTCGCATCATAAGATGGAACAAAACCTTCCAAAGTACTGGAACCATTCATCATCGGCACACCGGCCAATGCGACATTATCTTTCAATGCAACGCTACGCCCAGACAACTTACCGGTTTTGGCCCCCTTCACTTCTGTCTTGTAATACCAAGCATTCAGCGGATTTTCTTCTGCATTTGGTCGATAACCAGCATCACGTGCATAGTGCACTGCTGGTATTTCGTCAGGTAATGCATCAATTTGATCGTATGCATCGAAATTGGCTTGCATCATTGCCAAATATTCTTCGGCTTGAGCATCTGTCAACTGAATATGTAAACGGCTGGCGAGGTCCAACAATTGTGTAGTTGTAGGGCGTTCAATAGTCATAATATTTTCCTTATCTACTGTTTCAGTAAATCTTTTTTAGAGCAAGTTTCGATATAAAGATTAATCTTTACAGACTGATCATCATGGACGTGCTGTCGCTATTTCGGTTCTAAGCAATTTTGTTATTCACTATCAATAGACTTATTTGCTTGTGGCCAATGAATACCAACACTTTTCATGCCTTTAGTGACATCCATATCAGGATGGGCAAGTACCACATCACGATAAGAAGGGCTACCGATAACAGCAGGTTTGAATTTGGAAAGAAATGCAGTTACTTCTTCACGAATATCTTCTGGTACATTGTAGTTATCGCAACATTCATCAATTGCCTCAAATACAGCTTTCCAATGTACTTCTGTCAGCCCCATACCTCTGTGTGCAGTAACCATGTCACGCCCGCGATATACGGTATTACCACCCCAATGTTTACAGAGAAAATCAACAAAATTAATGTGCTCTTTCTGAAATGTTGATTCAGACATATGCGCCCAGATATGACTGATATCGGGATGCTTCATACATGTTTTTAATATTTCACCCGCAAAATCATAGATGGCGTCATAGCCACCAAGACGCTCGTATAGGGAAGGTTTTTGGTCTGTCGTCAATTGTTGATCACTCATGATTAAGTTTCTCCGTTCAAGATAGATTTTATGGAGACATTTCTGCTCCTGTTTTCCCTAGCAACAGCCTTTAAAGCTGAATCTAGGTCACATTTACCTTATGACTTGTAGATGGGCTAAAATACTTTCATGATGCGTAAAGTGGCGCGTAAATCCTCTTTAAAACCACCCTCCATTTGGAGGTCACGCTGGAGTTGGCCTTGAAGCTGAACAGTTGGAGCAACAAATTTAGACAGCTCCAATCGCAACTGATCAACTTTTGTCATCTGACCATTTTCGACACCATCTACTGTTTGCTTACCACCCCAATATTTTGAGTAGCCAGCGGCAAGCGTCCATGTTTTATCTTCTGGTGGTGTATAAGAAAGCCAGCCCTGAACCTGATATGTATTATCTTGCTCTAACCGACCGACACCATTGTTGATGGCATCCTTGTTGTCGCCATACCACATGACATCAGCAGAAACCTGTGCCGTAAAACCCCCACCTAGTTGCTGTGTTCCACCAAGTTGCAAATCAAATTTCCAGCGATTTTCCCCTAGATTGAGAGTGCGACCTGCATCATAAGCACCTGCGGGTACATATAAATAAGGTACAATGGCAAAATTGGTCTTGGAATTGTTGACTAGCCACACTGGGGCTGCAAAGATAGGATCTGCTGCACCACTCGCTGATTCAAGACGAGTATTATTCAGCGAACCATCGTAAAGCCTACCGTAAGGAAGCAAAACCTGAGGTGCAACAGTGAATCCGCCAATATCCATATAATAGACATAACGAAAAATACCCACCACAGACTTCAATCCTGTATTATCTTTAATTTCTTTATCATTGATGGTTGCAAAGCTGTCTCGTGAAGCATAGGTCATATAACCCAGAACTGCATTGGTTCCAGCCGGTGCTGGAATAAGATCTTGTGAGTTCAAATCAACTGCATGTGTAGATCCTGCAAAAAAGCACAATGTACAGACAGATATACCAGTGGAAAATACATTATGTCGTCGCTTTCTGGAAATCATTGGTTCTCTCCTGCGTGTCTGATAATATCGATGTCAAATCCGTGATGAAGAAAGATAATTAAGTGTGAAAAACTGGCTCATCATGCTTTGCAATGCTGATCATTCAATATTTAATCTCTTTCCTTGTGTTTTTATCTTACGGAAGTTTTATTGTCTGACTTGGTCAACAAGGACAACCGCTTGGCTAGCACGGTCATGATTTTCATATTTTCTCTACAAACCAATTTATTGTTATTTATATTTTTAGAATAAAACCATATACATCAAAATCATAAATACTTAATTCTGTTAATTTAAGTTTGACTTCAAAATAAAATTCACCAAATATTTGTGAATCGGCCACCTTGTCACTTAGGTAAAGCATAGATCCCAACAAAATGTTTATACACGTTATCAATTTGAAATAAACAATTTAATCTGTGTTTTGCTCATTTTTTTCATTGAGCAATTTTTAATATTTTGCTATAAGTTAATAATCTTCAGGACGAAGAGCATAGAACACATAAGAGCAGATCAGGCTAGTTATAGTCTTAAACAGTTAATTTTTAAATCTGTTTAAATTTATCATTTAATGACTTGGTCTTATTCTTCACTTCATTATGTATCGCCATTAATCTCATTAGATGAGTTGCATGTAATGTTTAAAGAGTAAACATGTTAACCAAAAGGATATTGATATGAATCAGACAAATATACCGAGATGTAATAGCAGGTATTTAAAACAAGAATTGATCTTTATAGCAAATCATGACAAATTCACTCAGCATGAGTCCCATACAAGATATAAATCAAATCGATTTATGATAAAGCCTCATCAACTTAGATTTTTTCAGCAAGATAACCATTACAGTGCAGTAATGCACTACATTAGAACAATAGAAAAGATATTAAGTCAGTCCAAATATATTAAAAATGCCCCATCAGAGCTTAATTATAAGAATAAAATAAATATTTTTCATAAAGTTATAAAGCTTTATCTCCAAGTTAATTCAATATTTCAAAAGCATATATTGTCTTTCAATCTATTTTCCATGATGTCTTGTTACCATGACTTAAGCATATTCAGGCATACCAATCATAAGCTTTCAGTTTTCAGAAATTAAATTATTGGTACATTTATTGCTTAAGCCTCACAGCAAATCATTTTTTATGCAATTGTCTTGCAGGAATGTATAGCCATGAATCCACAGCAAAGTATGCATAACATCCGCTACTCAACTCAAGATATCAGTGCACCAGAGCGCTTTGAATACTGGAATGATGTCGTGCTCCGTCATTGTATTCCAGCAGCCAGCCAGCCAGGAAATCCTTTTGATTTCAATGGTGAATTAATCGTTAGAAACGTTGGACTAATTGATGTCTGTACCATTTCAGCAAGTATGCATCATTGGGAAAGAACAGCAAAACATCTTCGTACAGGACCTGATGAAGATTTATGGTTGGGCTTTATGGAGCAAGGTTATGGTGAATTAAGACAAAATGGACGAAATTCAAAATTAATTGATAATAGTTTAGTGCTCTATGATGCAGCACAAACATTTAATTTTAGTCTTGGTGGACAAAAAAATCATTTGATGCGTATTCCTCGGCATTTACTAAAGCACCGCATGCCGAATATCGAAAATTTTACAGCGATGATTTTAGATGAAACTCGCCCAGGCGTCATTCCATTACGTGAAATGTTACGTCAAGCGGTGATGTCGCCCCTTAATTTGGAACATCCAAATTTATCTGAACGTTTTTCACAAACTGCTTTGGATTTATTGGTACTTAGCCTTGAAATGCAAGATATCAAACAAGTTGGCGCAGAACGTGATTTATACGCGCGCATGATGAACTATATTCAACGACAGTTGTGTGATCCGGAACTTTGCATCGAAAAGATTGCAAATTATCATCATGTTTCTGTACGCACAGTCACACGTGCATTTGCACGACATCAAAAAACTGTCATGTCAGTCATTTGGGCAGAACGTCTGAATGCGAGTCATAATGCGCTACAATCTGGTCATGTTAACAGCGTATCCCAAGCCGCTTTAGATTATGGTTTTAGTGATTTTTCCCATTTTAGTCATGCGTTTAAAAAAGCTTTCGGTATTACGCCTCGTGAAGTTCTAGGGCAAAAACTTTAAAAGAATACATTTTTATTTATTAATATATTGCTCTTAAAGTTTATATCTTTTACTAGAAAAATTTATTTCATATATTATTCAATTACTTATAATATAAAAATTGATACAGGCACGCAAAATACATATTGCCCTGCCTGTAATTGTTTAAGCGTTAATGCTTGTTCATGATAAAATATCTGTGCAAGATTTATCTGAGCTATGTGTATATATTTTGATGACACTAGACATACCAATCCCTAATTTATCTAACCCTTTTTGATGTGGAACAATCTTAATTTTAATTGGAAAGCGTCGTATAATTTTAGTGAAATTACCACTCGCATTATCTGTCTGAATTAAAGAAGTTTCTGAACCGCTAACTTTTGAAAGACTCTCAATTTCCCCGCAAAAACGATCATTTGGCAAAGCATCAACGTTAATTAAAACTTTATCACCTTTATTAACATAATGAAGCTGGGTTTCTTTGATATTCGCTTCTAGCCATAGATTTTGATTCGGGGCAATCGCCATAATATTTTTTGCAACAGTAGTATATTCTCCTTGTTCTATATTTCTAGAAGTGACTTGACCATTTATTGGGGATCGAATAATGGTAGCTGCCTTATCAAGTTCAGCTTGCTTAAGCTTTGCATTTGCCGCATTTAATTCGGCTTTTAAAGTACTTTTACTTGACTCTAGAATATTTAGACTTTGTATTTCTTGATTTTTCTGATCAATTGAGTTTAAAAGATTATTTTTTTGAATTTGCTGTTCAGTGCTTGATACGTCATATTCTGATCTGCTAATCGCACCGATATTTATAAGCTGTTGAGCACGTTTAAAATCATTACTGATCTTCTCTAAAGAGGAATTTGCAGAATTAATATCTATCTCTTTACTCTTAATTTTTATATGTTGAAGCTTAATTTCTTCATTTAATTGATTGATTTCAGCTAAAACTTTCTCTATTTCAGCTTTTGTTTGATCGATTTTAACGAGATAGTCTCTAGGATCAATACGAACAAGAACTTGTCCTTGGTGAACAACTTCGTTGTCATTTACATTAATTTCATCAATATAACCACTTACTTTAGTACTAATATAAGTTAAATTTCCCTTGATATAAGCATTATCTGTCTTAACAGTCTTGGTAAAGGTTGGCATATAAGTATAAATAAAATAAACCATTAAAAAAACAATAATTAGAGCGCTGCTCACAATTATAAGTCGAATAAATGGTGTTGTAGTTTTTTTTAAATCTGGATTTGACTGATTCATAGGAAAATACTCTTTAATAGATATTGCAAAATCATTCAGTAGTGCTTTTATAAGCTCTGAATACCCAAGTAAATAGAGAACCAATAAACAGAACTAAAGCGATGAATGTGAGTGCATCAATATAAGAAAGTAGGTACGCTTGTTCAGATACTTGCGTTGAGAGTGCCGAGGTATCTGTATTTGACTGAAAGTGTCTATTTAAGCTACCCAGTTTTTCAGAATTAATTGCGGTTAAATGCTGGTTTAAAACAATAGTATGGAACTTTATTCGTTCATTTATTAAGTGGGAAAATATGGCTATACCACTGGTTTCTCCTAGAACACGGACATAATTAAAAATGATGCCACATGTAGGACCTTCAAACTTATCAAGATTACCTAGAGCATAATGTAGTGTCGACATACCAAACATACCTTGCGCTAATCCTGCAAAAAAAATCGGCCAAAAGAATTGGAGATAATTCCAATCTTCAGTTAAGTAAGAGCAATACCAAGCCACTGCACCAAACATTAAAAATGAGATAAATAAAATATAACGTTGATCTATACGAGGACTTGACCAAAATGCAAAAACGATCCCAATAATCGTTCCAAATGAAAGTGGTAAAATCGCATAAGACAATTGATCAATTTTATAGCCTAAAATTTTGACCATATATTGAGGAATGATCCATACAGAAATTAATGTGGCAAGCCTAAATAAATATTGTAATAAAATTGCCGGTGTAAATGGTTTGGAAAAAATACTCAGTCTGATTAATCCAGCTTTATTAGTTTTAAAATAAAAGAAAGATAAGAATATAAAAATACATGATGTGATCAATAAAGCAGTAATCCACCAAGTTTCAGACCAAAAGTTTTTTTCACCTTCTGACATCGCGATAATAAAAGATACCAGAGCGATGGATATTATAAGATAACCAAACCAGTCAATTTTCTTTAGATTAGACAAGTTAATGGGATCTGCAAGAAAAGTTTTATTGGCAAAATAACAATAAATACAACTTAGAAAACCTAAACAATAAAAGGTGAATCTCCAGTTTTCAGCTATAAATAAAGAATACCCAACAAAGGCAGCTAATCCAGCCCCAACAGAAGATGCTGCTGCGAAGACCGCCAGACCTTTCGTCCGTTCAGCCCCTGCACTCAGCAAACTAAAAATTAAAATGAAAACAAAAATAGGAAACATGGTTCCAAAGAAGCCTTGAATAAGACGAAGTACAAGAACAAATTGAAATGAAGAAGACAGTGCTATTAAAAAAGACACAAAAGAAAATCCCCCACCTGCCAATAGCATAGCTCTTCTTCTACCAACCACTCCCGCAATAAAAAAAGCAAACGGGATCCCTAAGATTTGCCCTAAATTATAGAGACTTACAAACCATGTAATTTCATTTGCATCTACGGCAAAACTACTACTGATATCTGCTTGCATAAAGGAAATAGCAAGTGGAAAAACACCTACCAATAGTGCGCCAAATGCAGCAATTGCCATTGCTTTTATTTTTGGATAATTCTGTGTATTGAACATAAAACAAATTCTACATGCTGCATAAGGTGAGAATATTAAGTGGAAGCGTATTCACTAAATACATAGAAATTGATATTATTAATTGCAAAAAATGGAATCATAAAATGTATGATGCTCTTCAAGATTTAAGATTATTTCTTTACATTGTTAATGCAGGATCTTTAACGCATGCATCAATTCGTCTAGGTATTTCTTTGCCTGCACTGAGTCGGAGATTGGCTGCATTAGAAAAACGTTTAAATACCAAACTCATAGAAAGAAGTGCTAGGCGTTTCAGGCTTACAGAAGAAGGAGGAATTTTATATGAGAAAATTGTTCCACTCTTACAAAGTTTAGAGGAAATAGAATCTGAGATTATTGGTCGCAAAAATCAATTGAAAGGACGTTTAAGAGTTGGTTGTCCCTTGCAATATGGAAAAGAAAAAGTTGCGCCAATCATTTCAGAGTTATCTAAAAAGTATCCATTAATGAATATAGAATTGGTACTGTCAGATTCAAATTTAAATTTGATAGATAATGATCTCGATATTGTATTTAAGATAAATCCATTTCCTAATGAAGATGAAGTTCGACATCTTATTTTATCTAGTCGACGTGTGTGCTGTGCTTCCCCACATTATCTTCGTTTAAATGGAACGCCAAATAAACCAGAAGATCTGTCAGCACATAGATGTATTTGTTTTATGAAAGACCGACATATCTATAATATGTGGCGATTGAAAACATTAAATTCTTCACAACCTTTTCAAGTGACACCTAACCTGTCGAGTACCAGTGGTGAATTAGTACATCAATGGGCAGTAGAGGGCGCAGGAATTACATTTAGTCTTTTATGGGATGTTAACGAGTCTTTAAAAAAAGGTGAGTTGGTGGAAATTTTAGAGGAGTTTAACTATAGCCGTGTAGAATTGTATATCTGCTACTTGAAACAAGCACATACTCCCAAAAAAATTAGTGCCTTTATCAGTGAGATCATACAATTTAACTAATTTGTAGAAAATATTTCCATACGCTCTAATATCCATGCAATAAGCTCTTTTGCAGCAGGCGATATAGAAGTTAATTTCTTTATTATCAACCTACCGTAAATATTATTTAAAATAGTATTATCAATTTCTAAGGTAGTCAGTTGACCAGAGATAATATCACTGAACGCCGAAAATTCTGCGATAAAAGTAACTGCGTCTGTATTAACAACATAATGCCTTAATGCAGATAATGAATTAGTAGTAAAAGCTGGATTCAACGCAATGTTTTCCATATGAAACACATACTTTAAAGCTTGTCCTATACCATACTCAGGAGGCATAAGAGCGATAGGAAACTTAATTATATCTTCAAAATGAATAGGCTGCTTTAATCTTGTTAGTTGATGATCAGGTCTGAGCAGTAGTTTTATTGGTTGTTTACATGATGCAATATAACTGACGTCATCACAAATGGATGGATTATATGCTATACCAAAATGAGCCTTTCCCGTTGCAACCTCATTAATAACAGCATTTACTGGAAGTATATCAAGATATATTTTTATTCCAGGATAAGTGCGTGAAAATTCGCCAAGTACTTTACTATTTAATATATCAATAAATCCTTCACTCAGTGCTATACGAATATTTCCATCTTGCAGTCCACTTACAGATCTTAACTGTTCCTCAAAATGTTCTTGTTGAGCCTGACAACCACGCCAAAAATCTAATAAAAACTGGGCGGCCTCAGTTGGTTCAACCCCCCTTGATTGTCTATCAAATAGTTTTACTCCCACTTCTTCTTCGAGCAGTTTAATTTGTCTAGTAATTACAGACGGTGCTGTATTTAACTGTTCAGCCGCTCCTCGAATTGATTTATGTCGCCATACTTCAAAAAAATAACGCATTCGACGTTGATTCAGATCGCGCATAATTTTCAATCTAATTTTGTTGTTGCTTATAAGGTAACAAAGTGCTTCTTAAGTTGCTATTGCTGTATCAAAAAAAAATTTAGATTATAGGGTATCAAGACAAGGAGTCTGCGTGAGATGGTGACGAACAAAGCAATGTGTGCTACCTCTGAGGTAGCAAAAATTTATCGAAAAATTGACTTAAGAATCCTCCCCTTTCTTCTAGTCTGTTATTTTATAGCTTACCTAGATAGAGTTAATATCGGTTTTGCCAAATTACATATGCAGAGTGATCTAGGACTCTCAGATGCTGCATATGGACTAGGCGCTGGAATTTTCTTTATTGGTTATGCCATTTTCGAAACACCAAGTAATTTACTACTAACAAAAATTGGTGCTCGAAAAACTTTAAGCCGAGTTATGTTACTTTGGGGCATAACCTCAAGTTGCATGTTTATAGTTAATAATGAGATAAGCTTCTATATATTAAGATTTTTTTTAGGTGTGTTTGAAGCAGGGTTTGCACCTGGAATGATTTACTATCTCACTCTTTGGTATGGTCGTGATCGACTTGCAAGAGTTATGGCTATAACAATGCTTGCTGGTCCAATAGGAAGCATTGTAGGAGCGCCACTATCAACCTGGATCATGACAGAATTTGCTGGCATAGGTGGACTCAAAGGTTGGCAATGGATGTTCTTAATTGAAGGATTTCCTGCCGTTATTCTTGGAATTTTAGCTTTAAAATTACTTGTTGATGCTCCATCACAAGCTAAATGGTTATCTGACGATGAAAAACAAATTCATGCCAAATTAGTGATAAGCTCAGATAACGCACACTCATCATTTAGGGCAGCACTCAAAGATCCCCGAATTTACTTAATGGCATTTGGATACTTTTGCTTAATTTGCGGCATCTATTCTATGAGTTTCTGGCTTCCATCCATCATTCGTGATAGTGGCGTAAATGATTTAATGTCAATTGGATTTTTATCAGCGATTCCATATATAGCAGCAATTATCTTTATGCAAATATTTGGACGTACATCTGATATCTACAATGAAAGACGTTGGCATACATCAATTCCTGCATTCATTGCAGCGATCAGTTTAGCTATTTCGACAGTATTTACTGACAATCTTCTCGCATCATTAATATTTTTATCATTGGGGACTGCTTTTATCTGGAGCGCCTATACAGTTTTCTGGGCTATACCTGCTCAATACCTTCAAGGAACAGCGGCAGCTGGTGGGATTGCCGTAATTAATACAATTGGTTTAATAGGAGGATTCGTGAGCCCAACTCTAATTGGTTTACTTAAGTCCTACACAGGCAGCTCTTCTGCGGGTGTACTCGCTATGGCTTTAATAGTTGGTTTCGGTTCGATACTTTTAGCAGCAAACAAACCTAAAACTAAAGCTTCTCTAATGAATAGTTCGTTACTTAAATAGGAATGGTTAGTTATGAAATATAAAATTTTGATCGCTGGATTTCAGCATGAAACAAATACATTTGCTCCAAGCAAAGCTACCTACGAAAGCTTTATACGTGGTGAAGGTTTTCCTCAACTAGCACGAGGAAAAGATGTTCTAAAGCTTCGCAATGTAAATATTCCAGCAGGAGGCTTTATAAACGAAGCAGAGAAATTTGAGTTTGAACTAATTCCCGTCATATGGGCCGCAGCAAGCCCTTCAGCACATGTCGAAAAAGAAACGTATGAACGAATAGTCAGAGAAATTACCTTAGCTGCAAGTAATCAGGTAATTGATGGTATTTACTTAGATCTACACGGTGCTATGGTTGCAGAACATATCGATGATGGTGAAGGTATTTTATTATCAAGACTTAGAAAGATAGTTGGTGACAATATTCCAATTATTGCATCTTTAGATTTACATGCGAATGTCACTGAGCTAATGCTAAGTTCAGCAGATGCCTTGACCGCATTCAGGACATATCCTCATATTGATATGGCTGAAACAGGTGCTCGTGCTGCTAAATTGATGGATTTGAGGTTACGTGAAGGTAAATTATATCGCTATAGTTGTCGATTACCATATTTAATCCCAATTAATAGTATGTGTACATTAGTCCACCCTGCCAAGGAATTTTATTCCTCATTGGAAGAGTTCGAGTGCAATCAAATATCTTTATCATTCGCTCCAGGATTCCCCGCAGCAGATTTTAACGAATGTGGACCCGTTTTATGGGGGTATGGTACTGATTATTATAGACTGGAAGTTGCAGTTAACAGCTTATACGATAAGTTACTAAAAGAAGAATCCGATTGGGAAATATCATTTCTTACGCCAGATGAGGCTGTAAAAGAAGCTATAGCCATTTCTAAAAATGCTAATCGACCAGTTATCATTGCTGATACTCAAGATAATCCTGGTGCCGGAGGAGATGCAAATACTACTGGATTAATCAAAGCACTTTTAAGTAATAAAGCAAATAATGTTGCTGTCGGCTTGATATGTGATGCTGAAGCAGTACAGGCAGCATATGAAGCAGGAATTGGAGGAAAAATATCAATCAAACTTGGAGGGCAAGCAAAAATACCGGGCGATACACCTCTTGAGGCAAATTTTGATGTAGTCCACTTATCTAATGGTCAATGCCATTTTGATGGACCCATGATGCATGGAATGTTTGTCGATGTTGGACCAGTTGCTTGCTTACAACTAGAAGGAATACTAATTGCTGTCAGTTCCTCAAAAGCACAAATGATTGATAGGAATCTTTATAGAATCGCTGGCATCGATCCCGAAAAAATGAGTATTTTAGTAAACAAAAGTTCAGTACATTTTAGAGCAGATTTTGGTCCTATTGCTGAAAAAGTATTAGTAGCTAAAGCGCCTGGGCCTATGATTGCAGATCCTTCAGATTTACCATGGACACATTTAAGGCAAGGAATAAGACTAAAACCAAATGGACAACCTTTTTTGATCACAGTGAAGTGATTAGCATTATCTAATCAGTACGAGACTATCAAAAAAAACCATCCTATTTCTTGTTAGGTTAATAATAATCTAAATATGTCTTTGTCTAGTCCTGAAATAAGTTGACACTGATTTCAACTATAAAACGCCTGATGAACCTCATTGGGCGTTTTGTATTTTAAGGCAAAGTGAGGTCG
>NZ_OANT01000019.1 GCF_900096995.1 Acinetobacter puyangensis
AAGTCCCAACTAACACCCTGTTTTTCAACAAGTTTTAATCTGCATCACCGCCGATGGATGTGCATTCTACAGCATTCACATACCAACGCAACCCCTTTTTTTATCTTTTAGCACCATACGCACTTTTTTTGACCTCTTTTACCTCAAATGCATAATTAGTGAACATTTTCTAACGGGTTTTTAGGTTTAAAACGGTTTGGGACTTACTTTTGCATCCAAAATAATGATGGGTTTTAAAGGGACATCAAAATGCATTCCTTTTTTTGATGTGGGGACGTTTGCAATATTATCCACCACATCCATGCCTCTTGTGACTCGGCCGAAAACAGCATAGCCGTAATCTCTTACACCATGATCAAGGGTTGGATTATCCATCGTATTAATAAAGAATTGACTGGTTGCACTGTTAATCGCACCAGTTCTTGCCATGGCAACTGTACCGCGCAGATTTTTCAATCCATTATTGGCTTCATTTTTTATTGCCGGAAAAGTTGTCGGTTTTTGTTGCATATTCGGCGTGAATCCGCCTGCCTGTACCATAAAGCCAGGAATGACGCGATGAAAAATCGTGCCTTTATAGAAACCGGAAGTGACATATTTTAAAAAATTATTGCTACTAATCGGTGCCTGCTGGTCATAAAGTTCAATTTGTATATCACCTTGTGTGGTACTTAATGTAACTTGTGTCCCAGCCAAGACATTTGTGGTTAGACCAAATAAACTTGCTATGACAATCGCATGTTTAAGACTACTCATATTCTTCTCTCATTTCATTTTAGGGTGCATTTCACAATAATTTTGAGCTTATTATGAAGTCCCTGATGCGCATAATTATAATGGAATGATGTTATTTTATCGCCTGTTTTCTCCTGATGCGTCATTTTCCACCTATTTTCTTTGTACACTTCTTTACACTATAGTCGCTTGGCTATTTCGTTTTTTTGAATAGAACGCTAAAATAATCACACATTTCACAGTATGTTTTGATAACGACATATGCCATTTTTCCACATGTGTTAATATGATCACATAATTAAAGCAAATCTTATTTCTATCTCTATGGAACTATCATGAGTAAAGCTTTACCCATCGTTGTAGCGGCTGTTTTAGGTAGTGTTGCACTTGTACCTGTTTATTTTGCAAGCCAAAATCCAACTAAATACCAGGCAAGCTCTCATCATTCATCATTTGATCCAAAAACTGCCACAGCTGTCGAAAAAATCAGTTATGTATTCGGTTATGAAGTCACTAGCCAGATGACTCCACCAGAACTTGACGTCAATGCATTTTCTGCTGGTGCCCGTGCAGGCCATGCGCATGAAGAATTTCCGTATAGCAAAGAAGAAATCAATGCTGCATATCAAGAATTTGTCGCACAGCAAAAAAATAATGATCAACCGGCCACACTTTCACAACCTAATGTTTCAGCACCTTCTGACGATGTAAATACGACATTTTTAGCAGAAAATGCGAAAAAGCCAAATGTAAAAACCACGGCTTCTGGATTGCAATATACCATCGATAAAGAAGGAACTGGCAAACAGCCAAAAGCAACTGATGTTGTGAAGGTAAATTACGAAGGTAAATTGATTAATGGTGAAGTCTTTGACAGCTCATTTGAAAATGGCCAACCTGTTGAGTTCCCATTAAATCAGGTGATTCCAGGCTGGACCGAAGGTTTACAGTTGATGAAAGAAGGTGCTGAATACACTTTCTTTATTCCGGCCCCATTAGGCTATGGTGCTCAGGGCATGGGTCCTATCCCGGCAAACAGTACATTAATCTTTAAAGTACAATTACTGGAAGTAAAATAATCCTCCAGACCAGGTAAGGTTGCTTGCCTGGTCTTGTGTTTTAGGTCACCATTTACAAAATCAACACACAGATTTTAATAAATATTTTGCAATAATTTTATAAAAGACATATATACATTTTTAACCCTAAAGATGATTGAGCATTCATCATCCTTAATTTTGAACCAATCTTAAAGCCTCATCACACATCTATCTTGTGAAAATAGATGAAGCGTGGAATTTATTACAATGAAAAAATATATTTTTTTAGGTTTAATCTGTGCGGCAACCCATTCATTCGCTGCGCCGACCATTACAGATAAAAGTAGTGAGCGCGAACAGGTAGGCTATAGTTTTGGTTATCTGATTGGCAAATCTAATGCTAATGCTCTGAATAACCTCGACATCAATAGTTTTCTGGAAGGTTTTAAGACGGGTTATGCTGGCCAAGACTCCACTTTAAGCAATGAACAAATGGCCAGTGTACTTAATCAGTATAAGCGAAAAATGGATGCACAGGAATTGGTGACTTTCCAGCAATCAGCCACTCAAAACCTCAAAGAAGGCACTGATTTTTTAAAAAGTAATGCCAGTAGGACGGGGATTAAAACAACTGCAAGTGGTTTGCAATACCAGATATTAAGTCAAGGTCAGGGTAAAAAACCAACGATAAATAGTCAAGTAGAAGTCCATTATGAAGGACGTTTACTCGATGGCACGGTATTTGATAGTTCAATCGCACGTGATGAGCCTGTCACACTGCCCTTAAATCAAGTGATCAAAGGCTGGCAAGAAGGTATTTCACTGATGTCCGAAGGCAGTAAGTACCGCTTCTTTATTCCTGCAAATTTGGCCTATGGTGACGTAGGTGCAGGTGATGCAATTCCACCAAATAGTACCTTAATTTTTGATATTCAACTCATCAAAGTTGTGTCTTAACATTCCTTTGTATATAACCGCAATCCAGTGTAACCAATACACTATTTGATGTAGCTTTTTAAGCACTTAAAAACATATTTGGCAATTTAAACCTCGATTTGAAATGGCCAATGGATTGATAAAAAATAAGCCAATAACAAATTGCTATTGGCTTATTCAATTTCAATAGACGTTCACAAAAGCCCATATCTGCTGACTATACGTTTTTAAGATGAAGTTTTTCTTTAAACTCAGCCCATTTTTCTTTGCGCTTTTCGGCATGTTCAGCTTTTTTCTGTTCTTTAATGGCATTTTCTGCCGTAGTATTGACTTGTTCCCACGCAGTAATGGAGGCCTCGACTTCGGCTTTTACTTCATCATATGACCAGCGTTGTAATGTTGCATTTTTCGCCGCAAAGTAGGCATCAACCGCAGTCGTGTCTTGTTCTTCAATATCAAGTAGCAAGCCTGTGGTACCGATCTTAAAGCTTTGGCTCAGTTTAGATAAAATCGTGCTATCTTCACTAATATCTTTAATATCGAGAATCGAACCGAACAATGCGCCTGTGGTAAATCCAAGTAGCATTCCCAATGGTCCGGCAATCACGCCAACCAACATACCAATTAAACCACCACCCAGTGATTTTATTCCGATGGTGTTACTATCCCCTTCATTAATGGCAAGTTTACCATCTTCTTTACGCTCAATAATAACCGCTTGTTGAATACCAGAAATATTCGCACGTTTTAATTCGCTATATTCCTGATAGGCTTTTGCGGAATCGGGCCATGTGACTAAAATAATATTGCGAGACATCATTTACTCCTTTTTTACAACAATTGAACTGTGTTTAAATCAGCTTTTTTTCATGCCTAACATTTTTCCCAGTAGATTTTCATATCACTGGAAGATTGCTTCACCGTAAGCTTTGGAGTGCTATTGATCACGTATTTCATTTTTGATTGAAGTAAAAATAACCTTAATCAGCTATGTCATCAAAGTTTTCAAATATGAGAGATTTTCTGATCAATCAAGGTAATTTCAAGCGTGTTATTCTTTTCTTTTTCAATGTTTCACTCAGCATAATAACACCTTGCCATCCCCCGATAACGCCACCTACGCTGTTATGCATTATCTAACGCCTAGAGCACATTGTTCTTTATTAAAATGTGATAATAAGTACACTTTAGTCCTGTTCTACTGAATGCTTGGTTAAACTTTGTATCCAAATACTTTTTTGTTTTATGGAGATCAAAACTTTGCAGAATCACGATATACTTGTTCTCTTTTAAACCATTTCGGTTTATACATATCTTTTTATATCAGCTTTTGGACTTTTCTCCATGCATAGCTTAGATTCCGTACAACTTTTCAATCTCGCACCTTTACCTATGTTGCTAGAGGATTTAAGTGAACTTAAGCACTTGTTTGATGAATGGCGTGGAGCCGGTATTGAAGATATATTTTCTTATGTGCAATCCGATCCTTTGCGCATGGATGCCTGTTTACAACATATAAAAATTTTACAGATCAATCAAAAGGCGCTTAACCTCTTTGCAGCGAACAATCAACAACAGCTCAGTGAACATCTGAATCAAATTTTTAAAGATGAGATGTTAATCGCCTTATTACAGCAATATATTTTACTTTGGCAAACACAGGCACCTAGTTCTATTGAAACCATATGTTTGTCCCTAAATGGCAAACGTTTGGAATTATTATTACATCTGTTGATTTTGCCAGGGCATGAACATGATCTCAGTCGGGTATTCATTACCGCCGAGGATCTATCACCACATCGCGAAGCGCAAAAAATTGAAAAACGACATCGCTTGTTTGCCGAAGGTATGTTTAAGTACTCACCTGCATCGTTATGGGTTGAAGATTTTAGCCGGATTAAAATGCGTCTGGATCATCTGCGTAATATAGGAATCGAAGATTTTCGTACTTTTCTTGATGTGCATCCCGAATTCATCGAACAATGTATGAGCGACATTATTCTGATTGATGTCAATCAGGCTACGATTGATTTATTTGCAGCCTCCTCCAAAGAAGAATTGATACAAAATTTGGATCGTGTGTTCTGCGGTGAAATGCGTAATACCTTTCGTGAGCAATTAATTGAGTTGTGGCAAGGCAATATTCACCATCGACGTGAAGCGGTGAATTATGCGCTAGATGGTAATATTCGTAATGTACTTTTACAGTTTTCGGTTTTTCCGGGTTATGAAGAAGACTGGGCTATGGTACAGGTTTCATTAACCGATATTACTGCACGTAAAAAAGCCGAAGCCTATCTTGAATATTTGGGTAAACATGATGTATTAACCAAATTATTTAATCGCTCTTTTTATACTGAAGAAATTCATCGTTTAAATCGCAGTATTATCCGCCCGATATCCTGTATTTATTTGGACATGAATGGATTAAAGATCATTAATGATCAACTGGGCCATGATATTGGTGATGGGTTGTTACGCCGTGTCGGCGATATTTTAAATCAGGCCATCAGCGCACCACATACTGTTTCACGGATTGGTGGTGATGAATTTGTTATTCTAATGCTGGGTGCCAATGAACAAGTGGTTGAAACCACCATTCAAACCATTAATGAACTATTTCATATCGATAATCAATATTACTCCAGCCTGCCCATTCATATGGCCATTGGTTATGCCACCAGTGAAGAAAATGAAAATATTGAGCATATGATCAAACGTGCCGATCACAAAATGTATGAAGATAAGCAACGCTATTATCAGGAAAAAGAACTCTTTGAGCCTAAAAAAGACCGAGAGATTTAAACTGAATCTTTCGGTCTTTTCGTATTCGTACTTATTGATTATGGTCGCAAATGGCGAGGTCTAAAACCGGTTACTAGGAGGGCAACGCCATATGCAACTGCACCTGCAACACAAAGCAACAATAATTCAACCACTCGAATCATTGCACTGGCTGTACCATCAAACCATTTTAAACCCAGCCATAAGACCAATATCATGACCAGATTGGCGATCACAAACTGAATAATGGTTTTTTTCCAATGTCCCTGAAAACGATAAATATTACGACGATGTAAGGCAGTATATAAAAGAATGGCATTAATCAATGCAGATCCCGAAGATGCCAGTGCTAATGCCATATGCTGTGCCTGCCAGCCAATCAAATGGAAAACACCCAATAAAATCAGGGTAATGATCATATTAGCAAACACGGTAATCATCCCGATCCGTACCGGTGTTTTGGTATCTTGCTGCGCATAAAAGCCCGGTGCAAAAACTTTAATCAGCATATAGGAAATGACACCAGCACTCATACATTGCAACGCCAGTGCGGTCATTTGTGTATCGCGCAGGGTAAATTCACCATGCTGGAACAAGGTCTGAATAATCGGCGTAGATAACATACATAGCGCAATACTGGCTGGCAATCCCACCAGAATAATCACCTTGGTTGCCCAGTCCATCATGGCTTTGAATTTTTGCATATCCTGATCGGCTTTTTTCATCGATAATGATGGCAAAATCACCGTACCAATCGCTACGCCAATTAAACCTAAAGGCAACTCAGTCATGCGTTCTGCGGTATAAAGCCACGACACCGAACCATCCTGCATATGCGAAGCCCAGAAAGTATTTAGCAATAAGTTAATCTGCGTCACCGAGACACCGAACAATGCCGGCAACATCAGCTTTAAAATCCGTCTTACCCCTTCATGCTGAAAATCCAGTTTGGGTGGGATCAACAGTTTTCTACGCCATAATTCCGGCAATTGAATGGCAAGCTGTAATACTCCTGCGATCAACACCGCCCAACCCAGCGACATGATGGCAGGACTGGTATAAGGTGCCAGAAATAACGCAGCCAGAATCATGGTGAGATTCAGTAATACCGGCGCAAACGCTGGTGTGGTAAAAGAACCATAACTATTTAAAATACTGCTGGCAAATGCAGTGAGAGACATAAACAGCAAATAGGGAAAAGTCAGACGGAATAAATCGACCAGTTGTGCAAACTTGGCAGGATCATCACTAAAACCACCTGCGTATAAATATAAAATCGCCGGCGCAGCCACCATCGCCACAAAGGTCAACACACTGGTAATGAGTAATAATCCCCCAAATACCCGACTAATCAGGATTTGTACGTCCTGATGGGTTTTGGTGGTTTTATATTCGGTTAAAACCGGAATAAAGGCTTGTGAAAATGCCCCTTCGGCCAGTAATCGTCTAAAAAAGTTTGGAATACGAAATGCCACCACAAAGGTATCGAAATCCTTACCGGCTCCAAATACAGTGAGCAGCACCATATCCCGCACCAGTCCCAAGACTCGTGACAACATGGTCATTGCACTCACTGTAAGCGTTGAACGCCATAATGCCATGGTAATCCACCTAAGACGAAAAATCGCTATTGTAAAAGAATTTTTGTGATTTGCATGAACAGCTTTGTATCCACTTGCACACTATTTTGCCATACGCTGCAAAAAAATAAGCTGCCGCAAAGTTTGCCATTGAAAAAAATCGCCGGGATCGGTCTTGCGTCCCGGAGCAATATCGGAATGCCCGGCCAGATGCTGTCTGGTTTTAGGATAAGCCGATTCAATCGCCAGAATAACCTGACTTAATTGTTGATATTGTACCGTTTCAAAAGGCAAATCATCACTGCCTTCCAGTTCAATGCCAATCGAATAATCATTACATTCCAGTTGTCCCAGATAACTGGAGCGACCGGCATGCCATGCCCGATCATTAAAATTGACCAATTGAATTACTTCACCGTTGCGCAAAATCAGCACATGTGCCGACACCTGCATGCCTTGAATGGTCTGAAAATAAGGATGAGCATTCCAGTCCAGTTGATTCTGAAAAAATTGCTGAATATAGCCACCGCCAAACTGCGAAGGTGGCAAACTGATATTATGCACAACCACCAAGCGTATATCGGTATTTTCAGGTCGCTGATTAAAATTGGGCGATGCAATCTGTGTTGCACCTTGCAATATCCCATCTTTGATAGAGAATGTTGTCATCATGAAATCATGTCTTGTCAGATCAATTTATTTTACGTCAGAATTTGCTAATATTGTCCAAGAAATCACAATACAAGTTTACTTGTATACGAAAAGTATCCCGGATTTATCAAATCAAGCTTTAACACATGAGCAAAATAATGGATCACGAGTCTAAACGTAAAGGTTCCTCTATCACTCGGGTATTAGAAATACTCGATACACTGGCACAATCGCCCTATCCTTTATCACCTGCTGATCTCGCCATCGCTTTGGATATTCCCAAACCTTCAATCCATCGTTTATTAAATACGCTGGATAAAGAAGGCTATGTGCAACTGGATTCCTATGGTGGCTTTACCGTAGGGAATAAAATCCACAACTTGATTTTAAATGTGTGGAAAAGTGCACCTTTAAAAATAGAACGCATGTCGATACTTGAACAATTATCAAATACCATCGGCGAAACCTGCGGTATTGCAGTGATGTATGATAATCATATGGCATATACCGATCGTGTACAGACCAACTGGCCACTGCAAATTTACCTGCCTGTTGGTTCAAAAGTCCCATTATGGTGTACATCTAGTGGTAAATTATTTTTAAGCAGTTTAGAACATGAACAGCGTAATCGTATCCTAAAAAGTCTACCCATCCAGAAAATGACCAACAATACCATCATTGATCTATCACACTTAAATAAAAATATGGATCAAATTGCACAGCAACAATTCAGTACAGACAATGAAGAATTTATTGCAGGCATGGTGGCAATGTCGGTTCCGATTGTGGATAGCCAACAAGATTTAATTGCCTGTTTATATACCCATGCCCCAACTGTACGTAAATCTCTAGATAATTTACTGGAATTTGAAACCACACTACGCAGTGCAGCACAAGAATTAAGCCTGCTTATTCAAAGCATTCAGGCTCATAAACAAATCAAGGCGGAATAACCGCCTTAATATTTAACAGCATCAATGCACTCAATATTAATTAATTGAGTGTCGGCATGGAAAATTGTGCGCCTTCACGAACATTGGCACTTGGCCAGCGTTGGGTTATGGTTTTGCGACGAGTATAGAACCGTGCACCATCTGGTCCATACGCATATAAATCACCAAATAATGAACGTTTCCAACCACCAAAGCTATGATATGCCACAGGCACAGGCAATGGAATGTTAATTCCGACCATACCCACCTGAATATGATCCGAGAAATAACGGGCAGCTTCGCCATCACGGGTATAGATACAAGTACCATTGCCATATTCGTGCTGATTAATTAAATCCATTGCCTGCTGCATGGTCTGCACACGCACGATTTGTAATACTGGACCAAAAATTTCTTCTTTATAGCTCAACATATCTGGACGAACCTGATCAATCAAGGTTGGACCAACAAAGAAACCCTTCTCAAAGCCTTGCGGTGCAGCCTGACGACCATCGACCACAATTTTTGCTCCGTCCTGTTCTGCACTATTAATATAACCCACCACTTTATTTTTATGCTGCTGGGTAATCACAGGACCAAAATCATTGCTTTTATCGGCATAGCAACCAAATTTTAGACCTTGAATTTGCTGACTTAGACGCTCAATTAAACGATCAGCGACTTCATCACCGACCGCGACAGCAACCGATAACGCCATGCAACGCTCGCCCGATGAACCAAATGCTGCGCCCAATAAGGAACTGACCACATTATCAAGATCCGCATCTGGCATCACAATCGCATGGTTCTTCGCACCGCCCAATGCCTGACAACGCTTGCCTGTTGAGGTTGCAGTTGCATAAATATATTCTGCAATCGGAGTTGAACCAACAAAGCTCACTGCCTGAATACGTGGATCATGTAATAAGGTATCCACAGCAACTTTATCACCATTGACCACATTCATTACCCCATCGGGTAAACCCGCCTGTTTTAATAATTGTGCAATAAACAAAGTTGAGCTTGGATCACGTTCAGACGGTTTTAGGATAAAGCAGTTACCACAGACGATTGCCATTGGATACATCCACAAAGGTACCATCGCCGGAAAGTTAAACGGGGTAATCCCGGCCACCACACCAAGCGGCTGAAACTCACTCCATGAATCAATATTTGGCCCTACATTTTTACTAAATTCGCCTTTCAAAAATTCAGGCGCACTACAGGCATATTCGACATTTTCAATACCACGCTGTAGCTCACCTGCTGCATCATGCAAAATTTTGCCGTGTTCCTGACCAATCAATTCACAGATTTTATCGACATTTTGCTCTAGTAATTCTTTAAATTTAAACATGACACGGGCACGTTTAATTACGGGTGTATCACGCCATGCTGGAAATGCTGCCTGCGCCACAGCAATTGCTTCTTCTACTGTAGCTTGACTGGCAATTGCAACATATTTACTGACTTCGCCTGTTGATGGATTAAATACTGCCTGCGTATGCGTTGCACTGGTATTTAACTCACCATTAATTAAATGTCCAACGACTTGCTGTTGATCTGCTTGAGAAGATTGAATATTACTCATTTTACTGTTCCTTTATAAATCAATTTAATTCCAAAGTTTTTGATATAACCCAACCATTTCATCAATGCTGGGAACACGTGGATTATTGTCAGGCGAACCTGAAGCCTTGGCTTGTTCAGCCATAGTATGAATGATCTGATCAAATTCAGTTTGACTTGCACCAAACTCGGCAAGGGTTGGTACATTTAATTCAAGATTTAGATCCTGTAAAAATTGCACCAGTTTTTGATTGGCAAGATCAGTCTCATCCTGCTCACTGGCGATACCAATTGCTCTGGCACAATCGGCATAACGTTCAGGTGCGGCAGGAATGGAAAATTCGGTAATCATCGGTAACAACATGGCATTGGATAAACCATGCGGCACATGAAAAAATGCCCCGATTGGACGGCTCATGCCATGCACCAATGCCACCGATGCATTAGAAAATGCTGCACCTGCCAGTGTTGAACCCAACATCATCGCTTCACGAGCTTGCTCATGCTCTGGCTGGTGATACACTGTTCTTAAGTTTGGACCGATCAGCTTCATGGCAGCAATTGCTTGACTATCACTGTATAAGTTGGCTTTTTTACTGACATAAGCCTCTATGGCATGGGTCAGTGCATCAATTCCTGTATCGGCTGTGGTGCGTGGCGGTAATGACAAGGTCAGGCTATAGTCAATAATTGCTGCTTTTGGCATAAAGCCCAGACCAGCACATAACATTTTTTCATTATTTTCATCATCGGTAATAATGGTAAAACGCGTCACTTCTGAACCAGTCCCTGCTGTAGTCGGTACAGCAATGACAGGAATACCCGCCTGATTGGTTAAATTTGGAAATTTATAATCACGAATCTTGCCGCCATGCGTACTCAAGATACTAATCGCTTTGGCACTATCAATTGGACTTCCGCCACCCACAGCAATAATCGCATCAAAAGCCTGACTTTGACTAAACTGAACACCCGCCAAAATTGAAGATGAGGTCGGCTCTGGAATGGTGTCAGCGAAGACTTCACTGGAAAATCCAGCTTCACTCAGAATATTCTGAATATTCTGAATATATCCCAGCTTGACCATCATCTTATCGGTGATAATTAAGGGTTTTGTCGCACCAAGTGAATGCAATACTTTGGGTAAATTTGCACTGGCATGTTTACCAACTTCCATGATACTTGGAATAGCAATACTACTCACCATATCCAACTCCTTGTTTAAAAATTTAAAATGAACCAAACATCGTACCCAGTGTCACCACAGCGACCAGGGCAATGAGTGGAAAAATAATGGCGACAACAAACATGTCGTAATATGACTGTTTATGCGTGAGTCCACATAAAGTAATGATGGTGATGACCGCACCATTATGTGGTAATGAATCCATAGTGCCTGATGCCATAGATGCCACCTTGTGCATTAATTCCAGTGAAATGCCATGTTCCAATGCCAAGGCTTTATAGGTTTCACCCATGGTATTTAAAGCGATACTCAAGCCACCCGATGCAGACCCTGTAATCCCTGCCAGGACATTGATCACAATTGCCTCAGAAATCAGTGGATTATTCGGTGCCAGACCAATCAGAAAATCACGAATAATCACAAAGCCAGCCAACGCGGCAATCACCGAGCCATAACCCACTTCCGAAGCTGTATTAAAGATTGGTAAAAATGAAGAACTGACACCCTGCTGCAAGGTTTCCTTTATATCTGTAAAGCGATTCCAGCTCAGTGTCAGAATCAATAGGCAAGAGAAAAACAAGGCACAGGTAATTGACCACAACCCATTTACTGCACTGAGTGTAATCCCACCAAATTTGTCAGCCGCAAGATAAGAGGTATCCAGTGCAGGAAATGCAAATTTGCTTAAAATAAAATTACACAGAATCACAAACACAATCGGAACAAATGCCAGATAAACCGAAGGCAAACGTCGATCATCAAACTTTGCTTCCACTTCGTATGGATGATGACCATAGCCTTCTTGTTTCGTGTGCGCATCCCGAACACGCTTGTTTAACCACCACATTCCGCCTGCAAACATGATGATTGAAGCAATAATGCCGAGTATCGGTGCAGCATAGGTATCGGTATCAAAAAATGGCATCGGAATGGCATTTTGAATCGCTGGTGTGCCAGGTAATGCCGTCATGGTAAAAGTTAAGGCACCCAACATAATCGCTGCTGGAATCAAACGTTTTGGAATGCCTAACTGTTTAAATAATGCCGAAGCAATTGGAAATACGGCAAAACCCACGACGAAGAGTGAAACACCACCATAAGTCAAAATTGCACATGACAACACGATGGAAAGCATGGCTTGGTGATGACCCAATTTATTCACTAAAAACTGGGCAATGCTTCGGGCAGATCCAGAAGCATCCATCAATTTACCAAACAATGCACCCAGTAAAAAAAGTGGAAAATATTTAATGATGTAGCCGCCTAGGCCGGTCATAAATATTTGTGAATAGAACCCCAGCATTTCATTGGCCGCACCACTCCAGAGTACGGCAAACATTGCAAGCACAGGGGCAAGAATAATGACACTAAAGCCTTTGTATGCGAGATACATCAGCAAAAATAGTGACAAGACAATTCCAAATATACTGATCATCTTAAATCCTTTTTAAGACATTCCATTTTATATAATGATACGATTTGTATCGTTATTAGAGGTTAGTTTAGTTTTTGGGGATTTGTTATTAGACTTTAGTCTTATTTAAATCAATATATACAATGTTGGTATTTCTATTTTTTATACTTCACCAAATAAGGCAAAAATCCATTATAATTTGCGCCTTTCCTCATTTAGCCTTTTCTAAACAGAAGCCCAGTCATGATTCCACAACAACTTCTTGAACATGCCATTCACAACAACGTACAACATGCCTTACAAGAAGACATCGGTGACGGTGACATTACCGCCCAGCTGACAGCGGCAGATGAACAGGCACATGCCCGAATTATCAGCCGTGAGAACATGGTGCTTGCTGGTCGTCCATGGGTGGATTATTTATTTCAACAACTTGATCCAAAAGTTGAAGTGATCTGGTTAAAAAATGAAGGAGAACATGTTCAGGCAGATGAAGCCTTTTTAGAACTTAAAGGGAATGCCCGTAGTCTACTGACAGGCGAACGTCCGGCACTGAATTTCATTCAAACCCTATCCGCGGTTGCCACCAAAGTGGCGAGCTATGTCAAACTGCTGGACGGTTTAAATACCAAAATCCTCGATACCCGTAAAACCGTTCCCGGGCTGCGCATCGCACAAAAATATGCCGTGACGGTGGGTGGTGGACAAAATCATCGTTTGGGTTTATTTGATGCTTTCTTAATTAAAGAAAATCACATCATGGCAGCCGGCGGCATTGCCCAAGCGATTGCACAGGCACATCAAATCGCACCAAACAAACCTGTCGAAGTAGAAGTTGAAAATTTTGCAGAATTACAGCAAGCACTGGATGCAGGTGCCGACATCGTGATGCTGGATAATTTTAGCCAGCAACAGATGATTGATGCGGTGAATCTGGTCAATGGTCGCTGTAAACTTGAAGCCTCCGGCAATATTACGGTGGAACGCTTAAGAGAAGTGGCAAGTACCGGTGTGGATTACATTTCAATGGGTTCGCTCACCAAAGATATAAAAGCTGTTGATTTATCCATGCGTTTTATTTAATGGATGACATGATGAAATGCGTCTTGATCTGTTCGATCTACAACTGCTGTTAAATATTGCTGAAACAGGCAGTTTCAGCAAGGCAGCCGAACATGCCGCCCTCTCGGTACAAGCCTGTAGCGAACGGATCAAAAAACTGGAACAACGCTTTTGTCCCTTGTTCATTCGGCATTCATCAGGTGTACAGCTCACGCCAGCAGGTCAAATTTTTGTTCAGCATGCTCGGTTATTGTTAAAGCAATATGCTGCACTACAACAAGACATTTCACCTTATTTACAACACCAGACCCAACACCTCACCTTATGGTGCAATTCTTCCGCACAAAGTGAATATTTACCAAAACTTCTGCCACAATATTTATTACAGCATGACCATTTAAATATTCATCTAAAAGAAGCAGAAAGTACCGTGATTATTCAGAATTTACAGCAAGGAATTGCCAAGCTGGGACTGATTTCTGATGTTTTTGATACTACCGGTCTACAAACCAAAACCTTTATTCATGATCCTTTGGTACTGATTTGTCCGATGCAGCATCCGCTTTGTCAGTATTCTTCACTGAGCTTAGCACAAACCCTGAATTATCCATGGATCGGGCTGATGCCACATCATGCCTTACAGCAATCGATCGATAAACAACTGAGCCTGTTATCTGCCACCATTGAGTATCGCTTGCGTTTGCTGGATTTTCAGGCCATTGCACAAGTGGTAAGTACTGGGTTAGGGATTGCCATTATGCCAGCACAAATTGCTCAGCGTTTAGAACCGCAATATGCATTTAGGCAGATTACTTTACAAGGCAAATGGGCCAATCGCACCTTACAACTAGCCTGTCAAGATTTTGCGCAACTGCCACCTGCCTATCAGGCGTTGAGTGATTTTTTACTGACGCAACCCAAAGATCTGTTTTTATAATTGATGCACAATCATATAACCACCCAACAAGATCAAACCATAAAAGAATAAACGCCGAAATTTTTGTTCGCTGATCCGATCCCGTAGCCGTTTACCCAGATGCATTCCCAATAATGCAGCGATTAACGCCAGACTGGATAATTTAATATCTGCGATAAAACTTAAACTTGGATTTTGATAAAGAAATACACCCAAACAAACAGTAGAAAGCGTAAAGACCAAGCCCAATGCTTGTACCAATTCATTTTTTTTAAGGTATAAAGACTGAAAATAAGGTGCTATCGGAATCACGATGACCCCTGTTGCAACAATTAATGCGCCACCAAGATAACCAATGACTGGCGATAAAAAACGTTCATATCTGGACAGATTGGGCATATTTTTAGCAAATAAACCATAAATCCCATACAGCAAAAGCATACTACCCAGTAAAATTTCACTCAAATAGCCATGCGCACTGCCTAAGGTTGGAAAAATACTCCATATCGTTCCCACCACAATGCCGCATAACAACCAGAAAAAACGACGGATTAAAGCAAGAAATGCGCCTTCTGCAAATAACTGCCAGACATTGGTCAGCATAGATGGAATTAACAATAATGCAGCTGCCTGAAGCGGACTAATCAACAAGGTTAATAAGCCCATGGCAATGGTCGGTAAACCTAAACCGATTGTTCCTTTGACCATACCAGCCAATAAAAAAACCAGACATACAAATACAATCATAAAGATCAGCTTAGCCGTGATGATGAACTGCTAGGCAGCATACGCAATAACATGCTTTTGACCCAGCAAAAATTATGGGATCGGCTTTCAATCAAAAATTGAAATGACTCATTTATATCAAGTTTTTAGATCAAAGCATAAAAATTCTGTTTTTTATTATCCACGTTCTATGTCGATGTCCTGAGCCTGCTGTTTATAGCGTTGTTCCAGAATATTGGAAAAAATACTTTCAATCATCCAGACACGATACAGACTATTAAATACAAATTGTTGTCCGGCAATACGCAGTACCATCACCGGCAAGTTTGGTTGTTGTAATTGCTCACAATGGGCTGCATTGTCCTGTAATTTCTGTTCAACGTCTTCTGGTGTCAACTTTAGCGCCTGAATATGATATTCATCGAGAATCGGTTGTAAATGTGGGGTATAACTGAGGTCTTTGCCTTTAGTCCAAGTAAGTTTGAGCATGTCCAAAAGCGCCTCTTCTTGCGCTTCCTTTCCCAGCTGGAAAAAGACCTGCGCCATGATCATGGCTGTTTTTACATCTGGGCGGCAAAAAGGCGTAAATTCTACATCGGTGCGTTTGGATAAACGCGTCGCCAGACTCCAGTCAAAATGATCGCGTCCCTGATAGGGCAAAGGATGAATCTGTAAGTGAATATTATATAAATTGGCCAGCTCGTCTTTGATATACGACACCAATAACCATGAAATCGGATCTTCCAGCGCAATATACAGATCAAGTTCGGGCTGTAATGACTGAATTTCAAACAATTCTTCGGCATCGGTAATTAAATGCTCACGCCATTCAATATGATTAATCAAAAAAATAGGTGATGATTTGAGTAACTTTTGTTGTTGCAGGCGACGGGTTAAGCGTAATAAATCATCTACTGCCTGATATTCACGGCCACCAAAAGCAAAATAAGCGGTTAAAATCGGAATGGATTCAAATCTAAATTGAATGTCCTGTGGCGGCATCTGATAATTCTTTGCCATCACATACAACATTTTTAACTTGCCATATTGCTGATTCCACAACATATGGAACACATCTTCCAGTAAATATAAAAAATCTCGATCTTTTAACGGCGTTCGTTCCAGAATCAGGTGTGCCTGCTGAATTGCCTCTTTCGATGGCATTTCCGGCACATCATCATAAGCAAATCGATGTTGTAAGGCGAGAATTTTGGCATCATTCAGGCAATAATTTTGCCATATGTCCACACGCATGCCATTCGGTGGCGGTGCAGCCTGATCGGAAATCACAATTTTTAAGGGTTTGAGTTCATCAACCAAAATTTCTTCTAATTGTTCAAGCTGTTGTACTGCAAGGTAACTATAAACATCATCCAGACGCAGATAAACCGTAATCCCGTCATCGATCGGCAATTGTGCTTCACGCAGTGGACGATCGTAATACCATGTAGAACGGATCGGATCAAACCACCTTCGTAACAGGGACATAACAAACCTCTAAGAAGAATAAATCCTGAACGGCTATTTAGCTTAAAATTGTCTACTTCACTTTACATTACAGGCATCTTGCATCTGTCACAATTGTTTTGATCCTTTAACGCTGCATATCGAAATCAGACATGTGCAATAAAAGTCATTTCAAAGCAACACCAAGCGCAAGAAAAGCACCTCTCGAAAGAGATGCTTAAAATTTATAAACCCTATGCAACTTATAACAAGTCACAGGCAAATGTTCAATACATTCTGACGGATTATACGTTCAGGTCAAGGTCTGTGACCGCACCTTTTTCTGCACCAGAAGCCAGTTTGGCAAATTTTGCCAAAGCACCTGTGCTGTAATTTGCTTTCGGCTTAACCCAGGCTGCTTTACGAGCGACTATTTCTTCATCCGAAATATGCAAGGTCATTTCCCGTGTTTCGGCATTAATGGAAATTTTATCACCATTTTTAACCAAACCAATTGGACCACCTTCATAGGCTTCTGGTGTCACATGACCAATCACAAAGCCATGACTACCACCCGAGAAACGACCATCCGTAATCAAGGCAACCGATTTACCTAGACCTTTACCAATAATCGCAGACGTTGGCTTTAACATTTCCGGCATACCTGGGCCACCTTTTGGACCTTCACCACGAATGACCACAACCTCGCCTGGTTGTACCTGACCATCAAGAATACCGCGCATGGCACCGATTTCACCTTCAAATACCCGTGCTGGTCCTTCAAAATACAGCCCTTCTTTACCAGTAATTTTGGCCACTGCACCAGTTGGTGATAAGTTACCTTTCATTACGATCAAGTGTGAGTCTTTTTTGATTGGCGCATCAAATGGCATGATGATGTCCTGACCTTCCGGATAATCCTCTACATCTGCCAGATTTTCTGCCAGTGTTTTACCGGTTACAGTTAAACAGGAACCATCAAGCATGCCACGGTCCAGCATACGTTTCATTAATGGCTGAATCCCACCAATCTTGATCAGTTCAGACATCAGATATTTACCAGATGGACGGACATCGGCGACAACAGGCGTTTCCTTACCGATACGCACAAAATCATCCAATGTTAAATCCACACCAACAGTATGTGCCATCGCTAAAAAGTGTAAAACCGCATTGGTTGAACCACCAAGAGCGATGACCACTTTAATGGAGTTTTCAAAGGCTGCTTTGGTCATGATATCGCTTGGTTTGATATCCAGACGCAATAAATTCATCACAGCTTCACCAGCGCGTTCGCAGTCGATCAATTTATCTTTTGAAACAGCTTCCTGTGCAGAAGAACCCGGCAAACTCATGCCTAATGCTTCAATGGCAGATGCCATGGTATTGGCTGTGTACATGCCGCCACAGGAACCCGGACCCGGCAAAGCGACTTCTTCAATCTGTTTGACCTGAATTTCGTTGATTTCACCTTTGGCATGTTGTCCTACCGCTTCAAACACGGAAATCATGTCGGTATGTCCAGCACCCGGCTGAATGGTACCACCATAGATGAATAAACCCGGACGGTTTAAACGTGCCAGTCCCATAATACAACCCGGCATATTTTTATCACAGCCACCAATTGCAATCACGCCATCATAGCCCTGACACCCCACCACTGCTTCGATTGAATCGGCAATAATTTCACGAGAAACTAAAGAATATTTCATCCCTTCGGTACCATTGGAGATCCCATCAGAGATGGTAATGGTATTGAAAATTACGCCTTTACCACCTGCACTGTTTACCCCTGTTTCAACTTCGCGTGCCAGACCATCAATATGCATATTACATGGCGTCACATTGGCCCATGTCGATGCAATACCAATAAATGGGCGGGTAAAGTCTTCATCAGTGAAACCGACAGCACGCATCATCGAACGTGCTGGTGCATTTTCAACACCTTCATAAACGGGTGCTGAATGCTCGCGTATATTTTCTTTACTCATGAAAAGTACTCCGTATGGCTTGGGCCCGAGTAGTGATATGCCCTAGCTGTCTTTGCAAAACTGATGAAAAATTGTGTGTATTCTATAACTCATCGCCCTAAAGGGAAAGCATAAAAAAAGACCGCATACAATTACGGTCTTCTTTTGTAAAATAAATTCAGTTATTACTGTTTTTTCACACCAGTAATTTGTACAACAACACGACGATCCGGTTGCAAACACGCTTGTAAAGCCTGACGCTGCTTAACGTCATAGCAACCGTTGGTTACCGGCTGAGCTTTTCCAGCACTTTCTGCGCGAATAACTTCGGCAGGTGTGCCCTGTTGTAGCAGATAGCTACGAACAGTTTGGGCACGATGTAGACCCAACTGATAGTTATAACTTTCTGAACCTAATCTGTCTGTATGGCCCGTTAAGTGAATCTGGTTTACGCTTACATAACCTGAAGCGATAGCTAAAGCCAGTTTACTCAACTCATCATGACCTTGTGGTAATAAATCGTTCAAACTAGAACCATTAAACTTAAATAAGGCATCGGCACTTAAATTTAAAGTTTCAATCTGTGGTTGTGCAATCACAACAGGCTGTTGTGGCGCTTTAAAATTCTGACAATCCTGCCCTTTCCAGTTCAGACTCTGGGCAACCTGTTTCTGATCAAAGTCAATACGTAACTGACAACGTTTATATTCCTGTGTATTCGGAATACGGATATCAAGTACATAATTCCAGACACGATTGACAAATACACCCTCATTAAATTGCGGATTACCCAATAAATGGCGGAGTTGGTCCTTGTTTAACCCTGTTTCCAGGCGGGCAACATCAGCATATTCATAACGCTTCACTTGTTTCAGATAGCTATCCTCAACCTGTGGAAAATGAACTTCTTCTGATGTTTGTTGTAATGTTGCGGCATCTTCGGCATGGGTCATGGTGATGATTAATCCACTCAACACACTGAACATTAAGGCTTGATTTAATGCTTTCATCTCTATTCTCTCAATTTAATATTTAAAGATGGGAGGCTCTCATGACAAGAACCTCCTCGTGTCTTGGAATTAATCAATTACACCACTGATACCGATACGGAAGCTTGGATCACCTTCGGTTGCCGTTGCAATACCACCAGTAATCGCCCAACGTCCATTATCCGCAGTCTTACGCAAGGTCGCACCAACAGCCTGTTCACCACCATGATGAGCAGCGCCGACTGCATAAGTTAATTTACCTGCGATAAATGGTGCTGTTTCCATGGCCATGGCAGATGCAATACCGGCTTTGGCTTCACGATCCACTTTATCAATACGCTTATTGGTTTGATAGAACGCATTTTCCAGACGGTTACCCAGATCAATTACATTATTATTGACCGCGCCAATGGCATCATTGATATTGTCTTTACCTGTACCACCAATATTGGTGTTAGTGTATTGACCAGTTTCCGGATTGTAAGTTGTGGTGCCACCAATAATGTTTTTCACACCTTCGGCATAACCATATAACTGACTACCATTCACTGCATCTTTAGATGTTTCTGATACGGTTCCAGCTGCAACATTGGTAACTTTTTGATCACCAGCATTAATACCTGACTGATCAATCACCACATTACCAACGGTCACTTTATCTGCTTCGACTGTGCCAGAAGTTACAGAATCAAAAGTCACATCCTTAGCAGTTGCAACTTCATAAATCGCCTGACCATCTGCACCTTTGGTCGGTGTTACAGTAATATTGCTACCAGCTTTAACTTCAGTTTTTGCTGCCGCAACATTGCTATTAATGTCATTTACCGTAGTACGTAAATCATCGACATTTACCGCATTGTTTCCATCTGCCTTGGCAAGATCAACGACTTTACCATCAGCATCTTTCAATCCGCTATCCACACCGGTAATGGTTTTATCACCTGCATCGATACCATCTTTCGTGACGCTTGGACCACCTGCAATGGTTAAACCACTATCATTAAGCGTCGTATGACCCGTAGTGATGCCGTCTTTAGAAACTGTGGTATTACCAACTGTAATTTGACCGCTGTCACCATCAATGCTAACTGCATTATCACCAGAACCAACAGTAACTTTATCAGCCAATCCAACAGTAACATTGTTGCCATCATTGCTGACTACAACACTGCCATCACCTTTAAAATCGACAGTATTCCCTGGTTTAACATTGCTTGCTGTACCACCATTGGTCGATACATTCCAACCTTGATTTGCATTCACAGCATCTTGACGAACTGAATCAATCGCATCATGAATGTTGTTTTTCCCAGTATTACCAATATTGTTGGTTGTGACATTTCCAGCATTATTTACCGCATTTCCACCAAGCACTGTAACCAGATTATTCTGTGTGGCATTCAGCTGTTCTTCAGTTGCTGCACGACCTGCTGTCGCAAAATCTGCACCACCTAACGTTATATTACTTAAGCCACTAATTGTATTGCTCGTGCTATCCAATACAACATTGCCAACAGTCACACTGTCAAAGTTCACATCATCTGCTGTCGCAACTGTATAAACGGTTTGACCATCATCACCTGTTTCAGACTTAACTGTGATGTTCTTACCTTGTTCTACTTCGGTTTTTGCTGCTGCCTGTGCTTTGTTTAACTGACTAACATTCACTGCATCTGTCGCAGATTCACCAGCCGTTACACCTGTGATCTTGCCTGTCACCGCATCAAGCTTGATCGAACCTGCTTGTACACCACTGTTATCAAC
>NZ_OANT01000018.1 GCF_900096995.1 Acinetobacter puyangensis
TTGCCGGGACCACGGGTTAAGCTGTGTTGTACACGATAACCCTCAAAATGACGGATACTGCCATCGTCCATCACGATAGGTACATCAACGATCAATACCCGTTTTGGACGTCTTAAAATGTCGATATGTTCTTTTAAATCTTCCAGAAAAGGGGAAACTCTGTCGATTTGCTCCAAAAAAGTTAACCATGCTTTATCATGTTGTTGTATATACGATAAATTTGTCATTTGTTTATCCCCTTAGACTATTTTAATTGAATATTGGCAATCACTTGGTCGGCCTGACAAGTTTCACCCTGTGCCGCAATCAATTGAATTTGACCAGCTTGATGCGCTAAAACCTGCACCTCCATTTTCATCGCTTCCATAATGGCAACCACCTGACCTTCTTCTACGTGTTCATCGTGTTGAACTTTCCATGCACTAATTACGCCATTAATCGGTGCAAGCAAGTGTTCAGGTTGAGTTTCTTGCATTTGTTGCTGTTCAACTTGTGAATTTATGGCAGCAGTACTTTGAGCAAACATTCCGGCTGGTAAACCTAAGCGGTGCAACTTTCCATCAATTTCAATATAACTGAGCAACATCGCTGGTTGGTGATTGGGAATACTGCGTTTTGTTGCTTTCAAATCCTGTTTAAAGTCATTTTCAATCCAGCGGGTATGTACTTTAAATTCATCGGTAAAATCTGCTTCATTTAGTACAGCACGATGAAAATCGAGAACTGTGGCAACACCTTCAATCTTGAATTGTTTTAAGGCACGTTTTGCGCGCGCAATCGCAATTTCACGTGTGGGACCTGTCACAATCAGTTTTGCCATTAAGGAGTCGAAATGGCTGGATACAAGCGAGCCGGTACGCACCCCAGTATCGATACGAACGCCATTACCCGATGGTGCATCAAACAGACTTAATGTACCAAAAGCAGGAATAAATCCACGACCTGGATCTTCGGCATTGATCCTAAACTCTATGGCATGACTTTCTGATTTTGGTGTTTCTTTAATAGATAATTCATGACCGAGTGCCACACGGATTTGCTCCACCACCAAATCAACTTTAGCGGTTTCTTCAGTTACAGGATGTTCAACCTGTAAGCGGGTATTTACTTCCAGAAACGACAGTTTGCCATCCTTGCTTAATAAATATTCAACTGTTCCTGCCCCGACATAATGGGCAGCCTGACAAATATTCTTGGCTGACGTCAAAATTTCCTGATAAATCTCATCACTTAAAAAGGGCGCGGGTGCTTCTTCAATCAGTTTTTGATTGCGGCGTTGTAGTGAACAATCACGGGTTCCCAACACCACCACATTCCCCTTTTTATCAGCAATCACTTGCGCTTCGACATGACGTGGCTGATCTAAATATTGTTCAACAAAACATTCGCCACGGCCAAACGCTGCTTTGGCCTCACGCACGGCAGAGTCATATAATTCTTTTACATCTTCGAGTTTCCAAACCACTTTTAGACCACGGCCACCACCACCAAATGCCGCTTTAATGGCAATCGGTAAACCAAATTTTTTGGCAAAATCTAATGCTTCATCAGCATTATTTAGCGGATCTTGGGTGCCGTGTACCAAGGGTGCGCCCACTGAAGCGGCAATTTTCCGTGCTTCAATTTTATCTCCCAGTTTTTCAATTGCATCCGGAGATGGACCCACCCATTTCAACCCTGCATCAATAACGGCTTGGGCAAACTCAGCCCGTTCAGACAAAAAGCCATACCCTGGATGCACCATCGTTGCTTTGGATTTTGTTGCAACATCAATAATTGCCGGAATACTTAAATAGGTATCTTTTGCAGTGCTACCCGGCAAACCCCAGGCTTCATCTGCAAGTTCCACATGCAGACTACTGATATCATCATCTGCATACACGGCAACCGATAAAATACCCATATCACGGCAAGCATTGATAATACGGACAGCGATTTCACCACGGTTGGCAATTAGTAGTTTTTCAATTAATGGATTTTCAGTGCTCATATGCATTCTCAATCTTGGTAAATTCTTGAATCCTGTTGAATTTGATGAAACAACCCGCAGGTATTTGTGCCACCAGATCCCAATGATATTTGGCTACAGAAGCAATAACAGGATATCCACCTGTTAAGGGATGATCATTCATAAATAAAACTGGCTGCCCACTTGGCGGAATCTGTAGCGCCCCAATACAGGTACCTTCACTTTCCAGTTCATGGGTGATTTTGCGTGTTAAAGGTTCTAATCCTGATAAACGTAGTCCGACCCGGTTACTGTCATTGGTCACCAGCCAGTTTTGTTGACACAGTTTTGCAATACTGTCCGGATCAAACCAATCGGTACGTGGCCCCATGACAATATCCAGTTCAACCGTATCCCCCACGCTGGGAAGATTAGCTTTAGGAATTTCATAAATACTGATATTGGTTGTAGCAACTTTAGCTTGATAAACAACATCCCCCATTTTTAATGGCTCTGGCCCAAGCACAGCCAAACTATCAAATGAATAACTATTTAAAACAGGTTGAAAATCAAATCCACCACGAATAGCAAGATAATTTCGCAAGCCCGCTGTAGGCATTTGAATTTGAAATTCATCTCCTTCATCGAGTGCTATGGCCTGATAACTGTCAAAATCAGCGTTTTGACCACCGGCAAATTTCACATGAATGTTTGATATTGCACCAGTCACTGCAATTACAGCAGAATGGAGCATTTTGGCTTTTAGTCCACCATTTAAAATTTCAATGACCGGAGTATTAACTGGATTGCCGACTATGCGATTGGCACTATGCATTGCAGAGAGATCCATCGCGCCTGCTGTGCCTACACCAATGTTGGTTTGATTAAAACGACCTTCATCCTGAAACGACATTTGTAGACTGGGTGAGCTAATTTGAAATACCGGTTCAAGAGAGATTTTTTCCGTTTGGATGATCTGTTTTGGCACATTGATGGAAACAGGAAGATGGGTTCTATCTTCAAAATGTACTGTCATCCCTGGTAATAACAGTGCCGGATTTTTACGTTGCAAATCCCACATTTTGTCGTTTGTTGTACCAATCAGTTGCCAGCCACCTGGACTGTCTTTTGGATAAATTCCTGAATATTTTCCTGCCAATCCCAGTGAACCTGCTGGAATTTTTTTACGTGGAACTTGTAACCGTGGAATATCGGTAAACGGATGATTGGGACTACTCATATAAGCAAACCCAGGCGCAAAGCCTATGAAAGCAACATTCCAGACACTTTGTTGATGTTTAAGAATGACATCGGCAACAGATAGTCCTTGTAATGCTGCAACCTGAGCTAGATCTTCTCCATTATATTGAATCGGAATAATGACTTCTTGTGCATTCTGTTCGAGAGTTGATCCGATCTCCAAGGTATTGATGACAGAAACCAGTGCTTCAAAATGCGTTTCGATTTCATTAAAAAAAACCAGTATTGTTTTCGCCGCTGGAATTAAATCCTTAATGCCCTTGAGCCTTGCATGTTGCAATTTGCCGTATAATGCCAATGTTTCTTCCAGACTTGACAGTTCTATTAAAAAACAATCAGCATTTACTGATAAAAATCGCATTTACGCCCCCTTTTCTTAATTAACTAATCCAGGCTCGATCAGGAATATCAGTAATCAACATATGTCCAGGTGCATGACTAATCGCAAATGGAATTTTTGAGTGCATGACGGCTGCCTGTGGTGTGACGCCACATGCCCAAAATACCGGTATTTCGCCAGCTTCAATACGTACAGCGTCACCAAAATCAGGTTGATTGATATTCTGGATACCAAGTCCTTCCGGATAGCCAATATGCACAGGCGCACCATGTACACCGGGCATACGCGCTGTAATTTTTACTGCCTCCGTAATTTGATGAGAAGGAATGGGCCGCATTGACACCACCATATTGCCTGAAATTCATCCCGCAGAAATACATTCAATATTACTTAGGTACATTGGCACATTGGTATTGTCATGGATATGACGTACTTCTATCCCGGCTTCCTGCAAAGCCGTTTCAAAGGAGAAACTACAACCGATTAAAAATGTCACCATATCGGGATGGGCATGATAAATAGCACGTGCATCGCTGACTTCATCAATCATTTGCCCATCTTGCCAGACACGATAGCGTGGAAAATCTGTACGAATATCTGAATCAGCCGCAAGTCTGGTGCGATAATGCCTTCTTCTAGAACGTCCAAAACAGGACAGCTTTGGGGATTACGATGCGCATAAAGCAGGAAATCATAAGCCCATGCTTTGGGTACCGAAATCATATTGACCTGCGTCATGCCGGCGGCCATGCCCGCTGTGGGTTTATCAAAACCTGCACGAATCTGGTAACGTGCCTGCAATGCTGCTTTTAGTTGTATCGGATCTACTTTAATATTTTTCAACATCACGTTCTTCCTTGCGTTCTATTCACAAAATGGGCGAATTTGAATGTTATGTTTTAACAACTCAGCTTTGATCGCTACTGACATTTGCAAAGCGCCATCGGTATCACCATGCAAGCAAATCGTATCTGCCTGAATGGGCGTAAAAATGCCATCAATTGACTCAACACCACCTTTTTCAAGCATGGAAACAACACGTTTTGCGACAAAGTCAGCATCATGTAAAACTGCGCCGTCCAAACGACGTGAAACCAATGACCCATCACTGTTATAAGCACGATCTGCAAATGCTTCCGAAACGACATTTAAACCGGAAGCTTTTGCCTGTTGAACCAGATTTGATCCTGCCAGCGCAACTAAAACCAGTTCAGGGTTGTACATTTTAATCGCTTCAATGACTGCTTCAGCCTGAACATGATCTTTAGCAATGGTGTTGTAGAGTGCACCATGTGGTTTAACATATTTCACTTTTGAACCGGCAACCTTGGCCAGTCCATCCAGTGCTGAAATTTGATATAGCACATCAGCGATCAATTCGTCCCGTGATAAATCCATGTTCCGGCGACCAAAACCAACCAGATCAGGATAAGAAACATGCGCACCAATGCTGACTTCCAGTTTTACTGCCTGTTGCAGTGTTTTTAAAATACCAAGTGGATCACCTGCATGAAATCCACAGGCAATGTTGGCACTGGTCACAACGGGTAATATTTGCGCATCATTACCCATTTTCCATGAACCAAAACTTTCACCTAAGTCACTATTTAAATCTACAAACATGCTATGCAATCCTTTTTCACTTGGAGTCCGGTTAAGCGGGTTAATCAGTTAGAGTTTTGTTAAATAGTTAAATACTGTGGTAAATGACATGTAACCCATCCACCATGTCAAAATACAAGTGAGTACACCAAGAACCAACAACCATTTCGGATAGTTATAATTCCCCAGCATATCTTTACGACAAGCGGCAACATACACAAAAATAGTCAAACCAATTGGCAATACCAAACCATTAAAGCCACCGACAAAAATCAACAATCCAGCAGGTGTCGCGCCAAGTATGACATACAGCAATAATGCTAAAGAGATAAAGGTAATGGTGGTGTAGTTGGTTTGTTTGGGGGTTAAATTCTTTTTAAATGCCGTGAAGAAAGAAACCGAAGTATAAGCCGCACCAATCGTGCTACTAATCCCGGCTGCCCAGAAAATTAAACCAAACAGTTTAAAACCAAATGTACCTGCCGCATATTGAAATGCCTGTGCTGCCGGATTGGCATCGTGACTTGATAAATCAATTGTAGCACCACTTACAACAACGCCCAGAAATGCCAGAAACAAGACATAACGCATGATGCCAACAACAATGATGCCTTTGGTTGCAGCTTTGGCAACTTCATCAATATTTTCTGGACCCACTGCGCCTTTATCCAATAAACGATGCGCCCCTGCATAACAGATATAACCGCCAACCGTTCCCCCCACAATGGTGGTAATGATGGCAAAATCAATTTGGTCTGGCATAAATGTCTGTTGAACCGCCTGACCAACGGGTGGCATCACAATAAATGCAACAATAACAATCAAGATAATTTTGAGTAAACCCAAAATTATCATCGTTTTATCCATTGCAAGTGTCGCTTTTCGGGAGGCAAAAATTAGAATTGCCAAAGCACCGCTTAACACACCACCTATTTTCGTATCAAGTCCAAAGAGTGCATTTAGACCCAAGGCAGCACCTGCAATATTGCCGATACTAAAGAAAAACCCCCCTAGAATGACCAAAAATGCAAGTAAATAACCACTTCCCGGTAATGCCTTATTGGCAACATCAGAAGCTCGCATTTGGGTTAGAGTGACCACACGCCAAATATTTTGTTGAACAACATAATCAATAATGATGGAGATTAAAATTGCAAAGCCAAATGCAGCCCCCAACTTGACGGTAAATACAGCAGTTTGCGTTAAAAAACCCGGCCCCATTGCAGATGTCGCCATCATGAAAATGGATGCAATAATCGCCCATTGGCGTTCATTAAAAAAAGAAGATTTCAGTAGAGACATATAAATGCGTTCCTCATCTATTTGAGTTTAATTAACGCTATTTTTAGATTGAACAAAGAACATCAATTTAAAAAATCTCAAATTCTTCAATCCTCTCTTTCAAAATAGACCCATGTTAAACAAATTGGTTAAATTTTGTATCTAAAATCAAACCATATATGAGTAGACTCTACAATGTGCTAGTTCATAAAATTGAAATAAAATAAGTTTTTGTTTTTTAAGTTTTTTTTTAAAATAGTATTCGCTTTCATAATGAATGCTTATTATCTTTAATAAGTATTTATTATGAAAAAAATAGTATTTATTTTAAATTCTAGATCATCAAAACTTAAAAGCATAAAACAACATTTTGACAGAACAATGTCTAGTGTTAATGCCCTAATTGCAGAACAGCTCATTGAGTTGACTGAGGAAAAGACAGATTGGGGCTTCGGACTATGCTTTTCTTATCTACGTCATGTTGAAAATTATGTTTGGAATCACAAACGTGTTTACCGTATGCTTGAAGCTTTGCTTATTACTCACTTTAATTATTTTAAGCGAGATATATTTTTGCCTGCTTCCAGATTTGAAACCGTATTTACACCAACACCAGCACGTTGGGCTACTTCTGCCTGCGTCATTTGCTGATTCAATCGTTCCTTTCTCAGACGGTCACAAAGCAATCTTACGACTTCGCTTGAAGTTTTCATAAATAAATCCATTTTATTAACTATTAAGTCAAATAAAATTAATTAAAACACAATATAATGGATTTATAAAGATGAAATATGGTTTTGTTGGGTAATCTCCATTTATTACCACGGGTATACAAGCACCTTCTAAACTATGATAATTTTCAAAGAGCTATATTATGAAAACAACTTACTCTTTGGCTTATAATTGGATACTAGAAAATAAATGGGTACCATACAAAACCTCCGGTCCACGTCAACTATGACACTATTTAATTAACTGATAATCACCAATTTTTGTGCTTCTAATAAATGGGTAGAAAAAGGATTTATTATTTAATAGTTCTTAGAAACTTTTGGAATTGGCTTAATCGAGACCAAAATACATTGCATTAAGCCTTACAAAGTAGTACTTATCAGGAAAGAAATTCAGCGCAAGGAACGTTCAACGTCAGGTCAACGGAATTCATGCCTAAAAAAAATATTTAATACATTCAATACATTAGTATGATATTGCACCCAGGTTGTATCTTAAATTTGAATACCTCAGCATAACTCTACCTTTTTAATCTTTATGCAACAGAGCCATTTAGCTCTCCGAAAAATCGTTGGAATTATGAATATCCGTCGATTTTGAAGTCTGTGTAAACTTAAGATAAGGATAGGGATTGACCGCCCCTTGCCCAGAAAGATAAATGCCATAATGTAAATGTGGCGGTGTCGATTGGGCATTGCCAGTATTACCGACATAGCCAATCACCTCCCCCACATCAACCCAATCTCCTTCAGCAATATTTTCCGCATAATTATCAAGGTGTGCATAATAATGTCGGCTTAAGTTTGGTCCCAGCACCCACACCACTTTACCACCCAAATTATTAGTACCGATCTGGCTGACAATGCCCACTGTGCTACTGAGCACAGGTGTACCACGTTTGGCAAAGATATCCACCCCTTGATGGGTTCGTCCTTCGCTACGCGCTGCACCCCATGTATCCTGAATCTGGCGCGCTGTGACACCCTCTACAGGGATGCCCAATTGTAATGGTAATTCCTGTTGCGACAACTGCATATACACCATTGGATACTGGATGCCAACAGCCTCACCCGACACTGGCGGCTGACAAGCACTGACTAGACCAATCAGTCCAGTGATCCCTATACAGCGTAAAAGTATAGAACAATAGCGACGATCCAATTTGTATAATCCTCAATGGCTTGTATATACTATAGCCGCTTAGCGACTCAATAATTGATAAGCAGTTGATCCAGATACTCATAATTACACTAGGGTTGCCAGTGCACAATGTGCCTTACAGCACTGCAAAATCATAAATCTCACATCTGCACTGGCAACTTATTTACACTCGGAAGCTGTACTTTTTAATTCCTGAGAGCATCACAACTGACACTGTCCTTCATGATTTTGGCAATCGCCTCAGTCGTCAAGCTATCATCTTACAATAATAGTTTGAACTGCTCGATGTTACTTAACCATAATTCAGTCAATTGACGTTCTGTACCCAGTGTGGCACATACCGCATATTATATTGTACAATTCCCGCTATAGATAATGGTTTTCTGGGTCGCCAAATCAACCAATGATGTGATGACGTCATCTTCTAAAGGCTGATTCGGTTGAAAGTTATTTACTTAGATTCGGCTATTCATCACGTTTTTTACAGAAATATTGGTAGTAGGTACCAGATAAAATATAAATAATTAAACGCTCACAAGAAATTACCATATTAAAATATATATTCTATTTATAAAAAGACATATAAAAAAAGACCTTATCAAATGATAAGGTCTTTTAAGAATTTGGAGCGGGAAACGAGACTCGAACTCGCGACCCCAACCTTGGCAATAGTCACCTACATTTTTACTTTAAAAGGTGCTAAATTACATTAAAATAAATTACTTTATTTCAATAACTTATAATTTTTAATGTATATTTTAAAATTTAAAGCTCATCTATACGGTAAATCTTGGTCACTTTGACTCTTTTAAAATTCAACAAAAGTCACCTACATTTTATAATTTTAAATATGGAAAAAATCCAGCAGACGCTTAATGCTTATACGTCATACTGGATAACTTAAATACATGTAAATGGGCAGGACTTGGTAGCAATTTATTGCTTGACTAAAAAACTAACTAAAAAAATATTTCATTTGTTAAGTAAGCTGGTATTTATTGGCGCAAGACAGTATCGAAATAAAAATCTTATCTCATCATTACCGACATCTTCTGTCCATATTGCAAAGGTTTGATGTGAAATTCAGCGCATCACGACATGCTTATCAGACTCTCATTGCTTCAGAAATGCTTGACTGAGCCACTGATGATAGTTTTTTACCTTGGATCCCTCCAACTTTTTATCAGCAGCGTTTTAATCTCCAAAGATCCCGTGCACTTTCATCAAACAAAAAAACTGTATATTAATTGATTAGTAATTAAATCTTTTCAATACCTTATAGCATATAAATTTTTTATAATTCCAAAAAATTATATGTACTTAAATAGTGCATTTATAGAATTATGCATTTTTATAGTACATTTTTATAAAAATACATTATCAACTTATCATAATGATAATTAACATATAATTTAATAAATAATTATTTTTATTATTAAAAATAAGTACATACTTTGGTCTAATTAGATTTTGGCACGTTATATGCTAAAACATTAAATGTATCTTTAAATAAATATACATTTATGGTGACTGGTTATGACGGTAGATGCTTTTGAGTTAGTAAAACTATTTGCTGATGGTAGTACTACGCCTTTAATTGAACTTGAAAAGTCAATTATGAAAATGGATTCAGTGCAATCGGTATTTATCTCACAAAGTTTAGATCGTGCTTTTAGAGAAGCGAAAGCATCGACAGAACGCTGGGAAAATGCTTGTCCGCTTTCCAGTTTTGATGGGGTCGCAATTGCATGGAAAGATTTAATCGATGTCGCAGGCTTGGTGACTACAGCTGGGTCAAAAGTATTTAAGCATCATTCTCCAGCTCAACATGATGCAGAGGTTGTGTCTGCGTTAACACGAATGGGTATGATAAACATTGGCAAAACCAATCTGACTGAGTTTGCCTATTCAGGGTTAGGTTTAAATCCACATTTTGGTACGCCGGCCAATGTTGTCGAGCCAAAATGTATTCCAGGAGGCTCTTCTTCTGGTTCTGCGGTAGCAGTTGGGCAAGATATTGTCAAAATATCTATGGGAACTGATACAGCAGGGTCAATCCGAATCCCTTCTGCCTTTAATGGTCTGGTTGGCTATCGTAGTAGTTGTGCAAGATATTCGAAAGAAGGTGTTTTTCCTCTAGCCAGCTCTTTGGATACGCTAGGACCATTGGCTAGAAGTGTTCGTGATTGTTATGTATTGGACTGTCTATTACATGGACAAGCAAATGTACAGTTACCCAAATATTCATTATTCCAACAACTTAAGTTTTATGTCGATCTTGATCTTTTGCAAGATCCTGCCATCACAATCGCAGTAAAAAATAATTTTCTATACGCCATCGAGCGTCTGGCACAGGCTGGAGCATGTATTCAATACCAACGTATCACCGCAATTCATAAAACGCTGAGTTTAATTGATTCTGGTAAATGGCTAGGTGCAGCCGAAGCATTTACCTTACATGAGGATTTATTAAATAGTGATGCCGCAACGCAATTGGATTCAAGAGTTCGTTCTCGTCTGGAAACGGCAAGACACCTGCCAGCATCAGTACAAATCGGTTTATATCAAATTGCACGATCTTTAAAGCAATTAATTTCACAAGAACTTTGCGATGGTTTTTTACTTTCCCCAACGGTTGCTCATACCGCACCTCAACGTGCACCGCTTGAGCAGGATGAAACGCTATTTTTTCAAACCAATATGAAAACTTTAAGGCTCACTATGCCGGGAAGTTTTCTGGATATGCCATGTTTAACTCTACCCAATGGTTCGGATGAATATGGTTTACCAACTGCACTATTGATTTCTGGAACGTGTAATCAGGATCAAAAAGTTTTGCACGCAGCACTCGCTGTAGAACAGGTACTTGCTGGTTCATTCAACAAGTAACTCCATTTTAATTTATTTACGTGTACTTCAAAAAGGATGATCTCATGGCTAAAGAAATTTTAGTTTCTATTGGTGTTGATGTAGATGCTGTGGCTGGTTGGTTAGGTTCATATGGCGGTGATGATTCGCCAGATGATATTTCTCGTGGCTTATTTGCTGGAGAAGTTGGTGCATTACGTTTATTGAAATTATTTGAAAAATATCAAATCAAAACCACGTGGTTTATTCCAGGGCATTCTGTTGAAACATTTCCTGAGCAGATGAAAGCCGTAGTCGATGCAGGTCATGAAATTGGTATGCATGGTTATAGTCATGAAAATCCAATAGCAATGACACCTGAACAGGAAGAGGCTGTGCTGGATAAGGCGATTGAATTAATCACGCAATTATCAGGAAAACGCCCCACAGGTTATGTTGCACCTTGGTGGGAGTTCAGTAATGTTACGAATGAACTTTTGCTTAAAAAAGGCATTAAATATGATCATAGTCTGATGCATAACGACTTTACGCCATATTACGTAAGAGTCGGTGATTCATGGACCAAAATTGATTATAGCCAACATCCAGATACATGGATGAAACCTTTGGTACGGGGTACAGAAACGGATCTCATTGAAATTCCAGCAAACTGGTATTTGGATGATTTACCTCCAATGATGTTTATCAAAAAATCACCGAATAGTCATGGTTTTGTCAATCCACGTGATATTGAGCAAATGTGGAAAGATCAATTTGATTGGGTTTATCGTGAAATGGATTATGCAGTATTTCCAATCACAATTCATCCAGATGTTTCTGGGCGTCCACAAGTGTTATTGATGTTAGAGCGTTTAATTGAACATTTTCAGTCACATGAAGGTGTGAAGTTTGTAATGATGGATGAAATCGCAACTGATTTTGCCAAACGTTTTCCTCGTGCTGGTTAATGTCGGCTTTAAATTAAAGGAACATGACCATGACTGAAAATATTGATATAAATTCTGGTAGTAATAACAACGAATCACCTACCCAAAAAAGCAATGGTGTTTGGCAACCTGATGTCATTAGCCAGAAGGATATTAATTATGCTTCTTGGATTGCTTTTTTTGCATGGGTATTCGCAGTATATGATTTTATTTTATTTGGAACGTTACTCCCGGTAATGGGAGGACATTTCAATTGGAACGAGGCTGAACAAGCAAGTTTGGCGACATGGATTGCTGTGGGCGGTGCGGTTATTGCTTTTGCGATTGGCCCGATTGTCGATAGGATCGGTCGCCGTAAAGGTATTATCTTTACTATGACGGGTACAGCAATTAGTTCAGCGATGACAGCGGTCGGTGCTGGATGGGGTAAAGGTCCTTTAACAATTATTCGTTCGGTTGCGGGACTGGGTTATGCTGAAGAAGGTGTGAATGCGACTTATCTGACTGAAATGTATGCTACCTCCAAGGACGAGAAATTTAAAAAACGTAAAGGCTTCATTTATTCACTGGTACAAAGTGGTTGGCCAGTTGGTGCATTGGCCGCTGCGGCATTAACTGCAATTTTACTACCCCATATTGGCTGGCAAGGTTGTTTTATTTTTGCGGCAATTCCAGCATTTATTATTGCAATTCTGGCAAGAAAACTTAAAGAAAGTCCACAATTTCAGATTATCAGAAGAATCTCGGAGTTAAAAAAAGCTGGGCAAATTGAACAAGCAAATGCACTCGCCGCAGAATATCATCTTGATCATGAAGAGCATCAAAAAACTGGTGTAAAGGCTGCCTTTCAAGGTAAAGCATTACGACCAACGCTAATTTTGAGTTTGGCCATTCTACTTAACTGGTCTGCAATTCAGGTATTTAGTGTATTGGGTACTTCAGTGATCGTGAATGTCCATCATTTATCATTCCAAAACTCATTAATTATTCTGATCTTATCTAACCTGGTTGGATTTATCGGCTATCTGGTTCATGGTTGGTTAGGTGATCGCATAGGCCGTAGAAATACTGTTGCGATTGGCTGGATGTGTGGTGGTATAGCATTTTACGCCATGGTTGTGGCGTCACATGATTTAGTGACTGTGGTGGCACTTTATAGTGTGGGCTTATTCTTTTTAACTGGGCCTTATTCTGCCATGTTGTTCTTTATGGGGGAATCTTTCCCAACCAGTATTCGTGCAACCGGCGGTGCGATTGTACATGCTATGGGACCAATTGGAGCAATTCTAGCTGGTGTAGGTATTACCAGTGTATTAACCAGTGGTGGAGAGTGGGCAAGTGCAGCACTTTGGTTTGGTGCTTTACCATGCTTTTTATCTGGTTTGGTGATGCTTGCTGCTCGCCATGTCAATCCAGAAGACGTGAAATAAGGAAAAAACATGATGAATCAAAATCCTGTTGCATTTATTACCGGTGCTGCAAGTGGTATAGGTCAGGCATTGGCTGTGGTTTATGCCAAGCATAATGTACGTGTAGTAGGTGGTTATTTCGAAAAAGATCCACATGATCCGAAACTAACAGAAGAGCTGGTAAAACAAGCAGGTGGCGAATGCATCATGGTACCTGTCGATGTTGCTGATTATCAATCTGTAGAATTTGGTGTAAAAGCTGCAATTGACCATTTTGGTCGGCTCGATTATGCAATTGCCAATGCTGGTTTACTACGTCAATCATCTTTACTGGAGATGACAGATGATGCATGGAATGAACTGATTAATGTCGATTTAACGGGCGTAATGCGAACCTTTAGAGCAGCAAGTAAATATATGGTAGCTCAAGGCGCAATGGTTGCAATTTCTTCGATTGCCGGCGGCGTATATGGTTGGCAGGAACATAGCCATTATGCGGCTGCAAAATCTGGCGTACCGGGTTTATGCCGTTCTTTGGCGGTTGAATTGGCCGTTAAAGGTATCCGCTGTAATGCGGTTATTCCCGGTTTAATTGAAACACCTCAGTCTTTAGATGAAAAAAATTCTTTAGGTCCACAAGGTTTGGCCGAAGCAGGCAAAAAAATTCCACTCGGTCGGGTTGGACGTCCAGATGAAGTGGCAAAACTCATCCGGTTTTTGACCAGTGATGAGGCCAGTTATATCACTGGGCAAAGCATTATTGTAGATGGTGGGCTGACCGTGCGCTGGCCTGATTAAGAGATTACGTTTAGATGTCTGCACCCAAGATGGTGCGGACGTATAATCAGAAAGGATTTAAAATGAAACAGTTAAATGAATGTCGTGTGGTGATCACCGGCGCAGCAAGCGGTATTGGTGCTGCAATTGCCTTAGCCTTTGCTAAACAGGGTAGCTCACTGTTACTCAGTGATTTAAATCAACAGCAACTGGAAATAAGTGCAGAACATTGTCGTCAATTCACTTCTCATGTGAACACTATTGTGACTGATATTAGTTATTCTGAAGGTGCCAATCAAACTATTGATTTATGTATTGAATATTATGGTGGAATCGATGTACTGGTCAATAATGCCGGCATTCTGACACAAGCTCCTTGTGTCGATTTAAGCCAAAAAATGTGGGAAGACATGTTGCGAATTGATTTGACTAGTGTCTTTCTCACCAGTCAACGGGCTCTACCGCACATGATTGAACAACAATGGGGAAGAATTATTAATATCTCTTCTCAACTAGGCATTAAAGGCGGTGTTGAACTCACGCATTATTGCGCTGCAAAAGCAGGTGTAATTGGCTTTACTAAATCCCTCGCTCAGGAAGTCGCTAAACATAATGTATTAGTGAATGTAATTGCACCGGGACCAATTATGACACCGTTGGTTGAGGGAATCAGTGAACAATGGAAAGTGGATAAAGCCAAAGAATTGCCTTTAGGCCGCTTCGGTACCGCCGAAGAAGTGGCACCTGTTGCTATATTATTGGCTTCTGAACCGGGTGGTAATTTATTTGTGGGGCAAACCTTAGGACCAAATAGTGGCGATGTTATGCCCTAATTAAGGATAGTACGATGTGTGGATTATGTGGCGTGATTGGTGAAACACCAGACTGGACAGATGCTCTTGCTTCAACGTTACCGAAACGGCAGGAAAGATTAAGACGCATTAAAATTTTAAATCTACTGACCGCATCACAACGGCTAACAATTTCTGATTTTCATGGCACCAATTATATTGTGCAAACTGCAACCGGAAAAAGCAGTATGGCCAATGGTTTTATGGCATTACTACTGGAAATTGAAAATATGGCAGGCGAAAAGTTAGACGTATTAAGCCCAAATATTTTGTCCTATTTGGAGTGTCTATGATGAGTATTCCGGTACATATTGTGACAGGATTTTTGGGCAGTGGTAAAACTACACTGATTAAACGTCTGTTACTAGAAGGTGATGCACAAAACACACTTGTACTGATTAATGAACTGGGTGAAATCGGTATTGATAATTTACTGGTACAAACAGTTGCAGACAATACTTTTTTATTACCGAGTGGTTGTATGTGTTGTACGGTCTTGGACAGTTTAAAAACAACCTTATTAGATATGCTGAACAAGCAAGCCCAAGGGGTAATACCAATTTTTAGTAGGGTCTTGATTGAAACTACAGGACTGGCAAATCCTGCTTCAATTCTGGCGACCATTCAGCAGGATACGCATCTTAAGAGCCGTTTTTATCTTCACGGTTTAACTACCGTTGTAGATACTGAAAATGCTATCCAACAATCGCAACTACATCCTGAGTGGCTGACACAAATTGTGGCCGCTGATCAGATTTTATTGAGTAAATGCGACCGGGTTGTTGACAGCATACAACTCGCAGTAAAGGATAAAATTCAGCAACTTCACTCTGAGATAGTAATTAAAAATGTGCAGGATGTTTACTGTATTGCTAATCTTTTTGAAGAGCAGTTACTTCATCGCCAAAATTTAAATTCTGCTGTTTTTTTTAAACCTATGGATAAGGCAAAGCATGATTTAACCCAGACGTGTGTAATTGAATTTGAAGGAGAGATTGATGGGCTAGTCTTTGGTGTCTGGCTCAATTTATTACTCAATAAGTATGGAGAACAACTCCTTAGAATAAAAGGAATTTTAAAACTAGCAGGTTTCGAGCAACCTGTATTAATTCAGGGGGTACAGCATTGTCTGTATCCACCTGAGCATTTGGAAGCTTGGTCTTGGCAAGCGCAAACCTCCAAAATAGTCGTGATTGCCCGTCATCTTGATGTGCAACAGGTACAACGTTCGTTTCAGCTATTTATGCAAAAACTGGCAAGTTAACGGATTGAAAATTCAGAATTCTGTATTTAACAACATACGGAATAGGAGCTATGTGTGCGTAATTTAACAGTTCAGGATTTATTAAAAATCAAAAAATAGAAATTTTAAATTGATTTTTAATAAGTTTTTATTTTAGAGAGCGTAGAGGTGAAAAGTCATTAATGTGGATTAATTTGAACGATGTCATCAATTTCTAATCATTTTTAAATTTTAAAGCAGGTAGTAGAATGGGTAAACATATATTCACAGGTTCAATGCTGGTATTGACGCTAAGTGCCACGACATCAATCTTCGCTAATCAGGCCTTTGATGCACAAAGTCTCTGGATGTTGGGGGATTGGTCCGGTAAGCGTAGTGCCTTGGTTGAACAAGGTTACGATTTTTCAATAGCTTATAGTGGGCAAGCTGCAACCTTGCTGGATACTTCTGTTGATTCAGATAAAGACGCAGCTTATGCAGATCAGTGGAATTTTTCCGGTAGTTTTGATTTGGCCAAAATTTTAAATTGGGATAACACTCAGGCTTACATCAATATCACTAAACGGGATGGTAACCAGATAGAGAATAAATCCAATGCGCTATCTACACATATTAGTCAGGTACAAGAAGTATATGGTCGTGGTCAGACTTGGCGTCTGACAGATATGTGGATCAAAAAAACTTTTATGAATAATCAACTTGATGTCAAACTGGGTCGTTTTGGTCAGAGTGAGGACTTTGCAAGTTTTGATTGTGAATTTCAGAACTTGGCTTTATGTGGTGGGCAAATTGGACATTGGTCGGGTGATCAATGGTTTAATGGTCCTGTCAGTCAATGGGCGGCACGGGTTAAATGGAATTTTTCACCTGAATTGGCCGCACAGATCGGTGCCTATGAGGTTAATCCAGAAAACTTGAAACGTAGTAAAGGTTTTAACCTGAGTACTGATGGTTCGAAAGGGGCGATTATTCCTGTTGAACTGATCTGGACGCCGACATTAACCCCGCAACATTTGCCAGGAGAATATCGTATAGGTTATTACTATAGTACGGTTGATACCAACAATGTTCAAACAGGGTATTCTGAAAATGAACATAAATATGGCGTCTGGATTTCCGCAAAACAACAACTTACGACACATGCGAATGATGCCAATCGTGGGCTTAGTATAATGGGGCAAATTGCCTTATATGATAATAAAACCAGTATTTTTCAAGATGCAGAAAATATTGCGCTGGTATATAAAGGTCTGGCAGATAATCGGCCAAAGGATGAAATTGGGCTGGGTATTTCACGTATTGCAGTTGATAGTGATCTGGCACCAGAATTGGATGATGAACTCAATGCCGAATTGTACTATGGGGTTCAGGCAACAAATTGGCTAAAAATTCGGCCTAATTTACAATATGTAAAAAATATTGGCGCTAATTCGGAAAGTGGCAATGCCTGGGTGGCTGGTGTAAAATTCAACATGAACTTTTAAGTGTTAAACAAGTAGGGAGAAAGCTTTAAAGCCGAGGATTGAATGGTTCACCACTTAAAGTTTTTTCCTACTTCATTGTCATTTTGCTGTTGTAATACTTAAAAATACAATTTAATTAAGGTTTTTTTATGACTTCAAAAGTCCCGACGCTTCGAATCTTAGGTACTTCAGTGACTTTAATCGAAAAGATTCGTGTCAAAGCAGAACAGGACCTCGGTATCCATATTGAGTATCAAATCTACGACCCTCAAACTGTACAAAGAATTGCAGTATTGCATCCGGAACAATATGATTTATATGATCAATGGTTTCACAATATTGATTTTGTCTGGCCAGTAAAATCCATTCAGCCCATAGAGACGGCGAAAATTCAGCGCTGGAATGAAATTAATGATTTAGCTAAAAAAGGCACTTTATTTTCAGATCGGCCACTGGCACAAGGTGGAGTACCGAGTCAAAGATTGTATGTACAGCAAGATGGTACTTTAGGCAGCAATGAAACACCATTTATTACCATGCTACCATTAACGCATAATGTAGATAGCTTTATTTATTTTCCTAAATCTTTACCAGATCGCCTGAAAAATCAACCCGAGAGTTGGGCTTGGTTACTGGATAAAGATTGGCACGGCTCTGTTGCGGTACAAAATGATGCGGCGATTGGGGCACTGGATTTAGCCATGGCGGTTCAGGCCAGCAAACAATTGCAATTTTCCGATTTAGGTAATCTGAGCTTACAAGAAATTGACCTATTAACTGCTTTATTATGGGAGTTAAAGCGGACTAATCATTTTAAGGATTTTTGGTCTGACGATGAACATGCTTATCAATTGATTTCCAGTAAAGATGTATATATCGCAAGCTTATGGTATCCGACCTTAATCAAATTGCTGCAACATAATAATAACTTCAAAATTGCCAATCCGAAGGAAGGATATCGTGCATGGTTTGGTGGACTGGCATTGTCCAGAGATGTGTCCGATGAAATCAAAGATGTAGCTTATCGCTATCTAAACTGGTGGTTAGAGGGCTGGGCTGGTGCAATGATGGCAAGGCAAGGCTTATACATTTCCAATCCTCTACGTGCCAGAGAATATATGACAGAGGCAGAATGGGATTTTTGGTATATGGGCAAACCCGCACAGGAAATTTTATGTGGAATTAATGATCAACCCTTGATTTCCAAAGGAATGTTAAGAGAAGGTGGTTCATATATGGAGCGTATGGGGCATATTGGGGTCTGGAATTCTGTTATGGATGAACATAACTATCTGGTACGGAAATGGAAAGCATTATTAGACAGTTAAAATTTTAACTTTAGGATACGCGTTCCAGATAGGGCGGAAGATGGGGTTCTGGAATAATTGAGAACACTTTTAAATAATCCACAGAACGTTTTTTTGCGTTGATAAGATGCTTTTCCAGATTTTGAATAGCAGATTCTAAAGACCCATACAGTAATGCATCGATGACAGCCTGATGTTCTGCCAGCATAAAATGATAATCGTTGACATGGATAGCCTCATGTAATACCTGACTAATCAGAATCGAACTTTGTGCATTGTACATAATATGTGCCATTTTCTGATTTTGCCATTCTATATTACACAGCGTGTGATGTAGATCGTGTTCAATCTGTTTAATAATTTGTTTATCCATATCTTTAATATTTTGCTGGGCAAAAAGAATACGCTCAGACATTTTTTTTAAGTCATTACTGGATACCTGATGAATATTATTGCGTAATGCAATGGGTTCTAAAATTAACCGAAGTTCATAGTTTTCACTGACACTTTGTGCTGATAATGGGCCAGCTAGCCAATCTCCATAGGGTTCTTTTTCGACGAGCCCTTGTAAATGAAGATTTTTTAAAGCTTCTCGAACGACACTTCGGCTAATGTTAAAGTGTTCAGCCGCACGTTGCTCATCCAGTCGGTAATGGCCATGCAGGATAATCTGTGAAATATATTGATAAAGTTCCTCATATATTTTTTCGCTTAATAAGCGTGTATCAATAATTTCTTCATTATCAGGAATGCCTAATAATTCTTTAGTGATATTTAATCTAATTGGTTTGGTATATTCTTGCTTAGGATTGACAAGATAACCTCGACCATCAAAGCGAGAAATAAGGTGTTGATCTGATAAAAGTTGTAGTGCGTGCCGAACAGGGACTCGACTTGTATTAAATATTTTTGACAGTGGTGCTTCTAATAGCACAGTTCCAGTCGGTATAGTTTGGTCTTTAATTGCTTTGGTGAGTGTTTCAAAAATGATTTGATAACGAGCATTTATTTGTTGAGAAAAATTCGTTGAGTTCAGCATATTAATGAGCAAATGATAAATGGCAATATTTGTGATTACTTTCTTTGATACGCATTTCTATAGTTTGTACTGATGCCTCAGTTTCAATGGCATATGAATTCACTATAGTGCTGTAAATACTCTTAATAATCAATTTCTTAAGTTTATTTAGAGTAGTCACTTCGTATCTCGTTACGAATAAATAATAGTGATTATAACGTTATTTTACTTCCTCTGCTATGTAATTTAAGATGGCTGATATCTTGAAAATAAGCACAAAAATGACGCCTTTACTGCCATTTTTTATGTGCGATTTCATGAATATCATTGGTACATTAATAAACAATTAGCTTTAGTTACATTGGTGTTTTTATAAAAAATTCTGAAAGTAAACAATTGATTTATAACTTTTATTATTATTCTATTTTGTGGTCCATCTGTTTAATACCTCACCTACAGCTAAGGTAATTATGCTTGAAGCTTTGCTTATTACTCACTTTAATTATTTTAAGCAAGATATATTTTGATTAATTCTTGATTGGATATAAGCGAGTGTGTCACTGGTGATTTGACCAGCATACTCGCAAAAGCAGCTTGACCATTGAGTAGATCAAAATATGAGATCTCAGGTGTATTGATCCCACATTGATTTAAACATTCAGCATAGGCAGCTTCAACTGCACAAACTTCTGGGTGCTCTTGTTTTGCAGGAAACTTAACTAGCCATGCTTCTGAACGAGATGAAGCAACTGTGGAAAAAGACAACGTGATAGGATCTTTATAAATCAGCGCTTTTGGTCTTGCACCTTGTGGTGATCCTCCCATTAATATCAATTGCTGCAAGAATTGTCCACCTTCACCATGAAGTACTTCCTGAACCTCTTGAGCAAGTTGATCTATGGGAATATCGTCGTGTAAAGCTATTAAATCAGAAGCAATGGGTTCAAATGACATTGCTCCCATTGCGTTATTCCCAATGTATGTTAAACGTTCTAATGGTCCAATTCGTGCTGGATTCAATCCTCGTTGTTTGAATAATCGATCCATCAGTAGCATCCCCCAGCCGTCTGGTAATGCATCATATACTGGTGCTGGCAAACCCATCTGATGTGCTGGGAAATCTTTCCGAAGCTTTGCTCCGTTTAATGGTAATGTATAACTTGATAGTTCTAATTTCCTTTTTTTCGCCTCTTCACTATATTCAAAAATAATCAGAGGTCGACCTGTAATTGCTGTTGATAAGACCAATGTCTCCCAATGCCAATATTCACCCCAGCCATTATAGTAAACTGCAATTTTATTCAACATCATTGGATTTCCTTTTAATGCGCTGACGACTAGAATTTTTTTCGTAGTGAATAATGTCATCTATGCTTTCTAATTTCGGCTGAAACAGTTGTTCTAATTCTTTAAGCCGTCCAAGTACCATGGCAATCTTCACCAAATTTTCAAAAGATACATTTTTGCCGGCTTCCAGATTTGAAACCGTATTTACACCAACCCCAGCACGTTGGGCGACTTCAGCCTGCGTCATTTGCTGATTTAGGCGTTCTTTCCTCAAACGGTCGCAAAGTAACTTTACGACTTCATTTGAACTTTTAAAAAATAAATCCATAATATTGGGGCTTATGTGAATTTTTTTATAATTAAAACACAATATAATGTATTTATAAAGATATTACATTATAGAAATTTTGAAGTCTGAGAACTTAAATATTATTACAAGAAGTAGTTTTAGCAAATTAGGTTATAAATTCAAAAGTATATTTTCATTTCGTCATCGAGGTACTCTCTAAAGAAAAGTATTTTCCAATAAACCTAGTACAGTTCAGTCCCGATTTTATTTTCTTCCCATAAAATTGCATTGGAACGATGAGGAATAAATGTTCTCCAAAAGCAATTAACTATTTTTCAAATAGCTGACGGGTACAGCTTCTCTCATCAATCATTGACGAAATAAAATATACGTCACATATACAACTAGGGATATAATCTTGATTTTTCTAGAAATCAAACATGAAATTAAATACAACAGCGGTTGGTATCTATTTAAGATGAGCAATGAATAGACAATATATTTACAATTGCAGCAATGAAGATATTGCTTTGGCTGCAATAAAACTTTAAGATTATTAGACTATCATAAACAAATTATCCAGCCTCATTAAATTTCACTATAATTGGAACAAATTTTGAATAAACTGATTAAACTGCTCAGGCTGCTCAATATTGGAAATATGTGATGCGGCAATTTCTAACAAAGTTGCATCTGCAATCTGCTGCTGCATATATTCACCATCGGTAACTGTGGTTACAGGATCCTGTGTTCCTACCACAATCATTATAGGGATACCAATCTCCTTCAACTGTGCCCTAAGGTCTGCCTTGGCCAAAGCCTCACAACAATTGGCATAACCTTCGATGCTGCCAGCTTCCAAGTCATTGGCTAAACGCTGTACCATGCCTGCATTGCTCTGAATAAAGGACTCGGTAAACCAACGTGATGCTGCGGTGGATGCAATCGGACGCAGCCCCTGTTCACGCACCAGTGCGGCACGATCTTGCCATGCCTGTTGCTGTCCGATCTTTGCAGCGGTATTACAGACCATAACACGGTGAAAACGTTCTGGGTGTTGGATGGCAAGCCACTGACCTGTCAATCCACCCATCGAAATGCCACAAAAGAAAGCTTTTTCTATTTTTAAATGATCCAGTAGATCGATTACATCCTGCCCCAAATCTGCAAGCGCATAGGGAGGTTTTGGTGTCGAAGATGCACCATGACCACGTGTATCATAGCAGATGATAAAATAATATTGCTGTAGTACTTCATATTGTGCCTGCCACATACGGTAATTAGTGCCAAGCGAATTGGAGAAAATCAGTGCAGGCTTAGCATGATCCCCAAAAGTTTCATAATTCAATGCAACATTTTTTAATTGTGCAATTGGCATAGTCTTGTATCCTTTAAATCTTAAACTGAAGCAACATGATCGACA
>NZ_OANT01000020.1 GCF_900096995.1 Acinetobacter puyangensis
GCGACCTCACTTTGCCTTAAAATACAAAACGCCCAATGAGGTTCATCAGGCGTTTTATAGTTGAAATCAGTGTCAACTTATTTCAGGACTAGACAGTCTACTTGATCAACACATCACAATTTCATCAAGCGATATACAGATATAATGATTGATAGAATAAGGACAATCTATCCACATATCATGATTTTACTTGTCCACGCGCATAACAACTGGCTAAACTAATACTCACTGTACCCTCGGTATGTGTGATCTGATCTTTTTCTTTATCGGTTAAGATGGGATTTTCGGCAGCTTGAGCATAAATCGCCTTATAATAGTTATAAATATTGACCCATTGCGCTGTGCTATTACTTTGGTTAGTCAAATTAATATTACCATTGGCATTATTTAACAAACTATATAAATTAATTTTGGCACCGCCTGTATCGACTGTGGTAGTTGGAAGGGTCGTAGAATCCTCAGAATGCAACACGGTACCAGATATGCCCAAAACAATCCCTTCAAGTGTACCAAAATGTGAACCTGCCAGAATGATGCGCAATGAAGTTGACAAATCATTTTGATCGGGTTGATAGTTGGTTGCAGTTAAAGTACCAATGCGATATTGTGTCACACCATAATTATCAGTCAAATTAAGCTGTCCAGAATCAACCGTTCCACACTGCCCAGACATATCTGTGTCGGTTGCACCTGCTTTGATATCGGTACGGATATCACCAAACTCATCAATAACGATGCCCAAGTCCACATCTTTAAACGTTTGCGTATTGCTTCCTTTAAAGCGTAATGTGGCATATAAAGGAAAATAATACTTTTCACCTGAATTAATATTGGTGCTGGATCTAAATACTCGGCGATCGAGATAGGAAATCGGGTATGCCTTAATAATATCCACACCACCAGCATAATTTTCACTGCCTGTATTCATGGTCCATTTTACTAGATCATTCGCAGGTACAGTTTGCTCACCAGTAATATATTTATAATAATTTTCTGAACCGGCAGCCACCAAATCATTAATTAAACGCCCCTGATTAATAAATAAACTTTCATTGTTTGAGGTTACAAACTTAAATTTATCTACTGTAGCAATACGATCACTGATCGGACTAATCCAATTTTGCTGACTACTAGCATACATAAATATAGGATTAACTTTTCTAATTAAATCAATTGCACTGGCAATGGTTTCTGAAGTGAGCGTCGGCTTACCACGCCACTGAATACCATAACCATGCGTATAGCCTTGACGATCCGACATCAAGAAGAAGGTTCCCAATAAAGTATTCTGGTTATCGCCACTGCCCGCATAACCAGTCATGCCGTCCATTACCCCTGCTAAAATAGGAGGTTCGGCCTGATACACTGCGCTTAAAGTCATATGAATAGCCTGCTTTAATACCGCCAGCGCTTCTGTATCAGAAATTTGGGCGACATCAATCCAGGGTTTAAGGATTGCTGCATATTGTCCATTCTGATATGCAGTAAGATCGACTTTTTGGGTAATATCAGACAAACCTTCCAAACTGGTAGACGTTAAAGTAATCAGTTGAACATCACCGATCACATTACTATTGTTTTTTTGATTGCCAATCGCCTGAAAAATTTTAATCAACTCTAATGCCACTTTAACAGTCGCATCATTTTGTTCAAGTGAAGTAGCAGCTTGCCCGGTTAAGCCTTCTGCCATATCAAGCAGAGTCAAATGTACCGGACTAACATTAGTACTCGTCCGCCCTAGATTAGACAGTTTTACACTGCCCAGTTCTACACGGGCATTATTATTGGCATTTAAGAAAAATGTGACTGTATCGTTCTTATCACATCCACCTATGACAATATTTTCATCTACCTGTGTTTTAAAGGTATTTACCGTATCACTACTACAGGTATATTGAATACCGGCAATCGGATACTCAAGCATAAATGGAAAACATGACGCACTTGTGCTGGAAATTTTACAGCCTACAGCTGTTGTATCCTCTGGCTTTACTGTTGGATTTTCATTGATATTATTGCTCCCACCGCCACATGCTGTCAGCATCAAGCACAATGTAGAAACAGTAAACGGTAAAATAAATTTATTCATTCTTTATCACTCTTCCTTAATGACTAAAAACTTAATGTAAAACAGTAAGTTTGATTTGTCCCTGATTACTTAACTTCAATGTTGGCACGTCCACCGCCTGCTCAAGCGCAGTCAGTAAAACAAATTTGCTCTGATTCGGCACATGTATAACACCTTCGATAGATGCATTTTGTAACATAGTGGATGGATAAGCTGTTGAGAAAAATGCACTCGCACCTTCAATTAGACAGCCATCGCGATCCAAGAAAATTGCCATGGGCCAATAATAAGTAGGATCAACCTGATTACTGCCATAAGAGGTGATTTTAAAATTTTGAATCGTATCTTCCAATGCAATCAATTGATAGTCAAAGTGATCATGCAAAGGTGCACGGGGCCACAATGATAGAGGTTTATCCGACAATAATTTTTTAGCTTTTGCTTGTACTTTTTGATCCACACATTGAATTGGTAAAACTTGAGAGATTTCATCTTTTGATAAAACCTTATAATAAAGACCCAATGCCACCGCAGCATTACTGGCTTTTTTTTGTGTCACAACGGACTGAAATAGGGACATGTCTACGCCTTTTTCTCTTTCCAGCACATCCCAGCTTGCCCCACCCGCAACATTGGGAATTTGATAAAATCTTTTTTTGTGATCTACATTGAACTCCATAGATTCCAGATATTCAGATTCGTAATATTTTTCACCATCAATGATACGATACGGTAAATTACTTGTTTCTTGATTGGCCGTTGGTACCGTATTCACCACCTCCGATGTGTTAGTAATAGATTCCGTCCCGACCTGCTGTAAGGTATTAGAATCTGAACGGATCTTCTGGACAGGTATTGGATCAGGCGTTGGAGACACAGCATCCAATACTTTTGTTTCCACGATAGGTTGTTCAATTACAGCTGTAACGGGTATGGTTGCAGTGTTGCTTTTCTGAGCACTAACCTTTTCATTATTTTCAACAATTTTTACTTTAGTTTTTTCTTTTTTAGACTTAAAGAAAGAAAAAAAACCTTCTTTAGAGACGTCTTGGTCAATTTTCTCTTGTTTAACCTTTGGCGTTGCCTCAATCGGACGTGGCACAATCATCGGACGACCATCAGGATCAATAATTGTCACCATTTCAGTTTGCTGGGCAATGCCTGACTGAAATAGTGACCCACTGATCAATAAAGAACAAAGTATAGTACGATTACACATCATATGGTTTACCATCTTGTACGGTACGTAAGACCTAAAAGATGCACTTTAAGATCGGTTTTGATATCCAGCCCTGCATAAGGATTATAAATCACATTATTAACGCCTGTCTGATTGGCAAGACTACTGGTGTTGGCTGGAATATTATCTTTACTTCGTAACTGTGCAATGGTTAAATCAATGTCGGTATCTTCATCAAACCGATAGGTCAAACCCAACCCTATTAGCCGTGCATTATTCAATGGAATCATTGGATTACGTTTGTTATCGGGAATTGCTGAAGATCGTGGTTCATACCCTGCTCTAAGTTGCAGACGATCCGTTGCATCATATTGTATGCCTATCCCCCATGTCCACGCAGACTGAAATCCTACAGGTAAGGTCAGGGAATTATCGGTAATATTATTGGTTAATAATTTTGCCACTCTCAGTACACTGATTGCGCGGTCAAACTCCATTTTGAATTGATTCCATTTTTTATAGTCAGTCCAGCTCACATCAAAGTTTAGCTGTAAATCAGGCATAAATTTATATTTAATGCCGGCCTGAAAATGTTGCGGATACTCCAGATCCATTGAAACCAATCCACTTTCGTTTTCTGGAATATAGCTTGGAAAACCCAAGATTGCCGATAAAATTTGACCGGTAACAGAGGAATTTAAAGCCGAAACCAAATCACGGGCACCATCCCCTGGTTGAATGTTGTATTTACCTTTTAAACGCATTTTGCTGCTACTTTGATAGACCATACCAAAGCCAAACTCATCGGTCGGTTCCCAAAGAATACCCAAATTATAGGTCGGTGAGACGCTCTGCTCTAGCGCAATATTCAGTTTTGCCAGCTGATCAAATGGACCTAGCGAGTTTTGTGCATTACACATACCAAATAGCAAAAGATCGGTCACAATATTACCATTTTCCAGAAATGGTGCGCAGACATCTTCATGAATTAAACGCAATACACCCACCAGCTCATTTGGTGCACGCATGTCTGTATTGAGTGCCAGTGCTTGATAAGACAGTCCAACCGACGCACCGATAGAAAGATTGTCGTTAACTTTATACGCCGCAGAGGGTGATAAATAGGTGACACGTTCAATCGCAATTTGTTGTCCCATATAATTTCCGGGATTACCGTCTTCGGCACCAAATCCTGCAATTAATGGTGCATATATCGCATTGGCATAGGTGATTTTAGAGCCAGGCGCACGATATGCGGCACCCACTGTAGGTGCAACAATCGGCATTCCTGCACCTAAATCCACCATTTTTTTCAATATAGGTACATACAGAGTAGGATATTCAACATCACCTCTGACGGCTCCCTTATAATCTGTACATAGACTAGAGGGATTTGAGGATTCATCATTACAGACCAATGGATCATCAGAATAACCAAAAACATTATAGCCAGCCGGTGCCGACCACTCTCGTTTTACATCAAAATGGGCAACAATACCTTGCAAATCAACTTGTATGCCGTCAATTTTGGTCAAACCAGCCGGATTAAAATGAATTGCCGCAACGCCAGGTGGGTCAGCAGTCACTGCATTGCCAAGACTTAGAGATTTTAGGTCAACAGCCAAGTTTTGCCCCAAACGTGCAAAACTGGTCGTGGATAAACCGGTTAAGATTAAGGCGACAATAAGCGGTTGTAATGGGAGTGCTTTCATGATTCACTCCTTAGCGTGTATTACGCCCAAAACCCAAAAAGTCTAGAGGGAATGACAATCCCAAACTGACATCAGGCGCATCTTCTGTTAAACCAATTCCGACCGAGCCATTAACAATCGTTTTTGGAGAAACTCGTACCCCCAGTGAAACCCCTAGAGTCGCACTACTTTGATCTGCCGGTTTTGAAGATTCACCACTGGTAAAACGGAACTCGGATGCCGTATTAAAACTTTGTTGATACGACATGGTCATCGAAACATCGTAGTTAAAAGAGTAGGCAAAACCAAAAGCAAAACCACCGCTAATGCCTGGATCAAATGAATCTAGAACGCGAGAACCACGTAACTGATTTAATCCAGTTTCTTCAAACCCATAATTTGCAGATACCGACGCAAACAGCACTACAGGATCAATGTATTTACGAGTACTTGCCCCAGCACCAACTGAGTAATATCCCTTACCTGTTGAGAGATCTTTCATTGCATTCACTTCATAGGGACTATCACCTGTTTTTGTTGAAACATTACCAAATAAAATCAGAGGTAAACGCCCCTGTTTTAGTGGAAAAGGTTCCCAGCGTGCGCCAAAAGAAATATCACCCAATCCCGCAGTTGAGGTATCTTTAATATTATCGGTTTTGGCAACCAGCGGAACAGATGCTGTAATTGTCAGATTATCAAGTACCCCATATTGAAGCGTAAAGGTATTGGTCAGGTTATGGTTGGCATTGTCTTCTATATGTAACCGACATACTGTAGAAGTATCTTCACATAAAGCCAAATCAATCTGTGTATCCCGGTAATAAGTATAATCAAGATCATAGGTACCAGAATAGGAACCTTTTTTCAAAAGTGAATATTGACGTTCGGACGCAGTAAAAACCTCTTCTAAATTCTCCTTTTGTGTTGCATCACCTTCTTGTTGTTGCAAGGCTTCTGAGGCTGTTGAAGAAGCATTCATTGAAGGCGTTTCGTCAACGACCTGCTTATTTTCAGCCTCTTGATAACTCGAGCTCAGTGTACTTGCCGCTGAACTGTCTTGTGTAGATGACACATTTACAGTTGCATTCTCAGCTTCAGAAATTTCATTTTCTGCAACTTGTGTCTGTGCATAGACCTGACTCGTAAATATCAATCCGATACTCAATCCCAAAGCTGTTCGATTCATCCATTTAATCTCAATCATCTACCATACCTATTTCAATAATTTTTATGTCATACGATTATTTACGCTTGTAATACATACGCATATATGTATCTGTTGAATTGCCATAGTTCGTTGAATTAGGAACTGCATCCAGCACTCTGCGCATGGTTGCAGCGTTATCAGCCAATTTTTCAAATTTATGTTCAGGATATTGCAAATTAACAAAAGCAAATTTATTCACTGTTGCATCATCGACATGACGCATATCATTTTCACTTAATGCCAGAACATTTTTAGTTTGTTGATAATCTGCCAACTCAATCATGAATAAAGTATTATTGTCCCAAATTTCGGCAAATCGATCGGCATTAAAACTGATATTACCTAACGCAGGATCGGCCACATAAATCCGACCTTCAGAATGGCCTTTATAAACCACAAAATGCTTAAATCCAGCATAAGCTATCGGCACAATTACAGGTTTATCTAATGCAATCAAATCTTTCAATTCTGCTCGATACCCCCCGCTTGAGTAGCCCAACGCCGTGACAAAACGCTTCATATCAAGTAATGAAAAACTACGTCTTTCGATAATTCGTGCGTACTCTCCATAACGCAGTAAACCATCCATGGTTTGTTTTTCTGTCAGGTTTGTTCCTGCATAACCATTTAATAAGGTGGTTAATGCTGCCGAACCACAACTATAATCATAGGCTTGTCTTACGATGCCTCGAAATTGATCGACGGCTGCGGGCGTAATTTGTACCGGTTCACGATGATTACGGGTATAACTATTTTGCCGACCATCGAGAACCTCTGTGTAATACACAGTACCGGCCGGTTGATCTGCAACCTCAAATGAATCCGTTGCAAATTGGTAAATCAATGCGGAACCTAACGTAATAAGCAACATAGAAACTCTTTTTTTGTTTTAGGCGATCCTTCATAAGTAGTATCACCAAGCCCTGTGTTTATGCGACCATTACTGGTACGCTGTCCCTTTAGTTAATTACAAGATACCTGCTTTTTAGAATAAAAACACTAATTTTTTTACCATTTATATGCCATTGACAAATTGAATTACACAATTGGCATTAAAGAAATTACATTCCACGAATGGTCGCTTTAAAGTCAGTCACCTGTACACCTGTTAAGCCAATATTACCCATCGAACCATTGTTCAGGCCATTAAAGGTATTAGTATTGGGAACAGCTGTTTTATCTCCCATAGTAATATTGGTTAAAGTCAGGTCAAATTTATCCATCGTACCATCTGCGCCGATTAAAAGTCCCTGACTATCAATATCGCCATAGAAACCACTAAATCCACCCGCCCCATCATGATCATAGAAACGCAAACCTGTAGTTTGATTTGAGGCTGATAATTTAAAACCAAATTTTAGACTTGATCCCTCAACACTATGAACCTGAATCGGGTTACTAGCATTATCACTATCTCCTGTGACACACATTGCATTATTTGCTACGCATAAAAGTGTACCACTGCTAAACTTTAATAGATGTCCCTGATCTTCATGACCAAACTGTAAATTAAATCCAACGGCCTCACCTGATTTAAATACAATATCCACACCCTGTTCACCAATCTGTAAAATTTCCCTGACATTGGTACGAACACTATTTGTTGTGGTTAAATCAACTTTTCGTGCAGTAAAAATTTCACCTCTACCCGGGGCTAAATAAATAGATAATGGATTAATACGAATTCGACTTAAATCCTGTGGCAAAGCTACATTAATATTGGCTGTACTTTGATTTGCTGCATTTGTACCGGCATCAATATTAATAGAGATCGCTTGTTGTGTAGGCGTATTAAATGCATTAAAAAAACGAACACCTTGAGTTGCATTATTTGTGGTAGGCGCAATGACCAGTGATGCAGCCTGATTCATATCATTTGTACCATCAGTATCAACCAGATTGATCTGGTTAAAGCTTAAGGTTGAATCCGGAAGCTGAATACCAATCGATACACCGTCCTGTGCAGTCACTTGTGTCATTGCCGCATCATCCATTGCCTGCATTGCCCATCCTGTCGAAGAGGATAATATAAAAAATGACATCGCTATTTTTTTCATCTTCGAGCATCCTAACTCTATTTTCTCATTCAATGATATTCTGACCTTCCCGGCGAATCATTGACCTAGCTGTCTCTAAATATAATTAATTTTGCATAAAATTAAAATATTTTTGTGACGTATTACACAATATATTTGTAATAAAGGTTTTTAAGTATCCCAATTTTAATAAGTAAATTAAAACTCTTGTAATTGAGAATGATCATTTACAAAGCAATTTTCCTTTGGAATCATCAATCAATTCACGATAGCATCACCTGCCAAGATGGTATCTACAACACATCGTTTATAAAAAAAATGTACGTCTACTATTAAGTCCTTATATAAATAAAAACTGCCCCAAATATGGAGCAGTTTTTATAGAGATTTTAATTATTTACCGGAAATACGGACACTTGTACCTGCTGTATTTAGACCAAGTAATTCAACATCACCGATTTTTGCAGTTGCAGCAGTATAATCATAACTATATGATCCGGCAGTTCCAGTAACTGCTGGTCCGGTACCTACACTTACACCGGTCAAGATTACATCATGTGTAGCAGTTGAATTATTTTTAATAAATAAACCGTTATCATCTATATCAACATCAAGATCAACAACTAATGTATTATTTGCACCAGTTACCTTGACATTTTGAACGAATAAGCTACCACCAGTAGTTGACGCACTGCTACCATTAGTGTCATTAAGTTTAAGGTTATCAATTGTTAAACCACCAACAATTTCAGATGTAAGCTTAATAAATGCACCCTGATCTTCATGACCTAACTGGATGTTTAAGGCAGATTCTCCTAAAGTAATATCCATGCTATCCAGAATTTTGACATGGTTTGTAGTACTTGTTGCCGCAGTACCATAGGTAGATGCTCCACCGGATACAGCCACTCCAATATCACCTGTAGTAATTTTAATATCATCAGGTAAAGATACTTTGATATTTAAAGTTGGATTTGTTCCAGATGAACCAGCATCAATATCAATACCAATATCACCACCATTGGTATCCAACTTAAATACATTTCCAGTCGTAAAATGATTACCCAAAGTAATTGCACCAGCTGACGTCTGATTTGAACCAGCTACATCGTTAGTTGTAATACCATCGGTATCATGGATGTTAATTTTATCAATGGTAATTCCTGTAGCAGGTGTAGTAATTGCAATATGAATACCATCCTGACCAGTCGTTGCACTTAATGTTTCATCATCCAATGCTTGCAATTGAGATGCCATTGCATTGGCACTCATCGCCATTGCAGAAACCAAAGCAATTTTTGTAAATAATTTCATTACATACTCTCCTAGAGTGTTTTTTTACTTCCCAAAAAACCCGATTCTATAAATATCCATGTTTATTGTTTTAGATAATTATAGAGAACGAATTATCATTCCTGTACAGCTAAAGTTACAATAGGCACACAATTTAATCAAGCTTTTACACCGCTGTTTTGGCATAACCCGATAAACGGTATTTTTTGCAAATTGCTGAAACAAGGGTAAACTATTCATCTCCTTTTAAATTGATACTGTTTGTCGTGATTATTGATATTTTTCAGTTAGATAAATCCATATCTTTTGCTCAGATAAAGCCCCTTCTATTACAAAAATTTGGCTTTGTCTTTTTACAAGATCAGAATCAGCCTTTTTTTGCCATTTACCCAAAATACTTACAGATTGTAGATCAAGGCAAAAGCTTCTATCGACAAGCAGATTTTCATTATGTAGAACAAACACAGACACCATTGCTCGAGATGAACTTTTGTAATAACCAGATAAATACAGCAGATTTATCCTTTCGGGGCGGATATATTGCGTTTATCTCTTATGATTACGCAGCGCAACAACAGATCGAACAACGACATTCCATTCAGCAACCTGCTGCAATCGTTGGTGAATATGATATTTTTATCAAACAGGTTGATCAGCAATGGAGATTATTTGTAGAACAGAATTTAATGGATCATCCAGTGATTCAACATTTAATTCAGGAAGTACAACATTGTCAGGAAATTAAAACACCTATTCCTTTCACGCTCAAAAACAATATGCAGCCACGCTGGTCAAAAACTAAATATCGTCAGGCTTTTCAACGGGTGCAAGACTATTTACATGCCGGAGACTGTTATCAAATCAATTTGACTCAGGAATTTTCTACCCAAGTTACATCAGGTAATTTGTCTTGTTTATTACCGGAACTATTACAACTCAGTCAAGCCCCTTTTGCTGGCTATATTCAGTTTGAAGATTTTGAATTATTAAGCTGCTCACCGGAATTATTTATTGAATTCCAGCCCAATCGCATCTTAAAAACCCGTCCAATTAAAGGAACCTTACCCCGTCATCAAGATCCAAAGCAGGATCAGCAATTAAAACAGCAATTGGCAAACTCGGAGAAGGATCAAGCAGAAAATTTGATGATTGTCGATTTATTGCGTAACGATTTAAGTGTTTATGCGCAGACAGGTACAGTAAAAGTTCCCACTTTATTTGAAATTGAAAGTTTTGCACAGGTTCATCATATGGTGAGTGAGATTCAGGCAAAATTAAAAGATGGTGTTAATGTTCTGGAGGTTTTATTGTCTGCCCTGCCTGGTGGTTCGATTACCGGCGCACCGAAAATACGTGCAATGCAAATTATTGATGAACTGGAAGGCAATGCACGAGGTGCATATTGTGGTAGCTTGGGTTATTTTAATAATGATGGTACCGGACGCTTTAATATCCTAATCCGTACCATTCAACGTTATGGTGATCAATTGAGTGTCTGGGCAGGTGGAGGCATTACTGTAGCATCTGATGCGGATGCCGAATATCAGGAATGTCTGGACAAGGTTTCGGCTTTACTGGATTTTTTAAATCAATATAGTGAATAAAATAAAGCATAGTTTCCATAATCCAGAAACTATGCCTATCTCTTTCTTACAAAATCTGTTTTAAACTGTCAATCAAGCGCTGATTTTGTTCAGGCGTACCAATGGTAATCCGTAAAAACTGATTAATGCGTGGACGATTAAAATGCCGTACGATTACGCCCTGTTCACGTAAACCTTTGGCAAGATCAATTGCCTGATGTTGCGAATGTGTGGCAAAAATAAAGTTGGCTTTGGACGGTAAAATCTCAAAACCTAATTGTTGCATCTGCGCGACCAGTTGCTCACGATTGGCAATGACTTTTTCACATTGCTGTTCAAAATAGGCTTGATCATCAAAAGAAGCGACAGCGGCGGCAATGGCAAAGCGATCTATTGGATAGGAATTAAAACTATTTTTTACTGCTTCAAGCGCAGCAATCAAATGCGGTTGAGCAATCGCATACCCGACCCGCAAACCAGCCAGTGAACGCGATTTTGAAGTAGTTTGACAAACCACCAGATTGTCATATTGATTGACAAGAGTTACCGCAGATTCTGCACCAAAATCCACATAAGCCTCATCGATCACCACAACGGAATCAGCATTTTGTTCTAGCAATTGTTTAATTTGATTTAAAGTAACTGCCCGTCCTGTAGGTGCATTGGGATTTGCCAAAATAACACCGCCATTCGGCTGATGATAATCGGCAATATTAATCTCGAAAGTTTCGGTCAATGGCACTTCAATCGTTTTTAGAGCAAAAAACTGGCTATAAACAGGATAAAAACTATAACTGATGTCGGGATAGAGTAAAGGCTTATCCTGCACAAAAAATGCTTTAAAAATATGTGCCAGAACTTCATCTGATCCATTGCCAGCAAATATATGTGAAACTTCCACACTTTGTTGTCTAGCAATCGCCTGTTTTAACAGCGTTGCATCAGGATCTGGATAGAGTTTTAACACATCGGCCTGATTCGCTAAAACTGATTGGACAGCTTCAACCACTTTTGCCGAAGGCGGATAAGGATTTTCGTTGGTATTAAGTTTCAGTAAATTCTGGATTTTAGGTTGTTCACCTGGCACATAGGGCTCAAGCTCACGCACCTGCGGACTCCAGAAACGTTTTTGCTGTTCGGTAAAAGTAGTCATTTGTTAGATTCTCTTATGCCAACATTAAGCCCTCTCCAAACGGAGAGGAAATGTCTGAAATGATTTTGAATTATTGATAACGATAACGTGCTGAACGGGCATGGGCATCCAGATTTTCCTGTTGTGCCAGAATATCCGCTGTTTTTGCCAGAGGTTTTACGCCTTGCTCGGAACACATGATCAAACTGGTCCGCTTTTGAAAATCGTACACACCCAATGGTGATGAAAAACGTGCAGTTCCCGATGTCGGTAAAACATGGTTCGGTCCAGCACAATAATCCCCAATCGCTTCTGGCGTATAACGACCCATAAAAATCGCACCGGCATGACGGATTTCCTGACTCATCTGCTCTGCGTCATCAAGGGATAATTCCAGATGTTCAGGTGCAACCTGATTAATTAAGGCAATGGCTTCATCACGGTCTTTCACCAGAACCAAAGCACCACGATTGGCAATTGAGGTACGGGCAATTTCGGCTTTAGGTAAATTGGCCAGATGTTCTTCTATTGCCTCTGCTACCGCATTCAATAACTGTTCATCAGGGGTGATAAAAATTGCTTGCGCCACCGTATCATGCTCGGCTTGTGATAACACATCCATCGCCAGCCATTTGGCATTATTTTTACCTTCGGCATAGACCAGAATTTCTGACGGACCGGCAATCATGTCAATCCCGACTTGACCAAACACAGCACGTTTTGCCGCAGCAACAAAACGGTTCCCCGGTCCAGTGATTTTATCAACCTGAGGAATCGTTTCCGTACCATAGGCCAATGCCGCCACAGCTTGTGCACCACCAATGGTAAAGACACGATGTACACCCGCCAGATAAGCAGCCGCCAGAACCAGTGGATTTAATTCACCATTCGGCGCAGGTACCACCATGATGATTTCCTGTACACCCGCAACATGGGCAGGTACAGCATTCATCAATACAGAAGAAGGATAAGATGCCAAACCACCCGGTACATAAATCCCAACCCGATCCAGCGGCGTAATTTTTTGTCCGAGTGTATTGCCTAAAGCATCAACATAGGTCCAGCCGTCCTGTTTTTGTGCCTCATGGAAGGACCGAATACGATTGGCAGCCATTTCCAGTGCTTGTCGCACTTCATCGTCTAAGCCATCAAAAGCAGTTTTTAACTGAGTCTGGGTTAATTCCAGATCGGAAAAATGTTGGGCTGGATGTCGATCAAACTTTTGGGTTAAGGCCAAAACATGTGTATCACCATTGGCACGAACATCAGCAATGATTTGATCAACTGTTTTTAACAGTTCTGGATCATTGACAGTTTCGAAGGCTAGCAGGTCGGCAAATTGCTGTTTAAAGTTTTGATCTTGAGTTGACAAACGGCGCATCAATCTTTCCACACGTTGACATAAAAAAGATATTTTACATTTTTTCTATGCAGTTGTGGTGATTGATACACTGTTTCTTGATGGATTTTTACTTTTGTCTTGATTGAACAGCCTGTTCCAGATCCGACAAAATCGGTTGTAACAGATGTTGCTTGCGTTTATAACTGGCTTTATTGACGATTAAACGTGAAGAAACTCTACAGATTTCTTCCAATGGCTCCAATCCATTTGCACGTAAAGTATTGCCCGTATCAACCACATCGACAATATAATGTCCCAAGCCGACCAGCGGTGCGAGCTCCATTGAACCATACAGTTTAATCACATCAACTTGTTCACCACGACTAGCATAGTATTGACGGGTTAAATTGACATATTTGGTGGCAATCCGCAGACGGCCTTGAGGTTTAACCATACCGACCTTGCCAGCAGTCATTAATTTACAGTTGGCAATTTTCAGATCGAGTGGCTCATAAACATTTTCAGATCCATATTCCATCAATACATCTTTACCCGCCACACCAAAATCTGCTGCGCCATTTTCTACATAAGTAGGTACATCACTGGCCCGTAAAATCAGAATACGTACATTCGGATTTGTGGTTGGAAAGATCAGCTTGCGTGATTTGTCAGGATCTTCCAGTAATTCAATACCTGCTTCTGCCAATAAAGGTAAAGTTTCTTTTAAAATCCGTCCCTTACTTAATGCCAAAGTTAAGCCATGATCAAAGTTACCCATGATCGAATCATCTTGTTGCATGATCTATTCGCCTTTGATTCTTTGAATATCGGCACCTAATGCCTGTAATTTTGCTTCTATATTTTCATAACCACGGTCAATATGATAAATACGATCGACCATAGTTTCCCCTTCGGCAGCCAATGCAGCAATCACCAAAGAAAATGAAGCACGTAAATCGGTTGCCATAACTGGAGCACCCTGCAACTTTTCCACACCTGTCACTGCGGCATCATTACCTTCGACCTGAATATTCGCACCTAAGCGACATAATTCTGGGACATGCATAAAACGGTTTTCAAAAATGGTTTCAGAAACCGTTGCAAAGCCCCGACCAATCGAATTAACCGCCATAAGTTGCGCCTGCATATCGGTTGGAAAATCAGGATGCGGTAAAGTCCGAAAACTGACTGCCTTAGGACGTTTGCCCTGCATATCCAGTTCGATCCAGTCTTCACCCCGAGTCACTTCGGCACCCATTTCCTCAAATTTTTCCAGTACCGCTTCCATCAGGTTGGGATCGGTATGCGTGGTTTTAATTTTACCACCGGTAATTGCCGCCGCTGCCAGATACGAACCTGTTTCTATACGATCTGCTACTACCCGATATTCACAGCCATGTAACTGCTCAACACCTGTTACAGTTAAAGTATGTGTTTCCAATCCCTCAATTTTGGCACCCATTTTAATTAATAAGTTTGCCAAATCAGTAATTTCAGGTTCACAGGCTGCATTACGAATAATCGTGGTCCCTTCAGCCAGAACAGCGGCCATCAGGATATTTTCGGTACCGCCTACAGTGACCATGTCAAACACGACTTCGCCACCTTTGAGACGACCATCAACTGTCGCATTGACATAACCAGCCTCAACTTCAATGATTGCACCTAATGCTTCTAATGCTTTTAAATGCTGATCCACAGGTCTGGAACCAATTGCACAACCACCCGGCAATGACACTTTAGCCTGACCATAACGTGCCAGTAAAGGACCGAGAACCAAAATAGAAGCTCGCATGGTTTTAACAAGATCGTAAGGCGCAAATTGATTATCTAAAGTACTGGTATCGACCTTAACCGTATCACCCTCATAGGAAATTGTGACACCTAAACCCGCAATCAGCTTGATCAGCGTATTCACATCTTTAAGGTTGGGTACATTGGTGATGGTAATCGGTTCATCGGTTAAAATTGTCGCAGCCAATAACGGTAATACCGCATTCTTTGCGCCAGAAATTTTAACTTCACCATTTAAAACATTGCCACCACGAATTAAAAATTTATCCATGCAATCTTATGCTCCAAACATACTAGCTTTGCGCCATTCTTCCGGGGTCATTGCACGTATGCTTACCGCATGGACTGCACCAGAGGCAATATATTCATTCAAGGGTGTATATACGGCCTGTTGTCGAGCCACAGTTCTTTTACCTTCAAATTCAGAATCTACGATCCGAAGATCAAATTTTCCTGCCTCACCAGTAACATGTATTTCGGCTTGCGGAAAGGCTTGCTGTAATATTTGTGAAAGCTGTTCACTATTCATTGCTGCGGTCTCTAAATCATTTAAGTCTGCGACTAAAGCCGATTAGTTTACTATAAGTTTGATTCAGACTACAAAAACTCTATGAAAATAAATAAGGGCGACACTGTCACCCTTATTTATTCCACAAAAACTATGCTGCAACTTTAAGTGATTTATATCGTGCCAACTGACGGCGTAATTTTTCCGATAATAAAGTAATGGCCTGATACATATCATCAGCAGATGCCTGAGCAAACAGCTCTTTACCGGGTAATCTTAAAATCACTTCGGCATTATGATTGTCCTGACCTTTATGACTACGGGATGTTAAACGATGATCTTTTTGTAATTTGACCTGCATACTACACACTTGATCGATATGCTTGGTTAATTTTTCAAATTGTGCTTTTATCTTATCTTCAATTGCAGGTGTAATTGGTAAATGATGTCCACGGATTGTTATATGCATAATACCACCTCCCATGATGTATTCATCAAACATGATCAAATGGCAAAAGATACAATGATCCCAGCAAATTCATTTAACCATGTTTAACTCCTATTGATTGAATGTACCAAAAGTACTCTTCTAAATAATCACAGTTAAAACTTTAAATCAAGACTTTTCGATCAGAAGAGGCAGGAATATTTAAAGACTCACGATATTTGGCCACAGTACGACGTGCAACATCAATGCCTTCCTCTTGCAAAAGTTTTGCAATTGCATTGTCGGATAAAGGTTTTTTAGGATTTTCTACGGCAATCAGTTTTTTAATCATGGCGCGAATCGCTGTTGAGGAACACTCTCCTCCATTCGATGTGCCGACATGACTAGAAAAGAAATATTTCAATTCAAATAAACCACGCGGCGTTAGAATATATTTATTGGTCGTAACACGAGAAACTGTTGATTCGTGCAATTCAACCTCATCTGCAACATCCCGTAATACTAGAGGTTTCATGCCCTCAGCACCGATCTCAAAGAAATTACGTTGATGCTCGACAATACAAGTTGCTACTTTTAATAAGGTTTTATGCCGTTCATCAATACTTTTAATAAAGTTTTTTGCTTCCAGCATTTGATTTTTTAAATATTGATTATCCGCACTTTGATCAGCACGTTTAATCATGCCTGCATAATAGGGATTAACACGCAACTTAGGTAGAACATCTGGGTTCAAAAACACCTGCCAACGCTCATTTTTCTTTTGCAATATTACATCGGGAGTTTGATATTCCTGCTCTTTTTCTTGAAATTTGGCACCAGGTGCTGGATCAAATGACTTCAATAAAGCCATTGCCTGCTTTAATTGCTCAAGGTTTAATTGAGTTTGTTTCATTAAACGATTCACGTCATTGGTTAATAACAAACTCGCATGTTCCAGTAACTTTTTCGTATTTTCTTTTAACGTTAAGTTTTGGTCATAACTTTCAAGTTGAAGTGATAAACACTCAACCAAATTCCGTGTAGCCACACCAACAGGATCAAGTCGTTGAATATATTTCAACACAACCATGACTTCATCGAGTTCAACTTCTTCTTGAATATCTGCCTGTGCAAGTAGATGTTGGGTCGCAAATAAAATCTCTTCGATTTCACAATCTAAATAACCGCTTTCATCCAAGGCATCGACAATACAATAGGCAATAATTTGCTCAATTTCTGATAAATGTAATAAATTAATTTGCCATAATAAATGATCTGACAAACTTGTTGATAATGAACGGTTATCTTCACGTTCTTCATATTCTGGCGTTGCAAGTGCTGTAGATTGATTGGTATAAATCTCATCCCAATTGGTATCTACGGGTAAATCATCAGGAATATTATCATTCTTGAATTCATCTTGTGTTGATTGATCGACTTTTTCCTCTTGATCAATTGAAGAAAAATCATCATCAATTTTTTCTAATAATGGATTACTGTCCAATTGAATTTGAACTTCTTGCTCCAATTCTAGAGAAGAAAGTTGTAAAAGTTTAATGGCTTGCTGTAACTGAGGCGTAAGCGACAAAGTATTAGCTACTTTTAAACCTACAGATAACTTCATAACTTTACTCTACACAAGAAATAACTAATAGCAAATATCATGCCTACTTCAATAATATCTACAATAATATATAAATGCAACGTACTACAAAATAATTTTGATTACCCCAGAAAAATGCTAACACACTTTACACCTCCCAACCCAATGATTATTATTAATTAATTATTATAATCTACAACAATATTCAAAAATAAAATAAGTAGTTCCATTAAATTTTTACAAACCAAAATATGAAATACAAATTTTTATAAATGTATAATTTACTTTTTAGACGATAAAATACTTAAGTAGACATAATCTAAAAGCACTCTAACAAAGAAAATTGTTTCTAAATGTATTTACAATACTTTTGACTTTAAAACCACGATTAATTATTTACGTATAACGTTGAGTAATTAAAGTTTTTGGCTATCACAAAAAACCGCTGCATAAAAAAACCCCCAAGCATCAGCTTGGGGGTTTTGAATTAATGAGCTGGCGATGACTTACTCTCACATGGGTAACCCCACACTACCATCAGCG
>NZ_OANT01000007.1 GCF_900096995.1 Acinetobacter puyangensis
CTACAACATGCTGCGGGTGTAGCAGGATTTGAAGGTGCACAAGTCATCAGTAATGATGATTTTTGGACCACGGACATGGATATTTTTATTCCTGCGGCACTGGAAGGGCAGATCACTGTTGAAAGAGCACAAAACATCAAGGCAAAATTAATCCTTGAAGGTGCCAACGGTCCAACCTATATTGAGGCCGATGATATCCTGACGCAAAGAAATATTATTGTGGTGCCAGATGTGGTGTGCAATTCGGGTGGTGTAACTGTCAGTTATTTTGAATGGGTGCAGGATATGGCAAGTTTCTTCTGGAGTGAAGAAGAAATCAACCAACGACTGGATAAACTCATGGTTCAAGTGGTGGATGATGTCTGGAACATGGCCAATCAACATCTTTGTTCACTGCGTACCGCTGCCTATATTCTTGCATGTCGCCGTATTCTGACCGCACGTAAAGAACGTGGTGTATTTCCGGGATAATGCTTGTGATGGTGGAAGGACAGTTACAATTATGGCTATGCCAAAGTGTAACTGTTTCTGCTTTATTCAATCGATATCTGAACTGGTCGTATAATTGCTTTATGGCATGACGGGAAATGTAGTGATTTTATACAAAACTGATGCTCTCGAATGTAAAAGTAAAGTTTTAAGAACGTGTGTAATTCATCATTTTCTTTAAAAAATTGGTAATCGGCATGAACCTTAAAAATCTTGAAGCATTCTACTGGGTATTGACATTAAATAGTTTTAATAAAGCTGCGAGTAAACTGCAAACCACGCAACCTGCGATTTCTCAAAAGATTACTGCGATTGAAAATGAATTAGGCTTTAAAATTCTTGATCGTAACTCTCGTCAACTCAAAGCGACGTCCAAGGGAAACATTTTATTTAAATATGCTGAAAAATTCATGCGATTGGAAGGAGACTTAGTTGCAGAACTAACCGAAAGTCAATATCTGACAGGAACAATTCGTCTGGGTGTATCTGAAACAATTGTCCATACCTGGTTGGTAGAATATATAGAAAAAGTGCGGCAAGAGTTTCCAAAGGTTTCTGTTGAAATTATCGTGAGTTTAACGCCGAATTTACAAGAAGGTGTTCGTACCGGCAAGTTGGATATGGCTTTTTTACTTGGGCCAACCTTGCCTTTTGAATGTATTGAACGTTCGTTATGTGATTTTGAACTGAGTTTTTTGGCTTCACCATTATTTAAAGGCGGTATAGGGCAAATGTCTCTTAAGGATCTTATGTCTAATACAATTTTGACTTATCCTCGTATTACTTATCCCTATAAAGAACTTAGAGCCAAAATGAAAGAAAAAAATATTGATGAACCGCTTTCGATTACGAGTTATTCATTGGTTACTTTATTGCGGATTGCAGAGCAGGGCTTAGGTATTGCAGTTGTTCCCACATTAACAGCAATAAAAGAAATATTGGATGGTCGATTGGAGATTTTAAATACGCCTATACAATTGCAAAAATTTCATTTCACTGCGATTTATACCCAAGGCAATAATGTTGCATTAAAGGAAAAACTTACCGATTTGGCAGTTATTACTTCAGAAAAAGCCATGAAAAAATTGAATGAAAAACTCGATATTATCAACTAGTCTAATTTTTCATATAGAGAACTGTAATATGTCTAAATAATTGAGATATTACGGTGATTTTTAACTATATCAGGAGTTGTTTGGTAGCCTCTTTTAATCTTATTTAAGATGCTGCCTCCTCAAAGCGATTTTTAATATCTTCCATTTGGGCATCAATTTTATTCATATCAACGCCCTTGATTTTATTGGTATCTTTCCAGCGTGAATTTTTAGGTAAAGTATCCCCAATGAGAGAATATCAACATATCTTGGACCGTCTCTTATTCATCATCAACGAATAGATATTTTAAAAAAATCATGAAGTAATGGGAAATCTTGTTTGTGCTGCTAATTTGCCTATCATGCATTGGCCAACGTCATCAGATACTCGGTATTGAATGTGGCACTGTACATGCTTTTCAGGGCAAAGAGGCCGATATCGTGTTTTTTAGTATTAGGTAAAGCGAAAGATCGTATTGGGGAGGAAGCTAGAACCTGCGCTTCCTCGAGTCCAAATCTATTAAATGTTGCTATGACACGAGATAAAAGTCGTTTGTATGTTATCGGTAATATTCATACTTGGTCTAAAATGAACTATTTTTCAACATTGGCTAAACACATCTGGTGAAAACAATTTAGTAGTACAATAAGTATAATGATTGAGTTGTAACTTTAATTTAGATGATTTGAGGAATCGTGTGGTTTTGAATGAATACTTTTAATATCGAATTTTTGACTCAATTCAAAATGTGTTGTACTTGTAAAATAAATTACCGAAACAGGAAGCCAATACTGCTCACAGTAATATCAGGATTTACTTACCAGCACATAGTATCATTCACAGCATGAGCTATAAGGGAGGCTCGCTGATTCTTCAGCATTGAGTTATTGAAAATAAAGTCCACTGGTGTTGTCATATAAGAAGTAAGAGCATCTTCTGGATTTTTCCACATCTAAGAATTATAAAATGTAGGTGACTATTGCCAAGGTTGCGAGTTTTAATTTAAGTTCAAGTGATAATAATCGTTCTCTTGATAAAGATTATTTCAAAGTCTACTAGATTAAATTTTTAGCAACACCATGAATATTTGAATTGATATTATCCTGTAAAATATCAAATAATCTGTCTTGAGCTTCTTCTGTTGCCCAAGCAATATGTGGCGTAATCATGACATTTGGATGCTGGAGGTTAAGCAGGATATGTTCCGTTGCTGGCGGTTCTTCTGATAATACATCAGCACCAAAACCTGCAATATCATTATTTTTAAGCGCATGCGCCAAACTATATTCATCAATTAGCCCTCCACGGCCTGCATTGATTAATATGCTGGATGACTTCATTTGTTGGATAACCTCTAGATCAATCATTCCTTTGGTGTGATGATTTAATTCGCAATGTAACGACAATACATCAGCAATTTTGATGGCTTGATTAAAAGGAATATACCCTTGCCGACAAGTAAGGGCATTTTTTCGTTCACTAAAATATACATGCATGCCAAAAGCTTTTGCTTTTTTAGCTAAAGATAAACCGATTTCTCCTTTTCCCAAGATCACTAAATTTTTGTTGTTAAGCTCTCTTATGGAAGCAGATAAGTAATAGGAAGTTGGGCTATTACTCCATTTTCCCGTTAGAACTGAGCTAAGTTGTGAATTCATATTTTTAAACAAATTAATCATCAGCATGAACGCATGTTCAGCGACAGCATCTCCAGCATAACCTCGGATATTCGCCACTTTTACACCATTTTGGCGTAATAATGGAATATTGATATGATCGAATCCTGTAGAACATAAGGCGACCAGTTTGAGTGTGGGATTATGGTCTAGGACTATTTCATCTACAACTAGGTCATTTACAACCAGTACATCCTGATCATATACCTGTTGATAAAATTCCTGTTGAGATAATTGATGATACTCCTTGTATATACAAGGAAAGTCAAAATGGAATTTTTTATCCAATAATATATTTTTTTCGACACAGGTAACTTTTAAAATCGCCATAATTTTTCTCATTTTTCATGGTAAAGATAAAATCTCAACACGCTCTACAAGAATTCTAATTTTCAGTATAAATAACAGGAAGATCAAAACAATTCATTTGTGCATTTTACCAAATGAATTGTTAATTTAAGGATTTGTATGACTCATCACAATATTGTATTTTTTAAAATAGCACTATTTCAATGAGTTATATCTTGGTGCCCGTGCAATTAAAAATTATAAATTGCTTGTAAGTTAAACAATTTATTCGTGCCACTATCATCACCAACAGCATAAGAGGCTGTTGTGCCACCAATGTTAAAGTCATTTTTGCCGATAATATATTCTGCGACAAAAGTGAGTTGTTTGTGATCTACAGATACACCCAAAATACTACGGCTTGAATCTTTAAATCCTTCCGCATCTTTTTGGTAGGTACTGTACATGGCATAAGGTGTAATCGTGCCAATCTTTTCTATGTTTTTAAAGGCATAGCTGATGTCTGCGGTATAAAAAGTCCCTTTATTTGCAATCTCGTAATTGTCTTTAAAGGAACCCACGGTCGATATATCTGGGTTAATAGCATCTTTATTATCCACTTTGTTTTTACCGCCAGTTAAAGTGAATGCTAGATTTTCATAAGAAATGGTAGAAAATAAGGTCCATGCTTTGCGATTACCAGTTAACTGCGTAGCATCATTATCGATATCCGAATACCAATAAGCACCTCCCAATTTTGCGGATAATTTATCATCTTCAGATAATTTTAAATCTCTGGAAATACGTGCAATCCACATATTTTTTTCATCTAAAGATTCAACATAGTTGGCTGTGTAACGGCTGGCATCGGCACTTGATCCATATTTACCACCATCTTTGGCAAAATAAGCCAGATCAATATTGGTCGCTTTAAATGGCTGGAAATGATATTTCACCCCAAGGTTGTGTACATCTTCAAGACCAAATTGCGTCACGATGCCACCATACCAGTTACTTTCCCAGAAGCGTCCAGGACCAAATGGCACAGGTTGTAAACCTAAGGTAATATTGTCCGTCTGGTTCATGTTGTACCCCAGATAGCCATCGACTAATGAGGAGAAATCACATAATTTATCAAATTGATAGCAACGATATTCAATATGCCCAAATAATTTTGGCGATTGATAATCCAGATTGATTTTTGCGGCGTCAAAGGTTAGTTTATGATCATTATCTGACCAACTTTTATCCTGATATTTTGCACGTAAGAAACCTGATAAGGTTAATGCACCTTTGGCTGTTGTTTCATCTCCGATGGTTAATGCATCGGCTTGTGCTGCATTGAATCCACCCAAAGCAAACATTGTGATGGATAATGTTTTTACTAAACGATATTGCATATTAAAATTTCCTCTAAAAATGACTTTATGCTTAATTTTTAATGATTAAGGCGTATAGTCCATATATTTGCGTTTGATATTGATGTGGTCGGCAATGTGTTTCGCATCATGCCAGACTCCCCAGATAAAACTGGAACCCCGACCAGTCAGATAAGGTAAACCTAGAAAGTAAATACCTGCTTGATTGGTAATACCTTGCTTATGTTTTGGTTTTTTATTGTCATCAAAGATATCTAGTTCAAGCCAGTCATAATCATAACCAAAGCCTGATGCCCAAATAATACTGGTGATATTTTGCTGTGCCAGATCAAGTTCCAGAATAAGATTTTTTACACATTCAGGGTCATCAAGTAAGATTCGTGCTTCGGGATCTTCGGGCAAATCCAGTCCACTATTGGCAATAAATGCATCTGCCTCATCCAGAAGTTTTAAATAATTTTCTTCTCCCTGATGAATATTATCTGCCAAGTCCGCCTGAAAACTGACTTTTCCATCATCAAATGCTTTAGTCATGCCAAGTAAGGTAATGCCTTGTTGTGCAAGCTTTTTAAAATCTACAGTGTGGCCGCCCTGTGCACCGCTGACAGCAAAGCCTTTGAGAGGACCATTATCTGGTTTTTCTGCTTCCCAGCCACCAAGCACGCCCAACCACCAAACATTATCCCGACCACGATAACGACGGGGTGGACGTTCATGTTTGCCAACAGATAAAAATACTTGTTTGCCAGCACGATTTAATTCGTCAGCAATCTGCACTCCCGAAGATCCTGCACCAATTACCAATACATTGCCTTCCGGTAGCTGCTCAGGATTTTTATATTGGTCTGAATGAATTTGGTACAATTTTTCATCTTTGGGTGCAATTGCCGGAATCATTGCTTTTTGAAAAGGCCCGGTGGCAATGACGACACGCTGTGCCTCAATTTTTCCTTGTGACGTTTCGATTTGATAAGTCAAAGATTGTTCTTTCTTGCTGACTTTCAGAACTTCTACTTCGGTATAAATCGGCGCATTAATTTTTTTTGCATAAGCTTCAAAATAATCTGCAACCTGATCATGATGTACAAAACTTTCCGGTGTCGCAGAAAACTCCATGCCTGGAAAACGATCATGCCAGCATGGTCCATTTGCGACCAGTGAATCCCAGCGTCTGCTACGCCATGCTTCCGCAATTCTGGCTTTCTCTAGGACCACATGTGCAATGCCTAATGTGCCAAGATGTTCACTCATGGCTACGCCTGCCTGACCACCACCGATCACCACCGTATCTATTTGTTCTGGTAAATTCATGATTAATCCTAAATTCTTGATTGATCTATAAGCTTCAGGCTTGCATTGCAAAATATATTCTCTTTAACAGAGCAGGCCATAAATATGTTGTTTTGATCTTAGAAAGTTGTTTAAAAAAATGAAAATCGCATATCCAAAAGGAGTGAATCAAAAAAAACGAATCGCTCGGAATGTGAGCAACTTTTATTAAATTGAGTTTTTAGTACGGATTATCTGAATTAGAAGCAAGGAAAATAGAAATTGAGTTGAGAAATGGGATCCGCATACTAGAAAGTGTAATAAAACACAGGATCGCAACATGAAACATACTCGTATTCGTACCTTTAATACCAAAGAAACTTACCCAGAACAAAATCTTGATAATGACTTGTGTCAGGTGGTTGTGGCGCGTGGCTCTACCGTTTTTCTACGTGGGCAAATCGGGCAAAATCTTGATACTTCCGAAAATGTCTGTATTGGGGATGCCAAAGGTCAGGCAGAACAAGCGATGTATAATATTGATATGCTTCTTAAAGAAGCGGGTGGTGAATTACAGGATATTTGCAAAATTACCATTTATATTATTGATCCGCGTTACCGTGAAGACGTTTACCGTGTCGTTGGAAAGTGGCTTAAAGGGGTTTTCCCTGTTTCGACAGGGATTGTAGTGTCTGCACTGGCACGTCCGGAATGGCTGGTTGAAATTGATGCGACTGCTGTGATTACAGACTAATCCTCAGGAGAAGTGTATGACATTTTCCATTGTGGCACGTTGTAAAACCACGGGACAATTGGGCGCTGCCGTGAGTTCTTCCTCACCCGCAGTTGCCTCACGTTGTATTCGTGCCAAGGCTGGTGTAGGCGTGGCAGCAAGTCAGAATATTACGGATCCGCATTTGGCGAATATTCTGCTTGATTTAATCAAGTATGATGTCTCCCCAAATGATGCGATTCAGGAACTGGTATCTAATACAGATTTTATTGAATATCGTCAATTACTTGTACTCAATATGCAAGGTCAGGTTGCTGCGTATAGCGGGGAAAAAACATTGGGTATTTATCAGGCCCATACAGGTCAGCAGGTTGCCTGCGCAGGTAATTTACTGGCAAATCCAGATGTTCCACAAACCATGTGTGAGGCCTTTGAGCAAAGTCAGGGATGTTTAGCCGAACGGTTATTACTCGCCATGCAGGCAGGTCTTACCGCAGGTGGAGAGGCGGGCAGTGTTCATTCAGCTGGTATACTGGTCGTGGACAAAGTTCAGTGGCCTATTGTAGATTTACGTGTCGATTGGTCTGAATCTGATCCAATCGGAGAGCTCTACAACATATGGAAAATTTATCAACCACAAGTTGAGGATTATGTGTTACGTGCCCTGAATCCATCCTCCTCACCAAGTTACGGCGTTCCAGGTGATCCATAATTTGCAGTAACTCAATGGAATAATCAAACGTGTTAAATCGTATTTCGCTACGCCAGATGGAATATTTTGTTGCCACCGCAGAAAGTGGCAGCATTATTATTGCCTCAGAAAAAATTCATGTATCTTCACCCTCAATTTCTGCTGCAATTGCACATATTGAATCAGAACTTCAGGTTCAATTATTTATTCGGCAACATGCCAAGGGATTGATTCTGACCAATATTGGCGAACAAGTGATGAAAGAATGCCAGCAAATTTTATCACAGGCTGGCAGCCTATATTCATTGGCAGCTAACTTCTCAGGTTCGATCCGTGGTCCATTAAAACTGGGCTGTTTTACTGCATTTGCACCGATGTTGTATGCAGAAATTATTCATGGATTTAGTAATTTATATAAAAGTGTTGATCTGGATGTCTGTGAGGGTGATCAGGAAATTTTGATTAATGGTTTATTGCGGAATGTGCTGGATGTGGTTTTAACATATGATCTTAATATTGATGAAAATTTACTCCATTTTGAATCATTGGCATCGTTACCGCCCTATGCATTATTTAGTGAAGAACATCCTTTGGCACATGCACCCGCAGTGACGATGGAAGAGCTGGCAGCTTATCCAATGATTTTACTGGATATGCCTTACAGTAACGATTATTTTATTTCATTATTCAAAAATAGAAATTTGAATCCACAAATCATTAAAACTTCCAAAAATTCGGAAGTGGTTCGTGCCATGGTTGCCAATAATATTGGCTATAGCATTTTAAATGTTCGACCAAAAATTAATTATTCCTTAGATGGGAAACGATTGGTACGTGTGAGAATTTCAGGCGAACAGCGTCCAATGCATATCGGTTTGGTCACTGCAAAAAATGTCGTTCTCAATACGGTTGCTCAGGCATTTATTAGTCGTTGTCGGGCCTTTATTTCTGATCAATATATTCCGGGTATGGGGGCACCACATTTTTATGACCCACATATTCGTACAAAGGAAGACGAATAATGTCTGATCTTCAAAGTACAATGCTACTTAAACAACTGATTGCTTTTGACACCACTTCATACAAAAGTAATCTGGAACTTATTTATTTTGTAAAACAATTGCTGGAAGATCATGGTATTGAGGTAAGACTGCAATTCAATCCAGAAAAGAGCAAAGCCTGCTTATTTGCCAGTATTGGCCCTAAAGATGTATCAGGCATTTTACTCTCGGGGCATACCGATGTGGTGCCTGTTGAGGGTCAGGACTGGCATAGTGATCCATTTGTTGCGCTGGAAAAAGACGGTAAAATTTATGGACGTGGTTGCGCTGATATGAAAGGGTTTATCGCCTGTGCTTTAAATGTGATGTTACATGCCAGCACGCAAATCCTGAGTAAACCGTTACATCTATGCCTGTCCTATGATGAAGAAATTGGCTGTATTGGTGTACGAGAGATTTTACAGCATTTGTCAGAATATATGATTCCACCCATTTGTTGTGTCATTGGCGAGCCTACCTTAATGCAAATTGCAACGGGACATAAAGGTAAAGCAGTATTTAAAGCCATGTGCACAGGACAGGAAGGACATTCTGCGCTTGCACCACAATTTACCAATGCTATTCATGTGGCCAATGCATTGATCAATTCAATTGTTGATACCCAGCAACACATTGCCCAAGCAGGTGAACAGGATAGTGATTATGATGTGCCATATTCCACACTTCATATTGGCAAAATTGAAGGTGGTAAAGCCTTAAATATTGTTCCCAATGAATGTATTGTCGATTATGAAATCAGGAATATTGCACAGGACAGCAGTGATCAAATTCAGGAAAAAATTCAACAACATCCTGCTCTGGATAGGTTTAAAAAATTTGTTCATATTGAAGAAGTCAATCAATATCCCGGCTTATTAACCTCGCCAACCGTTCAAGCCGTTAAATTTATGCAAAGCTTACTGCCAGAAAATACCCAGACAGGTAAAATTTCCTTTGGTACAGAAGGTGGCTTATTTGCCAATCAATTACATTGTCCAGTCCTTGTGTGTGGTCCCGGTTCAATTACAGTGGCACATAAACCTGATGAGTTTGTAGAAATTAATCAGTTAATACAATGCGATGTATTTTTGCATAAACTGCTGCAAAGCCTGCAATAAAAGTGTTTTAGGCCATTATCATCCCAACCTAAACCATTTTTTTGTTCATATTTTTTAGATTCATATTTTCCACATGGCTACATCACGATTTAGAAATTACTTATTAAAAGCAAATCCGCTATAAAAATAATAAGTAAAAATTTTACAGATTTTGGAGGTTTGAATGGAGTTCAATTGGGCTTACGCATTCAGTTTATTAACCAATCATGATTTTTGGAAGGCCACACTTACAGTCATTGAACTCAGTGTTCTGGTATGGGTTTTAGGGATTGTATTTGGTTTTGTGCTAGCATTGGCAAAGCAATCAAAATTTAAGATTCTATCTAAAGGTAGCAGTCTTTATATTTGGTTTTTTAGAAGTTTACCCTTATTGGTCTTATTGGTATTTATCTATAATCTGCCACAAATTTATCCATCGAGCAGTGTTTTGTTGGCTTCACCGTTTATTTCCGGTTTGCTGGCCATGGCATTAAGTGAGGCGGCCTATATTGCCGAAATTCACCGGGGCGGTTTAAATTCCATTGCCAAGGGCCAAATAGAGGCGGGTAAAGCGCTCGGTCTTAAATATACAGGCATTCAACGTCTGATTGTTATTCCACAAGCTTTACGGATTGCGTTACCAACCTTAGGCAATGAATATGTCACTATTGTAAAACTCACATCACTGGTTTCAGTGATCTCCCTGACTGAGATTTTATTGGTCGGTCAACGCCTGTATACACAAAACTTTTTGGTCATGGAAACCATGCTGGCAGTGGCATTTTACTATGTGCTGATTGTTACTGTCTTTGGATGGCTGATGAACTGGCTGGAAAAACGCATGGATGTAAGCCGTAAAACGCCCGGGTTACTTCAGGAGAACGATCCTCTTCTGTCAGATATTTCCAATGCCTCCATTTCAAAACGCAAGGAAATTATTTCGGAACAACATGGTCAATATGCACTCGAAGCCATTGATATTCATAAATCCTATGGCGATCATGAGGTGTTGAAAGGGATTAATCTGAATGTGAAATGGGGAGAAGTCATTTCCATTATTGGGCCATCTGGATCAGGAAAAACGACGTTTATTCGCACCTTAAATGGTCTGGAAAAACTCAATCACGGTACCGTTAACCTACTGGGTCATCCATTTTTAAAAGATCAAAGTATCACTGATGAATCCGTACAATATAAATCACAAATTATTCATGTCGGGATGGTCTTTCAGAGTTTTAACTTGTTTCCCCATAAAACCATTCTGGAAAATGTAATGTTGGCACCGCAATACCATCAGTTGGATACGCCAATGGCCAATAAAGTCACAGCGTTGGCCATGCTGGAAAAAGTGGGGATGAAGCAACATGCTAAAAAATATCCTCACCAACTGTCGGGTGGACAACAGCAACGTGTTGCCATTGCTCGTGCATTGGCAATGCATCCATCAGTGATTTTGTTTGATGAGCCCACTTCAGCACTGGATCCGGAATTGGTGAGTGAAGTACTTAAAGTGATTGAAGAATTGGCCAAGGAAGGGTTGACCATGATTATCGTTACCCATGAGATGAACTTTGCTTTTAAAGTTTCTGATCGGGTAGTCTTTATGGAAAATGGTTATGTTGTTGCCAATGATAGTCCGGATAATCTATTGAAATCTGAAAATAATCGCCTACAAAACTTTATTCAAAAGAATTAAGCATTTAAAATTAAATAGATGTTTTGCTAAAGATGCAGGGTAATTTTATTTACTCTGCTTTTTTATGTGGTTCTCATTCTAAAATTATCATTCATATTTTCTGTGTCCAAAGCTATTCAGAATATGACATAAATGGTGGTATTGATAGAAAATTATAATTGCCAGTGATTGCATTGATAATATAAAACGCCAGATAAAATTTATCTGGCGGTTGCTTGAAATAAGTATCAGGCTTTTTAGGACGACAGATACAAAATCTTAATCCATAAAGCTAGGATCTTCCTCAGCCAATAAATATTTCATTTCAGTAAAATGTGCTTCACTAAAATTTTCAATTTTTTCCCAATCTTGCGCTGTTTTTTCGGCAACGTCATCGCTTAGAATTTTTAATGTTTGACCTGTTGAATAGGCTGTAGTGAGGATCTGACATGCACGTTCAATGGTATACATATCATCAAAAGCCACGCCGATAGAATGTGAACCAATTAATATGCCATGATTGCCCATCATTAAGCGTTTCTTATCTTGTAAAATATTGGCAAGACGTTGTCCTTCAGCTTTAGAATCAGCCATGCCCCCATATTGGGAATCATAAGCAACCCGATTAAAATAACGTGCCGTATTTTGATCAATGGGAATAATTTCTGGATGATTTAAGCAGGAAATCGCTGTTGAAAATATGGGATGTAAATGTAACACTACACGCACATCGGGTCTTAGGCGATGGATTTGACCATGGATTGCCCATGCTGTTGGATCAATTTCACCACGATTAAAACTACTGACATCGTCTGCATCTACTAAAATCAGATCACTGGCTTTAATTCTGGAAAAATGTTTCCATTTGGGATTAAGTAAAAACTTTCTACCATCTTCTGAAACTGCTGCACTAAAATGATTGGCTACAGCTTCATGCATCCCCATTTTGGCAAATAACCGAAAACATGCTGCTAAATCAATACGGATTTGTTTTTCATCCACGGGTGTATACTCTCAAGAACTTACTGAATTTATTCTATAGATTTTTGGCTTCATGCTGGATCGGATTTTTAATAACCATACATAGGAATTTCAAAATTACTTTCCATTCAAAACTTGAGTATAACTATTGATAACAGATATCAAGCAAATATCACATGATTTAACCGGAATCCTTACTATGCGTATTATGAAATATTCTCTTTATCCATTTATAGCATTATTACTCGCTGGTGGTTTAACTGCCTGTAATAAAGACACTTCTTCAACCCAAAACAGTGATGCTTCAACAAATACTCAAGCAAAAGTCATGAATATTGGTTCAGATATGACTTTTCCGCCTTTTGAATATATCGAAAATAATCAACCAAGTGGATTTGATATTGATTTAATGAATGGAATATTGCAGCAATCTTCTGCCAGTGCAAACTTTATAGATACACGGTTTTCAAATTTAATTCCTGGTTTAGAAGGCAAAAAATTTGATGCTGTGATTTCCGGGATGTACATCACAGCAGAACGTCTGAAAAAAGTGGATATGGTCCCTTATTTCAAATCTACTGAATCGGTGACTGTACTCAGTAATTCTAACTATAAGCCCAAAGTTCGTGATGATTTATGTGGGAAAACTATTGCAACACAAAAAGGCTCATTATATCCGGATCAACTGAATCAAATTTCCCAAGAAAGCTGTCTTGCAAAAGGTAAAGCAGCCATTACTGTTCGTGAATTTGATACCTCACCACAGGCAGTGCAAGCTGTATTGGCAAAAGCCGCCGATGCTCAATATGATGATAGCAGTGTGGCGCGTAATACTGTCAAAAAACTCAATGGCAAAGTAGAAATTACTTCGACAGAACCATTTTTTCCATTCATTGGCGGCATTGCTGTACGTAAAGGCGATACAGTTACCTATAATCTAATTAATGATGGACTACAAAAGCTAAAACAATCTGGCGAATATGACACTTTAATCCAAAAATATGATTTACAGGCCCCGACTGACGAAGAAATAAAAATCTTTATGGATCAGGCTAAATCATAATTTTGATACGCTGGTCAAAAGAACGATTCTTTTGGCCAGTCATTATATTCTTATAATCGACTTCTTATAAAAATCAAAAACAACCAATTTTTTAAGTATAAAAATTAATTCGCCATTCTCTGCGAACGCAGGCATGGACTCATAATATGTGATATAGAGTTTAATGGAAAAGATCATTTAACGTAACTTTGGCTCTATTTATAGATTGATTCAATGATGCTAATCCCCTGTTGCTGAATAATTTATTCGAGAAAAAATGTCTATAAATAGATGTTAATCTAAATAAAAGTGTTTAAATTAAGTTAATCTATAATTATGAATTTATATGTGCGACTAGCGAGTGATCAATTGGCTTAGCCTCGTATCGGATGAATCGATATCTTTTTCTTAAAAACATTTGCTATATTTGGGTCGTGGTTGAGAAGATATAATCCTTTGAAAATAAATAATAAGTTTCAAGTTTGTAGCCATTTTAAGTAAGAGCTATTGCAGGCAGATGTATTGAGGGGAATTTATGAAAGATGAACGACTTGGTGCTGATCTCGGAAGTCTATTACGCTCTGCTTTGGAACAGTCATGCTTGGCTGCCATTCTCATTGACGAGAATGATCAAGTGATTTTTTTCAATGGGGCAGCTGAAAGACTATGGGGCTATAAGCATGATGAGGCATTTAAACTAAACTTGCAGCAGTTGCTGCCAGAGTTCTTGTGTTTACACATTCATACTGATTGTTGGGAAGATGGACTCACAGGTACTGAAACCAGACACGATATTTTGATTAATCAGCCAAATGGAAAGCAACAATGTTTGAGCATTTCATTGTCACGTATAGTCATTTCAGGTCGAGTTTATCATATGGTCTTTGCGTATGATGCAAGCAAAGAAGAGGATATCTGTCAGCAAAACAGCGCGTTGCTGGCTGCTGCAAATCACACTGATCTTCCCATTCTTGTCCTTGATCAGGACCGTAGAATTGTTCAGGTAAATCGTGCATTCACCGAAAATTATGGTTATGAGGCAGATGAAATCATTGGTCAAGATCCTACTACGATTTTTATCAGTCCCCTAATGATGAAAGATGAAGTAAATGCATTCCTTGGTTTACCTTGGGGGAAATCCAAGATTCAGGCAGAAGCAAAGATTACAAGTAAGGATGGGAGTGAGTCATGGATTCGTATCTCAAGTTCACCGATTAAAGAGGATGCGCCTGCCAGATTGATTGGGCATTCGGTTGATGTGGTGTCTGATGTGACAGAAGAGCGTTTGATCAGAAACTTAGAGCATGATGTGTTGGAAGCTTTGGTGAGCAATCTTTCATTTTCCGACATGGGCAGTTACCTGTGTCAGCGTGTTCGGGAGAGTGCTCCGGATGTTATTCCCTCTATTTTATTGGTAGATAGCGAACACAAATTACGGCCTTGGGCTGCATCTGGATTGGTAGCAGGTTACAGTGAGGCACTCGATGGCGTGGAGATCGGGGAAAATGTGGGCAGTTGTGGTACGGCAGCCTATCGAGGCGAGCCGGTACTGGTCAATGACATTTCGACTGACCCTTGTTGGAAAGACTATCGGCAGTTGGCCTTGTCAAACGGGTTGCAGGCATGTTGGTCCTTTCCAGTTAAACGGCGTGATGGCATAGTTGCATGTACTTTTGCCTTTTATTTTAGTACACCACGAAGTCCCGATATATTTCATATGCGCATTGCTGAAGCCTGTCAGCATTTATGTATCCTTGCGATTGAGTTGGAAGAAAACAGGCGACAGATGACCCGACTGGTACAGTTTGATACCTTGACGGGCTTACCTAATCGAAGTTATTTACATCACCACGTGAGTGAATTGCAGACCTCCGGTATAGAATCTATAGCCTTTATTGGGCTGGATATTGATCGCTTCAAGGATGTCAATAGCACTCTAGGCTACAAGGTCGGTGATCAAGTACTACTGACAATCGCAAATCGACTTCAGGAGCGGCTAAAACCTGACGAATTTTTATGTCGGGTTGAAAGTGATTTCTTTTTCCTGGTGATTGCAAACTGTGATGTGTATCGTGCGACTGCAACTGCTGAATATATACAAGCTATTATGGGTGAACCAGTAGAAGTTGCCGGTCATATTTTAAATTTAACGGTCAGCATCGGTATTAGCCACTCTAAAGAAGGGGAGTGTGATCTAGAGACTTTCCTTGCCAATGCTAAGAGTGCTATTTTTGAAGTGAAAGCGGCTGGAGGTGGTTCATTCAAGTTTTTTAGCCCTGAAATGAATCAAGAGGCATGGCAGCGTCTTCTTTTGGGTGTCAAGTTAAAGCGGGCGATCACCAATGGTACTTTTTATCTTCAATATCAGCCGCAGATGCACAGTAATGGCCGCTTGTATGGTGTAGAAGCCATGGCACGATGGCATGATCCAGAGCTTGGCGAGATACCACCAGAAAAGTTTATCCGTATTGCAGAAGAAACGGGCGATATTGAAGTGATTGGTCGCTGGGTTCTGCGAGAAGCCTGTCGTCAGAAGGCAGAATGGCAACATCAGAATATACAGATACCTAGGGTTTCGGTGAATTTGTCACCATATAACTTTCGTAATAAGGATTTGCCCGAGTTCATTGCCAGCTTGTTACAAGAATATTCATTAACGGGTGCAAGTTTGACCATTGAAATCACAGAAAATCTGATGATGAGGTTGAGCCCTGAAACGCTTGCGCTGTTGCAGCGGATTCGTACACTCGGGGTCGGACTTTCTGTTGATGATTTTGGTACAGGATATTCCTGCCTTTCTAACCTTGCCAATTTACCTGTTACTGAGCTCAAGATTGACCGGAGCTTTATTGAAAACAGCTTACAGCAACCACGATTACAATCTCTGGTGGAGGCTGTACTTGGTATTGGGCGCAGTCTTGATTTGACAGTGGTAGCTGAAGGTGTCGAAACTGAAGAGCAGCGGATAATGCTAGGGGAGCTGGGCTGTCCTGTGATGCAAGGTTATTTGTTTTCACGTCCTATAAGTGCACATCATCTTACGGAGTGGTTTTTGGTTTGGGAGATGAGAGCTACGCGCTATAAGATGGATTCACAGCCAGATTTGACTGTGAGTCAAAACACTAAGGAAATAGAGCAGCAACTGAAAAAAATGAAGGGCCAAATAGCACCGCGCTTACCGAAATTGTTATATGACGTCGTTGGTGCCCTGCCTATAGCGGTGTCTTGGGCCACATTGCCAGGTGGTGTAATTCAGTATTGTAATGATGCGTTCTATAGCATGTTTGACTATCCTTCAGGTTATTTTCGTATGGCTGATCAGTTGATTGATGAGGCATATATCCATGAGCATCAGCGTAAATTGATTCGTTCGCACTGGAACAATTTTTTCTCTGGTGATGGTGAGGGAACGACAGCGATTCCTGATACTGAAATTGAGATACGGACTGGTAATGGTGAGATACGTCCAGTGATGCATTGTGGTGTGATTCTACATGAACAGCAACTTGCAGTCGCAATTTTTAAGGATATAACCGAATACAAACGTGACCAACAAATGTTACGTAACTTTGCTTTCCTTGATCCGTTGACTGGTCTGGCGAATCGTCGCGGACTCACGGAACGATGGTTAGAGGAGCATCAGCATCAAGTGGGTGGTCGGCGTCTGGCTTTCCTTATGGTGGATTTGGATGGGTTTAAGCTGATTAATGATACCTATGGGCATGATGCGGGGGACCAAGTTTTAAGGGTTGTCGCAGAAAGACTTACGGAATCGGTTCGAGAGGTTGATCTGGTTTGTCGGCTAGGGGGCGACGAATTTGGTATCATGATGATTGCGCCAAATGATTTTGGTATTGTTGCTGGAATCTGTGACCGTATTGTGGCCTTATTGCAGCAACCGATCAGCCTTGGACAAGTGGAGGTGCGTATTACTGCGAGTATTGGAGGATGTTTCTATCCCGATCAAGCATCTGATAAGCACGAGCTTTTACGACGTGCTGACGAAGCTTTACTGCAAGTTAAAAAGAAGGACAAAGGCGGATGGTGTTGGTGGGAGAATTAATTTTTGGATAGGTATCGCTTTGGTTATTTACTTTGATGATTGATTAAAAATTTAACAGACTCTTTCCCATTGTTCAAAAAGGGATTGTTGGCACACTATTCTATGTTTTTAACGTTTTATGCTTTATTTATAGTGAATGGCGGGAACTTGAGTATTGCACAAATTTTTAACACGTTTTTAATTAAAATGTATTAACCCCTATAGATATTATACGTACTTACAATGGAGTAAAAAGTAAGTACCTGAGCGCATACTGTGACCCACATTACTTTTTAATCATTGAGATGCTTAACTGGGCAGATAAAATCACAGTCCAGAAAAAGAAAATTTATCTTTAATATTTTTCTTCTTTGGATAATAAATATAAGTCATCAGCCAGATATAAAAATTTTTCAGATAACATTTTATGGATGTCCTCAATGGCCTGATTATAAAAATATGGGCTAATTTGCGTCATAAAAAATTCCAATATGAACTGTGATTGGAAATGACCTAACTCCATATCCAATTCATCTCGAAAATAAAGTTTAATTTGATGAATAATTTTTTCTTCTACCTCAGGATTTAGTTTGATTGATTTACTCATTGTTTTCTCTCAGTAATTATTTTAAATGAATGGGCGTTGTGGGTAGGGTAACTTGCTGATGTCATGGGCAAAACAATGACATCGGCTTGATAAAAAATTTATTGGTAATGTGCGTGAGCATGGGGGGCTTAATCTGTCACTTTACCAGCCATTGTGCCGGATCATTGCATCAATTTTGGGTTCACGACCACGAAAGTTTTTAAATGCAGTCAAGGCATCCACACTGGCACCGACTGCAAGAATATTGCTTCTAAACGCCTGACCAATCGCTGGATTAAAGATACCATGCTGTTCAAAACGATCAAAGGCATCACTGGCAAGTACTTCAGCCCATTTATAAGAATAATAGCCTGCGGCATAACCACCAGAAAAAATATGATTAAAGCCATGCTGAAAGCGATTAAATTCAGGTGGAATAATCAAAGCAATCCGTTGTCGGACGTCATCCATAATCTGTTGAATTTTCTGGGCATTGGGCGGTACTGGCTGGCTATAGAGTTCAATATCAAACAATGCAAATTCAATCTGGCGTAGAGTTTGTAAACCTGTTTGAAAATAACGGCTATTTAATAGGGCTTGCAATAAATGATCGGGTAAAATCTCATCAGTTTCGATATGACGGCTAAATAATTCCAGTGCTTGCTGATCCCATGTCCAGAATTCCATGATCTGACTGGGCAATTCAATGGCATCCCATTGTACGCTCTGCGTTCCTGCAACGTTTAAATTATCCACTTGGGTTAAAAGATCATGTAAGCCATGTCCAAATTCATGAAACAAGACATTGATTTCAGCATGTGTCAGTAGAGCTGGTTGATCGGCGACAGGTGGGCTAAAGTTGGCGATCATAAGAACAATAGGCCGTTGTAACCCTTCGCGGGTTTGCATACGACTACGGATTGCGGTTTCCCATGCACCACCTTTTTTATGGGGACGTGCATAGAGATCCAAATAGAATCCACCAATCATCTGCCCCTGTTCGCTGATTTCGTAATAATTCACCTGTGGATGCCAGCTTGAGTTTTGTTTTTGCTCAATCTGAATACCATATAGACGTTCAGCAATTTTAAATAAGCCTGCAATCACTGTGGGTGCCGGAAAATAAGGTTTAAGAGCTTCTTCCGATAAATTAAATTTATGCTGTTTGATCTTCTCCGCAAGGAACGGTACATCCCAGGGTTTGATTTGCTCAATGCCATAGTGTTGTCCCATCTGCTGCAATTCAATCAGATCTTTTTCGGCAGCGGGTCGAGCCTTGACAGCCAGATCATTTAAAAACGCTTTGACGGCATCGACCGAAGGTGCCATTTTACTGGCTAAGGATAATTCGGCAAAATTTTCAAAACCGAGCAGTTGTGCTTTTTCATGCCGTAATTGTAAAATTTCCTCCATCACAGGCGTATTATCATATTCTGTATCTCCCAGTTCGGAAGCAACGGTAAATAATGCCGTATAGAGATTTTCTCTTAATTGACGATCTTCTGCATACGTCACGATGGCATTATAGATCGGCATATCCAACGTGGCGATCGCACTATTTTCATCAATTTCTGCATGCTTAGTTATGCGTTGTTGGGCAAGCTGTTTGAGTAATTGCACAGTATTTTCAGGTAATCCTGAAAGTTGTTCTTCGCTTAATATTAAATACCAGCTTTGACTAGCATCTAAAACATGATCTGAAAATTGTGAGCTCAGTGCAGAAAGTCTGGCATTGATGTCTGCTAGCCTTTGTTTTTTCTCAGCGGGCAGATTTACGCCTGTCAGTTGAAAATTACGAATGGCTAAAGTCGTTGCACTTTGGTCGGCAGGACTTAATTGTTGGAATAGGCTGGATTGCTGTAAGCTTAAATGTGCGTGATAAAGTCCCAGCTGTTGTCCGTACTGCGTATAAAAAGCACTGAGTTGTTTTAATAATATCTGATGTTGATGGCGAATTTCCTCACCGCTGGTGATGTTATTCAGGTTGGAAAACACACGCCAGATTTGTTGTAAGGCATTTTCTGCATATTCCAATTGTTTTAGTAAATCAAAGATTTGTGCAGCGGTCCATTGTTCTTGCTGAATAGAAAAAGCATCTAAGGCGTGTTGAGCATGTGCTAAGGCATCTTGGGTACGACTGGCTAAAACTTCTGGGCGAAGTTGCTTGAAATCAAAACCTGTTAAGGTGGCAAGTGGTAAATTCTGTATTGCCGGGGGCGTGTTGTACTGTGGTTCGGTGATAGATTGATTCATGTTCTATTTTTCCTGATTATTCAATGAATTAATTTAAGTTTTCAGCTTAAAATCATATTGTGCAGACGTGCTCAAGGCACAAAAATAAGTGCTATTCTTGTTTGAAAAGATCAAAAATGATGAAAGCTGAATTTTGCATAAAGTGGGTGTAATTTGAGACATTACACCCACATGATGATTTACAGTCTTTTAATCCAGCGACGTTATCGCCTAGCTCACCACATCAAAGCCCAGATCTTCAATAATTTCTTTAAACTGATCTGCCTGTAGTGTTGGCTGATGATAGTCAATGGTCACAGCACCTGTTTCCAGTACCACATCAACCTTATCTACACCATCAATGGCTTCTACAGCTTTTTTAACTTTACCGCTGCAACCACCACAAGACATACCTTGAACATTTAATACGAGAGATGACATTTTATAACTCCTTGGGTTTTGAACATGAATCGTTAAATTAGATGAAAAACAACATTATTTTTCATCATGATATTGATTTTTACACGGTTTGAAGCATTGCATTCTGTTCATAATGCATAATTTGTCCTTCGGCAATGGTCAGGCGATAATCCGCATTACTAAAGGTATCCACCCGATGTGCTGCCACAAAAATAAGTGCAGTTGGTATCCAGTCACGGATAAAACACCAGACCGCCTGTTCGGCATCCAGATCCAGACCATTACTGGCTTCATCCAGAATTAATACTTGAGGTCGGCGCAGCAGGGCACGGGCAAGGCAGACACGCTGGCGTTCGCCTGCCGATAAATCTGCACTACTTAATTCGAGGGACAAACTGTGCTGATGCTGTCTGGAACTGGCCCATACCCCCTGCCAGACCTGTAATAAAGTCTGTTCAGAGACGTCCTCTGCGCCAAGTAAAATATTGTCCCTGATGGTGCCGGGAATCAGCACTGTGCTATTGGACAAATAACAGACCTGTTGTGCAGCAACACAACTATTTAATTCGTTGTTGGATAAATGTCCAACCTGTAAGGGTTGATGATGTGCAATCGCTTCATATATCTGACATAAAAAACTGGATTTTCCTGCACCGGAATGACCGCCAACCAATACTGTATTACCTGCATCAAAGCTGAGTTGTTCACCATTTTTTAACACCATAGATAATGATGAAGTGATGTGCTGTAGCTGAATATGATTTTTGGGTTGTGTTTTGGAAAATATCCCCAGTTCATCACAGACCTTGAGTTCAATTAAGGCACTACGAATGCCGGAGATTGCACCGGTGACAGTATTTAAAGGCGATAAAATACGATCCACAAAAGTAATTGCCAGAAATACCGCACCGACACCGCCATTGCCTGACTGGATAAAAAAGTAGGCATATGACATGGCTACACCATAGGTGATGATTAAACCTGTTGCCACCAATGCACCACGCCAGACTTTAATCTTGAAGAATTGTCGATGGGTTTCCACCGAAATTTGCGTTGCGGTCTGTACACGCTGGCTAAAAAAGCTTTGTGCCTGATATTCTTCCATCAAGCGGGCATGGCCTGACAATTCGGCCAAGGCTTTAGACACCTGATTATCCTTAAGATTTGCCTGAGCAAAAGCACGTGCTTCGGCATTACGGCCCAGCAACATAAAAAACACATAACTCAGTGCAGAAAGTGCAATCACAATCGGTGCATGCCAACCCAGTAATACCGCTACCGCAATCCCGACAAAAATAATCTCGATCACAATTGGCAACAAGCCAATCAACAATTGATATAAAATTGCCATAGCACCGGTTTGTGCCTTGGCCATCCTTCCCAGCAGCTCACCGACCTGTCCGACATCTTCACGGCCTCGCAGGGTGACAGCACGTTTGGCAGCTGCCACAGCAATTTTTATGGAAAGGCCATACATGGCATCATAGGCAACAGGATTAAAGAACAGCCAGCGAACTGAGCCAATCAAATGACTGAATGCTTTGGCCAGCACGAATGCCAGCATCAACCAGACAATTGAATGAATATCCACAGTTGCTGCCTGCGTATCTTCCAGAATCCATGCCAGCAAAATGATGGTACTGGCACTTAAGATGGAGGAAAGCGCCACCAGACATACCGAAAACAAAAGTTTATGACGCTGTTGGGTATTCAGTAGTTCATAAATGCCTTTTAAAGTATGCCGGAATTGCTTAAACGTGGGTAAGTTGATCAATTCAGGGCTTGCCATGGTTTATTCCTTATTTAAAACTTGGCTTTCCAGCGACGTAATAATAATGAATTACTCAGCACAGATACCGAGCTTAAGGCCATTGCCGTGCCTGCAACCACAGGATTGAGTAAACCAAAAGCAGCCAGAGGAATACCCAATGTATTGTAAATAAAAGCAAAGAATAAGTTTTGTTTGACTTTGCGCAGGGTCGATTTGGATAAATCAATGGCATTGAGTACGCCACTCAATTGGCTTTGCATCAGCACTACATCGGCAGAATCCAATGCAATATCAGAACCTGCACCAATGGCAAAGCCAATATCTGCTACCGTAAGCGCAGGTGCATCATTGATCCCGTCACCCACCATGCCAATCATGCCGCCATGGGTTTTTAAACGCTGGATTTCTGCGGCTTTATCTTCAGGTAATACCCCGGCAATAAAATGATCAACCCTGACTTTTTCAGCAATCACTTTGGCAACCCGAGGACTATCGCCAGTCAGCATGACGACTTGAATGCCTTTATCTTGTAATGCTGCGACAGTGCTTACTGCATCGGGCCGTAATTGATCCATAAAACCAATATAGCCTTGTAATACCCCATCTAGTGCTACGGCAATGACGGTATTACCTTGTTTTTCCAGATCTTCAATCAAGGCTTGATCAAGCTGAATATGTTCTTCATTTAAAAAGCGTGGTGACCCCAATAATGCTGTTTGACCATTGACACTGGCGGTCAGGCCGCGTCCGACAATGGCTTTAAAATGTTCAACTGCAATCGCTTGAATATTTTTTGCTTGTGCATATTGCACCAATGCTCGTGCCAGAGGATGTTCTGAGTCCTGTTCCAGTCCCAATGCCAGCGCCAGTAATTCATTTTCAGTGTTGGCATTCGAAGTAATGACATGATTTACCGAAGGTTTTCCTTCGGTCAGTGTGCCTGTTTTATCCACCACCAAGATGCTGAGTTGTTGTGCTCGTTCCAGTGCTTCGGCATTGCGAAATAAAATTCCGGCTTTTGCACCTTGACCTGTACCGACCATAATTGCTGTAGGCGTTGCTAATCCTAAGGCACAAGGACAGGCAATCACTAGTACAGCTACAGCACTGACCAATGCTGTACTAAAGGATTGGGTGAAAAACCAGGTTGCCAATAAAGTTAAAATACTGATGCTGACCACTACAGGCACAAAGATTCCTGATATTTTGTCGGCTAAACGCTGAATATTGGCTTTTGATCCTTGCGCTTGCTCGACCAGATGAATAATCTTGGCCAATGCCGTATCGCTGCCAAGACCTGTTGCTCTAACGCGTAATGCACCGTTGTGATTAAGGGTTGCGGCAAAAACTTTATCGTTTTTACTTTTATGTACCGGAACGCTTTCACCGGTTAACATAGATTCGTTAATTTCAGAAATACCTTCAATAATCACTCCATCGACAGGAATACTTTCGCCCGGGCGCACCACAAAAATATCACCAAGCTGCATACCTGATACAGTGACATCCTTGATCTGTCCGTCGACCTCAACATGAGCGACTTGTGGCTGTAGATTAAGTAAACTTTCAATGGCTGCACCTGTTTTGGCTTTGGCGCGTGCTTCTAGTAATTTACCGAGTAATACAAGGGTGATAATTGCAGCACTGGCTTCAAAGTAAACATGCTGATGTAGGCCGCCCGTTAATATTGCCACGCTACTATATAGATAAGCTGCACTGGTGCCTAAAACCACCAGTACATCCATATTGGCAGAACCACCACGTAAAGCGTTATAAGCATTTCTATAAAAATGACGCCCACACCAGAACTGTACAGGTGTTGCCAGTAACCATTGTAGCCAGACGGGAAGAACGCCATGTACACCAAACATCATCGCCACCATTTCAATCATCAAAGGGGCAGTGAATAGCGCAGCAATTAAAAATAAATTGCGTAGATGTCGGAATTCTTGTTGTTTACGTTGTTTGGCTTGTTCTCGACTATTATCCTGTAAAATAAGGGCTGTAAATCCAAGCCGAGATATTTTTTGTATCAGCTCATCTATGTTATTCAAACCGGGGTGAAAATGAATGATGGCCCGCTCGGCACTAAAGTTGACATTTGCCTGAACACCTTGCTGCTTGTTTAATACTTTTTCAATGCGATTGGCGCAAGCAACACAGCTCATACCATCAATTTCCAACTCAAGTTGCTGTTGAGGCACATCGAAACCAATCTTTTTAATTTTATCGATAATCTGTTGTGTCGTCGTGGTGCCTTGTAATTCAATTTGTGCCTTTTCACTGGCAAAGCTAACGTTGGCTTTTACATCAGGGAAACGATTGAGGACTTTTTCAATGCGTGATGCACAAGCAGCACAAGTCATCCCTGTGATGGGCAGTGTAAACTGTTGAATAATGGGCAGACTAGACATATTTGATAGCTCTGTTTTGTTAAACCAATAATACCTATGGTTGGTATATTTTAAAATACCCCATTAAGGTATTTTATCTTCGATAAAAATTATATGGATAATTTATTTTATTAAAATCAATTATATAATTCATATAATTTTATTTTTTCATATATTTATATGAAAAATATATTTTAAAGTTGCTTTACATACTTTTACGATTCATTTGTTTTTAGTACGTCATTGATGATGATTTACTTATTAGTTTATGAATTTATTAGATTAAATAATACAGGACAGTTTCTTGTATTAAATTATTTTATACAGGTATAGGGTATATGATTGATTTAGACTTGTGGGTTATTCGGCCAAAGAAATTTTCGCTTAGGGTGTTGAATGTAGCAGTGCTGACCAGTTTGCTGTTGCCATTTCAGGCAAGCCTAGCAGCAGACGTGACCGATTCTGATGATGAAGTTGATTCGATTCAATTGCCGGGCATTACAGTGTGGGGAAGCAATAGAACAGAGCAAACAACCGCTTATATTCCCAGTAAAACAACGATTGCTTCAAAACTCCCGGTAGAACTTAAAGATATTCCGCAATCTGTATCTGTCGTAACTCGGCAGCGGATTGAAGACCAGAATTTAACCTCATTGGAAGATGCATTGCGTACCGTTACAGGCGTTACTGTTATTCCAAATGATTCCTCCCAGAGTCAGTATAGAGCACGGGGGTATAGCCTGAATGCTGCGATTGATGGTATTCCTGTGGTAAGTGGTTTAAGTGGTGCCGAGCAATTTGATTTGGCTGTATACGATCGGGTAGAAGTGTTACGCGGCGCAGCAGGCTTACTGAGCGGGAGTGGTGATCCCGGTGGAACAGTGAATGTGGTGACCAAAAAACCGCTAAGTAAATTTGCTGTAAGTGGCGCAGTGAGTGGTGGTAGCTGGGATAATTATCGTGGGGAAATTGATATTACCGGTCCTTTAAATGCGGATAAAAGTTTGAGAGGACGTTTTGTGGGTGTAGCTCAGGATAAGGATTTCTTTTATGACAAGACACATCAGCGTAAATTTGTTGGGTATGGTGTACTGGAATATGATCTGACCGATCAAACCACATTATCCCTGACCCATTCGGCACAAAAGAATGATACCGATGCCTCTTATTATGGTTTACCTGCCAATAAAGTGACGGGTGCATTATTAGACATTGACCGTTCTGTCAACCCAACACCGGACTGGGCAAATAGTGGTAGTACAACCAATGAGTCGGTATTTGCGATTGAACATCGACTGGCAAATGGCTGGACAGCGACAGCCAAAGCGCGTTATCTAAAACGAGAATTTGACTATATTGATACCTATGCTTGGAGTGGTGTTGATCCCGAAACATGGACACTAGAATATGCACGAGCTTGGGACGAAAATTATCAATATAAGCGTAAAGCCCTTGATTTTTATGTGGGTGGTCCATTCCAGTTATTTGATCGAGAGCACAATTTTTTAATTGGCTATAATTATGATTATTATACAGTAGATAATACCTGGGGATCGACAACAGACCGGTATCCTAATGTAAGCTTGTTTAATCCTGAAGCCATTGCCAAGCCATCGATTCCTCATACCAGCGGTGCAGCGGATAAAACCGTACAAAGTGGGCTTTATACACAAGCACGTTTGAAAGTGATTGATCCAGTGACGCTGGTATTAGGGGGACGTGTTAGTGATTATAAAACCAGTAGTCGGGGTATTGCACCGTCTGCTCTTACAGATTGGGAAACAGGAACAAAAGAAACAGGCGAATTTACGCCATATGCAGGCATTGTTTATGAAATTAACCCAAAAATTTCTGTGTATGGGAGTTATTCCGATATCTTTATTCCACAAAGTGTCAAAACATTTTCTGGTGAAACCCTAAAACCTCGGGTTGGAGAGCAATTTGAGATTGGTGTAAAAGGTGCATTTTTTGAGGATAAATTAAATGCTTCGATTGCAGCGTTTAAACTTAATGATGTCAATCGCTCATTCCGTGATCCTGATCGTCCAAATGAAACGGTCTATATCGCTGCTGGGGAAGTGGAAAGCAAAGGTATAGAAGCCGAAATTAGTGGCAGTCCTTTACCCAACTGGAATTTGACCGCAGGCTATACATACTTTACTAACAAGTTTTTAACTCATGCGAGTTTGGAAGGAAAACCAATTAGTACCGCAGAACCGGAAAACAGCTTTAAACTCTGGAGCCATTATGGCATTACGGATGGAACACTGGCTGGCTTAAAACTGGGTGTGGGTGTCAATGCGGTGAGTGATTATGCAGGCAGTCGTGGCACACAACTGGATCGTAAACAAGGTGGCTACACCTTGATAGGTGCAGCAGCCAGTTACCCAGTTAATAAAAATTTGACTATTGCTTTGAATGCCGAGAATCTGACCGATAAAAAATATTATGCCAGTACTGGGGGTACCAATACCTATAATATTTATGGTTCGCCACGTAATTTCACCCTGTCATTACGCTTTAAATATTAATTGTCTATATAGGCTGTTCCACGTGGAACAGCCTATATCCTTGATGGTGTTTGATCTTGTCGCTGTGAAAATGAAAAGAGTATATTTATGAAAATGCCAGTAACTGCTTGGCAAATAATTGGTCCGTACTGGTCTTCGGAAGAAAAGTGGAGTGCGCGAGGATTACTGGCGCTGGTGGTTATACTTGATATCATCACAATTTATGCTGTTGTCAGGCTTACTTACTGGAATCGTGATTTCTTTGATGCACTCGCTGTTTATGATCGCAGCGCGATTATGCCTTTGATGTTAACCTTGTTAATTTTAGTCAGCATCAGTCTTTTTGCCAGCGTTTCCAGTATCTACTTAAAACAATTATTGGAAATACGCTGGCGGGCATGGACCACAAATGTCTTTGTTCATCAGTGGTTGGCAGATCATCATTATTACCATATTGAGCAAAAACGATCGACAGATAATCCGGATCAACGTATTTCAGAAGATCTCAGTTGGCTTGCCAATAAAAGCTTGGATTTATTTACTGGCTTGATCAAAAACGTAGTGAACTTGATTTCTTATGGCATTGTGGTCTGGAGTATTTCAGATGCATGGCAGTTTAATATTGGCGGACATGAAGTTTCGATTCCTGGCATCTTACTTTGGCTTGGAATTATCTATGCAATTCTGGGTTCAATTGTAATGGAAAAAATTGGTCGACCAATCGTGGGGCTAGGATATTTACAACAAAAATTTGAAGCAGATTTTCGTTATTTATTGATGCGAATTCGTGAAAATGCGGAACAAATTGCATTATATAAAGGGGAGAAAACAGAAAATCGTCGCTTAAAGGATTCTTTTGCATCAGTCAAAAAGAACTGGCGTGGTTTGATGACCTATACCAAACGAATTGAATTTACCGAAAAATTGTACATAGAGGTGGGTGCATATCTGCCTTATTTTTTGGTGATTCCTCAGTACTTTGCCAAAAAGATTAGTATTGGTGAAGTGATGCAGGTTGGACTTGCGTTTAACCGTTTAAGGCAAGCTTTGTCATGGTTTATTTTTAATTTTAAAGAACTGGCCGAATTAAGAGCGGTGTTACGTCGTTTGCAAGAATTTGATTATGCCTTAAATCAGCCTGTTTCACAAAATATTGAAATGACCCAGAGTCATGATCAAAGTTTGAAAACAGCAAGTCTAACTCTGAGTAAACCGGATGGACAAAAGCTATCGAATATTCCTGATACACAGATTCAATCGGGTGAGCGTTGGTTAATTCAGGGGCCTTCTGGTGTCGGAAAAAGTACGTTCTTGCGGGCTTTGGCGGGCATTTGGGAATATGGTCAGGGGAAAATTAGTCTGCCTGTCGGCGGGACAATGTTATTTTTACCGCAAAAAAGTTATTTGCCTTATGGCACTTTAAAAGCAGCCTTAAGCTATCCAGAAACAGATACACAATTTTCAGATCAAGATTGTGAAACAATTCTGAATCAGGTAAATCTATCACATTTGACTGCCCAGTTAAATCAGACGGATTACTGGGAAAAACGTTTATCGGGTGGCGAGCAACAACGTCTGGCATTTGCTCGGGTATTATTGCATCGACCAGATTATTTATTTTTGGATGAGGCAACATCAGCACTAGATATAGATAATGAAAAAAATCTTTATCAATTATTAATGGCATTATTGCCCAATACTACCGTAATCAGTATTGCACATCATCAGAACTTACAAGATTTTCACCAAAATACTTTGAAAATAAATAGGGCTTCTGAATATGAAAATAGGGAAAATGCATCAGATATTAAATATTGAATTTAATGGTGATAAAATCTTATTTAATTTTAAATAAGTTGAGTCTATATATACAAGGACTTAGTATATATTATGCCCATCTCAACTTATTTAAGAATATCATTTTTCACTAAAATACTAATAATCTTATGTTTTTGCAATTTTGGTTGCCTATGCCCCCCTTGCGATGCAGTGCCTCTCACCCACTCGCCGAGTTACCAAAGGCGGTGATGCGAGCAATATTTGTGTAAAATTAACAATTTTAGATTATTTGTTGATCAATTGATAATAAATTAAAGTTGAGATTGACGTATATATTTATATTTTATTATGGTTCATTATTTTATCAATAAATAGAAAAAATGTTCTTAATTACATATCGTTATGTATGATAGAACGTAAGACTATCCAGTACAGGAACTCTACTAGATAGTTAAAGAAGCTTGTCGAAAACACATAGAACGAAACCACCACTATAACCATAGCTTGGTTGAAGACAACTGGTTGATGATTATTTTTGTGTTTGCTTGGTTTCTGCCTTTGGTTTATCTTTGTTTTTATTGTCTTTATTTGAGCTTTGTTTGTGGTCAGTATGCGCGGCATGTTCGTGTTGGCCGGCATGCGTATCATGGCTATGTGCTTTTTTATCTTCATGTGCATAGGCTGTCGTTAGACCTGCCAATGCGATGCTGGTGGTTAAAATTGCTTTGTAAATCATGATGGGTTTCCTTATGGCGATAAATCAAAAAATGATATAACTAAAAATATGAAATTAAGCACTCTATAATAATTCAAACTAATGTTCTGAATTTCAGATTTTTGTTATTTTTATTTTAACATACTTATATTTTTTAAAAATATAAGTATGTTAAAGAGGTATATTTAAAAATTATATGGATACGATTTTTTTGAATAAATCTATCTTGTAGTTTGATTGTATTTTTTGAGGTGGGAAGGAAATTAATTAAAGCAATTTTAGTGGGGAAAGCAAAAGATATTAAATCAATTAAGTATATAAGAGTAGTCGGTAAAAATTTATATCACAGATGATGATGTTGATTAAGTAATTGGCCTGATTAAAATGACTTTTTAACTTCTATTATAACAAAATAGAATAGAGCATTTTATCTCCTTGAATGATTGCGCAGTCACAACTAAGATCTTGAAAAATAGACTTCTACAACCACTAATGTAATAATAATTATAGAGCGTACTTTATTTTATCGAAGTGCAATGCGATAGGCTGATTTGGAAGATTCAATGGCAACTGTTAAACGAACCCGAAAAGTGAAACAAGCGTCTGAGGTTGAGCATGATGTGGCAATCAAGCAGTCTAGCCCAGCTGTACAGTGTGTACACTGTGCCGATCAGCAAATTGTGGATGATGCAGGTAAAATCGTGATCCAACCCCATAAAAAAGCGATTTTGAATCGTCTGAGCCGTATTGCGGGGCAAGTCAACGGTGTTTCTCGTATGGTGGAAAAAGATCGCTATTGTATTGATATTTTAACCCAAATTTCTGCGGTTCGTTCTGCACTTGATGCCGTATCCACCCAATTATTGGCAGATCATACTAACGGCTGTGTGCGTAAAGCGGTATTAGAAGATGGTGGGGAAGACGCCATAACAGAATTATTAAATATCATTAAAAAAATGCGTTGATAAAATGCATGCCTCATTTGCTCAAAGATTCGGTATAAAAAAGAATATTTTGCTGGAATTTAGAAATTTGGACTTTAGTCCTAAAGGTTAAACGATCTCTAGATTTCCAGCATTGAAAAACAAGTATTTTTTGATGAATCATTATGATTCAAGATGTACCAATCAAACGCTCCTGAGCCTAGTTTTTTACTTTTCTTCCAAGTTGAAATTCCGGCTATGCGTTTTTACAGCCATTTAAAAATAATTGTACCGCAGCTTGAACGTGTTGCTGTAACTGCTCGGGGTTAGGGAGATGGCTATCATCACGTAAAAAATAGTAATGTCCCAGTACACTGAGCTGGATAAACTGTATGGTCGCAAGCTGAATATTTTCAATGGTGTAATCAGGTAAATCGTTTAACCGTTTGAGAAAATTTTCAACAGGTGCACGGGATTGCTGCATTAAAGGATTAATCACCTGACTCAGTCCTTCAATACGATTCATTTCGGCAATGACAATTCGTGCCAGCCCAATATTGTGTGCATCAAGCCATCTACCGGCAATAAATACGCCCAAAGCCAATAGATTCTTCGGATTGATCTCTTTATCACTCAGTGTGTGTTCCAGATCCTGAATATATTGCTGCACATAAGATTCTAGCACCGCCAAAAAAAGCCCTTGTTTATTCTGATATTGTCGATAAATGGTGAGTTTTGACACCTGGGCACTTTTTGCAATGCCTTCAATACTCGCCCCCTGAAACCCAAATGCTAAAAAATGCTCCGTGGCGATATGCAGTAAATTTTCATGCAGCACTTCGGAATCCTGACGATTGGGCCTGCCTGAAACTGTTTTTTTACGGTTTGATGAAGCTTTGAGGGCGTTTTGAAGACTGTTCATTTTCTCAATTCGGTGAATAAAAATAAGATCTTAGCTGGATTAGCCGCATTTTATATCTCAATCAAGAATAACAATATCGTGATTAATTATTTTTTATTTTAATGCCAATCCCTTAATTTAAGCAATAAGTAAACGATACCGTTCACTTAATTTTAAAGTGAAGTGAACCCAAATAGAAATAAAATGAAGGCATACACATGACAGATTCCAAACGACAAATCAAGCTGGGGGCTTTTTTACAAAGTGTTGGCCACCATCTGGCAGCATGGCGACATCCGGATGTTGATCCCAAAAATGCAACCCGTCTGGAACACTTAAAGCATCTGGCGCAAATTGCCGAACGGGGCAAATTTGATGCGATTTTTTTTGCTGATGGTCTGGGTTGGCCGCAAATAGATCCTCAATTACTGGCCAAAGGCGCACCGACTTATTTTTGGGAGCCACTTACAGTTTTATCTGCGATTGCACAAGTGACAGAGAATATTGGGCTGATTAGCACGATTTCGACCAGTTATTTACCACCTTTTCATCTGGCTCGGTTATTTGCTTCTCTAGATCATTTAAGTGGCGGACGGGCGGGCTGGAATCTGGTGACATCCGGTACCGATTTTGAAGCCAAAAATTTTGATTTGGAGACTCAGACTGCGCATCTGGAGCGTTATCAAAAAGCTCGGGAATATGTCGATGTGGTGAAGGGTTTATGGGATAGCTTGGATGATGATGCATATTTGTTTGATCAGGATTCCGGCAATTTTTTTGACCCGGAAAAATTGCATTATTTAAATCATCGCGGTCAATATTTTTCGGTTGCAGGTCCCTTACAATCGGCACGGCCAGTACAAGGCTATCCGGTGATTGTACAGGCAGGTTCTTCGGAAGATGGTAAAAATCTTGCTGCACAAACTGCTGAAATTGTCTTTACAGCACAGCAGACATTTGAAGGTGCAAAAGCATTTTATCAGGATATTAAACAGCGTGTTGCCAAAGCGGGACGTGACCCTGATGCGGTCAAGGTCATGCCGGGCATCATGCCTGTGATTGCCGAAACCAGAGAACTGGCACAGCAAAAGTTTGATTATTTACAGTCCTTAATTGATCCGGAAATTGGTATTTCACTGTTGTCGGCATTTATTGGCAATATCGATTTAAGCCAATACTCAATTGATGATCCGGTACCGGATTTTCCTATCACAGAAGGCTGGCAAAGTCGGCAACAATTAATTCTTGAGGTGGCAAAACGTGAAAACTTAACCATTCGTCAGTTATATCAGAAAGTGGCAGGGGCACGAGGGCATCGTATCTTGATTGGTACAGCAGAAGATATTGCCGATGAACTGCAATATTTGTTTGAGCAGGGTGCGGCAGACGGCTTTAATATTTTGCCACCGACTTTTCCGCAGGATTTAACGATTTTTGTTGATCAGGTTGTACCGATCTTGCAACAACGCGGCTTATATCGAACGGAATATGAAGGACACACCTTGCGTGAACATTTGGGCTTGGCACGTCCACGGAGTCGATATCATGCGTCCGCATAATGCGCCTAGGCAGGTGGATGTTGATAGCCACCAGAAACGGGATCAACCCAATACAGACATCACTGCTCAAGATTATCTGTTTGGGCGTAAGGCAACGGTTTGGGTCTTTGCCCTGTTATGTCTGTTGATGGTATTTGATTTTGCCGATCGTATGATTATTGCCAGTCTACTACCTTATATCCAGCGTGATTGGGCGATTAATGATGCGCAGGCGGGTTTTTTAAGTTCCATTTTAACCATCGGCATGGTGCTGTTTGCTTTTCCTGTGTCGATTGTCATTGATCGTTGGCGGCGCATTAAGACGGCCAGTTTAATGGGAATTTTCTGGGGGATTGCTTCGGCTGCAGGTGCTATTACACAAAGCTTTTCACAACTTGCAGCCACCCGATTGTTGGTAGGTGCAGGTGAAGCAGCGTATGCACCGGCATCGTATGCGTGGATTAGTGCAGCTTTTCCGCATCGGCGTTTGCAATTGGCATTGGGATTGTTTTCAGCCAGTCAACCGATTGGTATGGCGATCGGTATTGCATTAGGTGGCTTGATTGCACAGCATTTTGGCTGGCGTTATGCGCTGGGTGTGATGGCGATTCCTGGTATTGTGATTGCTTTATTGCTATATAAAGGGCGGGATTATCGTACGATTTTGCCTATACCTTTGCCTGCACAGGTTTTTGCTGGAAAGGCTTTGGATTCAGCATCGTCAGCAATGGTGCAGCAATTGACCCATCGGCAAGTGATTCGGCAAAACTGGCACTCTATTCGCCAAACCCCTTCTTTATTATTGACCTATCTTGCTGCTGCAATGGCAACCCTGCAATGGGTGCCGATTGTTTTTTTTCTGCCCAGTTATTTACATCGTGTTCATCAAATTGAATTGGCAACTGCCTCATTGCTGACCAGTTCCATTTTACTGATCGGCATCGTGACTTTGCCATTGGGTGGCTGGGTGATGGATCGCCTGACACAAAAATATCCCAGCTCAAAATTATATATTGCCGCAGCTGGTTATGCGCTGGCTACGCTCTTGTATGTGTTGGCATTTAGCTTGGTGAGTGGTTTATGGCTGCAATTTGCTTTGATTATTGTGGCGGGCGCCTTGCTGACTTTTTTGTAGTTCGGCACCGCTTAGTCTAACGCAGGAATTGGTCAGTCCATCGGCACGCGCATTATCGGGGACCACATCGGTGATGACCATTCATTTATTGGGTTCGATTCCCGGTCCTTTTATTGCTGGATTATTGTCGGATCGTTTCGGTTTAACGGTGGCTTTAACCGTTTTACCGCTGGTGAGTGGTGTGTTGGCAACCGTGCTGATTTTATTTGCCTTGCGTTATTACCGCAAAGATTTTGCCCGGGTAGAACGCTACCCACTGGAGGCGGCATGAATAGATTAATTTTGCTGTTTAATACAGGTCTTATCACAATTTTCATTCGTTGGGACAATGCGTCAGCACGATGTTGACGCTCATTTTGATTTAAATCGCTGTTCTAAAGTGGCACGTCGCGGAAGAAGCATAGCTTTCTTTCTCAGGTGACCTGTGTCTTTAAAAATTATTGTTGAGATTAAACATTTAAATTGAGGTTAGCATCATGAAACATTTTATGCGGGGAAAATACCTGAACATCGTACAACAGCGTCGGGTATTTACATTGACCAGTTTGGCCATTGCGCTAAGTACAGCATCGGCATGGTCTTGGGCACAGGATACGATAGAGGAGGGGCAGTCGTCATCGGGCTCTCAGCTTCAAACGACTGCGGTAGATGAGGTCATTCAACTTGAAACGGTGGTGGTGACAGCTCGCCGCCGTGCAGAAGCAGAGCAAAATGTCCCGGCACCCATTACCGTGATTAAAGGTAAACAACTGGAAGAAGCCAAGATTTATCAGGTGCAGGATTTACAGCAACAGTTGCCGAATTTTACCTCACAGTTTATTCATGCACGTCAATCCAGTGTGGCTGTGCGTGGGATTGGTAACAATACGGCCAATGAAGGGCTAGAAGGCAGTGTCGGGATTTATCTGGACAATGTTTATCTGGGGCGTCCCGGACAGGCAGTATTCGATTTGCTTGATATTGAGCAGGTGGATTTATTGCGTGGACCACAGGGCACATTATTTGGGAAAAATACCACAGCTGGGGTACTCAATATTACTTCCAAACAACCTGTATTTTATCAGGAGGGCAATGTTGAAATTTCGGCAGGTGAACGCGGTTACAAACAGCTGAAGGGTACATGGAATCAGCCGCTTTCCGATGCAGTAGCAGTACGTTTGTCTGGCTATGGCACACATGATGATGGCTGGTTGGAAAATACCTATAATGGTAAGGACCTCAATGAAATTGATCGTTATGGGCTAAGAGGGCAATTGCTGTTCCAACCCAGTGATGAATTGAGCCTGCGGGTGATTGCCGAGCATAATCGGGAAGATTCCAGTACCGGCTCTTTGGTGCCCTATAGCTTTGCACCTTGGAATCCGACAGGCAGTCCTGCAAGTTATTTACCTGTAGGGGTAACGGGTTCAAATGCTACTACCTTTGCCGATCGTGCGACTTGGTTGGGTGCAAAAAATATCGCCCGCAATCCATATGATTATAAAGTGGATTTTGATGCCGAGCAGCAGGCAAAAATTGACCAAAGTGCTGTATCTGCAGAGCTGAATTGGCAGTTAAACGGCTATAAACTGACCTCAATTACGGCATGGCGTGACTGGAATTTTAGTCCTAAAAACGATCTAGACTTTAGCCGACTGGCTGGTATTACCGGTGGTTTTAAGGTCGAACAGGATCAGTTTTCACAGGAAATTCGTCTGGCGTCACCAACAGGCGGTGCAGTTGATTATGTGGTGGGTGCTTATTATTTCTATCAAAATATTGACAGTCGTAATACCTATCAAACCGGCGGCAGTGCATTGGCATTGACCACAGCCTATCCAAATAATGCTGAATTGGAAGGTTTAGGAAAAGCCAAAACGCATAGTTATGCTGCCTTTGGTCAATCGACTTGGCATGTCAATGATCAATTTGATTTAACTACAGGGCTACGTTATACCTCGGAGAAAAAAACCGGAGAGGTCAACCAATCCGAAATTAATCCGGCAGTTCATGCAGTGATAAGTCCTTTATTTCAAAGCTATCATTCGGGTGAGTTATCCCATCGTGATAACAGTATTGCTGGGTTAGTCACAGCCAGTTATCAGTTTAATCCCAATATACTGGGATTTGCGACCTATTCGACCGGGGAAAAATCCGGTGGTTTTAATATCAATAGCGTAGCGACACCGGCTGCAATTTTGGGTAATGATTCACTCAAGATCGAACCTGAAAAAGCGCAGAATTTTGAATTAGGCTTAAAAACTTCGTGGTTGGACAATCGTATTTATGCCAATATCAATGCCTTTATCACCAAACTTAAGGATTATCAGGCGGTCACCAATACTGCAATTGGCAATCAATATATTGGCTTGCTCACCAATGTTGGCGACCTGACCAGTAAAGGTATTGAGGTTGATTTCAAAGCACAGGCGACACGCAATTTAAGTTTGAATTTTAACGCAGCCTATACCGATGCCACCTTTGATAATGGTACGGCACCAACACCATTTGAAGTCTTTAATGGTCCGGGTGGCACCAATGACAGTGGTTATGGCAAAGGTTATCGGGATATTAAAGGCAATCGGGTCAATGGCGCACCACGCTGGACTGCCAATGTGACGCTACAGCACCAGCATGATGTGTTGGCCAATAGCAAACATTATAGCCTGATCAACTATGGCTGGCGTTCCGAGACCTATGCTGATGTCAATAATTCCGAATATTCCAAAATCCCGAGTTATGGTGTATTGAATTTAACCACGGGTTTACGTATTCCACATGGCGATAATGAAATTGATTTGTCTCTATGGGCGAAAAATGCGCTAGATAAACATTATTTTCTAGGATTGGTTAATTCTGGCAATGGCATGTATGCTGGGTCTGCGGCACAACCAAGAACCATTGGTGCCAGCCTGCGGTATAATTTTTAAGAACTCAAGGACTGTCAGGCAAATAGGATATCCAGTTTGCCTGACAGGATCGGTATGCGTAGATTTTCCCTGAATTAAACCCCATTAAATTTTATATATATTAGGGTCTGTTGACATTTGATAAATGGATTGCGTTGTAGGCTAAAATTTCTTCAGATGAGGAGTGTACTCCGCAAGACAAAGCGAAGGCAATGGCTATTCCCTTGTCGAGCTTTGTAACGACGTATGGGGGAATTTTAGCCACAACCCTTTGGGACAGGGTTGTTTTTGACACTACTGCGTTATGAATAGTTCATTTAGAATAACTAAATTTCACTATTCATGCCTTGTATTGCCTAAAAAACAACCACTGTCGCAATCATAGACGAAATGTCAACAGACCCTACATAGAATGCCGATCAATTTTGTATTTCCAACAATAATTCCACTTTATCATCTCGCCAAATCTCAATATCAAACTCAATCACCTGATCCTGCGATTTTGAAATACGTTCGATTTTTACTGCCGATTGATGCGCTGGAATCAGCAAGTGATTTTTTTCTTCATTGGCAATATGAGAATATTTAATCGAAATCTGACTTGACGAATAATGAATCGCAAAATCATTTTCTACAATATGGACAATCGACTGACTTAAATCATATTGCAGTAGATTTGCAAACTGCTGATAGGGAAGGTAATTATATTCCAGCAGTACCGGAATATCATGAATAAACCTTAATCGCACAATTTCAATAAATTGCAGATTTTCCTGATCTAGGCCAAAAATATCAAGCAATTGTGTGGTTGCCGGAATAATTGTGCTAGATAATATTTGTGTTGTGGGTGCAAAGCCTTGTTGGGTCGTATAATCGCTAAACCCCAGTGTTGATTTCAGATCATATTTAATTTTGTGTCGGTTAATCAGCCAACCAATATTTTTATTTTTAAAAATTTTTCCTTCTGTGCGTAAATTTTCCAGTGCTTTGCGTAAGGTTTCTCTTGAACATTGATATTTTTCGGATAGATTGCGTTCAGAAGGCAATAATTGATGATCGCTGTAGTGCTGTAAATCATTTTCAAGTTGTTTTTGAACGTCTAAATAGCGCATGTCTGGACTTCTAGGATTTTGGAAAATTTAAATCAATTGCATAAGGATAGTAAAGAAAAAGTCGAGTCAACGCTAGCGTTTTAACAGGCGCATGACGAAAGACCTTTGCAATAATTACTTTTATAGGATGATCTCAATTTATTATTTTTTATCAATATTTTTAGTTGGTTAGAATGGTGGAATAATATGATTAAAGCTGTAATATACATCGTGTTATATAAAAAACGGATATATAAATCTTAAAATTTTATTGGTATGTACCAATGAAATCTTATAGTTTTTCTGCATTGTTTTTAAGGGTTGTTGTGATGTCCTCGATTAAAGTTGCACTTGAATATTTTCATCCATGGCCAAATTCTGCCGGATTTTATTATGCGCGCGAACAAGGTTTGTTTGCGCAATATGGTCTGGATGTGGAATTTATTGTGACTGATCCGGCCAGAGGCGATGCACTGGAATATCTCCATCAACAGGCCGTGGATTTCGCGATTTTTCCAACCAACCGTTTATTTGTGCGCCGTGAACAGGGGCAAGCTTTATTGGGGATTGCGGCGATTAATCATACCGGACTGGAATCGATCCAAAGCTTGCGTGAATTTAATATTCATCGGCCTAAAGATCTCGAAGATAAACGACTGGCACTCAATCCGACACCGCGTGGACTGGCCATGATCAAACATCTGGTAGAACAGGATGGCGGCGATTTTGATAAGGTGATCTTGGTCGATGCCGGTAGTCGGGAATATACCCCGACAGATTTAAAAGCAGGTTATGCACATGCAAGTTTTGGTGGTTACTGGGTCTGGGAAGCATTAATGGACAGTCCGATTGATCCTGACGAGCGGATTGTCTGGCCGGTTAGCCAAATCGGTGCGCCGAATTATCATAGTTATCTTTTGGGTATTAATGAGGCGCAGTCACGGTTATCTGATCAGCAAATTCGTCATTTTATTGCGGCGCTGCAACAAGGCTATCAGGCATTGCAATCTCAGCCGGAACAGGCACTTGCGATTTATGAACAGGTGATTCCTTATTTCCCACGGGCATTGATTCAAAAATCTTTAAATGCAGTCGCCACAACCTGGTTTTCTTCCGAACAATGGGGCATACAAAATTCCGATTTTCATCAGGAATATGCAGCATGGTTGCAGCAATATGGCATTTTAAATGATGCACACATCTGGCAGCAGGCGACCAGTAACCGATTTATTACCGAGGTGGCCAATGCCTGAACTAAACGATCATTGTGGTCATGGCATGGGCACCGATCTAGAAGCAAAAGACTGGATCAATATCAATGCCGAAGATTTAAAGCGTATTCAACCTTATTATCCTGTATTACAAGGGGAAATGGACATCATCTGGCATAGTCCCAGACCATTTTCATCAGCCAGTATTATCCGCAGCGCACAGGGCGAATTTTTGCTTAAACGCAGTCACCACTCCTTTCGTAGCGTTGCAGACTTACAGCAGGAACATCATTTTATTGCACATCTGGCACGTAAAGGTGTCGCTGTGCCGCATATTTTTAGCAATGCTCAAGGGCGGACGGCAACAGCGCTGGATGACTGGGTTTATGAACTGTATGAGAAAGTACCGGGTGAGGATATTTATGCCGATCAGCAGTCATGGAAATCGTTTTTTGTTGCGCAACATGCGTTGCATGCAGGTAAAGCATTGGCACATCTGCATGTGGCTGCTGCAGATTTTTTGCCGGATCAATCCAGAATCACACAATATTTGATTTCCAATCAGAAAATTATCGAAAGTTCATCGATTTTACAGGCTTTTGCAGATCGCATTCGGCAGAGTCCTGCCTTATCTAAATACTTTGCACAGTATCCGGTATCCGATGATTTTCTGGCTTTACTGCTTCGCTTACAGCAACCGTTATTGGCACAATTTCCCAAGTTTAAAAAAATCTGGACGCACAACGACCTACATGCTTCCAATCTGTTGTGGCGTAATGGTTCAGATCAGGCAGAAGTTGCCGCGGTGATTGATTTTGGTTTGGCTGATCTGGCCTCGATTCCTTATGATTTTGCTGTAGCGATTGAGCGTAACTTTATCGACTGGCTGGCCCTAGATCAAGGCAATGATCTGCATATCGATTTTGAAGGTTTGTGTGCATTTATACGTGGCTATGTACGAATTGGAGAGAATCTGGAGCAATTGGATTTTGTGTCGGATATTTTGCCGTTGGTACATATCGATTTTGCCTTGTATGAGCTGGAATATTTTGTCGAAATTACCCGCAATGAAACGCATGCCAAGGCGGCTTATGCTTATTTGATTGAGCATACCTATTGGTTTGTCAGTGCACAGGGACAAGATTTTCTTGCACAGCTACAACGTATCATCCACGCACGAGGTGAGCATGTATAACCGTAAAAATATTTTAATTGAATGTGATGAATTACAGCGTATTAGCACAGAACATTTTTTCATTCTTGATGCCACGGTTTTGCTGGAGAAGCCTGCTTTTGATGGCGATTATCGTGTGCAAAGTGGATTGGCATGCTGGCAGAAAAAACATATTCCGCATTCGCTGCATATTGATATGTATCATGATTTTAGCAATCCTGATGTGAGCTATAGCTTTGCTGTACCAGAGCCGCAAGTTGCCCAGCATTTTTTAAGGCAGCTTGGCTTATCTCAGGATTCGGATATCGTAGTTTATGATGCCAAGGACGGGATCTGGGCCTCACGTTTATGGTGGGTATTGTCATCGTTGGGCATTAAAAGCCGGATTTTAAACGGTGGATTGACTGCATGGGAAAATGCTGGTTATCCGGTTCAGCAGCAAATCCATGCGCCAACGTCGATACAGTCTGGTGATATCACTGTGACTGCGCTGGATGGATACTGGTGTGATCTGCAAGAGGTCAAACAGCGTTCACACAAACAGTCTTCTGGGTTGGTGTGTGCTTTAGGACCTGAGCAATTTACGGGGCAAGGCATTACACGCTATGCCCGTCGAGGTGCCATTCCAAATAGCATTAATGTTCCGGCACGGCTTTTTATCGGGGCAGACAATCAATTTATTTCCGATCATGAGATTAAAAATACCCTACAACAGTTGTCATGGCATGAAGATTTAGATGTTTTGTATTGTGGCGGGGGAATTTCGGCATGTGTGCTTGCAGTTGCCATACGTCTGATTTCTGATCAACCTTTATCCATTTATGATGGCTCGCTGCAAGAGTGGGCACAAATCTCCGATCTTCCACTTGTTACAGGTACGCCCTAATGCAGATTCAAAATTTTAAACCGCATCGACTCAGCCAGACCCTTCAAGCTGTGATGTCGTCTTCACTATTGATGATGACGAGCTCTCATCTTTATGCAGTAGAAGTTGATGCTGCTGCGGTCAAACAGCTGGAAACCATTCATGTCTACGCTACCGATGACCAGCAAAATTATGGCAGTAAACGGGTGGAGATAGCAGGTTTTGGTAGCAAGGATATCACTAAAGTGCCTGCATCAATTACAGCAGTGACTTCTGATTTGATTGCCGACCAGCAGGCCAAAGTTTTGACCGAGGTGATTAAGAATGATGCCTCAGTCGGCGATGGCTATGCTGCGGTAGGTTATTACCCCAATATTGTGTCGCGTGGTTTTGCTCTGGACTTGGCCTCTAGTTATTTGCTTAATGGTCAGGCAATTCGTGGTGAGCAAAATATTGCGCTGGAAAATAAGGAACGGGTTGAGATTCTCAAGGGTGTATCGGCAATTCAAAGTGGGATGTCGACCCCGGGCGGTGTGGTCAATTATGTGACCAAACGTCCCAAGGATATTCGTGCCATCAACATCAATGCCGATAGCAATGCCGGTATATCATTGGCATTGGATTTGGGCGGCTTTGTCGGTCAGGAACAGCAACTGGGTTATCGTATAAATGCGGCTGTGGAAGATATTCAATCCTATGTTGAGCACACCAATGGCAAGCGATATTTTGGTTCGCTGGCATTGGACTGGAATATTAATGAGCAATCGCAACTTCAATTTGATCTGGAATCACAATATCAGCGACAACGCTCTGCTCCCGGCTACCAATTACTAGATGGCAAGGTACCTGCAATCAATGATCTGGTTTGGGATCGGCTTTTAGGTTATCAAAGCTGGAGCAGACCTGTTAGCACGCATGCCTTAAACAGTAGTCTAAAATATCAGTATGCTTTTAATGCAGACTGGACAGCCAGTGTCTCTGCTTCACATAGTAAAGTGGTGATTGATGATTACACGGCTTTCCCGTGGGGCTGTTATAGTGATGTTTGTCAATATACCGGTTTGGGTAATAGCTTCGATCAAAAAGGCTATTATGATATTTATGACTATCGTAATCCGGATGACACACGGGAAACCAATCAGTTTAAAGTGGCTTTAAATGGGAGCTTTAATACAGGATCTGTGCTGCATCATCTAATGCTGGATCTAACCCAGACCGATAAACAACGTAAGCGCTATGACGGTGTCAACGAACTGATTGGTACGGGCAATATTTATCAGGATACGGTTGATTATGCGCCGGTATCGGCATCAAATGGTGAGTTCTATCAATCCTTAAAGAGTAAACAGATTGCACTTACTGTACTGGATCGACTGGAATTCAATCCGCAATGGTCAGTCTTGCTCGGCGGGAAATGGCTGCATCTGGATGAAAAAGCCTACGATGTCGGGCATATTGAAACACGCCATACCGACCTCGATAAATTCTTGCCGCAGGCTGCACTGATGTATAGCCCATGGCAGGACACCAACGTCTATGTGTCCTATGTCAAAGGTTTGACCGATGGCGGTACAGCACCGTGGTATGCTTCAAATGAAGATCAGATTCTGGCGCCTGTCAATTCAACCCAGTATGAGATCGGGATTAAACAACAGATTCGTAACTATCTACTGACGGCGGCATTATTTGATATTCGTCAGGACAATCAATATACCCGACCTGAAGCGGATGGTTCATTGACCTTTATTGCCGAAGGTAAACAGCATAATCCGGGTGTGGAACTGGCTCTAAATGGCGAGCTTACAGATCGCTTAAAACTCAATTCCAGTCTGGCCTATATTCGTTCCAGACTAGTTGATATCGATACCGCACAATACAAAGACCATCAAACCCAGAATGTTCCCAAAGTTAAATTTGCCACACATTTGTCTTATGATGTGCCACAACTGGAAGGCTTGCGGCTATTGGGTGGTGTGCAATATAGCAGCAGTAAATTTGCCAATAAAGAAGCCACTGCAAAAGTGGGTGGATATAGTGTATTTGATCTCGGCGCTGCCTATAATTTTCAGCCATATGGTTATGACACAACACTACGCATCAATATCGAAAATGTCTTGAATAAAAAATACTGGCGTGATGTCGGTGGCTTTATGGGCGATGATTATATGTTTCTCGGCAGCCCCCGTACGGCAAAATTTTCTTTGGCCTTTAATTTCTAAGGGGTAGAGAAATACACCATGACAAAGTTAGAGATCAGCGCCTTTATTTTGAATGTGCTTGGCGTATGGCTGACATCAATGCAATATCGTATTTGCTGGATCATCAATATTGTTGCGGTTGCGCTCTATGTCATGATTTTTTATCAGGTCAAACTCTATGCCGATGCCATGCTGCAAGGGATATTTGTTCTGTTGCAGTGTTATGGTTGGTATAGCTGGTCAACCCAAAAAATGTCCAGTCAATATAGTGTATCCAGTATTGGCAAAACCACATTGTTAAGCAGTTTGCTTCTGGGCTTATTCACGGGTCTTTTACTCGGATTTTTATTCCATCGCTATACAGATGCTGCATTACCATGGCTGGATTCTTTGCTGGCCGCCTTTAGTCTGGTGGCGAGTTTCTGGGTCGCCAAAAAGTACATAGAAAGCTGGGCCTTATGGTGTGTACTTGATGTGATGTATGTTTGCATGTATCTGAGTAAATCCTTATATCTCACCTCCTTCTTATACTTTATTTTTATCTTATTGGCGCTCAATGGCTGGCGTATGTGGCGCTATAAGATGCAAAAGGCTGCATATGGTCCAGTGACATGATGCAGTTAAATTAGGATCCAATGGAAAGATACAATGCAATATACTCAACTGATTTCACATATGTTCGGTACGCGGTTTAAATCCTGTTTTATGCTTCTGTTGACAGGCACATTGTGTATCTCTGCGCATGCCGATCTTTCCATGCAGGGAACCACCATTTGTGCTGCCAAGGCCTATGAGATGAGCCTGAAATATCAGCAACAATCTGCCGAGATACAGGCGCTACAATTGCAGGCTTACCAGATTGCAACACTGCGCTTGCAGCATATTCTGGACCGATCTCCCAAGGTGAAAAATCTGGCAATTGTCATCGATTTAGATGAAACCGTACTGGATAACAGTGATTTTCTGGTCAGCAATATTCAGCATTGTATTGACTATACCGAGTGGACCACATGGAGTGAGTGGGAGAAAAATGGTCAGCCGAAATTGATTGCGGGCAGTCTGGATTTTCTCAACTTTGCATCACAGCATCAGGTGGCTATTTTTTATGTGTCTGATCGTTCCGAGCAATATCGTGCAGCTACGCTTAATAGCTTAAAACGCCTAGGCTTACCCCAAGCTAGCAATGATCATGTTTTACTCTATGGTAAAAGCAAGGAACAACGTCGACAATCGATTGCCCAAAACCATCAAATTGTCTTATTGATTGGCGACACCTTACATGATTTTTCACAGGATTTTAATCAGCAACAGTCCAAAAGAGAAAGACAAGCAATGATTGAAAAAAATCAGTCCCGCTTTGGACAGGATTGGATTATGTTGCCAAATACCAGTTATGGGGCATGGAGTAAGGATGCTTTTACCGAGATGGATAGACCTGAAAATTAAACCCAGATCTGATTTAAAGTCCTAAAAAATCCGGAAATTTATTCCATATAAAAGTTCCGGATGCTTGGTTTGGATTAATTGTTATACTTCAAATGGTTCTGCATTTTCATTTTGCAGTAAGCGTCGGGTCGGAATATTTTCGACCACGCCATTTTCCCGCACATAGGTCGCCCAGTCTTGTAAAAGCTCTTGCAGTTTTTCCGGATATTGCTCGGCCAAATCGTTGACTTCTCCTTTATCTGTTGCCAGATCATAAAGTTGCCAGCGATTCGGTCCATTCGGTGCAGGAATAAACAAGGCTTTCCAGTCGCCTTTTCGTAATGCTTTCTGACCAAACAGTTCCCAGCCGGTAATATGCTGATCATCATGAATATGATCCTGTTGTTGTTGTAAATAAGGCAGGATGGATTCACCGCGTAAAGGCACCAGTTGACGACCTTTATATTCTGTAACAGGATGCTGAATATTCAGATAATCGAGTAAGGTGGGCAAAATGTCCATCACAGTTAGAAATTCATGGCTGATCTGTTGCTGACGTGCAAACTTTGGATAATGGATAAAAGAAACCGTGCGGATACCACCCTCACTGGTATGTGCTTTATATAGTCGGGACGGTGCGGTGGCGGCTTGTGCCCAGTGTTCGCCATACCAGACATAAGAGTTGGCTCGTCCGATATTGTCCAAGCTATTGTCGTAATACTGCTCAATAATCTGGTTTAGATTGCCACCAAAAACAGGAAGGGCTTCTAATTGTGCACCTTCGGCACCATTGTCTGACAGGAAGATAATAATGGTATTGTCCAGTTCCTGTGTGGATTCAAGATAATTCAGCACCTGACCAATATTCTGATCCATGCGGTCAACCATGCCAGCATAGACTTCCATGGTACGGGCCGATTTTGCCCGTTGTTCATCGTTTAGTTTATCCCAAAAAGGCGTTCTGGCCAGAATCGGATGGGCTGTAACGGTATCATCAACCAGCTGTAATTGTTTTAAGCGTTTTAAACGTTCTGCCCGTAGGGCGACAGGACCTTGATCATATAGGCCTTTATATTTTTCAATATTTTCCTGCGGTGCCTGCAAAGGCCAGTGCGGTGCAGAAAATGGTAGATAGGCAAAGAACGGACGATCTTGTCGTGCCGTATCATCTTGTAAAAACTCCAGTAAACGCGTGGTAAAGTAATCCGAAGAATAGAAACCTTTGGGTAATTCTTCTGCAAACTGGTCGCCTTCGGCATATAAACCACGGGTGGATTTTAATAATTTGGGAATGTTTTCTTCTGGGATATCTGCTTCAAAAAGATAATGATTGGCGGCGCCGGGCAATAAAGCAAAGGAGCGTTCAAAGCCTTTTTTCGCCGGGAAGTGTTCAGGCGTTAAGCCTAAATGCCATTTACCGGAAATCACCGTGTAATAGCCTGCATCATGTAGCAATTCAGGCAGGGCGGCAACCCGTTGATTTAAAACACCTTCATAGCCTTCTTTCCCTTGTAATTCAGGGGTTAAGGCTTCTGCCATTGTTCCCAAACCGGCCAAATGGTGGTCTGTGCCAGACAATAACATGGAGCGTGTCGGTGAGCAGGTTGATGCAGTGTGGAAATTGGTAAAACGTAAGCCTGCCAATGCCAGTTTATCCAGATTTGGGGTTTGAATTTCACCCCCAAAAGCACCAATATCGGAAAAGCCCAAATCGTCTGCAACAATCAGTAAAATATTCGGAGGTGTTTGCGTTGTTGGTTGTGTCATAGCGATAATATTCCATATTCAATAGAGGCTATTAATGTTTTATCAATGAAATGCGGGGTAGGCTAAAATTCAATAGACATTGTTATTATTGATGTTTTAAACGCAATGTTCTGTAAGTCAAATGACAGTTATATGAACAATATTAGATATTAATATCATCGATGATGATATAAAGATTATAGATGAATTAAGGATCTGAGTTTTCCCAGATTTAAAATATGAATCTGATTATATTTGACTTCTGCAATACCCTGTTGTGCTAGCCAGAGTAATTCCTTATTGATACTTTGGCGTGAGGTGTGTAAAAGCTCGGCAAAGTTTTCTTGGGAAAGTTTAATATTTAACGTGGTGTCTTGTTTGTCCTGATAGGAAAAGTATTCCACCAGTAGTAACAGATGACGTGCAAGACGGCCACGTAATGACTGCGTAGACTGATGATAAAAATCATCAAATAATAAGTGGTTACGATTGCAGATCAGTTCCAGTACTGCCAGTGAAACCTGATGATTTTGTTTTAAGATCGAATAAAAAATATGACCGGGAATCGTTGCAATCACGGTGGCATCATGGGCCACATGATCATGGGTTAAATTCAGGCGTGAGATCAGTGGTACAATATTAATCAGGCAACCAGCAGGAATAAAGCGATGCACAATTTGTTTGCCGTCGGCTATATGCCAGGCCAGTTTAATGCTGCCTCTAAGAATCAAAGTTAATTCATTACATGAGGTATTTTTATGAAATATCATCTCATTACTATGATATCGGCTAATTTTTAAATGTTTAAAAATCTCTTGTTGTTGTTCCGGCGTGCATAATTGAATCAATTTATAATTTAATAGGAATTCCTGTGCAGTGTGTTGCAAGCTTTTATTCTGAAATTGAATAGGTGCGGGTAATGTCGTGAATTTTTTTTCGATCTTCGGATAAGCTGATTCCAGATGTGCAGTTTTAAGCATCGTAATTCTCCTGCATTGAAAAAGTGGCGAATCATAATAATATGGCGACCAAATCAAAATATGAGAAAGTTTGATTTGTATGGTTTTATACAGGATCAATATCCGATGAAATAAACTCTCACAGGATAAATGCCAGATAAAATAATTTCCAACAAGAGAATAAGACAAATCGTGAATGATTGACTATAAGACAAATCGAATTGGAATATAAATAAAAAAATGTGATTAATTTATATTAAATACAGCATATTGCTAATAGAATTTAGCCAAAAAAAAGATATATATAGCATTATTTAATCGGTAAGTTGTCTAGTATTTGACAGAATAAAGGGGCCTGCGCTTGCATAATAGAAAAAATGCAACGATGAGTGCCATGAAATGAGTGAAGTTATTGAACCTAAAGTAAGTGATAAGGCCGAACAACAATTAATTATATCGCCTATTTCGGGTCGTATAGGTGCACAAATTAGCGGTGTAAAATTATCCAGTGCATTGGCGGCAGAAACCGTACAGCAAATTTATCAGGCTTTGCTGAAGTATAAGGTGATCTTTTTTAGAAATCAGCAGCATTTAGATGATCAGGAACAGGAAAAATTTGCAGCACTTTTGGGTGAGCCTGTGCGCCATCCTACTGTGCCGACGGTAGAGGGGACGCAATATTTACTGGAGCTAGATTCCCGTTATGGCGGACGTGCCAATTCATGGCATACCGATGTGACCTTTGTCGATGCCTATCCAAAACTGAGTATTTTAAGAGGCGTGACCATTCCAGAATTTGGTGGCGATACCACATGGGCCAATACCGAAACGGCCTATGATGAATTACCCGAGGTCTTAAAAGAACTGGCCAATCATTTAAGGGCGATTCATAGCAATGATTACGATTATGTTGGCTTAAAGCCCGATGTTGATCCTGATGTACTCGCCAAGTATAAAAATATTTTTGCGTCGGTGGTCTATGAAACCGAGCATCCGGTGGTACGGGTTCATCCGGAAACCGGGAAACGTAGTTTATTACTGGGACATTTCTTTAAACGCTTTGTTGGTCTGAATGCCCGTGAGTCTAGCCGTATCTACGATGTTTTACAGGACCGGGTGATTCGTCCGGAAAACACGGTGCGCTGGCGCTGGCAGGCGGGTGACGTTGCCATTTGGGATAACCGTGCAACCCAGCATCTGGCCGTCAATGATTATGGTGATGCACATCGTGTCGTGCGTCGTGTCACACTGGCAGGTGATGTTCCGGTGGGTGTAGATGGCCGCAACAGCATCACTATTTCGCCCAAAGGCTTGTCGGCGGCGGAACTGGAACAGGCCAAGCGCGATGCCGTTTTGGCAGCAAAGTAAAGCATCGTTATCATTCCTAGGCATGGGAAGGATTGATTTTTCTACTGCTTTAGCGCGATATCCATCATCACTGGTTATTCATTTTAATACTTTATTTAGCAGAATATCGTGATTTGTCTACATTGTATTAGGGTGTTTTTCGCTTGATGATGGACGTTTAAATATTTTAAGGAAGTCCAATGGCGAATAGCATAAAAAACAGAAAATATTTTTGGGTCATTCCATTGTTGATTGTCCTGATTATTTTATTTTTGATTTTTAAACCCAAAAATTCATCAGAAAAAACAGTCAATTCAAATCAGCCAGCGAGTCACGTATCGGTGATCCGGATTGCTGTACCGGATTTAAGTTCAAGTGATAGACACAGCAGTGGTACTGCGCTGATCGATAATATTTATTTGAATAAATTGCTGGAAAAAGAGTTTGACAAAGATCAGATCAAAATTGAGTGGCAGTTTTTTAAAGGTGCCGGACCAGTGATTAATGAGGCATTGGCCAATCAACAACTGGATTTTGCCTTTTTAGGCGATCTGGCTGCCATTATTGGCAAGGCTAATCAGATAGATACTCGATTATTAGTGGCAACCGTACGTCAATCCAATGGTTATTTGGCCGTACAGCCTAATCAGGGTTATGACAGTCTGGAAAAATTAAAAGGTAAGCGGATCGCAGTATGGCAAGGTACAGCATCACAATTATCGTTTAATCAGTTTATCCATCAATATGGATTCAATGAAAAAGATTTTCGTATCATCAATCTTGATCCACCTGCGATGAATGCGGCACTGGTCGCCAAGCAAATTGATGCCGGCTGGGGCAGCCTGAGCGTATTGGCATTACAACAAAAAGGGATTGTCGAAATTCCATTATCCTCCAAACAGGGTGATGGTCAGGCAGGTACTACCGAAGCCGGATTGGTCGGACGTAGTGCCTTTATTCAACAATCTCCAGAGCTGACGCAACGTCTGGTCAATATAGTCTTAAAATCGGCACATTGGGTAGCACAGCCAGAGAATCGGGAGGCTGCGATTGAGTTGGTTGCCAATAATGCGAATTATCCCGTTGCCCTGTATGCACTCGGTTTCAAGGATCAGGATTTTAAAGTTGTTCATTCACCACTACTGGATCAGGCCTATATTGATCATTACCGTCAAGGTGTAGACAGTGCACTGAAAGCCCAACTGATTCGACAAACATTCGATGTAGATCAATGGGTAGATCATCAATTTGTGGATCAGGGGATTAAGCAATTGGGATATGAAAATGTCTGGTAGAACAAGCCCACAAAAATGAAAACCAGTGTGTGTAATAAAAATGTGTACTCAACATCTATCCAAGCATTACATCGGATAGATGTTTAAATCGGCAGAATCGCTCCATCATGGCAGGATAAGGGCATGATGGGGAAAAGTTTAAATGAATGAAGGAGTTATCATGTCAAGTTTAACACAATTGTCCTATAGTATTGAGAATGCGCCAAAATGGCATGAATCAGTGCTGCAAGGTGTAGAGCAATTAACAGTCGCTCCGATTGCTGATGCGCCTCTGGGTGCTGTGGTAACAGGTCTTGATGCTAGACAGCCACAAAATGCCCAGACCATTTTAACCCTGAAAAAGGCATTACAGGATCACTTAATTCTGGTGTTTAAACAGCAGAATTTGACGGATGAGCAGCTATTGGCCTTTGCCAGTTATTTTGGTGCAATTTTTAAACCACCGGTTGATATTCCGGTATTAGCAACGCAAAAAACCGACGGTTTGCCACCGGATGTTGTGCCTGTATCCAATGCGGTCGGAAAAGGCGACTATACTGGAAACAATGAGCTGACGCCGCATAGTGATCATCACTGGACGCCACAGCCTTCAAGTGGTTCATTGTTATATGCTCTTGAAATACCGAGTGATGGTGGGGCGACCAGTTGGTATAATACCGTGCAAGCTTATCAAGATCTCGATGAAGAAACCAAACAGGAAATTCGTCAACTCCAGTTGATTACCTATAATCCGTTTTTACGTCACGGGACCGGTGTTTATCCAAAATATCGTTTTTCTAATCAGGAGATTTTAGGCGCCGCATTTCCGCATCCCTTGGTACGTACTCATTCTGAAAGTGGTAAGTTGGGGTTGTATCTGGATACCCATACCGAGGTGGAAGTAGTGGGATATGATGATCAAAAAGGTGCGCAACTGATTGAGCGTTTACGACAACATATTGCACAGCCCAAATATCGCTATGAACATCAGTGGGAAATTGGTGATATTGTATTCTGGGATAATCAGTTGACGTTGCATTCACGCACTGCATTTCCGGCAGAACAACGAAGATTATTAAAAAGAGTAAGTCTGGCAGGCGGACGACCTTTTTAAATCTTTAAAACCATATTAAAAATAGGGTTTATTCATTATGTATAAATGGTGAATAAACCTTTTTTGTAGGGAAGCCTGTATTATTTTAAAACCAATACACCAATCTCAACTTATTTAAGAATATCATTTTTCACTAAAACGCTAATAATATTATGTTTTTGCAATTTTGGTTGCCTACGGCAACCAAAATTGCAAGGGGCTTTGGGGGGCATACGCCCCCAAAGCCCCTCCCTCGCCGAGCCGCCAAAGGCGGTGAGGCGAGCAATATTTGTGTAAAATTAACAATTTTAAATTATTTATTAATCAGTTAATAATGAATTAAAGTTGAGATTGACGTAACCAATATAATGCATGATTAGATTTAGAATAAATACATCTAATATTTTAAAAAAACTATATATCTTTATATTTGATATCTTATGCTGAATAAAGCGCTGAATGTGTCGGTGATTTGACAGCTTTTTAATCATTTTTTTTAAACAATATCATCCAAGCATTTTTTGATTTTTGCCTGCGCGATATGGAGATGAATCTTCAATAGCCAAGGAAATTTTTATGAGGTCGTTGATGGAAAAGATGAAAGCGAAATTTAATTTGGGGAACGCAATACAGCCGAGTCAACTGGCACAATCCATCGCATGGATTCTCTTGGGTTGCACAACATCAACTATGGTGCTGGCACAAGATGAGGTGCAGCAAACACCGCAGAGCGGGATCGTACAACAACCGGTCAATGAAGCAGATGTGGTTAAACTGGACGCTGTGGTGGTGACAACGCGTCGTCGTGAAGAAAAGGCGCAGGATGTGCCTACACCGATTAGTATTTTAAGTGGTCAGACTTTGGAATCCCAACGTTTAAGTCGGGTTGAGGATTTACAACAAGCACTACCTAGCTTGAATGTGGCCTTTCAGAATCCACGCCAATCCAGTGTTGCGATACGTGGTCTGGGCAATAATCCGGCCAGCGATGGATTGGAAGCCAGTGTCGGGGTGTATCTGGATAATGTTTATCTGGGGCGTCCCGGCATGGTGGTATTTGATATTTTGGATGTTGCGCAACTGGAATTATTACGCGGACCACAAGGCACTTTATTTGGTAAAAATACCACTGCGGGTTTACTCAATATCACCTCTAAAGCACCGACATTCTATCCGGACAATACGCTGGAACTTTCTGCTGGGGAAAGAAACTATTTTCAGGCCAAAGGCAGTTTATCGGATGCTTTAACGGAAACCGTTGCCGGACGTTTTTCCTTTTATAAAACCGTACAGGATGGGTTTATTGAAAATGTCGCTCAACCTGATGCGGATAAGTTAAATGATATTGATCGTCAAGGGGTGCGTGGACAGATCTTATGGCAACCCAGTGATAACTTTAATTTACGCTGGATTGCCGATTATCATGAAGAAGATGATCAGCAGGGGATGACAGTCACTTATTCCAGAGGACCGACCTTTACCCACCGCGAGTATGGTGCCAATTATAATCAGTATCTAAGTAATGTTGCCCAGGCTGGCGGTGATACCCAGATTCTGAACTGGAAGGATAAAAAGATTTCAGCGGATGCCAGTCAACGCATGCAGGTTAACCAAGGTGGAACCTCGGCTGAGGCCAACTGGACACTGGATAGCGGTAAAAAGTTAACCTCGATTAGTGCTTATCGGTTCTGGAATTTTACCCCGACTAACAGCGACAACACCACCGCAGATGCCATTCGCAATACCGGTGTTGCGGTTGAAGACAAACAGTATTCACAGGAATTGCGTCTGGCTTCCGCCAGCAATCCAACTTTTGATTGGGTGACAGGTTTATATTATTTCCAGCAAAATCTAACCAATCATTCCTTTACCTATTATGGTGATGCTGCGGATCCTTTGCTGTTTTATCAAAATGAAGTTTTACGACCAGGGGTTGCCAACAATAATGCAAATATTCTAAATAATCGTGAAACCCATACTTATGGCTATGCTGATACCAAAAGCTATGCGGTATTTGGTCAAGGGACATGGCATGCTGCACCAAAACTGGATATTACCGCCGGTGGTCGGATCACTTATGAAGATAAAGAAGCCCGAGTCAATCGTCTTGCACCGATAGGCGGTGTGAATACGAATTATCAGACGGTGCTTAATAATCAGATTGGTGCTTATGATTCAGGAAAATTGACCATCAGTGATACCAGTTATTCCGGATTATTGACTGCAAGTTATAAAATTAATCCCAACAATTTATTCTATGCGACGTATTCGCATGGTGAAAAATCTGGTGGTTTTAATTTAGCCGTAGGCACAGCACCAAGTGTAGGTGCAGATTCACTGAAAGTTGATCCGGAAATCGCAGATAACTATGAAATCGGTTTAAAACAAACCTTGTGGAATAACCGTTTACAACTAAATAGTAATCTATTCTGGGTCGATGTTAAAGATTACCAAACCACAGGCACACAGCAGATTGGTACCAATTATGTCAGTGTGCTGGATAATGCCGGTAAAGTTCGCAGTCGTGGCGCAGAAATAGATGCCACCATTCGTCCGATTCAGGGATTAACGGTGAATGTTAATGGTTCATGGAATGATGCTAAATACACCAAGTATGAAGGCGCACCTGCACCCTCTGCGGTCTCGATCCCGACTGGTGTGGCGTATCAGGATTTAACCGGACAACGAGTGTATGGTGTGCCGGAATGGATAGCCAATGTGAACTTCCGCTATGATTTAAAGCACAAAAATCGCTGGCAGCCTTATATCGCAGGTAGTTATTCATGGCGGGACTGGTCATATGGCAATCTGGATAATGCCAAGGAAAGTATTATTGATGCCTATGGTCTTCTTAATGCCAGTGTTGGGACACGTTATAATATTGGGGAGAATCAACTGGATGTGTCCTTATGGGCAAAAAATCTGACCGATAAAACTTATGTGACCAATGTATTTAACTGGATGAATGGTTCTTCTGGGGCGATTCTGGGACAGCCAAGAACGATTGGTGCGACTTTGAAGTTGAGTTTTTAATCATAAAAGATCAGCCGGAATCTATCATATTTGATTCTGACTGATCCTTGCTTTAGATAAATTTTGTGGTTGTATTCAGGTTATTCCCCTTGGAAATTTCATTGAGTTGATGATAATCCAGAATAGAAATCTGATTGTATTTCACTTCAAGAATACCTTGTTCGGCGAACCAGGACAGTTCTCTGTTAATACTTTGCCGGGTGGTTTGTAATAATTCGGCAAAGTTTTCCTGATTGATTTTAAGGCTAAGGAGAATCTTGTCATGCGTCTGATAGGAGTGATAATCGACCAGAAAAATCAGTTCCTGTGCTAAACGTACTCTTAAGGATTCGGTTGAAGCAAAAAATATTTGTTCGCGATTGAGTTGTGTTCTTATGCAGATGAGTTTCAGCACCATATACAAGGCTTGAGCATTGGTTTTTAAAACATCAAGAAATACACGACCGGAAATATTGGCAAGAATGGTATCGCCTTGTGAGATATGATCGTAGATATGCTGTTGTTCCGCCATAATTGGTACAATATTAATCAACGTACCAGAGGGCATAAAGGTCTGGATATGATATTTGCCATTGGGCATGGTCCAGCCAAGTTTGAGGGTACCATCAACAATAATATTAATGTCTTCACATTGAGCATTTTGTGCATATATTATTTGATTATGATAATATTTTTTAATTTTTACATTAACCAGTAAACGTTGCTTTTCCTGCTCGGAAAGATGCTGGATAAACTGATAATTTTCTAAAATTTGTTTTGCCTGGGCCAAATAGTATGAATTAAGCCGAGCTGATTGCTGTGCTTCTAAGGTCGATGCTGCATTTTTATATTTAAAAATGGGGTTGTTAGGATCCAAGATATCCATACTTAATACCTGAGTTAAAGTATTATTAATCAGTATACAGCGCAAATCCTGCTCTATAAATCATAAAAAAAGATAAAAAAATCTGATAACCGGTTATTTCACTTAAACAGATAAGCATATCTATAGAGATGCATGAAATTGTCTTTTTTCTGACAGATTTTTTTTGAACAAAAGGTAAATTAGGCTACAACAATGATATGTCCAGTTTGATTGGGAGATATTATCTGTTTTTATGATGCATTATTTAGATTGAATATTTAGAAAATTCTTTAGAGGGAAACATGGCGCATTTATCTAATAAGAAATATATTTGGGCACTCCCTATTTTAGTGATTATTTTAATTCTATTTATATTGTTTAAACCCTCCTCTTCAGATACAGTACGGGAAAATATTCAGCCTACAGGAAATAATCAAGTACAAAAGATCAGAATTGCTGTACCTGATTTAAGTTCCAGTGATAAACCAAGTAGTGGTACACCTTTAATCGATAATCTGTATTTAAATCAATTATTACAACAGGAATTTGCTGCGGACAATATTCAGGTGGAATGGCAATTTTTTAAGGGGGCAGGCCCTGTCATTAATGAAGCGCTGGCCAATAAACAGCTGGATTTTGCTTTTCTGGGGGATTTGGCAGCCATTATTGGTAAGGCCAATAATATCGATACCACATTATTGGTAGCGACCGGCCGTAAAGTCAATGGGTATCTGGGTGTATTGCCAAATCATGATTATAGCAGTCTGGAAAAATTAAAAGGCAAACGTATTGCAGTATGGCAGGGTACTGCGCATCAATTGGCCTTTACTCAGTTTATTCATAGCTATGGATACAGTGAAAAAGATTTCCGTATTGTGAATCTTGACCCTGCGGCAACCAATGCAGCATTGGCTGCCAAGCAAATCGATGCAGGCTGGGGCTTGATTCCGATTCTGGCATTAAAGCAGCAGGGATTGGTTGATATTCCGCTCAGCACATTAAGTCGCAGTGATGGACAAGGCACTATACAGTCCGGTTTAATTGCTCGGACCGAATTTATCAAGCAACATCCAGAGATTGTGCAAAAACTGGTGACCGCAGTGGTGAAATCGGCACACTGGGTTTCTGCACCGGAACATCGGGAGCAATCGATTGAACTGGTCACAAAAAATGCGGGTTATCCGATAAAACTCTATAAATTGAATCTGGAAAATCAGGATTTAAAGGAGATCTATTCGCCATTGTTGGATGATTTTTATCTTAGCCATTTCCAATCCGGTGTGAATTCTGCATTAAAAGCACAATTAATCCGGCAAGGTTTTGACGTCAAACAATGGGCCAATCCTTATTTTGTCAATACAGCCATCCAACAATTAAAATATGAACATTACTGGGATAAAAAATAAAGGATGTGAAGCAATAAAAGACATTAAGTAGGGATCAAATAATATTTAAAAGATATTTATGGTGATCCTTATATTACAAAGGTTGCGAATAGCAGCCTTTTATTTTGTTGTGATATATTAATAAATCTGATAAAGAAATATAAATATGACATTAACTTTGTATTTTTTGTGACAGTGTTAAAAAAATATTAATTTAAACTAACAAGAATTAAACAGATTTTAGGTTTTGGAGTTTTTGAAATGTCTTTTTTTAATGCTGGAATTAATCCTGATCGGCATAAATTAAATAGACGCAAGATCAGTCTATTATCACAGAGTATTTTAATTTCTATTTTAGGCGTTGTTGCGCATTCTGCCTATGCAGATGAGGGGCAAGAAGATGTGCAACAGCTTGAAGCGATTACCGTTACTGCCAGTACAACAAAGAAAACGGTTGTCGCTGGGGGGACTTTAGGTGCCCGCAGTGATCTGGAAACACCATTTTCTACCCATACTATAGACAGTAAACAAATTGAAGAGAAACAGGCAAAAAGTCTTGGCAAATTGTTTGAAGAAGAAGCAGGTGTACAAGCCAAAGGCAGTACCTATGGATTACGTCCGGATTTATTGTCTGTACGGGGTCTAACACTGGATTTTGTCAATGGTTATAAGATTGACGGCCATCCGTTTCAAATGGCAAGTGTGGAGTTACCACTGGAGTTATTTGAACAGGTACAGCTATTAAAAGGTGCTACCGGTTTCTTATATGGTATGGGTTCACCGGGCGGTACACTGAATTATATCTCCAAGAAACCAACAGATTCACAAACCTTATCTATCGCTGCTGGCTATTCATCGGACAGTATTTTTAGTCAGCATGTCGATGTCGGTGGACATTTTGGCGAAGATGAACGTTTTGGTTATCGCTTTAATGCCGTTAATGAAAAAGGGGAGGCCTATAATGGCACGGATATTGATCGTAAGGCAGTTTCATTATATCTGGATGCCAAGCTGACACCTTCTTTATATTGGTATGCCAAGGGTTTATATCAACAACGTAATCTGGAGGGAGGGATTACCAGTATAAGCATTGCGAATGCTGGGAGTAATGCTTTTTCGGGAACCCAATTGCCTAAAGCCATCAGTGGACGTAAGGACTTAACAGCATACGATTCCTCTTATTACAATTCGCTTGCGTGGGCGGCATCGACTGGGTTGACCTGGCAAATCAATGATCACTGGAAACTTGATAGTAGCTATTCACATACCCTTAAAAGGATTAATTCACGCGATGAAACCCTGTATTTACGTAATGCACAGGGTGATTATAATGTGTCTCTACGTCAGTTTTATCGTCCAACTTTGCAATATGATTCTGTGCAGTTACGTCTGGAAGGTGATTTTGAAACCGGTTGGTTAAAACATAAAATTGTGGCGGGGCTGGATTATCAGGAACAAAGTCGTGATCTGAATATCGGGAATAGCATTACCGGTGGGCAAAATCATGCTTATCCTGAGACAGGTCCTTATCCAGCAGGGAATCTGTATGATCCATCGCTGGATCTGACTTACGATGGTGATTCACCACGACAATATTTCAGGATTTCAGACTGGACCACCAAATCTGCATATATTAGCGATACTTTAAGTGTCAATGACCAATGGTCATTGCTATTAGGTATACGAAAATTTGATTATAAAAATGACAATTATTATGTTTCAGGCGCAAAACTATCTTCCTATGATCAGAGTCCAATTTCACCAAGTGCTGCATTATTATTTACACCACGTCCGGATACCACATTTTATGCCAGTTATGTCGAGGCATTAGAAGATGGTGGTACGGTAGGAACCACCTATGAAAATCGTGACACACAGCTTGATCCAATTGAAAGTAAACAATATGAGTTGGGTGTAAAAAGTGAATATCAGAATTGGTCACTGGCTTCCGCCTTATTTCGGATAGAAAAGGGTACGGGTTACGCCAATACACAAAATTATTATGTCGGCGATGGTGTAGTACGTTATGACGGTCTGGAAGCAAGTGGCCGTTATCGCCCTATAGATGGCTTAACCTTCAATGGCAGTGCGTCATGGATTGATGCCGAATACACAGAAGCAGCAAGTGAAGTGATCGGAAAGAAACCAACAGCTGTCGCTGGTTTTCAGGGTAGTCTGGGGGTAGAAAAAGAAGTTTTTGCTGTATCTGGATTACGTGTCCACGGCAATATTAATCATGTTGGAAAGCAATATCTCAATAATGCCAATACCATTCAGACCCCATCATTTGAAACAGTTAATCTCGGGGCCAGTTATCGTGTGCCCTTGGGCGAACGACAACTGACTTATCGTGCAGAAATCAATAATTTATTCGATAAAAAATACTGGATTGCATCAAGTAATGCCCTTGCGGTAGGTGCACCTAGAACCTTGAGTTTAAACATTCGTTATGATTTTTAGAGGATATCAACATGCTTAAAAAAGCAGTAACACTTGCTGCCAGTCTATTGGTCAGCGCACAAATGATGGCTGCCCCTACGGTTTATCCAACAGGGGTCACCATTTATGATCCGCAAAAGGCATGGAATCAATATACAGTTTTTAGTGGCTCGGATCAGAAAAGTTATCTGATTGATATGAATGGACAGGTCGTGCAAAGTTGGCCTTATCGTGGTTTTCCGACAGAAGTGATTGATCCGACATTGAATAAAGGTCAAAAAGGGCATGTCTTTGTACAACTTGAAGAACGTAAAGACAAAGATAAGCGAGCGTTTGGGAATGGGGCGAACAATCATTCGGTCGCCGAACTGGACTGGAATGGCAAAATTATCTGGCAATGGGCGGGAGAAAAAGATACAGGCCATGCCCATCAGCATCATGAAATATCGCGCCTAAGTAATGGTAATACGTTGATTCTTGCCAATAAAATTCATGCCATTCCCGGATTTAAACTGCAAGAATTGATTGATGATGCCATTTATGAAGTCGATGCAAAAGGTAAAGTGGTCTGGCGCTGGGTGGCTTCGGAACATTTAAACGAATTTGGTTTTACACCTGAACAGCTGGAATTGGTTCGTAACACAAAGCATGTCGATTATCTGCACTTGAATAATGCACGTACATTGGGTGCAAATAAATGGTTCGATGCTGGCGATGCACGTTTTCATCCAGATAATATTATCATCGATTCGAGACAGGCAAATTTCATTGCTATTATTGAGAAGAAAACTGGTAAAGTGGTCTGGAATCTGGGGCCTAATTATGCATCGGCAGAAAAAGCCAATCCTTTTATACAAGAGGAACAAAAGAATAAGCCAGTCGATCAGTTAAGCGGTTTACATGATGCCAAAATCATTGCAAAGGGCTTACCTGGCGCAGGCAATATTCTGGTTTTTGATAATCAGGGCGGATCGGGTTATCCGGCGGTTTCTTTTGAAATTTCGACAGGTTCTTCTCGCGTGGTTGAGATTGACCCAATTAAAAAGGAAATTGTCTGGGAATATAGACCGGGTAGTAGTTTCTTTAGTGCATTTACCAGTCTGGCAAGACGTTTACCCAATGGCAATACACAAATTACCGAAGGACAAAGTGGTCGGGTATTCCAGATTACCCCAAAAGGAGAAATTGTCTGGGAATATATTAGCCCTTATTTTTCTCAAGCGACAAATGAACGCCCTGCAAACAATAACTTATACCGTGCTACACCTTTACCATATGACTGGGTTCCCCAAGGGACGCCCCGCAGTGAAGTTGCTGTAGTTCCGCCGAAATTGACTGAGTTCAAGATTCCGGCGGTGCAATAGCAGAAGTCATAATAATCTTCAGGCAATCTATCAAATAAATATATTGTCTGTTTGATCATTAAATTGAACGCTGGCTTTGAAATAAGAGTAAGTACAAAACTGAATTCAATAAATCGTTTTTAATGATATTTATATATTTTATTTGAATATAAAATATTTTGGACTCGCTATACTTTATATTCGTTATGTATATAGAAATCATAATAAGTTGGAATATTTGTATATAAGGTGACAGTTTTTGTGTGTGATTTCTTTTAATATAAATTAATAAAACAGGCTTAAATAATATATCAGGTTAATCCTGAAAAATATTATGGTTTAAGTGGCAGGAAAAGCAAGTTTCTATTTTCCATTAAAGAATTTGTATATTCAATATTCTGAATATCCCTTTCCTTAGACTTTCCACAAACAAGCTATTTCACCGAGTTTAATCAGGCAATTTTAGGTCACTGCAAGATATGTCAGAAGCATCTACCGAGAGAAAAACAATATGGTTAAATGATGCTAAACCATCAAGGTTTAGTCAGATTTTAGATCATTCTAATCAAATCGCAATACGCTGGTTAGTACCAGTATTGCTTTTTGTTTTATGGTGGTTTGCCTCAAATCAGCAGTGGATGCCTGCACAAATTTTACCGACGCCTCAAGCGACCTGGCAGACTTTTCTGGACTTGTCGGCTAACGATTTGTGGTGGCAGTTAGGGATTAGTCTAGAGCGTTTTGCTTTTGGCTTATTGCTAGGAGTTCTCGGCGGCGTATCACTTGGGATTTTATTGGGATATAGCCGTACAGCAGAACAATATATTTCAGGCACTTTTTATGCGCTGGTAATTGTTCCCACACTAGCATGGTTGCCTTTATTAATGATCTGGCTGGGTATCGAAAATGCCCTAAAAATCTTTATTATTTTTAAAGCAACGATGGTGCCGATTGCGATTCATACGCAGGCCGGTGTACGGGATATACAGCCAAAACTCAAAGAAATGGCTGCCATTTTACAATTTTCAAAAAAAGATTTGATTTTAAAGTTGTTGTTGCCGGCAACCTTGCCTTATTTTTTTACTGGATTAAGACTGGCAATGGCGGCTGGCTGGACCACGCTGATCGCTGTAGAGTTACTGGCTTCATCAGAAGGTATTGGTTATTTGATGGTGGTGGGACGCCAGTTATTCCAGTTGGATATTGTGTTTGTCACCATTATTTTAATTGGATTGGTCGGGATCTTTTTTGATCTGCTATTGCAATGGCTGGAACGAAAATTTGTATTCTGGCCTCATGCTGCACTTTCTGCCCATGCTGTCGAGAAAAAATCCAGAAGTCATGCCTTTAAGCCGTGGATTATTCCTGCATCATTACTATTACTTTGGTTTGTATCCACTGCTTTTCACTGGATTTCCGCCGACGTGTTACCGACCCCTATTGCAGTATGGCAAGCCTTATCAGTAGGCATCTCTGATGGCTCTCTGGTGACCGCCATGCATCACAGTTTATACCGTGCTTTATTGGGACTGGTGATAGGGGGCAGCATTGGTGTGGTGACTGGAATTTTGCTGGGTTTATTTAAGCCATTAGAAGATTTGTTTGCACCGACCTTAAATACCTTAAGACTAATTGCCATCTTTGCATGGATTCCATTGATCACTGCATGGTTTGGATTGGGTGATTTATCCAAAACCGTGTTTATTTCGATTGCGACCTTTTTTCCCATGTTTATTGCCTCTTGGAAGGGGATGTCGAATGTTCCGAAACAGCTGGAAGAAGCATCAGATATTTTACGTTTAAGTTTACGCCAACGTCTGGAAATTTTAATCCTGCCAAGTATTGCACCATCAGTTTTTGCCGGTTTTCGTCTGGCTTTGCTGTATTCGTGGATGGCGTCCTTTGGTGCCGAATATCTAATGGGATCAGGCATTGGTATCGGAAGCTACATGATGGCAGCACAGCAGCATTTTGAAATGGATCGTGTCATCGCAGCCACAATTCTGGTGGCAGTACTTGGAGCCATTCTGGCTTGGCTTGGAAAAATTACTGAGAACCGTGCCACGGCATGGCGCAAAAATGAAGGATAAAGAGATGAATTCAACTGTCAAAATTCAATCAGATGAAGCCTTAGCTGTCGAACATTTGATACCACGCAAGACTTTGGTGACATTTCAGGATATCCAGAAATATTTTGTGGTCAATCAAAGCCCAGTGAAGGTTATCGAGAATTTTAATCTCGATATTCATGAAGGTGAATTTGTCGCCATTGTCGGTAGTAGCGGTTGTGGCAAATCTACCCTGTTACGTTTGCTGGCCGGACTAGATGCCGACTTTGAAGGGCAGATCACCATTGATGGACAACCGATTCAAGGGATTGGTAATGACCGGGCTGTGGTGTTTCAGGAACATCGTTTATTCCCTTGGCTTACCGTGGAACAGAATATCGAACTGGGGCTGATTAATGAAAAAATAAGTGTTCATGATAAAAATCAACAGATTGCCCAAGCCATTGCATTGATTGGATTAAATGGTTTTGAAAAAGCCTATCCGCATCAGCTTTCCGGTGGCATGTCACAACGGGTTGCGATTGCACGTAGTTTGGTGGCACAGCCACGTATCTTTTTATTGGATGAACCCTTTGGTGCACTGGATGCGTTGACACGTCACCAGATGCAAAATGAGCTATTGCGGATTCAATCACAAGCAAAAATTACCACGCTTTTTATTACGCATGATGTTGAGGAAGCGGTGACACTGGCAGATCGTGTGGTGATTTTAAAGCCAAAACCAGGTCGGATTGAGCAAATCATCGAAGTGAACCTGCCTCGTCCACGTAATCGTTCGAGTTTTGAGTTACATCAGCTCAAGGAACAGGTATTCAACATTTTGACCGAAGACAAGATTGTCTGATTTGGAGCATATGATGAGCGAATTTGGACAAAGTCCATATAAACGGGCATTGCTGTTTGAGCAGTTGGCTCATGGCAGCAGTCATAGTGCTGCATTGGCCATAGATCCTTTTGTAGGGCAGCATGCAAATCATCAGCCACCCCATTCGCAATGGGGCAAAAAGCTGTTGCTTGCAACGGGCGTGGTGGCAGTGTTGCATTTTACGGTTTGGTATGTGGCAAAGCAGTTACCTACACCTGCCCTACCGGAACAGAAGCCTGAGCCAGTGGTGATCGAAATTATCAAACCCGAACCACCCAAAGTGATTGAACCGGAAATTCCACCTGTGGTGGAACAGCCTAAAATCCCGCCGGTTGTTGAGAAACCTCAGCCAGTAAAAAAACAGGTAGAACAACCAAAACCAGTTGATCAACCCAAACCGCAACCGGTACAGAAAGCCACACCACAACCCACACCGCAGCCTGTGGCTCAACCCATCACACAACCGACATTGACGGAAAATGTGCGTCCTGCGCCAACACCAGCACCCACTCCTGCGCCAGCCCCACAGCCCGCCACAGAAAATCTTCCTGTTACAGAAGCTAAGGGTTATGCGGGTTATCTGAGTAACCCTGCGCCAGAATATCCAGAGATTGCACTGGATCGTGGCTGGGAAGGTTCGGTGATATTGCGGGTCAAAGTTTCAGCAAGTGGTAGTCCTTTGGATATCTCGGTCAAACAAGGCAGTGGCAAAAAAGTACTGGATGATGCCGCAGTAAGAACGGTTAAGCGCTGGAAATTTTCGCCTGCGAAGCGTGGTTCCACACCAATCGAAGGTTGGGTCGATGTACCGATTAACTATCAATTACCAAGATAAAGAGATTGAATTGAATTTTAGAGGAATTTTACCATGACAGATATCAATACCCTGATTCACGATGCAACAATCTGGTTGCTGATCGCATTTTCCATCATTACCTGGGTTTTTATTGTACTCAAAGCTATACAAACTCAGAAAGCCAGTAAGCAAAGCAAGCATTTTGTAGACGAATTCTGGCAGGCCAAAAATCTTAATGAGGCCATTCAAAAAGCCAATACGGAACAAGGCCCAACGGCACGTATTGCTCAGGTGGGTTTTCAAACCTTGACTGATGCCAATGAAAAAACTCATCAGGATTTGCAACAAACTTGGAGTCGTCAGGATTTGCTGGAACGTCATCTGCGTAAGCAAATTTTAACCGAACGTCGCCAACTGGAAAAAGGATCGGCTTTATTGGCATCAATCGGGAATAATGCGCCCTTTATTGGTTTGTTCGGGACAGTATTCGGGATTATTCATGCCTTGCAAGCAATTGCACAATCCGGCAATGCCAGCATGGATGTGGTCGCAGGACCAATTGGTGAAGCCTTGATTGCGACAGGTATTGGTATTGCAGTGGCTGTACCGGCAGTTTTGGCCTATAACTACTTTGTACGAAAAGTTAAATCGATTGGTGCAGATCTCGATGATTTTGCCACAGATTTTGTCAGTCTCAATCAGAAAGCCGGTTTTCAGCTGCCTTCTGCGACTGCTGGCATCAACACCGTAACCGATAAAGCTGCGGTATCCACTGTAAAGTCTGAACTTGGTAAAGAGAAGGAGGTACTTGCATAATGGCAATTTCAACTTCGCAAGACGATGATGTGGTCAGCGAAATCAACATTACACCTTTGGTGGATGTGATGCTGGTTTTGCTGATTGTCTTTATTGTGACAGCGCCTCTTTTGACCAATACCGTTAAAGTCAATTTACCCAAAGCTGCGCCGACACAAAGCACCGATCAAAATAAGGCAGTGGTGATTAGTGTCAATCCAGAAGGCGAAATTTTTCTGGATAAAGACAAAGTGGCATTAGAGAATTTCGAGCAGGAAATTCAAAACCGGAAAAATGCCAATGATAAACTGGCACTTAATCTGAATGCTGATGAAACTGTTCCTTATGGCACCATTGCAAAATTGCTGGCCAGTATTGAACGGGTTGGCGTCGATAAACTGTCCGTGATTACTGTACCGGGTCAATAAAGCATCTCCAGTGATAAAGCATATCCAGCGGTAAAACATATAATTTGCCGCTGTTTTATGATGATGCGGAGACAAATTTATGCTGATCATTTAATTATGATTTATATATTAAAAAAAGGAATATTGTAAAACTCAAAAATCATCTATAGTAACTAGAAGTGCAATATCTGAGTGAAAAATATGCAATCTGAATTTGATGCGATACAACCAAATGAAGACTATTACCGGCAGCTTAAACATATTCTTGGGCAGCCTGTGGAGAGCAGTGCATATTTAAAAGAAGAAAAATGTCTGGATTATAAAAAATTGGCGGAAGAACAATTTTTAAAATGCAGGTTTATGAATGATTGCACTGCCAGTGAGATTCAATATATTTTTGATCATATTAAAATTCGATATTATTATCAGGGCCAGAAAATTTATTCCAGACATGAAAGCTGTGATGAAATATTTTTTATTTTAAATGGCACAGTCCGGATGGGCTGGAATTCTGAAGGAGGAAAACATACGATTCATCGTTTTATTCCCTCAGGTTCGATTTTAAATATTATTTATTTTATTTCCCAGACTTTGCTGGAACATGATTATATTGCACATGAAGCCAGCGTGGTGGCGATCATTCCCGGTAATGTATTTAAAAAAGTTCTACAACAGAATCCTCAGGTACTTTATCAAACTTTTGAAATGATTTGCAAAAGAACACGTTTACTGGATAATGATATTTACCATCAAAGCACTCAGCCTTTAAGAATACAGCTTGCACGTCAGTTTGTGTATTTAATGGAATATTTTTCTTCGCAGTATAATGATGTGATTAAATTAAGTATCAAATTGTCACAGGAAAATTTTGCCGAATTATTAAAAGTATCACGACAAAGTATCCGAAAGGAGATTTTGTGGTTTGTGAGTGAAGGGATTATCGACACTAAGTATAATCAAATCTACATTCTGGATCCGGATAGGCTAAGAAAAATAGATTTATTGGAGAATTCTTTATAGCCTAAGGGCGAATAAATATTTAATATTTGACAAAATTTATTGTGATACAGAATGTTCTGATATTTTGAATTTTATTTGTTTAGACCATTTTAACTCATGATTAGGTTGCAATTTTAAGCAACCTTTTTTACGTGCTATTTATTCAAAAATTAAATATTTTTGTACAATCCATACCGATATTGATTCTATATAAATCTTAAAATCATCAATACAATGTATATTTATATGCAGAATAAATCATCTGTCTCTTCTTATAATATCGACAAGTTTGTATTTATATGAGTAGGTCATGGCAGAGATATTAGAGCAAATTGAGCATAAATTAAAAATTTCTCCTATTACACCACATATAGGCGCTTTAATAGAAGGTGTCTCTTTATCCGGTGATCTGGAATCTGCAATTACCGATCAGATTTATCAGGCTTTATTGCAATATAAGGTGATTTTCTTTAGACATCAGAACCAATTAAATGATGAGGAGCAGGAGCGTTTTGCTGCTTTATTGGGAGAGCCTGTTCGTCATCCTACTGTTCCTGTCGCAGCAGAAAGTAATTATATTTTTGAACTGGATTCACGTTCCGGTGGACGGGCAGATGTCTGGCATACAGATGTCACTTTTATCGATGCCTATCCAAAGCTCAGTATTCTTAGGGCCGTTGTGGTGCCGGAAGTTGGAGGCGATACCACTTGGGCCAATACCGAAACTGCTTATGAAGAGTTACCGTCTTCTCTTAAAGATTTGGCCAATCAGCTGCGGGCGATCCATACCAATGATTTTGATTATGGCGGTTATAAACCCAATGCCGATCAAAAGACCTTGCAAAAGCATAAGGAAATTTTTGTTTCCACGCACTATGAAACAGAACATTCGGTGGTTCGTATTCATCCGGAAACAGGTAAGCCAAGTCTGGTATTAGGACAATTTTTTAAACGCTTTGTCGGATTAAGTGCCAGAGAATCCAGTCGGATTTTTGATATTTTTCAGGAGAGAATTACCAAACCGGAAAATACTGTGCGCTGGACATGGCAGGCAGGTGATATTGCCATTTGGGACAATCGCGCAACGCAGCATCGTGCGGTCAACGATTATGGTGATGATTATCGCTTGATGCGACGGGTCACACTGGCTGGAGATGTGCCGCAAGGGATTGATGGGCGAGCCAGTATCACCCTGATTCCACAAGGTTTATCCGCAGATGAATTACAACAGCAGAAAGTCAGTGCAGTTTTAAATTCAAATTAATAAATCGAATCGGTTGAGATCACAATGCACATGAATAAATTAAAAAAACTGGCCGTGCTGTCGTTGCTATTTTGGGGACAGTGGTCATTTGCGCAGGTACCAGCGGTAATTCGTATTGCTTCACCGGATTTGACTGCCGGTAGTAAACATGCAGGTGGTGGTGTGGTTGATGTTTTATATAGCAAACGCTGGATTGAAAAAGAGTTTTCCAAGGAAAATATCAAAGTTGAATGGTATTTCTTTAAGGGCGCAGGTCCTGCCATTAATGAAGCCTTTGCCAATCAACAACTAGATTTTGCTTTTCTTGGCGATTTGCCACCCATCATTGGTAAAGCTGGTGGGCTAAATACGCAATTATTGGTCCCAACATCTCGTGGCATCAGCAATTATCTGGCAGTTCGTCCGGAATTAAATGTCAAAAAACTGTCCGATATTAAAGGTAAACGGGTTGGATTGTTACGTGGTACTGCCGATGAATTGTCTTTTGTTGCCGCGCTGAATAGTCAGGGTTTAAGTACTAAAGATGTACGGGTGGTGAATCTGGATTTTAATGCAGTCAATGCGGCACTAGTGGCAAAAAAAATTGATGCTTCATGGGGACCGGCCCGTTTTTTTGCCCTACGTGACAAAGGCATTGTCAAATTACCGGTCAGTAGCCGTCAGTTAAACGGTGCTGGATCATCTCAGGGCGTATTTTTGGGTAGTCAGCAATTTATCCAGAAATATCCCAAAGAAACCCAGCGTGTGGTGAATCAGGTGGTCAATGGATTGCACTGGCTGTCACAGGAAGAGAATCGTATTGCGCAAATTGCTTTGTTCTTTACGCAGTCTTCTTATCCTGCCTCGGTCTATGCACAGGAACTGCATGGGGTGAATTTAAAATTCCTGTATTCGCCCTTATTTGATCAGTATTACCTGAATCAACTGCAACAAAAAATTAATCTCGCCCAAGCACAGGGTTTGATCCGAAAACCCATTGATCAGAAGAGCTGGGTCAATGCCAGTTTTGTCAATCAGGCATTACAGAATTTGAAATTACAACAGTATTGGACGCCTACAGCGAACTACGACTATTTGAAAAAATAATTGAATTGAGGAGAAATAAACAATGGGTGTATTGAATCATGAGGTGTCGGGGCAGACAAAAAGTCTAATTGTCAGCGGGCTGCGCTATAGTGTATTGGCCAGTAGTCTTTTCCTTTGCCTGCAACAGGGTCATGCGGAAGAGCAGGCTTTGGCGGTAAGCAGCATAACTGATTCCGAAAAAAATGCGGATGATGTGGTACAGCTGGAAACGGTGGTGGTGACAGCAACACGCCGTGAGCAATCATTACAAAAAGTACCGGTGGCGGTATCGGTACTGACTGGCAAAACGCTGGAACAACAACAGAAAAACTCACTCGAAGCCATTGTTTCAGATGTGCCTTCGGTGAACTTCCGGGCTGGTGCATCGAATAAGGATACCTCTTTATTTGTGCGCGGTGTGGGTACCATTACTACCTCTCCCGGTGTAGAACCATCCGTGTCTACAGTGGTTGATGGTGTGGTATTTAGCCGACCGGGACAGGCAACGCTAGATTTACTCGATATTGACCGAATTGAAGTATTACGTGGCCCTCAGGGGACTTTATTCGGTAAAAATGCCTCGGCAGGTGTGGTCAATATTGTCACTAAAAATCCGACCAGTTATCCTTCGGGTTATGTTGATGTCTATGCCACCAGTGATAAAGAACAACGTATTCGGCTGGGTGCATCGGGGACATTGATACCCGATACCTTAAAAGCCAATGTCACTGCTTTGTTGGGTAATTTTGACGGTAATGTCAAAAACCTTTATTACGACAAAGATGTGAATGGCTATAAAAATTATGGTTTTAGAACCAAATTTGAATATACGCCATCGGATACGCTGGTTCTGGGTCTTACTGCGGATTATATCCATAAAGACGGTACCAATCCGACCGCTGTTGTGGTGAAAAACAGTAATGCAGCATACGCCAGCGCATTACAACCAATTGTCCCTCATGCTGAAAATCGTCAAGTGATTGAAAATACCAGCGCCTCCACCGATGATACCAATCAGGGATTGGCACTGACCGCAGACTGGACCTTACCGAATCATCAGCTTTCATCTATTACGGCATTCCGGCAATGGAAAAATACACAAATTGGTGATGGGGACCAACTCTCTGCGGCAACCCAAAATTTTGCAGGCATTGCCGATCGGGGTGATGTCAATACCAAACAGTTTTCACAGGAACTGCGTATCAAACCGTTGGAGAATGGTTTCTTTAACTATGTTGCCGGACTGTATTTTTCCAAAAATAAAAATGATGAAACCTATCAACGTCAGTCGCAGTGGTATGACAATACGGCTTCAAATTATGTGACCGATTTTGGTCGTGCAGTCTATAACACCGATAGCACCAACTATGCAGTTTTTGGTGAAGGCACAGTGAATTTTAGTGATCGGTTGCGTTTGGTGGCAGGCTTACGTGTGACCCGTGATGAATTGTCCTATGATCATCAGCGTAGTTCGACCATTCCAGTGAGCGTTGGTGTGCGTAATGCCATTCGCTCGCCTTATGCCAGTTCAGGATCGACTTCGGAAACCGGAATTTCTGGACGTATTGGTCCGCAATTTGATTTTTCACCCAATATTAATACCTATTTGACCTATTCCCGAGGTTATAAAGGACCTGCATATAATGTTTATTTCAACATGCAGCAAATTGATACGCCTGTGCTGGATCCTGAAACCGCAGATTCTTATGAATTGGGCTTTAAATCACAATGGCTGGATAATCGCTTACGTCTGAATATTGCAGGCTTTTATACTGAATATCAAAACTATCAGGCCAATTTCCGTACTTTGGATCCAAGCGGATTCCCGATTACCCGACTGGTCAATGCCGGTGACGTTTCAACCAAAGGGATAGAGCTTGATAGTATCTATAAAGTCAGTTCCGATTTAAGCTTGAGTCTTTCGGCTGCCAATATTATTGCCCGTATTGAGGACTTTAAATGCCCGCCAACAGACAGTGCTTGCCCGAATGTAAATGGTAAGCCATTGCCGTTTTCACCTGACTGGAAGATCAATGCCCAGGTGGATAAATTTATCCAGCTAGCCAATAACAAACGGATTGAATTATCGACCCAATATTCATGGCAAAGTGAGGTGCAATATAGTCTGGATCAAAATGCCAACACCATTCAGCCGTCCTACGGCATCTGGAATGCCGGTATTGCACTCAATGATACTGGGTCGGATTGGCGTGTCGCATTGAATGTGCGCAATATTTTGGATAAATCCTATGCAACTTTACTGGGCACCAACGGTGATCGCATTACCCGTCAAGTGCCGAGAGATGACGAACGCTATTTTGGTCTGTCGTTTAGAAAAGATTTTTAGTCAAACATGGAAATTGATCTTTGTCGCCAACTGTAAAACGTCGGTGACAAAGGTCCGCATAGATACAGATCCGATATAAGGTAAAGTCATGAACCAGATTATTCAGCCATCTATCGCTTTTGCGACAACAGATCAGCAAAAGCCACAGCTGCATTTAAATTTATTTTTAGATGGTTTTGGTCATCATGTTGCCAGTTGGCGCCATCCCGAAAGTCAACTAAATCGCTCGGCATTTGCAAGATATCTTGAAGCTGCAAAAATTGCCGAACAAGGAAAATTCGATGCCGTTTTCTTTGCCGATAGTTTGGCTATGGACCCTAATGTGACCCATTCCGGCAAAGTTCGGGGACATGAAATTGAACCCTTGACCCTATTATCAGCAATTGCCGCACAAACCTCGCATATTGGGTTAATTGGTACAGCAACCACCACCTATAATGAGCCTTATCATATCGCCAGAAAATTTGCCTCACTGGATTTGATTTCAGAGGGGCGTGCAGGCTGGAATTTGGTGACTACCGATCTGGCAGCTGAAGCATTGAATTTTAATATTGAAGCCCATGTGCCGCATCAGGATCGTTATGAGCGGGCTGAGGAGTTTTATGATGTGGTACAAGGTTTATGGCAAAGCTGGGAACAAGATGCATTGCTCAAGGATAAAGCACAAGGACAATTTTTTAACCCGGAAAAATTGCATCCACTAAATCATCGGGGAAAACATTTTAAAGTGGCCGGCCCCTTAAACGTCGGACCAAGTGCACAGGGTCATCCCATTATTGTACAAGCAGGTAGTTCCGAACGCGGTAGGGAACTGGCGGCCAGAACAGCAGATGTGATTTTTACCGCACAAGCCGATTTTCAATCTGCACAGGCATTTTATGCAGACGTAAAAAGCCGTTTATCCCGTTATGGTCGTCAGGCGCATGAGTTAAGTATCTTGCCGGGCTTGTATGTGGTGGTGGCAAAGACCGAGCAGGAAGCCTTGCACAAGCAAAAAATTCTCGATGATCTAATCGAAGAACGGGTTGGACTGGGTTTGTTGGGTCGTATGCTGGGTAATTTTGATTTATCAACGCTGGATGTCGATGCCCCTTTGCCTGAACTGGAATTAACCCAAACCGGACAACAAAGCCGGCAGGCCTTGTTTACCCGACTTAGCCATGAACAGGGATTGACAGTAAAACAGCTTTATCAGCGCGTTGCCGCAGGGCGTGGGCATTTTAGCTTGATTGGTACAGCAGACATGATTGCAGATCAAATGGAATACTGGTTAAAGCATAAAGCGGCCGATGGTTTTAATATCATGCCCGCCTTATTGCCTAGTGGTGCGCAAGACTTTATCGAACTGGTGGTGCCGGTTTTACAACAGAAAAAGATTTTTAGGACAGAATATTCGGCGACAACCCTCAGGGCGCATTATCAATCTAGCCATACCGTGTAAAACACCATGCTAAGACAAATAACCGAAAGCCTAATAAGCTAAAATGAAAGAGAAAAATTTTATGTATTTCGCAGCAGAAAACCGTTATCAACACTTAAGTTATCGAAAGGCTGGAAAAAGTGGTCTGGTTTTGCCGCCATTGTCTCTGGGTTGCTGGCATAACTTTGGTGATGATACACCTCTAAGCCGACAGCAGGAGATTTTGCATACTGCATTTGATCTCGGAATCAATCACTTTGATCTGGCCAATAATTACGGCACACCATTTGGCAGCGCAGAACGTAATATTGGACATTTTTTAAAACGAGATTTTAAAGCCTATCGAGATGAATTGATTATTTCCACCAAAGCAGGTTGGGATATGTGGCCGGGACCTTATGGACAAGGCGGCAGTTCGCGAAAATATTTAACCGCCAGTCTGGATCAGAGTTTAAAACGGCTGGGTGTGGATTATGTCGATATTTTTTATTCCCATCGCTATGATCCTGAGACACCGCTTGAGGAAACTGCCGACACACTGGCGGATATTGTCAGACAGGGCAAGGCCTTATATATCGGTATTTCTTCGGGCTATACACCGGAACTGACCAGGCAGCTTGCTGCACAATTAGCCGAATATAAAGTACCTGTAAGATTGCATCAGCCATTATATAATCTATTTCATCGTGAGATTGAACAAGGTTTGTTTGATAGTGCAGATCAACTGGGTTTTGGCATTATTGTTTTTTCTCCCTTGGCTCAGGGGCTTTTGGGTGGGCGTTATTTAAATGGTATTCCGGCCGACTCACGGATTGGTCGGGGGAGTCGTTATCTGAAACAGGAACAGTTGGATAGCGGATTACTGGATAAGATCAGACTACTCAATGAGATTGCTCAGAATCGTGGACAGAGTCTGGCACAATTGGCTTTGGCATGGGTATTACGTGATCCGCATGTCACCTCTGCAATTATCGGGGCAAGTACATCACAGCAGGTGATTGAAAATGTAAAAGCGCTGGATAACATTAGTTTTTCTGTGCAGGAATTACAGGCAATTGATGCGGTCATTAATCAATAGTGTTGAGAGTAAAAAATAAATTGATCATTGTGTAATAAAGTGAATATATATTTTTATTTTAAATCACCCGCTTTATTGTGTGATAAAAATCAGCACTAAAGCGGGTGTTATGCAAATAAACCGAGATTATCGACCTGTAATGATCTTAATAATCGCATGTGTCACAATATTTTCTAACACATAATCGCCATTTACTTTGATCCAGCGTTGATTTTTACCTGGTTTTGGTAAGTTATGCGCATCATGTCCAACTTTATAGTTGTTTGAACGATAGGTTGTAGGGACTTTACCGCCGACTTTCCAATCTCTTGAAGGGGCTACTTTTTTGCTTTGCTGAGACTTGGATTTTTGCTGTGCAGACTGATGATTATTTTGTGATTGATGTGTTTGCCCATTTTGTTTTTTGTCATCAGATTTCTTTTGCTGCTGAGGTTGCTGTTGAGATTTTTGCTGTTGTTGCTGACCATGTTGTTCATGTTGGGGCGCAGCAAAAGCTGTGCTTGCCATTAAAACTGATAATATTGAGGCTGCCATAATTTTAGACATATGTTTCATATTTACCACCTTTTAAATTTAATTAAGCGTTATTAACGTTAATGACATTACAGCAAATAGCAAAGTAGAAAAATTGTATTTGTTGTAATTTGTTTTTAATATTATGAATAAATTAAGAATATTCGAATAGTAAGATGATTTTTTCACCTTATTCTATGGCACAAAAAAAACCTAGATTCTTGGGGAAAAATCTAGGCATAAAAAGAGGATATTTACTGCTAAATATCCTCGGGGGTTGTTCTTGAGGACGTATAGTGAATATGAGCTAAAGTTATGGATTAATTATGAAGAACATGTGTTCAATCTCGAAGGTCATGTAAGCGAGTCGCTAACACTATACCGATACAGAGCACCACACTCATGGCAAGGGTTAAACCTATCCATCCATGACTTTCCCAAACCAGACCACCACTACTGCCAAGTAAGCTTGAACCCAGATAATAGCTAAATAAATAAAGCGAAGCAGCAACAGCGCGTTGAGACTTAGCTGTCTGTGATACCCAACTACTGGCTGTGGAGTGTGCGGCGAAAAAAGCAAAAGTAAACATAACCAGCCCGATACATAGTATCCAGAATTGATGTACGCTTGCCATGAACCACAAAGCGATTAGCATGCTTGAGAGCATAAAAATTAACAGGTGTTTACGCCCAAAGCGTTGCGCCCAGGTTGCGGCACGTGGAGAACTGTAAATTCCGGCCAAATAGGCTGCGGCCAGTAAACCTAACGTACTTTGTGCCACATTAAATGGCGGTTTTAATAAATAGTAATTTAAATAGTTATATACAGTAACGAAACAGCCCATCAGGATAAATGCATGTACAAATAAAATGCAAAGCTGTGGATTTTTGAGATGGTATTGAAAGCCTTTGCCTAATTTCTTTAAAGAAAAAGCTGTGGCCTGAAAAAATCTGGAATCTGGTAATAAATAATAAAATAAAATGGAGATGGCCAGATTCAATATACCCAGAAACAAAATCACGTGATGCCAAGAAATATATTCCAGCAATACCCCAGACATTAAACGTCCACTCATGCCGCCAATGGCTGTTCCGGAAATATATAAACCCATGCTAAAACCAATATCAACTGAGCGAACTTCCTCTGCAACATAGGTCATGGCAACTGCTGCCACGCCACTCACAGATAAACCAATGGCAATGCGGCTCAATAGAAAAAACCACCACGAGGGAATAAAACTACTTAAAATCGTTAAAATTGAAGCACCCAACAGCGACCACACCATGATTGGTTTACGGCCAATCGCATCGGAAATAAAACCGGTAATCAGTAATCCAAATGCCAGTGCCAGCGTGGAAAAAGACAGCGCAAAGCTGCTTTCCGAGGGACGAAGCAGAAAAGAGCGGGCTAATTCCGGCAACATTGGCTGGACACAATAGAGCAGGGAAAATGAGGCAAAACCTGCTAGGAATAGTGCAAGGATGACCGCTCGATAAGCGGCTGTACCACGGCTTAACTGTAAAGGGAGATTAGACATGAAGGGCTCCAAAGCTGGTAGCAGTATAAGCCAAAATAAAACGATTGTTTTAGGCTGCACGGTATTCTAGAGGCTTATTTTAGATGTCGTGATCATTTTCTGGGCGGTGATCAATTGGCATAACTTATGTATATAACTTGGGGATTTGTGCTATTAAAAGCGTCTTTAGCATTTAAATAGATAACTATACTGGTGTATAGTATATAAAACCTTGTCATGAGTAAGCGATGCCCAAGCAAATTGAAGACAAAAAGAAAATTCTTGTCCGTGTAAAAAAAATACAGGGACAGGTACAAGCCATTGAACGTGCGCTGGAAGGAGATACGCCTTGTGCTGCAATCCTGCAACAAATTTGTGCAATCCGTGGTGCGATGAATGGCCTGATGACCGAGTTATTAGAAGTCCATCTCAAAGATACACTGGTTGCAGGTGAGTCCACCGAGCAACAACGCCATGATGAACTGTCTGACATCAGTAAAATTCTTAAATCCTATTTAAAGTAACCAAAAAAGGAGAAATTCCGATGAAATCCCGTGCTGCCGTGGCTTTTGGCCCAGGACAACCTTTACAGATTGTAGAAGTCGATGTTGCTCCACCTCAAAAAGGTGAAGTACTGATTAAAATTACGCATACCGGTGTTTGCCATACCGATGCATTTACGCTTTCCGGTGATGATCCTGAAGGAGTATTTCCTGCAATTTTGGGACATGAAGGTGCAGGTATAGTGATCGAAGTGGGTGAGGGCGTGACCAGTGTTAAACCCGGTGATCATGTGATTCCACTGTACACTGCCGAATGTGGTGAGTGTTTATTCTGTAAATCGGGCAAGACCAATCTTTGTGTGGCTGTACGTGCAACACAGGGTAAAGGGGTCATGCCGGATGGCACGACTCGATTCTCTTATAATGGTGAACCGATTTATCACTATATGGGTTGCTCGACCTTCAGTGAATATACTGTGGTTGCAGAAGTCTCATTGGCAAAGATCAATCCTGATGCCAATCCGGAGCAGGTCTGCTTGTTGGGTTGTGGTGTAACGACCGGGATCGGTGCAGTCCATAATACGGCAAAAGTACAGGAAGGCGATTCGGTTGCAGTATTTGGCCTCGGTGGTATTGGTCTGGCGGTGGTACAGGGTGCACGTCAGGCTAAGGCCGGTCGCATTATTGTGGTTGATACCAATCCGGATAAATTTGAACTGGCCAAACAATTCGGTGCGACAGATACTTTAAATCCAAAAGATTATGATCAGCCGATTCAACAGGTGATTGTTGAGTTGACTGGCTGGGGTGTGGATCATTCTTTTGAATGTATTGGCAATGTTAATGTCATGCGTTCGGCACTGGAATGTGCGCATCGTGGTTGGGGACAATCGGTGATTATTGGGGTTGCTGGTGCAGGGCAGGAAATTTCCACACGTCCATTCCAGTTGGTTACAGGGCGTAAATGGTTAGGTACCGCATTTGGTGGCGTCAAGGGACGTTCCCAGTTACCGGGAATGGTAGAAGACGCTATGAAGGGTGAAATTCAGCTTGAGCCTTTTGTCACGCATACCATGCCACTTGACCAGATTAATGAGGCTTTTGATTTGATGCACGAAGGGAAATCCATTCGTTCAGTGGTACATTTTTAAACATTGAAGATAAAAAAACAGGGAGGTTGTCCTCCCTGTTTTATCTAGAATAATTAAGAGTTATCAAGCTTAAACCTGCGCCAGCGCCTGTTCCAGATCTGCAATTAAATCATCAATATGTTCAATACCCACAGACAAACGCACCATATCTTCACTGACGCCCGCAGCTTTGAGTTCTGTTTCGTTTAACTGGCGGTGTGTGGTGGTGGCAGGGTGACATGCCAGACTTTTGGCATCACCAATATTCACCAGTCGTGTAAACAGTCGCAGTGCATCAATAAAACGGGTGCCACCGGCTTTGCCATCTTTTACCCCAAAAGAAAGAATCGCAGACGGTTTACCCTTGACGTATTTTTGTGCCAGCGCATGTTCGGGATGATCAGGTAGTCCAGCATAGTTGACCCAATTGACTTTGGTATGTTGTTTTAAATACTGGGCAACTTTCAAGGCATTTTCGGTATGGCGTTCTATACGCAAGGATAAGGTTTCCAGACCCTGTAAAATCAGAAATACACTCAAGGGACTGATTGCTGCACCAGTATTGCGTAATGGAACCACACGGGCACGACCAATATAGGCTGCTTCACCCAGTGCCTCGACATAATTGACTCCATGATAACTTGGATCAGGTGTATTCAAAACCTTGAAACGTTCTGGATATTTACCCCAAGGGAATTTGCCGCTATCTACAATGGCACCGCCAATACTATTACCGTGTCCACCAATATATTTGGTCAGTGAATGCACCACGATGTCGGCACCATGCTCAAAGGATTTTTGTAAGACCGGTGTGGCAACGGTATTGTCGACCACGACCGGGACACCATATTCATGTGCAATGCTGGCAATGGCTTCCAGATCGATAATATTGCCAAGTGGATTGCCAATGGATTCGACAAAAACCAGTTTGGTTTTGTCATCGATCAATTGACGCAGGCTTTCTGGGTTTTGATAATCAAAAAAGCGAACTTCAATGCCCTGTTTAGGCAAAGTATGGGCAAATAAATTGTAGGTGCCACCATACAATGTTGATACTGATGCAATATTATCACCAGCTTCGGTAATGGTTTGGATGGCATAGGTAATTGCTGCCATACCAGACGCCAGTGCCAGCGCCCCGATTCCGCCTTCCAGTGCCGCAAGACGTTGTTCGAGGACTGCGGTAGTCGGATTGGTAATGCGAGTATAAATATTACCCGGTACTTTCAGGTCGAATAAATCGGCACCGTGCTGTGTATTATCAAATGCGTAGGACGTCGTTTGATAGATTGGTACAGCCACTGCCTTTGTGGTTGGTTCTGGGCTATAGCCTGCATGAATTGCCAGGGTTTCATCTTTATATGCCATGTTGTTTTTTTCCATCTATGTAGCGAATATGTAGCAAAAGCCAAATTAAGCTAGCATAATTTTTGTCCTGATTGATGATGATAAAGAGATTAAGATATAAATTTTTAGCATAAGGCTTGAGGTTTTTACAGCATACTTTTTGCTTACAAAAACAGCAATGTTCAGATCCCAGCTTTTCCTTTATGATCAAGATTCTACGATTTAATAATACATAACAATGCCATCTATTTATCAATTAAAACCTGCATTTCAAAATTTACTCCGACCTTTGGTTCGGGGACTGTATCGTTGTGGCATTACGGCAAATATGGTGACTGTAATGGCCATGTTGATTTCGGTTGGTCTAGCGTTCTGGATTTATCAGCATGTGCAAAGCCCGGATGGTTCGATTTTTTATTTTTTGTTATTACCCGTCTGGATGCTGCTGCGTATGGCGATGAATGCCATAGACGGCATGCTGGCACGAGAATTCGCCCAGCAAAGTACTTTGGGTGCTTATCTCAATGAATTGTGTGATGTGATCAGTGATACTGCGCTCTATGCCTGTTTTTTTGCCTTTACTCTGATTGATCAAAAATTATTGGCATTGGTGATCCTATTGTCCATTCTCAGTGAATATGCCGGTGTTATGGCACCTTTGGTTGGGGCAGCGCGCCGTTATGACGGACCGATGGGGAAAAGTGATCGTGCATTTATCTTTAGTCTGCTGGCTATTGTGATCGCCTTTATCCCGAGTGTAATGCAGAAATATCCGGCATTGAACATCGATAGACTCGATAATGTGATTAATGGCCTGTTGCTGTTTATTTTATTGCTTTTACTGCTGACAATTTTTAACCGTATCAGGTACGGTATTCAAAATAGTAGAAAGATTGATCTGTAGAAAGAATATTGCGTTTTAAAGGAATCATTTATGTATCAAAACACACAGCATACGTTTAATAGCCATGATGGCATTGCTTTATTTTATCAACATTGGCAAACGGATCGGGCCTCCGATACGGATAAAAAGGCGATTGTCATGTTGCATCGTGGTCATGAACATTCCGGTCGAATGGCACATTTGGTCGAAGAATTACAATTAGCCGAATTTGATTTTTTTGCATGGGATGCCAGAGGACATGGACAATCGCCCGGTGAAAGAGGTGATGCACCGAGCTTTTCCGCTTGTGTGAAAGATATCCAGTATTTTGTGCAACATATTCAGGATAAATATCAGATTAAAGCTGAAAATATTGCAGTGATCGGACAAAGTGTTGGGGCAGTGTTGGCAGCGACTTGGGTACATGATTATGCACCACAAATTCGTGCCTTATGTTTGGCTTCACCAGCATTTGATATCAAGCTTTATGTGCCCTTTGCCCGTGCAGGTTTGACTGCATTAAACAAATTGCGTGGCAATTTTTTCATTAGCAGCTATGTCAAAGCCGCGATGCTGACCCACGATGTCGAACGGGCACAGCAATATGATAACGATCCACAGATTGGCAAAGCCATATCAGTGCGTATGCTCTTGGGTTTATATGCTGCGGCAGATCGAGTGGTGGCAGATGCACAGAACATTTTTGTGCCGACACAGGTGGTTTGTTCGGGATCGGATTTTGTGGTAGAGCGAAAACCACAACAACAATTTTATGAGAAACTACCGCATCCCAAAAAAGAATGGCATGTACTGGAAGGCTTTTATCATGATACCTTGGGCGAAAAAGACCGCCATTTGGCGCTTGAAAAAATTCGTCGTTTTATTCTGGCCAATTTTGCTGAAAGTTTTCAGTCACCGCAGCTTCTCGATGCCGATAAAATTGGTGCAAGTTGTGCGATTGCTGAGGAAATTTCTACCCCATTGCCAAAAAATTCGATTAAACATGCATTTTGGCAATTGACCAAAGCCAATTTAAAACTGGGTAGCAAGTTTTCCAAAGGGTTAAAAATCGGTGAGCAAACTGGGTATGACTCCGGTTCGACCCTGGATTTTGTCTATCGGGATCAACTGGAAAGTTCCAATCCGATTGGCAAGCTGATTGACTGGCAATATTTGCAGGCTATCGGTTGGCGTGGTATTCGGGTGCGTAAACAAAACCTTGAAGCATTGTTGAAAAAATATGCTGTGCATATTCAGGCCCAAGGCAAGGATGTACGCATACTGGATATTGCCGCCGGACATGGCCGTTACATTCTCGATGCGGTGGCACATCTGCAACAGCCACCTGCGTCGATTTTGCTGCGGGATTATAGTGCGCTGAATGTTGAGGCCGGACAGCAGTTAATCCGACAACGACAGCTTGAGCATCTGGCGCAATTTCAGCAGGGCGATGCCTTTGATACTGCTTCACTGGCTGCTATTCAACCTCGGCCCAATCTGGCAGTGGTGTCCGGGTTATATGAGCTGTTTGCCGATAATACCTTATTAAATCAATCGCTAACTGGGCTGGCACAGGCAATTCCTCAGGGTGGCTATTTAATTTATACCGGACAAATCTGGCATCCACAGCAGGAATTTATTGCCCGAGCTTTAACTTCACACCGTCAGGGACAGGCATGGGTGATGCGTTTACGATCTCAGGCCGAGATCGATGCGCTGGTTGAACATGCTGGTTTTAAAAAAATTGACCAATGTATTGACGAATTTGGTATTTTTACCGTTTCTGTTGCACAGCGTCTATAAAGGCAACGTTTTTCTAAAGGTAACGGTTTTATGCTGATCAATATGCCACAACGTGGTGTCTGGCTGTATGGTGTACTCTGGCTCTGTTTTTTGGCACCATTTTTCTTTCTCACCTACGGTTTTACCAATCAATATGCCAGCGGGCTCACGGATGTGCCGGTCATTGTATTTGCATGGGAGCAGTATATTCCACTTTGGGCGTGGACCATTGTGCCGTATTGGTCGATTGATTTGTTTTATGGTTTATCGCTGCTTCTTTGTCTGAGTAAACACGAATTACGGCAACAGGTATTGCGGCTGGTATCGGCACAAGTCATTGCCATCACATGTTTTTTATTGTTTCCCTTGCGCTTTAGTTTTGAACGCCCAGAATTAGATGGATTTTTTGGGCTCTGGTTTGATGTGTTGATGGGCTTTGACAAGCCCTTTAATCAGGCACCTTCATTGCATATTATTTTGCTGGTCATTATATGGGATTTTTATCGTCGGCACGTCACAGCAAAGTGGCGTTGGTTGGTACATGGCTGGTCAGTGTTAATCGGCTTATCGGTATTAACCACATGGCAACATCATTTTATTGATATTCCGACCGGGCTTTTGGTGGGTGCATTATGTTTATGGTTATTTCCCTTGCAGGGTTTTTCACCATTACGTATTGGACGACAATCTTTTACGACCAAACATTTAAAGCTGGGCATATTTTACCTGTGCGCTGCACAGGGGCTGGCTGCATTGGCCTATAGTATTCAGTCTTGGGCACTATGGTTGTTTTATCCGGCGATGTCATTGTTGTTGGTGGCGCTGGCTTATCTATTGCGACAGCCTACGGTGTTTCAGAAACAACCTGATGGCCGATTAACTGTGGCAAGTTATTTGTTATTGTCTCCCTATTTGCTTTTTGCATGGATGAATAGCCGATTGTGGACCAGAAAGCATGCCGATGATTCCTTTATCTTAAAACATAATAATATTGAAATTTATCTGGGTAGAATTCCGACCCAGCAACATGCCAGACAATATCAGTCACTATTCGATTGTTGTGCAGAATTGCCGCATCACAAAGTTGAACATCAATGTTATGAGGCATTTTACAGTCTGGATTTAATTCCAATTCAGCATCAACAGTTTCCCGAGGCGGTGGCGAGATTCAATCATATTATTCGGCACATGACACAACAGAATCAGACACAACAGAATCAGACACAACAGACCAAAAACGGTCAGACTCAACAGCAGCCAACTCAGAAAGTATTGATTTATTGTGCTTTGGGTTATTCCCGTAGCTGTAGTATTTTAATTGCATGGTTAATTGATCAGGGCATTGTTGCTTCGGCACAACAGGGTTTAGCTCTAGTTCAACAACAACGTCCATGGGTGGTATTAAAACCTACGCATTTATCAGAACTGGAACAATGGCGGAAACACTATGGATCAAACACTTTCTCCGCTTAAGGTGGTATTGGCATTAACCGCAAGTAGTGCATCAATATTATGGGCAAGTTATCTTTTGCTTATACTGGCTTTTTTGATCATGTTATTGACCCATTTAAATATTTTGGCACTACTTATCATCTTTGCGGCAAGCATCCAGCATTATCTGTATATTCGTATCCAGTTTGATCGGCAGTTATTGCAACAAATGATTCAATCACAAGATACGCTCCATGCCCAGACTGAACAATTGGATCAGGCATTACTGGATTTAAAGCTGATTTCATCGAAAAAAAGCGGGCGAATTTGGACAGTACGCTTAACCGGAATATTAAGACTGTTTAAACTGCAATGTGTGGTGTTGGCAATCCAGTTGATGTTATTGGTTAGCATGATTTGCCTTGGTGCACGATAAACGCAGTACACAAAAATACGCAGATTCAAGCGCAAATACAAAAGAGGCAAAACGGTCATGAAGCAAAACCCATCCAGAATAATCAACTATCTTGCGCGTGGCGTGGCATTTTTAATGCGTCGTTCGGTACGTTTGCTGACTGGCGCAAGAAGTTTATGGCTGGGTTGCAAACCGGAATTGAAACAGCGCATTTATTACGCCAATCATAACAGTCATATTGATTTTGTCTTGTTATGGTCGTCTCTACCGACGTCGATTCGTCGGCAAACCCGTCCTGTGGCGGCTTCTGATTATTGGCAAAGTAATACGTTAAGGCAGTTTTTGATTCAGGATGTGTTTCATGGCATTACCATTGCCAGACATCGGGAATCTGGTCAGGACCCTTTACAACCGGTTATTGATGCATTAAATGATGGCGATTCGGTGATTTTTTTCCCGGAAGGCACACGTAATCTGGATGAAGACCGGATTCTGTTGCCCTTTAAAAGTGGTCTATTCCATTTAAGCCAACGGTTTCCCGAGGTCGAACTGGTGCCGGTGTGGATTACCAACCTCAATCGTGTTATGCCAAAAGGTGCATTTATTCCATTACCGCTATTGTCAACCGTCGCTTTTGGTACACCATTGGATACACAGCATTTGCTAGACAAGACTGCATTTTTACATCGTGCCGAGCAACAATTACTGGCCTTACAAGAGGTTGAGAATCAATGAATTATAGTCATGGACAATTGACCTCTTTATTTTTTATCTCGGTCACGATTATTCTGGTGATTGCCTCAACCATTGGTCATCTGCTTAAACAACGGGTCAAGCAGCAACCGCATGCTGTGATTGATAATCTTAATGCCCGCATTAATGCGTGGTGGGCGATGCTTGTTATTCTGGGCGCAGCAATTTTACTGGGCAAAAACGCCTTAATTGTTTTATTTGCCTTAATTTCACTGTTTGCCTTAAGGGAATTTATTACCCTATTACCGACGCGACGGGGCGATTATCTGGCTTTATTGATCGCCTTTTATTTTGTCATTCCGTATCAATATTATTTGATCTACATTGACTGGTACGGCTTATATTCGATTTTTATTCCGCTCTATGTCTTTTTACTGATTCCGATTGCCACCTTGAAACAGGAAGACACCACCCGTTTTCTGGAGCGCAGTGCCAAAATCCAGTGGGGGCTGATGGTTTCGGTGTTCTGTATTTCCCATGTGCCGGCATTATTAAATTTAAAGGTGTATGGTTTTACTGGCGATAAAATCTGGCTTGCGATCTGGCTGATCATGGTAGTACAGGTGTCTGATGTGTTGCAGTATGTCTGTGGCAAATTGTTTGGTAAACACAAAGTTGCACCTGTACTTAGCCCATCAAAAACCATTGAGGGTTTGTTAGGCGGGATATTCTTGGCGACATTGCTTGGCATGACATTGCACTGGTTGACACCTTTTAATCTCTGGCAAGCGGCATTAATTGGCTTTATCGTCTGTATTTTTGGTTTCTTTGGTGGTCTGGTAATGTCTGCCATTAAACGGGATCGTGGGGTAAAAGACTGGGGACATCTGATTCAGGGACATGGCGGCATGTTGGATCGTATTGATTCTATTTGTTTTGCTGCACCAGTGTATTTCCATATTTTAAGATACTGGTGGGGTTAGATAGGAGATGCAAAGCTAGGGATTGATCTCATTTTGCTTATATTTCATAACTTCTGACCGGATCCAAGCAGAAAAAACTGCGTAACATTGTTTTTGAATAGATGAATTTAATTCATGCTAAAATGAACAAAATTCATTATGTATTCTGCCAGCCGAGATCAGCCAGCCATGTCCACTGCCTATAAGCCGCAAACTGCGCCCAAAGCCTTGTTTGATTATGACAAGTATTGGGCATCATGTTTTGAGCCTGCCCCATTCTTACCGATGTCACGGGAAGAAATGGATATGCTGGGTTGGGATGCCTGTGATTTTATTCTGGTCTGTGGCGATGCCTATATTGACCATCCATCTTTTTGTTCCGGGGTGATTGGGCGTGCCATTGAAGCACAGGGTTTTCGGGTTGGTATTATTGCTCAACCGGACTGGACTTCGGCCGATGCATTTAAGGCACTAGGCAAACCGACTATTGCCTATGGTGTGACAGCCGGCAATATGGATTCGATGATCAACCGCTATACCGCAGATCGTAAAATCCGTTCCGATGATGCCTATTCTCCCAATAATGAGGCCAACCGTCGTCCGGATCGTGCAGCGACCGTGTATTGTCAGCGTTGCCGTGAGGCATATCCGGATGTGCCGATTATTCTCGGCGGTATCGAAGGTAGCTTACGCCGCATTGCACATTATGATTATTGGTCGGATAAAGTGCGTCGTTCCATTTTGATGGATGCCAAACCTGATTTGCTGGTATATGGTAATGGCGAACGTGCGATCATTGAAATCATACATCGTCTGTCCAAGGGCGAAGCGGTCAAGACTATTGTTGATGTCCGTGGTACGGCATTTATTCTGAATAAATCCAGCCGTGAATTAAAAACCGGATTTATTGAGATTGACAGTAATGATGTGGACATTGTAGGTCGGGTTGATCCGATCATTAATCCCTATGTCATGACAGAAGATCTGGATGGTTGTGAGATTGAAAAAGATAAAGGCAATCATCTGGCGCAATATCAGGATTTTCAAAAAGAATTGGTGAGTAATCCAATTGTTAAGGCCGGCGATACAAATCTCCCCCAGCCCCTCTTTGATAAAGAGGGGAGCCTCCCCCTTTCGCAAAGGGGGATTGAGGGGGATTTAGATAAAGATACACAAATTGTTTATCTTCGTCCGTCAAAAGCCATCAAACATAAATTACCACCACGGGAACTTGCCGTGATCCGACTGCCTGCATTTGAACAGGTGGCAAATGATCGGGTACTGTATGCACACGCCAATCGCATTTTGCATCTGGAAACCAATCCCGGTAATGCACGGGCACTGGTACAACGACATGGGGATCGTGATGTCTGGCTGAATCCACCACCAATTCCACTGACCACAGAAGAAATGGATTATGTGTTTGATCTGCCTTATGCACGCCTGCCACATCCATCCTATGGTGATGCCAGATTCCCTGCGTTTGATATGATCAAGTTTTCTGTCAATATCATGCGTGGCTGCTTTGGCGGTTGTACCTTTTGTTCGATTACCGAACATGAAGGCCGGATTATCCAGAATCGCTCAGAAGAATCGATTTTGCGTGAAGTGGAAAAAATTCGTGATACCGCACCGCAGTTTACCGGGATTATTTCCGATTTGGGTGGCCCGACTGCAAACATGTACCGCCTGCATTGTAAAGATTCAGAGATTGAAAAAAATTGTCGTAAACCATCCTGTGTTTATCCGGGCGTTTGTCAAAACTTACATACCGATCATGCACCTTTAACCCAGCTTTATCAAAAAGCCCGGGCGCTAAAAGGCATTAAAAAGATTTTGATTGGTTCTGGTCTGCGTTATGATCTGGCCGTCTTAAATCCCGAATATGTTAAGGAACTGGTGCAGCATCATGTGGGTGGTTATTTAAAAATTGCGCCGGAACATACCGAGCAGGGGCCATTGTCCAAGATGATGAAACCCGGAATTGGGACTTATGATCGTTTTAAACAAATGTTTGATCGCTTTAGTAAAGAAGTGGGTAAAGAGCAATATTTGATTCCTTACTTTATTGCGGCTCATCCGGGCACTACCGATTATGACATGATGAATCTGGCTATTTGGTTAAAGAAAAATGGTTTCCGTGCCGATCAGGTACAAACCTTCTATCCTTCACCAATGGCAACCGCTTCGACCATGTATTATACCCATAAAAATCCATTGGCGCGTGTTACAAGACACAGTGAAGATGTGGATATTGTAAAAGGCGAAAAGCGTCGTCGTTTGCATAAGGCTTTCTTACGTTATCATGATCCTAATAACTGGCCATTATTGCGTGAAGCATTAAAAGAGATGGGACGTGAAGACTTGATTGGGAATTCAAAACAGCATTTGATTCCGACCTATCAACCGCAAGGTACAGGGGATTATCAGTCTGCACGCAAGAAAAATTCCAGCAAGTCTGGCGATTCGGTCAAGCGTACCAGTGAAAATGCCGTACGCTATCAAACCAAATCGCCGAAAAAAGGCAAGGTTTTAACCCAGCATACCGGCTTACCGCCTAGAGAAAGCGGACAACGTAAACGTCCTGCCAAAACTTCGGGTCGATGATTTTAAAAAGAGAATTTTAAGTAACGTGAATTCGGGATAAGATGTGTAGAAGAAATATATTTCGTAGCAGCGTCCGCTGCATGTTCGAGGGTAGTAGATTATCTGCAAGATAATGTTTTTCAACTAATTTGTTTTTTTGCAGTATTGGACCGAGTTTGCAGTGAGCAGCTTTACGGAATATATTCCTCATGCGCAAGATGGTTTGCCCTTGCGAAACGATGTTTCTCATCCCGAAAGCCTTGCGAGCTATAGCTCTCAGGTCAAACCTGAACAAGATTGAAATATATTTCAATCACAGTGCAAGACCTTGCGTCATACATGCCTCAGGTTAATCCTAAAATATGCCTAATCTTGTAAGACTCTGTCGTGGTTCTTTCGTTGAAATTCATTTTATTTATGCAAAACAATGGCTATTATCCCGAACTTGCATTAATTAGTTCGTTCTTTCAACATTAAAAACGAAAACTCGGGCTCATTGCCCAAGTTTTTTTATATTCTGTTATACGATTAAGCCTGATCCAACACCCGTTTGGCTTGTGCTTTATCAATATCTTTTTCCCATGAAGCAATCACAACGGTAGCGACACAGTTACCAATCAAGTTGGTACAGGCACGGACAATCCCGATAAACCAGTCGACAGAAAGCAGTAACACCAGACCAATCGCAGGTAAGCTTGGAATCACCGATAAGGTTGCAGCCAGAATCACCAGTGCAGATCCGGGAATCCCATGTGCACCTTTAGAGGTGATCAGTGATACCAGTAAAATTGCAGCCAAATTACCCATACTTAAATCAATATTGCAGGCTTGTGCAATAAAGATAACTGCCAATGTTAAATAAATAGAGAAACCATCTAAATTAAAAGAATAACCTGTAGGAATCACCAGACCAACTGTAGAGTTTTTAATGCCTAAACCACGAAGCTTGCTCATAATCTGGGGTAGGACTGAATCGGATGATGCCGTTCCTAATACAATGGTAAGCTCTTCTTTAAAATATTTAATAAATTTAAAAATATTAAAACCAGCTAGTTTTAAAATACCGCCTAAAACCACAATAATAAAGAACAGGCAGGTTGCATAGAATATTATCACCAATGCGCCCAATTGCATTAATGAACTAACACCGAATTTTGCAGTGGTATAAGCGACTGAACCCAATACACCAAGGGGTGCCAGTTTGATAATCAGCCCCATGGCTTTAAATAAAATTTCGGAAACTGACTCGATAAAAGCTTTGGTGGGTTCTGCCACATGTTTCGGTACCAATAACATGCTGACACCGAATAAAATGGCAATGATCAGCACTTGCAAAATATCGCCTTTCGTAAATGCATCAAATACAGTCTTTGGAATTAAGTGTAATAAAAAGTCAGACGCAGATGCCAGATCTTGTGCTCGGTCTGTATAGGTCGCCAGGTCTTTTCCATCGAGCGTGGAAATATCAATATTCATACCGACCCCGGGTTTGAATATATAGGCAACCACTATGCCCAAAAATAATGCAATTGTGGTAACAACCTCAAAATAAAGAATGGTTTTTGCACCAACACGGCCCATTTTTTTAATATCATCTGCACCAAAAATTCCCAGTACTACGACACAAAATACGATAGGTGCAATCAGCATTTTGATCAGTGAAATAAACCCATCGCCCAGCGGCTTTAATGCAAGGGCGAAATCATGTGCGACAATTCCCAGAATCACCCCCAAAATGAGTGCAATGACCACCTGTGCAAATAGGCTTTTTTTAAGTATCGATAACATTGATGATCTCTGTATGGCAAGTTGTATTTACTTTGTAAGCAATAAGTACACCAAAATAGTGCGATTTTTGCATTACTTATTCAATATATAGATATCGAATAATAAATACACTATTTTTAGTCATTTATAACTCCATATTTTAATACATGGACTAAAATATAAAGCAGTTTCAAACGCCTACTCTTGCGCATGATGATTTCTTTACACGACACGCAAAACCTTTTTTAAACGAAGCAGGAAAATAGATTATTGCATATAAAATTTAATAATATATTGATTTTTAATACTATATTATTTTCGAGTTGCGAACTCGTATTATTCGTGATGAGTGGAATTTTTTCTAAAGTGCATAGAGCGTTGATCACAGAAAGCAAATCAATATTTAATTTGATGTCGTTTTTTCCATTTTCGTAACACACTCCAGCGCCAGAAAATGTGGGTAAGTAGATAAAATAATACAGCAAAGATCAGGGCTTCAATCATCAAACCAGAGAGTAAAATTTTGGCCAAGCTACAATCAACATGACCATGACCTAAATTTGTGATCCAGTGTTCGATTTGATGTAATACACCTAAAATCATTTCCTTATTAATCATGTGGACATGGTAAATCTTACTTCCCAGCCAAAAACCTAGATATAAAATCGGGATGATGGTCAATGGATTACTTAGCCAAGCCAGTGCAAGTCCAATCGGTAAATTGACTTCCAGAAAAATTGCAGCAACCGCAATAAAGACACTATGAAAAGGAATCGGCAATAAACCAAAAAAAGTGCCAATAAATACTGCTTTGGCAATGGATTTACGATTGACATACCAAATCAGTGGATTCGTCGCATGTTTGCCAAAAAGGCACATAAATTTTAAATTGGATATACGATCGGCAGATGGGAGCCAAGACTGTAGGAATTGTTTTGCCATGTATGCTGTCTTTATGCCACTGTCTTAATATGAAGAAGAATTATTCGATAAGTATAATTTTTCTTCGGCGATGATGTTATAGGATATGATCTATAAAATAGAGATGATCGTAAAAAAGACAAGTGTAAATATATTTCTTGTCTTCTTTATTTTGCTGGAGTTAAAGAATTGAGAAGGCTAATTATCGGTCAACATGATCAACAAATCGTGCAATATCGTTTAATGCCTGTTTTGCTTGCTCTACCCAATGGTTAAACATATGAAAGTTATGCCACATTCCCGGATAAATGGATAAAGTTGCCTTACCACCGGCCTGCTCAACATATTCCTTTAATCGTTTGGCATCATCTAGCAGAATCTCTTTACTACCTACTTGAATTAATATTTCAGGTAAGCCACTTAAATTGGCAAAGAGTGGGGAAATATAAGGTTCATCGATACTGTTATCATCGGTAATATAATACTCAATGCCCTGTTTTAATAACTGTTCTGAAAGCAAGGTATCCTGTTTGGCATTAAACTTCAAAGACTCACCAGTTAAGGATAAATCCAGCCAAGGTGACATCAGGATTAAACCACTTGGCAAAGGTAATTTTTCATCACGTAATTTTAGACATAGCGCCAGCGCCAGATTGCCGCCACAGGAATCACCTGAAAGGGTAATATCTTTGGGCTCAATGCCTTGTTGTAAAATTTCCAGATAAGCAGCAAACAGCAGATCAAGTGCATAGGGAAAAGGGTGTTCTGGTGCCAATGGATAGTCCAGATGTAACACCTGTGCTTTGGTATACGTGACCAGATCGGACATCAGCCCACGATGACTATCCAGTCCACCGAGAAAAAAAGCACCGCCATGAATATGAAAAATCATCTGCGTTGGATCTTCATTCCGAACTTTTATTTCTTCACATGGCATGCCGGCAAGATGAAGTTTTTTGAAATGTAATGAACGATTGACAGGCAATAATTTGCTTGTAGGGACAAGGAGCTTGCGTAAGGTATTGGCAGAAAGCCCTTGTTCACTGGGAAATTTAATGGTTGCTTTTAATATCTTTTCGATTGCAAAGGTTGTCAATTGTGAGGTTTTTGGCATAAATCAATCCATAAAAGTGACTAATTATTCATAAAAATACCCTATATCATTACATTTATAAACCCAAAATCCATGTCATAAATTTGTTATTATTTTATAGTTGATCTTAGGAAACGATAAATAAGGAATGTTTCATGAAAAAACTATCATTATTGCTGCTCACAGCTGCATTCACCACCACCAGTGTTTTTGCTGCCGATGTATTAAATAATAGCGAATGGAAAACCATTGATGACGAAACTGGGAAACCCAAGGCTTTGGTGAGTTTTAAACAGCAAGCCAATGGCACATTCACTGCAACCATTAGTAAATCTTTAGACCCAAATGTTGAAAAAGGCTGTAATACCTGTGCCGGTGCTTTAAAAGGTAAACCGCTTGAGGGGGTCACCATTGTGCGTAATTTAAAAGCTGTGTCAGCCGGTAAGTATGATGGTGGCACAATTTTAGATCCAAAATCGGGTAAGAGCTATAAAATGAAAGCCGAGCTTTCACCCGATGGTAAAAAACTGCAAGTACGAGGTTATATCGGTATTTCTGCATTGGGTCGCAACCAGACTTGGCTGCGTGCTAATTAATAAATAAATGAGATTAATCCATAATGCTGTGTTGCTAACTACTTGTATTGACAAGCAGTTAGCCTTTTAGCTGTGCATATTGTGCTGGATCAAAACCAACTAAAATACCTTGGTCTGTTTCCAGCACAGGACGTTTAATCATACTCGGATGTGCAATTAAACTTTCTACCAGTTGAGTCTGATTTTCCAGTGCAAACGCTTGTTGTTCTGGCATCAGTTTTTTCCACGTTGTGCCTTTTTTATTGAGTAATACATCCCGATTGACCTGTTTTAGCCATGTATTCAAGGTGTCTGCGTCAATCCCTAGTTTTTTATAATCATGAAATTCATAATTTAAACCTTGCTCATCAAGTGCAGTAAATGCCTTTTTCATGGTGCTACAATTTTTAATACCGTAAATTTTTAACATGTGATTTTTCTCTCGTTTAGCAGATGGATCATTATAACAAGTTATGCCGTTCGGCCTGTATAGCGGGTGGTAATTGTTCGCCCAGCGAACTTAGGGTTTCACGCTCAATTAGACGTACAATGGAATCCAGTGGCAAATCATTTTCCTGTACGCCAAAGGGTTCTTCCAGTTGTGCGCTTAAGGCATCAAGTCCCAAAAACATATATGCCAGTAAACCGACCAAGAAAGGTGTCCAGATTCCGAGAACAGATTCCAGACTAAAAGGCAGCATAATGCAAAAACAATAGACTGCACGATGCAGTAAAACCGAATAGGCAAATGGCAAGGGCGTACTGGCAATACGGTCACAACCAGCTTGAATATTGCCCATCTCAACCACATGATGATTCAATGTACTATAGACAATATCGCTGATTTCACCGATCTTTAATGCATTGATGAGCTCTTTTTGAATTTTTTCCAGCGTAAATTGCGGTGCATTAATATGTTGGTTGAGTTTATGCACCGTATGTTCATTAATCCGCCCATATTCTAGAAATTGTGTCGGATGGGCAGTTTGATGGCGCAAGCGATCACGCAATAGATTGGTAAAAATCAGCATTTGATGCAACACGCGCTCACGTCGGACATCGCTTAAAACATGGCTATCCCGCACCATATGACGTGTATTGGCAATCAGGGCACCCCAGAGTTTTCGACCTTCCCACCAGCGGTCATAACAAGCCGTATTTCGAAAGCCTAGAAAAATCGACAGGATCACTCCGAAAATAGTAAATCCAATGCTGGGGACTTCAGGAACATGTACGATCTGATGCAAAGTTAATGCACCAATCGCTGCCGAACATAGCATTAAGATAATGAGCGCAGGTAAAACCTTGGGTAAAATTGTACCTTGCCATGAAAATAACAAAGCAAAACTGTTACTTTTATTACGAATAATCATGAAGTTTTCTAAGGTGAATAGGGAAAATGGTTTGCTGCACAGTTATAAACCCTTGTCGAAATAAAGACAAGATCCGGTTTAAATCCTCTATAGAAATGATTCTGTGACAAAAACCTATTTGCGTTATATGACTTTGGCATTACAATGAAATTGGCGATATTGTCTTTATTCTTGTTAAAAGCTCGTGACAGAAAATCAAACAAAACCCCGAAATATTATGATGATGGCTGCTGGAACTGGTGGTCATGTCTTTCCTGCTTTGGCAGTTGCCAAGGAATTACAACAACGTGGTCATCAGGTGTGCTGGCTGGCCACACCTGCCGGTATGGAAAACCGTCTTTTAAAGCAGCATGACGATATTGCCCTTTATCAGATTGATATTCAGGGTGTGCGTGGCAATGGTTTAATCCGCAAACTGGCTGCACCTTTTAAAATTCTAAAAGCTACTTTATCCGCGATGCGTATTATGAAAACGCATAATATCGATGCCGTGGCAGGATTTGGCGGCTATGTCGCAGGTCCAGGTGGGTTAGCTGCACGTTTGCTCGGTATTCCTGTTCTTATTCATGAGCAAAATGCGGTTGCCGGATTTACCAATACGCAATTGGCGCGCATTGCCAAAACCATATGTCAGGCATTTCCGAATACCTTTCCGGCCAAAGCCAATATCGTCACGACGGGTAATCCGGTACGTAAGGAAATCTGTGAAATTTTATCGCCACAATGGCGCTATGATCAGCGGACCAGTCAACAACAATCTTTACGGGTATTAATTGTTGGTGGGTCACTAGGCGCACAAGCTTTAAATGAGCGGATTCCGGCTGCATTAACGGCCTTACAATTGCCATTGTCAGTATATCATCAATGTGGGCAGCAACAACTTGACGCCACTCGACAGCGTTATCAAACATTGGATAAGGTTACTGGTTTTCAGGCAGAAGTTGTACCATTTATTGAAGATATGGCCCAGGCTTATTCAGATGCAGATTTGATTATTTGCCGCGCTGGTGCATTAACCGTCACCGAAATTGCAACTGCGGGTGTTGCTGCGATTTTTGTGCCGTTGCCGATTGCAGTGGATGATCACCAAACTGCCAATGCCCATTATCTGGCCGATGTCGGTGCTGCAAAAATTTGTCAGCAGGCCGGCATGACCCCGGAAAGTCTGGCGGTATTATTGCAGCCATTGATGAACCGCCACATATTGGCAGAAATGGCAGTCAAAGCCAGACAACAAGCCCAGACACAAGCAACATCTGACGTTGCAAATTTAATTGAAGCTTTATCATAATGAGTCATTCCATGCCTGAAAATTCAACTGTGAAGAAAAACACCACACAACTGATTAAAATTCCAGAAATGCGCCGGATCAAACATATCCATTTTGTCGGGATTGGTGGGGCAGGGATGTGCGGGATTGCCGAAGTTCTCAAAAATCAGGGCTATCGTGTTTCGGGTTCAGACATTAAATCATCGAAAACCACAGCACAGCTTGAAGAAAATGGTATTAAGGTCTTTATTGGGCATGATGCCAAAAATATTGAGGATGCCAATGTACTGGTGGTTTCAACTGCAATTGATCCCGAAAATCCAGAAATTAAAAGTGCTTTGGAAAAACGTATTCCGGTGGTGCGTCGGGCAGAAATGCTGGGTGAGTTGATGCGTTATCGTCATGGTATTGCTGTGGCGGGGACGCATGGTAAAACCACCACCACCAGTTTGCTAACCTGTATGCTGGCAGAAGAAAATCTCGATCCGACCTACGTGATCGGTGGTTTGCTTAACCGTACCGGTGTCAATGCTGCCCTTGGTGCGAGTCGTTATATTGTGGCCGAAGCGGATGAGTCCGATGCCTCCTTTTTATATCTGGAGCCGATGGCGGCCATTGTGACCAATATTGATGCCGATCATATGGATACCTATGGCGGCAGCTTTGATAATCTGAAAAATACTTTTGTACAATTCCTGCAAAAACTGCCATTTTATGGTTTGGCCGTGGTGTGTGGTGATGATGCCAATATTCAGGAAATAATTCCCCGTGTTGGCCGTCCTATTCTGACCTATGGTTTTGGCGAAGATAACGATATTCGTGCAATTGATGTTGAACAAGATGGTATGCAGTCACACTTTACCGTATTACGTAAAACACATGAACCACTGCGTTTAACCATCAATCAGCCTGGATTACATAATATTTTAAATGCACTGGCTGCGATTGGTGTTGCGACTGATGAAGGGGTTTCTGATGCGGCAATCGCCCGTGCGCTGGAAAGCTTTAGTGGCGTTGGTCGTCGTTTTCAGGTGCAGGGTGAATATACACTGGGTGATGGAAACGTAAAACTGGTGGATGACTATGGACATCATCCCAAAGAAGTGGAAGCTACCATTAAAGCTGCCCGTCAAAGCCATCCGGAGCGTCGTCTGGTGATGCTGTTTCAGCCACATCGTTTTAGCCGGACACGAGATTGTTTTGATGATTTTGTTGAAGTATTGTCCAAAGTCGATGTATTGTTATTAATGGAAGTTTATCCTGCGGGTGAAAAACCGATTGTGGGTGCAGATAGCCGTACACTTGCCCGCAGTTTGCGCTTGCGTGGACAGGTTGATCCAATTGTGGTTGATCCTGTCGACACCCAGTTACCTGAAATTTTAAAGAATTTGTTACAACCAAATGATCTTTTGCTTACACAAGGTGCAGGTAATGTGGGCGCAGTTTCAGTAGAATTGGCACAGCATCAGCTTTATTTATCGTTTTAATTTTAATTTATTTTGATTATTAAGGAATTCACCGTGACACAGGTGCAAGAAAAATTCGGAAAAGTAGCTGTTTTACTGGGTGGAAAATCTGCGGAACGTCAGGTTTCTTTGAATAGTGGACAGGCAGTACTGGAAGCATTGCTGCGTTCCGGTGTTGATGCCGAAGCATTTGATCCACTGACCACAGATGTCACAGAATTGAAAAATTATGATCGTGCTTTTATCGTCTTGCATGGTCGTGGCGGTGAAGATGGTCAGATTCAAGGCGTACTGGAATGGTTGAATGTGCCTTATACCGGAACTGGTGTACAGGGTTCTGCCATTGGTATGGACAAAGTGAAAACCAAGCAGATCTGGCAAGGCAGTGATTTACCGACAGCACCTTATCGCCTGATTTCACCGCAAAGTGATTTTGAAAAGGTGGCACAGGATCTGGCTTTACCTGTCATTATCAAACCAGTACATGAAGGTTCAAGTATTGGCATGAGCAAGGTCGAAAAAATTGAAGATTTTGCCGCAGCGTTGTCCAAAGCCACAGCGCATGATTCAATTGTCATGGCAGAACAATGGATTTCGGGTCGTGAATTTACCGTGATCATTTTAAACGGTCAGGCCTTACCCGTGATTCGTTTGGAACCCCCAAAAGATGTGGCATTTTATGATTATGAATCAAAATATAATCGTAATGACACCACCTATGGTATTCCAAGCGGGTTGTCTGAGCAGGAAGAACAAAGCTTACAACAACTTGCATTAAGAGCCTTTCAGGCAGTAGGTGCATCGGGTTGGGGGCGTATTGATGCCATGCAGGATGAACAGGGTAATTTCTGGTTACTTGAAGTGAATACCGTACCCGGCATGACCGATCATTCTTTGGTGCCAAAAGCTGCGCAGGCAGTCGGTTATAGTTTCGATCAATTGTGTCTGACCATACTTGAGCAGACACTAAACTAAGAACACAATTATATGGCACAGCTTCCGGTCTCATTACGTCGACGCAAACCTGCAACGACCTCAATCCATGACAAGCCACCAGAGCTTAAAGACAAGGCTTTTGAGTGGGGGAGCTGGTTATTGCTGGTGCTTGCCTGTGCCGTGTTGTTATTCGGTGGTTATGTCTTGTGGCAGCGTATGCAACAGGCAAAAATTGCCCACATACAGATCATAGGGGTGACGCCTGCCGAGCAGCAGTATTTGACCACATTTCTGGACAAGGATACGCAAGGTAGCTATTTTACTGCCGACCTTGAGCAAATTCGTGATCAGGCATTGACCCTGTCATGGGTTGATCGTGTCGTAGTATCGAGAGCATGGCCCGATTCATTGGTGATTCGTGTGACACCACGACATGCCATTGCTCGTTGGGGGACCGGACGGTTGCTCAGTGATGATGGCGTGGTATTTAAACCGATTCAACAGATAGATACCACTCATTTACCTTTATTGCATGGACCGTTAAGCCAATCCCGTGTGATGATGACCAAATATCGTGATATCAGTCAGATGTTTGAACCCATGAATTTACATCTAAAAGAATTATATTTAACAGAACGTATGACTTGGTTTATGCAATTTGATAACGGGTTGCGTGTCATTGTTGATCAGGATCAGACCATGGGTAAATTACAACGTTTAAGTGCGTTGTCAAAAGCAGATTTACAGCAGGTCTGGGATAAAATTGCCGCAATTGATTTGCGTTATCGCAATGGATTGGCGATTCAGTGGAAAAATTCGCAGCCACCACAAATTGTAAATGGGCACTTTATTGTCGCAGAACCTGTAATTGATGTTGCGACACAGGGACCACAAACCCCATAATAGGGCATTTAAATTTAACCAAAGACTGTATTTTGCAGTTTCAACAACAAATATGGTAATGAGTCATGAGTGAAGCTGTTCCATCGGTTGTGGCAATTGATATTGGAACACATAAAGTGTCGGTATTGATCGGCAAGGTACACGCCCAGGACAAAATAGAAGTTGTCGGTATGGCATACGCACGTAATCGTGGTATGAACAAAGGCAAAATCATTAGTCTTGAAAAAGTTGTATCTGCTATTAAAAATGCCGTACAGGAAGCAGAAGACATGGCTGAGTGTCGTGTGCATAGTGCGTGGATTGCCATTCCGAGTACCGAATTACGTAGTTTTTATGCTTCTGGTCGCACCCCTATCCTCAATCACGATCAAACCATCACCACCAGCGAACTGGTTCGTGCGCTTGAACTGGCCAAAGCAAGCCATGTGACGGCAGATTATTACCTTGCCAGTGCGGTACCTTTAGGCTTTGCCGTAGATGACAATGATGAGTGGGTACAAAACCCGATTGGATTGTCGGCTCATAGTGTCACCGGACATTATCAATTGATGATGTTGCCGATCAGTACCATGCAAAATCTGGATAAGGCATTAAAAAATGCCGGCATTGGTGTGGAAAAAATGGTGATATCAACCCTTGCCACGTCAGAAGCCAGCTTGCTCAAAGATGAGAAGGAATATGGCGTTTGTCTAATTGATATTGGCGCGGGAACAACCAACATTGCGGTTTATTTTGGTGGGCATCTGGCCTTTGCCTGTACCTTGCAACTTGGTGGTGAACATGTCACCCGTGACATAGCCGCAGTCTTGCAAACCACCACAGATGAAGCCGAGCGTTTAAAAAATCTGCATGGTTGTGTCGATCATAATGTTATTAAACCCGACCACATGATTCAGGTGCAAGGTATTGATGGTCCTCAAACCATTAGCCGTATTGAGCTAGCAGATATCATCGTGGCACGTTATGAAGATATCTTTGATCGTATTCTGGAAAATCTTGAGCGGAATGGTGTGCTGGATGGTTTACATCATGGTGTCGTGCTGACTGGTGATGCTGCACAAATTGAAGGTGCGGTCAATCTAGCACGTCGTAAATTGGGTGTGTCTGCGCATTTGGGCAATCCACCTTTACAGGTCTATGGCAAAGACGAATTATTGCCAGCCTTGCGACGTTCACTTTATACGACTGCCAGTGGCTTACTGATGTTTAGTCAAAGTGAACTGGAACAAAGCGTTACGCAGCCTGAAGATCAGGTTGAATCCTCATGGCAGCGTTTTGTTGAGCATTGTAATGCTGCATTTAACAAGTTGAAAAACTTATTTTAGACAAACAATGTTTTTTGTTTGTAATAAATTAACAAGTTGCTGTCACAAACTTGGGTCAGCATGCTAATATTTAATCTTTATCGCGTACAGCAGTATACGGGCATCAGTGGCTGCTAGAATATTTTGGAAGTCGGAAGGTCATGGCATTTACATTGTTAGAAGACGAAGTATCAGATAATAACGGTCAGGCTCGTTTTACAGTTTTTGGGGTTGGCGGTGGCGGCGGTAATGCTGTACAAAACATGGTTGAACAGCAGATTAACGGTGTGAAATTTGTTTGTGCCAACACAGATAAACAAGCCTTAGATCGTATGGCCTCTCCGAATAAAATCCAGCTGGGTGAGCAATGTACACGTGGTTTGGGCGCAGGTGCCAATCCTGAAGTTGGCCGTGAAGCGGCAGAAGAAACTCGTGATACCATTCGTCAACACCTTGAAGGCACTGATATGGTATTTGTCACTGCCGGTATGGGTGGTGGTACAGGTACGGGTGCAGCGCCTGTGGTTGCCGAAGTAGCCAAAGAAATGGGCGTGCTCACGGTTGGTGTGGTGACTACACCTTTTGAGTTTGAAGGTCGCCGCCGCTTAAAAGCTGCGGAACAGGGTATCGAAAACCTTGAAAAAAATGTTGATTCTTTAATCATTATTCCCAATGAACGTCTGCTTGAAGTTTACGGCGATATTTCAATGAAAGATGCCTATAAAAAGGCAGATGATGTATTGTTAAATGCAGTACGTAGTATCTTTGATCTGGTGGTCAATCATGGTCATATCAACCTTGATTTTGCCGATTTGAAAACGGCCATGAGTACGCGTGGTTACGCCATGATGGGTGCTGGTATTGGTCGCGGTGAAAAACGTGCTGAACAGGCTGCCGAAATGGCCATTCGTAGTCCATTGCTTGATAATGTTAATATCAAAAATGCCAAGGGTGTATTATTAAATATTACCGGTGGCGAAGATTTAACGTTAAAAGAAGCCAAAACCATCGCCAATATCGTGAGTTCAATTGTTGACGAGGATGAAGCACAGTTCTTCTATGGTACTGTGTTTGATCCGGATGTACGTGATGAAATCCGCGTGACAGTGATTGCAACTGGTTTAACCCGCAATGCGGATCCTGTCCCTGTAAAAACCCATCCATCTGCTGCGGTAAATACACAGCAAGTCAATGCAGACGGATCGATTGATGCTGATGACGTCCCTGCAATTAATAAACTACGTCAGCAGCAGTCACCTATTGCCAATGAACAAGCTAGATCCACAGCAACAACGAATACTCGTCCAACACCGATGAGTATTCAGGATTATTTGAAGAATCAACAACGTAAGTAGTTTATTTTTGCACTGAAATCGGCTGGAAAAAGGACAGTAAGTATACTTATTGTCCTTTTTTGTTTTGTTGAATGAGAATTTATGCTAATTTAGCAGCTCGAAATAAAGTTGTAAGTAAATATGTTAAAGCAGCGGACAATCAAACAAATCGTTCGAGCCAGCGGTATCGGTCTCCATAGTGGGGAAAAAGTTCAAATCAACTTTTTGCCGCATCACTGTGATGGCGGTATTGTTTTTAGACGTATTGATTTGCAACCTCATGTTGATATTCCAGCTGAAGCCATGCTGATTCAGGAAGCCTTTATGTGTTCCAACCTGATCAAGGGTGAGGTCAAAATTGGCACAATTGAGCATTTGATGAGTGCAATTGCCGGCTTGGGAATTGATAATCTTATCGTAGAAGTCGATGCATCAGAGTTACCGATTATGGATGGAAGTGCAGGTCCATTTATTTATCTGCTGTTGCAGGGTGAGTTAATCGAACAATCCGAACCCAAAAAATTTATAAGAATTAAAAAGCCTATCCATGCCAGTATTGATGATAAAACCGCAGCCTTTGAACCCTTTGATGGCTTTGAATTGAATTTTACCATTGATTTTGATCATCCTGCGTTTGATAAAAAATACCAATCGACCTCAATATTATTTTCAACCGCAAATTTTGTGGAACAGGTGAGCGAAGCACGCACCTTTGGCTTTGTTAAAGATCTGGAATATCTGCAATCGCACAATCTGGCTTTAGGCGCCAATCTGGATAATGCGATCGGTCTTGATGAACAAGGTGTGGTCAATGAAGAAGGATTACGCTTTGCAGACGAGTTTGTACGTCACAAAGTGCTTGATGCCATTGGTGATCTCTATTTGCTGGGACATCAGATTATTGCCAAGTTCACGGCCTTCAAATCGGGACATGCCCTGAACAATCAATTATTGCGGTCCGTCAAAGACGATCCGGAAAGTTATGAAATTGTAACTTTTTATGATGATGGTTCTTGTCCGATTAAGTATGTCTCTTTAAGCTAAGTCGTTGTGTTTTAAATAACAATGTTATATTGTTACATTGTATCCAGACCTTGAATGACAAGGCTTTGACCAAATTTGATCTATTTTTATTCACTTTCTGTCTGATCAACACTTGCCAAACGTTGTAAAGCTTGGCTAAGCTTAGCGTCTTTCACGAGATGAGCAGCTTGTTGTAACGCTTGTTGAGTTTCGTTGGACAAAAGTTTTTTTCGTGTATACTTTTTGCTAGTCGGTTTAGGGGGGGAATGCAAGACCACTTGTATTCGGTCTAGTTCGGTTAGCGCAGGGATTGCTTTTAAATTCCGTATATATTGGCTGTGCAGATATCGCACCTGACTAATCAATGCCTGATTGTCTCCCGCGATGGTAAGCGTACCATGTTGATAACATACAACCTGCCAACGCCCTTGTGGCGGAAAGTAAGGTTGAACTAATAGTGTAAGTTTTTGCCACTGTGCAACTTGTGTTTGAAGAAACGAAAAGTTTCCTACAGGTTGTGATGATGCTTGAGACAAAGCAGTAAATAATGGTTTTGACTGACGCATGATTTGCCTGAATCGTTGGATAAAAGGTGAATATAGTTAGGCACGATTTATCTACTTGTGCAAGTAGGGCTACATCTTAGACTGAAATGGGAAATAGAGGTTATTTATGCAGATTCGTCGTTTTTTACTTGCCTTATCATTTGCGAGTTCAGCAATGTCAGTGGCATTCGCAGATTATCAATCTTTAAATAATAATGTAGTTGCTAATGATCGTCTTGAACAATTATCACGTACGTTAAGTGCCGGGACGTATACTACAGTCTCATATCGTAGTGGCAACAATCAGGAAGATGCTGCGCCAATCGAATTAAATAATGCAACCTTAAGCAGTAAATATGGGGCTTCCAATAGCGCACTCAGTACATGGATGGTGACACATCCAATTAAAAATGCCCGGATTAGTTCCGAATATGGAACTCGTACACTTTTGGGTTCAACCCGTCATCATTCCGGTATTGATTTTGCAGCACCGTCTGGTACACCGATTTATGCGACTGGTCCAGGTATTGTGACAAAATCAGGCTGGGGTACAGGCTATGGGAATTATGTTGAAGTTGATCATGGTAATGGTTATACCACACGCTATGCACATGCTTCACGCTTAAATGTCAGTGTAGGTGATCGGGTCAATGCCGGCGAGCATATTGCCAATGTGGGGTGTACAGGCCGTTGTACAGGTCCTCATTTACATTTTGAAGTGGTTAAATCTGGTAAGCGTCAGAATCCGTCAACCTATTTGGCCATGTTGCCATAAATTTGATTCGACTTTTATTTTCCAAAAAAGTCGCCATTCGGCGATTTTTTTATAGAGACTAAAAAATTTAAAATAGATCAAGAATACAATCGTCCGCATCTGCTTTAGCATGAATATAAATTATAATGATGCATTTTGTATGATAATTAGACAAACAGGCGCTTTTTTTGTTGTGTTTTGTAAAATATAGGCTTTTGCCATTTTTTAAAAAAATATAGGCTTTATTCTGTATTCATTTTCAGATCTAACACTTTTTGCTTTAGATCTGTAAAATTCAGGGACTGGTTAAGAGATAGGTGAAAATATGGCTTTTTATGGCGATACAGATGCGTTGGAAACTCAAGAATGGCAAGAAGCTTTCGATTCTGTGATCGAACATATGGGATCGGAACGAGCAGCATTCTTATTGCAAATACTTTATCAACGTGCGATCGCAAAACATTTACCGATTCAACGATTAAATACACCCTATCTCAATACCATTTCGGTTGATGAAGAACCTGCTATGCCGGGCGATCAGGATATGGAACGTCGTATTCGTGCCTTGATCCGCTGGAATGCATTGGCGATGGTCTTACGCGCCAACAAAACTGGCGATGATCTAGGTGGGCATTTGGCAAGTTTTGCTTCTTCAGCCACACTCTATGATGTTGGCTTTAACCACTTTTTCCGTGCAGCCAATGATCATTTTGGCGGCGATATGATTTATTATCAAGGCCATTGTGCACCGGGGATTTATGCACGTTCTTATTTGGAAGGTCGTTTGACCGATGAACAACTCGCCAATTTTCGCCGTGAAGTCAATGGTAATGGTTTACCGAGTTATCCGCATCCGTATTTAATGCCGGATTACTGGCAGTTTCCAACGGTGTCGATGGGACTTGGACCGATCATGTCGATTTATCAGGCACATATTCAAAAATATTTAATGAACCGTGGTTTGATTAAAGAAGAAGATCGTAAAATCTGGGCATATCTGGGTGATGGTGAAATGGATGAACCCGAAAGTCTGGGTGCAATTTCACTGGCAGGTCGTGAAAAGCTGGATAATCTGATTTGGGTGGTCAACTGTAACTTACAGCGCCTAGATGGTCCGGTGCGAGGCAATGGCAAGATTATTCAGGAATTAGAATCATTATTCCGTGGTGCTGGCTGGCGTGTGATTAAAGTGGTCTGGGGACGTCATTGGGATCCGCTTTTGGCCCAAGATAAATCCGGTGCATTAAAAGCTCGTATGGAAGAAGCGGTAGATGGTGATTATCAACGCTATCAAGTGAAAGGTGGCGGTTATGCCAGAGAGCATTTCTTTGGTCAATATCCGGAATCTGCGGAACTGGTCAAACATTTAAGTGATGATGACATTGATGCCTTAAATCGTGGTGGTCATGATCCGTATAAAGTCTATGCGGCCTATGCCGAAGCAACCAAGAGCAATGGTCAGCCCACTGTGATTCTGGCAAAAACCGTAAAAGGCTATGGTTTGTCCGATGAGATTGAAGCCGTCAATAAAACGCATCAGATCAAGAAAATGCACATTGATTCACTTAAATATGTGCGCAACCGTTTTAATTTACCGTTTTCTGATGAACAACTGGAAGAATTACCCTTCTATCGTCCCAGCGAAAATTCACCTGAAATGAAATATCTCAAAGGTCGTCGTGAATCACTGGGGGGTTATTTGCCCGCACGCCGTAAAGAAAGTGTCTCTTTACCAATTCCGGAACTCTCAGTATTTGATGCGGTGTTAAGTGGTAGCAATGGTAAAGAACAATCCACGACCATGGTGATGGTGCGTCTGATTTCTGCCTTGTTAAAAGAAAAAGAACTGAAAAATCATGTGGTACCGATTGTGCCTGATGAAGCACGTACTTTTGGTCTGGAAGGAATGTTCCGCCAATTGGGGATCTATGCAGCACACGGGCAAAAATACACTCCGGAAGACAATGAACAGCTCATGAATTATCGTGAAGCTAAAGATGGTCACATGTTGCAAGAAGGGATCAATGAAGCTGGAGCAATGAGTGCTTGGGCGGCATTGGGTAGCAGTTATTCGACCAATAACCTGCCGATGATTCCGATGTATATGTATTACTCGATGTTTGGTTTCCAGCGGATCGGTGATATTGCTTGGGCAGCAGGTGATGCACAGGCTCAAGGGTTCTTACTCGGTGCCACAGCGGGACGTACCACACTTAACGGTGAAGGGTTACAACATCAGGATGGGCATTCGCATATTCTGGCAAGTACGATTCCAAACTGTGTGGCTTATGATCCATGTTTTGGTTATGAGCTTGCAGTGATCGTACATGATGGTTTAAAACGCATGTATGTCGAGCAGGAACGTGTGTTCTATTATTTGACCCTGATGAATGAAAATTATGCTCATCCGGAAATGCCAAAAGGTGTTGAAGAAGGTATCCGTAAAGGCATGTATTTGCTTGAGAAGGATGACAAAGCCACTGTACAACTGTTGGGTGCTGGCGTGATCTTGCGTGAAGTGATCAAGGCTGCACAAATTCTGCGTGACGAATATCAAATTCATGCCAATGTCTGGAGCGTAACCAGCTTTAACGAACTGGCACGTGACGGTATGGCATGTGAAGAATATAACCGCAAGCATCCGGTGAGTGAAGAAACCAGAGAAAGCTGGGTATCACAGCAGCTTCGTCCTTATGAAGGGATCGTGGTGTCTGCAACTGATCATATCCGTTTATACAGCGAACAGATTCGTGCTTATTTACCAGAAGGTCGTCCTTTTGTGGCGTTGGGTACAGATGGTTATGGCCGTTCCGATACTCGTGAAAATTTAAGAAGTTATTTTGAAGTGGATGCTGCGCATATTGTGGTGGCGACGCTGAAAAAACTTGCTGATGAAGGCGAGGTGGAAAACCGTCTGGTTAAGGATGCGATTTCTAGTCTGGAAATTGATATTGATCGTCCATCGCCATGGAAACCGCAAGCACATGCCGAAGTTCAGGCTGTTGCAGAATATATCGAACCGAATGCTTCGGAGGAGAAATAATCATGCAAATTACAACTCCTGATATTGGTGTAGATAAGGCAGTCGTTGCGGAAATTTTGGTGAGTGTGGGCGATACGATTCAGGAAAATGACAGCATTGTCCTACTTGAATCGGATAAGGCCTCGGTAGAAGTACCCAGTACTGCGGCTGGGGTGGTAAAAGCCATTCTGGTTAAGCAGGGCGATGATGTGACAGAGGGTACTGTACTGATTGAGCTTGACTCAGAAGCATCAGCATCAAATGCCGAACAAGAGAAAGCGACTGATCCATCAGCCGAGCAAACCGCAGAACCTGTTAAATCAGAATCTCCAGCAGATGCAGCGCCAGAAAAAACCGAATCGAAAGAGCAGCCACAAACCACTGGTGAAACACAGGAAGTTGAATTAAAAGTTCCTGATATTGGTGTAGAAAAGGCGGCAATCGCTGAAATTCTGATACAGGTCGGCGATCAGATTGCCGTCGATGATAGTGTTGTTGTTGCCGAATCAGATAAAGCGACTGTGGAAATTCCAAGTACTGTTGCCGGTGAAGTAACGTCTATCGCTGTGAAAGCAGGTGATATGGTTAAAGAAGGTACATTGCTGTTAACCGTTAAAACCGCAGGTGCTGCGTCTGCCAAGCCCGCTGTTGCCGAGAAATCGACTGTTACCGAAAAGCCAGCACCAGCAGCAGAAAAACCAGCGGCTGTTAAAGCTGATCCGGTGACAACGACTGAAAAGCCTGCTACGCCAAGTTCTACAGATACTGCAAAACTAACCGATGAACAACAAGCTGCTAATGCCAAAGTTTATGCCGGTCCTGCGGTACGTCAGTTGGCACGGGAACTCGGCGTGCTACTTGCTGAAGTCAAGGCATCTGGTGAACATGGTCGAATCCTAAAAGATGATGTCTTTGCCTATGTGAAGACACGTCTTAGTCAACCGGCTGCAAAACAGACGGCTGCGCCTGTTGCTTCTGGCTTACCGCCATTACCGGATTTTTCTAGCTATGGTGGTGGTGAAGTCAAAGCCATGACACGCTTACAGCAAGTGTCAGTGCCACAGCTTTCTTTAAATAACTTTATTCCACAAGTGACCCAATTTGATCTGGCAGATATTACTGCACTTGAAGCATGGCGTGGTGAGCTCAAAGAAGGCTTTAAAAAACAGGGAATTGGTTTAACCATTCTGGCATTTATCGCCAAGGCAACTGCTTATCTGTTAAAAGAAGAACCTTATTTTGCTGGACATCTTGCTGACGATCAAAAATCGGTGTTGCTACGCAATGAAATTCACATTGGCATTGCCGTGGCAACGCCAGATGGCTTAACTGTACCAGTACTGCGTAATCCTGATCAGAAATCGATTAAGCAAATTGCACAGGAACTCGGAGAGCTTAGCCAGAAAGCACGTGATAAAAAACTTTCCCCGAAAGATTTGCAAGGTGCAAACTTTACCATTACCAGTCTGGGCAGTATTGGTGGCACGGCCTTTACCCCACTGGTGAACTGGCCACAAGTTGCGATTCTGGGTTTATCGCCTGCAACCATGCAACCCGTATGGAATGGTAAGGATTTTGAGCCACGGTTGATGTTGCCATTGTCCTTATCCTATGATCATCGTGTGATTAATGGTGCAGATGCGGCACGTTTTACCCGCAAACTCACCCTGTTATTAAAAGATATTCGTAATATTTTGCTTTAACAGCCCTGCTTTAAAATTTTCTAATGCGTCGATTTTCATTCAGGAAATCGACGCATTTCTTTTTATACAGATAGATGAATTTTTACACTTTTATATCGTAAAGTATTGATTGGTTTTTTGAATCATTTTTTTAGATTAATCGTTTTCATGATTGATTAAGTTGGTTAGATGATTGATTCATAAATATAAATAAAAAATGTCAATATCTTACTGAAATACTAGGATTTTTTAATTTTGTGATAGAGTTGACAAACAATAAAAACAAGCATTGTATCTTTTTGTAAAGCCCCTTATGTTAAGTTCATTATCAATAACTTATCAGCATTCTTATGGCTTTGGATCGTACCACCTCTCAAATCTTATATGATGATGGGCAACATAAATGTATTGCGTTTACCAGTCTGGTTAAAGGTGAGGGTGTACAGGCCAATCAATTTCTGATTATTCACGACAAACATGCCGCAGTGCTCGATCCAGGTGGTGACTTGACGTATACCCCACTGACATTGGAATTGAGTAAATATGTGCGGCTTAGCCAACTGGATTATGTAATTGCTTCCCATCAGGATCCTGACATTATTACCTCTATGCCAAGATGGTTGGTCTATACTCAGGCAAAAGTGGTGTCTTCCAAATTATGGGCACGTTTTCTACCACATTTAAACTCGGCATTCACCAGTGATCGTATTCAGGGCGGCTGGCTGGAACGTCTGATTGAATTACCGGATGAAGGCGGCATTATTCATTTAGGTGATAGTGTGATTAAAGCTGTGCCTGCCCATTTTTTACATTCGGTGGGTAATTTCCAGTTTTATGATCCAATTGCCAAGATTCTATTTTCTGGTGATATGGGCGCATCAATTGTATCGGACGCCAATGCTCCAATTACCGATTTTGAAGCGCATACGCACAAAATGCGTGCTTTTCACCAGCGTTATATGTGTTCAAACCGAGTGATCCGGTTCTGGGTTAATATGGTACGGGAAATGGATATTGAAATGATTGTGCCGCAGCATGGCACACCTTTTATTGGCAAAGACATGATCAATGAGTTTCTGAACTGGATTGAGCGACTGGAATGCGGCATTGATCTGTTTAATCAGAATTCCTATCGTTGTCCGAATTAATTCTGAATAGATGCTAAGCTTTACTTTAAAAATCATGGGTTGGTCTGTGTGAATGCGCAGATCAGCCTATTTTTATTAAAATAAACATGGTATAAAAATGCGTCTGACTGTGATGAAGATAACAAGATTTTTGTGCTGATGTCATTTATGTAAAAATAAGCACAAGAAAAAATGAAATTTAGTGTGAAATTTGTTTATAATAGCGCACGGAAATTACCAGTGAGATTGTTATGCTGACCATCGTTCAAGAAGCGTTGACCTTCGATGATGTCTTGTTACTCCCTGCCTATTCTACAGTTCTTCCAAAAGATGTCTCCTTAAAGACACGCCTGACTCGTGGCATTCAACTTAATATCCCTCTAGTTTCAGCAGCCATGGACACCGTGACTGAATCACGTATGGCGATTGCCATGGCGCAAAATGGCGGTATCGGTATTTTACATAAAAATATGGATATTGCTGCACAGGCTGGCGAAGTGCGCCGCGTGAAAAAATTTGAAGCCGGAATGGTCAAAGATCCAATTACGGTGTCGCCACAAACTTCGGTGCGTGAACTGATTGAAATCACCAAGGCCAATAATATTAGTGGTGTGCCTGTAGTTGAACATGGCAAAGTAGTCGGGATCGTCACCGGTCGTGATACACGCTTTGTGACCAATCTGGAACAGCCTGTCCGCAACGTGATGACACCGCAAGAGCGTCTGGTGACAGTGAAAGAAGGCGAATCGAAAGAAAATATTCAGGCCTTGTTGCAAAAACACCGTATTGAGAAAGTGCTGGTGGTGGATGATCAGCAAAATCTAAAAGGTTTGATTACTGTCACAGACTTTCGTAAAGCCGAACTTTATCCAAATTCTTGTAAAGACGAATTAGGTCGGTTACGTGTCGGTGCCGCAGTCGGTACCGGGACTGAAACCCCTGCACGTGTTGAAGCGCTTGTTGAAGCAGGTGCTGATGTGATCGTGGTGGATACTGCGCATGGGCATTCTGCTGGTGTGATTGAACGTGTACGCTGGGTCAAACAAAACTTCCCGCAAGTTCAGGTCATTGGTGGAAATATTGCAACGGGTGATGCTGCGTTGGCATTGCTTGATGCCGGTGCCGATGCCGTTAAAGTCGGTATTGGTCCGGGTTCGATCTGTACCACACGTATTGTTGCAGGGATTGGTGTTCCACAAATTTCTGCAATTGATAATGTTGCCAATGCCCTAAAAGAGCAGATTCCTTTAATCGCAGATGGTGGTATTCGTTATTCTGGTGATATGGCAAAAGCCATTGCTGCTGGTGCAAGTACCATTATGGTTGGTTCCTTGATGGCTGGTACAGAAGAAGCACCGGGCGAAGTAGAATTTTTCCAAGGCCGTTATTACAAAGCGTATCGTGGTATGGGTTCACTGGGTGCGATGTCGGGTACGACAGGTTCATCTGACCGTTATTTCCAAGATGCCAAAGCTGGCGTGGAAAAACTGGTGCCGGAAGGAATCGAAGGTCGTGTACCGTATAAAGGACCGATGGGCAATATCGTGCATCAAATGATTGGTGGCTTACGTTCTTCCATGGGCTATACCGGTTCTGCTGATATCGAAGCCATGCGTAAAAATACCCAGTTTGTTAAAATTACTGCTGCGGGTATGAAAGAGTCTCATGTACATGATGTGACCATTACCAAAGAAGCACCGAATTATCGTGTAGGCTAATTAATGGCAACTAAAGCATAAAATAAATCAACAGCTGTCCATGATGGATGGCTGTTTTTTATTGTAGAATGAAAAGATTCGACAATATTGTAATTTGATACAGAGAACATAATATGAGTTATTTTGGTACCGATGGTATTCGCGGAAAATTTGGACAGAAACCCATCACGCCAGAATTTGCCCTCAAACTGGGATTTGCTGCGGGTAGTGTATTAAAACGTGTCTATCCCAAGAAAAAACCGATTGTGGTTTTAGGTAAAGATACCCGTCTATCCGGTTATATTCTGGAATCGGCTTTACAGGCAGGTTTGAATTCCGCCGGTGTTTATGTGCATTTACTGGGGCCGTTGCCAACACCTGCAATTGCGCATTTAACCCGTGCCTTACATGCCAATGCTGGGATTGTCATTTCCGCTTCACACAATCCATATTTCGATAATGGCATTAAGTTTTTCTCCAGTGAAGGGAAAAAACTACCTGATGAATTACAAGAAGCGATTAATGCCGAATTAGAAAAAGATATTGTCATTCATGAGCCTGACCAACTCGGTAAAAGTTTCAGGGTTGATGACGCACAAGGGCGTTATATTGAATTTTGTAAATCCACTTTTCCCTATCATTTAAATTTACAGGACTATACCATTGTCGTGGATTGTGCCAATGGTGCAGCTTATAATGTTGGTCCTGCGGTTTTTCGTGAACTAGGGGCAAAAGTTATTACGATTTTTGATACCCCGAATGGTCTTAATATTAATGATGGCTGTGGTTCGACCCATCCCGAAAATTTACAAAAAGCCGTGATCAGACATCAGGCCGATCTTGGCATTGCCTTTGATGGTGATGCAGATCGTGTGGTGTTAGTGGATAAACATGGCAAATTGATTGATGGCGACCATATCCTGTATATCCTTGCCACCAAAGCTCGAAAGAAACCTGCCGGAATCGCAGGTACCTTAATGACCAATATGGCATTGGAGCTTGCGCTGGCGCAAGCAGATGTACCTTTTGTCCGTGCCAAAGTTGGTGATCGTTATGTATTACAAGCTTTAGAAGAAAATGGCTGGCTGCTTGGCGGCGAACCCTCAGGGCATATCTTGACACTGGATAAAAGCACCACAGGGGATGCCATCATTTCTGCCTTACAGGTATTGCGTGTGATGGTTGAAAAACAACTGGCGCTGGATGAATTGGTGGCAGATTTTAAATTATTCCCACAAGTGCTTGAAAATGTTCGACTGGAACATATGATCGACCCGTATGCAGATGCCTTACTGGTTGACGAATTTGCCAAAGCAGAACAGCAGTTGAAAGGTCGTGGACGGTTGCTGATTCGTAAATCTGGTACAGAACCTGTGATCCGGGTGATGGTAGAAGGTGATCAGTTTGAAGAAGTACAGAAGTTGGCAAAACATCTTGCCAGTGTTATTCGCCAAAGTGCTGTAATTTCTGAAGAATAAAAGGATAAAATCATGAGTGATGTGATCAAAGATTTAAGTGAATTACGATTAAATTATCAACGTGCCGAACTGCATGAAGATCAGATAGCGACACATCCTCATACACAGTTCTTAAACTGGTTTAATCTGGCATTAACCACCAATTTACCAGAACCCTATGCCATGTCGGTTGCGACTGCCAGTGCAACAGGGGTGCCGCATGTGCGTACTTTATTATTGCGTGGCGCTACCGAACAGGGTTATGACTTTTATAGTAATTACGACAGTTTAAAAGGTCATGATCTGGCACAGAATCCTCAGGCACAATTATTGTTTTACTGGGCAGGGTTGGAACAACAGGTGCGTATTTCCGGACGAGTTGAAAAAATTTCGCTGGAAGAATCGACAGATTATTATCATAAACGACCGCATGATAGCCAGATTGCAGCGCACGTCAGTACCCCGCAAAGTGGTGTGATTGAAAGCCGTGAAGCGTTGCAGCAACGTTTTGATGCGACCTTTGCACAACTTCAACATACTCATCCATTACCCAAACCGGATTTTTGGGGTGGCTATCGCTTGATCCCGGACTATTATGAATTCTGGCAAGGTCGTCCGAATCGCTTGCATGACCGCATTAGCTATACGCAACAAGATGGTCAGTGGATCATTCAACGTTTGATGCCTTGATCTAATATTTTGATGATTTCTATGCTTTTACAGCAGCGCCCATTACAACAGCCGCTTGAACAATTTGGCTATTTGCAATCGGATACACTGGCAAGGATTTTATCGGCACGTAATGTCGCAGCCGATCAATTGGCTTTACAGCTAAAATCCTTGTTAAGCCCTGATTTATTGGGGCTGCAAAAGGCCGTAGCGCTCATTGATCAGGCAATTGATGAACGCAAACAGATTTTAATTGTCGGTGATTACGATGCGGATGGTGCAACCAGTACTGCACTGATGATATTGGCATTGCGGGATATGGGCGCACAAGTCAACTATATCGTGCCGGATCGTTTTAAATATGGTTATGGCTTAACGCCAGCAATTGCAGAGCTTGCCTATCAGCGCTATCAACCCGATTTACTGATCACGGTGGATAATGGAATTTCCAGTCATGCCGGTGTGGAAACATGCCATGCCTTGGGGATGCAGGTCATTATCACTGACCACCATTTAACCACCAAAGCCACACCACCGGCAGAAGCCGTGGTCAATCCCAATCAATTGGGTTGTCATTTTGCCAGCAAATCACTGGCGGGTGTCGGCGTAGCCTTTTATGTTCTGGCTCGTCTGGCCACCTTACGGCAGCAACAGGGTAAATCCACGACCAAACTCAGCCAATATCTGGATTTGGTTGCACTAGGTACAGTGGCAGATGTCGCAAAACTGGATTTTAATAATCGTATTCTGGTGCAGGCAGGGCTGGAAAAAATTCGTTGTGGACAATGCCGTGCGGGTATTTTGGCACTGCTTGAGATTGCAGGAAAGAACCCTGCCCAATTACAGGCACAGGATTTTGGCTTTGTATTGGGGCCACGGATTAATGCCGCAGGGCGTATGGACAGTATGCAAATCGGCATTGAATGTTTACTGGCACCCGATTTAACTACGGCTTATCCGATTGCCTATCAACTGGATCGATTGAATGTTGAACGGCGACAGGTTGAGCAAAGCATGCGTGAGCAGGCATTTGGATATTTGACTGAGCTACAGCTTGAACAGGAACGCATTCCCGAAGCATTGGTTTTATTTGAACCGGAATGGCATCAGGGCGTGATTGGTATTGTCGCGGGCCGTTTAAAAGAACATTACCATCGACCCAGCATTGTTTTTGCGCTGGATGAAGATGGACAGCATTTAAAAGGATCAGCCCGTTCTATTGAAGGTATTCATATTCGCGATAGCATTGAGGCAGTGGCACAGCAGCATCCACATTTGGTTAAGTTTTTTGGTGGACATGCTGCAGCCGCAGGCTTAACCATTGAACAGCAATATTTTGATGCGTTTAAAACCCATTTTACTGCATTCATCGCACAGCATCATCCTGACGTTTTTACCGCCAGACTCTGGACAGATGGTGCTTTACAGGTTAAGGATTTTAGTCTGGATTTTCTTGCGCAGTTAGAACAGCTTGGTCCTTGGGGGCAAGGATTTGAAGCACCAGTTTTTGAAGGTGTTTTTAATGTTGACGAGTTTCAGTGGCTTAAGGAACAGCATTTAAAACTCAAGTTAAAGCTCGATGATGGACGTTTATTGGACGCGATTGGTTTTAATTTTCGAGAGAAAGTGCAAACACATATCGGTGAAAAAGTGCATCTGGCGTTTAGTCTGGAAAAAAACGAATTTCGGGGGAAAACTCATTTACAAATGAGAATACTTTATTTGAAAGTACTTGATTCTTTGTGATTAAAAAATATACATGACATAAATTGTCAGAAATGGAAAAAATTAAGCTATTTTAAACATTTTATAATACATTATTTAAACCATAAATTAAGTTTAAATATAATCATTAATAAAAATAAAGAGTTATAATAATATTTGTAGGTTTTATATTTAAGTGATTGAAATATATATAAATTTTTTATTTTTAAATATGAATTATGAAGAAAATATGGATTGCGATGCTATATCCGTGGATAATGAATATTTTATCAATATTATGAATAAAAAATATGAATAAAAGCTTGTGTCTATTGAAAAGTGTGATAGAGTGCGCATATTAATTGGGCGGTAGGTGAATTAAATCTACTGTACAAAAGAGAAAAAGCAATGTTGTCTATAAAACGATTGCTTTTTGGGTTTCATCATTTTTTAGGTTCATATATGAAAAACTTAATTACCGCAACGCTATTGGCAACAACTGGATTATTTGCTGGACAAAGTTTCGCTGCTGATAAAACTGCATCGACAAATTTCCAAGTGAAAATTCAGGTTTTATCAACCTGTGAAATTAATGCAACAGATATTGATTTCGGTTCGGTAAATAGTAATACAGCAGTCGCAGATAAAACTGGTAATTTAAATGTCACTTGTACCAATCTAACCCCTTACAGTGTAGGCTTAAAAGGTAGTGGTAAAATGACACATCAGACAGATGGTACTGCCACTATTGACTATCAGTTATTTAAGGCTTCTGGTGATACTGCGCAATGGGACAATGATAACAATCAATATTCTGCATCAGGTACAGGTGCTGTGCAAACCATTCCGGTTCTTGCCAAAGTATCTGGTTCAACCAATGTGCGAGCTGGTAACTATGCCGATACAGTAACAGCTACTGTCACTTACTAATTTTTGTTATCTTAAAGATATTCTTATTTTAAAAGGGTATCACCATGAAAAATATGCCAAATTTATCTCATTTTCGCAACATTTTTGCTATAGGGATGTTGGCATCTACTTTATTCGTGGCACAGGCGCATGCTGCAAGTTTGCAGGTTGCGCCTATTTTATTGGAATTTAGCCCTCAGGAAAAAGTCAAGGAACTTTGGCTGACCAATACTGGCAATGACAGTATTCGGGCACAAGTAAGAGTAAATGCATGGACACAAACCAATCATCAGGATGTTTTAACGACATCTAAAGATCTGATTGCCAGTCCGATGGTTTTGACTATTCCCGCTGGACAACGCCAACTGGTTCGTTTAATTCGTAATATACCAACGACGAATACTTCAGAACAGGCTTATCGTTTAATTGTAGATGAGTTACCTGATCCGCAGAATACAGCACAAAGCGGGTTACAATTATTACTCAAATATTCAATTCCTGTATTTTTTACTGTTTCTACTACCGGTGATTCTGAGCAAGGTATTACTTCGCTTAAAGAAATGAAATTTAGTTATACCGCATCCAAGTTAATGGCGACCAATCACTCTAATCATTACAAACGCTTTAGCCAACTATCCTATATTGATGCTCAAGGCAAGAAGACGCCAATTCAAATGGGATTGGTCGGCTATGTGCTAAGTGGGCAGACCATGCAGTGGGATATACCCAAACAAATCAATGTGGGTGCCGGTGGTCAATTTGTGGCAGTGGTCAATATGGATGTAAACGCACAAAGTTTACCTTTATCCCCTTAAAATAGAGAGATCTATAAGGAGCTGCTGGTCATTGAAGGTTCGCATATGCCACCTGCTTTTTGCAGGCCTGATGGTGGTGACACCTATTACGATTGCGCAAACTTTGAATATTTCTTCTGAAAAAGACAATATGCTGCAACAGGAATTATATCTGGATGTGGTTTTAAACCAGTCTCCTCAAGCGCAAATCGGGCATTTTATACAACTAGATCAACAGTTATTGATTGATGTTGCCAGTTTGGAAGCATTTTCAATTCATAGCACAACGCCAGCAATCATGATTGAGCAAACAGCTTATGTCCCATTGCAGCAAATTCCGGGTTTAAGTTATCAATATGATGATCTGAATCAAAAGATTTCCATGCAAGTGCCGGTAGAATTGCTGGTAAATCAAAATCTTTATGGTTATAAAAAACAGCTTGCGGTTACCCTCAATCCACAACAGCAAAAGACAGGTGCATTAGTGAACTATACTGTTTTTGCACAGCAAAATGATGAGACATTCTCTGTCAATGGTTGGAATGAGCTGCGTGTGTTCGGTTTACTGGGCGGGATATTAAGTGTTTCGGGTAACTATCAATATACAGATCATGCTTTTGAAGATAGTCAGATTTTGGACAGTTATTGGGAAAAAGATTTTCCAGATAAAATGCTTCGTCTGCGTTTGGGAGATACTCAAAGTCATGCTTTATCCTGGACACGCTCTACACGTTTAAGTGGTTTGAGCTTATCCAAGAATTTTGCATTACAGCCTTATACTGTTACTACGCCTTTGTTGAATTTTAAGGGGCAAGTGGTTTTACCTTCGCAAGTTGATTTGATGATTAATGGCATTAAGCAGTCTTCCCAGAATGTGGTGCCAGGCCAATTTGAGATTCAAACAGTACCGAGTATCACAGGTGCTGGGAATGCTCAGATGTTGATCACCGATATTAATGGACAGCAGCAAGTGCTTAATTTTTCATTATATCGAAGTAATAATTTACTGGCTCAGGGACTCAGCGATTGGTCATTCAATCTCGGCTATCCAAAACTGAATTATGGTGTTTCATCGTTTGATTATGCTGATGATCCTGCATTTAGTGGCAGTTATCGTTATGGCATATCCAATACACTGACACTGGAAACCCATGCAGAAATGACCAAAGGTTTACAACAGGGCGGGCTTGGTAGCGCATATCAATTGGGCAGGCGAGCGGGAATGATTCATTTGTCTTATGCCTATAGTCATACATCAGATCAAAATGGGCAGTTATTAGGATTTGGATATAGTTGGAACTCTCCTAAAATCAGTCTGAATTATAATGGATTGAGACAATTTGGAGCATTTAATGATATTGCCAGTCTCAATGATGCAAGTTTTGTCCGTAATTCTGATCAATTTTATCTGGGATTTAATACGAAAATTGGTCAGTTTGGCAGCAGTTATATTCAACAGAATTATGCCGATGAGCAAAAAAATAAATTTGTATTGCTCAACTGGTCGTATGTTTTGCCTCGACATATGAATCTTAATTTGAGTTACAGTCGCGATTTAATCAATCAGCAGAATAGTTATTATTTATCACTTAATTTCCCGTGGGCAAAACGTAATTCAGCTACTGCAACTGTACAGCGTAATAATCAGAATAACCAATTGGGTCTCAATGTGTTACATGCTGTTGATCAGGATCAAGGTGGTTTAGGTTGGCAGGCAAGAGCAAATCATACCGATCAATATACATTATTTCAGGGACAACTGGATTATTTGGGGACGTATGGATTGGCTCAGTTAAATGTGCAACATACGCAATCCGATCAATATCATAATACCAATGCCTATGCTTCTATTAACGGTGGACTGGTCATTTTGAAAGATGCGCTTTTACCCACTCGCTTAAGTAATGGCTCATTTGCGATTGTCTCCACTGGTCAAGTGGCCGATGTGCCGGTTCGTCTGGAGAATCGATTAATTGGGCAGACTAACCGTAAAGGCTACTTGTTGCTGGATCACCTGAATCCATATCAACATAATAGTGTGGCAATCGATGCGCTGGATCTGCCAATTGATCTAAAAATTGAAACTACACAACAAGATGCTGTACCACGTCAGGCCAGCGGTGTCTTCATTCACTTTCCAATTTATAAAGTAAAGTCTGTTCAAATGCAGGTGGTCGATCAACAAGGACAAAATCTAGCAGTAGGCAGTCTTGTCTGGGATTCATTATCAGCAATGCAACAGCAACAATCTCCCAAAACAATTGTTGCACATGATGGTATTGTATATTTGGATGATGTTCAGACCAATCACTTATATATTGGTCAACACAATACACAATGTCAGGTCAATCTTCCCGATATTTCCAAACTTGAGGGTTTTAAAGACTTAGGACCGGTGATATGTCAATAAATTTGTATAAAAGTAAGATAAATCATCATCGTTTTATTGGACGATATATTTTTACAGCACTTTTATTTATGTGTTGCAGCCTTTTTTATTCTTCTGCACATGCGGAAAGTTGCTGGATTAGTGGGGGTAACTTAAGCTTTGGCACAGTCAATGCGCAGGGTTCATCAACTGTATCGACTGATATTACGGTGAATTGTAATTCTAATTGGAGCCAGCCTATTGCCTATAAAATGTGTTTGGTTGTCGATAGTATAGATCCTGCGGGACAAGATCCCCGTTCCATGATTAGTTATGATACTTATCCAGCTCCTCTTTTAAATTATAATTTATATTATGACGTTGCTAAAACCCGGAAAGTTCCTAGCACCAGTAATCAAAGTACGGCACAATGTCAATCTTTTCAAGTGTCTTCAAATTCTGGTAATCCAACGACCTTAATAAAAATGTATGGTCAGGTCTTGTCGGGGCAAAATGTATCGGCAGGCTATTACAAAACCAATAATATGTCGCTCAAACTGCTGTATGCCTCTCGCTACGGTACAGAGTTTCCTACAGATTTAGAGGCATTAGCAAGTCAAAACAGTGCAAATAATTATCTATTGGTTAATGCTAACTATGAAAATAGCTGTCTAATTGTTTCTGCTACGGATATTGATTTTGGCACAGTAGATCGTTTAACGGCACCACGTTATCAGTCTGGTACTATTCAATTGGCTTGTCCGACAGGAACCAACTGGAAAGTTAGTCTGGATAATGGAATAAATGCATCAGGTACTCAAAGGCGCATGAAAAATGCACAGGGTAGTTATCTTGACTATGCGTTATATCAGGATGCCAGCCGGTCAATATTGTGGCAGGGCAATACGCAATATTCTTTTTCCAATCAAACGATACCTGTATATGGTGCAATCCCAGCGCAAGATATCAATAGTGTTGGACAATATTCCGATACTATTACCGTTACTTTGACTTATTAATGGCTGAAATTGAATTAATAGGTAATGGTTGCAGTGACTTTATCCGAATATTCACCAGCAGGAACATTGGTATCCGGAACTTGTCCCCAGATGGTGATGTTTTGAGGTTGCCCAGTGCCTTTTTGAGAAAAGCGGTTTTCTGCAATACTACCCCATTCCTTGGAAAGGGTGGCGTCCTGATAGAGTCGATAGGGAATTTGTAACGAGGCATCATTATTGTTTTTCATGGTACCATCACTGTTTAGAGCAATATTATAAGGTGTCCCATTGGTACAGGATACGTTTAAATTTCCCGTCGCCTGAACATTTTGTGTCGTACGTGACACTGTGCCAAAATCGATATCTGGCGAAGAACCTGTCCCGATATCACAGGTCTCGTTAACATGCATCTTGACCTGAAATTGACTGGTTTCATTATTGGTCATGGTATATGCAGAGACTGAAATAATGGCGATAATCGCAAGTGAATATTTAATAACTTTCATTGATTACCTCCATGATATAGCAATTCTATTCATTATGATTTAACAATAATATATGCCTTTATTTTCTATTTTTATTCTAACACATTTAATTTATTCTGTTTTCACTATTCCATTTAAATTATATGGATATAAAAAATCGCCCTATAGAGAGCGATTTTTCTATTTGATCTTTAAATCAAATTAGAAACGGTAAGCACCACGAATGCCATAGGTATTTACATCATCACCAAAAGCAATTGTGCCTTGTAGGCTAAACTGTTGATTGAAGAATTTTTTTGCATTAATTGAGAAAACATCATTTTTGCCTTCAGCATCGTTATCTTGATAACCAACACCAACACTTAATGTTTTATCTAAATACAAATCTGCTGCAAGATTATAGTAGTCCACATCACCAAAGCTTGTAGCAGCTTCAAAGTTTGCATCATAGCTGCCGACTTGAGTGACGTATTTTGCACGCAAAGTTGGATCTACGTCATTATCACCACCATCGATGTCTTGACCAACCAAGCCAACTGCAATCAATAGACCAGCGGTAGGTAAATAACCTAATTCAGCAGCATAGCTGGTTGCATCTGCACTGCCAAAATGGTCAATATCTACTTTGGTATGAGCAATTTTTGCACCAGTATAGAAATTTGTATTAGGCACATAATATTCAATACCTGCACCGAACGTGGTGATTTCTACACCATCATTATCTGAGTAAGCAATATTACCGGATACATTACTGGCACGATTTAAAAATGCAGCTTCATTTAACGGTGCATTTTTGATTTGTACAGGATTAAAGTAATATGTTCCATCTATGCCAAAACCAACCGAAGTATCTGCATAATCTGGATCTGCAACAGCAACTGTACCGCCAACTTCTGCTTGATAAGCATTGGCACTCATTGCAACAACAGAAGCTAAAATAGCTGTAGCTAGACTCAATTTTTTCATGGAAATGTCCCCACGTAATTTAAAAATGTAAATATTTTGTTACATGTGACAGTTTAATGAAAAAAATGCACCCGTCAATAGCATTTTATCTTATATAGATATGAAAAATGCCCTCTATAAGGGCATTTTTAGTTTAATACTTATCTGTTACGAGGACTAGAAACGGTAGTTTGCACCTACGGTGTAGGTATTGTAGTCATCGCCAAAGCCTAGGCGACCATCAACACTTAAATTGGTGTTAATGAATTTCTTAGCTTTAATACCCCATTGATCTTGATCAATGGATTTGTCTTTACTATAGTCGGCACCAAAACTTAAAGTTTTGTCAAAGTAGTAGTCACCACCAACATAGTATTGTTTGTTTTCATCATCGCCAAAGACACCACGTGCTTCGACATTAATGTCATTTCCACCGACATTGGTAACATATTTGGCACGTAAGGTTGGATCAACACCATCACCGCCGTGTTTGGTGTCATAACCCTGTGCACCTACTGCAACAAGAAGTCCTGGTGCTGGTAAATAACCTACTTCTGCATTGTAATGCGTGGTTTTTGTATCGATATTGCGACGATCTACTTTATATTCACTACGTGAGATATTACCACTCACATAAAAGTCAGAGTTTGGTACAAAGTATTCTGCACCTACACCATATTGAGAGTTTTTAGTTCCATCATTGTCACCGTAATCAATGGCAGCATTTACGTTACTAGAACGATTCAGGAATGCGGCTTCGGCAAGTGGAGAATCCTTGGTTTGTACCGGTTCAAAGTAATACTTACCATTGACGCCAAATTGGCTAATACTATCCCCACGATCTGGATCCAGATAGCTGTAATTACCCCCAACTTCCGCTTGATATGCATTGGCATTGAGAGCCACAAAAGATGCTGTCGTCGCAATAAGTGCTGTCGCAAGTGTTAATTTTTTCATCATCATTCCTCCAAAGAAGAGATATCAAATTTTTTGTTACAATTTCAGTCTAGTTGAAAAATCTGATACGTCAAATGCAGTTGGTAACTGCTCTGTTAAACTATGTGGGACTTGTGAATTTATGCAATATAACTAATTGAAAAAACTATTGAAATATTATTGTAATTTTTATTTATGTTATGTGTGCAAGTGTACAACATATAAATTAAGGCGAAAAAGCAAGCAAATTTGTATTTTAAAATTATTTCTTGACATCGAAAATTTACATTTAAAAGCTATGTTAAACTAGGCGACTTTTCAAATACTATTGTGTGAATTATGGAAATTAATCCTTTTGTATTACGTTTAAAAGATTTATCTGATCGAGGTGAAACACTTCGGGGGTATCTTTGACTACGATCTAAAAAAAGAACGTCTTGAAGAGGTTTTAAGAGAACTGGAAGATCCTGCCATTTGGAATGATCAGGCGCGTGCGCAAGCCATTGCCAAAGAAAAGGGTGCGCTGGAAAACAGTATAGGTGTACTGGATCAGCTTGCCGAGCAACTGATAGATGCCCAAGCAATGCTGGATTTGGCAGTTGAGGCAGACGAGGAAAGTCTACTTGAAGATGTGACATCGGAACTGGACACTGCTGAAGAAGCATTAGCCAAACTTGAATTCAATCGTATGTTTAATAATCCGATGGACCCTAATCCGTGCTTTTTGGAGATTCAATCCGGATCGGGTGGGACAGAAGCACAGGACTGGGCTTCCATGCTATTGCGTATGTATTTACGCTGGATTGAACGCCATGGTTTTAAGGGCGAATTGATGGAAGTCTCGGATGGTGACGTGGCTGGTATTAAATCGGCGACGATTCGTGTTGATGGTGAGTTTGCCTTTGGCTGGTTACGTACCGAATCAGGTGTACATCGTCTGGTACGAAAATCACCCTTTGATAGTAATAATAACCGTCATACTTCTTTTGCTGCGGTATTTGTTTCACCTGAAATTGATGACAATATTGAAATTGACATCAATCCGTCTGATGTCCGTACCGATACTTATCGTGCTTCGGGTGCAGGTGGTCAGCATATTAACAAGACCGATTCTGCGGTGCGTTTAACCCATATGCCGACAGGTATTGTGGTGGCATGCCAGAACCAGCGCTCCCAACATGCCAACCGTGATACAGCCTGGAAACAGTTACGTGCAAAATTGTATGAACTGGAAATGCAAAAACGTAATGAGGCAGCACAGGCACTGGAAGATTCCAAGTCGGATATTGGCTGGGGCAGCCAGATTCGTTCTTATGTGCTGGACGATTCGCGCATTAAAGATTTACGTACCAATGTCGAAACCTCGAATACCAAAGCTGTTTTGGATGGTGACCTTGATAAATTTATTGAAGCCAGTTTAAAACAGGGTTTGTAATTTAATCGAAGGCTTATTCAATTTGATTGTTTTTATATCGTAAAAAATAGATTTAAATATCGAAAAAATACGATATATTAATGGTGAACGTTGAATAAGGCTTCTTTATTTAAATGTGTGTTAGAGATTTATGGATACAGATGCGATTTTTAAGGCTTTAGCCAATCCTATGCGGCGGCAAATTCTGCAATGGTTAAAATCACCAGAGCAGTTTTTATCTGCTGATGAATGTGATGGATTTGCAAAAGGTGTCTGTGCCGGACAGATTGAAAAACTGGGGCAACTATCCCAATCAAGCATGTCCAATCATCTTTCGGTATTACAACAAGCTGGTTTGATTACTGTACAAAAACATGGGCAGTGGTCGTATTTCTCCCGTAATGAAGCCTTGATTCAGCAATACTTGGATGTGTTAAAAGATACCCTTTAAATAGGGTAAAGAGGTTGTGATGGTTGAATTACTGGATTCATTAAAACTGGGTGATCTTGTCCTTAAAAATCGTTTGGTACTTGCACCTTTGACCCGTTCTAGATCGGGTGATATTCGTGTGCCGAATGATTTAAATGTTGAATATTATCAGCAACGTGCCAATGCAGGATTAATCCTGGCCGAGGCCACCGTGATTAGCCCATCCGCAGTAGGCTATGCCAAAACGCCTGGATTATATAATCAGCAGCAAGTGGACGGCTGGAAAAAAGTGGTGGATGCTGTACATGAGCAAGATGCCAAAATTTTTGTCCAGCTTTGGCATGTTGGTCGTATTTCTGACCCTGAATTTCTGGATGGGGCAACGCCTGTTTCTGCCAGTGCAATCAAAGCTGCTGGTCATGTTAGTTTGTTGCGGCCAAAACGTGAATATGTCACACCACGTGCATTAACCATTGATGAAATTCAGGCGATTGTTGCAGACTATAAGCATGCCGCAGTATTGGCCAAAGAAGCCGGTTTTGATGGTGTGGAGCTACATGCAGCCAATGGTTATTTAATCGATCAATTTTTACAGACAAAAACCAATCATCGTGAAGATGAATACGGTGGTTCGGTTGAAAATCGTGCCAGATTATTGCTACAAGTCGTGGATGAATTTATTGCAGTCTGGGGTGCAGAACGTGTTGGGGTGCATTTGGCGCCGCGTAGTGATGCACATGATATCGGTGATGATGATCCACGTGGAACATTTGGTTATGTGGTAGAACAATTAAGCCAGCGTCATATTGCTTTTATTTTTGCACGGGAATATCAGGCAGAAGACAGTTTAAGTCCATATTTACGTCCGAAATTCTCGGGTGTCTGGATCGCCAATGAAAATCTGACACCTGAAACTGCCAAGAAAATTCTGGCAGAGGGTAAAGCCGATGCCGTATCCTTTGGTAAAGCTTATATTGCCAATCCGGATCTACTGGATCGTCTAGTGAAAAATGCACCACTCAATGAACTTAATCCTGAAACATTGTATGCAGATGGTGCAGAAGGCTATACTGATTATCCAACACAGTAATAATTGCTGATAGAAAACCAATTCTAGTATAGGATTGGTTTCTTAATATAAATTCATAGTAATTTTTTTGATTTATCTAAATTTTTTTATAAATTGTTGGGATGATTGTGAAGTAGGCAAGATGTTTCAGTTACGAATTATGATGGATGAAATATTTCTCAAATTTTTGAAATATATGAATAGTTTTAAGTGTTTAGTAAGGTTCGTATCATGTTGATTTTTATGCTAATGGTGATATGACCAAAGTTATTATCGGTTTAGATAAAATACGGTTACTAGCAAAATCTATAAATATTTTATTCGATAAATAAAGAGAGGAGAATTACGATGTATGACTTTAAGAATAAGCTCTTTTTAATTACGGGAGCTACCAGTGGAATGGGATTGGTAGCAGCTGAAAAAATAATCAACTTCGGTGGAAAAGTAATTATTACTGGAAGAAATGAGTCTAAACTTGCAGCTTTATCAAAGGAACATGGTTCTCGAATTGTTACTTTAAAAAATGATTCGGCAAGTTGGTCAACTGGCAAAGATTTAGCTCAAGCTGTTTCGAAACATGGAAGATTAGATGGCTTATGGTTGAATGCTGCGATTGCCAGGCTAGATAATTTCAATGAGATAACAGATGAAATATATCATCAAGTTATGGACGTAAATGTGAAAGGTCCGATACTACAACTTGCTGCATTGAGTGAACATTTAAATAATAATGCATCTGTTCTTGTTACTAGTTCAAGCTCCATTTACGAAGGTGCAGCAACAACTAGCCTTTATGCAGCCTCTAAAGGTGCTATTTCAGCAGCAGCCCGAGTGTGGGCTAGAGAGTTAGCACCAAGAAGCGTGAGGGTTAACACACTTGTTCCGGGGCCAATTGAAACAAATTTTAGACGTTTTCTATCTGAAGAGGCAAAGTTAGGATTTGAACGATTTGTAATAGATCAGGTTCCTTTAGGTCGTTCTGGTACAGCCCAAGAAGCAGCGAATGTCGCCCTATTTTTACTCTCAACTTATTCGTCTTATATCACTGGGAGTGAAATACCTGTTGATGGTGGATTGATAATGCGGTAATTATTTGTTTCAGGCATATCTTTTAGATATCTTTTTTAAGTGAAGTTTCATATTTTTGGCTGAAAATAATATTAGCTACTGCTATTTTTATGCATTGAGTTATAGGAATTTTCATATCATTAATATTTTCAAATTGTTAAAAATAAAAAAACACTATCTAGATTAATGTGCTCTCTATCGATGGAAGTAATCTAGGCCAACTTCTTCCTATGTGATACAGGCCTGTCAAATTGAAAAATGCCGTCATTCTTACCTTGCGATGCTTTAGTCGTATCTCAGGAATCCAGAGTAAAGTTCATGTATTCTTCCTACAGGCACATCAAAAATTGATCCCATTTGTTAAATACCACTTAAAATCCTATTTCAACTGGGTTTGCTCTGGATGCCGGATCAAGTCAAGCATGACGAACCCAAGTTTTATATGAAACATTTTTTCGCAAGGGCAGCCCTGCTTACGGGATGAGGTAATAATGAGTCTTAATCTCATGCTTTTTATAAGAAAAATAAATAATATATATAAATAACTTGAATATTTATTTATTTCATGTATGATGAATTTAACTAGAAAAAAGACTTGTTTAGTAAATCTTCTATTAGTATCGCAGTTTTAGTCATAATCCTTCGTTTTTTAGATCTTAAGCACAATTCTTTATTATTTTCAAAGTTATATCTAGCCATCAAAAAATGGCTAAACATTATTAAAAACCCAATAGGATATATTATGTCTAATACAATCAACGGTACAGTAAAATGGTTTAACGAAGCGAAAGGTTTCGGTTTTATTCAACAAGAATCTGGTCCAGATGTGTTTGCCCATTTTAGCGAAATTTCAAACTCTGGTTTTAAAACCCTGTTTGAAGGTCAACAAGTGTCATTCAGTATTGCTCAAGGTCAAAAAGGCCCGAATGCAGTAAATATCGTTGCACTTTAATTCGTCACCGATAAAAAGTATTTTCTTAATCTGACTATTCAACATAGTTCGATTAAGTCGCTTTTAAAAACCGATTTCTGTATTGCAGGGATCGGTTTTTTAGTTTTTAACGACGTTATTATTATGTGAAATCTGTCCTCATTATTTTATCTAACTTTATTCTATCTTTGAAGATATTTGCCTGAACTGAGCTTGTGTTATACTTTTTTATAGCAACAATAAACAGGTATCTGCCTTGTCTTCTCCGCTTTGGTACAATTTTTTATTGACCCTGATCAAACCTTTATATCGTTTGCGTGTAAAACAACGCTTTGGCCATTTGCCGGATTATCAACAGGAAATTGATGAACGTTTTGGGCATTTCCAGCCCGTTAAAAATAAAAATACCATCTGGTTTCATGCGGTTTCTGTGGGTGAAACCAATGCGGCACAGCCCTTGATTGAACATTATTTAAAACAAGGCCAAGCTGTTCTGATCACCAATACCACACGCACAGGACAGGTACGGGTGAAATCCTTATTTGCGCAAAACTATCCGGATTTATTTCAGGCTGTATTCTTACCCATTGATCAGAAAGCATTGATAGAAACGTTTATTCAACAGAATCAACCGCGTATTTTATTGCTGATGGAAACCGAACTCTGGCCAAACTTACTTGAATGTGTGCATCAACAGGGCATTCCACAATTGTTATTGAATGCCAGATTATCGGAAAAATCTGCCAAAGGGTATGATCGATTCCGGCGTTTAACTGTGCCGATGTTGCAGCAACTGAATTGGATTGCGGCACAGGATCAGGCAACACTTGATCGGTTTCATCATCTGGGTAAAGCTCAAAATGAAATGAGTGTGGTTGGCAATGTGAAATTTGATATTACTGCGCCTGAACATTTTATTCAGCAAGCGAGACAGTTGCGACAAGACTGGCAATTACAACAACGAAAAATTCTGGTGCTGGCCAGTACACATGCGCCGGAAGAACAACAGATTCTAGCGGCGTTGGCACCTGCTTTATCAAAGGATAAAAGTCTTTTGTGTATTGTGGTGCCGCGTCATCCGGAACGGTTTGATGAGGTTTTTCAGTCCATTCAAAAACTTGCTTTAATCGGGCAACGACGTAGTTTGGGACAGGCGATTACAGTGGATACACAGGTCTATCTTGCTGATTCAATGGGTGAGTTATGGTTGTGGTATGCTTTGGCACAGGTGGCTTATGTCGGTGGTTCATTGAATGAACCGGGCGGGGGACATAATATTCTGGAACCCATCGCTTTAAATGTAGTGACACTTTTGGGAAAAAATTATTTTAATTTTCAAAATATTGTCGATGAGTTTGTACAACATGGGGCAGTTAAAATCGTTCAGAATGCGGATGAAGCTGCACAGACCCTACTGGATTTACTTGATAATCAGGTACAACGACAACAGATGAATCAACAGGCCCAACAGATTTTAACTGCCAATCAAGGTGCCGTAGCTCGGCATATTTCTCTCATCGAACGATTTTTAGCACAATGAATATTATTTTGCTTCCGGCGCAGCCCAATGATGAATACTGGCAGATTAATGATCCTCGTCAATTGGCACATTTAAAGCAATATTTAAATGTACAGGTCGGCGATCAGCTCAAAATAGGACTATTAAATCAGGCGAGATATTTAGCAGAAGTTGTTGAAATAACAGAGAAAGAAGTCAGAATAAAACCTCTTGTTCAGCAGCCTGTACCAGCCAAATTACCAGTGACTTTAATTGTTGCCTTACCCCGACCCAAAGTATTACGCCGTTTGGTGATGGACAGTGTAAGCTTGGGTGTGGACAAGTTGATACTTATCCACAGTTATCGTGTGGATAAGAGCTATTGGCAAACGCCTTTTCTGGCAAAGCTTGATGAATATGTACAATTGGGACTGGAACAGGCAGGTGATGTGTTTACCCCAGAGATTGTGCTGGAAAAGCGCTTTAAACCCTTTGTTGAAGATCGTTTGGCAATCTGGAGCAAAGATCGGCCAACATTTGTCGGTCATCCTTATGCCGAGCAGCGCATGCCGGTGGCATTTAATCAGCCTTGTCAGGTGGTGATCGGACCAGAAGGTGGTTTTATTCCTTATGAAATTGATTTAATGCAAAAAAATGGTTGCCAAAGCATGAGTTTAGGCAACCGGATTTTAAGAACAGAAACAGCGGTGGCTACAATTTTAGCCCGACTTTTCAGTTGATGGGTGATCTTCTACTTTTGCAGGAACTTTGACAATATTGACATCCTGAATGGGATAGGGAATAGAAATACCTTCTTGATCAAAGGCATTTTTGACCTCAGTTTGAATCTCACTGACAGAATTACCCGTGCTAGTACATCCAATATCAATCCACCATTGGACTGTAATATTCACCGAAAAATCTGCCAGAGTCGTTACTTGAACAGTAAACGCTGGTTCTGAAAGTACGTTACGATTATGGTCAAGCACTTTCCGGATCAAATCTGTGGCTTTTCCGATATTATCTTCATAGCCGATACCGACCACAAACTCACAACGACGGCGTTGGTACGCAGTATTCACAATAATTGCACTGGTATAAACCGTTGCATTTGGAATTACAATCCGGCGGCCATCGGCAGAACGTAAAAAAGTTGCCCGAATCTGGATATCCTCAACGGTACCTTCCATACCATTAACGACTATTGTATCTCCAATTCGAAATGGTTCACCCAGTAGAATTAATACGCCGGATAAAAGGTTCTGAAAAATATCTTTAAAAGCAAAACCTATCGCGACCGAACCAATTCCCAATGCGCTGATTAACTGTCCGGGTGAGAAACCGGGAATAATGATGACTAGCGCAATTAAAAAACCAAAAAATAATATAAAAGTACTGCCGACACGATTGAGTACCAACACCAGATTTTGTCGAGTGTAGGAACGATTGAGCAAAGCCTTGCCAATAAAGATTTTAAAAACTTTTGCCAATAACCAGAAAATCAGAAAAACCACAAAACCAATGATGAGATAAGGGACACGCTCCCAGAATCCTTCAATGATTTTATTCATGGTGACATAAGCATCACTATATTTCTGTGTTTGTTCGATCACCGATGCAGTCGTTTTTTGTCCAGCTTCCTGCAAAAACTCTGTGGTTTGGGCTGTGACATCTTTTAAATGTTCGGTTGTCTGGTTACTCACGCTTAATTTGCTCGATTCAGTCAGTCATAAAGTGATATTGTGCCCGAATTTTTTTTAAAAGATAAGTTGTTTATTTGCTGTAAATTTTCATCGCCTCGTCATAATTTTGTATCAAAAATAAGATAATACAAACCAGCTCACAGCATAAGCTGGTTTGACCAGATATTTATAATGAAAACAAATTATGTCTTATTAAACGGTATTGAGTGTTTCCGGAGCCGGAATTGTTGCAGGATCAAATTGATTCATCAACACGCCAAAGATCGCACCATAAAACAGGATACCCAAAATAATAAAGACAACATAAATCCATCCTAGTGCAACTTCCCAGCTTTTTGACGGACGTATCGGACCAAAGCGGTTGGGACCTTTGGTGCCCGGCGCAAAAATTAGGAACAGATATAAAATGACATTGACTACCGGTATTAGCAATAAAAGACTGATCCATCCTGTAATATTGAGATCATGTAAACGACGGATTGCAAATACAAATGCAAAATAAACAGAAAGAAGTCCAATGATAATTAAACCGATATAAAAAATGCCAAAGGAGGCAAAACCTGCACTTTCCATAACATTTGTGTTATTGGTTGCACTGAGAAAAAGTGCTATTCCTCCACCGGTAATCAGTGAGAAAGCCACCATGATTGCACTGACTACAATCGAAAATAGGAAAGTCCAGCCAAGATAACTTAAACGGTTAAAACGTCCATTGGGAGATAACGGTTTGTCGATAAAGTCTTGAAATGGCGGTGTTACTTGTGTGGTTGTTTGCATGAAATCACCCTGTTTATTTATAGTTAATCAGTACAAAATTGTTATTGGTGTAGCATATCAATTCAATCATTACAAAGATTAAAAATCATGAATGATCTGAATAATTGTAGTGATAATAACTAAAAAATATATCAACTTGATGATATAAAATGTAAATTTTATTGTGATTGTTAAATTTTTAGTGTCGAGGATTGATTCTGAAAAAATGTTTGATTTTGATATCGTTCCTTGCATAAAAATGACCAAAATGCTTTGATCATAATAAGACCAAAGCAGAATTGTTTGTCTGTTCAAAGCTAGGTATTAGTAGATACGAAAGATGGTGAAATATAAAGAAAGAGTGAGTTCTCGTGATGAGATAAATATGACATTAAGCTAAGGAAAAGCACTATGAAAGAGATTTATCCAGTACCCGAAAAATTTGCAGAAACTGCACGTACTACACGTCCGGAATATGAAGCACGCTATCAACAATCGATAGAAAATCCCGACGAGTTTTGGGCTGAACAGGCTCGAATTGTGGATTGGATTACGCCTTTTACACAGGTTAAAAATACCAGTTTCGATCAAGAAAACTTTAAAATAGAATGGTTTGCCGATGGTCAACTGAATGTTTCGGCAAATTGTCTGGATCGTCATCTGAAAGAACATCCACATAAACCTGCAATTATCTGGGAAGGTGATCATCCATCACGACACAAGATTGTTTCGTTTAAGGAGTTGCATGATGAAGTCTGTCGCTTTGCCAATGTATTAAAGAAATATGGCATTCAAAAAGGTGATCGTGTCGTCTTGTATATGCCAATGGTGACTGAGGCGGCCGTAGCAATGCTGGCTTGTACTCGTATTGGTGCAGTGCATTGTGTGGTCTTCGGTGGGTTTTCACCAGACTCTCTGGCCAGTCGTATTGAGGATTCACAGGCCAAACTGGTGATTACTGCCGATTCCAGTATGCGTGGTGGCAAACTGCTGCCGTTAAAAGAAAATGTTGATCAAGCTTTATCCCTGCCCGGCACAGAAAGTGTGGAACATGTCATTGTGGTCTATCGCAATGCCAATACCATCAATATGCAACAAGGACGTGATCTGTGGTATCACCTGATCATCATGGAGGTCAATGGTATATGCCCGCCAGAACCGATGAATGCAGAAGATCCCTTATTTATTCTCTATACCTCAGGCTCTACAGGGAAACCCAAAGGAGTTTTGCATACCACTGGCGGTTATTTGGTCTATGCTGCGAGTACTTTTAAAGAAGTATTTGATATCAAACAGGATGATGTGTATTGGTGTACAGCCGACATTGGCTGGATTACCGGACATTCTTATTTGATTTATGGACCGCTTGCCAATGGCACCACAACCTTAATGTTTGAAGGGATTCCACAGTATCCGAGCTGGGCACGTTTGGGGCATGTGGTAGATAAACACAAAGTATCGATTCTCTATACTGCACCGACAGCGATTCGTGCCATGATGCGTGAAGGTGATGCCTATGTTCGGGAAAGTGATCGGAGTAGTTTACGTTTGCTGGGTACAGTCGGTGAACCGATTAATCCTGAAGCATGGAATTGGTATTATGAAGTTGTTGGTGAAGGACGTTGTCCAATTGTGGATACTTGGTGGCAAACTGAAACCGGCGGTATCTTAATTTCTCCTTTGCCCGGCGCAACCGATCTAAAACCGGGTTCTGCCACCAAACCTTTATTTGGTATTCAGCCTGCATTGGTGGATGGCGAGGGCCATGTACTTGAAGGTGCAATAGAGGGTAATCTGGTGATTCAGGACTCTTGGCCTGGTCAGATGCGCGATATCTGGGGTGATCATGCACGTTTTATCGAAGCTTATTTTTCGACCTTCCCCGGCAATTATTTTACCGGAGATGGTGCACGTCGGGATGATGATGGGTATTACTGGATTACCGGACGTGTCGATGATGTCTTAAATGTCTCGGGACATCGGTTGGGAACAGCGGAAATTGAAAGTGCGCTAGTTCTGCATGAAAAAGTTGCCGAAGCTGCTGTGGTTGGCATGCCGCATGAGATTAAAGGACAGGGCATTTGTACGTTTGTGACCTTACAAGCGGGTGTGGAAGAAAGTGAAGAATTACGTCAGGAACTGATCCAATGGGTACGTAAAGTGCTTGGACCGGTCGCTAGTCCTGATGCCTTGCATTGGGCGCCAGCATTGCCGAAGACCCGTTCCGGTAAAATCATGCGGCGTATTTTACGCAAAATTGTGGCGAATGAACTGGATAGTTTAGGAGATACGTCAACATTGGCAGAACCGCAAGTGGTTGAGCAATTGATTATAACGGTGCAGGCTGGAAAATAGTCAGCTTAAGTATCTTGTTATTGTGATGTGTATGGCCCTGTAAATCTATTGATTTGCGGGGCGGTTTTATATGAAAAATTAGCCTTTGACGAGGCCACCATCCACAATCAAATTTTGTCCAGTCACAACACGTGACCAAGGTGAAAGAAAGAATAAGACGGTATCTGCAAATTCTGCTGGTGACACAACTTTTTTTAATGGTGTAGAGCTGGCAATCAGATCAAATACGACTTGCGGTGTAGCATGACTGGCATCGGTCGTTTGTAATAAACCGCCAGATAGCATATTAACCGTAATGCCATATTCTCCCAATTCATGGGCGGTGGTTCGAGTAAATGCCAGTAAGGCCGCTTTTGCCGCAGTATAGTCATGATAAGGTACGACTGGATTTTGAACTAGATTGGTACCAATATTCACAATTCTGCCAAAATGTTGTGCCTGCATATCTGGCAAACCCGCTTGCAGAGTGTTTAGACAGGCATGTACAGCACCATCCAGTTGCGTTTGTATTTCAGACCATTGTAAGTTTGTGAGTTTCGGTCGATCTTCGCCATTAAATTTAAAATCCACCAGTGCATTATTGATGATCGATGTAATCGCTTGTCCAAAATGTTGTTTAGCTGCATTAAACATTTGTTCAACTTCAATTTTGTCGGTTACATCTGTCTGATAAATAAAAATCTGATCGGGGAATTGCTGTTGTAATTGTTCAGCAAGCGCATGACTTTTAAAATAATTGACGACAACTTTAGCACCGGCATGGACCAGCGTTGTTGTAATTGCTGCGCCTAAACCTCGCGCCCCTCCTGTGACCAATACGATTTGTTGATTAATTTGCATGTATTTGATACCTGAATTTTGATGAATAGTTTGTAAAGGATATTAGGGTAAGACGCAATACTTTTGCATAAGTTCATTAATCTTAAGATGCACAAAAAACCAAATAAAAACCTGAATTCTCAAAGTAATCAATCTGACAAAGTGCTAACATTTTGACAATTTCAAAAATGATGGCGATAGGTCGATTATGCTGATTCAACGTGGTGGATTAAAAGTTGTGGCAGGACTCGGAATTTCGGGTGTTTCCACAGTCAATTATTTGTATCAACAAGGCTATCAGGTTGTTGTGACTGATTCCCGTACAACACCACCGGGTCTGGATAAAATTCCTCAGGATGTTAAAACCAGCTTTGGTAAACTGGATCAGGATCTCCTATTACAAGCAGAAGAAATTATTTTAAGCCCGGGTCTTGCACCACAATTGCCTGAAATTCAGGCTGCGCTGGCGAAAGGAATTCCGGTGGTGAGTGATATTCAATTGCTGCGCCGGGCAACTGATGTTCCGATTGTGGCGATTACCGGTTCTAATGCCAAAAGTACGGTGACGACTTTAGTCGGTGAGATGGCTAAAAATGCCGGTAAGAAAGTCGCTGTCGGCGGTAATCTCGGCCGTCCTGCACTGGATCTTTTACAGGATGAACCAGAATTAATCGTATTGGAATTGTCCAGTTTTCAGTTAGAAACCACCAGTAATTTAAAAGCTGCCGTCGCTGTGGTTCTTAATATGAGTGAAGATCATCTTGATCGTCATGGTGATATGGCAGGGTATCATACGGCCAAACACCGGATTTTTCAGGGCTGTGAAAAATATGTGTATAACCGTGATGATGGTCTGACCAGACCACTGGTTGCCGATAATATTACCCATATCAGTTTTGGTTTAAATGCGCCTGATCTAAAACAATATGGTGTGTTGCGTGATTCGCAAGGACATATGTATCTTGCCAAAGGCACCCAGCGTTTACTGGATAGTTCGAAGATGTATATTCAGGGCAGTCATAATATTGCCAATGTTCTGGCTTGTCTGGCGCTGGGTGAGTCTATTGGTTTGCCTTTAGAGATTATGCTGGAGACGTTAACAAGTTTTAAAGGACTTGAACATCGCTGTCAATTTGTAGATGAAAAACAAGGTGTTCGTTATTATGATGATTCCAAAGGGACCAATGTCGGTGCAACATTAGCGGCAATTAATGGGTTGGGACAGGCACTTGCACCTAAACAAGCTAAGGTATTGGTGATTTTGGGTGGACAGGGTAAAGGTCAGGATTTTGCACCCTTATCCCCTGCATTGGCAAACTATGCCCGTCATGTGGTATTGATTGGTGAAGATGCGGCAGCAATTGAAGCCGCTTTATCTGATGAGATTTCACGGAGTCATGCCAATACTTTGCAAGAGGCTGTGGCGCAATGTCAGCAACATGCTGTAGCAGGTGATGCGGTTTTATTGTCGCCAGCCTGTGCAAGTTTTGATATGTTTAAGAGCTATAATGACCGTGGGCAGCAATTTGTCCACTGTGTAAACGACCTCGTTTAGAACGATCACGATGATGAAACAGATAAAAACCTACAAATTTCAACAGATACAGGATCGGATCGACCATTTTTTTAATTGGCTGATGACACGATTACCTGAGGAAGTCTCGGCAAGGAATACACTATTATTTTGTGTACTGGCCTTGTTGTGTATCGGAACGGTCATGGTGGCTTCGGCCTCCATGCCGTATGCCGAACGACTACATGAAAATTCGCTGCATTATATTTCCCGGCACCTGTTATATGTGGTATTGGCGATCATTGCTGTGATTGCGGCCTATAATGTGCAGTTGCGTTATTGGTTTGGTAAGGCACCGATTATGCTCTGGCTGGGCACTATCACTTTATTGATTGCAGTTCTGGTGGTTGGGCGAGATGTGAATGGTTCTACCCGCTGGTTAAGTCTGGCTGGCTTTAGTATTCAGCCATCGGAAATTGCCAAATTTGCCATGGCTGTTTTTACCGCAGATTATGTGGTACGTCGTGGCGGAGAAGTGCGTGAGAGTCTGTTAAGCGTCATGCGCTTGAGTATCCCAGTAGGTACAACCGTCGGCTTGATTATGCTTGAACCGGACTTGGGTGCATCGGCTGTGGTCGTGGTCACTGTAGCGATGATTTTCTTTCTGGCTGGTGCGCCCGGTAAAGCACTGGCGAGTGTGTTTGGCGTCTTGATCGCCTTTCTGGCGACCTTTATTCTTATCGAGCCCTATCGCTTACGTCGTATGTTGTCATTTTCCAATCCTTGGGAAGATCCGCTCGGTGCTGGTTATCAGTTGTCGCAAAGTTTAATGGCTTTTGGTCGTGGCGAATGGTTTGGGACCGGTTTGGGACATAGTGTACAAAAACTGGCTTATTTGCCCGAAGCCCATACCGATTTTATGCTGGCAGTGACCGCAGAGGAATTGGGCTTTGTCGGCATTACTCTGATTTTTAGTTTGTCTTTTCTGATGGTGGGCTGTTGTATGCGTATTGCACATCGTGCGCTGGTCAATCAGCATTTACGCAGTGGCTATCTGGCCTATGGCATTGCTGTGATTTTCTTGCTGCAAATTTGTGTGAATGCCGGTATGAATATGGGGCTGATTCCAACCAAGGGATTAACTTTGCCCTTTATTAGTTATGGCGGGTCTTCATTGTTAATGTGTGCCTTTATGATTGGGGTCATGTTCCGCATCGATCGGGATACTTCTGAAAAAACTGAAGAACGACTGACTTAAGTTTAGTCATGATCAACATCAAGCAGACTTCGGTCTGCTTTTTATTGCGCTTTTATTGGTAGTTTCCAGTGAGGTGCTGTTGCTTGGGAATTAAATCACGATTCCATTGTTGTACAGCCTGTTTTAACATGATTTCAGGGTGATCAAGATCCAGTGTGGGTTGCTGTAATGCCTGAGCAGCCTGAGCGAGTAGAACAGGGGCTTGTTTGATGTCTAATGCTTGGGCAAGGTTTTGTTTTGACAGTTTTTGGCCTTGGCTATTCATGGCGAGTGGTAGGTGCATATAGTGTAAGGCAGGATAATGTAGACATTGTCCAAGCCAGATTTGGCGTGCGGTATTATCCAGTAGATCTGCACCGCGCACCACATGGGTAACGCCCTGTAAATAATCATCAACCACGACAGCCAATTGATAACTGATAATGCCATCACGCCGTTTTAAAATAAAATCGCCTAAATCCTGTTGTAAATTACTACAATGTCGCCCTTGTAATGGATCTTCAAAACAGATGTCTTGATCAGCTACTTTAAGACGAATAGCCTGATGTGCAAAAGGCAGTTTTAAGTTACGACATGTGCCGCTATAAATGGCATTACTGCCCAAAATTTTGCGGGTACACTGACAGGCATAAATCAAATCATTTTGTTGCAGTTGTGACAATACATCTTCATAAATTTCGAGACGTTCTTTTTGAAATAGAATTGGTGCGTCAGATTCAAAATGAAATGCTTCAAGACAAGCCAGAATATGGCTTTCACTGTGCGGATAAATACGTGGAATATCGGTATCTTCAATCCGTACCAACCATTTGCCACCATGTGATTTTGCCTCGCAATAACTGGCAAATGCAGTAATTAATGAGCCAAAATGTAAAGGGCCGGTAGGTGATGGTGCAAACCTTCCAATGTATGAGCAACGAGGAAACACTGTTTCATTAGTTGCGCAAGAACGAGGAAACACTGTTTCATTCGTTGCGCAAGAATGGTTAAGCGAAACATTGTTTCGCCGTTGCGCAAGAGTAAAGCTATGCTTTTCTGGCAAGGTATCTGGCGTTTCATCGATTGTGCAATAGCGATGAAGCAAAGCATCATCTTTCTGCTGGGAAAGAGAGTTGTTATGCTTTTCTGGAAGATGATCAAACAAAACAGCGGAGTCTTGCCCCGCTGTTGGAAGATGCTTTTTAGGCATGGTGTTTAGCCGTTATTTTGTTTCTCTTTGATCTCTGCAAGTGTTTTGCAATCGATACATAAGGTGGCAGTCGGGCGAGCTTCTAAACGACGTAAGCCAATCTCGATACCACAGGTTTCACAATAGCCATAATCTTCATCTTTAATGGCTTGTAAAGACTGCTCAATTTTACGGATCAGTTTGCGTTCACGATCACGGGTACGTAATTCGATGGCAAATTCTTCTTCCTGTGTCGCGCGGTCATTGACATCGGGTAAGGCAGAAGATTCATCCTGCATGGACGATAATGTACGATCGACTTCAGACATGAGTTCGGCTTTCCACGCTTCAAGAATTTTGCGAAAATGCTCAAGCTGCCCTTCGGACATATATTCTTCATTTTTCTTTTCTTGATAGGGGGCAAATCCAAACAAGCTTGCAGTGGTACCCATTTCAGTTTTTGTTTTGGGTTTGCGCGTACGTTTTACTGCTGGCTTTTCTGTTGTCGCCACGTCTTTCACATCATCTATAGGTGTTTCGTTTTGATTCGCCATATAGGGCATTCCTCATCGTACAAGTTATCTATACGCAAAAGTTGGGGGTTTACAAGCAAGTTAATTAACATAAGAAACTTGCATCATTTCCCCTAGGGTGGCACATCATATAGGCTTTTATGCCAAGATGATAGTATTAAATCGTGAACAATCGTTGCAAGATTTTTAAACCTTATTCTAGGGTGTGTTAAATCTTCATCAAAACAAATGAAATTTTCACACGCCCTAATATTCACATAATTTATAATCGATTTCACCAATATTTTCAGACAATCGTAAGATTTTTGTGTCGTAGTTGCCATTTGCGTACAGTTCCAGAATCCGATAACCAGGCGGTTGGCTATCCAGACAAAATTCTTCACTTTGTGGTTTAAATTGGATGCAGGTGGACGGACAGGATAAAAAGTCGATATGCCGATGCTGGTAGAGAAAGTCTTGATGAACATGACCTGACAAGACGATTTTCACTTGTTGCTGATCCTCAATACACTCCAGAAAAGCCTGTTGATTTTGTAAACCATGTTGATCCAGCCATTTACAGCCAACGGGAAAGGTATTGTGATGCAAGGCAAGCACAGTAAAATAATCGTGATATTGATGCAGTAATTGGGACAAATGCGCCAGTTGTATTGGTGAAATTTCACCCGACACACAGCCATGTTTCTGACTGTTGAGCATGATGATGCACCATTTGCCGATTAGAATGATTTCGGGTTCTTCAGATGGCGATTGAGCCGGAAAATTACCATTATCATCATGATTACCACGGATCCAGTAATGTGGTAAATCATATGTGGCGACTTCATCGAGATAGTCTTGATACGTTTGTTGCGATGGCTGTTGTGCAATATCGCCTGTCGAAAGGATGCAGTCAAAAGGCAGATGGCGTTTGCTATGTTCAATCACCATTTGTAATGATTTAAAAGGTTGAATCCCTGCAAAAAAATCCTGCTTATTTTCTAATAAGTGTGGATCACTTAATTGCAATAATCGAATGGGGTGTTCATCGTGAGGAGGCTGGGGAATAATATCGAGATGTAAAGGCATCTATAAAATCCCCTTAAGTCTTTTCGTGTTGAATAAGAAATAATTGGAACCATTGCATGGCAATGATCAGTGGTGCATTACGAAAATAACCCTGCTGATATAAAGCTTCGAGTTGTTCATAATCGAAGAGATGTACTTTGATGTCTTCATTTTCCGAGGCTTCACCATGAATACCACCACAATGGCTTAAATCCGCAGTGGCTACATAGAAATTAAAAATTTCATCACTGGCACCGGTTGATGGATGATAACGAGAAACAAATTGTAATTGTTCAATCTGGCAACCCGCTTCTTCTAAAGCCTCACGTTTTAGGCAGGTTTCAGCATCTTCACCGGGATCAATCAGTCCGGCAATAATCTCCAGTTGCCATGGAGTATCTGCCAGATTCATGGCGCCGGCACGGAACTGTTCAATCAGTAAGAATTTTTTTAAATGAGGATCATGTACAAAAACGCCCGCAGCCTCACGGCGACGAACGATTTCACGATGAATTTTGGCACCAAATTGTCTGGTGGCAAAAAGGCGATGGCGAAGTGTGATCGATTCGACTTGAACAAACCCTTGGTACAATGTTTGTTGCTGTAGAATTTCTACATCTTGATTGGAAAATTGTGGTTTATAAATCGAATCATCACACATTATTTTATACTATCAAAAGTTGCTGTTTATTTCCCCTAATATGCCATATTTTGCGCTGATTTCATGGAAAATTCAAACTTTTTGATATAAAGAATTACCTTGGCGGCGGTATTCTTCCTGCATGTGCTTCATGCCATCTTCCGGCGTTGGTTGATTTTGTTGCGCTGCGGCATAGTCCCGAACATTTTGCGTGATTTTCATCGAACAAAATTTTGGACCACACATCGAGCAGAAATGTGCCGACTTATGCGCTTCTTTCGGCATGGTTTCATCATGCATGCTACGGGCGGTATCTGGGTCCAGCGCTAGATTAAATTGATCTTCCCAACGGAATTCAAAACGGGCTTTGGATAAAGCATTGTCCCGTGCCTGTGCGCCGGGATGTCCTTTGGCGAGATCTGCGGCATGGGCAGCAATCTTATAGGTGATAATGCCGTCCTTGACATCCTTTTTATTGGGTAAGCCCAGATGTTCTTTTGGCGTGACATAACACAACATGGCTGTACCATACCAACCAATCATGGCAGCGCCGATTGCCGAGGTAATATGATCATAGCCTGGTGCAATATCAGTGGTTAATGGACCCAATGTATAAAAAGGTGCTTCTTTACAGACTTCAAGCTGTAAATCCATATTTTCCTTGATCATATGCATTGGTACATGACCAGGCCCTTCAATCATGACTTGCACATTATGTTGCCAGGCTTTATGGGTCAGTTCACCCAATGTTTTAAGTTCGCTGAATTGTGCTTCATCATTGGCATCCTGAATACAGCCGGGACGCAGACCATCACCTAGACTAAAGGATACGTCATAGGCTTTCATGATTTCACAAATTTCATCAAAATGCGTGTACAGGAAATTTTCCTGATGATGTGCCAGACACCACTGCGCCATGATGGAGCCACCACGGGAAACAATGCCGGTTAAGCGTCCTGCGGTTAAAGGTACATAACGTAATAATACCCCAGCATGAATGGTAAAATAATCCACGCCTTGTTCGGCTTGTTCGATCAGGGTGTCTTTAAAGATTTCCCAAGTTAAATCTTCGGCGACACCGTCGACTTTTTCCAGTGCCTGATAAATCGGAACCGTACCAATCGGCACAGGGGAGTTACGGATAATCCATTCCCGAGTTTCGTGGATATTTTTACCGGTGGATAAATCCATGATGGTATCGGCACCCCAGCGGGTTGCCCATGTCATTTTTGCCACTTCTTCATCAATCGACGAGCCAAGCGCAGAATTACCGATATTGGCATTAATCTTGACCAAGAAATTACGTCCGATGATCATCGGTTCTATTTCGGGATGATTGATGTTGGCTGGAATAATGGCACGTCCTGCGGCCACTTCCTGACGCACAAATTCCGGGGTAATTTCTCTTAAATTTTGAGCACCAAAATTCTGTCCGGCATGCTGGCGCATATCGACACTTTCACGTTGCCGCTGATTCTCACGAATGGCAATGTATTCCATTTCCGGTGTAATGATGCCTTGTTTGGCATAATGCATTTGCGTGACATTTTTGCCGGCTTTGGCTTTGCGTGGATTTTGAATATGGACAAAACGAATGTCAGCGGTGCGAATATCCTTAAGTCGTTCTTGTCCAAATGCTGAACTTAAACTGTCCAGTTTTTCGGTATCCTGACGTTCTTCAATCCATCCGCTGCGAATGGAAGGCAGACCTTTGTTGAGGTCTATACTGATATTTGGGTCGGTATAGACACCAGAAGTATCGTAGACGCGTAAGGGCAGATTTTGCTCACCGCCTAGACCGGTGGGTGTATCGGTCAAGCTAATTTCTCGAAAAGGTACCTGAATATCAGGGCGAGAGCCTTGTACATAGATTTTGCTGGATGCAGGCAGAATACGAGTCAGATCTTTTGCATCTTGCTCATGTTGTGCGGCAACATCGGCTGGATTTTGTGACGTGGATTGTGAAGAATGAAGATTCGTCAATTGGTTCATGCTCATATTCCTTATGACTGGACATTAACGAATCAAGCACGACCAAAAACAATGGTGAGGGTTTTATCCTGAACGGGATAAAAAACATACGTTTTTAGATGGCTTGATTCCTACGCAGGTCTTAACCTGATCAGGTTCAACGGTACTCACATTCAAGTTCCTCAAAAGGTAACTTATGCGATCTCAGCAGTGTGTTAACTGCGCTCCGTCAAGCGATGTTTAAAGATTAACAGATTTTTTAAAGAAAGATAGGGTCAGGCTATACGCTAAAAGTCTTAAAAGTGTAATTCGAATAAAAATTTAAAGGGTATTATCCATCGTCATAAAAAACGTAGGTACATGACCTACGTAGCGAGATAAACTTTAAATTATCATTTTAAACTATAGACTTAGCCTTGTGCATCAAAGGTTTGTCCGGAAATACCCGTACTGTCATCACCCATTAAATACAAATAGGCAGGCATGATATCATCTGGTGTCGGTAGGGTTTTGGGATCTTCCTGCGGATAGGCTTTGGCGCGCATGGCGGTACGGGTTGCCTCCGGATTAATGCAGTTAAAACGGATATTCTGATGTTCAGTCATTTCTGCTGCAAAAATTTTACTTAATGCTTCTACACCAAATTTGGAAATAGAGTAAGCACCCCATAGCGCACGGGCATCACGACCGACCCCGCTACTGGCAAAGACGACGGAGGCATTTTTAGAGCGCTGTAATAAAGGTAATAAGGCTTGAGTCAGAGCAAAAGGTGCTCGTAAATTCACATCCATCACCTCATCCCAGACCTCAACCGGATAATTGGCGAGGGCAACGCGTTCACCCAGAATACCGGCATTATGCAAAATACCATCCAGACGACCAAATTGCTGTTCTAGCGTATCGACTAATAATTCATAGTCACGAGCCGATGCACTGGATAATTGTAAAGGTAAAATTGCTGGTTGCGGTGCGCCGAGTGATTCGATTTCATCATAAATCACTTCCAGTTTGGTGAGGGTACGACCGTGTAAGACCACCGTTGCACCGTGCAAGGCAAAGTTAATAGCAGCAGCACGACCAATTCCATCACCGCTTCCTGTTACTAAAATGACACGGTCTTTGAGCAAATCTGGCGCAGGGTGATATTCTTTAAAATTCATGCTGTGACCTCTAATATTGTTGCTGTTATTCTAGATAGATTATGCTTGTCTGAAGGTCAAAGTCAAAAATATTTTGTCAGTGATTACAATAGCTTTGTAATCAATTTCTGTAATTTTTGCACATCTTCTACAATATAATCTGCACCCCAGGCCGCAAGATCATGTGCAGACTCTGGTGGTAAATAACCATAAGCAGCAAGCACGGTTGGCATATGAGCATGTTTACCGGCCAGTATATCCCTTGGATGATCACCAATATAAATGATTTGTTCTGGTGCAATATTTAGCTGTGAGGCAGCCAGTAACATCGGTTCCGGATCGGGTTTGGTGTGTTTAACATCTTCAGGGCAAACCAGCACAGCACAGCGTTGAGTGAGATCTAGGGCTTTCAGTAGCGCTTCGCTCAGCCAGCGCGGTTTGTTGGTGACAATTCCCCATGGAATCTGACGAGATTCCAGATCTTTTAGGATGTCATCCATGCCCGCAAAAAGGGCTGTATCGACAGCAATATCAGCACCGTATTGGTCAAGAAATTTTTGTCGATGATCAAGAAAAATAGGATCATCAATGGCCAGTTCCGGATACACCAGTTTGACCATGGCACGCGCACCTTCGGAAACCTGCGTCCGAATGGTCTGGGCATCGACAATATCACAGCCTTTTTCCTTACACATCAATTGAATGATACGAATAAAATCGGCTGCTGTATCAATTAATGTGCCATCAAGATCAAATAAAACCGCTTTGATCATGTGTGATTCGCCTTTACGGTATGCACCATATAATTGACATCAACATTGGGTGCTAGCCAATAATGTTTGGTCAACGGATTATAATGTAATCCTGTCATGGCTTTTAATTGTAAGCCTGATTGTCGAATAGCTGCTGCCAGTTCGGAGGGACGAATAAATTTATGATAATCATGTGTACCTTTGGGTAAAAGTCGTAACAGATACTCGGCACCGATAATGGCAAAAAGATAGGATTTCGGATTGCGGTTAATGGTGGAGAAAAATACGTCACCACCCGGTTTAACCAGATCATAACAGGCTTTAACGATGGAGGCCGGATCTGGCACGTGTTCCAGCATTTCCATACAGGTGACCACATCATATTGTCCGGCCTGTTCCTGTGCCAGTTGTTCGACTGGAATCTGACGATATTCAATGTTTTTAACATCGGCTTGGGCTGCGTGTATACGTGCAACCGCAAGTGGAGCTTCACCCATATCAATGCCTAAAACACTTTGCGCACGATAGGCCATACTTTCTGCCAGAATCCCCCCGCCACAACCGACATCTAATACTTTTTTGCCTGCTAATCCGCCAGATTTTTCATCAATCCAGTTTAAACGTAAGGGATTGATCTGATGTAATGGACGAAACTCAGATGTTTGATCCCACCATTTGTCTGCGAGAGCTTCAAATTTTGCAATTTCCTGCGGATCGACATTGAGCGTAGTCATGGCAGCATACCTATTAAAAATTAAAAGTTATAAATCATCAAAAACTTATCTGCTTAGTTTAGCGTTAAAATGAAAAAAAGCGAGAAAGCGACAAAAAATCTTCACACAATAAAACGCTGTGTGTATATTTACTCTATATTTATTTGATTAAATTTGCATTATATTGCTTTATTTGAATAAACGGATAAAAAGGACACACGCTGTAATGAAAAAATTAGTGCTTGGTGTTATGTCAGCTGCGGTGATGAGTATTTCAGGTATGACATTGGCAGCAGACCAATTTGTACAGGGCAAGGATTATCAAGTCATCGCAAAACCTGGAAAGGTTGATGTTCCCGGTAAAATAGAAGTTCGCGAATTCTTCTGGTACGGTTGCCCTCATTGCTTCAAATTAGAACCTTATATGCAAGCGTGGTTGCGTCAGTTACCCAAAGATGTCAATTTTATCCGTACTCCGGCAGCGATGAATCCAGTCTGGGAACAAAATGCACGTGGTTATTATGTATCAGAGGCTCTAGGCATACGTAAAAAAGCGCATATCCCATTGTTTGATGCGATTAATAAAAATGGCCAACAAATTTTCGATCAAAAATCTTTGGCTCAGTTCTATACCAAATACGGTGCCAGCGAAGGACAGTTTAATCAGTTATTTAATTCATTTGCCATTACTGGAAAAGTAAATCAGGCTAAAAATCTGGCGATTCAGTATCAGTTGACAGGCGTACCGGCAGTTGTGGTGAATGGCAAATATGTAGTGCAGGGTGAAGACCAGCATGTGGTTAATGTTGTAAATTATCTAATTGAAAAAGAAAGAAAAACGCTGAAGAAAGCTTCATGATTAAATAACATAAAAACCGGTCAAGTTTTTGATCGGTTTTTTAACCTTGCCAGTTGGCAATCCCTCTGAATAATAGTCTTACCTGGGTCGATACCTGTTCGATATATTGTTGTTGCATATCAATCAACTCACCACCGGAATAACGCGTATTCAGGTCAAGCCAAGTCATTGCCCAAGTAAAAGATAAATTAATTAAAATTGATGACATCACATATAGATCATCAGCACTTTCTACATGTTTGAAACGATTGTTTTCATTTAAATCTTTGGAGAGATCATTAATCAGGATATCAATTTCCTTGGTGATTTCATGGCGAATGGTTGCAGATCCACCCCAGCGTTCGGCAATCAAAAAAATCCAGTCCTGTGGGCTTTGATCTACGGCACGAAAAAATAATTTAATACTGGTTTGTGTTTTGGCATTTTCATGGCTGAGATAGCCCTGACGTAATTGCAGAATCACCTCATGTAAACGCTCAGAAACTTGCGCCACCAACGATTCTGCAAGTTTTTCCATATCTTCGAAATGGCGATAAAACGCTGTAGGTACCAGTCCAACTTCCCGTGCGATTTCACGCAAACTGATGGTGCTGAATGAACGTCCAGATGTACTGAGTTTGAGTGCAGCATCCAATAAAGCTTGTCGACTTTGTTGTTTACGTTCATCACGTATGGACATGGCAATACCTAAAAAAGAAGAAAAGTAAGTCTAACAAAATTTTTGATCAGCATGACAAAAAAATTGCAGATTGAGTGAACACTTGTTGACTCAGAAATAAAACTCAAATATAGTGTACATATGTTCACTAAAAGAACGATTGTTCACTCAAACAAAAATCAGCATTAACAGAGGAACGTTATGAATGCAACGACATACCAATCCCACTATCAACCTCAGTGGGTAAAAGCCGATTTCATAGATTTCATATTGGAAAAAGTAAATCCTTTATGGAGTATAAATAAAGTCAAAGCAGAAGTTGTTGAATATAAGCAACTTAGCGAAGATATGTATCAAGTGCATTTACAACCGAACAGTAAATTTAACAAGATTTGGCAGGCAGGGCAATCGGTTCTGGTCACAATACAAATTGCTGGTGTATTTCATCAACGCAGTTATTCCATTGTCGAGATTACCGATCAAGGTCAAGTGGTGCTGGGAATCAAGAGACAAGGTCAGGTGTCAAAATTTTTGACTCAGCCCCACCAAAATTTAATTGTTGAACTCTCTCAGGTACAGGGCGATTTTGTTTTACATCAAGGTACAGCACCTGCATTATTCATCGCATCAGGTAGTGGTATTACTGCGATTTATGCCATGCTCAAGCAAGCGTTAAAGCAAAATTTACAGCAAGTTTATGTACTCTATTTTAACCGCCATCCTATTTATCATGCGGAAATTGAAAAACTTGCTGCACAATATCCACAACTTCAATATCTGTTAATTGATACCACTACACAGAAGCAACACTTTGATGAAAACCTAATCAATGCGTTTTGTCCAGATTGGCAACAGTATAATGCTTATGTGTGCGGTGCAAGTCCCTTAATGCAAGCAGCAAAACAACTGTATGCCGATCATCAAAAGCAAAATTTATTACATACCGAATATTTTCAGCCCACAGTAGATGAAAATGCAACGGAGCAACCGATTACGTTTCGTCGCTCACAAAGGGATTTTATTGCGACACAAACCTTATTGATCAGTGCCGAACAGGCTGGCTTAAAACCCTCACATGGTTGTCGTATGGGGATTTGTAATACCTGTACCTGTACCAAAGTCAGTGGTGTAACGAAAAATATTCTAACAGGTGAAATTGAATCGGAAGACAATCGTCCGATTAAATTATGTATCAGTCAGGCAATCAGCCCTGTCGTGATTGATCTTTAAGTCGTCATAAAAATAAATAGAGGAAATGACCATGAATACAGCCGTAAAATTCCCGTTAAATAGCAAATCGAAGTATTTAACGCCCGCACAGATTGAAGAATTTGGTGCAAAAATTGAAGCCATTCGTCTGGAGGTCATGAATGATCTAGGCGAAAAAGATGCCAGATATATTTATAAAGTCCGTGATTTTGTCCGTTATACTGAAATTGCATCACGTGGTATGTTGATGTTTGCTGGCTGGATTCCTCCTGTTTGGTTGGTCGCTACAGGGATGTTAGGTGTATCCAAGATCGTTGAAAATATGGAATTGGCACATAATGTGATGCATGGGCAATATGATTGGCTCAATGATGACAGCTTACGTGGTAATGATTATGACTGGGATAATGTCTGTACAGGTGAAGACTGGCGTTACACGCATAATTATCTCCATCATACCTATACCAATATTATTGGACAGGATCATGATGTGGGTTATGGCATTTTACGGGTTAGTGCAGAGCAGCCTTGGGAATTACGCTTTTTATTTAATCTTCCTTTAGCAGCCCAATTGATGTTATTTTTTGAATGGTATGTGGGTATCCAGAGTTTACATTTGGAAGATGCAGTCATATATAAAACTAAATCGTGGAAACAAGTGTGGATAGATTCGCAAAAAGCACGTAAAAAAATTACCCGTCAGTTGGCAAAAGATTATGTATTTTTCCCAGCGATTTCAACGATTAATTTTATTCCCGTGTTTGCAGGCAATTTTACAGCCAATATTATTCGTAATTTATGGTCATCAGCAGTGATCTTTAATGGACACTTTACCGAAGATGCGGAAAATTTTCAGCCAGACAATACTGCGACAGAAACACGAGCGCAGTTTTATTTACGTCAGATTCGTGGTTCCAGTAATTTTACAGGTGGCAAGACACTGCACTTTTTAAGTGGTAATTTAAGTCATCAGATTGAGCATCATTTATTCCCTGATATGCCTGCCAATCGTTATCAGGACATTGCACCCAAAGTCAGAGCGATTTGTGAAGAATATGGCATAAATTATAACAGTGCCAGTTTTACTAAACAGTTTGCGACGGTATGGATGGGTTTGGCGAAATTATCTTTACCACAACGCCATGATCGTGAACGTATTGCTGCGAAGCTCAAACATAAAATGACAGGATTTTTTGCTTAATTTATTTTTAGCAGAATCATAATTCTTTCTTTTTCTCTTGCGCAGGGTTAGTCAAACGACTAGCCCTTTTTTTGTTCTGGTTTTACACTAGAGCAAATTCTGTATTGTTTTAAATTGAGATATGTCAAAAAATATATTGTTTATTCATGGTTTTGCTTCGATCGGTCAGGGTGTGAAATCATTGCAATTAAAAGCAATCTTTGATGATCACATTTTTACACCAGACCTTTCTCATCAACCTTTACAGGATGTACAGATGTTAAGTCAATTGGTAGAGCAGCAACAGATTAAAACAGTCATTGGTAGTTCTTTAGGTGGCTTTTATGCATTACTTTTAGCCTTGAAATATCCGGTTAACCTGATTCTGATCAATCCTGCATTACAGTCACCTATGACCTTACAGAAATATATTGGCACAGTACAACGCTCGGATGGTCAAACATTTGAATGGGGTGAACGTCAGATTGATGAATTAACGCAGTTATTAAAACAAATTCAACCAGAAAATCTACAAAAGCTGGACAAATCCAGCGTGTTGATGCTTTTGGCTACCCATGATGAAGTGCTAGATTATCGTATTGCAGCGCAGTTATTACAGGGCACCAATATCCTGTTGGATGAGAGAGAAGATCATCGTTTTGCCAATTTACAGCCTTATGCAGACTTGATTCGGACGTGGCATCAAGCGCTATAAATGGTTTTTCCCATTACAGCAGCATTTGCTATACTAGCCGCCTTAGACTTATTCCCCCCAACAGGATTTTTATGCGTATCGACCAAAGAGCTTTAAACCAATTACGTCCAGTCAAAATTACTCGTAACTATACACGTTATGCAGAAGGCTCGGTGTTAGTCGAATTTGGTCATACCAAAGTATTGTGTACAGCCAGTATTGATAATAGCGTACCACGTTTTTTAAAAGGCAAGGGACAAGGCTGGGTGACTGCTGAATACGGCATGTTGCCACGTTCAACCCATACCCGTTCTGACCGTGAAGCTGCTCGTGGCAAACAAAGTGGTCGTACACAGGAGATTCAACGTTTGATCGGTCGTAGCCTACGTGCCATGGTCGATTTAAAGAAACTGGGTGAAAATACCATTACCATTGACTGTGATGTGATTCAGGCAGATGGTGGTACACGTACTGCATCAATCACAGGTGCGGCAGTGGCATTGATCGATGCAATGAATGTACTGCTTGAGCAAAAGAAAATTAAACATGATCCTTTAAAAGGCTTAGTTGCAGCCGTGTCTGTGGGTGTTTTCGAAGGCGAAGCTTTACTTGATCTATGCTATGAAGAAGATTCAAATTGTGAAACCGATTTAAATGTGGTGATGACACAATCTGGCGAGTTTATTGAGATTCAAGGCACTGCCGAAGAAAAACCGTTTACGCGTGATCAAGCCAATCAAATGCTGGCATTGGCAGAAGAGGGAATTAAGCAACTGATTGTTGAGCAGCAAAAGGCTTTGGGCTGGTAATAAATACGGTTAAATGCCTGATTAGAGCTGCCTCAATGGGTAGCTCTTTTTATGATAGAGTTAAAACAATAAACAGGAATTGATAAGCTTATCTCTAAAAGAGAATAATTATTAATTACATAAGGCGTACAAAATTTTCCATTCCTCTATTGATTCAAATCTAAACTCTACAGGATAATCTTAAGAAGGTATTGCGAGGATTTGATATGTCCTTTATTGAAATTATTTTGCTCTCCATATATGTAATATTTTTTATTATTGCTTTCGTTTGCCTGATAATTTCCTTTGTTTCACAAGATATTTTATTTCTTATTGTGGCTATTCTTTGCGTGGTTTCCGCACTCTTGTTTAAATCGCATTTTTCAGAATATTTCCCTCCGCTAAAATTTAAAAAATAATGGCCTTGTTCAAGTGATGCTAGAATGGTAGTTTTATGAATGATTTTAATATCCCACAATAGGTCTAAGTTATTGTGGGATATTTTTTTTATTTTAGCCATTTATTAAGGCCATGCGATTTCGGATTTTACCACTTTTGCGCCAAGCTCAAGGCTACTTGTATCTTTAAATTGTGGATATTGATTTTTCATGCGATCAATCAATTGTTGCGAATTTTGACTAGCGCTGACCGCTTTTTCATACTGTTTGAGGTAGCTTACAGTAAAATCTACAGCGGCAATTCCAGTTGGTGCATTCTCTTGCATATGCGCAGGAATCACCTGTTCTGGATGTAGTGCTTTAATTTCGTTTAAACTGGCAATCACTTGTTGGCGGTCTTTTGGTTGTGGGGTATCTGCGGTCCACACATGTATGCCAGAGCTAACCAAATTGCCACCGACTACGGCTTTGATGCTGGGAATCCAGAGAAAGGTATGTTCATTCTGACCTTTAATTTCGATATCCTGACCATCAAGTGTCAGATGTTTTGCAGTATAAGCTTTGGGGAGATAGGTTGCAGTTGGCGCATTGCGTCCAAATTTGGGTGCCCAGTATTTGAGTTTTAATTCCTGTGTGGCTGCAATGTGTTTGACTGTTTGTGGTGTGGCAATTACTTCTACTTGTGGGAAGTAGGTTTTAAGTGTTTGAAGGCCAAAATAATAATCTGGGTCGCCAAAACTGATAAAGATTGTTTTAAGATTTTTACCGCTGTCCAGAATATCGGCAACAACACGTAATGCTTCTGAACGGCTAAATTGTGCATTGACTAAAATCACATCTTTTTCACCCTCAATCAGTGTCGATGTAACACCAAAGTTTTGTGGTTCAGCCAGATGGGTTTTTAATGATAAGGGTTGTGCCATAGCAAGGTTTGAAAGTCCTACCAGTGCAGTAATGAGTACAACTTTGGGAAATAATCGTTTCATGACATAGTGCTCGAATAAATAAAAAAACTTTAATTTTTTTAATTTATCGTAGTTCTATACCATGATATAGCCTGAATTGTGCGATAAACTGTTGCATAAAATGAAACAATGGCAATAGAAATGGACACGATTAAAGCAATACAGGTTTTTATTGAAGTTGCAGAACGTGAAAGTTTTACGCAGGCCGCCGAACATTTGAATTTATCACGGGCAATGGTGTCCAGATACGTTGAATATCTGGAACAGCGTTTTGCCGTGCGATTATTACAGCGCAATACCCGTAAGGTGACGCTTACTCTTGCAGGAGAACAGGCTTTAATCCATTGTCGTGCCATGTTGCGCCAGCAGCAGGAGCTATATGCGCTATCAAGCGAGCATCAGTTGCAAGGCACGATTCGCCTGACCATGGGACAATTTCTATTTGATATTTATTTTAAACAGATACTGATTCAGTTTCGGCAACAATATCCCCAGATACGTATAGACCTACTGATCACAGAAGAAATCGTTGATCTGTATGATCATCGTATTGATTTGGCTTTTCGTATTAGCCAGAAATTTGCCGAAGGTTTAATTGCTTTTCCTTTAAAGGATATTGCCTCGGTGTTATGCGCCTCACCAGAATTTTTGCAACATAATGCTGTGCATCATCCGCAACAATTGAATGATCTGCCTTGTCTGGTTCATTCAGCGATTGCACGTCAACATACTTGGCTATTGACCTCACAGCAACAACCGCAAAATTATATGCTGCAAACTGCCTATAGTAGTAATGAGGTGATGACACTTTATCAACTTTGTCTATCAGGACAAGGAATTGCGATGTTACCTAGCGATTTAATTGCCCAAGATCTAGAACAAGGTACATTGATTCAGGTATTCGCTGAATATCATGCACCGGATTATGAGTTGTGTCTGCTCTATCCATCACGCTTGCATTTACCTAACATTATTCAGTTATTCATTGCTTTTGTTAAGCAATCTTTCCGGTAAGGCGACTCATCATCTTTTGTTGAGTTGTCGCTTAAGTCAAAAAATTGCATAAACTAGGCACATTTCGGTACGGGTGCACTTTCTACGGTAATTTGTGCTTGTGTTAGGGTAAATAAAGATTCAATTTGTTTTTGCGCATTGCCATTAGCAATTTCTAAAATTCCGGATTGGCAGGCTGTTTGAATAATTTTATTGCGAGCTGCGGTCTGGGCAAGACTTAATAATTGCGGATCAATATCCATCAAACCAAATAAACCTGTTCTGATGTCATAAACTTCTGTTTTATCCAGACTACTGGAGAGGATTTCAACGGGGGGAAGTTTGATATGTATGGCTTTGCCATCTTTGGAAACAGTTACATTTTCGGGTGTGAGTTTAGACAGATTTAAGCCGGCAACCACACGACCACTGGCAAGAAAAAGCCCTTTTTGCTGATCTTGCCACAGTCGGTTCCATGAGCCTTCACGGGTACTGGTGACCACGGTATCAATATGGAATGCGACAGTTTCCAGATTATTGAGATGTTGAATATGCTGCAATACACCATCACTGGTCATGACCTGAATATCGGGTTGTTGCTTTTGATACCATTTGATTGCTGCAAAAGCCGATATAAGACTGATCACAATAATGACAATTAACCATTTAAACCACGGACGTGAAGCTTCTGGAGCGAGAGACATTATAAAAATTCCCTAAACAATATTGCATCATCTTGGTAATAAGGCGATTTGTTCTTATTATAGCGTATTAATGTGATTAAAATAACGTTAATACTGAGATCATTCCGGATGGATTTATGATTTATTCACAAAAGCGTCATCATTTGCTTATAAATTTCTTTTAAAACGCTAAAAGACAAAAAAATACCTTGAAATTTTAGCTTAAGCCCATATTTCCTAAAACAATCGATCAACATTATTCATCATGGCAGTTCGGCATCATGAATTTGTCTAATGCCCATAAAAAAGGTACTGCACATGTTTGACTTTTTTAATAAACGGAGATCATCAATGGCAAACGAGCAAAATGAAAACGCTCAAGAACTTGCACAAGAGCAGGTAGAAAACGCTGAGCAAGCTCAACATGAAAGTACAGAAAATATTACAGAAGAGAGTGTCGAGGATTTAAAGGCCCAGATTGTAAAACTTGAAGAAAGCTTAAAACTTGAAAAGGCAAGAGCTGCCAATGCAATTTATGAAGCAGGCAAAGTAAAAGAACGGCTGGAACGTGAAGCTGAAGCTGCGAAAAAATTTGCGCTGGAAAAGTTTGCCAAAGGTCTACTGGATTCTGTTGATAATCTTGAGCGTGCCATTCAGGCAGCAGGTGAGGAAAAGTCACCTTTGCTTGAAGGTGTGGAATTGACCCTGAAATCACTGATCACCACTTTAGAAAAACATGAAGTGGTCGCAGTAGATACGGTAAATGGTTTTAATGCGGATTTACATCAGGCTGTAGGTATTGATCCGAGTGCCAAAGCAGGTGAAATCGGTAACGTATTGCAAAAAGGTTATACCTTATCAGGTCGTTTATTACGCCCTGCCATGGTCACCGTTGGGCAATAGGTCAAAAGAATTGCGAGAGTATTGAGTTTTTTTTTAAGTAGATGACTTGAAAAAAACTGAACTGCTCTCATATTGGATAACAAGCAAATCCCCTTGTAGTCCCCTTTGTTAAAGGGGAGATGAGAGGGATTAAAAAAGATTTTTGAGGAAAATATATAATGGCTAAAATTATTGGTATTGATTTAGGTACAACAAACTCATGTGTTGCTGTACTAGAAGGCGATAAAGTAAAAGTAATTGAAAATGCAGAAGGCACACGTACTACGCCGTCGATTATTGCTTATAAAGATGGCGAAATTCTGGTTGGTCAATCTGCAAAACGTCAAGCAGTGACTAACCCGAAAAATACATTATTCGCAATCAAGCGTTTAATTGGTCGTCGCTATGATGATGCTGCGGTACAAAAAGACATTGGTCTGGTTCCGTATAAAATTATTAAAGCAGATAATGGTGATGCGTGGGTTGAAGTAAACGACAAAAAACTGGCACCACAACAGATCTCCGCTGAAATTTTGAAAAAAATGAAAAAAACAGCAGAAGATTATCTGGGTGAAACAGTGACAGAAGCGGTCATTACTGTACCTGCTTATTTTAATGATGCACAACGTCAAGCGACTAAAGATGCCGGTAAAATTGCAGGTCTTGATGTAAAACGTATCATTAACGAACCGACTGCTGCGGCACTTGCATTTGGTATGGACAAGAAAGAAGGCGACCGTAAAATCGCAGTCTATGACTTGGGTGGTGGTACATTTGACGTATCCATCATTGAAATTGCCGACCTTGATGGCGACCAACAAATCGAAGTGTTATCGACTAACGGTGATACCTTCCTTGGTGGTGAAGACTTTGATAATGCATTAATTGAATTTCTGGTTGAAGAGTTCAAAAAAGAACAAAGTGTTAACCTGAAAAATGATCCACTGGCATTACAACGTCTAAAAGAAGCAGCAGAGAAAGCCAAAATTGAATTGTCTTCTTCTAATGCAACTGAAATTAACCTGCCATATATCACTGCCGATGCAACTGGTCCAAAACACTTGGTAATCAATGTGACTCGTGCAAAATTGGAAGGTTTGGTTGCAGACTTGGTTGCTCGTACCATTGAGCCATGTAAAATTGCATTAAAAGATGCTGGTCTTTCGACTTCTGACATCTCTGACGTGATTTTGGTAGGTGGTCAATCCCGTATGCCACTTGTACAACAAAAAGTACAAGAATTTTTCGGTAAAGAACCACGTAAAGATGTAAACCCAGATGAAGCTGTAGCGATTGGTGCTGCGATTCAGGGTGCAGTATTGTCAGGTGATAAAAACGACGTATTGTTGCTGGACGTTACCCCATTAACTTTGGGTATCGAAACTATGGGCGGTGTATTAACACCAATCATCGAGAAAAACACTACAATTCCTGCGAAAAAATCACAGGTTTTCTCGACAGCGGCCGATAACCAACCTGCGGTAGACATTTCTGTTTATCAAGGTGAGCGTAAAATGGCACAACAAAACAAATTGTTGGGCAACTTCCAATTAGGCGATATTCCACCAGCACCACGTGGCGTACCACAAATTGAAGTATCATTTGACATCAATGCCGATGGTATCTTGAAAGTATCTGCAAAAGATAAAAGCACTGGTAAAGAGCAATCTATTCAGATTAAAGCAAACTCTGGTTTGTCTGATGCCGAGATCGATGCAATGATTAAAGATGCAGAAGCGAATGCAGAAGAAGATCGTAAGTTTGAAGAACTGGCTAAAGCCCGTAACGAAGCAGATGCCTTAGTATCCAGCGCAACCAAAGCAGTTAAAGATTTGGGTGATAAAGTCACTGCTGATGAAAAAACTGCGGTTGAAACTGCTGTATCAGAGCTTGAAGCAGCAACCAAAGAAAATGATGTTGATGCGATCAAAGCAAAAACTGAAAGCTTGCAAAATATCTTGTTGCCAATTACCCAACGTGCGTATGAACAAGCACAGGGTGCAGCAGGTGGTGCACAGGATTTTGATCCGAATGCATTTAATCAGGATGCTGGTCAACAACAGCAAAAAGCTGATGATGGCGTGGTTGATGCAGAATTTACAGAAGTTAAAGATGACAAAAAATAATTTGTCACTTTAATCAAAAAGACCGCTTAGAGTAATCTAGGCGGTTTTTTTATAAGTCAAAATTTTTGCGGTTGTAGAAAGGATGTTTGAATGTCTAGCCAAAGCATCTTACTTGAACCTAAAGCCACCTAAGGCTTAGAATAGGTTCAAAGCATTATAAACAAGTAATGCTGAAAGAGTATTACCGAATGCTAATCAATATAGACGATATCTTAAAGTCAGAAAAAGTACTCTATACCTTCAAAATTTTAACTTGTGCAGGCTTGATTGCATTGCTGGCGATTATTTTTGACAAGGATAAAACCAGCAATTTTTTTCTATGGGCATCCTTAACTGCATTTTTTACCGTACAGTATGACAGTAAAAATAAAGTCAATTTTAATCAGGTGACAGGCAATGTCATCGGTTCTGTGGTAGGAATAATCATTTGGTTGTTGATAGCGAATATCTCTCACCATCAGGGCTATTATATTAATCTGGAATATTGGTTTTTAATCCTCGGTATTTTGCTGACCACTCTGTGCTGTATTTTAATGAATCATGCTGAATATTGCGGCATTGCATTGGCTAGTTTTCTAATTGTGACGATTTATGATGTATCTCATCACAGTATTGAAGGTGCATTGATGAGAATTGTATTTTGTATCGTGGGTTGTTTGATTGCCTATGCCGTGGATATCTTGGCGCGTAACTTTTGGACAAAACAATTAGATAACTTGTAATTTTAAAAAACAACCTTTGGCGATTAAAATACATTCTACCCAACGATTAAAAATTTTCTCCATATATTCTTCATATTGATATGAATTTATTCACAAATTAACAACTTATCTAAAGTCAAAACATGGCATTGATATGTTAGTTTTAATAAATAATAATTCTCATTTACTTGCACCTTATGCTTAAGCGCCGTTATCTTGTCATCTTATTGATACCATTGGCTTGTGTCTCATTATTTGTGGGCGTGGGAAGTATGAATCCGGCTGATTTATGGTCTGGGCAGTCCTCTGCCTGGGAATTATTCTGGACCAGCCGATTTCCACGTTTGATGGCAATTCTGATTGCAGGTGCGGGATTGAGTGTTTGTGGTCTAATCATGCAGGCGTTGAGTCGCAATCGTTTTGTCTCACCTACCACTGCGGGGTTATTTGATTGTGCGCGTCTTGGGGTATTGTTGGCGATTATTTTATTTCCGGCAGCATCGATATTGGTTAAAACCGGATTTGCAATTTTTGCCACCATGATCGGTGTCAGTGTATTTATGGCGGTACTGTCTACACTCAAGCATCGTGACACGATTTTTGTACCCTTGGTGGGCATGATTTTTGGCAGTATTGTGTCTGCCTTTACCACTTTCATTGCATTACAGTTGGATTTGATGCAAAACCTTGCTGGCTGGTTACAAGGTGATTTCTCTACCATTCTGAATGGCCAATATGAATTAATCTATTTTAGTGTGCCTGTGTTGGTGCTGACCTATTATTTCGCCAATCGATTTTTTTTGGTGGGGCTGGGTGATGATTTTGCGGTCAATCTTGGATTGAACTATAAACGAACTTTGTTTATTGGCTTGCTTATGGTGTCCATGATTACTGGCATCGTGATTGTGACAGTGGGTGCGATTCCTTTTGTTGGTTTGGTTGTTCCCAATCTGGTCAGTTTATATTTGGGCGATAATATTCAGAAAACCTTGTCACATACGGCGATTTTTGGTGCCTTGCTGGTTTTGTTGTGTGATGTATTTGGTCGAATTGTAATTTACCCTTACGAAATTTCTGTCAGTTTGATTATGGGTGTACTTGGCAGCATTGTGTTTTTATGGCTGTTGCTTAGGAAATACCGCTATGTCTAATCATCAGAAGTTATTTGTTTTATTGATTCTAACATTGGCGACGATAGTTCTATATCTGACATGGGGTTTAAGTGCGCAAAGCTGGCAATTTGCATTGAAGCTGCGTTCACAAACCATGATTGCAATTGTGGTGGCTGGCTGTGCCGTGGGTATTTCGACGTTGGTGTTTTATACCATTGTTAATAATCGTATTGTGACCCCTCAAGTACTCGGGCTAGATAAACTGTACGAACTTTCCAAGACTTTAGTGATTTATCTATTTGGCAGTAGTGCATTGTTATCGATGCATTTTGTGCTGGACTATGCGCTAAGTCTATTTGCCATGCTGATCTTTGCATTTTTACTCTACTGGTTTATTTTCAAAAAAGTTGCGGCAGAAAATATTTATTTTCTGTTATTGGTCGGCCTCATTTGTGCCACATTATTCGATAGCATGACCACGTTTTTTCAGGTACTGCTTGACCCAAATGAGTTTCAGGTGGCGATGCATGCCGGATTTGCCAGTTTTAATGCGGTAAAAATGCAACTGGTCATGTTGGCTTGCATCACTATTTTACCGATTCTCTATTACAGCATTAAATATCATCATCGGCTTGATGTGATGGCACTGGGGCGTGAACACGCGCTTAATCTGGGACTGGATTATGATCGTACCAGTCAGATTTTACTGATATTTGTGGTATTGGCACTGGCATCGGCTACAGCATTGGCGGGCCCCATGATGTTTCTGGGATTGCTGGTATTGAATTTGACGTTGGAAATTTTTAGAACCCATCAACATCGGATTTTGTTGGTCGGCATCATGCTGGTCAGTATTCTGTCTTTAACGATTGGTCAATTTGTAGTGATGCATCTGCTTAATTTTAAAACGACATTAAGCGTCATTATTAATTTTATCGGTGGTATTTATTTCTTCTGGATTTTGTTAAAGGAAAATAGACGATGGCAATAGAACTTCGCAATCTCAGCAAGGGCTATCACGGGCAACGTGTGGTTAACGATGTTTCCTTGACCATTGCAGAAGGACAGTTCACTGCATTTATTGGTCCTAATGGTGCAGGGAAAAGCACAGTATTGGCCATGATTAGCCGGCTGATTCAACCAGATGAAGGCAAAATCCTGCTAGATGGCGAAGAAATTTTACAATTAAAAAGTGCAGATATCGCCAAAAAATTGGCAATTTTAAAGCAATCCAATCATACCGAATTGCGTTTGAGTATTGAGGATCTAGTGGCTTTTGGCCGTTTTCCCTATTCGCAAGGTCGTCTGAATGCAGAGGACAAGCAGATTATTGCACGGGTTTTGCGTTATATGGATTTATATGAGATGCGGCATAAACCGATGACCACATTGTCTGGTGGGCAGCGTCAACGTGCCTATATTGCGATGGTGTTGGCACAGGATACAGATTATATCTTGCTGGATGAGCCACTCAATAATCTGGATATGAAGCATTCTGCACAAATCATGAAGGTATTAAAAGATTTATCGGTAAATCATGGCAAAACCATAGTGATGGTGATTCATGATATTAATTTTGCCTCAGTGTATGCCGATCAGATCATTGCCATGAAAGATGGGCAACTATGTTATCAGGGACGTCCTGAATACATTATTGATGAAAAAATACTCGCTGAGATCTTTGATTTTAACATTCCGATTCAACAGATTCAGGGACATAAATTAGGGCTATATTTTATTAGCTAGGAGTTTGATATGAGATTAAAACAGCTATTGCTTGCACTGACCTGTGTTATGACATTGTCAGCGTGTAATAAAGCCGATCCACAACAAAATACTGCACAACAGCAGACAAGCAATGAAACCACGCAAACATTTGACAGTAAAGCAGGTGAAATTACACTGCCTGTTGATCTCCAGCGTATTGCCGTACTAGATACCAATGCGCTTAGTACAATTCAGGCATTAGGTGCAAGCGATAAAGTGGTTGCTGTTACTCGCAGTACGCCATTACCTAACGCATTACAGGCATTTTCAAATGAAAAGTATGCAGATGTGGGTACAGCCAAAGAACCTAATCTGGAACGTGTTTTGGCAACCCAACCACAATTGATTGTGATGGGCGCGCGCATGGAAAAAATGCTAGATCAATTGAAACAAATTGCACCTACTTATTTTAATGAAGTTGATAATGCCGACTTTTTTAACTCATTTAAACAACAAACCCTGACCATTGCCAAAATGGTGGATAAAACACCGGAAGCCGAACAACAATTACAACAACTTGATCAAGATATTGCTGCACTAAAAGAAAAGACCAAAGGCAAAACCGCATTGATGATTTTGGTCAATAATAATAAATTTTCGGCGTATGGACCGGGTTCCCGCTTTGGAATGATCTATGATTTATATGGTTTTACACCAATTGACTCGGAGATTAAGGTGGGATTGCATGGTATGTCGGTATCACATGAGTTTATTGCCGAAAAAGACCCAGATTATTTATTTGTTATGGATCGGGGCGCTGCGATTAGTAATAAAACAGATGGCGCACAACAGGCATTAAATAATCGGATTATTCAAAACACCAAAGCCGCTAAAAATGGTCATATCATCTATTTGAATGCGGGCAACTGGTATCTCACCACAACCGGTTTGGGTGGCCAACAGGCTATGCTTAAGGAAGTGGCAGATACCGTGCAATAGATACTTTACCCATAGGGCTATGGGTAAAGTGATAGGTATTAGGACATAATTGTGACATGTATAGGAAACTGATATACATCACAGTTATGTCCTGTGCCGATACGATCGACGACAGCAAAATCACTCGGTGCTTCAAATGTAAGCAGTGGATGATGCCAAGTGCCAGCCCGATAGTTTACGCCCTGATAACCATTGCTGATAAATGCACGTACACGGTGAATATCTGGTGTCTGAGCATCAAGCGCAGGCGCAACCACAACTAAAAATTTTTGTCCCTGCATGGGAATAAATGCCTGTGAACCATTGGGATGGCGTTCCAGCATATGAATTTGCAGCGGTAGCTCAGTTTTTTTGATATTACGAAAAATACTGATACCAGCTCTGGCATCTCCGATGATTTCTGTATTGACCAAAGCATGATAGCGTTCGGTATGCTGATCATTAATATAGAAAAAATCATTATTTTCGCAACTGATCACTTCGCCGAATTCGGCAAAGTTATCTTTACTGAGTGGTTGTACATCTACGATTAGATTGCTCATGTTGCTCTCTTATACCAATTTACCCCATAGGCGAATACGGCTGATGCCACCATCAGGAATCATATTGACACGGATATGGGAGATTTTTTCATGGGCCAGAATTTCATTTAGATATTCATGAATATGATCCATCTGCATTTGCTGTGCTTCCAGTAAGTAAGTCCAGAACATACTTTGCGGAATCAGCTGTGCATCGGTTGCATCTTCAATATAGGTGGCCTGAATAGATACCTGTGCCGGGAAATTGCCTTTAAAATGCGCGGTATCAATCTCAATTTTTTCGATTTTACCTGCTTGTCCCAATGCAATAATACTCCAGTCATAGCCCGGTGCACGACGACGTTTGGTTTCCCAGCCATCACCCATATTAATGCCGCGACCCGGATTGATCAGATTACGTGGATGACCAAAGTGGGCATCACTGAAAGCGATGATACGGCCACCGTTTCTTAAGGCCACCAAATCCAGTGTTTCATCGGTACGTTGCGCCTGAATTTGTACTTGACCATAAATTTTTAAACGGGCAATACCCCCATCAGGGAAAATATTCAGACGAACATGGGTAAATACTTGTTGTGCATTTTGACTGATTAAAACATGATGTTGGCTTGGACCCAGTAAGCTGTTGGGTAAAATGCTCTGCCATTGTGCGTTTTCAATGTCACCATTTGGTGCATAAAAGCCCTCTAATGATGCAGATGCAGGATAGTTCCCTGTAAAAAAAGTCGTGTCGATATCTACAGCCTGAATTGTTCCGGCAACACCCAGTTGGATAATGCACCAGTCATAACCTGTTTCACGTTTACGACGTGTTTCCCATCCGTCCATCCATTTACCATGATCATCAAATTTGTCTTCAACAAAAATTGGCGCAGTAAATTGCAGCATGCGCTTTGCCTCAGCAAAGAATTGATCAGAACAGCTAACGATTGCAGTACCTAGACGTTCGTCTGCAAGGTTGGTGTAAGGAAGAAGCGTTTCAGGTATAGTAAATTCTGGAGCAAGTAAGGTTGCCATAAATCAATCCAATGTATGTCAGTCCGAAAGAACGAGGTAATGCTATCAAATTTTGTTCAATGACACATCTGATAGCAACTGTATTTTTCAGGGAAATCATATTTTGTTAACAATTAAATTATACATTGTTAGCAAAATGGTTGAAATGGCATGTTTTTTGTAGGGATTGAAGTTGTAAATTAAAAATTAAGTTGATAGAGCATTGGAGAAGCATATGCGTGTCGTGATTATTGGCGCAGGAATTGGTGGGTTATCAGCAGGTATTTTGCTTAAAAAATATGGGCATGACGTCACAGTATATGAACAAGTTGAAAAAATTCTTCCAGTGGGTGCAGCCATTTCTGTCTGGTCAAATGGGGTCAAGTGCTTAAACTATCTGGGATTACAGACACAGGTTGAAAAACTGGGCGGTATCATGGACCGTATGGCCTATGTTGATGGTTTAAGTAATGATGTGATGACGCAATTTGGTATTCAGTCTTTAATTGATGAAGTCGGTCAGCGTCCTTATCCGGTATCGCGTGCCGAATTGCAAAATATGCTGATGGATGAATTTGGGCGTGAAGACATTCATCTTGGTGTTCGTCTGATTGGTATTGAAGATCATGGCGATAGTATTACGGCGGAACTGTCTAATGATAGCAAAGTCGAAGCGGACTTATTGATTGGTGCAGATGGCACGCATTCCTTTGCCCGTGAATATATTCTGGGTAAAAAAGTTGAACGTCGCTATGCCGGTTATGTCAATTGGAATGGTCTGGTTGAAATCGATGAAAGCATTGCACCAGCCGACCAATGGACAACCTTTGTGGGCCAAGGTAAACGTGTTTCTTTAATGCCAATTGCAGGCAATCGGTTTTATTTCTTCTTTGATGTGCCGTTACCGGTAGGCTTGGGCAATGATAAGGCTGAATATAAAACTTTATTAAAAGAATATTTTGCCGGTTGGTGTGAACCGGTACAGAAATTGATTGATCAAATTGATCCACAAAGAACCAACCGCGTAGAAATTCATGATATTGAACCATTCTATGAATGGTACAAAGGTCGTTGTGTCATTCTGGGTGATGCTGCTCACAGCACCACACCGGATATTGGGCAAGGTGGATGTCAGGCGTTGGAAGATGCCATTTACTTAACCCGTTCCTTACAAATCAATAGCAACAGCATTGCCGATGCCTTACAGCGTTATCAGGACGTGCGTAGTCCTCGAGCCAATGAACTGGTATTACGTGCACGTAAACGCTGTGATGTAACCCATATGAAAGATGAGGCAGAAACTGCCGCATGGTATGAAGAACTGCGTCATGAAGATGGTGAACGCATCATGAAAGGAATTATTAGTAATATTATTGGTAATCCATTGGATTAACTTTAAGCGTCTAATATATTTTTACTTTCTCCAGAGATCACTTATATTCTTTATAATGTGGTCTCTTTTTTATCCATATTGATGTAACTAAAATGTCTGAACAATGTGCTTGTCAATCTGGTCAAGACTATGAGAACTGTTGCCAGCCTTTTCATGCGAATAAGCAGTATCCAGAAAATGCCGAACAATTGATGCGATCACGGTATGCGGCTTATGTGCTGAAAAATATTGCCTATATTGTGGCAACGACCGTTCCTGCCCAGCAAAAATTACTTGATCAAGACGCAATGCGACAATGGAGTGAAGAAACTCGATGGGATGGACTAGACATTATTCAGCATCATCCCAAAGTTGATAAAAATCATGCGCAGGTTGAATTTAAAGCGTATTATCTGACAAGTGCGGGACGGCAGTTTCATCATGAATTATCCACCTTTACGTGTATAGATGGACGATGGTATTTTCTGGATCCGACTGTAGAAATATCCTTGAGCATGAAGCAACCTTGTTTGTGTGGATCAGGTAAAAAATTTAAACAATGCTGTGCGACCTATCTCTAACTACTTTTTAGCTAAACTCGGCTACAATAGCGTAATTTTAAAAAGATTGATGATGTAACGCATGTTGCTGACCATTATTTATATTATAGCCATTACCGCTGAGGCAATGACCGGGGCACTTTCCGCAGGTCGTCGTAGCATGGATTGGTTTGGTGTCATTTTGATTGCCAGTGTCACGGCACTTGGTGGTGGTTCAGTCCGTGATGTGTTGTTGGGACATTATCCCTTAACTTGGGTTAAGCATCCCGAGTATCTGGTACTGACGACTTTTGCTGCGTTATTTACTATTATCATTGCCAAATGGATGAAGCATTTACGCAATATTTTCCTGTTGCTAGATGCACTGGGTTTAATAGGCTTTACCATTATTGGATGCCAGATTGCCATTCAGATGGGACATGGCTTTGTGGTCGCTGCGGTCGCAGGCGTATTAACCGGGGTGTCAGGCGGTATTTTGCGTGATATTTTGTGTAATGATGTCCCACTCGTATTTCGTCGGGAACTCTACGCCAGTATCTCTTTCGCTGCTGTAGTATTTTATTGGATTTGTTTCCAGTACGCACATTTAAACCTTGAAGCGACGGTGATCTTTACTTTGATTTTTGGTTTCACTTTACGTGTGGTTGCCATCTATTTTGGTCTGGAAATGCCTAAATTTATTTATCAGGAAGATGATGAAAGTTCTGCATCTTCAACAGATGAGCATTAATACGTCACATGTTTTATCTTTTGAGCAAGATTTTTGCTTAAACAATCCAATCTATGGTTGATGGGGAAATTTTATGGATTTAATCAGTCGGGTACAGCGTATTCCAGTCGGTAAATTCCATTACACCTTATTGTGGATGATTGGACTGGGTTGGATGTTCGATGCCATGGATACAGGCATGATTTCTTTTATCATGACTGAACTGGCTGCGGATTGGTCTCTTGACGCCAAACAAAAAGCATCTATCGTCAGTCTGACTTTTGTCGGTATGGCAATCGGTGCAGTGGTGGCGGGTGGCGTTGCCGACAAAATCGGCCGAAAAACTGTTTTTGCCGTAACCCTGTTTATTTATAGTATTGCAACGGCACTTTGTGCCTTTGCGCCCAATTTGACTTGGCTATTGGTGTTTAGATTTATTGTCGGTCTGGGATTGGGCGGACAGTTACCTGTTGCAGTGTCTCTGGTCAGTGAATATATTCCGGCACAGGTTCGTGGTCGTTTTATTGTATTACTGGAGAGTTTCTGGGGCTTGGGCTGGCTGGTCGCAGCACTGGTTTCCTACTTTTTTATTCCAAAGTTTGGCTGGCATGCTGCTTTTTTAATTGGCGGTTTACCTGCACTTTATGTATTCGTGATTTGGAAAAAAGTACCGGAATCTATTCCTTATTTGATTAATCGCGGTCGTTTACAAGAAGCGCATCAGATTGTCTGTAAAATGGAAAAACAGGCAGGCTTGCCAGTGATTCAGCAGATAAAAGCACTTCCTGTTGCAAAACAACATGACGTTTCTTTTCGCCAGCTTTGGTCAACAACCTTATGGAAACGCTCACTGATGCTGTGGTTGATCTGGTTTGGTGTGGTTTATTCCTATTACGGTATATTTACTTGGTTACCCAGTCTTTTGGTGCAAGAAGGCTATACCATTGTCAAATCTTTTGAATATGTGTTGGTCATGATCTTGGCACAATTACCGGGATATCTTGCAGCTGCTTGGTGTGTGGAAAAATTTGGGCGTAAATTTACCTTGGCTGGATTTATTGCAGCATGCGCTGTGTGTGCTTATTTCTTTGGCAATGCTGGCTCAATAATCATGATTATCGTGTGGGGCTGTCTATTATCTTTCTTTAACTTAGGTGCGTGGGGTGTGGTCTATACCTATACACCAGAGCAATATCCGACGAATATCCGTGCCTTTGGTTCGGGGTGGGCTTCTGCAATTGGCCGTATCGGTGGTATTTGCGCACCCATTGTAGTGACCGGCATGATGGACTTGCCCAATAGTTTCCATAATGTATTTCTCATGTTTACCGCTGTGTTAATGGCAGTGGCATTGGTGGTTCTGATCTTGGGTGAAGAAACGAAAGGCAGAACATTAGAGTCAATCAGTCAGTAAAAAAGCACTTAATTAAAGCAAATTGAAGAAAACTCGTTAGAAATTGTTCATTAATTATGCATTTGTGATAAAAGAGGTCAAAAAAAGTGCGTATGATGATAAAAGATAAAAAAGGGGGTTGCGTTGGTATGTGAATGCTGTAGAATGCACATCCATCGGCGGTGATGCAGATTAAAACTTGTTGAAAAACAGGGTGTTAGTTGGGACTT